>FMTU01000050.1 GCA_900100475.1 Sphingobium faniae | reverse complement strand
CGATTTTGCTCCCCCCTCCCCATCCCGCGCTTCGCCAGCGGGTCAGAGCCGCAGGCCGCAGGCAGCGGCTTCGCCTAAAGGAGTGAGGAAAATGGAAGCGACAACTGACCAGATCGCCACCGTTGCGGCGCTGAACGACATTGCGCGGCGAACGATGGGCGTGACTTGTCGCACCGTGATTACGCAAGGCATCGCGGCGCTGGACGAGAATACGCAGTCCGACATTCTCAAGATGATCGAGGGCTTTGAGGATTTCACACCCGACAACGATCCTCACGGCGAGCATGACGCCGGTTTCCTTTATCGCGATGTGATCGGCCAATGGCATACCCGCTGGACTGACGACAGCACGCGCCCAGCCCTCTCGGTCATGTGGAAGTTCGACTATTACGACCGCGATCTTGAATTTGGCAGCGCCGAACCATGGAATCCCGATGCCACAACCCGCGTGCTCACCATTCTCCTAACCAGCGAATATTGAGGGAGGCCACCATGACCAAATCGCCCCCCGTGATCGAGCTTAGCTGGCGTGATGAGAATTACGGTTCCGTCTGCGCTGTCGCCGCCTTCCGCAACTATGCGGGCACACTGGATTGGAGCGACCGCACCCACCAGCGGTTTCGCGGATGCCTGAAACGCGCAGGCTTCGCCTTCCACGATGGCCGGTGCAGCTACATCGCCACCAGCGGCACCCGCGAGGATCGGCAGCGCGCCCTTTGTGACGAGCTGGCCCGCGCAGGCTTCCAGATCGACAGCGGCGACGTGAGGGCAGAGGCATGAACCGCGAACGCCGCAAGCAGATCGCCGCCGCCCGCGTGCTGATCGACAAGGGCAAGGCCCTGTTGGATGAGGCGCGCGACATGCTCGAAACCGTCAAGGATGACGAGCAGGCCGCCCGCGAAAATCTGCCACCCAGTCTTGAGGACAGCGAACGCGCGCAGGCGATGGACGCCGCAGTTTCCGAACTGGAAAGCGCGATTTCAGCCCTTGAAGACTTCGACGCCGACGAGATCGGCACGCAACTCGACACCGCCAGCGAATAGGAAGGATTGACCATGCAACCCATGCGCCACCTAGATCGAGACACGCGCCGCGCCCGCCTTCTGGCGGCGCGCACGCGCCCCGTCGGCGGCATCAACCGGCGCGGCATCTTCACCGGCCATTGGGACGGTGGCGATGTTGTGCGCCAGTTTCGCGGCGATAACGGATCGTGGATCGGCCTTGCCGCCTACAAGGCGAAGGAAGAGCCGGAGCCGCAGCCATGAAAATCAGCAACACGGCGAGCGCCGTTCGCGTCACCCTCTCCCCCACCGAGATCAGCGATTTGCAATTTGTGATCGAGGCGGCCGAGCGCGCGGGGCATTATATGCCCGCGCGCGTCCTCAACATCATGGCGGCGCTGACGCGCAGCGCCGACGATGTTCGGATGAAACAGGCCATGAAGCGGGCGGAAAAAGATCGCGTGACGCGGATCGAGCAGGACCGACGCGCGCGCGAACGCCAATTCATGCTAGGCGACCGATACAGCGTCATGGCGAGCCGCGCCGACTACGCCGATGCGTCTTCTGATCCGGACGCGCGCCAATGGGTTGACCTGGTGTTTCATGAAATCATGCAGAGGCCGCTTCCCGATCAATACGAACTCCGGCGCGACGTGTGGCGTGTCCACGTTGTCCAACTGGACGGCGGCACGCTCGGCGCTGTTGTAGGCGGCGATTGCACTCAAACCGCCGACCCCGCCGAAATTACTTCCGTAGCGGAACAGCTGATCGCCCGCTTCGAGGCCAGAGCTTGACGCGCGTGGAGCGGTGGCAGCTGCCACCGCTCCAGAGAGATCTAGAATCTGGCGATGAGAGGCAGCAGCGCCGCCGCTTGGCTTCCCAGGACCGGCACCCAATAATTCGCGGCGCGGTAATCAGGGCCGTGATCGACCGCCATCACCCCAAAGACATATCCGATCATTGGCAGCGTCCACAGCAGACGCCCGCCCAGGTCCACGCCCATCAGCACCAGCGCAACGCCAAGCACAGCCCAAAGCGGAATCAGTCGTTCCATGATTTCGCGATGACGGATTATTCGCCATGCACTTTCCCGGTCATCGGCGCTAACCTGCGATACGAGGCCCATAGCTTCCCCTTTTCATCAACGGTCGCCGGCGATCATCCAACGGCTTCACGAAAATGTGAAGCGCGTTTCGCGCGCATTCTCGCCAATCCGTTGTATAGCCCCCATCGAGCGAGGGCGAGGGACTGTGACAGCGGCCCTTCGCAAATCCTCTCGCTCAAAGGAGGTGATGTGATTTGACAGCATATGAAGCAGCTCAATTGACGATCGCAGCCGTCGCGCTCGTGATCGCAATTGTGAAGCTGGGGAAGTCCGATAAGGGCTGATCTAGCGGGGCGGGTGGTCTGACAGGGCCGCCCGCCCTAAATGTTTGAACCCGCCGTGTGACAGCACGGCGGGTTCAGGTAGGTGCGTGAAATGAATCAGCACACGAAGCATTGCCTATATAGCCCTTTTCCCTTGCCAATCCAATAACCGACGCGCGCGCGAGGTGTTCCCCGTCTGTTCCCTTTGGCGCATAAGCGCCCAATGGCCGCGAACTACAACCGCCCCAAGCCCATTGATCCTATCTGGTATCGGCAAGGCTGCTATCTGCGCATCTATTGCGCTTGCGGTCGCCGCGTTGTCGCCCCGCTGGGCGACTTCGCCCGCTCGCGCCGCATTTCTTTCGATACCCGCATTTACGAGCTGATCGCGCGGCTTCGGTGCAGCCAGTGCCGCCGCAAGCCTTATGCGGACGTGTCGCGCAACCGCTCGGGCAATTAAAATGACGGAGGATCCGATTGCTCGGATGCTTCCGGCGCTATCCGTTGGGCATGTCGCCGGCGACATGCCGCAGCGTCCTCTAGGTCACCGCTATGCTATGACCTGGCGGGCGCTTTTCCCTAGATTGAGGCGGCAATGCCGCCGCGTCCGCTGTTCGACTTTGGGGCCTGTTCCTGCCCCCTGCCGCAAGGGCTGGACCGTCTCGGCCGCTGTGCGGCCTCGCTTGGCGATCAGGCGGGTTTCCCCGCCCTTCCTTCGCTACGCTCCGTGCAGGACGGGTGATCCCCCTCCCCCCTGATCGGCCCTGATTTGCGGCATTCCCCGGCCCTGCTCGCCGCTGGGCAGAAGTCGATGACCCGTCATCGCCTTCGGCTCCATTCTAGGCAGGGAAAACAGCACATGACCGACATTCCGTTGGCAACGATTCTTCGGATCAACGCCGCCCGCACCATTCCGCTCGCTCGCTATGAGGAAGAGGGCAATTTTGACCGCTTCGGCTACATCAAAGACCTTGCCGAAAATCATGGCGCTGACCTTCCCGCCGTCATCGAGATTGCCGACCTACTAGGACCGGATGAAGATTTTGACGGCCTTGTGACCACCATCGAGGACGCCGCCGAGGGCTTCGGCTTTGGTGCTCTTATCCTCGGGGGGGCGTGAGCATGGGCCAGGAGCTTATGACGCCCGCGCAGATTGCGGATATTTGCGACGGCCGAGACAAGGCCATAGCCCTTTGGCTCGGCCTCTATGACACCTACCATGCAACCCGCGACGAGGCGGCGCGCCTGACCCTTGGCGGCCCACTATCGCTGTCATGTGGCCGCGACTGGACCGAGGACACGTTGACTCGCGCTTTCATCCAGTCGCAGCCTATCGACCAGCGCGACAAGGAGACGGGAGCGCGCCAGACCATCGACGCACGCGACAATTTCGAGCGCGTCTTGACGCACACGATGGACCGCCGGTGCTGGGCGGCCCTCATGGAGCAGCTGGGTTTCGACCAGCTGCTAGACCAGCAGGCCCGAAAGGAGTTTCATGACGGCTTGCGCGATGATCCCGTGCCGTTCACGCCCGACAACTGCGCCGCGACTTTCGGAAATATCTGGACCAACCGGCGCGACCTCTATTTGCGCGGCATCGCCAACGTCTTCGCCAAGCTGGATCGCCGCTTTCGCTCGCACAACGGTTTCAAGATCGGCGCGCGTCTCATCATCGACCGCGCCTTGAACGAATGGGGATCATGGGACCGATACGAGCGCCGCGACACGTTGCGGGACGTGGAGCGCGTCTTTCTGGAACTGGACGAAAAGCCCCCTGTTTCAGAGGGCCACAGCATCGCCTCACAAGTTGCCGATGCTGCGCGCGTGCGCGGATCGCTGCCAACGGTGATCGAGGGCGACTATTTCCGAGTTCGCGTCTTCAAGAATGGCAATCTGCACATATGGTTCGAGCGTGACGACCTTTTGCAGAGTGTGAATCTGTTGCTCGCGGAATATTACGGCGAGGCTATCGGTGACGGCTATGAGACGACCGAGGCAGAAGCGGCCCCGGCCTATCATATCACGCCCGCCAAGAATTTCGGCGCGTTCATGACTTCTCCGGAGATCGCCGCCCAGGTCATCGAACATGCGAGAATCAGCAAAGGCCAGCGCGTTCTAGAGCCTAGCGCGGGAAAGGCCGCGCTCGCTTCGGCCGCACGCAACGCCGGTGCCGATGTAACTTGCGTGGAGCTGCAACCCGGCTTCGCCCATGAGCTACGGGTAATCCATGGCTTTGCCGATGCGATCGAGGGCGACTTTCTCGCACTGGACCCGGCCCATTATGCACCGTTCGACGCAGTGATAATGAACCCGCCTTTTGATCGAGGCCGCGACTGTGACCATGTGCGCCATGCCCTCGCCTTTCTCAAACCGGGAGGCGTGCTGGTGGCGATCATGAGCGCGCGGGCAGAGTATGGCGAGGATCAGCGCCACAAGGCGCTACACCGCATGATCGCCGGTTGCGAGGCGATCTATTTTCACGGTCGTAAATGGATCGACCTTCCCCCCGGTTCTTTCGCCCACGCTGGAACCAACGTGAACACCGTTTTGCTTGCGATCCGCAAGCCGGGTTGATCGGTGCAGGCGGTGGCAGCTGCCACCGCCTGTCCTGGCGCAGATTGAGGCGGCAAGCCGCCGCGCTGATCTGGCGCGTTTTGGGGCCTGTTCCTGCCCCCTGCCGCAAGGGCTAGACCGTCTCCGCCGCTGCGCGGCTCCGCTTGGCGATCAGGCGGGTTTCCCCGCCCTTCCTTCGCTGCGCTCCGTGCAGGGCGGGTGATCCCCCTCCCCCCTGATCGGCCCCGTTTGCGGCATTCCCCGGCCCAGCGTCGCCCGCTTTCGGCAGAAGTCGATGACCCGTCATCGCCTTCGGCTCAATTAGGAAGGGAAAGCCCATGAAAATCCGTATCTACCGCCAGACCGAGCAGGACTTTGACCGAATCGAGATCGAGGGCGCGACCTTTGAAACCATCGTCAGCCGGGCAGCGGTCGAGGGGCTTCAATGCAGCGGTTACAACAGCAATCCGAGCCAGCGGCTTGAGTTGCAGGGCGCACCGAAATTCAAGGGCGTTTGCGGTCCTATGTGGGATGGCGATGCGATCCGCTACGAGTGCAGCGCCACCTATGCGGAGTTGAGCGCATGAGCGCCGCCGCCGCGATACGCACCGCGCAGGCCGACCAGCTGGGCGACCAGATCATTGCCGCAGGCTTCGCGCCAAACGGCTTTGTGCTGGATATTAACGAGGCGCTTGATGTGCCCCGTGACTTTCCCCTTTCCGCGCCGTGGAATCTGCCGTCGCGCCTGTTTCAGTTCCCCATAGAGGTTATCCGTGCAGAGCAGGACGAGCCGCGCAAGATCGGCCTTCGCCATCCTTTGCTTGCCGCCCATCCTTTCGTGCAGCACGTCGAGCGCGCGCTAGGGATCGAGATCGCCCGCGATGGCGTGACGAACCGCCACGGCTACAGCAACCGCGTTCATTCGCTCTGGCATCATGCGGTGGACCTTATCAGCGCCGGGAAATGGCGCGAATTGCTCGAAACGCAGGAGTTCACCGAGCCGCGCAATATCTTCAATGCCGTTGTCTATGGCCTTCGCTATTCGGACCACGCCGACAGGAAGGCGAGCGGTCACATCAGCACCGTCGAGGCCCGCCAGATCATGGGGGAAATGGGAGCTACCGAGCCGACCGAACGCGCCGCGTTGCTTCGCAGCTTTTCCGCGCCGTCGCCCTGCCAGCAGGAACGCGGGGCCGAGCATTGGCCGATCAATCTTCACGGACCTTGCGCCGAGGATAAGGCATGGTCCTTCATCATCGGGATCGAGGATGGTTGGTTTTCCTATGATCGTTCCGGGCATCTGCAATGGTCCCCCATGGGCCGCGACCGTTACGCGGCAGGCGATAGCGCCAGCTTCACCGAGGCGAGCGGCCAGACCGCTTTCGCCTTTTGAGGGGATCGAGCATGGCCCGCCATTGCATCCGCGAACCTCGCTACGTT
>FMTU01000057.1 GCA_900100475.1 Sphingobium faniae | reverse complement strand
GGGATATCGGCCATGCGATCTTCAGGGAGATCGAGGCCGAGACGGCGCGATCCTGAGGATCAGGCCGGGCGCAGCAGCCCGGCGGTACGTCGCAGCGCCGGCAGCAGGCGCGCCTGCACATCGTCCATCGACACGCGCGCCGCCGACATGCCGACGTTCAGCGCCGCCATCACCCTGCCCCGGTCGATCACCGGAACCGCGATGGAGCGTAGCCCCAGTTCCAGTTCCTGATCGACCAGCGCGTAACCGTCCGCCGCCGCCCGCCTGATCGTCACCAGCAACCGGGGAATGTCGACGATGGTATGCGGCGTCAGCGCGCGCACCTGCGTCCGGGCGAAATAGGCGTCCTGCTCTTCATGCGATCGCCCGGCCAACAGCACCCGGCCCATGGAGGTGGGATAGAGTGGCAGGGTACTGCCGACCTTCAGCCCCACCGCCATGATGCGGGACGCTTCGGACCGCGCCACATAGCAGAGGGCGTCATCCTCCATCACGCCCAACGAACAGGATTCCCCCAGTTCATCGCGCAGCGAATCGAGCAGCGGCTGGGCGCGCACGGCAAAGGCGGTCAGCGAGAGGTAGGGATGGCCGAGCGCCGTCGTCTTGCGCCGCACCGAATAGCCGCGCAGATCATGGCCGACATAGCCAAGCTGATGCAGGGTATAGAGGCACCGCCGCACCGCCGCGCGGCTGAACCCCAGCGCCCGGCTGGCTTCGGCGATGGACACCGGCCGTTCACGTTGCGCCACATATTGCAGCACGGCGAGGCCACGGGCGAGTGAGGCCATATATTCGGGATCACCCGGCCTTTCGATGTCGCGCGGCGCTTCCACGGCAGCTCCAAAAATAACCGATTATCGGACAGGACGCCGATTATCGGTTGACTCAGGCGCGCGCAACCTCTGTTTCGCGCGGGAGCATCCGCACGGAGTTGAAGAGCGTGATTGACAAGAGCATGAGTTCCGCCGCGGCGGCCGTGGCCGACATTCGGGACGGCGCATCGGTAATGATCGGCGGCTTTGGCACGGCAGGCATGCCCGACGAACTGATCGACGCGCTGATCGCGCGCGGCGTCGGCAACCTGACCATCATCAACAACAATGCCGGCAATGGCGAAACCGGCGTCGCCGCGCTGATCAAGGCCGGGCGCGTGCGCAAGATCATCTGTTCCTTCCCGCGCCAGTCGGATTCGCACCATTTCGACGCGCGCTACCGCGCTGGCGAAATCGAGCTGGAACTGGTGCCGCAGGGCAATCTGGCCGCGCGCATCCAGGCCGCCGGCGCCGGGCTGGGCGCGATCTTCACGCCGACCGGATACGGCACGTTGCTGGCAGAGGGCAAGGAAACCCGCGAGATCGACGGCAAGCAATATGTGCTGGAACATCCCATCCAGGCCGATTTCGCGCTGATCAAGGCGCATCGCGGCGACCGCTGGGGCAACCTGACCTACCGCAAGACCGCCCGCAATTTCGGCCCGATCATGGCGATGGCGGCGAAGTGCACGATCGCGCAGGTGGCGCAGATCGTACCGCTGGGCGGCATCGACCCGGAAATCGTCGTGACACCGGGCATCTTCGTCCAGCGCGTGGTCGAAATCGCGCCCGCCAACGCCACAGCTTCGGCCTGATCAGGAGCCTGCACCCCATGCAACGTCTGAACCGTGAACAAATGGCCGCCCGCGTGGCGAAGGACATTCCTGAAGGCGCCTATGTCAATCTGGGCATCGGCCTGCCCACGATGGTCGCCAATTACCTGCCCACCGACAAGGACATCTTCCTTCAGAGCGAAAATGGCCTGCTGGGCATGGGCCCCGCCCCGGCGAAGGGCGAAGAGGATTGGGAACTGATCAACGCGGGCAAGCAGGCGGTGACGCTGCTGACCGGCGGCTGCTTTTTCCACCATGCCGACAGTTTCGCGATGATGCGCGGCGGCCATCTGGACATCTGCGTGCTGGGTGCCTTCCAGGTGTCGGTGAATGGCGACCTGGCGAACTGGCACACGGGTGAACCGGGCGCGATCCCGGCCGTGGGCGGCGCGATGGACCTGGCGATCGGCGCCAAGCAGACCTTCGTCATGATGGAATTGCTGACCAAGCAGGGCCAGAGCAAGCTGGTCGAAAGCTGCACTTACCCGCTGACGGGCCTCGCCTGTGTGTCGCGCGTCTATACCGACCTCGCCGTGTTCGAAGTCGGCGCGGCGGGCGCGAGCGTGGTGGAAATGGTGGACGGCCTGTCGCTGGATGAATTGCAGGGGCTGGCCGGCGTGCCGCTGCGCGCGGCTGAGGGAGCGCGTAACTGATGGCCGAAGCCTTTATCTGCGACGCCGTCCGCACGCCGATCGGCCGTTATGGCGGCATATTGGCCGGCATCCGGGCGGATGATCTGGGCGCGCTGCCGATGAAGGCGCTGATCGAGCGCAATCCGGGGCTGGACCCGGCGGTGATCGACGAGGTCTTCTACGGCTGCGCCAACCAGTCGGGCGAGGATAATCGCAACGTCGCGCGGATGAGCCTGTTGCTGGCGGGCCTGCCGCATGGGGTGGCGGGCGTGACGCTGAACCGGCTGTGCGCGTCCGGGCTGGAATCGGTGGGCGCCGCCGCGCGCGCGATCCGCACGGGCGAGATGGGCGTCGCTATCGCCGGCGGCGTGGAAAACATGACCCGCGCGCCCTTCGTGGTGGGCAAGGCGGGCAGCGCCTATGGCCGCGCCCAGCAGATGGAAGACACGACCATGGGCTGGCGCTTCGTCAACCCGGCGCTCGACGCGCTCTATGGCACCGAAACGATGCCGCGCACGGCGGAAAATGTGGCGCACGACCATGGCATCAGCCGCAAGGATCAGGACGCTTTCGCGCTGCGCAGCCAGCAGCGCGCCGTCGCCGCGCAACAGAACGGCTTTTTCGACGAAGAGATCATCACCGTCGTCACGCCCGGTCGCAAGCGGGGCGAGACGGTGGAGGTCCGCACCGACGAGCATCCCCGCGCCGACACGACGATCGAGGGGCTGGGCAAGTTGAAGCCGCTGTTCGGGCCCGAGGGCACCGTCACCGCCGGCAACGCGTCGGGCATCAATGATGGCGCGGCGGCGATGATCATCGCCAGCGAGGCGGCGGCCAAGGCCCATGGCCTGACGCCCCGCGCGCGCATCCTGGGCATGGCGTCGGCCGGCGTCGAACCCCGCGTGATGGGTATCGGCCCCATCCCCGCCACGCAAAAGCTGATGGCGCATCTGGGCCTGACGATCGGCGATTTCGGCGCAGTCGAACTGAACGAAGCCTTTGCCAGCCAGTCGCTGGCGGTCGTGCGGCAGCTGGGCCTGGCCGACGATGCGGACCATGTGAACCCCAATGGCGGCGCCATCGCGCTGGGCCATCCGCTGGGCATGTCAGGCGCACGGTTGGCGATGACGCTGGTGCATCAGCTGGAAAAGAGCGGCGGCAGGCGCGGACTGGCGACGCTGTGCATCGGCGTCGGCATGGGGCTGGCGTTGGCGGTCGAGCGGGTCTGACGTGCGCCCCGCCCCTCGCTTGTCCCATCGAAAGGCATAGGCTATTGTCCACAGTGAGGACTTATCCTTATGACCCAGCGAGGGCCGAGGCGTCAGGCATGTCTGAACTTCAAATGATGGCCGGTTCACCAGGCAAGAGCTGGCGCCTGTTTGAGTCTTCGGACGTCGATGAAACGCGCGAGAAGGCTCTGTTGCAAAGATTGGCGGCAGTCAGAGGTAGGCTGTCGCTCTGCGCCGATCAGGCGGCTGCTGCGAAATGGTGGTTGAGCATGCCCATG
>FMTU01000038.1 GCA_900100475.1 Sphingobium faniae | reverse complement strand
CAAAATCACGGTCGCCCGATAATTGCTCAAACAGAAGGTCGAAGACCCCTTTCACCGCCCACCGACGAAAACGACGGAAACAGGAGTTCCAGTTGCCGAAGCTCTCCGGCAAATCTCTCCATGGCGCTCCGGTCCCAGCAACCCACAAAACCGCTTCGAGAAATCTACGATTGTCCGCAGCCGAACGGCCTCGGTCCCCAACTTTACCGGGAAGCACGGGGCGAACCCGCTCCCACTGCTCGTCGCTTAATCCGTGTCGATCCAAGATGGCGCTCCCTTCGCCAGTCTTGAATCCGATCCGCGCGGAAAAAGGAATCCCTTAAATGTCCACACGCCTTAGTCGTCGGCGACGATGGAGAGATCGAAACCGTGCAAAAGGCCGCGAATTCTGGCCGGACAGTTTGGGCGTTTGCTTCTCACAATGCTACTTCTCATGGCACAAAGCTTCTGGGGAAAATGATGCCTGGGCGCAAATTTCCCTATCCAAAAAGCATCTATGCGGTTGAAGATGCCTTACGCGTTTGCCTCGAAGACAGGCCTGATGCGATCGTTTTGGATTTTTTTGCTGGATCAGGAACGACAGCCCACGCAGTGATGCGGCTTAACCGCCAAGATGGTGGACAACGGCAGTGCATCTCGGTCACCAACAACGAGGTTGGAGCGGATGAGCAAGCGCAACTCTGCGCCGATAACTTGCGCCCTGGCGATCCCAATTGGGAGCAGTGGGGTATCTGCGACTATATTACCAAGCCACGGATCAAGGCCGCTATCACGGGGCAAACACCGGAAGGCGAACCAATCAAGGGTGACTACAGGTTCACAGACGAGTTTCCGATGGCCGAGGGCTTCGAAGAGAACGCAGAATTCTTCACCCTCACTTATGAAACTCCGGTCGCCGTCAGCCACAACCGCGCCTTCGCGCGCATTGCACCGTTATTGTGGATGCGCGCAGGAAACGAAGGGCGACGGATCGAGGCCCTGCCCGTTGCCGGGTGGGACGTTGCCGATACCTATGGCCTGCTGACCGAACTGGATGCTGCCGGTCCGTTTGCCGATGCCGTGGCGAAGGCGGAGAAGGTGCGCGTGGCCTATATCGTCACCGATGACGAACGACGCTTCCAAGCCATTGTGCGCCAGCTTCCCGACACCGTCGAGCCGGTGCGGCTCTATGAATCTTATCTCACCAATTTCCGCTTTGCGATGGGGCGCTGATCGCCATGAAATTTACGCTGAAAGACTATCAGGAAGAAGCGGTCAAGGAGGTACTGGACCGGCTGCGCAAGGCGCGCAAACGGTGGCATGACGACAAGGACAAGCACGCTTTCTCACTGTCGGCGACGACCGGCTCTGGCAAGACCGTGATGGCCGCTGCTGCCATCGAGGCCCTTTTCTTCGGCAATGACGAATACGACTTCGAGCCTGATCCGGGTGCGGTGGTAATCTGGTTCAGCGATGATCCCTCGCTGAACGAGCAGTCCAAGTGGCGCTTGCAGCAGGCTTCCGACAAGCTGACGGTTTCTGACCTAGTGACGGTGGAGAACACGTTCGGGCGCGAGCGGTTCGAACCGGGCAAGGTCTATTTCCTCAACACGCAAAAGCTGTCCCGAAACAGCCTGCTGGTGCGCGGCCATGATTCCGCTGATGCAGCGATCGCATTGGACGACCAGCAGATGCCGATCATGCCGGACATGCGGGCACACACGATCTACGACACCATTCGAAATACCATAGAAGACCAAGACCTGACGCTTTATCTTGTGCTGGACGAAGCCCATCGCGGAATGCGTGACGGCGGGCTGGTGACGGCGACAGGCCGCCCGACCATCGTGCGCAATCTGATCAACGGCAGCGGTTCGATCCCCGGCATTCCGATTGTGTGGGGCATTTCGGCGACCGTCCAGCGGTTCAACGCGGCGGTCGAAGGCATGCAGGGACATGACACATTGCGCGCCGTGCAGGTGGATTCGCAGAAAGTGCAGGATTCCGGCCTGATCAAGGACACCATTGACCTAGGTATCCCGACCGAGGTTGGCGACTTTGCGACCGCCTTGCTTCGCCTTGGTATCGAGAAGCTGCGCGACATTTCGAAGGCATGGTCTGACTATGCAGAGCAACAGGAAGAACCACAGGCCATCCAGCCGCTGATGGTGCTGCAAGTGCCGAACAATCCTGACGCCAACGAGATTGCGACCTGGCTGGACGTGGTGTTCGATGCTTGGCCGGACCTACCGCAAGACTGCATCGCCAATGTCTTTGGCGAGCATAAGCTTGAGATATTCGGGAGATACTCAGCCCCCTACATATCGCCCGAGCGTGTGCAGGAATCCGATCATGTGCGGATATTGCTGGCCAAGGATGCCATCAGCACAGGTTGGGACTGCCCGCGCGCCGAAGTGATGGTTTCGTTCCGCTCAGCCACTGACAAGACCCATATCACGCAGTTGCTGGGCCGCATGGTCCGCACCCCACTCGCCCGGCGTATTCCCGGCAACGATCGCCTGAACGCCGTGGATTGCCTACTGCCCCGTTTCAACAAGGAAGCGGTGGAGGCGGTTGTCACCGCCCTAATGAGTGGCGGCGAGGCTGGCGACGATCTGCCGCTACGCCGCGTGCTGATCAATCCGATCGAGGTTTTGCCCAATTCTGCCGTTCCAGAAGACGTGTGGGAGAAACTGGTCGCCTTGCCATCGCAGAGTCTGCCGAAGAAGCAGACGCGCCCTGTGAAACGCTTGACGATTCTTGCGCATGAATTGGCTGTCGATGACCTGTTGCCCGGTGCTGGTAGAAAGGCGCACGAGGCCATGCACAAGGTGTTGGACGAAGCGCAGGCGAAATATGCCGACCGGATCAGGGAAGCCCGAGAGGCCGTCCTGACGGTAGAGGGCACGACCTTGACCGCGAACACGCAGACACAGGCCAAAACCTTCAACGATTTCGTGCTGGCCGCCGACTATGCGGTGATCGAGGATGCCTACAAGCGGGCAGCCCGGATAATCAGCCCCGATCTGGCCCGGACCTATGCCGAATATCTTGCCAGCAATGACGAGGAAGCAGGCGATGAGGATGAGGCGCTTGTCGATGCCCATACGACCATTGCCGCCATCGGCCTGATCGGCAGTATCAGGGATGAACTGGAAGCGTCAGCCGAAGACTTGGCGAAGCAGTGGCTGGGCGAGTTCCGCGATGCCATCCGCAAACTGCGCGACGAGCGGCAGGAAGCCTATCGCGTGATCCGAGAAATGAGTGCGGACCCGCTGGACGTCGATCTTGCTCGCCCGCATTCTTCCATCCAGCCGACTACGGCCAAGGAGGTGAACGGCAGAGAGGAATCCCTGCCTCGCTACGAGAAGCATTTGCTGTGTGACGGCGAAGGGAAATTCCCCATCGCCTTCGATGCGAGCTGGGAAAAGACCGTGCTGGACACGGAGCTAGCCCGGCAAGGCTGCGAGGCTTGGTATCGCAACCCGGCACGCGCCAGCCAGGATTCGCTCGGCGTCGTCTATGATGACGCGGGGGAAGCCAAGATCGTTCGGCCCGACTTTATCTTCCTCGCCCGTGATGAGGATGGCACCGTTGCTGCCGACGTTGTCGATCCGCACGGCTGGCACCTCGCCGACTCGCTGCCCAAGCTAAGGGGGCTGGCACGCTATGCGGAAGCGAACGCTGCACTCTTCCGTAGGATCGAAGCCGTCGCAGAGATCGACGGCAGATATCGCGTGCTGGACCTAACCAAGATGGAGGTGCGCGAAGCCGTCAATACTGCCGTCAGTGCCAAGTCAGCATATCTTGGGACGGCTGGAGCGGAATACGATGCACGTTGACCCGCGAAGCAGCCCCTTTCGCATCGCGATGGGGGATCAAGTGGGGGAACGATCCATTTCCAACTCGATCAATTCTCCATTTAATTTCAATTTATCAAATATATAGGTGAAACGAGTTATAATCCTACTCGGAGCCAAACCTTTTCAGGTGACTTTTTCGTGTTTTTTCAGTATCTTAGCGTTCGACACCTCCTTTTATTCTCATCATTACATCTCGTAAGCCGCTGATTTTCCTGACTATCTCATTGCTTATCTGGTTCGAATTTGACTTGGGTTTCACCATGGGTAAGAAGAGTCCACGGGCTTGCCGCGCAATGCCTCCCACTTCTCGTGACATATTGACGGACTTGCACTCAGCATAGGTGCCACTTCCTTCGCTTTGGGCCAGTGCAAGTAGAGTATCGGACTACAGCTTTCTTGCTCTCCCACATATCTGTCTCGCACATTTCTATCTCGCAATAGGCAAGGCACGACAGATGCCGGTCGAGGCACCGGTAGTGCCGGTTAAATCGAGAAGCGTGTATTGAACGCAATTCTCGAAGGCTCCCGCCGGGCCCTTTGCCTGCCTCCAAAGCGAATCACAGAAGCAGGTCTCATCGACCGTGCCGAAAGGCAAAGGGGCCATCATCTGCCGTCTGGGAGGTTCCAGAGGGCGCCTGCGGTTCAGTTGTCGGTCGTCGGTTCTCGACGCCTCAGGCCGACGACGACCCCATTTCGGTCGTTCAGCAGCAATTTTTCATTTCCCAGGTGCCGACCGTCCGCTTTTGCGGCGGCTCGCGACCAACTGACGCCGTTCAGAAAGAGTGGCGCGAATGTCGGTTTTAGTCGCGGCAGCCATTCCCAGCCGATTGATGGCGCAACCGACGAACGATTCGCCGCCACCGGATGCGGGGCGGCAGATGGCGAAGATTTTATGGCCGTGCAGAATCTGAAAAGATGCTGCTGGAGGCATCGTCGTTGCTGATCCCCACCGTCCTGAAGGGCCCTCAAGACGGTGGGATGCAGTTATCCGGCTATCTACCTCCAGATCGCCTTAATCCAGTCGGTGATCCTGCGAATGAGTCCACGTGCAGGCTTCACGCGATCCGCAACGGTAGGAGGCGGGGCTGGAACCGGAGCAGAGGTCGGAGCCGGCGGCCTCTTGAGACGCTGACCCTTCCAGCGCCCGAACTCAATGTCGGCCCGGGACATCCTCCCCGCCCAGACTATGCGTCCATCCCTGATGATGTAGTGGGACGCGCAGGCGAAGTCGTGATTGCCGATGGAAGGCCACAGCGATAGCCTTCCATCGCGCATGGTCAAAGAGAATCCCATCCTCCAGCACCTCGGGCACCTCCTCCACGAAAACGGCCTCCAGCCGGTCCACGCGGGTCATCCGGGTGCCCTGTTCGAGATGTTGTTGCCCTCGATCATGTAGACGGAGTTCACTTCATTCCGCTCGTCCCTGAAGTAGTTTGCCCAGCGCTTCCAGCGCAGGATCGCCATGTTCGCGTTCAGCGAATTGACGGCGGCGATCTGGATGTCAGTCCGATAGACGTCGTCCTCGTCGCTGTCGTCGCCGAACGGAAGGAGCTTCTGCACCTCGATCCATGGCGTCCCCGGCTGGATGAACGTGGCGCGGGCGCACCCGTCCATGGCGTCCTCCTCGAGGCCGACACCGATGCCGGTGTCGACGAAAGGTATCCCCAGCCGTCGCTCGATGCCAGGAAAGCCGGACGAACCGGAACGGCAGATTTTAGAGGGAAACTTGCGGATAGCTGCCCTTGGATGCGGCCATTTCCGATGGCAGCTACGCGCCCTAAAATCGGACGTTCAGAAGCTTTCTGCGTACTCCCAAAAGCTGCCTCTAGAGCTCTGACGGTTAGCCGAAGCCCATCCGAGGCCGATACCGATCAACTCGCGCCATTTCATGCTTTCTCGTTCCCATTGCATCGGGGTAATGGTGGAGCAGGTGAAAGGATGAAATGCATGGCGTCAGGGGGGCCGCTTTGAATATTTACGCCGTATCGATCGAGAATTTCCGGGGCATCAGTTCTGCGAAGTTGGTGCTGCCCGACCATGCTGGCCTCATTGGCGACAATAACACGGGCAAATCCTCGGTCCTGGAAGCGATAGATCTTGTGCTCGGGCCGGATAGACTGAGCCGCCGCCCTCCGGTCGATGAGCATGATTTTTTCGAGGGCAAGTATCTTCCCGTGGTCGCCCCCGCCGAGGAGGGCGCCGTGCCCGATGCGGCTGATGGGGCACCCGTCGCCGAAGCCCCGAAGATCACCGTCGAAATCACCATCATCGGCCTGTCAGAAGAGCAGGAAGCCAGGTTCGGCGGCAATATCGAGTGGCTCAATATCGAAACCGGCGATTTCTTCACCGAGGCCAACCCGGCGGGTGTCGATGCCGCGAGTATCGGGGCGGCGCTGCGCGTCACCTTCATCGGCGCCTACGATTCCGATGAGGACGATTTCGTCGGCAACACCTTCTATTCGCGCAGCCTGACGGAGGAAGACAAGCCCGAGCCGTTCTCCGAGAAGGACAAACAGCAATGCGGCTTCCTGTTCCTGCGCTCTCTGCGCGCCAGCTCGCGCGCACTGAGCCTGGAGCATGGCAGCTTGCTCGACATCATCCTGCGGTTGAAGGAAATCCGGCCGCAGATGTGGGAAGGCACGATCGGCACGATCGCCGCCTTCGACGTGGCAAGTGACCCCGCGATCGGGATTTCCGGCGTACTCGACAGCATCGACAAGTCGCTGAAGAAATATGTGCCGCGGGAATGGAGTGTGAAGCCGCACCTCAAGGTGTCGAATCTCACGCGTGAGCATCTGCGCAAGGTCGTGACCGCATTCATCGCTACCGGCGATGGCGATCACGCCGCACTTTTCTTCCGTCAGGGCACCGGCACAATCAACATGCTGGTCCTGGCGATGCTGTCGCAGATCGCCGAGGACAAGCAGAACGTTATCTTCGCCATGGAAGAGGTCGAGACCGCGATCCCGCCCTATGTCCAGAAACGGATCGTGCATGAGCTGCGAAAGCTGGCCGCGCAGTCGATCGTCACATCGCACTTGCCCTACGTCCTTGAAGAATTCAAGCTCGACGAGACCGTGATCCTGTCGCGGGCCAATGACGGTATGCTCAGCCAGGTGCAGATAGCGTTGCCCGACAGCATAAAGCACACGTCTCGCGAGTATTCGAGGCGATTGATGAAGAACAGTCGATTACGAAGGAGGAAAAGAAGCGGATCGAAGTTGATACCTACCGCTCCTTCTTTTGGCGAATTCTCAAGGTGCACGGCTATTTGGTCGGATTTCCGCGGCGGATGACGATCCTAACGCCGCCGAACGAGGCGATCGCGCTGTCGGCGATCCGCAGCGGCTTCAAGGTGCCGCCCCAGTTGTCGGACGAGAAGAAGGCGCAGAAGGCAGCTCTGGAAGTGGCCGAACGCATGCGGTTGACGACCGAGGAGGGTAAGGTCTGTTTCGACCTGTTCGCGGAGCGGGTGGCCATTCTGCTGCATGGTTCCAAAGGGTATCCACAGCAATGCTGAATCGAGGCTGACGAAGCCAAGGTAGGAGCTTTTGCTCTTGTCGTACCGGGTGGCGATGCGGCGCCAGTTCTGGAGCTTGTTGAAGAGGCGCTCGATCTGGTTGCGCAGGCGATATTTCTGGCGGTCATGCAGCGCGGGGGAGCATCGGCCTTTCTTTGCCGGGATCACGGCCTGGGTTCCGGCGATGGCGATCTCCGCTCGGATGGCATCGGCATCATAGCCGCGATCGGCGAGAAGCGCGTGGACCCGATCGGAGATCATGCGGAACAGCGGGCCGAAGCCCTGCACATCATGCGCCTGTCCCGGCATCAGCACGAAGCCGAGCGGACGGCCTTTCGCATCGCATCGGGCATGCGGCCTATTTGCTGGCATGGGGCTTGGCTCTTCCTCGATGCACAAATCCTTACGCTTCAAGCAATCAACCGTCTCATGGCAGAGCGACGAAGAAGGACAGGGGTAGCGTAATGTGTTCTTCTCTCTATTCTTTTGATTACGTGTTGATCCGTCAGAGGCGGCCGTGTGTGCAGTGAGAGGGAAAGGATCAGTGATGACAGACAACAGAGTTCTGCATGATGGTCTGGACCTTATTCACAGACAATGACCATGAGCGGCCGTCCTTACAGCCAGCTCGGCATTACTGATCTCGAGAAACTCGTATCCGAAAATCTGGATGCACGCAGCATTCAGGAAGCGGTACTACGCGAGTTGCAGCACCGAAACACACAGCGCGCTGAGCGGCTCCGCCAGCGGCTCGAGCACAATTTTGGAACGAGCGATGTGCGACCAAATCCGCCGCCCTCCCCCCGGTTTTTCCTGCGCGAAAGTCCCGGCGGCGAGGCGCCAATATATCCTATGAGGACAGTGTTGCCGGGTTCAGCACGCGCAGCGGCCACCCCTGCCCCTGCCCGCCAATCTCTAACGGCCCTTCCGATCCAGTCCACAGGCGGCAATGCGGCGCAGAATATTTTGCGCGTGTGGACTGTGCTGGAAGTATTGTCGCCCGCCACCTTTCGCATGCCCGCTGATCTTGCCGGCAACGACGTGCGCCGCGTGGCCCGGTTCGATCGCGGCCTGCCGTGGCAGGACGGCCCCGCCAAGGGACCGCCCGGCACACGGCTCTATTTCCAGATCGTGCTGGGATCGGTGGTGATGAAACCAGCGATGGACCAGTTGCTCCACCGCTTTGCAGACAAACGCCCCGAACGTCCGCAGGCACGTGGAGAGACGCCGCTTGCCATCGTCATCGTCGACCGCGAGGGCCGCCCCGTTCCCGATGGCTGTGCCGTTGTGTCGAGTTTCGGCTGGGGTTTCCCCAAGGCGCTGAAGGATGATCCCACCTCGCTGGGTCAATGGCGACATGAAGAGGAACAGGTCCAGTCCGCGCTTCACGACCGGCTCTGGCGTGAAGGGCGGGATGGCAAGGCCGTTCCACTGACCGTTGCCGACATCAGCGCCGCGCATGACTGGCTCGTCGAGCGCTTCGGGATCGACCGCGCGGTCGTGAAGCCACCGTCCTTCGCGATCCGTAGCGTGGTCAGCTTCAAGTCGAGCGATCCGCCCGAACCGATCCTGCTCAACAGCTTCTACCTTAAGGATCTGGCGCGAGCCGATACGCTCATGGGTGGGCGCGATGCGCCCGAGATTCTCAAGCGGTATCTGGGCATTCTTCCGCCCACGTCGCGCCGCGACCTGCTCAATGACAGCGAAGCGGTTGAGGCGGTGGTCGCGCCAGCCCGCTTCCCGCCAAGCCGCTGGCCCGGAGCGGGCCGCCACCCCCTCGTTCTTATGCAACAGGCAGCCGTCAATCTGGCGGCGGCGCAAGAGGAAGGCGAGATTCTCGCGGTCAACGGCCCACCCGGCACTGGCAAGACGACATTGCTGCGCGATGTGGTGGCAGCGCTCGTGACGCAGCGCGCCGAGGCCATGATGGCGTTTCCCGATCCTCAAGACGCTTTCACCGCGTCCGGGGAGCGCCTCAAGGCCGGCGCTGGCTGGATCCATCTCTACAAGCTCGACCCAAGTCTCAAAGGCTATGAGATGCTGATCGCCTCATCGAACAACAAGGCGGTCGAGAATGTCAGCGCCGAGCTACCCGCCATCGGTGCCATCGCCGAGGATGCCGAGGATCTGCGCTATTTCGAGCCGCTGGCCGATACGCTGCTTGGGCAAAAGGCCTGGGGTGCGATCGCGGCTGTACTTGGCAATGCTAGCAATCGGTCCACGTTCAAGGAACGGTTCTGGTGGGACAAGGACACCGGACTATTCAACTATCTCAAGATCGTCTGTGGAACGAATGTCGAGATCGACACCGAAGACGGGAAGACACGCCCGCCGCGTATCGTCGTCGACCTTGATCCGCCGGTTGGCCACGGTGAGGCATTGCGCTGCTGGAATCGCGCGCGCGAACGGTTCGAGACCCTGCGCAAGCGCGTCGCGGCGCAGAGAGAAGCCGTCGAACATTTTCGCCGGCGCTGCCTTCATCTGCCGGGCCTCGAACAGGCCTTTGTCGCCTATCGTGAGCATGGCGCTTTCCGGCCCGGGTTGTTGCAACGGCTGTTCCGGTTGCGGCGTTATCGCGACTGGGAAGCCGAGCATCTTCCCCTGTCCGCACGTCTCGCCGAAAGGGCCAAAGCCGCCGCAGCAGCCGGCGCACTGCCCAAGGCAGCGGCGGCTCTTTTCGGCCGATCTCCCTGGCTTGGTTTCGGAGCAGATGGCAAAGCGGCGCGCATCGACCAGATACTCGGTCCCGAACTCGCCCGTCTGCGCGAGGAACGCGTGACACGCAGTTGCACCGTGGTCGATCCGGATTTCTTCGCCGAGGGCCGCGAGCATGTCCAGCCCAGCGCGCCATGGTACACCAAGGAGGAACATCGTGAGCGCGATGTGCTGTTTGTCGCTGCTCTCGATCTGCACCGTGCCTTCATCGACGCGGCCGCCAAACCGCTGCGCCACAATTTGAATGCCGCGCTCCAGATCATCGACGGCAAGGGTTTTCCCGACACGAAGAAGGACGAACTCATCCCCGATCTTTGGTCGAGCCTGTTCCTCGTTGTGCCAGCCATGTCGACCACCTTCGCCTCGGTCGGCACCATGCTTGGCCGTGTTCCGCCGCAATCGCTGGGCTGGCTGCTGGTCGACGAAGCAGGACAAGCGCCACCTCAACAGGCGGTCGGAGCACTGATGCGCGTCAAGCGCGCTATCGTGGTCGGTGATCCGGTGCAGGTCGAACCGGTCGTGCTGCTCCCAGAAGATCTGACGACGGCGATCTGCAAAATTTTTGGTGTCGACGCCCAGCGGTTCGGGGCGCCGGCTGCGTCGGTGCAGACGCTCGCCGATGAAGCGACCGCATGGTTCGCCGAGTTCCCGGCCCGCGTGGGTAGCCGCACGGCCGGCGTGCCGTTGCTGGTACACCGCCGCTGCGCCGATCCCATGTTCAGCATCGCCAACCGCGTCGCCTATGAAGGGCTGATGGTGCAGGCGAAGCGTCCCGGCGCATCACCGATCCGCGATCGCCTTGGCCCGGCACGCTGGCTTCATGTCGAAGGGTCGGACCAGGACAAATGGTGCGAGGCCGAAGGTCGCGCTGCCGTTGAAATGTTGGAGGATATGGTCGGTGCGGGGATCGCGCCCGACCTATATCTGGTGACGCCATTCGTGATGGTTGCCGATGGTCTGCGATGCATGATCCGCGAGAGCATGGTGCTGCGCTCCGCATTACCCGAGATCGATAGCTGGGTTCGCAACCGTGTAGGGACCATTCACACCGTGCAGGGCCGCGAGGCCGAAGCAGTGATCTTCGTGCTGGGTGCCCCCAATGCCGACCAGACGGGCGCAAGAGGCTGGGCCGGTAAGACGCCCAATCTGCTCAACGTCGCGGTGACGCGTGCCAAGGAGGTGGTTTATGTGATCGGCAATCGGTCGCTCTGGCAGTCCGCCGGGGTCTTTTCCGATCTCGACACGCAGCTTGCGCGATGGGAAGCAAGATAATCGAAAGGCTAAGCGTCGCGTGGCCCAGAAGCCGGCCTTCCCTCCATGCCTTTCATGATTTGGCCGTTTGCGGTCCGTCAGCCTTCATCGCGACCAATGGTGCATAGATGCGGTTGCGGTTTTAATCTGCGAGTCGAACCATGGATGCGAGCTAAGATGTAGTGACATTTCAGGGATTCACCTGAACGTAGATATCTGATTCAACCCTGGCTTTTGGAGGCTAGTTGGAAGGCGAGGTTTTGCGGGACGATCAGTGGGAGCGGTTGCGCGAGTTCGTGCCAGGCGGGCGCAAGGGCAAACGTGGCCCCGCAGCGATGGTCGCTTGTTTCTCGATGCGCTTTTGTGGCTGGCCCGTTCAGGTGGGCGCTGGCGTGACCTGCCTGAGAAATTCGGGCCATACCAGACGGCCAAGCGACGCTATTATCGCTGGGTTGAGCAAGGGGTGATCGACCGGATATTCGAGGCTGTGTCAGATGATCCCGACATCAAATGGCTGGCGATCGATTCGACCGTGATCCGCGCTCAGGCCCAAGCGGCCGGAGCACGGATAAAAAGGGGGCGTTCAAGCCCAGGCTCTCGGGCGCTCGCGAGGTGGGTTCGGCACCAAAATCCACGCCGTAGTCGATGCTCTCGGTTTGCCGATCCGCTTCATCCTGGGCCCCGGCCAGCAAAACGACATGGCACCCGCCTGCGACCTGATCCGGGGCATTCCGGCAGGCAAGGTTCTGGCTGACCGTGCTTATGACGCCGACAGCTTGCACGACCTCATCTACGAGCAAGGCGGCTGGCGTGCCTGTGACAGAGCTGCTTGATATGTTTCCGGGCAAGACCCGGTCGCAAATATGGAAGAAGGCATGCCACATGGGATATCGTCGTCCTCGGCGCGCGCCGAAGCCGACGGGGATGCCGCTGGTTGACAGCATCCGGAAACGGGCGTTCGAATTCCGCCTGTCGATGACTGATCTGGACGTATTTGTAGGCCGGACCCGCTACTTCGTTTCGCCCCACTACAGGGATTGGCGAGCCTTGCAGAGGGCGATGGCAATCCTCGGCGGTCGGTCGGCGATCTCCTGGCCCAATGAATAAACCTCGAAATGATCTGGATAAAGGCAGGATGTATACAAAGTGGTCGGCCTCGGAGGATGGGCTGCTGCGCAACATCTATCCTGACTACCCGATGCTGGAGGCGCGGTTACCGAACCGGACGCTTTCCGCGATAAAGCATCATGTGCAGGCGCTCGGCATTGTGCGCCGGCGCCATATCTGGACGAATGTGGAGGTGGCGCGGCTTCGCAAAGCCTATCGCAAAAGCGTAGCCGACAAGGAATTGACCATCCTCTTTTCCGGATTGCGGCTGTGTCAGATCAAGAGCAAGGCATCCTATATCGGCGCCGAACGACGAATTGCCAAGAGACACAATCGCAAGGGATTTGATTGCGGTCAGGCCGAGTTGAACGACTTCTTGGCGAAATATGCCCGGCAGGCTCACGACAGTGGCGCTTCGAAGACCTATGCGGCCGTTGATGCTGCTGATGGGCGGCGGTCCTCGGCTTCTATACGCTGAGCCCTGCGCATGATTTTGACTTTGCGCCACAGGCAGCGCGGCCTGCAGGGGCAGGGCGGCATCCGATCGGCGGTTTTCGTCTTGGCCGACTAGCGGTGAGTAAGGCCATACAGGAACAAGGACTTGGCGGCGAACTTTTGATCGCGGCGGCACGGCGTTGCATTCTGGTTTCTGCTCAAGTGGGCGGTTCGCTGCTGTTAATCGACGCAAAGGATGAGCGGGCCGCAGATTGGTACAAGTCCTATGGTGCCCTCGAAATCCCGAAAGCGCCCCTTTCGCTTGTTCTGCCTTATGCCGTCTTCATCGACGCGATGGAGCAAGCCGGACGCCCCATCTTATAAATGTTGATGTGCCAGGCCTCGTAATTGCGTGCCTGCGCCACCTCGACCAGCAAAGTGGGCAGGCACTCGTCGATCAGAAATCTCATATGTGCGAAAGCGACGTGTCGCCGGATTTCGCCAACGGATCGCCAGCGCAAGGGGATTATTCTTCAATGCGCGCCGGTCGTATCGGGTGAAGCTGGCCACCGTGCCGGGCGCGCCGGTCGCGACCGGCATCATGCGGATGCGGTCGAGACCGTCGCGCAATCCTTCCGAAGAAGGTGGACGTATATCAACCAGCACGCGGCCGATCATGCGTCCGATATCATAGCCCTGCGCCGCGCGGGCATGGCCGCCGTCGCGGCCATATTGATCGGAAAAGGCGCGTCGAAACGCCTGGAAACGGCGATTGCCGGGGTGGACGACGGCAAGGCCGATCCAGCCCTCCAGCGCGGCGGCGTCGCCATGGACTGGATGCGCGCGGTCGATCTCCGTCCCGGTCAGGCGCATGGGGTCCAGCCCGGCGGCGCGCAGCGCGGCGTCGACGGCGGCATGCGCCGCCCCGCCATAATAGAGGAGCGCGTCCCAGCCGAGCGCACCTCCGCGCGCCAGCCGAGCGTCGAAATGATCGTCCCGCTCGACCACGTCGACATGGGTCCAGCCGTCCTGCCGCGCTGCCTGCCGGTAGGCGGCTTCCACGCGCGCGCCGCATGGCCCCGCCTCACGCACGAGGAACGGGCGCTCGCAACCCTGCGCCCGGGCGTGGCGCAGCAGCAGATGGGCGATGTCGACGGGATGATCGACCGTCAGTTGGAAACAATAATGGCCGGTAAAGCGGTCGTCGGCGCTGGTCGTGACGGTGGTCAGACGGCCCTGTTCGACAAGCGGGCGCACGGCCGCGCCGCTCATGTCGCCGAACGGGCCGATCATGCCCAGGATCGGCTCATGCTCGAACAGCGCGCGCCATTCGTCGGCGAGGTCGAGCGCAGAGCCGTCCACGGCGTCCTTCACCTCGCGCACGATGAGGTCGATCTCGCGATCAAGAGCACCCGACGCGCGCCATTCGGCGATGCCAAGGCGGATGGCGTCGAGCATGTCGCGATGCGCCTGGTCCTGCCGGTCGAGCAGGACGCCGAGACGATAGGGAACGATTACGGCATGGCGGCTATTGCCTTCGTGACGGGG
>FMTU01000070.1 GCA_900100475.1 Sphingobium faniae | reverse complement strand
CGTCTACTGGAACACCCTGCACCTTGGCCATGCCGTTGAGGCCCGGCGCCGCGAAGGGCTCGATACCCCCGACCATCTTCTCGCCCATATTTCGCCGCTCGGATGGGCACACATCCTCCTCACTGGCGAGTACCTTTGGCCCAAGGACGCCGGCGCTTAGGGTGTCATTCCGCCCTCAGCCGGAACCGACCCCTCGACGATCAATTGTCGGTGCGGGAGGCCGTGGCCGATCTGCTCGCCTCTGTCGGACTAGCCACACGCGGCTACGCCTCGGTGACGGAGTTTCGCGAGCGGGACGATCCCGCCTGTCCCGGCTGCCTGGTGCTGGACGTGCGCATGCCAGGCAGCAGCGGCTTCGACCTGCTGGCCACCATGACGGCTGAGGGTAACCGCCTGCCGGTCGTCTTCGTCTCCGGGCACGGCGACATCGCCATGGCGGTGCGCGCGATGAAGGCGGGTGCGGTCGACTTTATCGCCAAGCCGTTCAACGACCAGCATCTGATCGACGCGGTCAACGCCGCGATTCGCCAGGACGGGGTGCGCCGACGAGCGGACCGCGCCGTCGCCGACGCCGCCCGCCGCCTGGCGAGCCTGAGCGACGGCGAATGGGACGTCATGCGCCTGACCGTCGAGGGCCTTCGTATCAAACAGATTGCGGACCGACTGACCATCAGCGAGATCACCGTCAAGACCAGGCGCGCCCGAATGATGCAGAAGCTGGGCGCCACCTCCCTGATGGAACTCCTGCAGATTCACTCGCTGGGATCGACGAGAAATGGGGGAGCGCGCGGCGGGGACTTTGACCTTTGAGGTTAGAGGGGCAGCGGTCCTTCCGGTCGCCGGAATCGTTCGCCCTCCCCGCCGGCACGAGCACCGATTGCCGTTCTTAGGCGACGGGCATCGGCTCAAAGGGCCCCGCTCGCGAGCCCACGGGCTCTGAGCCACCACTCCGCAACGATCAGATTGGGCACCCAGCACCCCCACGAAACCGCGCGATAGGCCATCACGAAATCGGTGCCAGCCAAGCTTGCAAGCGGCAGGTATAGCCTGAGCGTCACCGCGGACAACGCCAGGGCGGCGCTGCGTGTCATCCACACATGGTGGTCGGCGAAGCGCCCCCCTCTCGCGGCGGTCAAGCCCCGTGCCGTCGTCGCCATCCAGCCAAGAGCGAGGGCGGTGAAGCCCGCTGCGCTGATCGCCCCGCCCAGCGCCGATGGCGCGATCCAAAGGGCCGCAGGCGCGGCCACGAACACCAGTCCGACATAGGCTCGACCGATCCGGCGATGAGCCAGTCTATGCCGCGCCCGAAAGCCCGGATGCAGTTGGAACGGCACCGCGATCAGCGCCAGCGCGGCTGGCACCGCATGCAGCGTCAGCGCAACCGGATGGATGGCGACATTCGGCAGCGGCGCAGCGCCCGGCTTGCCGGGCAGGCCGTAGCGCAGCGAAATCAACCCCACCCCGATGGGCAAAATAGCGGCGAGGATCGCAAGGGCAGGCCGGCCGCGCTTGCCCTTGCGATTATCGAGAGTGAGCGAGGGCATGGCCCCATCCCTTCCCATAAGGACTCCGCTTGGCTGACAGGCATAGAGTGACGTTATCGGTCACGATGGTGCATCCGGTATGACACGCGCCAAGCGCGCTGGTGGAGCACAGTTAAGCGCATGATACCGGACGATCCAGCTTGCAGAGTCCGCCAAATCGTCGCCATCGTCCAGCTATGACGATGGACCCTTTGTCGGATGTGCTGAGGCTGCTCAAGCCTACCAGCTTCGGGCTTCGCGGCCTCAATGCAGGCGGGAACTGGCAATTGCATTTCCCGGCCAGTGCGGGGATCAAGGCTTATGCGATCGAGTCCGGCACCTGCTGGATGCTGCTCGACGGGGGCGGCGACCCGGTACGGCTCGGTGCGGGCAATGTTGTCCTTCTGCCCGGCCGCTCAGCGTTCAGGCTCTACACCTCCACTGCGGCCGAGCCGATCAATGCCTTCCAGTTCTTCCCCAGCTTTCCCGTCGGAACGACGGGCACCATCAATGGGGGCGGCGACTGTTTTGGCATTGGCGGCTTCTTCGATTTCGAGGGTCGACATACGGAGTTGCTCCTCAACGTGCTGCCAGCGGCCGTCCACATTCGATCGGAGGCGGGTCGGGCCGCGCTCGGAGTGCTGATCGATCGGCTCATGCAGGAATTGCGAGAACCCCAACTCGGCAGCGCGTTGATTGCCGGGCATCTTGCCCAGACATTGCTGGTCGAAGCACTTCGTCTGCACCTGGCAGACGCGCCTGGGCAAGCGCGGGGCTGGCTGGCGGCGCTGGGCGACTTGCGGATGCGCGCCGCACTTTCCGCCATGCATGCCGATCCGGCGAAACCCTGGACGCTCGCGAACCTTGCCAGAACTGCCGGCATGTCTCGGTCGAGCTTCGCCGCACACTTCAAGGAAACGGTCGGCGAGCCTCCGCTGGAATATCTGACCCGGTGGCGCATGATGCTGGCCGCCGACCGACTGGCGCAGGGGCGTACGACGCTTGCAATGGTGGCACCGACGGTAGGTTACAACTCAGTGTCTGACTCGAAAGTCCGCTCATCCTTCGTAATCCTTTGAAATTCGACGGGTTAGCATGCGGATGGAGGCTATGGTGGCCCAAGCCGTTGAG
>FMTU01000012.1 GCA_900100475.1 Sphingobium faniae | reverse complement strand
CGACCTCGTCGGGGTGAAACCGCTGATCCAGGACGTCGAATTCGATATGTTCCTCGGCGACAAGGCGTTCGACGCTGATTGGTTGCGTACCGAACTGAACGAAAGGGGCGCTGTAGTGGTGATCCCTCCCAAATCGAACCGGAAGCAAAAAATCGACTGCGACTTCCATGCCTATCGCTGGAGGCACCTCGTCGAGAACTTCTTCTGTAGCCTCAAAACATTCCGGCGCATCGCTACCCGATACGAGAAAACTGATCAGAGCTACCGCGCCATGATCAACCTTGCGGCCCTGAAGATCGCTATGCGCTAAATGTCCACACGCCTTAGCTGGGGAGCGGCCATCGCGCTGGGCCTGCCGCTCGCGCTGTCCTCCACCGCGCAGGTTCTGCCGAGCCTCAAGAATAGCGGCCGCATCAACTCGCCCTTTGGCGAGAAGGTGTTTTCGATCCTGCTGTTTCAGGATCTGTCCATCGTCCCGCTCATCACCATCATCGCCGCCCTGTCCCGCAATCCGGCGGACGCGGCGGGACCGCCGGGATGGCTGCTGACGCTCTATACGCTGGCGGCGACTACGGGACTGGTGCTGGCGGGCCGTTTCATCCTGCGCCCCCTGCTGCGGATGGTCGGGCGGCTGGGCGAGCGCGAACTGTTCGTCGCCGTCGGCCTGTTCACGGTGCTGGCGGCCGCGTCGCTGATGCACGCGCTGCACCTGTCCACGGCGCTGGGCGCGTTCGTGGCGGGCGTGATGCTCGCCGATTCGCCCTACCGGCATGAGATAGAGGCGGATGTGGAACCGTTCCGCTCCATCCTGCTCGGGCTGTTCTTTCTGGCGGTCGGCATGGTGCTGGACCTGCGGACAGTGGCGGCGTTTCCCTTCTTCGTCATCGGCATGGCGGCGGCGCTGGTCGTGACAAAAGCGGTCCTGATCGCGGGTCTGGCGCGGCTGTTCGGCATGGATTGGCGACAGGCCATGGGCGCGGGTCTGCTGCTCAGCCAGGGCGGCGAGTTCGGCTTCGTGCTGTTCGCGCAGGCACAGAACGCGCTGCTGATCGCGCCGCAAGCTGCCAGCCTGTTCAGCGCCATCGTCACCTTTTCCATGGCGACCACGCCCTTCCTCATGCTGTTCGCGTCGCGGTTCGAATTGGCAAAGCCCAGGGCCAACGCCTCGCTGCGCGATCCCGATCAGGCGCCGCGCGGCACCGCCATTGTCGTGGGCTATGGCCGTTTCGGCCAGACGGTCGCCCAGATGCTGGCGGGGCATGGCTTCGGCGTGGTCCTGATCGACAGGAAGCCCGCGCAGATCGAATTGTCGAGCCGGTTCGACGTGGAAGTCTTCTATGGCGACGGCACGCGGATCGACCTGCTGCACCGGGCGGGCGCGGACGAGGCGCGGCTCATCGCCTTCTGCATCGACGATCCGTCGCTCGACAACCGGGTGCTGGAGCCGATTGCCGAAACATTCCCGCAAGCCGCCATTCTGGCGCGCGCCTTCGACCGGCGGCAGTTGCTGGAATTGCAGGAGATGGACCTGGCGGGCGTGGTCCGCGAGGTGTTCGAATCGGCCATCTGCATGGGGGTGCAGGCCATGGAGGCGCTGGGCGTCCCGCAGGCGGAAATCGACGAAGTCGTGGAGCAATATCGCGACAATGACAAACAGCGGCTGGCGGCGCAAAAAGAGCATGGCGATCTGTCGGTCGCCAAGGAACTGATCTATCGTCCCGGCAAGCGGATGCATCTGGCATCGCGGGGTGAAGGGGAGGAAATGGCATGATCGCTGTTCTGGCCGCGCTGTCTGCGGCAATCGCTATCGGCGCGGGCGCCTTTGGCGCGCATGGCGCATCCAGTCCGCAGGCGGCGGAATGGCTGCGGACGGGCGGCATCTACCAGATGGTCCATGCCGTCGCCGCGCTGGTGCTGGCGGGGACGGCGCGCGGGCCTGCCGCATTGCTGCTGGTGGGCGCGGCGATCTTCGCCTTCACGCTCTACATCATGGCGGCGGGCGGTCCCAAATGGCTGGGCGCGGTGACGCCTGTGGGCGGCACGCTGATGATCGCGGGCTGGCTTTGGGCCGCGTGGAGTTTCTGGCGGAACTGAACGGCGGCGAAGCCTTGCTCCGGGGCCGCCGCCCGCCTAGATTAAGCCCATGGCCGATCATCATCACAATCATCATGAGCCGACCGGCGCCAGACTGGCGAACGCCGCGCAGGCCACGCTGGAAGCGCAAGGCGAGCAGTGGACGCCGATGCGCGCCGCCATTTTCGACGCGCTCGCCGCGGAGGAAAAACCCGCTTCGGCCTATGACATCGCGGACACGGTTTCAAAGGCGCGCGGCAGGCGGGTCGCGCCCAACAGCGTCTACCGGATATTGGACCTGTTCGTCGCCAACAACATCGCGATGCGGGTGGAAAGCGCCAATGCCTATATCGCCAACGCCCATCCCGGCTGCCATCATGACTGCATCTTTCTGGTATGCCGCAACTGCCGTCAGGCCACCCATGTCGACGATGACAAGGTGACCGGCGAAGTGCGGGCCGTGGCCGAGCATGAAGGTTTCCGCGCGGAACGTCCGGTGATCGAGATATTGGGCACCTGCGCCCGGTGCGCGGCCTGATCCACGGCGTTGCTTTCCGGCCGGGAACGGCCTAGCGACTTGATGAGTATATGTCTTCGATGAATGATCGTCCTTCCACGCCCCTGCTCGACCAGATCGACTGGCCGTCGGACTTGCGCGGCCTCAAGCCCGAACAGCTTGGGCAACTGGCCGATGAACTGCGGCAGGAAGTGATCTCCGCCGTCGGCGTGACCGGCGGCCATCTGGGATCGGGCCTTGGCGTCGTGGAACTGACCACGGCGATCCATTATGTGTTCAACACGCCCGAGGACAAGCTGGTCTGGGACGTGGGCCACCAATGCTATCCGCACAAGATCCTGACCGGGCGCCGCGACCGCATTCGCACGCTGCGGCAGGGCGGCGGCCTGTCCGGTTTCACCAGGCGGGCCGAAAGCGAATATGATCCTTTCGGGGCCGCGCACAGTTCGACATCCATCAGCGCGGCGCTGGGCTTCGCGGTCGCCAACAAGCTCGCCGACCGGCCGGGCAAGGGCATCGCGGTGATCGGCGACGGGGCGATGTCGGCGGGCATGGCCTATGAGGCGATGAACAACGCGCGCGAGGCGGGCAATCGCCTCATCGTCATCCTCAACGACAATGACATGTCGATCGCGCCGCCGGTGGGCGGGCTTTCCGCCTATCTGGCGCGGCTCGTGTCCAGTCGCGAATTTCTGGGACTGCGCGGTTTTGCCAAGCGACTCGCGCGCAAATTGCCCCGGCCGCTGCACAATGCCGCCCGCAAGACCGACGAATTCGCGCGCGGCATGGCCATGGGCGGGACATTGTTCGAGGAACTGGGCTTTTATTATGTCGGTCCCATTGACGGGCATAATCTGGACCAGTTGATCCCGGTTCTCGAAAATGTGCGCGACGCGGCGGAAGGCCCCTGCCTGATCCATGTCGTCACGCAAAAGGGCAAGGGCTACGCCCCCGCCGAAGCGGCTGCCGACAAATATCACGGCGTTCAAAAATTCGACGTCATCACCGGCGCGCAGGCGAAGGCTCCGCCCGGACCGCCCAGCTATACCAGCGTCTTCGCCACGGCCCTGATCGCCGAGGCGCAGCGCGACGCGCGGGTTTGCGCCATCACCGCCGCCATGCCCTCTGGCACCGGCCTCGACAAATTCGCGGAGGCATTTCCCGACCGCTCCTTCGACGTGGGCATTGCCGAACAACATGCGGTGACGTTCGCGGCGGGTCTCGCGGCCGAGGGGATGCGGCCTTTCTGCGCGATCTATTCAACCTTCCTCCAGCGCGCCTATGATCAGGTCGTGCATGACGTGGCGATCCAGAATCTGCCCGTGCGCTTCGCCATCGACCGGGCCGGATTGGTGGGCGCGGATGGGTCCACCCATGCGGGCAGCTTCGATGTCGCTTATCTCGCCACCCTGCCCAATATGGTGGTGATGGCCGCCGCCGACGAAGCGGAACTGGTGCATATGGTCCATACCTGCGCCCTGCATGATGATGGGCCGATCGCGGTGCGCTATCCGCGCGGCAATGGCGTGGGCGTCGCGCTTCCGTCCGTTCCCGAACGGCTGGACATCGGCAAGGGCCGGATCGTCCGCGAAGGGCGGCAGGTCGCGATCCTCTCGCTCGGCACAAGGCTGGAGGAGGCTTTGAAAGCGGCGGAAACGCTGGAAGCCAAGGGCTTATCCACCACCGTCGCCGACCTGCGCTTCGCCAAGCCGCTCGACGAAGCGCTGATCCGCCGCCTGCTGACGACCCATGAGGTCGCCGTCACGGTCGAGGAAGGCGCGATTGGCGGGCTTGGCGCGCATGTGTTGACGCTGGCGAGCGATCATGGCCTGATCGACAATGGTTTGAAGCTCCGCACGATGCGCCTGCCGGATATTTTTCAGGATCACGACAAGCCGGAAAAACAATATGCCGATGCCAAGCTGGATGCGGCGGGCATCGTGGACACAGTGTTGACGGCGCTGCGTCATAACAGCGCGGGTGTGGAAACGGCGCGGGCCTGATCCCCTCCCCGGCTTTACGGGCGGGCGGAACGGAAAGCCGCCTGACGCATCCGGTGATAAACGGCGCTTTGCGCTTCAGGGGGAGATGGATGGGGAGATCCAGACGAGAGGCAACAGGTGGCGGAGGCCTTATCCTGCGCCATGTTTTCCTGCTTGGCCTTGCCGCACTGGCAGGCAGTTGTTCCCGGCCCCCTCCGGTAGAAGCGCCGCCCCGCGCCGACGATCCGGTTCCCGTTCCGCGCGAAGCCTCCATCCTGTCCGTCCCGGTCGATATCGACGCGGACGCCATCCGGCAGGCGGCGGAACGCGCCATTCCGCGCCAGCTATGGACGATCAACCAGCGCTCATCGCGCTGCATTCCGCCGCAGCGCGTCAAGATTCTGGGCACGAAGCTGAACGTCACGCCCCCGATCAGTTGCACGATCGTAGGCGCCGTCACCCGCGGGCCGATCCGGTTGCGGGGCGACGGGCAGGACATCATCGCCGATGTCCCCATCCACGCGCAGATCAGCGCGCGCGACGTGGGCGGCATATTGAAGGGGGAGACGGCGACTGGCTCGGCCCTCGCCCATGCGCGGATCAGGCTGGACCTCGGTAAGGACTGGAATCCGCGCGGGACGGTGCGTCTGCATTATGACTGGACCAAGCCGCCGGGCATTGATTTCCTCGGCCAGCGCATCACCTTCACCGAGCAGGCCGACCGAAAGCTGCATCCCATCGTTCGGGAACTGGAACGCGACCTCCCGCGTGAACTAGCCCGCGCCAATGTGCCCGCGCAGGTGAAGGAACTTTGGCGCAAGAGCTTTGCCGTCGTCGCGTTGAACGAGAAGAATCCGCCTGTCTGGATGCGCGTCACGCCGCTCAGAATCCTCTATAATGACTATGCGGTGCAGGAAAACCGCGTGCGGTTCAACCTGGGCATCGAAGCCTTTACCGAGACCTTCGTCGGCAACCGGCCCGATCCTGCGGAACCCGCCCCGCTTCCCCCGCCCGCGTCCGGCAAGACGGACGGGCAATTCCATTTCTTCATCCCCGTGACCGCCGACTATCGCGAACTGGAACCCGTCATCATGCGCGCCTTGGCCAAGCGGTCGCAGCGCCCCTTCGAACTGCCCGCCATCGGGCCGGTCATCGCGCGATTCGAGAAGGTCGAAGCCTATGGAACGACGGGCGGGCGCATCGCCGTGGGGCTGACATTAGCGGCGCGCCCCGCAGGAGGGGGCAAGAGAGATGAAGTCCATGGCCGGATATGGATGACGGCCATGCCCCGCAACGCCCCCAATTCACCCGAGGTCCATTTCGACGCTTTGACGGTCACGGGCGATACAGATGCCTTGCGCGGGAACCTGTTGCTGGCGCTGGGCAAAAGCCCGGCCGTCAGCGCGCTGATCGCACAGTCCCTCACCCAGAATTTCTCAAAGGACATCACAGAGCTATTGGGAAAAATCCGGCGCGCGATAGACGAAAAACAGGCCGGAGAATTTCTGATCACGGCCGATCTGGGACAGGTGGAAATCGGGCAGATCAAAGCTTTTGGTCAGGGATTGCATTTGCCCGTCCAGGCGAAGGGAACCGCACGGATAGCCTACAGGCCCGAAACCTGAATCAGAAATGCAACTTATTTGTTGCATTTTAACGTGACGCGCCTGATATAGGCAACCAGGAGGTTGCGCTATGACCGACGCCATCATCAAGACAATCGCCATCGAAGCGCCCGTGGAGCGGGTCTGGGACGCTCTGGTCGACCACGAGAAATTCGGAACATGGTTCCGTGTGGCTCTCGACCAGCCCTTTGAAGTGGGAAAATCCTCGACCGGCCATATGACCTACCCCGGCTATGAGGATTATCGCTGGGAAGCGCGAGTGGTGGCCATTCAGCCGATGACCCGATTCGCCTTCGAATGGCCTGCGACCGGCGGCGACAAGGAACTGATGGATAGCGGCGTTCCGGTCCCGGAATGGACGCTGGTCGAATTTATGCTGGAGCCTGAAGGGACCGGCACGCGTCTGACCGTCACGGAAAGCGGCTTCGACAAGGTGCCGGAACCCCGCCGCACCAACGTCATGCGCGACAATGACGGCGGTTGGGCCGAACAGGTCCAGAATATTCGCGATTATGCCGCTGGCTGAACGTCCCGATCCGGCGCGGCTGTTTGCGGCCCTGGGCGATCCGACGAGATTGAGCTTCGTCGCGCAACTCGCGGACGGGCGCGGGCGATCCATCGTGCAAATGAGCGACGGCCTGCCGATCAGCAGGCAGGCCGTCGCCAGGCATCTGGATGTGTTGCGTCAGGCCGGGTTGGTCCAGCGGACCCGCAACGGTCGCGAAGTGCATTTCGCACTGCGCAGGGAAGCTGTTGAGGATGCCCGGCTTTGGCTCGACAAGGTCGGCGCGCAATGGGACGCCACCCTGGCGCGGTTCAAAAGCTTCATGGAAGGCGGCGTATAAAAGCTTGTTTTATAAGAAATGGGCCGGTGCTGTTCCGGCCCATTCCATTCATCACTGCTCAGGAACAGAAGCGCGCGCATCCTGCCCGTCGCCTTCCGGCGCGGCGATGATGTCACGGGTGGTTTCCCCCTTTTCCACCACGTCCGTCGCCGGATCGCCTGCGGAAGAACGGATGCCCGGCGCGGCATTGGTCCGTCCCGCGGCGGAAAGAGTGGCGCTCTCGGTCGCACTGCGAGCGGCCGGACCGCCGAACATCGCTTCCATGGCGGCACGGCTCGAATCGACGGCGGCAGTGTTGGGTGCGCCGGGCGCGGGCGGAACCAGCGCGAAATCGGGCGGAATCACCAGCGGAGCCTGACGCGACACCGCGAACTCGTCAGGGCGGTCGCGGTTCAACAGACCCGACGAACCGCAAGCGGACAGGGAGGCGACAAGGCCAGCGGCAAGGATCAGTTTACGCATCAGTTCAATGACTCCGTCTTTGCGCTCTTCTCGCGCAGCAACAGCGCGCGTGCAAGCAGGATCAACACGCCGATAGTGATCGCCGCGTCGGCCAGGTTGAAGATCAGGAAGGGCCGCCATTCGCCGAAATGCAGATCGGCATAATCGACCACATAGCCCAACCGCACACGGTCAGCGATATTGCCGATTGCCCCGCCCAGCACGAGGCCGAGCGCCGCCACGTCCTGCCGCGCCTTTTCCCGCCACATCCACACGCCCACGAAGAGCGCGATCGCCATGGTCATGCCCACCAGAAGCCAGCGCATGAGGTCGGTATCGGCATGGAAGAAGCCCATGGAAACGCCGCGATTTTCGAGCCAGCGCAGGCGGAAGATCGACACTATGTCGATCCCCTCCTCGCCCCGGCTCTTGAGCGCCAGCGGATAGGTGACGGTATATTTGATGAGCTGATCGAGCGCGAGCGTGACGATCGCCACGGCCAGGCCCAGCGGGCGATGATTGACGGTGGGAACGGTCATGCCTTCAGCACCTCGTCACAGCGGCCGCACAGCGCGCCATCCTCCTTCACTTCCGGCAGCAGCCGCCAGCAGCGACCGCATTTGTGCCATAGGGAAGGCTTGACGATGATGCCGTCGCCCACGCCCATTTCAACGCGCGCGACGATGGCGACTTCCGCGAAATCGACCCCGCCCACCGGCACCAGTTCGCCCATGGCGACATCCGCTTCCAGGCTGGAGCGCACGATTTTTTCCCGGCGCAACGGCTCGATGGCTTCGTTGACCTGATCGCGCTGGTTGCGGATTTCGGCCCATTTTTCGCCAAGGCCATGGTTGGTCCAATGACGGTCGACTACCGGCCATTCGAGGAAATGGACGCTTTCCGCCTCATCGGGGAAGCGGCTTTGCCACACTTCTTCCGCCGTGAAGGGGATGATCGGCGCGGCATAGCGGACAAGCGCATGGAATAGCGTGTCGAGCACGGTGCGATAGGCCCGGCGTTTGGGATCCGACTTCGCATCGCAATAGAGGCAGTCCTTGCGGATATCGAAGAAGAAGGCCGACAGGTCGCTATTGGCGAAGTCCATCAGCGCGCGGGTGTAGCGGCTGAATTCCAGCCAGTTCTCGCTCCCCGCCTGCTTGTCCACCACGCCGCGCAGTTCCTCGTCCAGCTTCGCGAGGAGGTGGAGCATATAGCGTTCCAGCTCCGGCATGTCGCCGGCGGGCAATTTCTCTTCCTCAGAGAAATCGGAAAGAGCGCCAAGCAAGTAACGGAAAGTGTTGCGGAGCTTTCGATAGGCGTCGGACGATCCGGCCAGCACTTCCTTGCCGATTCGGACATCGTCGAAATAGTCGGTGCTGGCGACCCATATCCGCAGGATATCGGAGCCGCTTTCGGCGATGACCTTCAGCGGATCGACGACATTGCCGAGGCTCTTGGACATCTTCCGTCCCTGCCCGTCCAGCGCGAAGCCGTGGGTGAGGACGGCATCATAAGGCGCTTGCCCACGCGTGCCGCAACTTTCGAGCAGCGAGGATTGGAACCAGCCGCGATGCTGGTCGGAGCCTTCAAGGTAGAGATCCGCGCGGGCGTCCTCGCCATAGCGCGCCTCGACGGTGAAGGCGTGGGTCGAGCCAGAATCGAACCAGACATCAAGGATGTCGTTCACCACCTCATAGTCGGCAAGGTCGTAATCCGGGCCGAGCAGCGCCTGATGGTCCGCCCCGAACCACGCGTCCGCGCCGCCTCGGCGGAAGGCGTCTACGATGCGACAATTTACTTCGTTATCAACGAGATATTCGCCGCTTTTACGATGAACATAGAGCGCGATCGGTACACCCCATGCGCGCTGGCGGGAAATCACCCAGTCCGGGCGGCCCTCCACCATGGAGCGGATGCGGTTGGTCGAACGCTCCGGCACCCAGCGGGTATGGGCGATGGCGTCAAGCGCCACGTCGCGCAGTGTCGGGCCGTTGCCGACCAGGATCGGCGTGGGCAGGACGCTGCCGTCGACATCGACTGGTACGCCGTCCTGCGGCTTGTCCATCGGGATGAACCATTGCGGGGTGCAGCGGAAGATGATCTTCGCCTTCGAACGCCAGCTATGCGGATAGCTGTGCCTGAAATCGTCCGACGCGGCGAGAAGGCCGCCTGCTTCGCGCAGGTCGGTACAGATCGGGCCATCCTTCGCCACGAATTTGGCATTGATGACGCTCCCCTGCCCGCCCAGCCAGAGCCAGTCAGGGCGGTATTTGCCGTCATCCTCGACCGCAAAGACAGGGTTGATGCCGTGCGCCTTGCAGAGCGCGAAGTCGTCCTCGCCATGATCAGGCGCCATGTGGACAAGGCCCGTGCCCGCGTCGGTGGTGACGAAATCGCCCGCGAGCAACGGGCGCGGTTTGGCGAAGAAGCCGCCAAGCGCGTGCATCGGGTGGCGGGCGACGGCTCCGGCCAGGTCGGTGCCTTTGAAATGCTTGTGCGGCTGTGCGTGAACGAGGCCGGTGCGCTCCTTGAACGCGCTGACAAGCGCTTCGGCGACGACGAATTTGCGGCCCTCTCCCTCCAGCAACACATACTCAACCTCTGGCCCATAAGCCAAAGCCTGATTGACCGGGATCGTCCACGCCGTCGTCGTCCAGATCACCGCATGCGCGCCGACCAGTTCCGGCGCGTTCGGCGCTTCCATGATCTCGAACGCCACGTCGATCTGGGTCGAGGTGATGTCCTCATATTCCACTTCCGCTTCGGCGAGCGCGGTTTTTTCGACCGGGGACCACATGACGGGCTTGGCGCCGCGATAAAGCTGGCCGCTCTCCGCGAATTTGAGCAGTTCGCCGACAATGGTCGCCTCGGCGTCGAACTTCATGGTGAGATAGGGATCGTCCCAATCGCCCATCACGCCCAGACGCTTGAACTGCTCCTTCTGGACGCCGACCCATTTGTCGGCATAGGCGCGGCACTGGGCGCGGAATTCCTGCGCGGGGACCTCATCCTTGTTCTGCTTTTTCTTGCGATATTCCTCCTCGATCTTCCATTCGATCGGAAGGCCGTGACAGTCCCAGCCGGGAACATAGGGCGCATCCTTGCCGAGCAGCGACTGGCTGCGGACGATGATGTCCTTCAGCACCTTGTTCATCGCATGGCCCATATGGATGTCGCCATTGGCATAGGGCGGGCCATCGTGGAGGATGAAGCGTTCGCGCCCCTTCCGCCGCTCGCGCAGCTTGCCATAGAGGTCCATGGCCTCCCATCGCGCGAGGATCGCCGGTTCCTTCTGCGCGAGGCCAGCCTTCATCGGGAAGTCGGTAGCGGGAAGGAAAACGGTGCTCTTATAGTCAGGCTGATCGGTCATCTGGGTCCGCGCGGTTGGGTTTTTATGCTGAATTATCCGGGCGGCATTAAGCGAGGCGGGGCGTTCCCGCAAGGATTTGCCGCGCCTGCGCGCAGTCCTTCGCGATCTGCGCCGTCAGGGCGTCCATCCCTTCGAACTTCGCTTCCGGCCGCAGATAGTGGATCATCTGCACTTCGATGACCTGATCGTAAAGGCTTTCGGAGAAGTCGAAGAAATGCGGCTCCAGCAATTCCTTGGGCGGGTCGAAGCTGGGGCGGATGCCAAGGTTCGCCGCGCCGTCCAGCACGCGGCCATCGGGGAGCAGGCCGCGCACGGCATAAATGCCATAGGCCGGACGCAGATAGGCGCCAAGGTCGATATTGGCGGTCGGAAAGCCGATGGCCCGCCCCACCTTGTCGCCATGCTGCACCGCGCCCTGAATCGCGAAAGGCCGGGTAAGCAGGCGGCCGGCGGTTTCGCAATCCCCGGCCTTCAGGGCGTCGCGCACACGGCTGGAGGAAATGACCTTGCCGCCATTTTCCGCGACAGGGGCGACCGCCTGCGCGGTCATGCCAAGCGCCGCGCATAGCTGGGCGAGGCGGCCCGTCGATCCGCTGCGGCCCTTGCCGAAGGTGAAGTCTTGTCCGGTGACGACTCCCGCCACGCCCATATCCGCCAGCAGACGCACGAATTGCTCGGCCGTCAGGGTGGCGAAATCGGCATTAAAGGTGAAGACCTGCATCGCATCCGCTCCGGCGCAGGCGAACAGGGCCTGCCGCTGGTCCAGCGTGGTCAGGCGGAAAGGCGGCGCGTCAGGCTGGAAGAAGCGCATGGGATGCGGGTCGAAGGTGGCGACGATGGTGGGACGTCCTTCCGCCTTCGCCCATTCGGTCGCACGGCGGACCACGGCCTGATGACCGCGATGAAATCCATCGAAATTGCCCAGCGCCATGATCGCCCCGCGCAGATGCGCCGGAACCGGGACGCCGCTTTCCAGCCGCTCCATGGCGCGCGCTATAGGGACAGGACGGGCGGTGCGCAATGCATGGACATCACGTCCCGATGCGCCGCCGGAAGGTGACGAAACTATAGGCGGGAATATCCTGCGCCGCCTCATGATCTTCGCGGGCGATCTCTTCCCAATGGGCCGGATCGGGATAAGGGATCGCCGTGTCGCCCTCTGCGTCCCTGTGCACCTCGGTGAGTTCGATGCGTCGCGCAAGCGGCAGGAATTGCCCGCAGATGTCCGCGCCGCCGATCACCATGACGGTGGGCGCGGCGACGAGGCGGAGGGCGCTTTCGACATCATGCGCGGTTTCCGCGCCCTCTCCCGCCCATGCCCTGTCGCGAGTCAGGACGATGTGGCGTCGTCCGGGCAGCAGGCCGGGCAGGCTGTCGAAGGTCTTGCGGCCCATGATCATCGGATGACCGAGAGTGATCGCCTTGAAATGCCGGAGATCGGCGGGCAGACGCCATGGCAGGCCGCCGTCCCGGCCGATGACGCCATTGTCGGCGCGCGCCAGGACGAGGACGATTTCCGGCGCTTCGCTCACAGCGTCAGCCGCGTGACATGGCCCATCTTGCGGCCGGCGCGCGCTTCATGCTTGCCATAGAGATGAAGGTGATTGGCCGGATCGGACAGGATCGCCTGCCACTCATGCGCCTGCGCGCCGATCAGGTTGCGCATCTGCGCGCCCTTCGCCGCCAGCGCCGTGTCGCCGAGCGGCAGGCCGCAAATGGCGCGGACATGGTTTTCGAACTGGCTCGTCACCGCGCCTTCGATGGTCCAGTGGCCGCTATTGTGGACGCGCGGGGCCATTTCGTTGAAGACGGGGCCATCCGCGCCGGCGAAAAATTCGAGGGTCAGCACGCCGACATAATCCAGCGCATCCGCGACCTTCCGAGCCAGCGCGCGCGCCTGCCCCACCTGCCCTTCGATCAGCGGCCCTGCCGGCACGATGGACGTAGCGAGGATGCCGTCGACATGAACATTGGCGGCGGAATCCCAAAAACGGACCTGCCCATCCGCGCCGCGCACGAGGATCACCGAAAACTCTTCGCCAAAGGTCACGAAGCCTTCGAGGATGGCGCTCTGGCGGCCGATGGCGTCCCATGCGGCGGCGGCATCGGCTGGCCCGCCGAGCCGCGCCTGCCCCTTGCCGTCATAGCCCATGCGATTGGTCTTGAGGATCGCGCGGCCGCCGATCCGGCCGATCGCGGTTCCCAGGTCTTCAAGACTCTCCACCGGGGCGAAGGGCGCGGTCAGGCCGCCCAGATCGCTGACGAACCGCTTTTCGGCGAGGCGATCCTGCGCGACGCGGAGCGCCTGCGCGCCGGGGCGGACAAGGCCATGGGCGGCCAGCACGTCGACCGCCAACGGGTCGATATTCTCAAACTCATAGGTAACGACATGAACCCCATCCGCGAAGGCGGCGAGCGCGGCGGCATCCTCATAAGCGCCCTTCGTCCAGCAGCACGAAACATCGGCGGCGGGGCCACTATCCTCCGGTGCGTAGATATGGGCGCGATAGCCAAGCTGGGCGGCGGCGATGGCGATCATCCGGCCAAGCTGGCCGCCGCCGAGAATGCCGATGATGGAACCGGGCGCGATGGTCGTCATCTTATTCCGGCGTCTCCGCGACATCGTGGGTCTGCTTCGCGCGCCATGCGTCGAGACGCTCAGCAACCGCAGCGTCGGTGGTGGCGAGGATGGAGACAGCCAGCAGCGCGGCGTTGATCGCGCCGGGCTTGCCGATGGCGAGCGTACCGACGGGAACGCCGCCGGGCATCTGAACGATGGAGAGCAGCGAATCCATGCCCTTCAACGATTTGGATTCGACGGGAACGCCCAGCACCGGCAGGCGCGTCATGGCGGCGGTCATGCCGGGCAGATGCGCCGCCCCGCCCGCGCCCGCGATGATGACCTTGAGGCCCCGGCCAACCGCTCCGGTCGCGTAATCGTAAAGGCGCTGGGGCGTGCGGTGGGCGGACACCACCTTGCACTCATGGGCGACGCCCAGAGCTTCCAGCGTTTCGGCGGCATGGCGCATCGTTTCCCAATCGGACCGGCTGCCCATGATGATGCCCACTTGTGCGGCTGCGCTATCCCCGCTCATTCCTCATGCTTCCCGTAAGGGGCAGTCCAAAGCTGCCCGGAAAGCAAAGCCCCTTAGCGGGCGGGCCGCCATGGGGCAATGCGGGATTTGCTTCTACAGGGATGCTGCCTTTAGCGTTCCGACAGGTAATAGCGGTCTTTTGCGGTCAGATCGTCCGCCAGATCGTAGACGATGGGCTGGCCGGTCGGGATTTCCAGTTCCGTGATCTCATCATCGGGAATATTGGAAAGATGCTTCACCAGCGCGCGCAGCGAATTGCCGTGGGCGGAGATGAGGACGCGCTTGCCCGCTGCCAGTTCCGGCGCGATCCGGCTTTCCCAATAGGGCAGCACGCGGGCGATAGTGTCCTTCAGGGACTCCGTCGACGGAATGGCGATCCCGTCATAGCGACGGTCCTTCGACAGGTCGAATTCGCTGCCCGATTCCAGCGGCGGGGGCGGCGTGTCGAAGCTGCGGCGCCAGATCTTCACCTGGTCGTCGCCATGCTTGGCCGCCGTTTCCGCCTTGTTGAGGCCAGTGAGGCCGCCATAATGCCGCTCATTGAGGCGCCAGTCCTTTTCGACCGGCAGCCACAAACGGCCCATTTCCTCCAGCGCGAGGTCCAGCGTCTTGATCGCGCGGGTCTGGAAAGAGGTGAAGCACTGGTCGAAATCCAGCCCTTTTTCCGCCATCAGGCGACCGGCGGCGCGCGCTTCTTCCGCGCCCTTTTCGGTCACGTCCACGTCCCACCAGCCGGTGAAGCGGTTTTCCAGATTCCAGGCCGACTGGCCATGACGGATAAGGACGAGAGTGGGCATGAAGCGCGTCTCCTGCACGATGGGGCCTTTGCGTTGCGCTTCCCATAGCGCGGGAAATCGCAGGCGCAAGCTTGTCACCCCGCCCATTCGCCCCACATTGCAGTCGGGCGGGCGATAGGATAGCGCGGTGACGAGGCTGAAAGAGGAACCGGCAACTTGACATTCGTAAAGGGCATCTGGCGCATTTTGGTCGCGATCAAGGACGGGCTGGTGCTGCTGCTCCTATTGCTCTTCTTCGGTCTGCTTTATGCGGCGCTGTCCTTTTCGCCCAAGCCTGCCGCAAGCGTCAGTTCCGGCGCGCTGCTGCTGGATCTCAAGGGCACCATCGTCGAGCAACCCGCGGAGCTTGATCCGACGGCGCTCTTGTCCGGCTCCGGCCCGCAGATGAAGGAATATCGCCTGTCCGACCTCGTGAACGCGCTGGAAGCGGCGAAGGATGACGGCAAGGTCAAGGCGGTCGTGCTGAACCTCGATGGGTTCATGGGCGGCGGGCAGGTCGCGCTCGAACGGGTGGGCAAGGCGCTGGACGCCGTGCGCGCGGCGAAGAAGCCGGTCTTCGCCTTCGCCACCATCTATAGCGACGACGGCTATCAGCTTGCCGCCCATGCCAGCGAGACATGGGTCGATCCGCTGGGCGGCGTGGCGATCATGGGGCGTGGGGGTTCCTCCCTTTATTACAAAGGGCTGATCGACAAGCTTGGCATCAACACCCATGTCTATCGCGTCGGCACCTACAAGAGCTTCGTCGAGCCATTCACGCGCGCCGATCAGTCGCCCGAAGCGAAGCAGGCCAATCAGGCGCTGGCCGACGCGCTGTGGCAGGATTGGCAGGAGGAAGTCGCCAAGGCCCGGCCAGACGCGAAACTGGCCGCCTATGTGAGCGATCCGGCGGCGGCGGCGCAGGCGGCGGGAGGAAATCTGGCCAAAGCGGCGGAAAATGCCGGCCTGGTCGACAAGGTGGGCAACCAGGCGGCCTTTGGCGAACGGGTGGCGAAAGTCGCGGGCGATTCGCCAAACGCTCGGACCGGCAGTTTCGCCAGCATCGACCTCGCCACCTATGCCAGGGCGCGCAAGCCCGCCAATGACGGCCAGATCGGCATCCTGACGGTGGCGGGAGAGATCGTGGACGGGGAAGCCGGTCCGGGTACGGCGGCGGGCGACACCATCTCCAACCTGCTCTACAAGGCATTGGCGGAAAAGGATCTGAAGGCGCTGGTCGTCCGGGTCGATTCGCCCGGTGGCTCGGTGATGGCGTCCGAGAAGATACGCGGCGCCATCATGACCGCGAAATCGCAGGGGCTGCCCGTGGTCGTTTCGATGGGCAATGTCGCGGCCAGCGGCGGCTATTGGGTATCCACGCCCGCCAATCTGATCTTTGCCGAGCCCGATACCATCACCGGCTCCATCGGCGTGTTCGGTATCCTGCCGAGTTTCGAAGGCACGCTGGCGAAGATGGGGATCACCACGGACGGAGTGCGGACCACGCCGCTGTCGGGACAGCCCGACCTGGCAGGCGGCACGACGCCGGAGTTCGACCGCATCATGCAAATGGGGGTCGAGGATATTTACGGCCGCTTCGTGGGGCTGGTCGCAGAAGCGCGCCGCAAATCGCCGCAGGAGATCGACGCCATCGCGCAGGGCCGGGTGTGGGACGGCGGAACGGCGCGGCAGATCGGACTGGTGGACCGCTTTGGCGGGCTGGAGGACGCAATCGCCGAAGCGGCGAAGCTGGCCAAGATAGATCCGGCCAAGGCGCGGGCTTATCGGATCGAGAAGGAACCCGACAAATTCACCCAGTTCCTCCAGTCCGTTCTTGAGCGGGAAGGCGACAATCAGGACCATTCGCGCGATATGCTGGCGCGTCAAGCGCTGCTCCAGCGGCAATGGGCCATGCAGGCGATCAGCGACGTGAAGGCGCTGGTGAACGGCGGAGGCATCAGGGCGGATTGTCTGGAATGCCGGGCCTATGGCGCGCCGCGACCGGCGAGCGATGCGGATGAGCGGGGGCTGCTTGCGATGCTCGCCGCGCTCTGGCGATAAAGGGCTTCGCGCTCCAAACCGCTATTCCCGGTTGATGCCTTTATAGACGGGCAGGCCCAATCCCCGCCGGATCGCCAGCGCGCGCAACACGAAACCCAGCAGGGCCGCAATCACGCCCGCCACCGGCACGTCCAGCCCGACCCAGCACAGCAACACGAAGGAACCGGAAGAGGCGGCCGCTGCCGTCACATAGAGTTCCGGGCGCAGCAGGATGGACGGCTCCCCGGCCAGCAGGTCGCGCATGATGCCGCCGACGCAGCCGGTGACGACGCCCATCATCCCCGCCACGAAAGGCGGGACGCCGAAACTCATCGCCTTGGCCGCCCCAAACACGGCGAAGGCAGTGAGGCCGATGGCGTCCAGCCAGTCGAGCGCGCGGTCACTCCACAAGGAACGCGGCGTTATCCAGACGAGCAGAGCCGCCGCCATGCAGGTGATGGCGGGCGCGGCGTCATGCACCCAGAAGACCGGCGCGTCGATCAATAGATCGCGCACCGTTCCGCCTCCTACTCCCGTCACCAGCGCGAAAAAAATGAAGGTGACGAGCGTTTGCCGCAGGCGCGCCGCAGCCAGCGCGCCCGATGCAGCAAAGACGAAGATGCCGACAATGCTCAAGGCTTGCAGCACCGTGCCGACCTGCGGCGTGAAATTGGCGGGGGACGGCAGCATCGGACAAACGCGGTCAGGCGCAGGCGCCATGGCCGCGCCCGGCCCCTGTCCCGGATAGCGAGCGCATGCCCGCTCCCCCATTCCACAGTCTCGCCGGGAAGCCAGCCGCCCAAACCAGCGCGCACGCCAGAATAGCGGCCTGGAAGATCACTTCGCCAGCTCAGCCTCGATCGTGGCGACCAACGCGGGATCGTCCGGCGCGGTGGTCGGCGCGAAGCGGGCCGCGACGGAACCATCCCTGGCGATCACGAACTTCTCGAAATTCCACAGGACTTCGGGTTCGGGATTGGGCTCCATGCCATAGCCTTTCAGCTTTTCGCGAAAGGCATCGCCATCGCCCTGCGCCTTGGGCTGGGCGCTGGTCAGCGCGGCATAGAGGGGATGCTTTTCCGACCCGGTCACGACGATTTTTTCGAACATGGGGAAATCCACGCCGAAATTGGTGGTGCAGAAGGTCGCGATCTCGTCATTGCTGCCCGGTTCCTGCGCGCCGAAATCATTGGCGGGGAAACCGGCGACGACAAGACCCTTGCCCTTGTAATCGCCATAGAGCTTCTCCAGCCCTTCATATTGCGGGGTCAGGCCGCATTTGGAGGCGACGTTGACCGCCAGGACGACCTTTCCGGCATAGTCGCTCAGGCTGGCGTCATCGCCCTTGATGGTCTTCAACGGAATTTGCTGGATAGCGGACATGATCGGCTCCTTGGAAATGGGATCGGCGCGGATCATGCCACTATAAAGCCGCGCCGAAAAGCCTGCCGACGCCCGCCGTCACGATCATCGCCAACACGCCCCAGAACATGACCCGCGCCATGGAGCGCAAAGGCTTCCCGCCGCCCAGCCGCGCGCCGATATAGCCCAGCAGGCCAAGGCAGAGCAGCGATGTCACGGCCACGATGGCGATCGCCTGCGAAGCGGGGCTGAAGGCGGCGGCCAGAACAGGCGCTGCGGCCCCGGCGGAAAAGGTCGCGGCAGAGGTGAGCGCCGCCTGCACCGGCCGCGCCGCCGTCACTTCCGAAATGCCCAGTTCGTCGCGGGCATGGGCGCCCAGCGGGTCGGCCGCCATCAACTGATCCGCCACCCGCGCCGCCAGATCGAGGGATAGTCCGCGCTCGACATAGATATCGCGCAGTTCCGCCCATTCCTCCTCCGGTTGCTGGACGATGGCGCGGCGTTCCTTGGCAAGGTCGGCGCGTTCCGTGTCGGATTGGGCGCTGACGGAGACATATTCGCCCGCCGCCATCGACATCGCGCCCGCAAACAGCGCCGCGATGCCCGACAGCAATATGGCATCCCGCGAAGCGCCCGACGCGGCGATGCCTGTGAGCAGGCTGGCGGTGGAAACGATGCCGTCATTCGCCCCCAGCACGGCGGCGCGCAGCCAGCCTACGCGGTTCACATAATGGACCGCATGATGCGGCCGGGGCGGCGCGACGGCCTGCGCCCTTTCGCCCTTCAACGACTGTGCCTGATGACCGGCGATCATGCCTGCCGTCCTCCCTGTTGCCCCTTGCCCAGCTATCAGATGAACGACGGATCGCAAATTCAGCCGCTCAGCCCTTCGGCTTTTTCGGCCAGTTCCAGCCAGCGTTCCTCGGCGGCATCCTTGTCGGCGCGCGCCTGTTCGACGGCTTTGGTCAGGGCATCGAATGTCTTCGGGTCGCGGACATAGAGATTGGGGTCGTGCAGCGCCTTTTCATCGCGCGCGATGGCCGCTTCCAGTTCCTCGATCCGCCGCGGCAACAGGTCGAGGTCGCGCTGGTCCTTGTAGCTGAGCTTTCCCGATGCGGGCCTTGGCGGCGGCGGGGGAGCCGAAGCCTTCTTCTCCGCCCTGGGCGCGTTGCGGGGCTGACGCTTGGCGATCCAGTCGGCATAGCCGCCCACGATCACATCGACATGCCCCGAACCGTCCAGCCCCAGCGTCACCGTCACCGTGCGGTCGAGGAAGTCGCGGTCATGGCTGACGATCAACACCGTGCCGTCATAGTCCGCGATGACTTCCTGCAACAGGTCCAGCGTTTCGAGGTCAAGGTCGTTGGTCGGTTCGTCCAGCACCAGCAGGTTGGATTCGCGCGCAAACTCCCGCGCGAACAGCAGGCGCGAACGCTCGCCGCCCGAAAGCGTGCCGACCTTCGCTTCGGCCAGCGAAGGATCGAACAGGAAGTCCTTGAGATAGCCATGGACATGTTTGCGGACGCCGCGCACGTCGATCCAGTCGCCTCCTTCGGCCAGCACCTCCCTCACCCGCTTTTCGGGCTGCATCAGGCTGCGCTGCTGGTCGATGAAGATCATGTCCAGCGTCCTGGCGAGCGTCACCGAACCGCTGTCGGGCGCCAACTCGCCGGTAAGAAGCTTGAGCAGCGTCGTCTTGCCCGCGCCATTGCCGCCGACGATGCCGATGCGGTCGCCGCGCTGGATGCGGAGCGAGAAATCCTTGATGATCGCCCGGTCGCCAAAATTCTTCGTGACATGTTCGGCGGAAATGACGCTTTTCGTCTTGCTGTCGTCGCTGGCCGCGGCGATCTTTGCCACGCCTTGCGGCCCTACCATAGCGGCGCGCTGGGCGCGCATCTCGTGCAGCTTCGCAAGGCGGCCCTGATTACGCTTGCGCCGGGCGGTGACGCCGCGCTGGAGCCAGTGCGCCTCGATCTTGAGCTTCGCGTCCAGTTTTTCGGCGGCGCGCGTCTCTTCAGCGTAGACCGCTTCCATCCAGTCCTCGAACCCGCCAAAGCCGATCTCGTTGCGGCGGAGCGATCCCCGGTCCAACCACAAGGTCTGGCGCGTCAGGCGGGTGAGGAAGGCGCGGTCGTGGCTGATGACGATGAACGCGCCGCCATAACGGCTGAGCCATCCTTCGATCCAGTCGATCGCGGCAATATCCAGATGGTTGGTCGGCTCGTCCAGCAGCAACAGGTCCGGCTCGCTAGCCAATGCGCGGGCGACGGCGGCGCGACGACGCTCGCCCCCGGAGGCGGTCGCGGCTTCGCGGGACAGGTCCGTGCCAAGCTGGCTGGCGATCGCCTCCACCTCATGCGCGGGCGGCGCATATTGGCCCGCCAGCGCGAAATCGCGCAGGGTCTGGAAGGCGCTGACGTCCGGGTCCTGCTCCAGCATGATGACGCGCGCGCCGGGGCGGACGGAGCGCGTACCCTCGTCCGCTTCGATCCGGCCGCTCAACAGCTTGAGCAGCGTCGTCTTGCCCGCGCCGTTGCGACCGATCAGCGCCAGCCGGTCCCGCTCGCCCACAAAAATGTCGATGTTGCGGAATAGCCAGTGCGTGCCTTGTGAAAGGCCGAGATTTTCGAAGGAGAGGATCGGTGCTGCCATGGCCGTGCAGCTAGGGCTTCCCACGCGCAGGGGCAAGAGGCGCATGGAACCAAAGCTGTCTGACGGCTTTCAACGCATGTCAGCGTCCATTCATCGCAACCGATACAAAAGGCCGCATGACTCTTAGAGGAGACAAGCCCATGAAATCCGCCCTCGCCCTGATGGCGCTCGGCGCCGCCGCGCTTCCTGTCGCGGCCATCGCCCAGACCAGCGTCACCATCGCCGAGACGGCCCCAGTCGTCACGCTGAACATCACCGAAACGGTGGAAGCCGCGCCCGACATCGCCACGGTCGGCACCGGCGTCCAGACCCGCGCTCCCACCGCCCAGCAGGCGATGACCGACAATGCGGCGAAGATGGATAGCCTGATCGCGGCGCTGACCAAGGCCGGGATCGCCCGCAAGGACATCCAGACCAGCGGCATCAACCTGAACGCGCAATATGACTATAGCAATCGCGACGGCGACAATTCCGGCCCGCGTTTCCTGGGCTATGAGGCATCCAACCAGTTGAGCGTCAAGCTGCGCGACGTGAAGCGCGTCGGGTCGCTGCTCGACACGATGGTGAAGGCGGGCGCGACCAATATCAATGGCCCCAGCTTCTCGATCGACGATCCCACGCCGATGATCGCGCAGGCGCGCGCCACGGCGCTCAAGACCGCGCAGGCACGGGCGGATTTCTATGCGCAGGCCTCCGGTTTCCGTTCGGCGCGACTCGTCGCCATCTCGGAAGGCAACAGCGGCGGCAATCCGCCGATACCGATGATGCAGTCGGCCCGCTTCAAGGCGGACGCGGCCTCCGCCGTGCCGACGCCGGTCGAACCCGGACAGGTGGGGTCGTCCGTGACGCTGACCGTGCAATATGCGCTGGACCGCTGAGGCATAAAGCGACGTCATAAGGCTGGCGCGGCGAAGGTCGCGCCAGCCTTGGCCAAAACCGCCATCATTCACCGGTTGTTCAATGGCGTTCGCCTATGCCATGGTCATGATGATGAAGAGGAAAAGCTTGATCGCCATGCTGGGCGCGCTGAGCGTCCTTGTCGCCATGACGCCGGCGGCGCAGGCCGGGAACCGCCGCGATGAGCAGGATGCCGCGCGGCGGGCCATGCTGGACGGACAGGTCATGCCCTTTTCCCTGATCAAGCGCCGGGTCGATGCCGCCGTGGGCGACGCGACCTATCTGGGAAGCGAATTCCATCCTTCGTCCAACCGCTACCGCCTGAAATATGTTAAGAACGGCAAGGTGGTATGGGTTGATGCGGACGGCCGCACAGGCGATATAACCGGCTGGGCGCGTTAGGCGTCCACCACGGAAACATCAAAACAAGAACGGGGCCATATGCGTCTGCTGATCGTCGAGGATGAACCCAGCCTGGGGCAGCAGCTCCGCAACACGCTGGAGGGCGCTGGCTATGCCGTGGATCTGGCCGATGATGGCGAGGACGGGCATTTCCTCGGTGCGACGGAAAATTACGACGCCGTGGTGCTGGACCTGGGCCTGCCGACCATAGACGGGCTGACCGTGCTGGACCGCTGGCGCAAGGAAGGCCGCGGCTTTCCGGTGCTGGTGCTGACCGCCCGCGATAGCTGGTCGGACAAGGTGGCGGGCCTCGATGCGGGCGCGGACGATTATCTGGCCAAGCCCTTTCAGAGCGAGGAACTGATTGCCCGCCTGCGCGCCCTGATCCGCCGCGCTTCGGGCAATGCGTCGAGCGAACTGACGGCGGGCGACGTGCGGCTCGACACGCGTTCGGGCAAGGTCACGCTGAAGGGCGATCCGGTGAAGCTCACCGCGCAGGAATATAAGCTCCTCTCCTACCTGCTGCACCACAAGGGCAAGGTGGTGAGCCGCACCGAATTGATCGAACATATTTACGATCAGGATTTCGACCGCGATTCCAACACTATCGAAGTGTTCGTGACGCGCATCCGCAAGAAGCTGGGCGCGGACGTCATCACCACCATCCGGGGCCTTGGCTACAGCCTGGACGAACCGGCCTGACCTTTCCGCCCCCTTCCCCGTTCGCGCCGCGCGAAGTCGAAGGACCGGGCGGGCGCGTGACCGATTGTCCCGATTTCGCGTGAATGGGGAAGATGGAGGCCAATTCGCCCTCGACAGTGCGCTCCACCGGATCGCTCCGCCGCCGCATGATCGGCGCCGCGGCGCTGTGGATCAGCGTCCTGCTGCTGGGCGGCGGCGTCGCGCTGGACCGGGTGCTGTCGGACGCGATCACGCGCAATTTCGATGACGGCCTCAACTATGTGCTGACCGCCATGATCGCATCGGCCGAAATCGGACCGGACGGCGAAGTGCTGTTCAACCGGCCTTTGGCCGATCAGCGTTTCCTCGAACCCAATAGCGGCCTTTATTATCAGATCAGCGCGAAGGGGCATGAGGACTGGCGCTCCCGTTCCCTCTGGGACCGCGCGCTCAGGGCGCCTGATGGCCATGCCGATCAGAATTTCCACACCTATGACAGCAAGCAGTTTCCGGGCGAGGATCTGCGGATCATGGAGCGGACGATCATCCTGCCGGGATCGAATACCCGCTGGATGTTCATGGTCGCGGCGGCCCGCGATGGACTGGATGCACAAATCCACACGCTGCGCTCCACCCTGTTTCGAAGCTTCGCGCTGCTGGCGTTGGGGCTGATCGTCCTGACGATCCTCCAGACTCTTTTTGGCCTGCGCCCGCTTCGCAAGGTGCGGTATGAGATCGTGCGGATGCGCGCGGGCGAAAAGAACCGCGTCACCGAACCGATGCCGGTCGAAGTGCTGCCGATGGTGGAGGAACTCAACGCCCTGCTCGCGCATAATGAGCGGCAGGCGGAGGAAGCGCGGACTCATGCGGGCAACCTCGCCCATGCGCTCAAGACGCCGCTGACGGTCATCATGAACGCGGCGACCGCCCGGTCGGCCGACCTTGGCGACACCGTAATTCGCGAGGCGACGACGATGCGGCGGCAGGTCGACCACCATCTCGCCCGCGCCCGCGCGGTGGGACGGCGCGGCGCGGCGCAGAGCCGTGCGGAGGTCTGGACCAGCCTTGAGGCCGTCGAGCGGGCCGTGCAGCGTCTCTATCCCGAAACGCGCATCGACATGAGCGGCGACAAAAGCGCCGCCGTCCGCGTGGAACGGCAGGATCTGGATGAAATGCTCGGCAATCTCGTCGAAAATGCCGCGAAATATGGCGGAGGCAGCGTTTTCGCGACGGTCGAGAAAAAAGAAACCATGGTCGAGATATTGGTGGAGGACGATGGCGCGGGCATCCCGGAGGCGGATCGCATCCGTATCTTCGACCGTGGCGTGCGGCTCGATTCCGGCAAGCCCGGCACGGGCCTGGGCCTCGCCATCGTGCGCGACGTCGCCGAAATCTATGGCGGGTCCGTCGTCATGGAAGAAAGCGAGGATCTGGGCGGCATGCTCGTCCGCCTGCGGCTTCCGGCCGCCTGATGCGGCGGACCTTCTATCTTCTGGCAGGATTTCTGTCGCTGGGCCTTGGGGCTGTCGGCGCATTCCTGCCCTTGCTGCCCACCGTTCCCTTCATGATCCTCGCCGCCTTCTGCTTTGCCCGATCCAGCCCCGCATGGGAGGGCCGCCTGCTGGAGCATCGCCATTTCGGCCCACATATCCGGCGCTGGCGCGAACGCGGCGCGGTCAGCCGCCGGGGAAAAAAGGCTGCGCTGGCGGCCTTTCTGTTCAGCGCGATATTGGCGCTGATCTTTTCGCCCTTTCCCTGGTTCCTCATTCCCCTTGCCGCTGCCCTGATCGGCGGCACATGGATATGGACAAGGCCGGAAGGCTAGGGCCGAGTTCCGGGGCACGGAAATCCACCATTTTAGCTGGCGCTGGCCTTTGGCTCGTCATGCCATCATCTGAATGGCGATCGACCCCAGGATTTCAATTCATCGCCAGAATCATGTTCCGCACTTGCGGATAGACCTGCTGTTCCCATTTTCTGCCGGAAAACACGCCGTAATGGCCAACGCCGGGCTGGAGGTGATGGCGCTTCAGATTGGCCCGCAACCCGGTGCAAAGGCCGTGCGCAGCAGAGGTCTGGCCCAGCCCGCAAACATCGTCCCTCTCCCCTTCCACGGTCAGCAAGGCAGTCTTGCGGATCGCGCCGGGATTGACCGGCCGGTCGCGGTGCGTCAACTCCCCCTTCGCCATCAGGGGCCGCTGAAACACGCGGCTGATGGTTTCGAGGTAAAATTCCTTCGTCATGTCGAGGACCGCGAAATATTCCTCGTAGAAATCCTTGATATGCTGGGCTTCGTCATCCTTCCCGTCGGCAAGGAGCTGATAGAGTTCGCGATGCTGCGCGCCATGCCGCCCCAGATTCATGGAGAGAAAGGCCGAAAGTTGAAGGAAGCCCGGATAGACCTCCCGCCCGCGTCCCGCGAAACGAAAGGGCACGACGGAAATCAGGTTCCGCTCGAACCATTCTATCGGCTTGTCCTGCGCCAGATCGTTGACCACCGTGGGCCGGGCGCGCGTATCAATGGGGCCGGCCATCAAGGTCATGGAGCGCGGCGTCGAGGGATCATTGTCCTCCGCCATCAGGGCCACCGCCGCCAAAGCGGGAACGCAGGGCTGACACACCGACAATAAATGCGCGCCGGGTCCGAGTTCCTGAAAGAAGCTGATCACATAATCAATATAGTCGTCAAAGCCGAACGCACCGGCGCTGAGCGGCACATCGCGCGCATTCTTCCAGTCCGTGATGTAGACATCATGATCCCGCAACAGCGTCGTCACCGTGCTGCGCAGCAGCGTGGAAAAATGACCGGACATCGGCGCGACGACAAGCACCCTGGGCTGAGCCGCCGTGACATCGTCCTTGGCGAAATGCAGAAGGTCGCCAAAGGGCATTTCCAGCGCCACTTCCTCCCTCACCGCGACATCGGTATTGCCGCTGCTCACGGCCTGGATATCGTAGGCGGGCCGTTTATGCGTGAGTTTGGCGCCTTCGAACACGTCCATCAGGGCGAAAAGACGACGAGGCCCCGGCAGGTCCGCGAAAGAACCCAGGCTATCCTTCATGCCAAGCGCCAGCCTCGCGCCCCAGCGCGAAGGGGCCAGCATATCGTTCCAGGCCTGATATCCCGTATAAAGCATTCGCATCGTTCCCTGCCGCGCCCTTTTTTATATTCGTGTCGATTCGCCCTTGCATAAAAGGGTTTTCGCGGGCTTCATGATGCACTGCATCATAGCCGATTGAAACCCTTTCTCCATGGAGAAAATATCATGACGTTAGCGAAGCTTACACTGTCGAGCAAAAATTATTCCTCATGGTCGCTGCGCGGATGGCTGTTGTGCCGTCTGGCGGGCCTGCAAATCACCGAGCGGCGGGTGGCCCTCGACGATCCTGAAAACAGAGCGGAACTCCTGCTGCTGTCGCCATCGGTGCTGGTGCCGCGCCTCACGCATGAAGGGGCGAGCGTGTGGGACACGCTGGCGATCGCGGAATATCTCCATGAACTATATCCGCAGGCCGGGCTCTATCCTGCCGACCGGATCGCCCGCGCCCATTGCCGGTCGGTTTCGGGAGAGATTCATTCGGGCTTTGCCAATCTCCGGTCGGCGCTACCGATGAACCTGAAGGTCCGGCATGACAAATTCCCCGTCTTCCCGGGCGCCAAGCCGGATATCGAGCGGATCGAGGCGATATGGGCGGAATGCCTCGGCAACTATGGCGGTCCCTGGCTGTTCGGGCAGAAACCGACCGTGGCCGACGCCATGTTCGCGCCGGTGGCCGAACGTTTCCTGACCTATGCCGTGTCGCTTTCGCCTGCTTCGGCTGCTTATTGCCGGACGATCAATAGCTGGAATCTGATGCGCGAGTGGATCGACGACGCACGGCGGGAACCGGATGAAGTGGAAGAACTGGATTACGAGTTTTAGGCATAACCATCAGGACCATATTCAAGGCTGCCGAACATTCCCCAGCCACTCGGCGATCATGGCGCGGCCCGCCGCCACCGCATCCGGCCCATGCCGGTCATGGTCATCGCGCAGGGCCATGCCGCATTGTCTCGCAACATCGAGATCGGCCCAGAAATGAGTCAGCCAGTCTTCGAACCGGGCATCCTCTCCCATCTCCGCGTGGAACTGCAACGCCAGCAGATTGGCGCCGCGCCGGAACGCCTGATGGGCATAGCGCCGGGTCGACGCCAGCAACTCCACGCCCTGCGGCAGATCGAACGTATCGCTATGCCAATGCAGCACCGGCACATCCTCCAGATGGCGCAGCGGAGAATCGGCTCCCGCCCCATTCAGCGCAATGGGCGAGAAGCCAAGTTCCATCGTCCCGCCGGGATAGACCCGCGCCCCCAGCGCCGCCGCCATCATCTGACTACCAAGGCAAACGCCCAGTGTCGGCCGGTCACGGTCCAACCTTTGCGCCAGCTTGGCGATCTGCACGGGAATCCATGGATGCGCGTCCTGCTCATACACGCCCATCGGCCCGCCCATCATGATGAGCAGATCAGGTTCGCACAGGTCGACGGCGGCAAAGCCGGGATCAGCCACGTCCACCCGTTCGATATGGTAGCCCGCCGCTTCGATCGGTTGCAGATATCCCGCCGCTCCTTCACGCGGCACATGACGGACGATAAGTGCTTTCTTCATCGCCGTTTCGCATAAAGGCAAAGGGACGCGGCTGGCTACAGAGCCAATCTTGTCCGGGCCAAAATCCTGCTATCGGCGGGACGCCTGGCAATCCTCCCCAACAGGAAAGTCCCTCTCCAGCGGAAAGGGCCTTTCCTGTCTCCATCTACGCCGCGATCAGGCGGCGAGCTTTCGCAGCACATATTGCAGGATGCCGCCGTTCAGGAAATACTCCAGCTCGTTGACCGTATCTATGCGGCACAGCGCGGTGAAAGTGAAGGTTGAGCCATCGGCGCGCGTCACCTTCACATCCACGTCCTGACGCGGCTTGAGGTCCGCGACACCCGTGATGGTGAAGCTTTCATCGCCCGTCAGGCCCAGCGTGTCGCGGTTCTGGCCGTCCTTGAACTGAAGCGGCAGCACACCCATGCCGACCAGGTTCGAACGGTGGATCCGCTCGAAGCTTTCGACGATGACGGAACGGACGCCCAGCAGGTTGGTGCCCTTCGCCGCCCAGTCGCGCGAAGAGCCGGTGCCATATTCCTTGCCGCCGACGACGACCAGCGACGTGCCGTCGGCCTTGTGCTTCATCGCCGCGTCGTAGATCGGCATCACTTCGCCGTTATAGCGGGTCATGCCACCTTCCACGCCGTCCAGCATCAGGTTCTTGATGCGGATATTGGCGAAGGTGCCGCGCATCATGACTTCGTGATGGCCACGGCGCGAACCGTAGCTGTTGAAATCGGCCTGCGAAACCTGATGCTCGCTCAGCCACTGGCCCGCGGGGCTGCTGGCCTTGATCGAACCGGCCGGCGAAATATGGTCGGTGGTGATCGAATCGCCAAAGATCGCGAGCGGCTTGGCCTCCACGATGTCGGTGACGGGCGCGGGCGTCATGGTCAGCCCTTCGAAATAGGGCGGGTTGGCGACATAGGTCGAACCGGCGCGCCACTGATAGGTGTCCGAACCCGTGACGTCGATCGCCTGCCAGCGGGCATCGCCGGTGAAGACGGTGGCATAGCGGCTTTCGAACATGCTGCGGGTCAGCGCGCCGTCCATGACCGAGCGGACTTCATCGTTCGAGGGCCAGATGTCCTTGAGATAGACGTCCTGACCGTCGCTGCCCTGACCGATCGGGGTGGCGACGAAGTCGGTGGTGACGGTGCCCTTCAGCGCATAGGCGACGACCAGCGGCGGCGAAGCGAGGAAGTTGGCGCGCACGTCGGCCGACACGCGACCTTCGAAGTTGCGGTTGCCCGACAGGACCGACGCGGCGACGATATCGTTGCCGTTGATCGCCTTGCTGATCGGTTCGGCCAGCGGGCCGGAGTTGCCGATGCAGGTGGTGCAGCCATAGCCGACGAGGTTGAAGCCGACCTGATCGAGATAGGACTGGAGGCCAGCCTTCTCCAGATAGTCGGTGACGACCTGCGACCCCGGAGCGAGCGAGGTCTTGACCCAGGGCTTGGGCTTCAGGCCCTTTTCGACCGCCTTCTTGGCGACGAGGCCGGCGGCGACCAGAACGCTTGGGTTCGACGTGTTGGTGCAGGAGGTGATCGCGGCGATAACGACGTCGCCATCACCGATGTCGTGGGTCCGGCCTTCGACAGGGACGCGGGCGGGAGCGGCCTTCTTGTAGATTTTTTCCAGATCGGCGTTGAACACATCATCGACCTGCGTCAGCACGACCTTGTCCTGCGGGCGCTTGGGACCGGCGAGCGACGGGACGACGGTGCCCATGTCCAGTTCCAGCACATCGGTGAAGACCGGGTCCGTCGACGCGTCGAGCCAGAGGCCCTGTTGCTTGGCATAGGCTTCGACCAGCGCGATATTGTCTTCGCTGCGGCCGGTGAGGCGCATATAGTCCAGCGTCTTGCCGTCAATGCCGAAGAAGCCGCAGGTCGCGCCATATTCCGGCGCCATATTGGCAAGCGTCGCGCGGTCAGCCAGCGACAGCGAAGCCAGGCCGGGGCCGAAATATTCGACGAAGCGGCCAACCACGCCCTTGGCGCGCAGCATCTGCGTGCAGGTCAGCACCAGATCGGTGGCGGTGATGCCTTCGTTCAGCGTGCCGGTCAGCTTGAAGCCGACCACCTCGGGGATCAGCATGGAGACGGGCTGGCCCAGCATCGCGGCTTCCGCTTCAATGCCGCCCACGCCCCAGCCAAGGACGCCCAGACCGTTGATCATGGTGGTGTGGCTGTCGGTGCCGACGCAGGTGTCGGGATAGGCGACCATATTGCCATCGGGATCGACCGACGACCAGACCGCCTGCGCGATGTTTTCGAGGTTCACCTGATGGCAGATGCCGGTGCCGGGAGGAACGACCTTGAAATTGTTGAGGCTCTTGGACCCCCATTTCAGAAAGTCATAACGTTCCATGTTCCGCTGATATTCGAGTTCGACATTATCCTCGAACGCCTGCGGCGTGCCGAATTCGTCCACCATGACCGAATGGTCGATGACGAGATGCACAGGCACCTGCGGATTGATCTTGCTGGCGTCGGCGCCAAGGTTGTTCATCGCATCGCGCATCGCGGCGAGGTCGACGACGCAGGGGACGCCGGTGAAATCCTGCATCAGCACGCGGGCCGGGCGATACTGGATTTCCCGTTCCGAACGACGATCCTTCTGCCAGTCTACGATGGCCTGGATATCTTCCACGGTGACGGTCACGCCGTCTTCGAAGCGGAGGAGATTTTCCAGCAGCACCTTCATCGAGAAAGGCAGCCGCGAAACATCGCCCAGCCGGGCCGCCGCCTTCTTCAGCGAATAATAGGCGATGTCCTTGCCGCCGACCTTCAAAGTATCGCGCGTGCCGAGTGTGTCCTGTCCGATGGCGGTCATGAGTCGTGTGTCTCCTCGCAAGTGCCCCGACCATGCGGCGGGAGGATAGCGCGGTTCCACCGGGGCATTGCGCGACAAGGGCAAGGCCGAGGGGTGCGCCCCAACCGACGGTCGAAGCGGGTATGTCCCAATGTTGCAGCGCCATAGCGCCTGACGCTCCGGAGTCAAATGGGCAAAGCGCGAAAGGCCCGGTCAAGGGCAATCGCGGCGATGATCGCAAGCCCTGTTTGCAGCGGGAACTTCGTGGCCCTCGGGCCGTTCTTCCTGAGCGACGAACGGAGTTCCATGCCATGCCTCAGCCTGCCTGTTCCGCCCTCTCGCCTGTTGCCCGGATTCCGCGCGGATATGCGCTGCTCTATCATCCGGGCGAAACCAACCATTGCCCCGGCTGCGGCCAGCGCCATTGGATCATCGGAAGGATGATGGCCCAGTGCGTACGCTGCGATACGGCCCTGCCTCTCGATGAGGTGCATGGCATCGGTTATGCGCCGCGCTTCATCAGCGGGCATCAGGCGTCGGGAACGATTGCCGTTCCCTGACGACTTCCTGAAAGGTGACGGCAGGATCAGGCGGGGGCGACGCCTTCCACTTCAACGACATCGTCGCCGACGCGCCAGCCCTTTATCCTGACGCGCTTTTCGACATCATCGACAGGCACACGCAACAGCACCAGCCTGTAGGTGCCGCCCGCGTCCCGCTGAAGCAGGAAACCGGCCGAATCCCTTATCAGGCGGCCGGTTTCGTCCACTTCAACATCATGTCGATCCATAAAGTCAGTCTATGGCGTCCTTGACGCCCTTGCCAGCCATGATGCCAAGGACGAGGAAAATCAGGAACAGCACGATCGCAACGCCGAACAGCAGCTTGGCGATACCGACAAATGTGCCCGCCGCGCCGCCAAAGCCCAATATGGCAAGGACAGCGGCGATGACGAGGGAAATGAGCGCGAGCTTGATCATGGAGAGCATCCCTTCAATGACAAGATAAGCTTCCAACGAGCCGCGAAGGGTCTTGTTCCGCCTGGAAGGCGCGGGGGGATCGGGCGGTTTCCTAAATCCAGCCTTCCAGCACCTGATTGGGCGGGCGGTGGCCATCCACCCAACTGCGGATGTTGGCGATCACACGCGCGCCGGTGGCGTCGCGCCCCTCGAATGTCGCCGACCCCATATGAGGGAGGAGGGCGACGTTGGAGAGCGTCAGCAGACGCGGGTCGACCGCCGGTTCGTGGGTATAGACATCCAGCCCCGCCCCCGCGATCCGCCCTGCACTGAGCGCCTCGATCAGGGCCTGCTCATCCACGATTTCTGCCCGCGACGTGTTGATGAGATAGGCGTCGGGCGTGAGCAGGGCGACCCGTCGCGCGTCGATCATTCCCCTGCTGTCCGCGTTCAGGGGGCAATTGATCGACACGATGTCCGACATCTGCAACAGGCCGTCCAGTTCCGGGCACCAGCTTGCTTCCAGTTCATGCTCCACCTCGAAGGGCAGGCGATGGCGGTTGTGATAGGCGATGGAAAGGCCAAAGGCGCGGGCGCGGCGGGCCACGGCGCGGCCGATCCGGCCCATGCCGATAATGCCCAGCTTCTTGCCGCCAATGCGGTGTCCCAGCATTCCCGAAGGACTCCAGCCGCTCCATTCGCCCGAACGGACCAGCTTTTCCCCCTCGGCCAGGCGGCGCGGCACGGACAGGATCAGCGCCATCGTCATGTCGGCGGTGTCCTCTGTCAGGACGCCCGGCGTATTGGTGACGATGATGCCCTTCCGCCGGGCCGCCTCCAGGTCGATATGATCGACCCCGCTGCTGAAACTGGCGATCAGTTGCAGCCGTTCCGGGGCCGCCTCGATCAGCGCGCTGTCGATCTGGTCGCCGATGCAGGGGACCAGCACGTCGCACTGGCCCATGGCGCGTGCCAAAGCGGGACGGTCCATCGGCACGTCGCCGACATTGAAGCCGACGTCGAACAGTTCGGCCATCCGCGCCTCCACATTGGGCGGCAGGCGGCGGGTGACGATGACACGCGGTTTGGCGGGGCGCGGTTTCTGGGCCATGGTTCGGCGCTATTCCCCCGCGCACCGCCGGTCAAGACAGCAGTTGTCGCAACCCCGGACGAAGGGCTATGATAGTGATCTGGCGTTGAGGGATCGGGTCTGGAAATGAAGGGGTTTTTGCTGGCCGCGGGCATGATCGGCGCCTTGATGGCCGCTGGCGCAGGAAAGGCCGCGCCAAACAAGCCGGTGCCTTATTGGGCGTCGCTCGCGCAGGACGAAGCGCGGATGCGCGTCGGTCCCAGCCTCGATTATCCGTCCAACTGGGTCTATCGCCGCCGCGACCTGCCGGTGAAGGTGGTGCAGGTGCTGGGCCTGTGGCGCAAGGTCGAGGATTCGACAGGCGCTGAAGGATGGATGCACGTCCGGCTGCTCAGCGACACGCCGACCGCCATCGTCACATCCGACATCGCGCCGATGCGGCAATCGCCCCGCGACGAAGCGCGGGCGTTGTTCCGGGCGGAAAAGGGCGTGGTCGGCCGCCTCTCCTCCTGCTCGAACGGCTGGTGCGCCTTCGACGTGCGGGGACAGAAGGGCTTCATCCGGGCGACGGACATCTGGGGCGCGCGATAGCCATTGGTGGGGAGGAGGCCCGCCCCTCCCCCGCTTTCACCAGTCATAGGCTTTCGGCAGCGACTGCGGCACGGGATCGGCATAGCGGTCGCGCAGCTTCGTCTGCCGGTCGGCCATGGGCTGTTCCACCCCGTCGATCCACACCGCCACCGGAGCGGAGGTCATTTCCAGCCGATCGCCGTCCCAGATCACCACATTCGGCCGCCCTCCCGGCCTTGAGCGAACCGATCCGGTCGCCAAGGTCCAGCGTCTCGGCAGGCGCGGACGTGATGGTGCGGAGCACCTGCCCCGCAAAGATGCCCTATCCCGCCGCAGGCGCGACCACCGCGCGCGTGACGCCTCCGGTGCGGCTGACGGCGACGGGGTTTACCAGCGGATTGATCGCAGGGGCCACGTCCAGCGCCGCGACGACCCCAGCGCGAATGTGCGCGCCTGCTTCATCATCGTGCTTCCCCCTCACTGCACGCCATGCATCCACCGCCTGATCAGCGGCGCCAGCAGCAGCAGCACGACTCCCACGACGGACGCGGCTATGCCGATGGTCCAGAAGACGCCTGCATAAGTATCCAGACTGACTTTCAGGTTCGTCACCTGCCCGCCCACAGTTTCCACGCTGGCGACCTGCGCGACCATGCCCGCCACATATTGCGCGACGGAAATCGACAGGAACCACACGCCCATCATCAGGCCAACGACACGCGCCAGAGACAGTTTGGTGATCATCGAAAGGCCCACGGGCGATATGCACAGTTCGGCGGCGGAATGGATGAAATAAAGGCCCGCAAGCCACCAGATCGCGACCTTGAAATCCGGCCCGGCATTTTGCGCGCCCCAGACGAGGAACAGGAAGCCGACGCCCACCCCGATCAGCGCAACGGCGAATTTGATGGGGATGGAAGGCTCCAGCCCCCTTTTCGCCAGCGCATTCCACATGATGCCGAACAGGGGCGCGAGCGCCACGATGAAAAAGGCGTTGAAGAACTGCGTCTGCCCGGCGCTGATCGAAAACAGGCCAAAGACAGACAGATCCGTGTTGCGGTCCGCAAACAGCGTCAGCGACGATCCGGCCTGCTCGAACAGGGTCCAGAAGACGACGTTGAACACCACCAGCACCATCGCCGCCAGCATCATCTGGAACTCGACCCGGTTCCCTTCGAACCAGGACCAGAGCAGGATGCAGGGGATCGACAGGATGAAGGTCGCGAACAGCACCTTGCCCATGATTGGCAGCGACAGGAGATAGGCGACGATGCCCTCTCCCGGCTGGGCATCCGCATTATGCATCAGGTTGGTGAAAAGGAACCATGCCACGGGCACCACCAATATCGCCCCCGCATAGATGAGCAGGCTGCAATCGGGACCGGATTGCGGCGGCGTTTCGCCATAGCCCGCCAGCTTGCCGCCATCGAACTGCATCAGGCTCCAACTGAACAGCATGCCCAGTGCCGCAAGGCCGAAACCCGCCCACCAGCCGATCATATCGGCCAGCAATGGGCACAGAAGCTGGGAAAAGAGCGATCCCAGATTGATGCCCATATAGAATATGGTGAAGCCCGCGTCCCGCCGCCGGTCGCCCTTCTCGTACAACTCACCCACGATGGTGGAGATGTTCGGCTTGAAGAAACCATTGCCCACCGTAATCATCGAAAGCCCGATCAGCAGCAGCATGGTGAAGAAGGGATCGCGTTCCCCGACAGCTTTGAACCCTCCCTTCTCCACCGTGCGGGCCACTTGCCCCCGCCCGTCGAGCAGCGACACGGTGCCGTCTTCATTGCCCAGGATTTCCAGGCGCTGCGCGCCGTCCACGATGAAGCGCTTTTCCGCCCCGGTGCTGGTCGGGCGGTCGACGAAATTCTCGACCTGCACTTCGTAGCGTTGCCCGTCGATGACCGCATGGGGCTTGGCCGTCTCCCCGCCGAAGCAGAGGATGAAATAGCCCAGCGCCATCAACAGGGCGCCGAATTTGATGGAGCGTTTCGCGCCCAGATAGCGGTCCGCGATCAGCCCGCCCACCAGCGGCGTCAGATAGACGAGCGCGGTGAAGCCGCCATAAATGCCGTTGGTTGTCTGATCGTCGAAAAGGAAATGCTTGGTCAGGTAGAGCGTCAGCAGCGCCCGCATTCCATAATAACCGAAACGTTCCCACATTTCGGTCGTGAAAAGCCGCGCCAGTTGCCGGGGATGGCCGAACCATTGCGGCCGATCGTCCACAGGCTGACGGGCCGCATCCGCGCCGGCATCGACACCGGCGGATGGATTGGCCATGATTGGTAACTCCCTTGCTATGCTCCGGCCCTTCGCGGGGTCATGAGCATGGTCCTGAACCTAGCGAAGAAATTGCGCGTGTGAAGAACATCATTACAAGACACGCAAACAATCGAAGAGAAAGCCTGTGACCTTCAACGACCGCACGACCCCGCTTTCGCTGCTGCGCACCCGCCGTTCCGGCAAGCCGCGCAACCTGATCGCGCCCGCCCCGGACGCCGATCAACTGCGGCAGATTCTGGAGGTCGCGTCCCGCACGCCCGATCATGGAAAGCTCTTTCCCTGGCGCTTCGTCATCGTGCCGCCGGAACGACGCGCGGCGCTGGCCGAGCTGCTGGAAACCGCCTATCGCAAGGAAAAACCCGACGCGGGACGGCTGGAGATAGAGGCGATGCATCAGTTCGCGCACCAGGCCCCCGCATTGGTGGTGGCGCTGTCGTCCCCCGCCGTGAACAGCAAGATACCCGCATGGGAACAGGAACTTTCCGCCGGGGCCGCCATCATGAACCTGCTCCATGCCGCTCATGCGCTGGGCTTTGCCGGGGGGTGGCTCACGGGTTGGGCCGCCTATAATGACGATGTGCGGGCCGCCTTTGGCGGGGACGGCGAACGTATCGCCGGTTTCATCTTTCTGGGTACGCCGGGCAAGGAACTGGAGGAACGGCCTCGGCCAGATTATGACAAAATAGTTTCCTTCTGGGACAGATAAATACAGCGAAAAGCCACTGTGCCGTAACGCCCTGGCTTGACCCGCAATGCTGTATTATGGCACTGAGGCACCATGGCCGACGACAGCAAGCCCGTTTATCTGCGCCTTCGCGACATCATCGCCGCATCCATATTGGACGGCGAATATGGGGATGGCGACCTGCTTCCGTCCGTCCGCGCCTTTGCCGGGCAGCAGCGGGCCAACCCCCTCACCGTGGCGAAAGCCTATCAGAGCTTTCAGGATGACGGGCTGGTCATGGTGAAGCGCGGCGTGGGCATGTTCGTGGCCGACGGCGCGACTCGCCGCCTGCGCGAAGCCGAACGCAAACGCTTCCTCGAAGATGTGTGGCCGCCGGTGGCCGCGCACATCCGCCGCCTTGGCTTGAGGCCTGAAGAACTGGACATGCAACAGGCTTAAAACTCCTTACCGCGCCGCGAGCTTCTCCGAACCGGCATAAGCCTGTTCCAGATGCGCCCGAAACTCAGGATGACCAGGCGCAAGCGCCACCGCCTTTTCCAGCAGGTCGATGGCGGCTCTCCGGTTCGTCCCGCCCCGGAACAGCGTCCAGCCATAGGCATCGGCCGTGATCGGGCTGGCAGGCATCAGGCGATAGGCGAAGATCGCATAAACCCGCGCCTTGTCCCCATCCCCCATCTCCAGCGACGCACGGGCCATGTCGGCCATCAGCAAGGCGTCATGGGGCCCGACCCGCGCCTCCACCGCTTTCAGCATTCGCAGCGCTTCCCGCCACTTCCCTTCCGCCATATAGCCAGAAGCGGCGAGCCTTTGGCCCTGCACGTCATCGGGATTTTGCGACAGGAACAGGCGCACGACCTGCAAGGACCGGGCGGGATCGCCCGCCCGCTGCAACGCGGCGGCAAGGCGCAGGGCTATGTCGCGGCTGAAACGGAGATTGGCCGCCATTTCATAGGCGTTCACCGCTTCTGTTGGCCGTCCCGCCATGCCGAGCGTATCGCCCCATATGACATAGGCGTCGGGCGCGCCGGGATTGGCATCGCGCAGCAGGCGCGCGCGCGCCACGGCCTGCTGCGCCTGCCCGGTGCTGAGCAGCGCCCGGATATAGGGAATATTCTCCTTCGCGGAGGCCGGGTCCGAAGGAACGGCGCGGGCCAGCGCGGCGTCATCCGGGCTGGCGAAAGGATCGGCCGACGGCCGGTCCGGCCACAGCGCGCGGGCGAGCATGTCGTCCGCCATGATCCTGTCGCCCATCGCCTCCTGCGCGCGCGCGGCTAGCGTCAGCACATAGGGGCCAGCGTCCCTTTGCGCGACAAGCGGCGCGAGAATCGTCGCGGCGGAGGGAAAGTCCGAAGCGAGATAATAAGCTCGCCCCAACAGCGTGCGGGCGGCGCCATTGTCGGGCTGTTGCCGGACCAGCGGGGCAAGGGCTTCGATGGCCAGGGTCGCATTGCCATCCTCCAGGTGGAGCACGCCGCGCAGCAGCATGGTCGCCGGTTCGCCGTCCAGCCACCCCTGCGTCCGCGTCAGAAGCGATCGGGCAAGGTCCGCCCGCCCCGCCCGCGCCGCCATCACCGCCTGCATGAAAAACGCCCGCGCATGGCCCGGTTCCAGCGCCAGCAGGCGGCGCGTGGCGCTCAGCATCCGGCGCGCTTCCCCTGCGTCGGCAAGCGTAGCGGCATATTGCTCCAGCACCGGAACGGAGTCGGGATTGATGGCGAGCGCCCGCTCGAACCATGGCAAGGCCGCGACCAGCCCATATTGGCTACGCGTGAGTTCGCCACGCAGGAGCAACGCCTTCACATTCTTCGGCGCGAGAGCGACCGCCCGGTCCGCCGCGACGATGGCCCCCGCCCGATCCCCCAGCGCCAGCCGGTAGCGGCCCGTGTCGATCCAGCTTTCCGGGTCTTTCCCCGCCCATTCCCGCGCCCGGTCCAGCGCCGCCCCGGCGGCCGCCATGTCGCCCCGCGCGATCTGGATATTGCCGGTCACGCGCATCGCGGCGGCGGCGAAGGAGGAAGGAATATCGCTCGCCTCCACTTCGATGAGCGCGGCATCGGCATGGCCCTGCAAAAGCAGCGCCTGCGCCATCAGCACCCTCGTCTCGCCCGCCTTGCCGCCCAGCGCGCGCGCCCGTTCGATCTCCGCCTGCGCGCCCGCCCCGTCGCCCAGGTCCACCAGCGCCCGCGCCTGTGCGATGCGGGCGGGAATGGAAGCAGGATCGGCCCGGATGGCGTTCAAAAGCTCGACGCGGGCCGTTCGCGCATCGCTCTTGACGAGCGCGGCAATCCCCCGCGCGAGCGGCGCGGTGCCATCCGCCTCATGCGCGCGCCATTGCCACAGCGCCGCCACCGACAGCAGCAGGGCGGCGATACCCGCCAGCAGAAACAGGCGCTTGCGGTCCACGCGCTCAGCCCTGCCCCTGCATCTGATATTGCTTCAGCAGATCGTACAGCGTCGGCCGGCTGATCCCCAGCATCTTCGCCGCCCCGGAAATATTGCCGTCCGTCCGGGCAATCGCCCGCCGAATAGCGCGGCGGTCCGCCATTTCGCGCGCCGCCTTCAGGTTGACGACATCGCTGCCCGCCTCCCGCTCGCCATCAAGGTCGAGGTCGGCGGCGGTCACATGCTTGCCATCGGCCATGATGACGGCGCGCTTCATCCGGTTTTCCAGTTCCCGCACATTGCCCGGCCAGTGCCAGACGTCGAGCGCCGCCAGCGCATCGGGCGCGAGGCCCTTGACCTGCGGGTTCATGTCCTTGGCGAAGCGGTTGAGGAAATGACGCGCCAACAGCGCCGGATCGCCAGACCGATCCCGCAGCGGAGGAATCCGCACGACGATTTCCGCAAGGCGGTAATAAAGATCCTCGCGGAAAGTGCCCGCCGCGATCAGCTCCTCCAGATTCTGATGGGTGGCGCAAACGATGCGGGTGTCCACGGCGATGGGTTGCCGCCCGCCAATCCGCTCGATCACGCGCTCTTGCAGGAAACGCAGCAGCTTGACCTGTAACGGCAACGGAATGTCGCCCACTTCATCGAGGAACAACGTGCCGCCCTGCGCCTGTTCGATCTTTCCCGGCGTCGTCTTGACCGCGCCGGTGAAAGCGCCCTTCTCATGACCGAACAGTTCGGATTCCAGCAGCGTTTCGGGTATCGCCGCGCAGTTGATCGCGACGAAATTGCTGCCCTTGCGCGGGCTGGCGTCGTGCACCCCCTGCGCCAGCAATTCCTTGCCTGTGCCGCTCGCGCCCAGCAGCAGCACGGACACCTGCGCACCCGCGACCCGTTCGATGGTGCGCGCGACCTTCAACATTTCAGGCGCGCTGGTGATGAGCTTGCCCAGGACGGGCGCGCCGTCCGGCGCGATTTCCGCCAGCCGGGCATTTTCCCTCTCCAGCGCATGGACATGAAAGGCGCGGCGGACGATCAGGCCCAGTTCGTCTATGTCGACCGGCTTCTGGTAGAAATCATAGGCCCCGCCCGAAATCGCGTCGAGCGCGCTTTCCCACGCGCCATGGCCGGACGCCACGATGACTTTCGTGTCGGGCTTGATCCGCAGGATTTCCGCCAGCGTGGCAAAACCTTCGCTGGTGCCGTCCGGATCGGGGGGCAGCCCCAGATCCAGTGTCACCACATCGGGCGTTTCGGCGCGGAGCAGTTCGATCGCTTCCTCCCTGTCGCCCGCGATGAAAAGCCGATATTCCTCATAGGCCCAGCGCAACTGGCGCTGGAGGCCGGGATCATCCTCGACGATCAGCAATTTGGGCCGCGTGTCGCTCATCAGGCCGCCTCCCCCTTCCTCATGGTCGATATTCCTTCGGACGCCAGCGGCAGCCGCAGCGTGAAGCGGCTGCCGACTCCCGGTTTGCTTTCCACGTCGATCCTTCCCCCCATGGCGGCGGCCAGTTCACGCGCTTCAAAAGCGCCGATACCGAAGCCGCCCGTCTTGCTGCTTGAAAAGGGCTTGAAAAGCTCCCGCCGCACGAACTCCGCCGTCATCCCCGTGCCGTGGTCGACGATCTCGACACCGGCCCGATCCCTTTGCGTGAACAGGCGAAGCTCGACAGGGCTGTCCGGGGTGCTGGCGTCGATGGCGTTCTGAAGCAGATGCACCAGAATCTGCTCGACCCGGACCGGATCGGCCATGACGGGCAGCGCGTCCCCGGTCACGCGGACGGGATGCTGGCGCGCGCGGGACCGCGCCACGCCGTCGGCCATGTCCCGCAACATCATGGAGCGGGGTTCTTCCGTCCGCCCCTTGTTATGCTGGGACAGGCGGGCCAGCAGATCATTCATCTTGCCCACCGATTCCTTCAGCGTCAGGATCATGTCCGCGCGAAATTCGGGATTGTCGGCATGGCGCTCGGCATTGCGCGCCAACAGCGAAAGCTGGCTCACAAGATTTTTGACGTCATGCATGATGAAGGCGAAGCGGCGGTTGAACTCGTCGAAACGTTGCGCGTCGCTCAGCGCCTCCTGTCCTTGCGCTTCGCTGATATAGGTCGCGGCCTGCCGTCCAGCGGCGCGGAGCATGTCCAAATCCTCCCAGTCCAGCCGCCGGTCGATGGGCGGCCGCGCGAGCAGGATCGCCCCGATCAGCTTGCCGAAATGGATAAGCGGCACGAGCGCCCAGCCCCGGCCATCGCCCTTCGTCCAATCGGGCAAGGGCATGGCGGCGGCATCGCCCTGCGCGGCTTCGATGTCGATGATCCAGCCGGTCTGCTCAAGACGGAGCGCCACCTCTCGGGAAAGCAAAGGCGTTTCGGGAAAGTCGCTGTCCCAGTTCCAATGCGTTTCGAACATCAGTTGCCCATCCTCGCCGCGCAGCAGCAGCAAGGCGCCCGATGAATCCGTGATGTCGGCCACCGCCTTCGCTACGCGTTCGCCCAGCGCGGGGGCGTCGCTGCCCGGCCTGCCGATAGTTTCGCCGAACCGCATCCATTCGGTGCGATAATCGTAGCGATGCTGGAAGAAATGCTTGGCGACCTGCACTTTCCAGAGCGCGCGCAATTGCGGCGAGGGCAGCAGGATCAGCGCCGTCACCGCCATGAAGAACACGCCGCCTATTTCCATGACCCGCGCATAGGGTCCGGCGATGAGTTCGATGAGGACGGTCGCCGCCGCGAACAGGATGACATAAAGCGCCACCGCCGCGACGGAAAGCGACTGGAAGGTCAGGCTGCGCGACAATTTGAGGCGCCCCGGCAGTTCCTTGCGCAGGCTCACCGCGATGATGGGGGCGAGCAGCGCCATCATCACGCCGCGCAGGGCGTAAAGCGCATGCATGTGCCCCGGCGCGAAATAGCCGACCGCATAGAGGCTGAAGTCATAGGTCCACATCGCCGCCAGCGCCGCCAGCAGCAGGATGACCCGCCCCCTGTCCCGCACCGGCCAGGCGGTATAGAGCTGGTGCACCAGCACCAGGCTGCCGACCGCCGTCATCATCCGCAAGATCAACGAAAGCAGGGTCAGCGGATGGTGAAGTTCGCTTTCATCCGAAAGCTGCTGCGCCACGAAATCGGTGAAGCTCTGGAGCATCAGCAGGCCGACGACCGCCGCATAGACCAGTCCGATGGCGAAAATCGGCCCGGTGCGCCCGGCGGGACCGCGCCGCAGCATCACGAACATCAGCAGCAACCATGCCGCGTTCCGCACACTTTCCCCCCAGCCGGAAAGCGACTGACCCACCCCGCCGAACGAGACATAAAGCGCCCAGCAGGATGTCATCAGCAAGGCGGCCGCCATCAGGCGCGGTTCGACCTCGCCGTCGCGTCGGCGCAGGATGAAGATGCCCAGCGCCGCGAACAGCGTCGCGGCAAGGGCATGGCCCCAGTTCCCGACGAATTGCAGCAGGATGCTCATCGCTCCGTCCTCACCGTGCCCCATCGGGCCAGAGGACGACGCGCACGGTCTGGATCAGGATCAACAGGTCGAGGAAGGGCGTGTAGTTTTTGGCGTAATAAAGATCATATTCCAGCTTGTGCCGCGCATCCTCGATGGACGCGCCATAAGGGTAGTTGATCTGCGCCCAGCCGGTTATGCCCGGCTTCACCATATGGCGTTCCGCATAATAGCGCAGATTCTGCTCCAGATCCTCGACGAACTGGCGGCGTTCGGGACGGGGGCCGACGAAGCTCATCTCGCCTTTCAGGACGGTCCATGTCTGCGGCAATTCGTCGATGCGCAGCTTGCGCAGCCAATAGCCGAGGCGCGTGATGCGCGGATCGTCCTTTGCCGCCCACACCGCTTTCCCGGCGGCTTCGGCATCCTGCCGCATGGTGCGGAGTTTGACGATCCAGAATTCCTGACCATAAAGGCCCACGCGCTGCTGCCGATAGAAAGCCGGTCCCCTGCTGTCGAGCTTCACCGCCACCGCCGCGAGCAGGATGATGGGACCGGTCAGGATCAGCAGGATCAGGCTGGCGGCGATGTCGAAAATGCGCTTGGCAATGCTGGAGAGGCGGCGGCCGGAGGAGAAACCGTCCGAGAAGATGAGCCAGCTCGGGTTTACGCTGTCAAGGTCGACGCGGCCCGTCTCGCGCTCCAGAAAAGTGGATATCTCATTGACGTGGACGCCCGTCGTCTTGACCCTCAGCAAATCGCCAAGAGGCAGCGCGTTGCGACGTTCCTCCAGCGCCAGCACGACTTCGCTCGCGCCCAGCCGGACCACGAAATCGGCGAGATTATAGATGGCGCTGCGATTAATGGCTTCGGAAACGATCTGCGGCCCGTCATTCATGCCGATATAGCCGACCACCAGGAAACCGGCCCCCTTCTTCCGCTCCAGTTCGCGGATGCGGTCAGCGCGGCTTCCCGCGCCCAGTACGACGAGGCGGCGCTTGAAGGCTTCCCCGCCGATCATGGAACCGAGCATCAGACGGACAAGGATCAGCAATCCCATCGCCAGCGCCATCGCGTAAAGCGAGTTGGAGCGCCAAAGCGTCATTTCCGGCCCGATGAAATGCATCACCGACAGGAAGATGACGCCCAGCGACACGGCGACCAGCAGACGGGCGAAGGCGAAACGGATGGATTGCAAAGCTTCCGTGCCATAGACGCCCACCGCGATCATGGCCGTCTGGATCGCGATGGCGAAGCTCAGCAACGGCCAGAGGCGGGTCGTGATATGCTCGACATCCATGCCGATCTGCCGCGCCCGCAAGGCCCATCCGCCTTCCGCCGCGCAAAACAGCAGCGCAAAATCCAGAAGGCCGAGCAGCAACACCGCATGCGGCACATAATGTTTGAAAAGCCTGATCATGATCCCGTGCATTCTCCAGGCCGCAGCCATGCGGCCTAATGCGCCGGGCCTGCCTTACACAGCATGTAAGGAAATCCGACACTTCCGGGAGAGTGCCCGAAAATGGCAAATAATTTCTGAACGGGAAATATACGGAAATTCAGGTCAATTCGGACCGGAACCATTGTCCTTGCGAAAGACGTCCGCCGCATTTCTCGCCGCATCGCCGACGATCGTCGCAGCGTCATCGACGGAATTGGCCGCCTCGGTCAAGCGATCGGCCCGCTGGTCATCACGCCCCTTTGAAAGATAGAAAAAGCCGATGGCCAGGATGAGAGCGAGAGTGATTAACAGGAAAACAAGTCCGCTGCCATGCGATCGCCCCGTATCGGACGAGCGTGTTGGCCTGTCGGACGGATCGGCCCGCCGAGGCTCCTCTTCCATCTCCCTTCTCCTTCCATGAGAAGAACGGATTTCCATCCGTTTCGTTCCGCCAGCTTAACGACCGCGGCTGAGACGCTCAACATCTTCCATGATTTCATCCAGAACGGCCGTTTCCCTGGTTTCCTGGCTGCGGCGCGAGGGCATATCGCCGCTCTCCATGATCTGCTCCAGCGCGGCGCGACCACGCGCCACCCGGCTCTTGATCGTGCCTACCGCCACGCCACAGATTTCGGCGGCTTCCTCATAGGCGAAACCGCCCGCACCCACCAATATCAACGCTTCGCGCTGGGGCTGGGGCAATTGCAGCAGCGCCCTTTGCATGTCCGAAAGCTCGACATGCTTGTCCTGTCCCGCCGGGGCGGCGAGCAGGCGGTCGGCCGTCAGGTCGTCCCACTCCCCCCGGAAACGCGAACGGCGCATTTGCGAAAGATAATGATTGCGCAGGATGATGAAGGTCCACGCCCTCATATTGGTGCCCGCCTGAAAGCGGGCGCGCGCGGCCCATGCCTTCAACAGCGTTTCCTGAACCAGGTCGTCCGCCACGTCGCGATTGCCCGAAAGCGACCGGCCGAAAGCACGCAGATGGGGGATGACCGCAGCCAGTTCCCGCTTGAAATCCTCATCGGACAATGTGACGCGTTCGGTCGCCTCATCCATCGGCGCCGCCTCCGTGCCGCCTGCCGTTCTTGCCGTATGAACCGAAGTGGTCAATGCCATAGAAACGCCTGCACCTTATGCTGATAGCAACCAACCGGAAATCCCATCTTCAGGCCTCAACGCCATAGAACCAGCAACATGGCGATGACCGCCAATGCCAGCGAAATAGCAAGCACATAGCGAACGACATGAGGCGTCGATCCAGCGCGGACCTTCTCCGTCGAAATATGCTGCTCCTTGTCGGCCATGATGTCTCTCCCTTCGTTACGCATCAATAACGCAACGGTCGAACGCGGGTTCCGACATTTACGCGGCCTGCCGCCTCAGGCGGGCGCAGTGGCTTCATCGAAGAACAGCGCCTGGGAGATCGCGGCCTTGACCGTGGAACGCTGGAACGGCTTGGTGATGAGGAAGGTCGGCTCCGGCCTTTCGCCTGTCAGCAGCCGCTCCGGAAAAGCGGTGATGAAGATCACCGGGACCGAAAATTCCGCGAGAATATCCTTGACGGCATCAATGCCGCTGGAATCATCGGCCAGTTGAATATCCGCCAGCACCAGGCCGGGACGCTGCGCCAGCGCTTCCCGCACGGCGTCTTCCCGCGTGACCGCGATCGCCGTCACTTCATGCCCCAGATCGCGGACGATGGTTTCGATATCCATTGCGATGATCGGCTCATCCTCGATGATGAGGACCCTGGCGCGTGTCTGCGATTCGATCGCGCCCAACGCTTCTTCCACAAGGCCTTCCACATCGCCGGCGGTCATGCCGATCAGATAGGCCGTATCCTCGATGGTGAACCCTTCCAATGCGGTCAGCAGCAGGGCCTGCCGGGGCAATGGCGTCAGCCGGCCGAGCCGCGCCCGGGCAATCCCTTCCTGCCCGTCCGGGTCCAGAATGGGCGGCACATCGTCCAGATGCGACGACGACCAGATCGCATGGAATATCTTGTAGAGGCCCAAACGCGGGTCGACATCGGCGGGAAACTCGTCCGGCGCAGCGACGATCGCCTCCAGCGTGGCGCGTACATAGGCATCGCCGTGCATCTGATCGCCGGTCAGGGCGCGCGCATAGCGGCGCAGGAAAGGAAGATGGGGATGTAGCTGCTGTCCAAGCGACATAATGTTGGTCTTCTCCCTGCCCTGTGGGCGAAAAATGCTGCGAAACCTGTTTCGAACAAGGAGGATGGAGCGTCAACGCTCCCATGGCAAGACCAGCCCCCTCGTCACCGGCCCGCGCCGATGATACAAAAAACGCCTTGGATGGGGGAACCATCGACGAAGAGATTTGTTTCACTGCCGTTCGGTTTTTTTCGATGGCGCAAAAGCTTTGCGGATTTTACGGGTTCCGCGAATTGACGCTGCCCGGGAAACTCGCAAAAAACGGATCGGCAGGATGGCACGCATTGTTTCATAGGGGTTGAGTTTTGGTTTCTTCAACGACGGAACGGAATGCAACGGAGGCAATTGGAATCAATGCGGACGCCGCTGCTACCAGGGATATGAAACGCGCTCGCCCTTCGGCGCGTGACAAGCACGCGTCCCGGACCAAAAGCAACGAGCATGTCGCGGACGCCCTGCGGTCGGTTTATCAACGCGCCGTCGATGAGGATATTCCCGCGGAAATGCTGGACCTTCTCAGCAAACTGGATTGACCGCGCCATGATCGGGGCAGCCATTTTTTCTCGGGTTGTCCCATGCCTGTCCACCGCCTATCCGCGATAATGAACGACAGTTTCCGATCCACCGGCGTCAAGATGTTCCTTATCCTGACGCTGGCGCTGCTGCCGCTCGGGATATTGGCGCTGGTGGCTTCGCTTCAGGCGATTCGCACCGCCGATCTTGAAAAAGAAGCCCTGCTGAGGGTCGCGGTGACGCAAAGCGCCCGCAAACTGACCGACGGTCTCGCCTCGGACCGGACAGCCATCGCCCTCACCATCAACGCCATCGCGGCGCACACGGCGGATGCGGGCATGTGCGACCGCCTGTCCTTCTTCCTGCGGTCCCATGCCAGCGGCGAGGGTCATTTCTACATTTACGACCGGGCGGGGCGAATGCTGTGCGGATCGAAAAGGACCGAGCCAGCGGGGATAGCACCGGAAAAGCGCTTCGCTTCCGCTCAGGCCGAACTGTTGCCACAGGCCGGTTTCCTCGTCAGTCGCGAGATCAGCCGCGACGGCCAGGTCGCCGCCCTTGTCTATTATCCCCGCGCGCATCTGGAAAAAATCGCCGATCCCGCCACCGCCCTGCAAAACCGCCAATTGAGCTTAAAGCAAGGGCACACGACCTTGTTCGTCACCCAGGGGGCCGGCCGCCAGCCATCGCAACATCGCAGCATCAGCCTGTCCGCACGGGTCGCGCAACCCGACCTGTTCCTCACCATGACAGTGCACGATCCTCCAGCGACCGCTGCCCGGCTTCTTTCCCTTTTCCTGCCGCTGGTCATGTGGTTCGCCGCCGCCGCGATCGGTTGGTTCGTGGTCAACCGTTTGCTGATCCGCCCGCTGGTGGTGCTACGCCGCCTGGTCGCGGCCTATCAACCCGGCGAGGTTCTCGAACCTTTGCGTCGTATGCGGACGCCCGCGCAGGAAATCATCGCGCTGGGCGAGACATTCCGGGCGATCAGCGAAGATGTCGCCACGCATGAAGCGGAAATGGCGGATGCGCTGGAAACGCAGCGCAAACTCACGCGCGAAGTGCATCACCGCGTGAAGAACAATCTCCAGATCATCACCAGCCTCATCAACCTCCATGCCCGATCCGCAGCCACGTCCGAAGCTTCGGAAGCCTATGCCTCGATCCAGCGCCGGGTCGACGCGCTGTCGGTCGTTCACCGCAATCATTTTGCGGAACTGGAGGAAAATCACGGCGTGGGCCTGCGCTCCCTCGTCAGCGAACTGTCCGCCAGCCTGCGCGGCGGCGCCCCTATCGAAGCGCGCCGCTTCGCCATCCAGATCGACAGCGACCATCTGCACATCAGCCAGGATGTCGCGGTGCCCATCGCCTTCCTGTTGACGGAAATGGTCGAACTGGCGATGCTGTCCGATCCCCACGCGGCCATGCGGATATCCGTCCATGCAAAGGCCGGGTCGAAAGATCGCGCCCGATTGGAAATCCGTTCCCCTGCCCTGCGCGCTTCGCCCGACATGACGGTCCGTCTGGATGAGCGTTATGGTCGCATCCTGACCGGGCTGTCGCGGCAATTGCGCTCGCCGCTGGAGCATGACGCGGCGACGGGCCTCTATGCGATAGAGATCACCACTCTCCCCTGAGTCAGGCTCGCTTGTAATCGCTGCGGAAACCGGCGGCGAAAGCGGCGAAACGCTGTTCCGCGATGCTGTCGCGGATATTTTGCATCAGGTCCTGATAGAAATGGATATTATGCTGGGTCATCAACATCGCGCCCAGCATCTCTCCCGCCTTGACGAGATGATGCAGATAGGCCCGGCCCCATGTCGAACAGACCGGGCAGCCGCAGCGCGGATCGAGCGGCCCCTGATCCTCCGCGAAACGCGCGTTTCGGATATTGAGCGGGCCATTCCATGTAAAAGCCTGCCCATTGCGGCCGCTGCGCGTGGGCAACACGCAATCGAACATGTCGATGCCCCGCTCCACCGCGCCCACGATATCGTCCGGCTTGCCCACGCCCATCAGATAGCGGGGCTTGTCCGAAGGCAGCATGTCCGGCGCGAAATCGAGGCAGCCGAACATCGCTTCCTGCCCCTCCCCCACGGCAAGCCCGCCGACGGCATAGCCATCAAAGCCGATATCGGTCAGCTTGTCGGCGGACATGCGCCGCAACCCTTCATCCAGCGATCCCTGCTGGATGCCGAACAAAGCCGCGCGTTCCGCATGGTCGCCCCCCGCATCGAAAGCGTCGCGGGATCGCTTCGCCCAGCGCATCGACCTTTCCATCGACCGCGCCGCTTCGTCACGGGTGCAGCCATTTTTCGTGCATTCGTCAAACGCCATCACGATATCACTGTCCAGCAGGCGCTGGATTTCCATAGACCGCTCAGGGCTGAGCATATGCTTCGACCCGTCGATATGGCTGGAGAAGGCCACGCCTTCCTCGCTCATCTTCGTAAGGGCGGACAGGCTCATCACCTGATAGCCGCCGCTGTCGGTCAGGATCGGCCTTTCCCAGCCCATGAACCCGTGCAGCCCGCCCAGCCGCGCCATCCGTTCCGCGCCGGGGCGCAGCATCAGATGATAGGTGTTGCCCAGGATGATGTCGGCCCCGGCCGCGCGCACTTCCGCAGGACGCATGGCCTTGACGGTGGCGGCCGTTCCGACCGGCATGAAAGCGGGGGTGCGAATGTCGCCGCGGCGCATCGAAATGACGCCCGTGCGAGCCTTGCCGTCCGTGGCTGCGATGGAAAAGGAAAAACGCGATTGGGTCACGAGCGCCGTCTAGGATATTTTCCCGTCGGCCGTAAACCGCCAACCGCTCGGAACCGCAGGCTGGCGCAGTTTAAAATGCGGCCATGAAAAGCAAAACGAGGGCGCCATGCCGCGCCGCAGCCGCACTTAGCCGGACTTGCGCAGGCCTTCGACCAGCATCATCGCTTCGATCTGAAAACCGTCGACCCGTTTGTACCGGCCGATGAATCGCAGGCAATCGTCGGACAAGCGCAATTGCCACGCCGCGCCGCTCGCGTCGTCATGCAGCATCAGGAGCACGGCTTTGGGATGGGACGGTCGTTGATACATGGGAAATGAGCTAGCGTGTAAAGGTTAACAAAAGATCGAAAATTTTCCTTCCCTGCAATAGCCAGTTGCAAACATGCAACATGGTGGCGATTTCGGGCCTTTCTTCCTGTGCTTCGGGGCAACAGTCCATCAGAAAATTGGTTAACGCGTCACCATATTGCATTGCATCAGACCTATAAGCCTGTTCTGTTGATGACAAATAAGAATGCGGGGGCGCATATGATTGATTCAGGTCGATTTAATCCGACCCAGGCTGGCGTGCGGGTTTCGCATGAGGAGGACGTCTCTGTTCCGGCAGACAGCGATTATCGCGACGTAACGGAAAGCCCGGCTTCCGAGGAATTTCGGCAGTCGCTGTTGTTCGATCTGGGACAGATCGACGTCCGATGGGAAGCGGAACGGGGCACATTATGGGCCTTCATGACTCCGCATGAGCGCCCCAATTCGAATCAGAGCCTGATTCGCGATACGATGACATGGCTCAGCGAGAGCAGGCGGCTGTTCGGCGTGAATCCGGGCGACCTCAAATTCATGGTTCTGGGGTCCCGCTTTCCCGGCGTCTTCAACCTCGGCGGCGATCTGGAGATGTTCGCGGAGTGCATCCAGAAGCGCGACCGCGACGCCCTGCTGAAATATGGCATTTCCTGCGTCGAGATCGTGGATCGCATCTGGCACAGCAATGACATGAGCATCATCAACATCGGCCTGGCGCAGGGCGATGCACTGGGCGGCGGCCTGGAAGCGTTGATGTGCTTCGACGTCGTCATCGCGGAGCGGCAGGCGCGCTTCGGCCTGCCCGAAGTGCTGTTCGGCCTGTTCCCCGGCATGGGCGCCTATTCGATCCTCTCGCGCCGCGTCGGCCCGGTTCTCGCCCGACGCATGATCATGGAAGGCCATGTCTACAGCGCCGAGGAAATGTATGACATGGGCATCGTGTCGCAGGTCGTGGAGGCAGGCGAAGGCGAGGAAGCCACCCGCCAGTGGATCGCCGACCACAGCGCGCATCATGCGGGCTATGTCGGGATCGCGCGGGCAGGACGCCGCGTCAATCCGATGACGTTGGAGGAATTGACCGACATCGTCACCACATGGACCGATACGGCGCTCATGCTGTCGGATCGCGACCTGCGGATGATGCGACGGCTGTCGGCGGCACAGACCCGCCTGCGCTGAATCAACTCATGCGGCGACGCGGATGGGTGATCGGCGGCGGTTCTTCCTTCGGTGTCAGCGCGCCTTGGACGATCAGGGTGGTAATGGCCTCGGACGATACCGGCCTGCAGAACAGATAGCCCTGCACGTTGGTGAAACCCGCGTCCCGCGCATGTTCGAGCTGGTCCAGCGTTTCTATGCCTTCCGCCACCGTATCCATCGCCAGATCGCGCGCGAGGCTGCCGATGGCGCGGACGATGGCGCGATCTTCCGCATTGGCGCTGACGCCCGCCATGAAGCTCTGGTCCACCTTCAGCGTGTCGAAACGATAGGAACGCAGATAGGAAAGCGAGGAATAGCCCGTCCCGAAATCGTCCAGCGCCAGCCGCAATCCGATGCGCTGCAATTCGCGCAAGATGGCGTTCGCCTGACCGCTGTCGTCCAGGAAGATGGATTCGGTGACTTCCAGTTCCAGCCGCCGCGCAGGCAGTCCCGATTCCAGCAGAGCCGCGATGACGCTGCCGGGCAGTTCGGCGGATTTGAGCGACGCTGGCGATATGTTCACGGCCACCCGCGCATCCGTAGGCCAGGACGCGGCGGCCAGACAGGCATTCCGCAAGACCCATGAGGTGATGTCCTCGATCAGGCCCATGCCCTCGGCGATCGGGATGAACTCCGATGGCGGGATCGGCCCCAAGGTGGAATGCTCCCAACGCAGCAGCGCCTCGCAGGCGTGAACGTGCAAGCTTTCCAGATCCACGATCGGCTGGAACACCAGCCTCAGTTCCTGTCCATCTATGGCGCGGCGCAGGCCCGTCTCGATCTCATGAACGCGGTTGAAGCGTTCCTTGAACAGCCAACTGAAACTCGTCGCCCGGTTGCGCCCTTCCCGCTTGGCTTCATACAGCGCGATGTCCGCATGCTGCATCAACTCGTCCATATGGCGACCGTCCTGCGGCGCCACGGCATAGCCGATGGACGCTGTCGCTTCGAGATGATGATCGCCCACGTCAAAGCCCTGCGCGAAATATTCGATGATCTCCCGCGCGATGACCTGGGCCGTCAGCCGGTCGGCATTGGGGCAGATGATGACAAATTCGTCCCCGCCAAAACGCGCGATCCAGCCCCTGTTCCGCACGACTTTGGTCAATCGTTCGGCGACGCGCCGGAGGAGCTGGTCGCCGACGATATGCCCTAGCGAATCGTTGATTTCCTTGAAGCGGTCGATGTCCATCCACAGGATCGCGACGGCGTCGTGCGGGGACATGTGATGGTCGAATATGTCCTGCAACCGCATCTGCATCGCCATGCGGTTTTCAAGGCCCGTCAAGCTGTCATAGCGCGCCAGACGCTCGAATTTTTCGGCAAGGACGGATTGATCCCGCTTGCCCTTGAGCGCCTGGACCACGATGCGGTGCGTCGTGGAACTGATCTCCGCCAGACCCAGGACCATCATCACCATGGCCACGGCAAGGACGCGATAGCCCGTCGATCCTTCCAGCCACAGCCCCGTCGCCGTGGGCAGCAGCGCCAGGCAGACCTGTCCGATGGCGATATGGACCCGCCCCGCATTGCGGCCGGAAATCCCCCCCGCATAGCCCGTCGCCATCGCCACGCTGAGCATGTGCATGACGGGATTGCCTGACCCGACCAGCGTCGCGAAACTCATCAGCCCCAGCAGCCCGGCATAGGCCCATGCGCCCAGTTCGTAGACCAGTTCCCACAGACGCGTCGCCACAGCCGTGCCGCGGACCAATTGCCGGTGAAAAAATATCGCGGTGACGACGCGCAACACAGCCACGGCGCACACGGCAGCGACGATCGCGTGGATCGTCGGATCCTGGCTGAGGCAACTGATGACGATGCCGACCGCGATTCCGGTCACGGCGCCAATGGTGAGGGACGCAGGAGAAGCGTAGAGCGTTTCCACCAGACTGCGGCGCACGTCCGCATCCTGCACCGTGAGCCGGAAAAGTCGGCGGATCAGAATGGTTCTTATAGCGCGCAAATCGGCGGGTCTCCGGGTTCCCGATCTGCAAAATGGCCATGTTGGTTTATTATTTGGTTAACCCTCGCGAAAAAGATCGCGGGGTGGAGGAGAAATTTGAGGGTGGCGTGCTGCCGGTCTGACCGTCCGCGCCACCATGGTCATGGCGGCCACAAGCGGCCATCGCCTGAATCTGCCCTCCGCAAACCCATCATCGCAAAAAAGGCCGGCGGATCGCTCCACCGGCCTTTTTTTCGAACTTGGGTCGAACTTCCCATCCAACCGCGGGCGGACAGGATGCCGCCCGCGATCGTCTTTTAGAAGTCCATGCCACCCATGCCGCCCATGCCGCCGGGCATGGCGGGCATGGCCGCCTTGTCGTCGGGCAGTTCGGCGATGCTCGCTTCCGTGGTGATCAGCAGACCGGCGACCGAAGCAGCGTCCTGCAACGCGGCGCGAACGACCTTGGTCGGGTCGATGACGCCGGCGGCGACCAGGTTTTCATAGGTATCGGTCGCGGCGTTGAAGCCCTTGGTCTCGTCATTCTCGCGCAGCAGGTTGCCGGCAACCACCGCACCGTCAACGCCCGCATTCTGGGCGATCTGGCGCAGCGGCGATTCGATCGCCTTACGGATGATGTCGATGCCACGGGTCTGGTCGTCGTTCACGCCCTTCAGGCCTTCCAGAGCCTTGATGGCGTAGAGAAGCGCCGTGCCGCCACCGGGGACGATGCCTTCTTCCACAGCGGCGCGGGTCGCGTGCAGCGCGTCGTCGACGCGGTCCTTGCGCTCCTTGACTTCCACTTCGGTCGCGCCGCCAACCTTGATGACGGCCACGCCGCCAGCCAGCTTCGCCAGACGCTCCTGCAGCTTTTCGCGATCATAATCGGACGTGGTGGTCTCGATCTGCGCGCGAATCTGCTCGGTGCGACCCTTGATCGAATCGGCATCACCGGCGCCATCGACGATGGTGGTGTTGTCCTTGTCGATCGTGATCCGCTTGGCGGTGCCAAGCATGCCGAGGGTCACGTTCTCCAGCTTGATGCCGAGGTCTTCGGAGATCACTTCGCCCTTGGTCAGGACGGCGATGTCTTCCAGCATGGCCTTGCGGCGGTCGCCGAAGCCCGGAGCCTTGACCGCAGCAACCTTCAGGCCGCCGCGCAGCTTGTTGACGACCAGGGTCGCCAGCGCTTCGCCTTCAATGTCTTCCGCGATGATGAGCAGCGGACGACCCGACTGCACCACGGCTTCAAGGATCGGCAGGATCGACTGCAGGTTCGACAGCTTCTTCTCATGGATCAGGATATAGGGATCGGCGAGTTCGACCGACATCTTTTCCGGATTGGTGATGAAGTAGGGCGACAGGTAGCCGCGGTCGAACTGCATGCCTTCCACGACGTCCAGTTCGAAGTCGAGACCCTTGGCCTCTTCCACGGTGATGACGCCTTCCTTGCCGACCTTTTCCATGGCTTCGGCGATCTTCTGACCAACTTCAACGTCGCCATTGGCCGAGATGATGCCGACCTGAGCGACTTCGTTCGAACCGGAAACCGGCTTGGAACGTTCCTTCAGGTTCTCTACAACCTTGCCGACAGCCAGGTCGATGCCGCGCTTCAGGTCCATCGGGTTCATGCCGGCGGCAACCGACTTCATGCCTTCGCGAACGATCGCCTGAGCGAGAACGGTCGCGGTGGTGGTGCCGTCACCGGCGATGTCGTTGGTCTTCGAAGCGACTTCGCGGACCATCTGGGCACCCATATTCTCGAACTTGTCCTTCAGTTCGATTTCCTTGGCGACCGAAACACCGTCCTTGGTGATGCGCGGCGCGCCGAAGCTCTTGTCGATGACGACGTTGCGGCCCTTGGGGCCGAGCGTCACCTTGACCGCGTCGGCCAGGATATCGACGCCGCGCAGGATGCGTTCACGGGCGTCGCGGGAGAATTTTACGTCTTTTGCAGCCATGGGTTAAACCTTCCAGCAAAATGATAAGTGACGGAAAAACGGGATATTTTAGGCGACGACGCCCAGAATGTCCGATTCCTTCATGATCAGCAGGTCTTCACCGTCGACCTTGATCTCGGTGCCCGACCATTTGCCGAACAGCACGCGGTCGCCAGCCTTGACGTCCAGCGGAGTGACCTTGCCATCTTCCGACTTGATGCCGGTCCCGACGGAGACGATTTCGCCTTCCTGCGGCTTTTCCTTGGCGGAATCGGGGATGATGATGCCGCCGGCAGTCTTCTCTTCCGCCTCTACGCGGCGAACGAGAACGCGGTCATGCAATGGACGAAATGCCATGTTGAGTGCCTTTCCCTCTTAACGACGTTGACGGGATCTGGAAAGGCGCGCGGAATATTCCCCCCCGAACACGCCCTGGCCCTTCTCCCATTGAACTTACACTTGTTAGCACTCCTCTTTGGAGAGTGCTAGCAGTCGCGAATATGGAAGAAGGATTTTTCCGGTCAAGGGGGAAGCCGCATTTTTTTCTGCCGGGGCAATCGGGGTCTTCCCTTATTGCCCCTGCGCCCTGCCCTGCCATGATCGCGTTTCAGGATTGTTGCGGTCGTTGCCATGCCATGGCCAGGCCGCATTATTTCATGTCGCGGCCGCCCGGCGCTTCCCTCTCTCCTACAGAGGGAACAGATGGGCAGGAAGACAGAAGGAGAAGGAAATGCGTTTTTCGAACATCGTCGTTGCCGTGGACATTTACGATCCCGACAATGGGCGCGCGGCGCTGGGGCGCGCCGCCGCCATCGCCGGGGATGAGGCACGGCTCCACCTCCTCTATGTCCGCTATTATCTGCCGACACGCTATGCCGAACTGCTGGCGGAGGATTTCGACCTTCGCGAACAGCAGGACGCCGACGAGGCCATGCACGCATGGTGCGCGGAATTGAAGATCGACAAAAGCCGCGTGACCTTCACCACCAAACGCGGCCCGGTGCGGGACGAGGTGATCGGCTATGCCCAGGCGCAGAAAGCAGACCTCATCGTCCTTGGCTCGCATCAGCCGTCCTTCTCATCGAAGCTGCTGGGATCGAACGCATCCGCCATCGTGCATCATTCGCCCGTCAGCGTCCTGATCGCCCGCACCGGGAAGAAATAATCCCCTTGCATCGGCGCAAGCGGTTGTCCGTGGAAGAGGCGCTTCCTAATTGCCGGAGTGACAGCCACTGATGGAGCATCCCCGCATGACCGACAGCTACACCCCACCCCGCGTCTGGACATGGGATAAGGCGAGCGGAGGCCCGTTTGCCAATATCAACCGCCCCATCGCCGGAGCGACGCATGACAGGGAACTGCCGGTCGGTCAGCACCCGTTCCAGCTTTATTCGCTGGCGACGCCCAATGGGCAAAAAGCCGCGATCATGCTGGAGGAATTGCTGGCGGCGGGTCATAAGGGCGCGGAATATGACGCCTGGCTGATCCGCATCAATGAAGGCGACCAGTTTTCCAGCGGCTTCGTCGCGGTCAATCCCAACAGCAAGATCCCGGCGCTGATGGACCACAGCGTCTCCCCGCCCCGGCGCGTGTTCGAATCGGGCGCGATCCTGCTCTATCTGGCGGAGAAATTCGGCGCCTTCCTCCCAGCCGATCCGGCGAAGCGAACGGAAGCGCTGTCATGGCTGTTCTGGCAGATGGGCGCTGGCCCGCTGCTGGGCGGGGGTTTCGGCCATTTCTTCGTCTATGCGCCGGAGAAATATGAATATCCGATCAACCGCTACACGATGGAGGCCAAGCGCCAACTGGATGTTCTGAACCGTCATCTGGCGGAGCATGAATATATGGCGGGCGATGAATATGGCATCGCCGACATCGCGATCTGGCCCTGGTATGGCGGCGTGATCCTTGGGCGCAATTATGAAGGCGCGGCGGAATTTCTGGATGCCGGGAGCTATGAACATGTCAACCGCTGGGCGAAACAGATCGACGCCCGGCCCGCCGTGAAGCGTGGCCGCATGGTCAACAAGGCAACCGGGCCGCTGGAAGAGCAGCTTCACGAACGGCACGACGCCAGCGACTTCGAAACACGGACGCAGGACAAGCTCGAACAGCCGTCCTGACGGAGGGCGGCGGGCTGTCCCGCTACCCCGCCGCTTTCACGATCTCCGCCCATGCGGCTTCGTCGATCACTTCAATGCCGAGCGCGGCCGCCTGCTTGAGCTTCGATCCCGCGCCCGGCCCGGCCACGATCAGGTCGGTCCTGGCGCTGACCGACCCTGCGGCCTTGGCGCCCAGACGTTCGGCCTGCGCCTTCGCCTCGTCCCGGCTCATCGTCTCCAGTTTGCCGGTGAAAACCACGATCTTCCCCGTGACCGCGCTCGCCGTCGTTTCGACCACATAGTCAGGCGGCGACACCTCGCGCAGCAGATCGTCCCATGCCTCCACATTATGCGGCTCATGGAAGAAGTCGGCGAGCGCGTGACCCACAGCCGCGCCGACATTTTCCACTCCGATCAGTTCCGCGATCGCCTTGTCCCGCCGGTTGAGGAAGCGGCTTTCCTCTTCGCCCTCCCCCCTTTCCATGCTGTCGCGCAGGACGATGATCTCCTGCGCCAACGCACGGATCGCAGGCAAATTCGTATAGCGTTTCAGCAAGTCCCGCGCCGTCACCGCGCCGACATGCCGGATGCCGAGGCCAAAGAGCAGCCGCGCCGCATCCGGCCTGCGCTTGCCCTCGATGGCGGCGAGCAGATTGTCGACGGATTTCTCCTTCCATCCTTCGCGCCCCAACAGTTCGGCGCGACGAGCGGACAGGCGGAAGATGTCGGCAGGCTCGGAAATCCAGCCAAGGCTCAGAAATTCCTCAATACTCTTCTCGCCCAGCCCCTCCATGTCCAGCGCCCCACGGCTGACGAAATGGCGGAGGCGTTCGAATCGCTGCGCCGGGCAGATCAAACCGCCGGTGCAGCGTATGTCCACCTCCCCCTCCTCGCGCACGGCCTGGGAATCGCAGACCGGGCAATGGTCGGGGAACAGGAAGGGCGCGCGCGCATCGTCGCGCGTCAGATTGTCCACGACCTGCGGGATCACGTCGCCCGCGCGCTGCACGACCACCCGGTCGCCGGGCCGAACGCCCAGCCGCGCAATCTCATCGGCATTATGAAGCGTGACGTTGGAGACGACGACGCCACCCACCGTCACGGGCGTGAGCCGCCCCACCGGCGTCAGCTTGCCCGTCCGCCCGACCTGAATGTCGATGGATTCCAAAGTGGTCTGCGCGCGCTCCGCCGGGAATTTATGGGCCATGGCCCAGCGTGGCGCCCTCGCGACGAAGCCGAGGCGCTGCTGCCAGTCGAGCCGGTCCACCTTGTAGACGACGCCATCTATGTCGAAGAGCAGTTCGGCCCGCTCCGCCTCGATCCGGCGATAATGCGCCAGCATCGCCTCCAGACTGTCCACGCGCACCAGCAGGTCGGAAACCGGCAGCCCCCAGGCCGCAATGGCCCGCATGGCTTCCATCTGCGTCGCACCCGGCATCGCCGCATGTTCGCCCCAGCCATGCGCCAGAAAACGAAGCGGGCGGCTGGCCGTGACCTGCGCGTCCTTCTGCCGCAGCGAGCCGGCGGCCGCATTGCGGGGATTGGCGAATTGCCGCGCCTTGTCCGGGTCGCCCGCTTCGGCCAGCAAACGTTCGTTCAGGGCGGCGAAATCCGCCTTGGCCATATAGACCTCGCCCCGGACCTCGAAAATGTCGGGGATGTCGGCCCCCGCCAGCCTGCCCGGAATATCGCCGATGGTGCGGACATTGGCGGTGACATCCTCGCCGGTAGTGCCGTCCCCACGCGTCGCGGCAAGCACCAGTTCGCCCTTTTCATAGCGCAAGGAACAGGACAGACCGTCAATCTTGGGTTCCGCCGTCACCGCGACCGGAATATCCTCCGCCAGGGCCAGAAAGCGGCGGACGCGCGCCAGAAACTCGGCAATGTCCTCATCGGCAAAGCCATTGTCGAGGCTCATCATGCGGACCGCATGCTGCACCTTCCTGAGGCCCGCAGTGGGGGCCGCGCCCACCTGACGCCCCGGAGAATCCGCGCGCACCAGATGCGGAAAGGCGGCCTCCAGCGCGTTGTTCTCCCGCATCAGCGCATCATATTGCGCGTCGGTGATCTCCGGCTGGTCCTGATCATGATAAAGCCGGTTATGCCGCGTAATTTCTTTTGCCAGCCGCATCAGGCGGTTGGCGGCTTCGGCTTCTGTCATTGGGGCAGGATCGGTCATCCGCCTTCCATAGCGCCGCGCCTGTCTGCCGGAAAGGCGCAACCGGCCCTCAAGCCTCCAGCAACCGTTCCGCCTGCGCGCGCGCTTCCGCCGTGATTTCCGCGCCGGAAAGCATCCGCGCAATCTCTTCTCGCCGCTCGCCGTCATCGAGCGCGTGAACGCCGGTGCGCGTGACCGTCCCGTCGCTGGACTTGGCGATCAGCATATGCCCCGTTCCGCGCGCCGCGACCTGCGGGCTGTGCGTCACGACGAGGATCTGGCTGCTCTGTGCGAGCCGGGCCAGACGGTCGCCAATGGCCGAAGCGACTGCGCCGCCCACGCCCCGGTCGATCTCGTCGAAGATCAGCGCATCGGCCCCGCCCCGTTCCGCGAGCGCCACTTTGAGTGCGAGGATGAAGCGCGACAATTCCCCGCCTGAAGCGATCTTCACCAGCGGCGCGAAGGGTGCGCCGGGATTGGTCGAAATCTCGAACTCTACCCGGTCCAGTCCCTGCGCGCTCCACTGTCCTTCGTCCAGCGGCGCGACGACGGTGCGAAATCGGGCGGCGTCCAGTTTCAGCGGCGCAAGTTCCGCCGCGACGGCAGCGTCCAGCCGCTCCGCCGCTGACCGGCGTTGCGTCGAAAGCGCCTGCGCCGCCCGCCGATAAACGTCCGCCTTGACCGCAACAGCCGTTTCCAGCGCGGCAAGATGCTCCTCGCCGCCTTCGATAGCGGAAAGTTTGGCGGCCATCTCCTCCCGCAGCGCCGCCAGATCGTCGGGCTGCACCTGATGCTTGCGGGCAAGGCCGCGCAGATCGAACAGGCGCGTTTCAATGGCGTCCAGTCTTGCCGGTTCGAAACTCAACGCCTCCGCCGCCTCGTTCAGCCGGTCTTCGGCCTCCCCCGCTTCGACCACCGCGCGGTCGAGCGCCGCCAGCACATCGGACAGCGGCGCATGTTCCGCCGCAATCCGGTCCAGCCGCCGCGCCGCCTGCCGCAATTGCGCCAGACCGCCGTCCGATCCCGTCAGGCACTCGGTCACGGCGGCAAGGTCGTCGGTCAGGCGCGCGCCTTTCTGCATCGTGGCCCGTTCTTCGGCCAGAGCGGCCTCCTCGCCCGGTTCCGGCGCGAACCGCGTCAGTTCCTCGACCGCGTGAGCCAGATAGTCCCGGTCGCGCGCCGCGTTCCCGACTGTCTCCCGCGCCTGCGCCAGCGCATCGGCCGCCGCTCGCCAATCGGCATAGGCCGCAGCGACCGGCATCCCATCGCATCGCCCATAGGCATCCAGCAGCGTCCGGTGTCCGCGCGGGTTCAGCAGCCCCCGGTCGTCATGCTGCCCATGAATTTCGACCAGCGCCCCGCCCAGTTCCCGCAACAGCGCGGCGGAGCATGGCTGGTCGTTGACGAAAGCCCGGCTGCCCCCATCGGCCTTGAGCATCCGCCGGATCATCAGAGGCTCGCCCGGTTCCAGGTCGATCATGTTGTCGACCAGCAGGGCGAAGGCCCGATGCCCCGGCGGCGGCGTATCGAATGTCGCGATGACGCTGGCCTGCGCTTCGCCATTCCGCACCAGTCCGCTGTCGGCGCGCGCGCCCAGCGCCAGCCCCAGAGAATCGAGCAGGATGGACTTGCCGGCCCCCGTCTCCCCCGTCAGCACGCCCAGCCCCGGCCCGAATTCCAGATCCAGCGCCTCGATCAGCACGACATTGCGGATGGACAGGGCAGTCAACATGGCCTGCTTCTATCCTCCAATGCCCAAAAGGGGAACAAACGATCCAGGGACCGTCCTATGCCTTGGGGGCATATTCCCGGATGAGCTTGAAGGAACGATCATACCATTTGGTGCCCGGATAGTTGGCACCCAGCACGGCGGCGGCCTTTCTCGCCTCTTCGGGGATGCCCAGGGCCAGATAGCTTTCGACCAGACGCTCCAGCGCTTCGGGCGTGTGAGTCGTGGTCTGATATTTGTCGATCACCGTGCGGAAACGCAGCGTGGCGGACAGCCATTGCCCGCGACGCTGGTAAAAGCGGCCGATTTCCATTTCCTTGCCCGCAAGGTGATCGTTGACGAGGTCGATCTTCAGGCGGGCGTCGGAGGCATAGCGCGTATCGGGATAGCGGCGGATCAGTTCACCCAGCGAATCCAGCGCCTGCTGCGTGATCTTCTGGTCGCGGGTGACGTCCGCGATCTGCTCATAATAGCATAGCGCGATCAGATAATAGGCGTAAGGCGCATCCTTGTTGCCCGTATGGATCGACAGGAAGCGCTGCGCCGCGCCCACCGATTCATTATAGTCGCGGTTCATATAATAGCTGAACGCGGACATGAGCTGCGCGCGGCGCGCCCAGGGCGAATAGGGGTGCTGACGCTCCACTTCATCGAACAAGGCCGCCGCCAGCTTGTACTGCCCGCGATCCAGCCGATATTTGCCCGCATTGTAGAGCGTCGACACGTCGCGGGCGACATATTGGGTGTCGGCCTTGTTCTTCGACGTCGCGCATCCCGCGAGCAGGATCAGAGCAGTGGCGGCGCCAAGGCGCATCATGGTTTTCGTCAACATGGGCCGGGTCATAGCGGAGCGAATGGCCCTCGCCAAGCGGCAGAATCTCACTCTGCCGTTCCATTCGCCGATGGCGGCAGGTCAAGGCGCGCGACCGCGCCGCCGCCGTCACCCGATTCCAGCCGAAAGCGCCCCCCAAGCTGGGCCGCCAAAGCCGTCGCGATGCGAAGGCCAAGACTGTTCGATGCGCCGATGCCCTTGCCTTGCGCGATGCCTTTGCCGTCATCGACGACCCGCAGCGAAAAGCCTTCGTCCGACGCCTCCAGCGAAACCCCAACCGTTCCCGCCCGATCAGGCATCCCATGTTCGATCGCATTGCTGACCGCTTCCGCCACGATCAGCGCCAGCGGCACGCTGACATGGGACGACAGCAACAATTGCCGGGGAGCCGTGACATGGACGGCCACGTCCTGCCGTCCGCTGGCCTCGACGATATCGCCGCACAACGCCGTCAGGAACGCGCCGACATCCTGCCCCTCCCCTGAAGGGTGATACATGGCGCGGCTGATCTTCCCGACCAGCGCCAGTCTGGCCGATGCGTCGTCCAGCGCCCGGCGCGCGGCATCGTCTTCGATATGCCCGCGCTGCAATGCCAGAAGGGCCGCAATCACCTGAAGGTTGTTGGAGACACGATGCTGCAATTCGCGAAACAACAGATCCTTGGTTTCGGCCAGTTCCCGGCTGCGCTCCCGTTCCACCGCCAGACGGAAATTCACCCTCTGCATGAAATGGATGAGGGCGACGGCCACGCCCGTCACCACCACATAGAGGAGCATGACAAAAACCAGGCCGGGCGTGATCGTGAAAGCCGTGGCGGGCAGCAGGAAGAAATAGCTTCCGAACAACAGGCCCAGGGCCGCCGCCGCCATGCCCGGCCGCGCGCCGAACAGAAAGGTCGACAGGAGCACGGCGGGAAAGAAAATGGAAAAAGGCGCGCCCTTCCCCAGCAGCGGAGTCACGGCAAGGCGCAGGCTCAAGGCCCCAAGGCAAAAAGCTGTCGCCCCAAAATAGCCCAGCCATCGCTGGCCGGGCACAAGGGGCAGCCGCTCGACGAAGCGATCGTTTCGGCGCTGCATGCAAATCCCCGGTTAGCCCTTTGTTACATTACCATAACTTTTCGGGGATGCATTGATTGAGATTAGTCCATTTTTCTTTTCCATGAAAAGGGCGCCCGGATCACTCCGGACGCCCTGTTTCCACCTTGCGGCAGCGTTGACTCGATCAATCCTGCGTCAGGAAATCGGGCAGACCCGCATTGGAGCCGTCATCGCCGTCCTTGTCGTCACGGGGACCACGATCGCGACGCGGGCCGCGATCACCGCCCCGGCCGCCGCCATCACGGCGCGGACCACGGCCACGGTCGCCACGATCACCCCGGTCGCCGCGCGGTTCACGCGGTTCGCGGGCAGGACGGGTGTCTTCCAGTTCCTCGCCGGTTTCCTGATCGACGACGCGCATCGACAGGCGAACCTTGCCGCGCGGGTCGATTTCCAGAACCTTGACCTTCACTTCCTGACCTTCCGACACGACGTCGGTCGGCTTTTCGACGCGCTCATTCTTCATTTCGGAGACGTGGACGAGGCCGTCCTTGCCGCCCATGAAGTTCACGAACGCACCAAAGTCGACGATGTTGACGACCTTGCCGTTGTAGATCTTGCCGACTTCCGCTTCCTCGACGATGCCGAGAATCCACTTCTTCGCGGCTTCGATCTGCTCGATATCGGACGAGCTGATCTTGATGATGCCTTCGTCGTCAATGTCGACCTTCGCGCCGGTTTCCGCGACGATTTCGCGGATGACCTTGCCGCCGGTGCCGATCACGTCGCGGATCTTCGCCTTGTCGATCTGGATCGTCTCGATGCGCGGGGCGTGCGCCGACAATTCGGTGCGGGTCGAAGACAGCGCCTTGTTCATCTCACCCAATATGTGCGCGCGGCCTTCCTTGGCCTGACGCAGTGCGACTTCGAAGATTTCCTGCGTGATGCCGGCGACCTTGATGTCCATCTGCATGGTGGTGATGCCCGCTTCCGTGCCCGCCACCTTGAAGTCCATGTCGCCCAGATGATCCTCGTCGCCCAGAATATCGCTGAGGACAGCGAAATTCTTGCCTTCCAGAATCAGGCCCATGGCGATGCCCGACACCGGACGCTTCAGCGGCACGCCCGCGTCCATCATCGACAGCGAACCGCCGCAGACCGTCGCCATCGAGGACGAGCCGTTGGACTCGGTGATGTCCGACAATACGCGGATAGTGTAGGGGAACTCGTCCTTCGTCGGCAGCACGGGGTGCAGCGCACGCCATGCCAGCTTGCCATGGCCGACTTCGCGGCGGCCCGGCGCACCGAAGCGGCCGACTTCACCGACCGAATAGGGCGGGAAATTATAGTGCAGCATGAAATTTTCATAATAGACGCCATTCAGGCCGTCGATCATCTGCTCGGCGTCCTTGGTGCCGAGCGTGGTGGTGCAGATCGCCTGCGTCTCGCCACGGGTGAACAGCGCCGAGCCATGGGTGCGCGGCAGGAAGCCCACCATCGCCTCGATCGGGCGGATCTGCGTGGTGGTGCGGCCGTCGATACGCTTGCCGTCCTTCAGGATGGCAGTGCGGACGATTTCCGCTTCCAGCTTCTTGGTGAGCTTGATGCCGGCCATCACGGTCTGAGCGTCAAGGCCATCAGCCACGAACTGGGCCTTCGCCTTGGCGCGGGCTTCGTTCAGTGCATTCGAGCGGGCCGACTTGTCGGTCAGCTTGTAGGCGGCCGTGATGTCCTTGCCGATCAGCTTCGTGAGCTTCTTCCTCAGGTCGCCCAGATCATCGCCCTTGGCAACGTCCCACGGATCCTTCGCGGCCTTTTCAGCCAGGTCGATGATCGCGTTGACGATCTTCTTGCTCGCTTCATGGGCGAACAGGACAGCGCCGAGCATGACGTCTTCCGAAAGCTCCCTGGCTTCGGATTCAACCATCATCACCGCGTTGCCGGTGGCGGCGACGACCAGGTCGAGTTCGCCTTCCTTCACTTCGTCGAGCGAGGGGTTGAGCTGATATTCGCCATCCTTGTAGCCGACGCGCGCCGCGCCGATCGGACCCAGGAAGGGCACGCCCGACAGGGTCAGCGCGGCCGAAGCGGCGATCATCGCCACGATATCCGGCTCGCTTTCGCCATCGAAGGAAAGAACCTGCGCGATAACGTTGATTTCGTTATAGAAACCTTCGGGGAAGAGCGGGCGGATCGGGCGGTCGATCAGGCGGGAAACCAGCGTTTCCTTTTCCGTGGCGCCACGCTCACGCTTGAAGAAGCCACCCGGAATGCGACCGGCGGCCGAATATTTTTCCTGATAATGGACGGTCAGCGGGAAGAAATCCTGTCCTTCCTTCACCGACCTGGCGGCGGTCACGGCGCACAGCACCACGGTTTCACCATAGGTCGCCAGCACGGCGGCGTCGGCCTGACGCGCAATACGGCCGGTTTCGAGAGTCAGGGTCTTGCCTGCCAGCTCGATGGATACTTTCTTTACGTCGAACATGTGTTTTCCTTCGCCCGCCTGGCCCTATTGCCTGGCGGGGCCTCATATGCGGACAAAGCCGGTCCGCGGCGGTTTTGGAGCATCTTCTGGCCCCTGACGGAATGCATCGCCGAATTGCGATGCCCCCGGAATCGGAAACGGCCCCGCTGGGGGGCCGTCCCTTTTATAGCAGGCTTACTTGCGCAGGCCCAGTCTGGAGATGAGGTCGGCATAGCGGCCCTCATCCTTGTTCTTGAGATAGTCCAGCAGCGAACGGCGTTTGTTGACCAGCATCAGCAGGCCGCGACGGCTGTGGTTATCCTTATGGTGCCCCTTGAAGTGCTCGGTCAGGTTAGCGATACGCTCAGAGAGGATCGCGACCTGAACTTCCGGCGAACCGGTATCGCCTTCGGCGCGGGCATATTCCTTGATCAGCGCTTCCTTGCGCTCGGCAGTGATCGACATCGGCTTCCTTTCTTCGACTAGAGATTAAAGCCGCGCACCACCCGGATTTCCGGGCCACTGGCATCGACCAGCGCGACGGGCGTATCGCCCTCCATCGCCAGCATGAGGCCGGTATGCGGTTTCCCGACCAGCACCTTGCCCTGTCGGAGAGCCAGCGCTTCATCGGGAGAGACGGAAAGAGCCGGGATGTCGTCCAGCCCCGCCGTCAACGGCAGCATAAGCTGCGCGATGCCGCCGCCCCTAGCAGCTTCCTCCCATTTGTCCAGCGAAATAGCCATGTCCAGCGTGAACGGCCCCGCCTTCACCCGGCGCAGCATCGTGACATGCCCCACCGTGCCCAGCGCCAGCGCGATGTCGCGGGCGAGGCTGCGGATATAGGTGCCCTTGGAGACATGGGCGGTCAGGGTGGCGGAGGCCACTCCCGCTCCTTCCGCCTCGCTGGCGGCGATGTTGAGCGAATATATGGTGACCGCCCGCGTCTTCATCTCCACCTGCTGCCCCGCGCGGGCGAGGTCGTAGGCGCGCTGGCCGTCGATCAGGATCGCGGAATAAGCGGGCGGGGCCTGTTCGATGGGGCCGGTGAAGCGCGGCAGCACTGCCTCCACTTCCGCCAGCGTCGGGCGATGGTCGCTGGTCGCGATCACCCGCCCTTCCAGGTCGAGCGTGTCGGTTTGCGCCCCGAAGGCAACCGTGAAATCATAGACCTTGTCGCTGTCGAGCATCCGGCCCGCCAGCTTGGTCGCTTCCCCGATGGCCACCGGCAACACGCCTGTCGCCAGAGGATCGAGCGTGCCGCCATGACCGACCTTGACCTTGCCCGCGCCACTTTGGCGCAGGACGCGCTTGACCGCGCTCACTGCCTGCGTCGAGCCAAGACCATGGGGTTTGTCGAGGATGATCCAGCCGTGCATCCGCGCGCCTCTATCCTGCGCGGATGCCGTTGTCAGCCCTTATGCGCCTTGACGGGCGGCGGGGCGCTGGTGACGAGGCTTTGGATCTGGCACCGCTGACCGCCGACCTGGATCGCGGAGAAGCGGTCGAGCCTGTCTCCGCCCCATGTCCTGAACCCCACGGCCTGTGCGTAAGGCAAGTCCGTGCAGAAGCCCATCAGGCTGGCATGATACCAGTTGTGGTGTTGATCCTGAATATACAGCCCGTCACGGCCATCGGCCCGCCAGTCGGCGATGCCGCCATGGTTGACGAAGGGAATGCTGGCTTCGACGCCAAGCGGGCGGTTCGTTTCCGCCGCCATGGCCGTGCCCGTAAGCGCCAGAGCGGCCGCCGCGACCGCAGTGCGGGTAAAGTGAGCGATGGTCCTCATATCCGGCTCCAATCTTCTTTCAGAGCCCCTGTCGGAAGAGAGGTAAGCGATGCCGCCCGTCATTCAACGCCCTGCGACACTTTGCTACAAATCCCTTGCGCCGCGATGCGAAAGGTCAATCGTCCTGCGGCTTTTCCAGATCGCGCAAGACTTTGGGATCGCGGAGCAGGCGGTCGATATGGCTGCCTTCGTCGAAACTCTCATCCGCCAGAAATTTGAGCTTCGCTGCATATTTGAGGCTTATGCGATGCGCGACTTCCCGCTGGAGATAGGCGGTATTGGTCCGCAGCGCCTTCAGCACCGCTTCCTCGTCATGTCCCAACAGCGACTTCACGAACACCGTCGCATGGCGCAGGTCCGGGGACATGCGCACTTCGGTGACGCTGACCACATGGCTGGCCAGCACATCATCATGCACGTCGCCGCGCGTCAGGATTTCGGACAGGACATGGCGCACCTGCTCGCCCACGCGGAGCAGGCGGACGGATGGGCCTTCGGGTTGTTGAGCCATAGCATATCCTTGTCACCCCGGTGCGAAGCCGGAGTTCAGGCCACAACGCACAATCGCAAAGGACGCGCCACTCCGGCCACAACCGGAATGGCGCCATTCCCTTACAGCGTGCGAGCGCGTTCCTCGACCTCGAACAATTCCAGCGTATCGCCGGGCTTGATGTCGTTGGTGTCCTGCAGGACCACACCGCACTCCATGCCCGCGCGGACTTCGGACACATCGTCCTTGAAGCGGCGCAGAGACGCGATATGGGTGCGCGACACGATGACATCGTCGCGGGTAAGGCGCGCGGACAGTCCCTTGCGGATGATGCCGTCGAGCACGAGCAGACCCGCCGCCTTGTCCTTCTTGCCGGCCGGGAAGACCTGAAGCACCTCGGCGCGGCCGACGATCGTCTCGATCCGTTCGGGGGCGAGTTGCCCGGCCATTTCGCCGCGCACTTCCTCCAGCAGGTCGTAGATCACGTCATAATAACGCAGCGACACTTTCTCGCGCTCGGCAAGCTGGCGCGCCTTTGCATTGGGACGCACGTTGAAGCCGATCAGCGGGGCGTTGCTGGCGGCGGCCAGCGTGACGTCGCTTTCCGTGATCGCGCCTGCGCCCGAATGGAGGATGCGGACCTTGATCTCGTCGGTCGAGATGCGGTTGAGCGAAGACACGATCGCTTCGACCGAACCCTGCACGTCACCCTTCACCACCACCGGATATTCGATGACCTTGGTGTTGAGCGCCGAGAACATATGTTCAAAGCTGGTCGGCGCGGCCGTCGTGCGCTTGCGCGTCGCCTGTTCCTGACGATAGGCGGCGACTTCGCGGGCGCGCGCTTCATTCTCCACGACGGTGATCTGATCGCCCGCCAGCGGAACGCCCGTCAGGCCCAGCACCTCGACCGGGGTCGACGGGCCAGCGACCTTCACATTCTGCCCCTTGTCGTTGATGAGCGCGCGCACCTTGCCGCTTTCCGCACCAATGACGAAGGTGTCGCCGACCTTGAGCGTACCGCGACGAACCAGAACGGTCGCTACCGCGCCGCGACCCTTGTCGAGTTGCGCCTCGATCACATTGCCTTCGGCGCTGCGATCCGGATTAGCGGTCAGTTCCATCAGTTCGGCCTGGATCAGGATCTTCTCGATCAGGGTGTCAAGGCCCTGCTTCTTGAGCGCGGACACTTCGACATCCTGCGTTTCGCCGCCCATTTCCTCGACGATCACCTCATGCTCCAGCAGGCGCTCACGCACGCGCTGGGGATTGGCTTCGGGCTTGTCCACCTTGTTGATCGCGACGATCATCGGGACGCCCGCCGCCTTGGTGTGGTTGATCGCCTCGATGGTTTGCGGCATCAGGCCGTCGTCCGCCGCCACCACCAGAATGACGATGTCGGTGACGTTCGCGCCACGCGCGCGCATCTCCGAGAAAGCCTCATGGCCCGGCGTGTCGAGGAAGGTGATCGTGTCGCCGCCCTTGGTCTTCACCTGATAGGCGCCGATATGCTGCGTAATGCCGCCGCTTTCGCCCGCCACCACATCGGTGCCGCGCAGCGCGTCGAGCAGGCTGGTCTTGCCATGGTCGACATGACCCATGATCGTGACGACCGGCGGGCGAGGCTTCAGCGTTTCGGACGCATCCGCTTCCCCTTCTATGCCGATTTCGACATCGGCTTCGGACACGCGCTGGATGCGGTGGCCGAATTCCTCGACCAGCAATTCCGCCGTATCCTGATCAATCGGCTGATTGAGCGTCACGGCGGTGCCCATCTTGAACAGGGCCTTCACCAGATCCGCGCCCTTTTCGGCCATGCGGTTGGCAAGTTCCTGCACGGTGATGCTTTCCGGCACCACGACATCGCGCACCTGCTTTTCGCGTGGCTGGCTGCCGCCCGAATAATGCGCGCGGCGTTCCTTTTCGCGGGCGCGCTTCAATGCGGCGAGCGAGCGGGCGCGGGCGCTGTCGTCATCGGCCAGAGCGCGCGTGACGGTCAGCTTGCCGGACTGGCGGCGATTATCGTCGCCACGCTTGGCGCGATCGGGCTTGGCCGGTTCGGGGCGCTTGACCGGCGTGACCGGGGTGAAACGGCGCGGCGGCGGCGCGGTCGAAGCCGTCGGGGCCGGACGTTCGTTCGCCGGAGCGGGCGCCTGCTCAGGAACAGCAGCTTGTTCCGTGGCGGGCGTGGATGCCGGCGCAGGGGCTTGCGCGGCCTCCTGCGCGGCTCTGGCTTCTTCCTCGACCCGGCGCGCGGCTTCGGCCTCGGCCGTTTCGGCGGCGGCGCGATTTTCCTCGACGCGGCGGCGTTCTTCCTCGCTCGCGGCCACACGCTCGGCGGCCTCGCGGCGGCGCGCGTCTTCCAGCGCGGTCATCCGGGCTTCTTCCGCTTCGCGCAGCAGCTTGGCCTGCAATTCCTGACGCGACATCAGATTTTGCGGCGGCGCCTGACGGACAGGGGCAGCGGGCTGCGGCGCGCGGGCCTGCGGCTGCGGCGCGGCGGCGCTGGGCGCGGGCGTCGGATCAGGCTGGGGCGCAGCCGGGGCGCCGCCGGCGCTTTCGCCCGGCTTGCCCAGGACACGGCGCCGCTTCACCTCGACCACGACCGTATTCTTGCGGCCATGGCTGAACTGCTGCTGCACCTGACCGGACTCGACCGTGCGCTTGATCCCCAGCGGCTTGCGGCCGAGAACCGGCTTGTCTTCCTTGCTGTCACTCATACGACTGAACTTAACCCTTCACTTCCAATCCGGCGGGAGCGGCCCGCCGGCGCCTTTATTCCATATTGCTCAGGCGCCCAGTGCATCGGCGGAGCCCTGCTCCCCATGCACCGGCGCCCCGGTAGCGCAACCCAGATAGCTTTCCAAGCGGCCCAGAGCCGCGCGCAAACGCGATGCGGCTCGCGAGTCGGTCACCGCGATATGGACGACATTGTCCCGCCCCATTGCCATAGATAGGGCGTTGCGGTCCACAGGCAAGACGATGCCCGCCAAATCCGTGCCTTCCGCTTCCTGTCCGACGCGCAGCGCCTGATCCAGTTTACGGTTGCCGTCCGCGGCCGCGTCGGCGGCGTGGAGGAGCAGCGCAACCTTGCCCTGACGCGCCGCGACGTCGATCTTTTCCGATCCGGTAAGCAGCATCGACGCCCGCGCCTCCAGCCCCAGCCGGTCGAGCAGCGCCTTGCGAAGCCCGGTTTCGATGAGGTCCGGCAGGTCATCCGGAATCTGCAATTCGCCGGTCTTGAACGCACGGGCGAGCGCGCCCTTGAGCTTCCCCTTCGCCAGCGCGGTTTCCAGTTCGGATCGCGAAACGCCGATCCACGCGCCCCGCCCCGGCGCTTTTGCGCGAATGTCGGGCAAGATTTCGCCATTGGGACCCAGCGCCAGTCGCACCAGCGTCTCCGGGTCGGCGCGGTCGCCGGACAGGATGCATTTACGTTCGGTCATGACCGCGCCTCCCGCCGGAGACGCCGGGACCGCGCCCCTGCCTTCGCACGAGCACAGCGGACCTTGAGCGCTGAGAGAGCCTCTAGCCTCTCATCGGGAAGTGACCGCGGCATCGGCGTCCTCCCCTGTTGGCGGCACAGCATCCTGCAAGGCGGCCGCATGGGCGGCGATCAGTTGACCACCCGCCCCATAATTTTCAGGCGACACTTCGGAGATCACCACCTGAACGGCAGACGGCGACTTGCCCAGCCGCTCCACGAGCGACCGGGTGACGTCGGCGACGATCGCGGCTTTCTGCTCGCGGGTCGCATGGCCGGCCAGGCGGATGTCCACGAAAGGCATGTCGGCTTACGCTTCCTCGCCTTCGAACCAATGAGCGCGGGCGGCCATGATAACCTCATTGCCCTGCTCTTCGTTCAGGCCATATTCGGCCAGGATGCCGCCCTTGTCCTCCGGCGCCTCGTTACGGCGGCGGCGCTGGTCGACGCGCTTCTTCGCGATCAGCTCGTCGGTGGCGAGGTCGGCCAGATCGTCCAGCGTCTTGATACCCGCCTTGCCCAGGGTCACCAGCATGGCTTCGGTGAGGTGCGGCATGTCGGCCAGCGCATCCTCGACGCCCAGTGCCTGACGCTCTTCGCGGGCAGCAGCTTCGCGGCGGTCCAGCGCTTCCTGCGCACGGCTCTGCAATTCGGCCGCCAGATCGTCGTCAAAGCCTTCGATCGAGGCCAGTTCGTCGACGCCGACATAGGCCACTTCCTCCAGCTCGCCAAAGCCTTCGGCCACCAGAAGCTGCGAGAGGGTTTCGTCCACGTCCAGTTCGTTCTGGAATAGTTCGGACCGGGCGACGAATTCCTTCTGGCGCTTTTCGGATGCGTCGGCCTCGGTCATGATGTCGATGGCCTTGCCGGTCAACTGGCTGGCGAGGCGGACATTCTGGCCGCGACGGCCGATGGCGAGCGACAACTGATCGTCGGGAACGACGACCTCGATGCGCTCTTCTTCCTCGTCGATGACGACGCGGGCGACCTGCGCGGGCTGGAGCGCGTTGACGACGAAGGTCGCGGTATCCTCGCTCCACGGGATGATGTCGATCTTTTCACCCTGCATTTCCTGCACGACGGCCTGCACGCGGCTGCCCTTCATGCCGACGCAGGCGCCGACCGGGTCGATGCTCGAATCGCGGCTGATGACGCCGATCTTGGCGCGGCTGCCCGGATCGCGGGCGGCGGCCTTGATTTCGATCACGCCGTCATAGATTTCGGGCACTTCCTGCGCGAACAGCTTCTTCATGAATTCCGGATGCGCGCGGGAAAGGAAAATCTGCGGCCCGCGATTTTCGCGGCGCACGTTCAGGATCACCGAACGGATGCGGTCGCCGACGCGGACGACTTCGCGCGGGATCTGCTGGTCGCGGCGAATGACGCCTTCGGCGCGGCCAAGATTCACCACCACATGGCCGAATTCGACAGACTTGACGACGCCGGTGATGATCTCGCCCACGCGGTCCTTGAACTCTTCATGCTGGCGCTCGCGCTCGGCGTCGCGGACCTTCTGGAAGATCACCTGCTTGGCCGACTGGGCGTCGATGCGGCCCAGGTCAATGGGCGGCAGCGGATCGACGATGAAGTCGCCGATCACGGCGTCCTTCTTCAGTTTCTGCGCCTGCTTGAGGTCGACCTGCTTGAAATAGTCATCGACCGCCTCGACCACTTCCACGACGCGCCACAGACGCAGGTCGCCGGTATCGGGGTCCAGCTTCGCGCGGATGTCGTTTTCCGCGCCGTAACGGGCGCGGGCGGCGCGCTGGATCGCGTCTTCCATCGCTTCGATGACGATCGCCTTGTCGATCATCTTCTCGCTGGCGACGCTGTTCGCGATGGCGAGCAGTTCGGCCTTGTTGGCGGAAATGGCGTTGGCCATGGTCGTGAACCTTTACTCTTCGGTTTCGAACTCGTCCGCCCCATCGGAGGAAAGCGGCATGGTAGCAGAAATGAGGGCGTCGGTCAGCACCAGCTTCGCGTCGCCCACCAGCGCGAAGGGGATGGAAACGTCCCCCGCCTTCACGTCCCTGAATTGAATATCGTCGCCTTCAATGCCCTGAAGCACACCCCGGAAGCTCTTGCGTCCCGCGACGGTTTCGCTCGTCATAATCTTCGCCTCATGCCCTTTCCATTCCAGGAAGTCGTGCAGGCGGGTCAGCGGACGGTCGATCCCCGGCGAACTGACTTCAAGGCGATAGGCTTCCTCGATCGGATCGGCTTCGTCCAGCAGGTCCGACAGGCGGCGGGAGATGGCGGCACAATCCTCGATGACGAGCTGCTTCGTCTCTGGCCGCTCGGCCATGATCTGAAGCGTATGTTCGTCGCCCGATCCGAACAGCTTGATTCGCACGAGGTCGAAGCCGAGGGCCTTCACCTCCGGCTCGATCAATGCTGTCAGTTCGGCGATGTCCGCCATGGAATCTCCAGACAAATATGTGCGGCTTCCGCGCCGCGAGCCGTTCCGCCCGCGACCCCGACATGTTTGACGATGCAAGGAAGCAAGCGCGATATAGGCATATCGCGACGCGCCTGCAACAAGTTTCGTTCAGCCTGGCGCCCGGGAAACCAATCCCCCGCGCGCCGGGAAATCAGAAGGCGTCCACAGGCAGCGCCATCAAGGGCTGCGCGCCTTCGGCAATCGCGGTGGCCAGTCCCTTTGCCTGCGGCAACATGCGCCGGGCGAAGAAATCGGCCACGGCGATCTTGCCGCTGTGGAGCGGCGTGTCGCCTTCCGCCGCAGCCGCCGCCATGCGCGCCCACATCCAGCCCATCGTAACCAGCGCGAAGAGGCGCAGATAATCCACCGCCGCCGCGCCCAGATCGTCCGTACCAGCCCCGCGCAGGGCCAAGGTGGCGTCGCGCAGCAATTGCAACGCTTCCCGCGTGCTGACTGCGATCGCTGTATCCCGCCCTTCCAGATCGGACGCCATCAGATCGAAAAAGCCCTGCGCCACCGCGCCGTCGCCCATCGTCAGCTTCCGCCCGACGAGGTCCATCGCCTGCACCCCGTTGGTGCCTTCGTAAATCTGGGCGATGCGGGCGTCGCGCACATATTGCTCCATGCCCCATTCGCGGATGTAGCCATGGCCGCCGAACACCTGTTGCGCCTGCACCGCGCTTTCGAAACCGAAGTCGGTAAAGGCCGCCTTCACCACCGGCGTCAGCAGCGCGACCAGCGCGTCGGCCTTCGCCCTCTCGGCCGCATCCGGGTGGCGACGCGCGCGATCGAGTTGCAGCGCGGTCCAGCCCGCCAGCGCCCTCCCCGCTTCCACAAAGGCGCGGACATGGAGCAGCATCCGCCGTACATCGGCATGGTCGATGATCGGCACCGGGCCGCGCGTTCCGTCGGCGCTGCGCCCCTGCAACCGCTCGCGCGCATAGGCGACGGCCTGCTGATAAGCGCCGCCCGCGATGCCCAGCCCCTGCATGCCGACCATCAGCCGCTCGGCGTTCATCATGGTGAACATGGCGGCAAGGCCCTTATGCGGCTCGCCCACCAGCCATCCCGTCGCGCCGTCATAGTTCATGACGCAGGTCGGCTGGGCGTGGATGCCCATCTTCTTTTCCAGCGCGCCCACCGACATGGCGTTGCGGACAGTGAAGTCCCCCGTCGCGTCGGGCAGGAATTTGGGGACGAGCAACAGGCTGATCCCCTTCACCCCTTCGGGCGCATCGGGCAGGCGGGCCAGCACCAGATGGACGATATTGCCGCCCATGTCGTGATCGCCCGAGGAGATGAAGATCTTCGTTCCCGTGACGGCATAACCGCCCGCGCCATCGGGCGCGGCTTTCGTCTTGAGCAGCGCCAGATCGGTGCCCGCGCCGCTTTCGGTCAGCGCCATCGCGCCGGTCCATTCCCCGCGCACCATCGGCGGCAGATAAGCGGCCTTGAGCGCCTCGTCCGCATGGGCGCCGATCGCTTCGCAGGCCCCGCGCGTCAGGCCGGGGATCAGGCCGAAGGACAGGTTGGTCGCCGACAGCATCTCGTCCAGCCACAGTTGCAGGATGAAGGGCAGCCCCTGCCCGCCATGCTCCGGGTCCGACGACAGCGATGCCCAGCCCGCCCCGGCAAATTCCCGATAGGCCTCCGCAAAGCCCTGTGGCAGCTTCACCTCGCCGTCGATCAGGCGGCTGCCTTCCTCATCCCCCGTGCGGTTGAGCGGTTGGAGCCGCTCGGCGCACAGCCGTCCCGCTTCTTCCAGCACCATGACGGCGAGATCACTGTCCACTTCCATCCCGATGTCCGCCATGGCCCGATTGAAATCCAGCACCCGCGTCATCAGGAAACGATAATCGTCGATGGGCGGGACATAATCCTGCATGGGGACATCCTTTGCTTGCGGCAGACCTCTATACCAAACAGTTGTTACACTATCAAGAGAGCGTCATTCATGGCGGAATATCGCGGCGATCTGTCCTCCGATTTCCCGCGGCGTCATGCGGCCGGGCCGATACCAGCCACCGGCGGAATTGAGCAGCGACAGCAGCAGGTTGCGATAGACGGGCCGGTCAAAACCCGCAGGCAGCGGCAAGTCGTCGACCATGGTCCGGAACATATCCTCGAAACGGTCCCGCCGGGCGATCAGTTCCTGCCGGACGGCTTCGGGTACTTCGCGAAAATCGTTCATCATGGGCAGGGTCAGCGAATCCGGGTCCAACTGAATTTCCAGAAAGGCCTCGCAAGCCGCCTCCAGCCGGGGCCATGGCCCCTGCTTGTCCGCAATCGCCTGCGCGATCCGGTCGGCGGCGGCATCCAGCGCGGCATTGTGCGTTTCGACGAACAAAGCATCCTTCGAGCGGATATGGTGATAGAGCGAGCCGCCCAGCACCCCCGCCTGTTCGCCTATGTCGCGCATGGAGGTGCCGCGATAGCCCTTGCGCGCGAAAAGCTGCGCCGCGATTTCCAGAATCTGCCGCCGCCGCTCGCCGCCGCCCTCTTCGGAAGCGTGATTTTGCCGCCCTGCCTTCAACACGCCCCGTTCCCATGCTTTTCCATGGTCACGGCATAAGCGAAATTGGGCGGGCCGGAAACCACGCCTGGCGATCCGCTGTCTCCTTGCGGGTTCTACGGGGCCATCACTTCCCCGCTTCTCTCACTGGGCGGGCTGGAACATCTCCACCACAGGCGCGCCGGGCGCCTGGGTCGGGCCTGACGAACCGGCCTGCGCGCGGCGGCGAAATTCGGACGCCATGGCCTGATGCATCGTGCGCGCCGACGCGTCCGCCGTCGTCGACGCCAGTCGTTCATGCATTTTCGCCCGATCAAGACATTCCTGCGACGTAAGGGCATCCGTCATGAATCGACCTCCTGCTTGATCTGCCGGGCACGATTCGATCCCGCCACGCCCCTGAGTCCCCCCAGCGTGCCGGTGAACGTCTGACCCGCGAAAAACCGGCATGAATTTACGCCTCTTGAGGCGCGATTGAAAATGGAATCTGAATAAGCGGACGAGCGCTTCACGGCCTTCCCCGCCCCGTTCACCGCATCCAGTCGGCGCGCGGCTGGGTCCGATGGCTTTTCAATTCCTTCCGGCTATCGGCATCCACCTCGCTCAGTGCGACCTCATAACCCCATAGATTCGCGAGATTCTGGAGCACCATGGCGGCATCGCCTTCGTCCAGAAGCACGCCGTTCAGCACCACATGCTCCAGCATCAGCGTGCGATCCCCGACCAGATCGACATCCACGACCTGGATATCCGGCTCCTGCCGCCCGATATCATATTCCCGCGCCAGCGCCCGCCGGATGCGCCGATAGCCGCGCTCGTCATGAATGGCGTCCACCTGTATTTCCGAGTCGTTTTCCCGATCAAGGATTTTGAACAGCCGCCATTCCCGGATCATGCGCGGACTGAGGAACTGGGAAATGAAGCTTTCATCGCGATAATTCGCCCATATGTCCTTCAGCACCTCCAGCGGGTCGCCCGATCCGGCGATGTCGCCAAACCATTCGCGGTCCTCCTGCGTCGGGTCCATGCAGATGCGCTCCACATCGGTCATGATGCCAAAGCCCAGCGCATAGGGATTGAAGCTGCCGAAATGCCCTGAATCATAAGTCGGCTGATACACCACCGCGGTGTGCGACTGGAGGAATTCCAGAAATGCGCCGTCGGTGATCTGCCCCCGTTCATGCAACGTCGTCATGATCCGGTAATGGGTATAGGTGGCAGCGCCCTCGTTCATCGCCTTGGTCTGACGCTGGGGATAGAAATATTGCGCGATCAGCCGGACGATCCGCAATATCTCCCGCTGCCATGACTCCAGCCGGGGGCCGGATTTTTCGAGGAAATAGAGGATATTCTCCTGCGGCAATCCCAGCGCCGCCAGCCGCTCGTCCCGTCCTTCGGTCGCGGCCTTCGCGCCCACCGGCACCGTGCGCCACAGATCGTCATAGATGCGGTCGCGATAGGCCTGCCGCTCGGCCTCCCGCTCCGCCTCGCGCCGCAGATCGCGGGGACGCACGCGGGGATAGCGGTGCACGCCCTGGTTCATCAGCGCATGGGCCGCGTCCAGCACCCGCTCCACCGCCAGTTGCCCATGCCGCTCCTCGCACTGGGCGACATAGCGTTTGGCGAACTCCAGATAGTCGAGGATGCCGTCCGCGTCGGTCCACTGGCGGAAGAGATAATTATTCCTGAAGAAATGATTATGCCCGAACGCCGCATGGGCGATCACCAGCGTCTGCATCATCGCGCTGTTTTCCTGCATGATGTAGCTGATGCAGGGATTGGAGTTGATGACCAGTTCATAGGCAAGGCCGCGCAGCCCCTTGCGATACAGCATCTCGTTGGTGACGAACTGCTTGCCGAAGGACCAGTGCTTGTAAAAAAGCGGCATCCCCACCGACGAATAGGCGTCCAGCATCTGTTCCGCGCTGATGATCTCAAGCTGGTTGGGATAGACGTTCAGCTTCATCTCATCGACCGCGATCGGCTCTATCGCCTCATAGATGCGGTTGACGAGCGCGAAGTCCCAGTCGCTGCCGGTGAACAGGGGCATGTCCGCGCGCGCGTCCATCAGCTTCGCGCCTTTTCGCCAACGCCCCGGCGCTGGAACAGTTCGCGGAAGACCGGGTAGATTTCCCGCCGGTGGGCGACTTTGCGCATCACGAAATGGCGATGCGCCTCGGCCACCGGGGCATAGGCGCTCCAGAGCGTCGTCATCGACTGCATCGTCGTGGCGTCGGGAAACTCCTCCCGCCCGACCTCCAGATAGGCGACATATTGGGCCATGGGCAGGATATGGTCCTGCATCAATGCGACGACGCGCGGATTGTCCTGCGTCATATTGTCGCCATCCGACGCCTGCGCGACATAGATGTTCCAGTTGTCGGGGCGATAGCGATCCGCCGCCACCTCGATCAGCTTGTCCAGCGCGCTCGACACCAGCGTCCCGCCGGTGACGGTGGAATAGAAGAAAGTCTGTTCATCCACCTCCGCCGCGCGGTCGGTATGATGGATGAACACGACTTCGACATGCTCGTAGCAGCGGGTCAGGAACAGATGGAGCAGCGCGAAGAAGCGCTTCGCCAGATCCTTCATATGCTCGTTCATGGAACCGGACACGTCCATCAGGCAGAACATCACCGCCTGCGCGACGGGGCGCGGCACCGCCTCGAACCGGCGGTAACGCAAATCGACCGGGTCGATATAGGCGATCAGATTGCGACGGCGGACGAGTCGGGCATGGTCCTCCCGCAACCGCTCCAGCCGGTCCGCATCCTCCGGCCGGGGCGGATCGCGGGCCTCTATCTCCGCGATCTCCTCCTCGATCCGGCGCAGGTCCGCGCCGCTCGGCCGCCGCAGCGCCATGCGCCGCCCCATCGCCTTTTGCATGGTGCGCTGCACCGAAAGATTGGCGGGCGACCCGGCGGTGGCATATCCCGCGCGCCGGATGCCCTCGACCTCCCCGCCGATCAGCCGTCGCTTGGCAAGATCGGGCAGTTCCAGATCGTCGAGGAACAGGTCCAGAAATTCCTCGCGGCTCAGCACGAACTGGAAATCGTCATTCCCCTCGCCCTGCCCCGCATCCGCGCCCGATCCTTCGCCGCCTTCGGGACGTTTGATCCGGTCGCCTTCCAGATATTCGCGATTGCCCGGCAGCACCCGCTCGCGATTGCCGCCCTTCGCGGCCCGGTGGAAAGTCGGCTCGTAGATCGCATCGCGGCCGATGGAGATTTCGCGTTCCTTGTCCAGATCGCGGATGCTGCGATCCTTGATGCTGTCGCGCACCGCCTTCTGCACATAAGCCCTCGCCCTTCGCAGGAAGCGCTGCCGGTTGACCAGGCTCTTGCCGCCGGGGTTCAGGCGTCTGTCGACGATGTGCATGTCGTATGGCGCACCTTCCTCAGCCCGCCTGCTTGACGCGGATATACCATTCCACCAGCCGCCTCACCTGCCGCTCGGTATAGCCGCGCTCGATCATGCGGGAGACGAACTCCTCATGCTTGTTGGCGGTGTCGCCATCCTTCTTCGATCCGAAACTGATGACCGGCAGCAGGTCTTCCACCTGGCTGAACATCCGCTTTTCGATCACCTCGCGGATCTTCTCATAGGATGTCCAGGACGGGTTGCGCCCGTCATGGCTGGCGCGCATCCGCAGCGCGAACTTGACGACCTCGTTGCGGAAATCCTTGGGATTGGCGATCCCGGCGGGCTTTTCCGTCTTGGTCAATTCCTGATTGATGACTTCCCGGTCGAGAAGCTGGCCGGTATCGGGGTCCTTGAAGTCCAGATCCTCGATCCACGCATCGGCATAGGCGACATAGCGGTCGAACAGATTCTGCCCATAATCATTATAGGATTCGAGATAAGCCTTCTGGATCTCATTGCCGATGAACTCGGCATAGCGCGGGGCCAGTTCACCCTTGATGAACTCCAGGTAGCGGGCCTCCGTCTCGGCGGGGAACTGTTCCTGCCGCACCATCCTTTCAAGCACATAGATGAGGTGCACGGGGTCCGCCGCGATCTCGGTCGTGTCGTGGTTGAAGGTCGCCGACAGCGCCTTGAAGGCGAAGCGGGTGGAGATGCCCGACATCCCCTCATCCACGCCCGCCGCGTCGCGATATTCCTGAAGGCTTTTCGCGCGCGGGTCGATTTCCCGCAGCATTTCGCCGTCATAGACGCGCATCTTGGAATAAAGATTGCTGTTCTCATGCTCGCGCAGCCGCGTCAGCACGGAAAAGCGCGCCAGCATGTCCAGCGTCCCCGGCGCGCAGGGCGCGCTGCTCAGATCGGAATCGCGCAGCAGCTTTTCATAGACCTGCCGTTCCTCCGTCGCCTGAAGGCTGTAGGGAACCTTGATGACGTAGATGCGGTCGATGAACGCCTCGTTATTCTTGTTGTTCTTGAAGTTCGACCATTCCGATTCGTTGCTGTGCGCCATGATGATCCCGGAAAAGGGGATCGCCCCGATATTCTCGGTGCCGATATAATTGCCCTCCTGCGTCGCGGTCAGCAGCGGGTGAAGCATCTTGATCGGCGCCTTGAACATCTCGACAAACTCAAGGATTCCCTGATTGGCCCGGTTGAGGCCGCCGGAATAGCTATAAGCGTCGGGATCGTTCTGCGAGAGCATCTCCAGCTTGCGGATATCGACCTTCCCCACCAGCGAGGAGATGTCCTGATTATTCTCGTCCCCCGGCTCGGTCTTGGAAATCGCGACCTGCCGGATGCGCGAAGGCATCAGCTTGACGACCGAGAAGCGGGACAGGTCGCCGCCGAACTCATCCAGCCGCTTGCGGCACCATGGGCTGATCAGGCCGGTCAGCCGACGACGAGGGATGCCGTAGCTGTCCTCTATCATCTCGCCATGGATTTCCGCATCGAACAACGACAGCGGGCTTTCGAAGATCGGGCTGATTTCCTCCCCGGCTTTCAGCACATAGATGGGATGCACCTCCATCAGCGACTTCAGCCGCTCGGCCAGAGAGGATTTGCCTCCGCCCACCGGGCCGAGCAGATAGAGGATCTGCTTGCGCTCCTCCAGTCCCTGCGACGCATGGCGCAGGAAGCTGACGATATGCTCGATCGTCCCTTCCATGCCGTAGAAGTTCGAAAAGTTCCGATAGCGCCGGATCGTCCGGTTCATGAAGATGCGGCCCAGCCGGGAATCCCGCGAGGTGTCGATGATTTCCGGTTCGCCGATCGCCGCCAGCAACCGCTCCGCCGCGGACGCATGCATCAGCGGATCGTTGCGGCACCCGAGCAGATAATCCTCAACCGACATTTCAGTCTGGCGCCGGTCGTCATAGGCCCGCATGAAACTGGAAAACAGTTCGCCATTCGCCATGTGTCGACTCCCTTGGCGGTCGTAGCCACATCAGCGAGCATACCCCATCATGCCCTGCAAAAACAGGGCGATGCGGAAATTAAACGGGTTTTTGCGCGCGAGCGGAGATCAAGCGGGCGATCCCGCCGCCCTGGATCAGGGCAGGGTCTGGCCCATCCGGTCAGCCCATGATTTCCACCAATAGGCCAGTTGCGACGCCCGGAAATCGGGCACGACGGCGGTCTCGTCGCCGATCACCAGCGGCCCGCGATGCGCGCCCTTATATTCCGCCCATTGGGGCAGGCCCGCGCCGTTGGGATCGCCATTCCTGATGAAATTCGCCCAATAATCCTGCATCATTCCGGCAAGACGCGCATTGTCCTCGCCTTGCGAAGCCCTGGCCGCACCCAGCGTATACTTCATGTCGGCGCAATGCGGCGCGCCTGCGACCTTGCCGCGCTGTTCCGGCGGCACATAGGCGAAATGATAGGACCAGGATGGCTGCCAGCGCCCGGCCAGAGCCGCCGTCGCGGTCGCCGCCGATGTGAAGATGAAATCGGTCTGCACCTGCCGCAACAATTCCGCCTGACCCAGCCTGCCCTGCGGATCATAGATTTTGCGCACGGTCGCGAAGTCGATGCCGAAACGGTCCTTCAACACCTGCTCGTCAAAGCCCATCAGGCCAAAGACGCTCGCTTCATTACTGGTCGACCCGGCAATATAGGGCACGCGGGCGATGTCGCCCTTCGCGAAGGCGATGGCGGTTTCCTCCGGGATCATCTCGCCATCGACCACCGCGCCGAAATTGGGCGCCCCCGGATCGGCGGCCATGATCGCCGCCGGATCGAGCTTGCGCAGCGCCGCGATGACAGCCTTCCCCTCGCCCGCCACGCCAGCGCGCGCGGCGAAGGCCACCCCTTCCTGTTCGGCCTGCGCCTGCGGCCGGGTGGCGTTGTTGATGCCGCCGCCCGAATGCGCGCTCGCCCGCGCGAACAGGCCGCGCGCCTTGGGCGACGTCATCAGCGCGTTGATGCTGGAGCCGCCCGCCGAGCAGCCCATGATCGTCACCTTATCCGGATCGCCGCCGAATTGCGCGATATTGCCGCGCACCCAGTTCAACCCGGCAACCTGATCCATCAGCCAGTAATTGCCCGTCGCGACGCCTGGCTGTTCCTCGCGCAATCCGGGATGGGAGAAGAACCCCAGCCGCCCCAGCCGATAATTGAGCGACACCACCAATATGCCGCGCGCATTATAGACCCTGGCGGCTTCGTCGAACATGTCCGCGCCTGACCCGACGAAAAAAGCGCCGCCATGGATCAGCACCAGCACCGGCTTTTTTTCGCCCTTCAGCGCGGGCGTCGCCACATTGATGGAAAGGCAATCCTCGCTCTGCGCTGTACCGCGTCCGCCGCGCGCGTCCGGCTGCGGACAGATGGGACCGAAGCGGGAGGCGTCGAAAGCCTGGGTCCATGGCGCAACCGGGACTGGCGGGGTCCAGCGCCGGTCGCCGCCGGTCGACCGGGCGAAGGGAATGCCCTTGAAGATGCCGCCTTGTCCCTCGGCGACGCCCCGAACCGGCCCGGAAACCGTTTTCACGACTGGTCCCTGCCTGGCGGGGGAAGCCGCCACCATCCCGGCGCTGCCCATGGAAATCCCGATTATCCCCATCGCAAAATGTTTCGCCTTCACGTTCCTCTCCCCTTTTTCCTGTCTCATCCCACGCCAGAAGCCCGGCTGTGAGTTGGCGCGCGCCCATGGCCGGATCGGCGCGCAACGTCGGGCGGCAGACGATGGCCCCAATCCCTCAGCATATAAAATATGCACATTGATGCATGTTTCTCCACCGGCACAAAATGCATGTCAACGCCTATTCGATGCCCCCGCCGACCGGCACAAGCCAGCGCGCGTGTCATCGCAACGGACGATATTGGCAAACCACCCATCGCAACGCTAGGAAACCGCCGCATGGAACTCAAAGATTCGACTTCGCCGCTCCGTCCGCTGCCCCTGCTGATCTTCAGTTCGCGATGGCTTCAACTGCCTTTATATCTGGGCCTGATCGTGGCCCAGTGCGTTTACGTTTTCCTGTTCCTCAAGGAATTATGGCACCTCATCCTCCATGCTTCCGAATTTGGCGAACAGCAGATCATGCTCGTCGTTCTCGGCCTGATCGACGTGGTGATGATTTCCAACCTTCTGGTGATGGTCATCGTCGGCGGCTACGAAACCTTCGTGTCGCGCCTCGGCTTGCAAGGACATCCCGACCAGCCCGAATGGCTCAGTCACGTCAATGCCGGCGTGCTCAAAGTGAAGCTCGCCATGGCGATCATCGGCATCTCTTCCATCCATCTCCTGCGGACCTTCATCGAAGCCAGCAAGATCGGCATGCCGGCCGCCAACGTGACGGAACAAGGCGTGCTGTGGCAAACCATCATCCACAGCGTCTTCATTCTTTCCGCTCTGGGCATCGCCTGGGTCGACCGGATGACCCAGCAAAAGCACTGATCAACGGCCCGCGCGCCCGACAGTCCCGCGCGGGAAAAATGGCGGCGCGAATCGCCGGGCGCCATGCTCCGCGCCTGCTTCATAAACGGACACCGGCTTCATCAACCGACTTGCGACCATGGTCCGCGTGGTCCAAGGAGCGTTCGATTCGTCTAATTTGGAGGGTTTATTGAGCAAGATCGACGAAAAGTTGCAACCTGTCCTCGATGAAGTATTGCGTCGCAACGCCGGGGAAGCCGAATTTCATCAGGCCGTGCATGAGGTTCTGGAAAGCCTCGGCCGCGTCGTCGCCAAGCATCCCGATTATGCCAGCGACGCCCTGATCGAACGGATTTGCGAGCCGGAACGTCAGATCATCTTCCGCGTCCCATGGGTGGACGATACGGGCCAGGTTCAGATCAATCGCGGCTTTCGCGTGCAGTTCAACTCGGCGCTTGGTCCCTATAAGGGCGGCATCCGTTTCCATCCCTCGGTCAATCTTGGCATCGTGAAATTCCTGGGGTTCGAACAGATCTTCAAGAACGCCCTCACCGGCATGCCGATCGGCGGCGGCAAGGGCGGTTCCGACTTCAATCCGCGCGGCCGGTCCGATGGTGAAATCATGCGCTTCTGTCAGGCGTTCATGACGGAGCTTCATCGCCATCTGGGCGAATATACCGACGTGCCGGCGGGCGATATCGGCGTGGGCGGCCGCGAGATCGGCTATATGTTCGGCCAGTACAAGCGCCTCAACAACCGCTATGAAGCCGGTGTGCTCACGGGCAAGGGCCTTGCTTATGGCGGATCGCGGGCGCGGACCGAAGCGACCGGCTTCGGGCTGGTCTACTTCGTTCAGCAGATGCTGGGGACGAAGGGGACGTCGCTCGACGGCAAACGGGTCGTTGTTTCAGGGTCGGGCAATGTCGCCATCTACGCGATCGAGAAGGTTCGCCAGTTCGGCGGCGTCGTCATGGCCTGCTCCGACTCCAACGGCTATATCCTCGATGAGAACGGCATCGACCTCGACCTCCTGAAGGAGATCAAGGAAGTGCGCCGCGAACGGCTGTCGGAATATGTCCGGATCAAGAAGTCGGGCGCGCATTATATCGAGGATGGCTCGATCTGGGATGTGCCCTGCGACATCGCCCTACCCTGCGCGACGCAGAATGAACTGACCGCCAAGGATGCGGCCACGCTGATCAAGAATGGCGTGATGGCCGTGGGGGAAGGCGCCAATATGCCATCCACGCCCGAAGCCGTCGCCCTGTTTCAGAACGGCGGCGTCATGTTCGCCCCCGGCAAGGCGGCCAATGCCGGTGGCGTGGCCACCTCGGCGCTCGAAATGCAGCAAAACGCCTCGCGCGATAGCTGGTCATTCGAGCAGACCGAGGAACGCCTCGCCCAGATCATGCGGAACATTCACGACAACTGCGCCGCGACCGCGGAAGAATATAGCGCTCCTGGCAACTATGTTCTCGGCGCGAATATCGCCGGTTTCGTTCGCGTGGCCGAAGCGATGCGGGCCCTTGGCGTGATCTGAGGAACCGTTTATTTAGAGTCGTTCCGGTTCTGATTGAACCGAAACGACTCTACATTATCCTTTGATTACCGTGATTTCCGAGTCGCCAGATGATTCCATCCGGCTCGAAATCACTCTAAGCGCCGGTCAGGTCGCCCCTGACCAGCGCTTAAAGCCATTGCCTATCCTGAATTTCCCATCGCCGGACACAAAAGGCGGGAAACATCATCTGCTTTCGGGCAGGCGATCACAGATTGACGAGGACCGCTTCATAAGCCGCATGTTCGAGCGCCTGGCCTGCGCCCATCGCCACGCATGTCAGCGGAGCTTCCGCCACCTTGACCGGCAGGCCCGTCGCATCGGTCAGCGCCTCATCCAGCCGTGCAAGCAAGGCTCCGCCGCCGGTGAGGGTAATCCCTTCATCAATGATGTCCGCGGAGAGTTCCGGCGCCGTCTGTTCCAGGGCCGCGAGAACCGCGGCCTTGATCTGCCCCACCGGCTCTGAAAGCGCCTGCGCGATTTCGGCTTCGGTGATGAAGACTTCCGCCGGACGCCCGTTTACGAGGTCGCGCCCCTTCACCGTGATGCGTTGCCCCTCCCCGTCAGGAAGCGTCGCCGCGCCGATCTCGCATTTTATGCGCTCCGACGTGGCTTCCCCGATCATGAGGTTGTGCGCGCGCCGCACATAGGAAGCGATGGTTTCATCCAGCCGGTCCCCGCCCACGCGCGCCGATCCACTATAGGCGATGCCGTTCAGCGACAGGACGGCCACTTCCGTCGTGCCGCCGCCAATATCCACAACCATGGCGCCGCGCGGCTCGGTGACGGGCAGGCCCGCGCCGATGGCCGCCGCCATCGGTTCCTCGATCATCCGCACGCGGGAAGCACCGGCATTCGACGCCGCATCCCTCAGCGCGCGCCGTTCCACCATGGTCGATCCCACGGGCACGCACACGACAATCTCATGCCGTCTTGCGAAACGGCCGCCATCGAGCGCCCTGTCGACGAAATGCTTGATCATCTGCTCGGCAATATCGAGGTCGGCGATGACCCCGTCACGCAAGGGCCTTATCGCCTCGATACCGGCCGGCGTTTTACCCATCATCAGCTTGGCCGCATCGCCGACCACCTTGACGCGGCGGATGCCATCGCGTGTCTCAACGGCGAGCACGGACGGCTCGTTCAGGACGATCCCCCGATTACGGACATAGATGACCGTGTTCACCGTGCCGAGATCAATAGCCATGTCGCAGGCGGAAGAGGAGAATAACCGGGGAATTTTCATGAGGGGATAAATTACTCTTCCAGCAAGGAAACTGGCCCATGCATTGACGTGCATTTCCGCAGAAGGGAGGTGCGCCAGTCAGCCGCATTCCCGGGATCAAAGGAAAATGGCCCCGAGAAAAAACGCCCTATAACAGACAGTCTTCGTTCAGTCGCCCCAAAAAGGCAGACGAAAGGAAAACATCTGTTCATATCGGAACGGAGCTGATACGACGCGCCATCGGGCCATCGTTTCGCACGACCCGACAGAGAGACCTATGTGCTCCCGCAATATTGGGGAGCTGGCCATGCGAGCAGACTTTTTCCTTTCAGGCGACCCTGCTTCCGTCCGCCATTTTTCCGATTTTCCCTGGCCAGCCTATCTTTTACCGCAACATTTGACGGCGGAAACAAGTACGCCCTCGCCGGGTTGAACCCGTCCACATATCGCCCCGCCGGGGCCGCACCGCGATGAAGAGCATGGATATCCAAACGCAATCACCCAAGCCCCTTGACAGAATCCAGCAGAACCGGCTTGCCGCGAGCGAGCGGAGGCTGCTCAACTGGCTATGTGCCCATATGCCGCCCTGGATCACGCCCGATCGCCTGACCGCCGCGGGGATGGTTGGCGCCGTGATGACATTTGCCGGATATGTCGCCAGCAACCTCGCATCGTCCTGGCTGCTGCTCGCCATTGCGGGCTATGTGGTGCAGTGGTTCGGCGATTCCATGGACGGCAGCCTGGCGCGTTACCGGCATATCGAACGCCCCTCCTACGGATATTTCATCGACCATAGCTGCGATGGATTGGCGACGCTTTTGATCCTTGCCGGGATCGGCCTCAGCCCGTTCGTGACGATGGACGTCGCCCTGATCGCCCTTTCGGGCTATCTGCTGCTGTCGATCCACGCATTTTTGTCCGCGCGGGTGCTGGGAGAGTTCAAGCTATCCTATCTGTCGGCGGGCCCCACTGAACTCAGGATCATGCTGATCGTGCTTACCATCATGATGATGGCGCTGGGCGACGGTCCGGGGTTATTCGGGCGATGGTCGGGGTTCGACATCTTCGTGGGAACAGTGGGTTCGATCCTGATCGCCCTGTTCATCGGTCAGACGTTGGTGACGGGGCGCAGGCTTGCCCATGTGGACGGAAAAGCTGGACGACGCCCATTCGATTAGGAATGTTCACCCTGCGCCAGTCCGCCATGGCCTGCCGGGCGTCTTTCGCCCGACAGAATTGCCGGGAGCGGCCATGGCAAACTCCCGATCAGGTTGGCGGCCGGTTCAGCCCAGCATTTCGGCAACGATGCGGCGCAGGTCCTGCGTGGGCAGAATGCCCGTCTGAGCCTGCTGCTTTGGCCGGAAAAACCGGCGGGTCAACGGCTTCCCCATGGGAAGGGTCGATGAAGATGATGTTTTGAGATTCATGATGATCCTGGCGTGTTCAAAAACGCTCTGAATGAAGGAAAAAACGGCGTCGCTCACAGGCGCGGCCATATCCGGTCCGGCTGGGGACGGAGCAGTCTGCCGCTCTATCCGTCTGGCGAGGGGCAACAAGGCCGTCGCGTGGAGTGCTCGGACGAATATTGTATCGCGGGAACATTCCCCACATCCTTGAATGCGGAGAACGCCCGTCCGGCGAAGCGCTGGCTTCATCCGGATAATTTGACGGCGAGGGGATGCACATCCCCTCGGAAGCAAAAGGCCTCAGACCGCTTCTAGATTGACGGCGGACTGCTTGCCGCGACGATCGGTTTCGATCTCGTAGCTCAGCCGCTGGTCCTTTTGCAGCGTCGCCATGCCCGCGCGTTCAACGGCGGAGATATGGACGAAGCTGTCACTGCCGCCATCTTCGGGCGCAATGAAGCCATAGCCTTTGTCGGAATTGAAAAACTTTACGGTGCCGATAGGCATGGGATGTTTCCTTTCACGAAAACAGATTACCCGCCTGCAAAAGCACAGGCGGTGCTGGTAGCGCGAGAAAGGAAGAATGCCCCGAAAGGATCAAGTTCCGTCGCTGGCGACGTTAGCCCGCCGCTTATGGGCCATAAGCGGGAAAAAGTCAATCCGGGCCGCGAAATCCAAACCTCCTTCCGGGAGGAAGAAGCGGAAATCGGCGCATCCCCGCCCCCTTCAACCCGATGGAAGGGCGGCTGCCGCCCTATGACGAGGGCGGGAATAGACCCACCAGGATGCCGCCTGCCGGATCAGGAAGAAGGAGGCGAGGCTGAACCAGAGGCCGTCATTGCCAAACAGCCAGACCAGTGGTCCGGCCAGCGCCGCCGATCCCAGCGTACCAAGGATCGTCGTGTTTCGCAGATCGCGCATCCGCAGCGTGCCAACGAAGACGCCGTCATAAATCGACGAGGTCGCCTGGGCGATCGGAATGAACACCATCCAGGGGTAATAGCGCAGCGCTTCCGTCCGGACGCTTTCGATATCGGTCAACGCACGGATCAGCGCCGGACCGCCCAGGCCATAAGCGATGGCAAAGAGGCCCGCGACCACCAGTGCGCATTGGCAGCAGCGCGCCAGCGCCTGATGCCCCAGGTCTGATTGGCCCGCCCCTTCCGCCTGGCCCGCAATGGTTTCGCACGCGTTGGCGAAACCGTCAAAGGCGTAGGAAGCAAGATAGAAGAGCTGCATGAGGATAAGGTTGGCGGCCAGCACGTCGGGAGCAAAATGCCCGCTGATGGCAAGAAAGCCGATGAAGATGACGATGGTGAACAGCGTCTTGAGCAGCACATGGCCATTGGCGCTGAACAGCCGCCGCCACGCCGGGCGATCGAACAATTCGGCCATGCCGAACCGGCCGCCGCGCAGACCGCCGCCCAGCCATATGGCCCCGGCGCCGAGCAGCAACCCCGTCCACTCACCCAATGCCGCCGCCAATCCTGCGCCGGCCGAGCGCATGCCAAGGCCGTGGATGAAGAACAGCAACAGCACCACATTTGTCAGATTGGCGCCAATGGTCATGACCATCACCGCGCGCGGCCGGCCCGAACCCACGAACCAGCCGGTCATGGCATAGGTGCCGAGCAACGCCGGCGCGCCGAACAGACGCAAGCGAGCATAAAGTTCGGCTTCACGGCCAAGCGCCGGATCAGCCGTCAGCGCCCCGAAGAGCAGATGCGTGAGCGGCGCGCTCAACAGGATCAATATGGCTCCGATACCAAGGGCAAGGGTCAGCGAACGCGTCAGGATCACCGGCAGGTCATTATGTCCGCCGAATGCGACGAGGCGACCCCTCGCCTGCGCCGACATGCCTGCGGTGCTCCAGCGGATGAAGGCGAAGACGAAGTAAAAGAACGCGAAGAAATTGGTCGCCAGCCCCACGCCGCCCAGATAGCGCGGATGCTCAAGATGCCCCATCACCGCAACGCTGGCAAAGCCCATCAGCGGCACCGACGAATAAGCGAGCATCATCGGCCAGGCAATCGACCAGATCGTCCGCAAATCCGGTTGCGGAATCCGCGTTGCGGTCGACATGCTCATCTACTCCCCCGTTTTCCATGGCGTGCCACTATACCTCCCGGAAATTCGACGTCATGGCAGTGGGACTTCGGCCCCTGCCTTGACCGCCACATCATCCAGATGAGGATCGCCGCGCAGCGCAATCTCGCCATGGAAGTTGCGCCATTCCATCCGGCCGCTCATGTCCGGGTCGTCGCTGCCGTGATCGGTCCCTCGATCCTTTACGGATTTTGCAAAGCGGAACGCTGCCACGCCTTCACGCCCGTCGTCCAGTGCCGTCCGTCGCCTGTCGTCGACATATCGTCCCGCTTGCCATGCCCATCGTCCAGCCGCGCTGACAGCGATGCAACAGAGTTCTATTCTGGAGGAAATGACGTTCGGGAGAGCAGATGCAATGGTGATCGACTGGACGCCCGTGACCGCAACATTCGGTGCCGAGGTGCGCGGCCTCGATCTCGACGCGACACTGAGCGAAGAACAGAGGCGCGCGCTTTCCGAACTCTGGCGCGACCGTGGCCTGCTGCTGTTTCGGGACGCGCCGCTGACGCCCGAAGCGCAGGTGGCGTTGACGGAGGTCTTCGGCGCGGCGGAAATCCACCCGGCGCGCGAAGCCTGGGTCGAGGGTTTTCCCCAACTCACCCATATCCGTTTCACGCCCGAACAGCGTGAGCGCACGACCATATATGATGTGAACGGCGCGGAACTGGCGAACTGGCAGCCCTGGCACATCGACACCATCTATACGACGAAAGTGGACCGCGGCGGCATCCTTCATGCGGTGGAAGTGCCGTCCAAAGGCGCCGACACGGGCTTCATCGACCGCGCCATGCTTTACGACCTGATGCCCGATGCGCTGCGCGAACGCGCGGAGGGCAAGCGGGTGCTCTATCGGCTCAACCCGATCGCGAGCGCCAACCCCTTCTATCCGCCGGGCGCGGCACGGCTCATCCATCGCCCCCCGCATATCGAAGCGCTTCAGGCACGGATCGCAAGCGATTTCCCGATCGTATCGCATCCTGTCTTTTTCATCCATCCCGACAGCGGCCGCCGGACGCTCAACGTCACCGCCATGCATGCCATCGGGATGGAGAACATGGACCCGGTGGAAGGCGACGCGCTGTTGCGAGAACTGGTTCTCTTCTCGCTCACCACGGGTGAACGCTATTTCCATCACTGGCGCGGGCACGACACGGTCATATGGGACAATTGGCGCTTTTTGCATTCGGCCGAAGGCACGCCGACCCATATCACCCGGCGGCTGCGGCGATCGGGCGTCATCGGCGATTATGGCGAAGGCCGAACCGTAACCCAGGCGCACGCGGCAGAGAAGGTCATGGCGATGCCCTGAACCAAATGGCGGCGTTCATCGCCTTGCGTCACATGACGTCAACGCACCGTCGATCAATCGGACATCGCGACCCTCAAAAGGTCAGTCCGTTGCGACACTATGGGATGTCCCGACCAAAACGCGGTCTTTAAGCCCCCGGAACGCCCAAAATGCGCGCCTCATCCCTGATCCGTCCCGCCTGCGTCGGATTGGCCGCCTGCGCCTGTGCATAGGCCGCAGCCGCCTTCGTCGTCTCGCCCAGCGTCATGCGGCTGCGCATCAGCATGATCCAACCATCGACATGGGCGGGATTGGCCTTCAGCTTGGCCTCAAGACTGGCGACCATTCCCTCGACCATCGCATCCTGCTGCCCCTTGGGAAGCTGCGCCGCCGCCTGCATCTGCTCGCTCGTCGGACCCGGAATCGCCGCTGTCGCCACCGACATGCCGCCGCTTCCCACCGCCGGATGAGGTGCGGCCGGCTTCACCGCCGCCAGCCGCTGCGCCACGTCGATCCTGTTGATCTTTCCCACCTGCTCGATCGTGCGGCGCAAATCGGCTTCCCATGGCGCTCCGGGCGGCGTGTCGCCCAGCAGCGCCAGCCAATCGCGGATCGCGCCTTCATGATCCCTGGCCAGATCCTTGCGCACCGCCAGGAAATACCGCGCCCGTGGATCCTTGGGGTCAAGCGCTATCGCCTTGTCGAAGGCATCGGACGCTTCCCTGGGCATGGGATCATGCTCGCTCGCCATCGCCGCCGCTTCGCCCAGCGAAGACCAGAAGGTCGCATTGTCCGGCATCAGCTTCGTCGCATGGCGATAGGCGCTCACCGCATCGGCATGGCGGCCGTTTTCGAAATAGGCCCAGCCCAGCATCTGCCAGCCTTCGGCATCCTTGGGATTGGCGCCGACCCGGTCCCGCAGTTCGCGAATGACCGCTTCGGGATCGTTCGTCCGGCCGCCCATCGGGGATGCGGAGACGGAGGCTGCGGATTCCTTCGCCTTTTCAGGCGCATGGAGAATATTATAGCCGATCGACACGGCTGCTATGCCGACCGCCCCTATCAGCACCACGCGCCCCAAGCTCCAGCCCATGATTCCATCGCTCCCCGACCAATCCCGCGGATATCCTCTCTAGCGTGACGCCACGGAAATGATAGAGTAGCTCTAGGGGATAAGCATCCGATCAAGCTGAGATCCGGAGCGCAGGGGTATTTTAAGGGGGTTATCAATTGGCTGAGCGCGTGCGCATCGCGATCGTCGGGTCGGGACCGGCGGGGCTGAGCGCGGCCGCGCGCGCCGCGCAACTGGGGCTTTCCCACCTGCTGATCGAGAAGACGGATCACCTGTCCGACACCATCTTCAAATATCAGAAGGGCAAGCATGTGATGGCGACGCCCAGCCAGCTCGTGTTGCGGTCCGACTGCGATTTCGAGGCGGGAAAGCGCGAATCGATTCTCGGCCGCTGGAACGCGCAGGCCGCCGAGCAGGGCATCAACGTCGCTTATCAAGCCGAGGTGAAGGCGATTGCGGGTACCGGCGATCCCATCCCCGGCAGCATTCAGACAATCCTCGAACGCAAGCGCGACGGCAGCAGCGAGACGAAGGAAATCCAGCGCCTCGCTCCGCCCTATCGCCTGACGCTGAGCGACGGGCGGGAGGTGATCGCCGATGCGGTCATCATGGCGATCGGGACGCAGGGCAACCCCAATCTGATGCGCGTGCCGGGCGCCGAACTGCCCCATGTGCAATATCAGCTCGACGACCCGGCCGAATATAATGACGAGCATATCTTCATCGTCGGCACAGGCGATGCGGGCATCGAGAACGCGCTCGGCCTCGCCGCCGACGAAGCGCAGGGCAACACCGTCACCATCCTCAACCGCTCGACCGAGTTCGCCAGCGCCAAGGGCGCGAACGTCAAGGCGCTGATGACCGCCGCCGAAACGGGCCGCCTCACCATCATGACCGAAGCGACCACGGCGAAGATCGAACCGGGCTTCATCACGCTCGACAGCCGCGACGGCGAGGTGAAGGTGAAATGCGATCGGATCATCGCGCGCATGGGGTCCGCGCCGCCGCGCGCCTTCGTGGAAAGCTGCGGCGTCGCATTCACCAGCAGCGACCGGCTGGCCTTCCCGAAACTGTCGCCGGTCTTCGAAAGCACCGCGCCCGGCATCTTCGTGATCGGCGCGCTGGCGGGCTATCCGCTGATCAAGCATTGCATGAATCAGGGCTATGATGTCGTTGAGTATATCAATGGCAATCGCGACCTGAAACCCGCCGACGAACCGATCCTGGCGGCGAAATTCGCCGGATTGCCGGAGGAGAAAAACGTCGCGGAATGGCTGGAATTTCTCCGGGCCAATGTCTCCATCCTCGAAGGACTTTCGCCGCTCCAGATGCGCGAGTTCATGCTCGACAGCGAAGTGCGCGCCTATCGCGAGGGCGAGACGATCTTCGAGAAACATGATCCCGGCTCCTCCCTGTTCGGCATCGCGCGGGGACAGGCATCGGTCGAGGTCGGGCCGGACCTGAACGTTCCCATCGACCAACGTTCGATCTTTGGGGAGGTCGGCCTGATCTCCGGCCGCCGCCGTGGCGCGACGGTGCGGGCGGGCGCGGATTCGATCATGGTGGAAGTGTCGCGCACGGCGGCGCTCAAGCTCATGTCCTCCAACCCGCCAGCCAGGCAGGCCATCACTCGCATCTCGACCGAGCGGCAACTGCTCCAGATGTTCGGCGCGGGACTGACCCCCGACGACCTTTCCGAAGTGCTCGACACGGCCGAAATCCAGACCGTCAAGGCAGGGGAGCCGATCATCACCGAGGGCGATTCCGGCACCGACATCTATGTGATCCGCATCGGTTCCATGATCGTGGAAAAGAAGATCGGGGGGAAGAATGTCTTCCTCTCCTATCTTCCCGCCGGCAGCTATGTCGGGGAAATGGCGCTGATCGCGGGCGGCCCGCGCACCGCCACGGTCAAGGCCACCGTCAAATCCGAAGTCATCAGGCTGAATGGCGACGCTTTCGCCCGGCTGATGGCGGCAAAACCCGCTCTGCTGGAGCGCGCCCGCCACGACATGGCGGCGCGACAGGACGTCAACGCCTTCATCGAAAGCCGCAAGGACAGCTTTTCCACCGTCGTCGACATGTATTCGGAAACCGCCAAATTCCTGGTCGACAACGGCATCGGCGAAGCGACCGACGTGCTGCTGATCGACGAGCATCTGTGCGTGGGCTGCGACAATTGCGAAAAGGCCTGCGCCGACAGCCATGACGGGCTGTCGAGGCTCGATCGCGAAGCGGGGCGCACCTATGCCCATCTCCATGTGCCCACCAGTTGCCGCCATTGCGAGCATCCACACTGCATGGCCGACTGCCCGCCCAACGCCATCCATCGCGGGCCGGACGGCGAAGTCTTCATCGACGAAAGCTGCATCGGCTGCGGCAATTGCCAGCGCAACTGCCCCTATGGCGTGATCCGCATGGACAGCGTGCCGCCAAAGAAGCCGGGGCTGCTCGGCTGGATGTTCTTCGGCGCGGGACCGGGGCCGGGCGAACCGTCGAAGAAATGGCGCAGCAAAAACGCCGAACCCGACGTCGAAAAGCCCAAGAAAGCCATTAAATGCGACATGTGTTCCGGCATTGACGGCGGCCCTGCCTGCGTGCGCGCCTGCCCGACCGGCGCCGCGATCCGCGTCGCGCCGGAAGATTTCCTGACCGTCGCGCGGCTCGATGGAGAGGTGCGCTGATGGCGACGCGCGCGCCCTTTCGCGCCCGCCGCGCCAAAGGCGAAGTGCTGCATGACGGTTTCCTGCGCCATGCGAGGTTCCGCTGGCTGAAGGTCGCGATGCTGGTCTGCCTGTTGTCCATCGCCAGCTATATGTTGGTCGACGTCACGCCGCATCATAATGGCGGCAGTTGGTATGGCTATACGATGGGCACGGTCGGCGTGCTGCTGATCCTGTGGCTGACGCTGCTGGGCCTGCGCAAGCGGGCGATGACGCCGGGGCGCTGGTCGCTCAAGGCCTGGACCTCCGCCCATGTCTATCTGGGCCTTGGCCTGATCGTCATCGCCACGCTGCACACCGGCTTCCAGCTCGGCTGGAACGTGCATACGCTGGCTTATGCATTGATGATGCTGGTGATCCTGTCGGGCATTTTCGGCATCACCGTCTATGCGACGCTGCCCGCCGCGCTCAGCAACAACCGCGCGGAAATGACGCAGGGGCAGATGCTCGACGCCGTGCGCGCCATCGACCGGCAACTGCACGACGCCGCCCAGCCCTTGCCCCAGGGTCAAGCCGCTCTGGTGCGGCAATCGCTGGAACAGAACCCTTTCGGCGGCCACCTGCTCAACCGCCTGTCAGGCCGCTATCCACGCTGCGCCACGGCAAAGGCGCAAGCGGCACTGCGCCACGGAACCGGAACCCAGTCCGATACCGGGAACGAGCCGCTGGAGCGGATCGACGCGCTGCTGGAACGCAAGCAGGCGATGCTGGCGCGGTTGCGGCGGCATCTGAAGCTGAAGGCGCTGCTGGAAATCTGGCTCTATGTCCATGTGCCCGCCACCTTTGCCCTGCTGGCCGCACTGACCGCGCATATCGTCAGCGTCTTCTTCTACTGGTGAGCATGTGATCAGCTTCCTTATCCGTCAGATCAGCCTCACCGCCGATGGCCGCGAAATCGTCCGCGCAGCCACGATGGAAAAGCCGCAACTGATCCTCGGCCGCGCGGCGGAAAATGACATTGCCCTCCCCGACCTCGCGCTGGAGCCGGATCATGCCCGGATCGAGCAGGTCGACGCGCGCACCATCCGCGTCCGCGCCACCGGGACGCTGGGCTTCGGGCTGGATGGCCGCACGGTCCGCTCCGCCGAGATCGACGTGGCCAAAGGCGCGGAACTGCGCTTTGGCGGCCATCGCATCACCGTGTCGCAGGGGGAGGATGGCGCCGCCATCCTCTCGATCCGCCGCATTGATGCCGTGTCCGAGGCTTCGGAAGACAAGGATGAGGCCAGAGTCTTCTCCCTGCGCGGCCTGGCGCCGGGCAAGCGGCTGACGGCATGGGCCATGGCGCTTGTGATCCTGATCGGCTTCCTCGCCATCCCGATCTGGAGCTATGCCAACCGCCCGACCGGGGATAGCCGCGACATCTATAGGGTGAGAGGCGACAAGGCCTGGTCCTCCGGGCCGCTCAGCCAGGCGCATCATGCGCTCGAAGGGCGCTGCGAAACCTGCCACCAGAAAGCGTTCGTCTCGGTTCGCGATTCCGCCTGCCAGACCTGCCACAAGGATGTCCACGACCATGCGCCCGCCACCCGCATCGCCATGGCGCGCGCCAAACCGGGTTTGGGCGGTCAGTTTCTCAATCATGTTGCCGCCACATTCGGCAAACCGCCCGAAGGCGCCTGCGTCGACTGCCATCGCGAGCATGAAGGCGCCGGGCCGATGCAGCCCGCGCCGCAAGCCTTCTGCACCGATTGCCACGGCACGCTGAAGGACCGGCTGAAGGACACGAAGCTCGGCAATGCCGCCGATTTCGGCACCAGCCATCCGCAATTTTCACCACTGGTCCAGACCGTGCCGGGCGAGCATCCGCGCTTTGCCCGCATGTCGCTCGACGCCAGGCCCAGCGACGACAGCGGCCTGAAATTCCCGCACGACATCCACCTGTCCGCAACCGGCGGCGTCGCCCAAATGGCGCGGTCGATGAAGACGCAAACCGGCTTTGGCGATGCGCTCGCCTGCAAGGATTGTCATAAGCCGACCGCCGATGGCGTCCGCTTCCTGCCGGTGAATATGGAGCGCGACTGCCAGATGTGTCACAGCCTCGCCTTCGAGACGATCGGCGGCACGGTGCGAAGGCTGCGCCATGGCCAGCCCGATCAGGTGATCGCGGACCTGCGCGCCTATTACCGCTCGTCCGGCCCCACCCGGCCGATCGCTCTGGGCGGCATGGCGCGCCGGCGCCCCGGCGATTATGCGCAAGGGCAGGTCTATCACGCTTATTTCGGCGCGGTCGCAACGCGGCCTTCCCGCGCGGACGAGGCGATCAGGGCGGTCTTTTCAAAGGGCGGCGCCTGTTATGACTGCCACACAGTCACGCCACCCGGCGCCAATGGCAATGCCGATTGGCAGGTACTGCCGGTGCACCAGCCGATGCGCTATATGATGAACGGCTGGTTCGACCACGCCGCGCACCGCACCGAAACATGCGAAAGCTGCCACGCCGCGCCAAAGTCGCATGATGCGAAACAGTTGCTGCTGCCGGGCATCGACAGTTGCCGCACCTGCCATGGCGGGGAGAAGTCCGCGGCCGATGTGCCGTCGGGCTGCGCCATGTGCCACAGCTATCATAGTGGCGATGGGGCGCCATGGATGCCCGCCGATCGCTCGGCCAAGAGGGACAAGGTAGTCCTGCCGCGGAATATAAGGGGGGAATGAGGCCATGCTGATCGCACAGGTCACGGATATCCATCTCGGGTTCGATCCCGACAACCCCGCCGAGTTCAACCGCCAGCGGCTGGATCAGGTGTTGCGCACTCTGCATGACGGCCCGAACCGGCCGGACCTGCTGCTGGCGACCGGCGACCTGACCGACCGGGGCGACGCGGACAGCTACCGCCGCCTTGCGGATGCTTTCGGCCAGTGCGCTTTCCCGGTCTGGCCCTGTGTGGGCAATCATGACGACCGGGCCAATTTCGCCGCCCACTTCCCGCATATCGGCCAGGAAGATGGCTTCGTCCACTATGTCATCGCGCTGGAAGGCCGGCGGATCATCATGCTCGATACGCTGGAGCCGGACCGCCATGGCGGCGCATTTTGCGAACGCCGCGCGGCGTGGCTGAACGCCCGGCTGGACGAGGAGGCCGCCACGCCCACGCTGATCGTCATGCACCATCCCCCGGTCGAAGTCGGCATCGACTGGATGAACACCCATCCCGAAGAGCCGTGGGTGACGCGTTTTGCGGCGGCCATAGCGAACCGGACCAATGTTCAGGCGATCCTCTGCGGCCACATCCACCGCGCGATCGCCGCGCCATGGAACGGCACGACCATCGCCATCTGCTCATCTACCGCGCCGCAACTCGCGCTGGATCTGCGACCCATCAACCCGCAATCGCCCGACGAGCGCCCGATGATCGTCGCCGACCCGCCCGCCTTCGCACTGCACCGCTGGACGCAGCACGGCCTCGTCACCCATTTCGAGACGGCGGGCGACCATCCCACGCTGGCGAAGTTCGACGCAAGGATGCAGCCGATGGTGCGCATGATGATCGACGAACGGCCTGCCTGAAAGGCGAGGAATATGCGCGCGGCGCTTCCCCTCCACCCGTCATCCAACTTCGCCCAGGTCCGCCTCTGGCCGAAACCAGCCAACCATTTTCTAATGCAATGTCAGCGGCGGTCGCCAGCCCTTCATGTCCGTCTCGTCGCTGACCTTATAGGGTATCCCCTTCGACGTCAGGAACAGCCGCTCCATCTCCAACCGGGTGAAGGGCCGCGAGCCGAGCCGCCCGAACACCGCGATCTGCCCACCCGTTTCGTCCACTGCCCGGTCGCGGTCCAGCCCCTTGGACAGCGACAATGCCGGAGAAGGCGTCCGCGCCCAGGCGATCAGTTCCGGCATGGGAGCCGGTGAGAAGCCGTAGAAATTGGGCTGGCTCGCCGGGCTGGTAAGCTGAATCACCTTCATGCCCGCCCGTCCATCCGCGACATAAGCGAACAGCGACGCATTGGTCGAAGCGACGATCACATCCTCCACATCGGTCATCTGCCCGCCGAACGACTCTTTCCTGTAGATGCTCGGCTTTAGCGGATTGGTGATGTTGATGATCGCCAGCCCCTCCGCCTTGGCCGCGACATAGGCATAGGTGCGCGCCAGATAGATGCGCCGCGCATCGGCCAGTGGCACGGTCGCGGACGGCACCGCCACCGGGTCGGCAAGGCGCGTCACATCGAACAGCTTCAGCCCCTCGGCATCCGTCACCCAGAGATAGCGGAACTGAATCGCACTCGCCCGCGCGTCCTTGAGCGGCCGCACGGCGGCAAGGCGCGGACGCAGCGGATCGGCAAGGTCCACCACCACCAGCCCGACATCGGCGACGATATAAGCAATCTGCCCCGCCAGATGGATATGCCGCGCCCCGTTCAGCACCCCATCCGGGTTCCAAGTGACGGCGCGTTTGAGGAAATTGTTGCGAAACTCACCATCGCCCATAGTCTCGATATTGACCATGATGAGGCCCTCGACGCTGTCCGTCACCGCCGCGTAGCTGTAAATGGGCAGGAAGGGCTGTTCCTGATTGATCTCCCGCAGTTCCACCGTGTTACGCAGCGGGTTGATCGGCTGGTTGGTCGCCAGCGCCATGCAGGTGGCGTTCTTCGTGCGAATGCCCGTATTGTGGCCCAGCTTCGAGAAAGGTCCGCTCACGATCGGCTCGGAAAAGCCCTTGTTGGCGATAGAAGCGACGTCATAGACGCGAAAGCCCCCCTTCCCTTCGGCCACATACATATATTCGCCGCGCAGTTGCAGGCAGCCGACCCGATCCGCCGTGCCCTTCACGACATTGCGGAACTCTTCGACAGCATGGGTTTCGCCCGAAGCCTTCTTGTCAAAGGTCTTGCCGCGCACCCAGTTCTTCAGCTCCCGCTTGTTCTGCTCGACATGCAGCTTCCAATAATCGGGATAGGCATATTTCTGGAGATAGCTGCCGATCACCGCCTGCGGTTCATCCCATTCGGTAACGCGGATCGCCTCGAACCCGCCCTCAAGCCCGGTCCAGGCGTTCAGCCCCACGAAATTCACGAAATTGGTGCCGAGCAGCAGCAGTTGCGACATGATCGCATTATTATCGTCCTGTGCGGACAAATGGCAGTCGGAACAGGTCTTCGTCTCGGTCTTGCGCACCGTATGCGGGAAATGGGGCGCGAAGGCCTGGGACGAAAAGCCGATGCCCGACACCGGCGGCTGCTGAATATAGATGCGCTCGCGATTGATATTGGTCGAGGACAGGACCAGCGCGGAGGTCGAGCGGACCGGGGCGGTGGCATTGCCCTTGGTCGTCATATGCTTGCCGAGCTGGAACATTTCGTCCCGCGCCACCTGCGGGTTGTAGGTCGCGAAGTTGCGCGATTCTTCTCCATCATAATGGTGGAGCGTCGTCTTCCAGTTCGCCTCGATCGGCAGATGGCAGCCGCCGCAACTCGTCGTCCAGCTAAGGTGACAGGTGAAGCAGGTCATATTCTCGTCATTATGGGCCCGGTCCGCCTTCGCGACGCCGGGGCCGAAAGCAAAGCTGCCATCCTCCGCGCCCGACCGGCTCATCAGCTTGGCCCGCGCCGCCTTGGCGTTGAAGTGGGGATTGGCCGGATCGACCGCGTCCTTCACCAACGACATTTCCCATTCAAGGTTCGGATCGACAATCGACCGCTGAATCAGCCGCCGCTTGCCACCCGCGTCGTAGAACCATTCAAAGCGCCGCTTGCCGTCCGGGTTGCGCAGCAGAGCAAGGTTCGTCCCCTTGGGCGGCGCCGCCGGGCCGGATGTCAGCAACGTCGGATAAGCGTCGGCCGTACCGTGGCAGTCCTTGCAGCCGATCTCGATCGCGTTCGCGACCTCTCCATAGATGAACCCGTTGCCATGGCTGTCCTGCGCGAAATGGCAATCGACGCATTGCAGGCCCTTTTCGGCGTGAATGTCCATGAGGTGCACGGTCTTGCCCGGATTGACGCCGGGCTGGACGAACTTGCCCTCTCCCTTCCTGCGCCATTTTTCCGGGTCGTCGGGAGAAACGATCTTGCCATCGGCATCGAGCAGATTGCCCTCGCGGTCACGCTTGAAGACGCCGCGGAAGTTCCAGCCATGGCCGTGATAATCGGCGAACTGCGTATCCTTGGCCTTCTCATTCAGGTCATAGACGTTGCGCAGGAAGTCCAGATCCGCCCATTTACCGCGTGGCGCCGCGCCTTCGGGATTGCGCTCCAGCGTCTCGTGCATTTCGGCGGCGGTCGGATATTTCTGCTTCTTGGGCCACATCAGCGCCGCATCGGATTCATAATCCCACATGGTGTAGCCCAGATAGCTGTTCAGGAAGATATTGGGCTGGTGCATGTGGCAATTCATGCATTGGGCGGTCGGGATCGCGCGGGTGAAAGCGTGACGGATCGGGTGGCCGCTTTCCTTCACGGCGGCGACCGCATGATCCGGCTTGTCCACCTCGCCATGCGAGCCTTTCAACCCGCCATGGCTCATCTTGTTCGCGATGGTGGGATCGACCGTGGCGGTCTGCCCGTCCCGGCCATATTGGGCATAGATCAGGCTGTGGCGCGGCTCGCGGTCATTAGCATAGATGACGTGACAGCCCGAACAACCCGAATGGCGATAGTCGCCCGGTTGGTCGTTCGTTCCCATGAACCACATATAGGGGTCGTTGAGGCGCGTCTTTTGCAGGTTCAGCACGGGGATCGCCACGCGCAGACCCGTGCCAGGGCCGCGGCTCGACTGTTTGAGATCAGGGCGGCCCGGCTCCTCCAGCCGCTGGATCGAGCCGGTGGGATTGGGCAGGCCGATTTCCGGGAATTGCGTCGCGATATTACGCCCCCCCCGCTCGAACACGCGGAACACATCGCCGGGCGGCGTCACCTGCCATGTCGGCAACGGATAGAGTTCGGCCAGTGCGCCGCGCGCCTTCTGCTCAGCCATCAGAGTGCCGGGCGGATTGCCGGGAGAAACGATCTTCGCGGGCTTGCCGTCGCGGGTATAGGCTTCGCCGAAAATATAATTCTTATAGGGAACGATCCCGTTATTATAGGCCGCTCCGCCCCACAGCATCGCGCCCGACGCCATCAGCGATCGCTCCGCCGCCTCGATCACCTGCATGTGGCACGAACCGCAGGCTTCCCGCGCCACGCGATAATCGCTGGGGTTGACGAAACGCACGAACTCCGGCGCTTCGCGATTGAGTAGCGCATAGGTCCGCTGCGGGTTGGCGGAGGAGGGATAATGCCAGCTCCCGGGATAGCGCGGCAGGACATGCGCCTTTTCCCGCGCGGCAATATAGGCGGGGTCTTCGAAACCCAGCGCGGGGTCGCCCCGCACCGCCGCATTGCCGCCATGGCAGTCGGTGCAGCCCAACATCACCGCCGGCGTCGCGTGCATGGAAGGCTCATCGGTCCGGACGTGGCAACTGGTGCACCCCTCCGATTTGGCCGCGACCTGCCCGGCGGTCTGGCTCATCGGCGCGGGCGGCGTCAGGGCATATGTCCGCTCTACCGGCTTTTCGGCGTCGGAAGCGTGCAGGATCGCGACCGGCACCGCCAACGCGGCGAGGATCAGCAGGAACAGGGCGAGCAGCGGGCGCATCAATAACTCAGGATCAGATTGGCGAGAACCGAATAATAATTCCGGTTACCCTCGCGGTTGGTGAAAAGATCGCGGAAACCCGCACCCGGCAGCAAAGTCGCGCCCGACAGGCGGAACACGATATTCTGCGTCGCATGGGGCCGCCAGATCGCGGCAGCCGACAAGTCCCAGCCGATCGCCCTGGGAATGCTGCCTTCATTCCGCAGCGCCTGAAGCGTGGCGGTATTCTGGAACCAGAGATGATTGGCGTTGGCCGACAAACGAAGCTCCGGCATCAGGTCGAAATCCGCCCCCGCGCCCAGCAGCATCGTGCCGGGATTGTTGAAGTTGGACTGCCCCTGCTCCTTGGAGGAGCGCAGCGAGTTCAAAATGCCGTTGCGCCCGTTGATCCCGATCGCGCGCCCGCCCCCGGCAAAGGGAATGGACTGCCTGATCCAGTAACTGGTGTCGGCGCCCGCAAAGACCGGATTTTCGAAGATCGCGTCGAACCCGGTTTCGCGATTGTCATAGGGGTCGCCATCGCCGCTGGCATAGAGACCCGACAGGCGGAAACGCATCCAGTCCTTGTCATAGCTCGCCTCCGCCGCCGCGAAAAAGGCGCGAATCTGCGCGGGTTTCGAGGTGAAGAAGCTGTTCCGATCCTCCCCCAGCGCGCCATAGACCGACGCCGTCAGGTTCATCCGTCCAATCCGCCCATCGGCATTATAGCCGAGATAAACGACATCATATTCCCGCCCCCGCACATCGCCGAGCAGCGCCGGACGAACCGGAAAGCCATTATCGTCGATCTCGATCCGGTCGGCCTCGCGATTCCTATTGTAAACAGCGGTGATCTGGCTGGTGAGGCCGGGGATCAGGAAATCCTGCCGATAGAGATTGGCGACGAACACCCAGTCGTTGCGCGGCGTCTGCACCACCGAATTGAGGCCGCTATTGGTGTCTTTCTCCAGCCGCCAGAAAGCCGCCAGATTGAACTGAAAACGATTATTGTCGCGATTGCCGAACAGCCGGATGCCAAGTTGCTGGTCATTGAACAGGAAGCCGCGAAAATCCGACTGAAAGGGCTGGATACCAACGCGTATCGACCGGAAGTCATAACGATCCGACGTATTGGCGAGATGATAGTCGATAAAGGCTTCCTGCACGCCCAGAAAATGATCGGTGCGGTGCGAAGGCCTGGACGGCTCGACGAACAATATGCGCCGTTCGGGCACATTCACATGATTGACGTTGAGCGCCAGCGTCAGGCGATATTCGACGTCCGGCGGCTTGAACGCGGTCGCGCCCTTGATCAGCGCCACGCCGCCGATAAAAGTCTGGCTCAGCACGGTGCTCGCGTCCTTGCCGAACACGTCGAGGCTGCCGGGCCGCTCGGTCGTCTGTACCCCGACGGGAATGGGGAAGGTGCGCGGCTCCAACACCGTGTCGCTCACCGCATTGACGACAAGGAACCAGTCATCCCTCTTGATCGGCAGCCATTTCACCTTTTCGCGGTCGATCGGCCGGTCGCCCTTCAGCGTGTTCTGGCTATAGGGGTCGAACCATCGCTCCTTCACCACGCCCAGACTTTCGATCAGCCGCCAGCGATCCGGGATCGGCACCTGATCGACCGGGAAAGCTTCGGGCGGCGGCGCGCGGACAGCGCCCTTATTGTCCTGCGTGACGGCATCGGGAAGCGGCGCTTCATAGCCGGGGCGGCGACGGCCGTCGATCAATTGCTGGTCCGCGTCCAATATCTCCCGCCAGTTTTCCGGCGGAGGCGGCGGCACCGGCTCGCCCGGCTGGGCCAGCGCGAACAGCGGCAGAAAGGGGGCCAGGCTCATCGGCTACAGCCCCTTGCAGACATTTTGCGCGCTTGTGTCCAGAAACGGCGCAAAGGGGCAGTTCACATAGCGCAGCCGAACGGTCGTCTTGCCAAGGTCGACGGCGATCCGGTCCGCCCGCATCGCCGCCGGCGCATTGCCAAAGCCGCCGACGCGCGTACCGGCATGATCGAGGCCAAGGAAGCTGATCATGTCATCCTGATCAATGCCGTCGCCCGACACGCCGATCCCGCCCACCAACACATCGCCGCGATAAATGGGCACCGATCCGGGGAAGATCTGGATGCCGTTCTGCACCCGGTTCTGTCCCGAAACGGTCGGCACTGCCGAACAGCGCTGCGGCGTGTCGGTCGCGCTGGCACCCGTCACAAAGCCGAGATGCGCGGCGAGATCGCCTACCACCAGCGCCGATTGCAGGCCGGTCGAGAAGGGATTGAACTGCGCGATCGGCCGCGAGAAAGGCCCATTGGGCCGCCCCACCTCGCCATCGGGGAAATAGGGCCGCGATAGATTGCCATTGGCGCGGTCGGTAAAGGCATATTTGCCGGTCAGCGCCGCAGGATCGTTGAGGAATGCCCGCGCCTTGCCGACAAAGCCCGCCACATCCGCGCTGCTGCTCGCCAACAGGTCGGACGCCGCATGGCGGCCGGAGAAAAAGGCCGCCGTCCGTGCCTTTTGCAAGCTGACATCCGTACCGAAGATCGGCGCGTCGGGGGACCGGACGATACCCAGGGCCTGCCCCCGCGTATCGACCACGCTGATCGTCACCTGCGCCCGGCTGTCCAGCGGCTGACGGATCTGCGCCCGCGCCCGACTCATGACGGTAAAGGCTTCTTCCAGAATCGCGGTTGCTTCGGCGGTGCTGAGCGGTTGCGCCACGTCGCCCCCATCGGTCCCCGCGCGGATCGGAAAACGGTTACGCCCCGACCCATCTGTCAGGACGAAAGCGTCGGACCTGGAAAATTCGCCAGTCTTCGCCCGGCGCACGCCGGACGCTTCGCTGCCATAGACGGCGCCCGCAAGGACCATGGGCGCGGGGTCGCCATAATAGCCGCGCACGGGAACCAGAGCGCCCACGCCGCCATTGATCGCCGCAAAACTCGCCGCGCCGGTCGCCATCAGCCCTGAATAGGCCGCGTCGGAATAGCGCAGGAAAGTGCCGTCCACCGGGATGCGGCTGGCGCGAATATTTTCGGGCGCCTCGAACCCCAGAGTTCCGGCCAGCGCGATATATTCCTCCGGATCATCATCCTCATCGAGGACATTGGGATCGGAACCATAAATGCCGTCCGCCATCACGCCGATACCGCCGACCACCACCCCATTTTTATAGAGCGGAAAGCCGCCCGGATCGGCCGCCAGCCCCAGCGGCGAGCGCTTCGGCCCGATCATCGCCTGGCTGCCCGATGAAAGGAATCGCGCGGCAAGGTCCGAACAGGGCAACTGGCTGAACTGCACCCCGAACAGCGGCCCGCTCTCCAATCCTGCCGTGGTCGGCGCGGGCGGGAAATGCGGCTGCACGATCATGCTCGCCGTGCGCGTCGAAAAGGCATTGCCGCCGCTCGACAGATAAGCGCCGGTAATCGCCTTGGCGATGGCCCCGGCTTCGGCGGGAACCGTCAAATTCTGCGCGTCGATATGATCGCCATTGGGCGCGCCGCTGGTAGTCGCATTCGCCTGCGCGCCGGTCATGCGGAACACCGCCAGCACATTGCCCACCCGATCCGTCACGGCGATAACAGCGGGCAGGTTCCGGGCGCGCGCCTCCGCCGCCGCATGGGCGACCACCGTTTCCACATCCGCGACGCTCAGCGATTCCGGCGCGGGCGCGGCGTAAGAACTGGTCGGCGTTGGTGTCGGGACAGGCGTCGGCGTGCCGCCGCTGCCCCCTTCGTCTCCGCCGCCACCGCCGCCGCAGGAAGAAAGGATCAGCGCCGCGCTTGCCGTCAGCGCGCTCAGCCGGCGATGCCGCCCCTTCATTGGAGCGCTCCGATGCTGCGCGCCGCGCTGCCCAGCGCCGAACGGAAATCGCCGGGCCGATAGCCATTGGGGTCCTTGACCGCCGCATAGGCGCGATTGACGTCGGCCCGAATGCCCGCCGCCGCGCCCACGGTCACACGCCCCGACCTGACCAGACCATTGAGCAGCGTGTCGACCGCCATCACCGCCTGCACCGATCCTTCATAGTCGGTGAAGCGCGGCGCTATGGCGCTCCCCGCGATCTCGCGCACAATGGCGAAGGCCATGTCCCCCTGCATTCCGCCTGCGGCAAAGGCGTCGGCCAGCGCCCGCGCACTCCCCGCCAGCTTGCCCGCCGCCGCGACCGCTGCGGGCCGGTCCCGGGCGATCGCCGCGTGGAAAGCCCGGCTGTCGGCGTCGAACCGGCCCGCCAGCCCCGGAGCGGCCACCCGCGCCGCCGCCGAAAGCAGGATCATATTCTCATCATTGAAAGGCGGCATTCCCGCCGGGATCGGTCGCCCCGGATTGGTTTCCCATGTCTTGCTGCGTTCCGCCTGATCGTAGATGCGGCGATGGCAGCTCTGGCAGTCGAAGAAATAAAATTCGGGAAAAGTCCCTTCCGTCCCCTTCGCCCCGGCATAGAGGGTCAGCGCCCGCTCCACCGCCATCGCCTGCCCCACGGCCCAGAGCTTCAGGCTGTCGGTCCGCCCTTTGCGCGCGGCGTAATCGGCATCCTCATCATGATGCGCCTGCATCGAGGAGAAGAGGTCCAGTTCGAAGGAAATGCGTGGATGCCCCGCCGCCATGATCCGGTGAGTGACGAACTGCCCGTCCCGCGCACTGCCGAAATGACAGTCGAGACAGACCGACGCGCGCGCCTGCGGCCGATCCAGCGGCGTCATCCCCGCCGCGACATTGACGGCATGGCTCGCCCCCACGGCATAATGCGACGCAATCCAGCCGCTCGCGGGGCCGTGGCAGGCTTCGCAGCCCACGCCATCCTGCGCCAGAAAACGCGCGCCCCGCGCCGCAGCCGGTGTCGAATGGCATCCGAGGCATGCGGGCGCCGAAGCCGGATCGCCCAGCCCCAGCGTCGCCGCGATCTGCCGCCCGCGCATGCCGTTCAGCACGGCGAAGGCCCGGCTATGCGCGCCGCCCGGAGTCGAAGGCTCCTGCCAGCGCATCAGTTCGTCCTGGCGAACGACCTTCCCGTCAGCTTCCATCCGGCCATGACAGGTGGACCCGGCACAGGACGCCACGCCCACATAGGTCCGGCCCGTCGAAGCCGCATCCGCCGCGTCCGGCCCTTTGCCCGGCAGGCCGTACAGCAACAGCGCCGCCATCAGCATGACGCCCAGCGCCATGCCCGCCACGGACCTGCCGTTCACCTTGTCCTTGCCGCCCCCCATCCGTCACGCTCCCCCGCGCCCGTCGATTCAGACGCCTTCATTCCCCCGGCGTCGAACCGTCTCTTCTCTCTACGGGTTCAACCCATTGTTCAACCCCGCTTTTCGGATGTCCTCAAGATGCGTCGCCCTCGCCGCAAGCCGGTTGACCGGAACCGCCGCACCAGCTTTCCCACAAATCCTCATTGCCCGCGCCCGTCACCGGCTCGTCGATCAGCGGCGGATAGCCCTGCGTCACGATGTCGCGCAGTTCGATCTGCGAAAGGGGGAATATCCGTTCCATCACCGTCGCCGGATCGAGTACCGCGTCCAGACTGTCGTGACTCTCCAGCGCCATATTCAGGCAAGCGCCGCCGATCAGACAGCCATTGACCTTCGATCCCGGCGCAAATCCGCCAGCGACCGCGACCAGCGGGATCGTCTCCAGCCCGGTCGCAAAACCGCCCGTCGACCGGGCCAGTTGCCCGCTGATCGCGATTTGCGGTCTTGTTCCCTGCGATGTGATCAGCAACGCATGGGCGGTAAAGCCGCGCCGGTCGGTGAAAAGATCCGAAACACCGCTATTCTGGATATAAAAGGCCTCGCTCACATGGGCGCTGATGGTCCCGGCCCGCAATAGGCCTTCATCGCTGACCAGTCCATCATTCCGCGCCAGCCGCAATTCCCGGTCATTGAGCGTCGATGCCGCCGCCACGTCGGATATGGCCGCCAGGGTCGCGACGATGATGCTGGGACTGTTCAGCGTCAGTACGCCCGCCAGCACGCCATTGGCATCGCTGATGTCGATCAGGCCGGGACCGGCGACGATCTCCAGCGCCTGTCCCGCCGACAAGGTCAGCCCACCCCCGTCCGACCGCCCGGTCAGCCGGAGCGCGCCCTGCACCCGCAGGCGTCCGTCCGTGCCGATGGCCAGCACCCCGCCGCTCGCCAGATTGGCCGTTCCCAGCGTCAGATCCTGAACCACGAGGTCGGGCGTTCCCGTTCCATGGGACGGTGCGTCGATGGTGATGTTGCCCGCCGCGACACGCGCCAGTTCGGCGGCCGACAGGCTATAGGCCCCCGCCACGTCGCCGCCGCCCACATAGGCGGGCTGCTGCCCATTCACCGATTGAAAGGCGATGCCGGTCGTGCGGTTCAGGCTGCCGATCCGCGCCGCATCGCCAATCGCGATGTCGCTCGACCCGATGCTGATCGCCGAAGCGTCGAGCGTCCCGGTCAGGCTGGCCAGCCCGCCCGCGTTCACCGTCATCGCCCCGGTGGCGGCGACGTCGGCGATGCTGAGATCGCCGCCCGCATTCAGCGTCAACGTCCCTGCCGTCGCGTTGACCTGCACGATGGTCATGGCTCCGCCCGCGCTCAGGCCGACGATGCCTCCATTGGCCGTGATCGCTCCGGTCGAGGTGATGTCCGCCACGCTCAACATGCCCGTCCCGGCATCGAGCAGGCTCTGCCCGCCCGCGCCAAGCTGCTGTGCATTGATGCCCGTGCCGGTCAAGACCAGATCGCCACCCGCCACGGCATTGCCGATGGTCAGAGCCCCCGCGCCAGCCGTCAACATGATGTCGCCCGCCGCCCTCGCATCCGTCACGATGAGGTCGCCCCCCGATTGCAGCAGCAGATCGCCGTTCAGCGCATGGATGCCATTGCTGGCGATCCCGTTCGCGGAAATGTCGATCATCCCGGCAGCCGCCTGCCCCGTCAGCATCACCGCGCCATTCAGCGCACGAAGCCGCAACAGCCCGGTCATGCCGGCATCGCCGATCTGTATCCCGCCACTGGTCGCATGGAGCGACTGGCTGTCCGCCTGCAATGTCCCGATGACCACATTGGCGGCGGATATCGTCCCGCTGCCCGCGCCAATGCTCAACAGTTCGCTGGCGGCGAAATCACCGCCAATCGCGATTCCTCCCAGGCCCAGCGCATTGCCGCTGGCGTCGGCCTGATCCAGCAACCCACCGGAAACCAGACTGCCGAGCAGAATATCGCCCGCGCTGCCCAGACCGATCGCTGCCGATCCGCCTGCCCGCACGCTGGCCCCCGCGCCATAGACGCTGCCCAGGGCATAGAGCCGCAGGTCGCCGCCCGCATCCAGCACGCTGCCGCTCGCCAGATGGATAGTGCCACCCTGACTCAGGATCGTCAGCCCATCGACCGCGCGCAGCGATCCGGCGGAAAGCAGGCTGATATCGCCCGGCATGGTGAACAGGATGCTGTCGGCAGACAGGCTGTCGCTCCCTGCCGGACGCCCGTCATGGCTGAGCGTCATGCCGATGCCGGACGTGCCGGTCATCGCGCCTGCCGCTGTCAGGCCGCCGGCTCCCGCAAAGGCAAAGGAAAGCGGCCCGTCGCTGGTGAAATCGGCACTGCCTCCGATCTGCACGCGGTTGGCCGCGCTGACGGCGATGCCGGAAAAGCCCGCCACCGGCGCACCCAGACTGGCCAGCGCGAACGGCCCATCGACGCGCACCCCGCCATTGGCCGCCGTGCTGCTGTCGGCGAAGGTGACGCGCCCTCCCGTCGCGCCGCCGCTGGCGCTCATGGTCAGCGCGCGGATCAGACGCTGCGCGCCCGGCATCAACGTGCCTCCATCGCCATTGACGAAGCTGGCCGCGCCACCCGCGCCAAGGCCCGCCGCCCCCGCTGCCGAAGCGCCGCCCGGCCCGCTGCCACCGGCTCCGCCCAGTCCCTGCGATCCGTCGGCCAGCAGGCTGAGACCGCCCAGCGCATAACCGCCATTATCGGCATCGAAGCCAGCGGTTCCGCCTGCGCCATCGCCGCCGCGACCACCCGACCCGCCGCTCAGGCCCGCATCGCTGCCCGCGCCACCATTGCCGCCTGCTCCACCCTGCCCGATCGCCGTGATACTGAAATCCGGCGCGAAGCTGAGATGCGCGCCGTTGATCCGCAAAATCGCGGACCCCGCGCTGGCGTTGCCGCCCGCTCCACCTCGGCCGCCAGCCGCTCCGGCATTGCCGGACGCCCCCGCGCCGCCCGTCGCATTGCCGCCGATCCGCAACGCTTCGCCCGCGATGGCCGTGGCGCCCGCGCTCAGGCTGAACAACGCGCTGCCACCCGTCGCATTACCGCCATCGGCCCCGGCCAGACCCACGCCGCTGCCCTGCCCGCTCACGCCGCCCGCGCCGCCCAGCGCCTCGGCCAGTACGCTGATGCTGCTTGCGTCCAGCATGGTCTCCGCGCCCGTCAGGCCAAGGGTCGCCGATCCGCCAGCGGCATCGCCGCCGCGCCCGCCGATGGCGGCATAGCCCGCGCCACCCGAACCGCCCATGCCATGGGCCGTCACCCGCAGGCCATCGCTCACCGTGACCGCGCCAAAAGCAAGGTCGAGTGCCGCGACACCGCCGATCCCCGCACCGCCAGCGCTACCGCCCAAGCCGTTGCCGCCCGTACCGCCGATGCCATCGGCGCTGACGACCAGCGTGGCGAAGGATGGGTCGACATCGACCAGCATGGCCGCATCGCCTCCTGCCCCTGTCCCGCCCGCGCCGCCGCTGCCATCGCCATTGCCGTAGATCGGCAGGAAATTGCTGTCATAACCGATGAAGACGCGGCTGCTGCCCCCCTGACCGCCCTGTCCTTCGGCCGTGACCGCGACGTCGCCAATCACATGGCCTTCGTTCAGATAGGAAAAGCGGGCCGTGCCCCCCATGCCGCCGCCCGCCGCGCCGCCATGGCCGTCGCTGCCACCGTTGCCGCCCATGCCTTGCGCCGACACCAGCAGGGATGGCGCGGCGAACACGCCGCCAGCGAGCGTCACGTCCACCATGCCGCCCATGCCGCCGCCGCCCGCGCCAGCGCTGGCGGGGCCTTGATCGCTAAAATCATTCTGGCCGCCATGTCCGCCATGGCCCAGAGCCTGGACGGTGACGCCGCCTTCCGCCAGCAACTGCCCATTGCTGCCCGCCGTCATCAGCAATCGGGCGTCACCGCCCCGGCCTGTCCCGCCATTCGCGCCATTGGGCGCATAATAGGCCAATCCCTCGCCGCCAAAACCACTCGCGTCGATGTCGAGCGTCCCGACCTGCAAGGCGCCGCCGCGCGATTCCAGCCGCGCCGTCCCGCCCTGTCCGGCGCCGGTCAGCGCCACGCCCGCTCCGTCCGCCGCGCCGCCTGAACCCACAGCTCCAATGGTCAACGCTCCAATGGTCGCCGTGCCGCCTGAAATCAGGAAACCGGCCGATCCGCCCAGTCCATTCCCCGCCTGGAAGGGCATGGCGCCGCCAACTGCGCAGTCCGGGCAACTGACCCCCGCCGCCCCACCAGAGCCAAAGGCTTGCACATCCACCCGATCGGCGGTCAGGCTGCCGCCCAGCACGGCGACATTCACCGCGCCACCCGCGCCATTCCCGCCATCGCCCTCATTGAAGGACATGTCCTCGCCGGAAGACGCTGATCTACCGCTCGCCGACAGAGTGAGATTGCCGAAACGCATCGCGCCGGTTCCCAGACGGCTTTCCACGGTCACGCTGCCGCCCTGCCCGTCGCCGCTGCGCCCCGCCTGCGCGCCAAAGGCCGTCCAGCCGCCCATGCCCCCGGCATGCAGCGTCAGTTCGCCCAAGGCGGAAAAATCGGCATCACCCGCATGAAGCAGGATCGTCCCGCCCGTGCCCGTGCCGCCGCCGTTGATCCCGTCGCCGCCATAGCCATCAGCGGCAACGTCGCAGAAATAGCTGGCGCAGCCGGTGAGCGTGAAGCTGCCCCGCTGCCCGCCCGATGCGCTGGCAAACAGGCTCACGCTGCCGCCCGTTCCATTGCCCGCCGCGCCCGGCGCATAGCCCGCAGCCCCTTCGGCATCGACATAAAGTCCCGCCGCGCTGAAGCTGCCGCCCGCCGCGCCGATGCTGATCGTCCCGCCCGTCGCGTCCGGCATCGCCAGCGTCGGGGACGCGATCGAATCGATCGAACTGCTCCGCGCCGCCGCTGTCGCGAAAAGACCCTGCGCGATGGTGAAGCTGCCGCCATCATGCGCGTCGATCGCGATCCGCCCGCCCCGCACGATCGCGCCCGAGGGCTGACCGCCCGCGCCGGAAGCATCGGCATAAAGCGACACGCCGCCATTGACGAGGAGGCTGCCGGTCGCACCCACGTCGATATCAATGCCGGTCGCGCCCGCCGCCGTCCCACCATAGCGGCCGCCATCGCCCGCATAGCCCGCCATTGCGGATATGTCGGCGGACAGGTCGGTCCATTGATGCGTGCCGCCGGAAAGGGCGATGCTGATATTGCCGCCGGTGGCGCTGCCCGCCAGACCCGTTCCGGAATCGCCGCCCGCCGCCCGCGCTGAAAGGCTCACCGTCCCCAGATCAAGCGCGCCAGCGCTGCTGGTCAGCGCGATATTGCCGCCCGTCGCATTCCCGCCATCGACCGACGGCGAGAACTGAAAGCCCATGTCCGCCGAGGCATCCAGCATCGTGCTGCCAAAGCGCAGCGTCCCGCCTTCCGCCCCGCCCGTTCCGGCGCCGGTCAGAGCCGACAGGGTGATCGCGCCGCCCATGGCATCGCCCGACCGATCGCTGCCAGAGCCGCCATAACCCAGTGCGCTGGCGGTCAGCGACGCCGCCTCGATCAGCCCGCCCGTGGCGATCAGGTTGATCGTGCCCCCACTCCCATTTTCCCCGATCAGGGGCGGCAGGCTCCCGGCATCGCCATAGCCATCGACGTTCAGCGCCAGATTGCCCGCGATGCTGATCTGGCCATGGGTGGCCGTACCGCCGCTACCGCTGCCAAAGGTCAGCAGGTCGATCCTGCCCCCCACGGCCCTGGACCCGGCGGTCAGGTTCATATCCCCGTCGGCGAGGATCGCGCCCAGCGGGTCGGCCCTCAGGTTGATGCCCTGCTCTGCCGACAAAACGACATTGCCCAGGAAATGGATCGCGGGCGAATTGCCGGACCGGATCGCGATATCCCCGGTCGCCGCGCCCGTCAGGCCGGACGACCAGTCCCCCGCGCCGATGCTGAAACCTGCGTCCGCGCCCGCCGTGCCATTGCCCGGCCGGACGATATCGCCGCCCGCGACATCATAGCCCGCCGAAAGCACGACCCCGCTGCCATCGGAGGTCGCCGACATGGCGGGCGCATAGCCGATATTGCCCGACAGCAGCATGGTCAGCGCATTATTCTTGGGCACCGCGACCATATAGATGCGCTGCCAGTCATCACTCGCGCCGGACGCTGGCCCGGTCGTCGTGCCGCTATGCACCACGCCATTGGCGTCGCTGGTCCCGGCGGTGATCGCGATGTCGAACAGCCCGCCATTGATGCGGATATCCGCCGCTTCCGCGCCGACATAGGCGACCGGGCCATCCACATTGACCGTTCCCGCCTGCACCACGCGCGGCGCGACCAGGGCGACATAGCTGCCCGTCTCCAGGGCGTTGATCCGCGCGCCCGCCCGCACCTCGACCGCTGCGTTGCTCCCCGCCGCGCCCCGGAAGCGTATCTCGCCATTGCTGCCGTAAAGCCCGCCGGTAGTGTCGATATCGTTGCCGGTCAGCACCAGCGACCCGACATTGAAGACGCTGTTTGGCCCCGCGATGATCCCGCCCGGCGCGTAGAACCAGATATTTCCGCCGATATTGGACTGCACCGTGCCGTTGAGGGCGACGACGCGGGATACGGACATCCCAGCGCCATTGACCGGCAGGATGCGGTTCAACACCGTATAATCGCCGCTCACTTCATTGGCGAACTCCACGATCTGCCCCGCCGGCAGGAAATCAATGACCCCCGTCCCGCCGGTATCGCTCGGCCTCCAGTTGATGACGGTTTCAGGGCTTTCCACCGCGATGATGTGTGTGTTCGCGTCAACGGGTATGAAGCTGGCAAATCCGTTCACGACGGTCGGCTCGCCCTGAAAGCCGGTCTGCGCGTGGGACGGCGCGTTCCACGCGGCGACGAGCGCGATCACGCTGGCGCAACCGCGCAGCAGCCTGACGGGGGAACGGAGCTTGTTCATCATCAACGCCTCCACGGCAAAAGCTGTGTGGTGATCGAAAAGAGCAGCCGTGCCGCGCCCCGCTCCGTCTGGAATCCGGCCTTGCGCAATGGCACAGCCAGCGTCAGGTCCAGCCGCGCATGGTTGGACCATGTGGCGCGCACCCCGCCGCCCGCCGAAATGAGCTTTTGCGGATCAAGCCCGGCGAAATTGGCGCTCTGGTGCCACATCCAGGCAGCGTCGAAAAAGACGAAGGGCTGCAACGCGATGGCGCTCGGCCCGCTGGGCATGATCCTGCCATAGCGCAGTTCCGCCGCGACCCCGGCTCCGCTGTCGCCGGTCAGCACGCCCGGATCATAGCCCCGCCCGACCGTGTAATTGCCCGCGCTCATCTGTTCGTAAGACAGCAACACGTCCGGGCTATATTGCACCCTTGGCGCCAGCGAGAGGGTGAAATCCGGCGTCGGCCGATAGTCCATCTGCGCGCTCGCCCGCAGGACGAAGGCGGACGGGTCGCCATCCAGCCGGCTGATCGGAACCGCCGGATAAAGGCACTTCGCCAGCCCCGCGCCACATCCTTCGCTCGCGCCCAGCCCGGCCAGCCCCTGCCGCATTTCCACCGCGCCGCCGATCCGCCATTTCGGTTCGATCCCCGAATAGCCGGTGGTGCTGACAAGGCTGGCGGGATCGATCAGTTCGCCCTCCAGTCGCAGGAACAGCACCCGCAACCGGTCTCGCGACAACGGCACCTTCGTCCCGCCCGTGCCGAAGCGCAGATCCTGATCCACCACATCCAGTCCGCCCGACGCCAGCAACGTATGCACCTGTCGCCGCACCAGCGGATAGGCAAGCGCCGCCGTCGCGATCAGCGTCGTGGAAGACAGGGGCGCTCCCCTTATGCCAGGCTTGCTCCAGGCATAGGTGAAGTCGCCCGACAGCCGCAGCCCGTCGCTGCCCAGCGCCATGCCGTGCCCAGCCTGAAGCACCGTCTGCTCGCTCGGCTGGGCGGTGTTGAAGATGCTGAACACCGTGCTGTCGCCCATGCCGGTCAGGTCGTTGAACCGCACCCGCGCCAGCCCGCCGAAGCGCCCGGCGGCATTGCTGCCGAGATTCTGGACATTGACGTCTATTTCGACACGCTGGCGCACCACCTGCACTTCGCCCACGACCTCGCCGGGCGCCGTCCCCGCCGGACGCAGGGCCAGCCGCACGTCATAGCCGGGCAGGTCGCGCGCCAGCAGCAAATGCCGCTCCGCATCGCGCACATTGAATACCGGCTGGCCCTTCAGCGCCTCCATATGCGCGGCGATCAGCTTTTCGCTATTGCCCGCGTCACCGCGCACCTCGATCGCCACCAGCCGCGCCATGAAGATGTCGAAACGAACCGTCCCGCCCTTTTCGATGCGCTGCGGCGGCACCTGCACCGCCGCCAGATAGCCCATGGCCCGCAGCGCCGTCGCCGCGCGGTCGCGCACTTCGCACAGGCTGGCGATCGGCACGTCGCGCCCGGCCAGATCGCTCCAGCTATCCCGGAGCGCCTCCGGATCGACGATCTGCAAGCCGTCAAACTGCACACCGGCAAAATTCACGGTCACATCGGCATAGCGCGGGTCGGCAAGCGGACAGGGCGCCCGTTCGATCCCGCCGACGACGGTCAGCCGACCGCCCCGCGCCGCCGCGTCGCCCGGCAACTGGCCACGGGTCAATTCCTCACGCGTCGGCGCCTGCGGCGCGACCTGCGCCTGCGCCGCCACGGGCATCAGCATCGCCGCCGCCAGAGGCAGGCTCCAGGACGCCCCGCGCGCCCATCCCGATGCTGTCGCCAACCCCTGATCGCCCATCAATATCCCCCATCGTCAGGCCGGCTTGTCCCTGAAGCCGCCCTGCCCCTGTCCTTCCGCGAAACGCCCGCGCCTTATCAGCGCGCCTGCGGCTCCCCAAGCGCCGCCATGTCCACCAGCAGATCGAGTTGCCCGGTGCACTGATGCGCGATCAGGCCCTCCGCCACGCCGTCCAGCGCCGCCGCATCGCCCAACAGGGTGAAGCGCATCTCGGCGCTGCGTTCGCCATCGCTGACCCGATAGGCCGCCCCTTCCCGCACCGGCAGGGCGGCGGGCCAGGCCGCCTCCGAAGCGCCTGCGGCAAAAGTGGCGCGGGCATCGACCCCGCCGCCGCTGATCCGCACCGTCGCCGGCTTGGCCGCATCGGCGCGCCACAACCGCACCGCAGCCGGATCGGCCACGCAGAACGGTCCCGACTGGGCGATATCGACCATCCACAAATTGGGCCTGCGCGGCGGCGCGGCTGGCATGTCGTCCACATTGCCGCGCACGGCCCCGGTCCGCGCCCGCCGCACCCGTTTGGTGTCGAGCAGGGCGGACAGCATGACGCCATTGCCCTGCGCGGCCCCGGCCGGAGCGGTGACGCCGAAACTGCCCGGCCCGCGCAGCGTGCGCGTGCCCTTCGCGTCCAGCAACGTCACCATGTCGCCCGCCTTGAGCGCGATCGTCCCGCCTTCCGCCAGCTTGCTGCCAGGCCGATAGGCGCCGGCGGAAGGGCCGGTCGCCCGGACGACCAGCGTATCCGCCCACGCCGTCGTGCCGAAACCCGCCATGACCAGCCCCGCCAGCACGCAACGCGCGGCGGCCTTGTTAATCCAGACCATAAAGCCCTCCTTCCCCGATATTTTCGCAACGATAGAGCAGATTGGCGATGGCCGCATCATCTGGATGATGATGAACCAGCGCTTGAAGACGTTTCAGCGCCCCGACCCGCGCGTCCATATCCCCCGCTCCGCTATCCTCGCCATCGAAAGCCGCCACTATCCCGGCCAGTTCCGTGCGCTCCCCAACCGGGAAATCGGGCGCGGGTTCGAACAGGTCCACCGGCGTCGCCCGCCCACGTAGCCGCACCCGCCCCATCGGCCGCCACCAGTCCAGCCCGGACAGCGCCATCGCCTCCCGGCTCGCCAGCACGCTCGTCTCCAGCGCCTTGTTCGCCGCCTCCAGCCGGGACGCCGTGTTCATGCTGTCGCCCAGCGCGGTATATTGGATGCGTCCCTCGCCCCCGAAATTGCCGACGATCGCCTCGCCATGGTGCAGCCCCACGCGGGTCCGCCCGATCGGCGGCACGCCAGGCGGCAAGTCGCGGCGGAACGCCTCCCCCGCCTGCCACATCGCATAAGCCGCCAGCGCCGCATTGCGTCCGTCATCGGGCCGCGCGATCGGCGCGCCCCAGAAAGCGACGACCGCATCGCCCACGAATTTGTCGATGGTTCCGCCATGGGCCAGCACCACGTCGCTCAGCATGTCGAGATACCGGTTGAGCAATTGCGCGACCATTTCCGGCGCGATGGCGTGGCTGAGCTTGGTGAAGCCCTCAAGGTCGGTGAAAAGCGTGAAAATCGGCCGCTTCTCGCCATGCAGCGCCAGCTTTTCCGGTTCGGCCAGGATTTGCGCGGCAATGTCGCGCGGCAGATATTTCCCCAGCGCCGCCTGCGCGAAGCGCCGCTGCTGCGACGTCACCGCCCGCGCCGCCACGCCGATGGCGGCAAAGGCCAGCACCCAGCCTAGCCCCCAGCCCACGGCGGGCAGCCCCTTGGTGTCCCACCCCTGCGCCTGCAACCAGAGTGGCATCCCGGCAATCGCCCCTGCCTGCACCACCAGCGCCGGGACCAGCGTGAACCAGCGCAATTCAGCCAGGCTGGTGATCGCGGCCGCCAGGATGACCAGCAACGCCGCGGCCCAGCGCGCGCCGTCCGGCACGGCGGGCAGCTTCGCGCCATCCAGCACCTGCGCCAGCATCGTCGCGTGGACCTCCAGCCCGATCATGGCCGATCGCGCCTGCCGCCCCGACAGCGGCGTTTCGAACTGGTCGATATCGACGATGTCCCCGCCGATCAGCACATGCCGCCCCCGCACCATAGGCGCCAGCGCGGGCGCCATGGCGGGATCGGCGAGCAGGTCGATCTGCAAGCTGGGGATCACCGGTTCCTCCGACCCGTCCGCCTGGCTGAGCGGCAGGCGAAAGCGGATCGCCCCGCGATAATCGCTGAACGGCGGCGAAGGCTGCATCGCCAGCGTCAGCAGCCGCGGCTGTCCCGGCGTAGGCGCGGGCCAGCTTCGCGCCACATTGTCGGCGTCGGCTTCCAGTCGGATGCTCGCCGGATGGACGCGATCGGTTCGCGCCCGCGCCATGAAGCCGTCCAGATATTGCTGCTGCTCGAAAATGATCTGTTCGCGATTATCGCCCAGATTGGCGTAGCCGAGCCAGACCGGCGTGCGCATCGCGTGCAGCGCGGCGAGCAATTCTCCATCCTCGTCCTGCGGCTGGTCGAAGAGGATGTCGATGCCGATGGACTGCGCGCCCATCGCGTCCATATTGCGCAACGCCCGCGCCAGCAGCCCGCGATCGAGCGGCGAGCGTTTTCGCGTCGCGATCAGCGTCTGGTCGTCATAGACCACCATCAGGATGCGCTGGTCCTGCGCCACGCGCGGCGCGAAGGTGGCGGCGCGCCAATCGTAAAGCCCCCGTTCGGCATCGGCGGTCGGGATTTCCCGCTGCGACTCCGCATCGCCCCACGGCCGGTTCCAGTCCCAGCCCGCCACGAACAGCGCCAGCAGCAGCACGATCAGCGTCGCCGCCAGCCGCCAGCGCCCGGCATCCCGAACGACGCGCGCGCCGCGGCGCCACAGCCCGGCCACCATGATTAGCGGCGCGCGATCAGCGGACGCGCGCCGTCGCCGATGATCGCGAAGCCGGACCAGTAAAAGGGATGCGATGTTTCAGGATCGTCCATCAGTTTCACCTGCGCCACCCGCAGCGCCTCGGCCACCGGCTCATCGGGCGCGGCGGCGAACAGGCCGGTCATCAGCCTTTCGGTCGCCTGATAATCCTCCGGCGCGGGCCAGTGGCTGGCGATCACCGACCGGCTGCCTGCCCCGATGAAGGCGCGCACCAGCCCGTCCAGCGCCCCGCCGCCGCCCGAAAGCCCAGCCGCCCGCGTCGTCTCCACGCCCGCCGCACCCGCCGTGTCGCAGGCCGACAACACCACCAGATCGGCATTCAGCCGCAAGTCGAAAATCTCGCCAAATTGCAGCAGCCCGTCCGACGCCCGGTCCCGCGCAAAGCTGGTCAGCAGCGCGGGCCGCGCCGGACAACCCGGATGCGGCGGCGTCACCAGCCCATGGGTCGCGAAGTGCAGGATGCGGAAACTGTCGAGGTCGCGCCGCCCCGCCACCGCCTCATCGGTAAAGGCCGCGCCCGTCACCAGTTCGCTGTCCTGCCCGCCGATGGCTTGCGCCGCTTCCCGCAATTCGGTCGCGGGGATCGGCCGGTTCCATTGCAGAGGCGACCAGCCGCAATCCTCCGTCCCCGCATCGGCCAGCACGCCACGGGTCGATGCCGTCAATCGCGGCCCCGCCAGCGGCGCATTGTCGCCGAAACCGATATAGCTGCGCGCCGCAGTCGACGGCGCCGCCATCCGTGCATCGCGAAAGGCGCGGGCGGAAAGAGCCGTGCTGACCGGATGGCCGCGCCCCAACCACTCGATCCCGCGAAAATCGAACTCGTCGCCGCCCTGCGCGACCCGCGCCTGATAGGCATCGGCGCCCGCCTGCTCCGCGATCAGCAGGTTGACCGGCAGTTGCAGCATCGCGCCATCCGGCTCGAAGATCATATGCCGCACCGCCGCCAGCCGCTGTTCCACCGGCCCGAACAGGTCGAGGAACAGGCTGCGCGCCACCGGCACGTCCAGCGCATAAGTGGTCTGCGCGCCATTCACGTAGAGGGAGATCGTTTCTCGCAGCGCCGCCACCTTCCGCGCCACCTCGGTCGCGCTGGCCTCCAGCCGGTATCCGGTCGCGCCGCCGCCGTCGATCCACAGCGCGTAGAGCGCGTCACCCAGTTGCGCCAGTTTGAAATAGCCTTCGTCCGGCTTCAGCACCGCCTGCATCTCGGCCAGCGTCAGCCCCTGCGAACTGACCGCCCGATATTGCGGATAGGCCGCCAGCGCCGCCAGCGTGTTCGCCTGATCCATGGCGAGCTGATCGACCTCCGCCTGCACCTGCGCGGCCTGATCCCCCGCCGTCCCGTCCGTATCCGCCGCCTGCCGCAACTGCGCCAGCGCGATCCGCCCGCGCTCGATATCGCGCGACAGGGAAACGGACTGCCGGAACAGCAGCGCCGCTTCGTCATTGCCCGCGGACAATTCGCGGGAAAGCTGCTCCAACGTGTCGGCCGCGCCCGGCCGCACCAGCATCTGGGACGCAGCGAACAGATCGGCCGCCAGTTCGGGCCGCTGCGGAATTTCGTGCACCAGCAACGCGAAATAGGGTTGCAACTGGTTCGCCATGCCGGTCAGCGTTTCACCATTGTCCGCCGCCGACGCCATGACGCCGCGATAGACTTTCAGCGCATCCGCATTGCGTCCCCGCCGCGCGAGGAACGCGCCGAGCCGCGCCCGCGCCCCGTTCAACGCCACCGTTTCAGGATATTGCGCCGCCAGCAACGCGACCGACTGATTGAAGTGGCTTTCGGCCTGCCCGAAATTTCCCTCCGCCTCGAACGTCAGCCCGATCTCGCTCAGTGATTGCGCCCGCAGCCGGGCGATCGACGTCACCCGCCCGTCGCGGATCGCCACCGCGCTCGCCAGCGCCTTGTTCAGCACCTCGCGCGCTCGCCCCGGCTGGCCCGACAAGCGCAGGATCGTCCCCCGCAATTGCTGCGCCTGTGCATCGATGATCGCGGCCCGCTCGGCCGGGGTCAAAGCCGTGTCCTGCCGCACGCCCAGCGCCCGCGCCTGGGACGCGCCGCTGCTCATCTCCGCCGCCACTTCCGGCGGCAGCGCAACGGCGCCTTCCGCTTGTTCCGCTGTTCCCCCACCGCCCGTCAGCGGCTGGTCCAATATCGCCAGCGCGCCTTGCAGGTCCTGCCGGTTGATATGATGCATCGCCTCGAAATTGCGGCGCAGGCGAAGCTGCACGGCATCGGCGGTGGCCATGGCTCGCGCTCTGGCGAAGGCGGCGTCGGCCTGGTCGAACAGCCCCAGATTGGACAGTTGCAACCCGCGATTGACCAGATATTCATGCGCCCGGTTCGTCCGTTCCGCCGGAGTCAAGCTGCTGGCGTCGGGATCGCGCGCCAACCGGTCGGTCAGGCTGCTGAAAAACTCCGCCGCCTCGGCATAATTGCCGGAGGCATTGCGTCGGTAGCCCTCGGCCAGCACCGTCTGCGGGTCCAGCGTCGCCGCCTGCAACCGCGCGAAACCCGCGTCGTCCCCGCCGATCGTGGCGATATCGACCTTCCCCGCCACGGTCCGCCCCGCCATGACAGAGCGCAACCCCAGATCAAGCGCGCTGGCATAGGCGGCAGTGCCCTGCGCGACATACAGCGCCTTGCCCCGCGTCACCGTAACGATGCGATAAGCACCCATCGGCCCGGAGCAGTTGCGCATCAGCGCCGCGCCCACATCCGGCAGCGTGATGCCGCCCGCCGCGCCGCATTCCACCGTCACCTTGCGCGAAGCCTCCAGCCGATCCAACAGCGCCCTGTCGCTATCGCCCGGTCCCTGCCGCAAGGCATAGACCTGCCCCACCGGCCGCGCCGCATCCCGGCACACCAGCGTCCAGACGCGATCGAACATGGTCCGCGCCGCCGGATCGCCGGTCGCACTTTGCGCCTGGCACAACGCGCCGCCTTCGCTGCCAACGCGAAAACTGTCCTGCAACAACAGGCCGCCGCCCGCATGTGCGGGCATCGCGACCGACAGGCCCATGACTCCTGCCCCGGCGAGCCTGCATATGATTTTCCCCCAAGCGCTCAAAGGCTTGCCCCCTAGCCTTGTCGGATATGCCCGCGCTAAGTCCCCCTTAGCAG
>FMTU01000014.1 GCA_900100475.1 Sphingobium faniae | reverse complement strand
CGCGACCTTCGTTCTCCTCAAGCAGCGCATCGAGACGATCCTGATAAGGACCGATCCGCGGCAGCGGCTGGACTTTGCGCTGATAGTTGAACGCCGCCTCCGGCGACCGGATCGCTTTGCGGACGACCTTCCGCGACAAACGAAGGTCACGAGCGATCGCCTTGATCGCCTTACCCGCTGCATGCTCACGCCGAATCCGAACCACTGTCTCCACGATCAACATCCCGTTCTCGCCAACTGATCAAAACCAGTCGGCCGACTAAATCCCCGGGATGAAGGGGTCCTTTTTGCACGCCGATCACCCCACGAAGGGGGTGCCTATTGCACGCTGATCCTCACATAGCGTCTCCGCATTTGCCGGCGTAACGGCCACCGTCCGTGGAACGCTGGCCTGCAAAATCCTGATGTCGTCCTCAGGCGTTCCGAGTTCCCGCAGGGCGTTCGCGTCGGACAGGACGATCAGGTTCCGCTTATCCGCAAAGAGCGCGTGCACGCGCGGGTTGGGCGTAACCACCACCTCGTCGTTCAGGTAAGCCTTCCTGAGCGCCGCATTTGCGGGCTGTTCGAGTGCGAAGTCGACAAGACGGTTATAGACTAAATCAATTTCCTTGCCTGAAACCCAAAGCCGGCCGGCGTCTGCGAACAACTCACTCGGATCGGCTATGACGACGTCAAAGCCCTGCTGCTCGAACTGCGCCTTGGCCAGTAGGAATTCTGGCAAGAGGTGCTGCGCCTGCGGATCCTCATCAATGATGGCAATCGTTCTGAGCGTTCCCGTGGTCCGCTGCCGCAGCCATTCGCGCTGGAACATCGCAGCCGCTGCCGTTGCGAAGTTTCTCTGGACGTCCCCGGCGGATGGAGAAGGGCCCGCGCAGCATGCGCGCTGCGCATCGGCGAGAACGGCATTCAAGAATGCCCCACCCGCGTTGGTGTTGACCTCGATCAGGATCGGTCCGCTCTCCGTCCAATGGAAATCATAACCCATTAGCGCGCCCGCAGGGCCGAAATCCTTCATTGCAATTGGCGGGGCCCAGCCCAGCACAACCTCCTGGTAACCAGGAATGCGCACGACTGCCTCGACGGCATCGACGACCCGCTTCATGTCAGCGAGTGTCGGAGCGGCCATAAAAACGGGTGAGGCAGCAAACAAATGCGGATGCGTTTTCATTAGTGACGCGCCGAAACCGGCGCGACCTACTGCCGAGTCGAGCCGATATCCCAGGTCATCAATGTTAAGCGTCACACACGAACAGTCGATATTTGCCTGCTCGGCAGCACCAACAGCTGTCATGTTTGAACCATAAGTCTACGCCGTCCTTGCGGGCTGCCGACAGAGTTCGGCCTGCTACCCGCCTCCATTAACCGCTAGCGGCGCTGAAAATCGACCCGCCGCACGAACCTCAAGGCAAATGTCTCGCAGATCCAACAAGGAATAGGCCCGCCACAGCGCTGCGGCGGGCCATCAGCCCCGGCGGGGGGACGGGGTGGGGCTGAATTCTCACATGTGATTCATGGGCATCGGCTTGTCGGCAGGCTTCATGGGCTTGTCCATGGGCTTGTCCATGGGCTTGTCCATGGGCTTGTCCATGGGCTTGTCCATGGGCTTGTCCTTGCAGCATCCACTGCCGCTTGCCTTGGGAGGGGTGGCTGCATGAGCAGGCTGGCTGGGTCCGCTCGCGCTTCCCGACGAGTCGGAATGATTCTGCATGTTCTGCATACCTTGCCGATGGTCCTTCATCATCCGGTCGTGCATGTCCTGACCACCATGCTCCATTCCTTGCTTGTGTTCATGACTTTGGGCCGGCGGGGCCGGCGCCGGTTTGGCGGCTTGCGCCGCCTTTGGCGGCTCATCCGCGAACGCCGCCACTGTGCCGAGCATCAGTATCCCAGCGGCTGCCGTGAGGGTCGCAATCTTGCGCATTTCGAATTCTCCATTTGTTCACTGTGAATAAGCCGTTGCTGGCTTGCCGAGTGCTTGAAACCCGAATGCCACTACGAAGGTGCGCGCTAAATACGTAAGTTACGAATCAGCTTGGACCTCAATGATCCATCGCCCCCATGGTGCGGCAACCCTCTGCGCAGGTCCGGCAAGTCTCAGCACAGCGGACCATCTGCTGGTCGGCGCCATGGCGCGAGCACTCGTCCGCGCAACGCGCACAGACTTCGGCACAGGCCCGGCAAAGCACTTGGTGAAGAGGCGAGCCGCGCAGCATGGAATTCGCGGTGGTCTGACACAATTCCGCGCAGTCAGCGAGCATCGCCAGCATTACCGGCGAAGCCAGCGCCCCTCCCCGCTTCGCCGCATAATTCGCTGTTTCCAGACACATTCGGTTTGATGCGATGCACATATCAATGCAATCATCCATCGACATGTCCATGCCCGTCATCCGATGCTCTTGCCCTGCCGCTGGTCGCGCGAGGACAGCGCCGGCGACCATTGCAGCGCCTCCTCCGAGTAAAGTTCTTCGTTCAATCATGATGAGCCTCCGATATCTTCATTCATCACCGCAGCCTGTCAGTGGCAAATTTGTCAAGGATCAAGCCGCGCCGCTTCGCATGTACCCTTGCCCCGCTTGTCCCGCGCCATGCGCGTGTCCTCCCACGGCCAATGCCCATTGATCTCGACGCCGAGCGAAATGCTGAGGAAGGTGCGGACGAGCACGAGACCCGCGAGCACGATCAGGTCGTCCAGCGTTGGATTGATCACCAGTGATTTCACGATGTCACCGGCGACCAGGAATTCCAGACCCAGGAGGATGCTTCGACCCAAAGCGGACCGGAACGAGCCATAGGCCGCCGCTCGGTCGCCGCGGAGCGCGCGATTGGCGAACAGGATGGTTGCCAACGTCGCCCCGGTCAGGATTGTCAGCGTGCCGGCCAGTTCAAGAATGATGACGGCAAGCCTGAAGAACCCGTCCAGCCAGTCCGCCTCAATGGTGATCATACCATCCTCTGCGCCGGATATTGTTCCAGCTATCGGTCGTATGACAGGCGTAACATTGCTCGACCCGCGCTTTCTCCCCGGCCGCGCGCTGCGACACCATGCCGAAATGTCCCATATAGTGGCTGGGCGGAGCGTTGTGACATTGCGAGCACTGAGTGGAATTTACCGACGGGTGCCGATAGTTCGCAATCTGCCAGCTGTTCGTTGTGTGGCAGCTCGCACAATCGGCACCAAACACGCCGAGATGGGGGTCGCGGATGGAATGACAGCTCGCGCAGTTGAGGGCTGCTTCGGGACCCAGGCCGTGCGGACTAACCGGCGTGGAACTTTGCCCCTGGCGCCACATCTTGGTATCGAGCAGCGCCTGATGATTCATGCGGACAATGCCCTGATCGCCTTCATGTTCGACGTGGCAGGAGGTGCATTCCTTCGCCTTGGCATGGAATTGCGTGGATTGCTTGTCTCCGAAATCCGTCATCGCATGACAGCTGAGGCACGTCTGGCTTTCGACACCCTTCAACGGCGTATGACAGGTCGTGCACTGGGCAGCGAAGGATTGGTGCGCGCCAGACAGCGGGCCTGGCGCCACGAGACGCTCAACCAGGCCGGCACCCGCCGGAGCGCTGGAACGGGTCGCAACGGCGGTGATCATGGCGAGCAGCGCCACAACGAACACCGCAAGAAGAGCTTGGCTCCGGATCACAGCCAGCGCAACCCGAAATAGATCGCGGCACCGATGTGAATCACGAGCAGGCCATAAACGATAGTACCCAGCACGATATGCAGCAGTCGCCATTTCGCGAAGAGAGCGTTGGTCGCCTCCTCGGCACGGATCGCAAATTCGGTGTCGGCCAAAGCGGCGGCGAGCACCTCTTTTCTTTCGGAGGATGTTGGAGCCGGAATGTTACCGGACACGAAAAAATAGCGCTTCCAACCCGAAACCGGAGCGACGGGCGCGAGATCGGGAGGGGGCGCCGGAAGATTGAGGAAGGCCGACTGAAGAGAGGCAAGCTCAGACCGACGACCGCGTAGCGCTCTGGCGATCTGCCCGAGAAGATAGCGGCCGATGAACCCGCTTAGGACGGTTAATAGAAGGACGCCGGTCAGCACTACGCCTAGGGGGCTCTCGAACTTGTGAGCGGCATGCACCAGCCCAAGGACCGGCGCCAGAACTCCGGAATAGGCGTGAATGGCGAGCAGGGTCGGCTTGCTGATATAGCGTGATAAGGCGCGTTCGATCCACTTCACGTGCTTTACGGCCACATAGGGCAGCGTGAGAAGCATGAGCACGGTCGCGGCAATGCCGGTCAGGCCGCCGGCCAGGCTGCCGGGGAAGCGGGGCGAGGCATGCACGAGATAGCCTAGCGGGAAGATAAGGAGGAAGCCGACCAGAAGGCCCATAAGGATGTCGCCGCGCTCCCGCATCAGGCTTCCACGACGAGGGGTTGGCCGGTGCTCTTGGCCTGGCACGCCAGGATATAGCCGTTGGCCTTGTCAGAAGCGGCGAGACCTGACTCCACGTCCATAGTCACGTCGCCGGCAAGCAGCTTGATGACGCAAACCCCGCATTCTCCAACGCGGCAGGCATAGGGGATCTCCACGCCGGCATCCTCGGCGGCTTCCAGTACCGTCTGATCAGCGGGCAACGCAGCCGAAATCCCCGAGACGGAAAAGGTGATTGTCGCTGCCGCAACAGATGGCGATGGCGGCTGCCGCGCCGGAGCGGGCTTGACCTCAAGTTCGCCGGCGTCGATCGGCAGCGATGCGGGCCCAAAGGCTTCGGTGAAGAGCTGGGCTTCAGGCACGCCGAGCTCGGCGAGCTCCTTCCTCATGGCAGCCATCATGCCGGGCGGCCCGCATAGCTGAATGCGGCGGCGAGCGATATCCGGCACTGCTCCGGTCAGCATTTCCTTCGTGATTGGACCTGTGGGGCCCATCCACACGGTGCCGGGGGAGTGCTCCATGGCAGCGATGACGTGCAGGTTGGCGAAGCGCTGCACCAAGCGCTCTATCTCATCGCGGAACACGAACTCTTCGGTCGAACGCGCGCCATAGATGAAGAAAATATCGCCTGCCCACGCTGTGTCGGTGAGATAACGCAGCACCGACATCATTGGCGTGATGCCCACCCCCCCGGCGATCAAGACGATGCTGTCCGCGTCAGTGCCCGTGAACGTGAACGCGCCGAACGGCCCTGTCACTTTCACCAGATCGCCGACGCTTACGCTGTCATGGAGATGGCGTGACACGGCCCCTTGCTCCTCGCGCTTCACGGTCAGCTCGACATAGGCGCGCTGGGTTGGTGACGAAGCGATCGTGTAGGAGCGACGCCCGGGCTTGCCGGCTTCCGGCTCGACCTCGACCTGGAGGAATTGTCCCGGAAGGAAGTCGAAGGGCAGGCGGTCGGCAGCTGGATCCGCGAGGCGGAAGGTCCGTACAGTGGGCGTCTCGCGGATGATCTGGACGATGCGCAGTTGCCCCGTCCAGCTCTTCGGCTTGCGGAGGGAGGCTCCCGCGGTTGGTGGAGCATTGCTGGGCGCGAGCGCCTCCAATCGGTTCTCGACTGGCGCAGCAAGCTTGGGCGCCGCCGGCGCCGCAAGAGGCTCCTGGGCTTTAACTGGTCCGGGCCCGGCGGGTCCGGTACTGACAATCTTCTTGATCCGGGCCAAACGGGATAGCTGGAGTCCGATCAATGTCGCGCTCACAAGCCCCAGGAACAGCATGAGCAAAAGATGCGAGGGAGACACCCCAAACCAGCGCAAAGATTCATCATATCCCAGCGGTTCCATGCGGAGTTGTTCGCGAAACCACGAGATGGCGGTCTCCTCCGGCGGCTGCGCGCCGTTGAGTGCTGCTTGTGCCGCCGCACCACTGCTGAACTGATCGACGCCCTCACGCAAACGGCGCGCCGCGTCCAGGCGAGCTGCAGCCGTGGCCGCATGAGTGCCAGCGGCCGTAGCCTCGGTGATGGTGGCCAGGCCCGCTTCGATCCGCGTATCAGCCTGCGCTGCAAGCTTCCGGCGAGCTTCGGCGTCGAGAGTTGGAACCGTCAGGAGTTGGGAGAAGAACGGGCGGCGAGATCCGCCGCCATGCTCACCTTCCCCATCCATCATTCCGCCCATCATCGAGCCCATGCCCGACGAACCTGCGGCGCCCGGCGAACCCATGGCGTCCTCTCCCGCCATGGGTGCAGCACCGGCGGCGCCGCCATGATGCGCCGAATGTTCGCCGCCTTCCTGCGCGTTTGCCGCTGTGCAGAGGCTCGACGCCAAGAATATCCACAGCGCGAAGCGGCATCTGATGGTTCGGGTGGACATGGGGAGGAGGCCGTTCAGGCTCACATGTCCTGCATGGGCGCGGATTGGTTCATCGACGGCTGATCGGAGGACGGCGCCGTGTCGTGCTTCATCTCGCCCTGGCGCATCTCGTCATGATCCATCTTCTGACGGTGATGCCGATCCATCTCGTCTTGCATCGCCTCCCCAGTTGCCGCGTCGGCTGGGTCGGTAGAGTTTGCCGTCGATGGAGCGACGGCTGCATTGGTGCTGTTGTCGATTGGCGCCGGCGTGGTTTCATCGCTCTTGCTCCCGCAAGCCGATAAGGCCAACGCGGACATCAGCGCGAAGAGACCGCCGACCGTGCCGGACATCTTGCTATTATTCAAAATCATAGTCCATCTCCTTCCTGGGCGTGAAATTGCCGTGTCCCTCGACTATTCGAACGACCTCACTGAGCGTTCCGCAGGATCTGCCTGCAGCGATCGTGGGACAAGTTCATGGGATTGCGCCCCAGCTGCTTCATCTCATTGTGGTCGTGAGGCGTACGCAGACCCATGTCCGCCTCCATTTCCCTGCAACTTTCGATTTGCGCCGATGTAGGCGGTGTGGTCGCGCACGCTCCGAGGAAAAGAGCCGGTGCAACTGCCGCAACGATGTAGATCTTCATGATCATTCCCTTTCTTAGTTGTTACCGCTCGCCCGGCGGTTCTTTCTTCATCGCTTTGTCTTGGTAAGGTCTACGTTTTGCCGCGAGATAGACGAGGATGGGGCATTCGGAAGTCGGCGCCTCTCCGGGGCACTCCTGCGCAAGGTCTCTTAAAATGTCCCGGATTTGCGAGAGGCGCTCAAGGCGGCCTTCCGCCTCATTAATCTTGGCAAGCGTGATCTCGAGGACCGCGGCCGCCGTGGCGGTATCCGAAACCGTGAGCGTAAGAAGCTGCCGCGCTTGCTCGAGAGTGAAGCCGAGCTCTTGCGCAGAGCGGATGAAGTTAAGCCGGTCGAGATCCGCATCGCCGTACAGGCGATAGCCGGCCGCCGTGCGTTCAGGAGCGGGCAGCAGCCCGTTCCGCTCATAGTATCGGATCGTATCACGGCCGACGCCGGCTGCCGTCGCGAGCTGGCCGATCTTGAAAGTTCCCATGACATCACTCGATCTTGCAGGTTGGACCACGGTCCAGGGTCAAGAAGAAATGAGATCCGACTTTCGCCCGGTCCCTGCGCCGACGGCCTTCACATGGACGAAGCGAACTCGTGACACGTCAACGCTAAAGCAAGTTCAATTCTTGCGGAGCTCAACGATATCGTGCTTCGCCGGATTGCCTTCGGTCACGGTCACGCGCGCGAAGTGATCGTCGTAGACATGGTCGATCCTTACACGGCCGACGAATCGCCGACGGTACGAAGGGCCTGCGCCTTTGTACGCACGGGCACCGGGCACGCGCACATTGCGGTAGACCTCGAGAACCTGACCGACGTCCGCGCCATCCGTCTTACCGATGCAAACCACCGGACCCGATTCGTCAGCGCCAACAATCGAACCACGCATGAACCATGTGTGGCCGATACCTTGCGCACCCGCCGGACCCGCCGAGAGCAGCGTTAACCCCGCAAGCGCTGCAAGCATGACCACTTTCATATCGAAACCCTTCCCCTGTTGGACGAGCCCGTCTGGCCAGTGGCGGCTCTGCATCAGGATACCCAGCCACCTGGCTTGCCGCAGATCGCGGCTCGTCCCTTATCGAAGCCGCGTCAGTTGCCGCGGCGGAGCTCGACGATATCGTTCTTGGCCGGCCGCCCTTGCGTGACACTCACACGGGCGAAATGATCATCGTAAACGTGATCGATCCTCACCTCGCCGACACGCTGACGATGGAAAGGGGTTGCATTCCCCTTCGATGAGGCGGGCCCCGGGTGCTGCACGACACGATAGACCTCGAGGGTCTGCCCGACTTCGGCGCCATCCGCCTTGCCGATGCAGACGACGGTACCGTCCTTGTCCGTGTCCACGATCATGCCGCGCATGAACAAAGTGTGCCCAATGCCTTGCGCCAGCAGGGGCGAAGCGCCGAACATCGCGATGCCGGCCAGCGCAACCATGATAGACTTCTTGATCATCTTGGACTCCCTCGAAGAGAAAATGGGCGCCGCCGAGTGAATCTTCGACGGGAAGATTTCGCTTCTTCGAAGACAGGACTATGGGCCCGGGTCCAAACCCGGAATACGTAATGTTCGCAGGCCCGCGGGAACCACTCCGTCGGTGACAAACCGCCACAGGGCGATCAACAGCTTACGCGCGCGAGCGCCACCACCATCACTTTGCGGACGCGACGACCAGTAGATCCCGTCCGCTCGCGGAACCAAACAACCTGTGCTGCGCCAGGCTGGTAGCGCTGCCGGAGCCAGGCCAGTTCGACCATTACCGTTCTGAGCCGCCGTTGCTGTCAGGCCAGCGTATGATCGAAGCGCCTTGCCATTGGCGAAGCGACGCACGAAGGCCTCGCGCACCAACACGGTGGCGCTTTGCACGTCGATACGCCGCAGGCTACAGAGCTGCTGTATCAATTTGCCCAGCTCGCTAAAATAAGTGGTTTGCGCGGGAGATGGTGCGTTCCAGATCGCTTTTTTATTTATGCTGTCCGAGCTTCATAGCCGGCTTCGCGGATAGCCTCGATGAGCGAATTCCTGTCCGCGCGGCTCTCGACACAGACGCTCTTCCCCGGAATATCGATTTCGACCTTCGCTTGTGCATCAATGCCTTGAATGGCCGTGGTGACTGAGCGCGCGCAGCCGCCGCATGTCATGCCCGGGATCTCAAAACGGATCATCATGGAACCTCCAATACTGCGATTGAAATTCGAAGATGGGGTTTGCCATCGTGGCAAGGTCAATGGCCCGGAGGAATTTTTTACCCCTTGACCTTCCCATCGTTGGAAGCCCCACATTCCGGTCAAACAAGCAAATCCGGAGAAACTTGTGATGTCCGATGTAGTCGAATTGACGCGGGAAAGTGACGATCCCGCCACCGGGCCGGAGCGACTGAGTGTTGCCGTCGCCGGCATGACCTGCGCCTCGTGCGTCGGCCACGTCGAAAAAGCGATCGGCAAGCTGCCCAATGTCACCAACGTCAGCGTCAATTTGGCGACCGAACGGGCGGATGTGACGTTCACGGGTGCCTCCGAGCCCTGGGCCGTCATGGAGGCGATCGAGCGCGCAGGCTATCAGGTGCCCGAAGCCGGGGTCGAATTCGGCGTCGCCGGTATGACCTGCGCGTCGTGCGTCGGACACGTGGAGAAGGCGCTTTCCAGAGTTCCGGGCGTCATCACCGCCACCGTCAATCTGGCGACCGAAAAGGCCAACATCCGCTATCGCAGCGGCGTCGCGTCGCTGGAGGATCTGGAGGCGGCGATCCGCGGCGCCGGTTATGAACCGCGCCGGATCGAAGGCGATGGCGCATCTTCCGACCAAGAGGCTTCGGCGCGCGAGCAGGAGCTCAGCGGCCTGCGCCACTCGCTATTTCTCGCGGCGGTGCTGGCACTGCCGGTCTTTGTGCTGGAGATGGGGTCCCACCTCGTCCCCGCTGTCCACGATTTCGTCATGCGCACGATCGGGATGCAGACGAACTGGCTCATCCAGTTCACCCTCACCACCCTGGTGCTCTTCGGACCGGGGCTGCGCTTTTTCCAGAAGGGCATTCCCGCGATCCTGCGCGGCACCCCCGACATGAACTCGCTTGTCACGCTGGGGACGAGCGCCGCCTGGGGTTACTCGCTGGTGGCCACCTTTGCCCCCGGCGTGCTGCCGCCCGGCACCGCCAACGTCTATTATGAGGCTGCGGCGGTGATCGTGGCGCTGATCCTGCTCGGCCGCTATCTCGAGGCCAAGGCGAAGGGGCGGACATCGGAGGCGATCAAGCGCCTCGTCGGCCTCCAGGCGAAAACCGCGCGCATCGTGCGCGACGGCGCGACGCTGGAAGTCGCCCTCGCCGACGTCCATGCTGGCGACATCGTCCAGGTGCGTCCGGGCGAGCGCGTGCCGGTCGATGGCGAGGTCGTCGACGGCAATTCCTATGTCGATGAATCGATGATCACCGGCGAGCCCGTGCCGGTCGCCAAGGCCGCAGGTGCGGCTGTCGTCGGCGGCACCATCAACAAGATCGGCGCCTTCACCTTCCGCGCGACCAAGGTGGGCGCGGACACCGTGTTGGCCCAGATCATCCGCATGGTCGAGCAGGCGCAGGGGTCGAAGCTGCCGATCCAGGCGATGGTCGACAAGGTGACCGCCTGGTTCGTCCCCGCCGTGATGGGGATCGCAGGCCTGACCTTCCTCATCTGGCTCATCTTCGGCCCCGATCCGGCGCTGACCTTTGCACTGGTGAACGCGGTCGCGGTGCTGATCATCGCCTGCCCGTGCGCCATGGGTCTGGCGACCCCAACCTCGATCATGGTCGGGACCGGGCGCGCCGCCGAATTGGGCGTGCTGTTCCGCAAGGGCGAGGCGCTTCAGACGTTGCGCGACGTAACGGTCGTGGCGCTCGACAAGACCGGCACCCTGACCAAAGGCCGCCCGGAACTGACCGACCTTGAACCCGCAGCCGGGTTCGATCGGGACGAAGTGCTCGCACTGGTCGCCAGCGTCGAAACCCAGTCAGAGCACCCGATCGCGGAGGCCATCGTGGCGACCGCGAAAGCGCGGAACCTCACCGTCCAATCGCCCAGCGCGTTCGGCGCCACACCCGGCTATGGCGTGTCAGCCAAGGTCGGCGACCGAGAGGTTCAGGTGGGCGCGGATCGCTTCATGACCAAGCTCGGCCATGATGTGTCCGCCTTTGCCGCGATGGCCAGCGAACTCGGCGCCAAGGGCCGGTCGCCGCTCTATGCAGCGATCGACGGCAAGTTGGCGGCGGTGATCGCGGTCGCAGATCCCATCAAGAACACGACGCCGGAGGCGATCCGGGCGCTGCACGACCTCGGGCTCAAGGTCGCGATGATCACGGGCGACAACCAGGCGACGGCCGATGCTGTCGCGCGGATGCTGGGGATCGACGAAGTGGTCGGAGAAGTGCTCCCGGACGGAAAGGTCGATGCCATAAACCGGCTGCGCGCGGGTGGCCGCAAGGTCGCTTTCGTCGGCGACGGCATCAACGACGCGCCCGCGCTCGCCGAGGCCGATGTAGGCCTTGCGATCGGCACGGGCACCGATGTCGCGATCGAGTCCGCCGACGTCGTTCTGATGTCGGGCGACCTGCGGGGCGTGGTGAACGCGATCGCGCTGTCGAAGGCGACGATCCGGAACATCAAGCAGAACCTGTTCTGGGCGTTCGGCTATAATGCGGCGCTGATCCCCGTTGCGGCTGGCGCGCTTTACCCTCTGAACGGCACTTTGCTGTCGCCGATTTTCGCCGCTGGCGCGATGGCGCTATCGAGCATCTTCGTGCTTACCAACGCGCTGCGGTTGAAGGCCTTCCGGCCAGTGATCGCCGCCGATCGCCACGCACAGGGAGAATAGCCATGAACATCGGCCGCGCTGCGGAAATGTCAGGTGTCTCGACGAAGATGATCCGCTACTATGAACAGACGGGCCTCATCCCCAAGGCGGCGCGTCAGGACTCGGGCTACCGCGACTATGACGCCGCCGATGTGCATCGGCTTCGCTTCATCCGGCGCGCACGCGACCTCGGTTTTACAGTTGAGCAAATTGGCGAGTTGCTTGGCCTGTGGTCCGACCGAAGCCGGGCAAGCGCCGACGTGAAGGCGTTCGCGCTGGAACATGTCGAGCGGCTCAAGGAAAAAATGGCCGAAATCGAAGCCATGGTGCGAACGCTCGAGACGCTGGCGGATCATTGCCACGGCGACGATCGCCCCGAATGCCCGATCATCGAAGGATTGGCGGAGGGCGATGGCGGGCCATCGGACCTTGAACCGCGCGAACCCTGGCGCTTCGGCAAGCCCGGTAAGCGATCCGCGCGGCAAAGGCACCCAGAAGTGTGTGATAAGTAGCGTCGAACAACCCGTTCTATCCCAACCGCAGACCTGCCCGGCGGCGCTTCGGCCCCGGACGGCGAAACCGCAGCTTGACCTTACCACACTGTCAAGGTCCAGAGACAGATCGACTCGCATGAGGAAAGTATCTCGATGACACGGCTGATCGCACCGCTACTCGTCGCGCTCGCGCTACTCTTCTCGCCGATGTCGATATCGAACGGGGGCGCTGTGATGGCGCAGGCCCCTGCCTGTCCCTCCGCGGCAACCGAAGCCGGCTGCCCCGATATGGACGATAGGGAAAAGCCCTGCACGCATGGCGGCTGCGTCAGCGCCTGCGCGCCACTCTGTCTGCTGCCCGACGCAACCGGCCAGCAGTTTTACAACCCCGCAGCCAGGGCGGTCACAGGACCGACCCAAGTGCAGGTCGGCATCACGCCCGAAGTGGAAGCACGGCCACCGCAGAATGTTCCGGACATATGACCCCAACATAGTCTTTTCCGGAGTATTGAAAATGAACAGGATACTGAGCGTGATCGCGATGGCGATCACAACCCCCGTTGCCGCACAGGCAGCCGAACCCACAGATGCAACGCACGCCGCATCCGCCCAGACTGTCCAGGCAATGCCGTTGCATGGCGGGATGATGGCCGACGGCAAGATGAAGCCCGATGGCAAGATGATGGAGCGCTGCAAGAAAATGCACGCAGCCATGGTCGCGAAGTCCGGCGGCGCGCCCGACAACAAATAGCAAAAACCGGGGCGGCGCATGCGTCGCCCCGGGATCGCCCTTTCCAAGAAAAGTTTTCGGCACGGTTTCCGCCTGTTGGCGAAACCCTTTGCGATGCCGTGTAAAAGGACAGACAGACATGAATCACCGTATCGAACGGCGGCCGGCTGGAGCTTCCTCGTCGGCCTGCGCAGCTGGTTCTGATCAAAGAAAGGCATTTCGTATGAACCTCAAAGTCAAAATCCGCCTGGCCCTTGCCGGCGCCATCATGCTCGTGGCGCCAGCCAACGCCTTCGCTGCGAGCAATATCATCGTGCATCGCGATCCCGGCTGCGGCTGCTGCGGGATATGGGCAAAGCAGATATCGCAGCAGCTTGGACGCAAGGCGACGATCTCCGACAATCCGAAACGTGGCGCGCTGGTGCAGCGGCTCGGCGTTCCCGACTCGCTCGGGTCCTGCCACACCGCCATCATCGACGGCGTCGTCGTAGAAGGCCATGTTCCCGCCGCCGATATCAAACGCTTCATCGCCGCGCGCCCGAAGGGCATGACGGGCATTGCCGTCGGCGGCATGCCGCTCGGGTCGCCGGGGATGGAGGTGCCGGGGCGCAAGCCTCACCCCTATTCGGTCATGGCGTTCGGTCCGGGAAGGCAGGCACTGTTCGCAAAACACTGACGACGACGGGCCGGGGCGGCGGGACAAGCCGCTCCGGCATCGCCGCCCCGTCGCACAGATCCTGAATCGGGGTCGGAATGATCGCCCCTCGGACATGGCTGGCTCACAACCTCGCCCGTGGCTGTCGGCATGGTTGCCAACACGTCTTGCCCGTCCCGTGGACGACGAAGGCGCACGGCTCGACTGGGAAGAACCGGAATAGATTTATGACTGCCAACCTCCGCACCCGATATGCGCTCGTCTCTTTGCCTGACATCCGCGCGCTCCTGCGCGCGAGCAGCTTCATTCTCCTTGTGCTCATGATGTTGCAGGCGACGCCGGTGCGAGCCGATAGTGCCGCGGTGCAGACGAGTTGGCGGCTGCTCGACTATATCGCGGTCGACTATGCCGGCGCGGTCGCCGGCGGAAAGGTCATCAGCGACGCCGAATATGCCGAGATGGTCGAATTCGCCGGCGAGGTCGAGAAACGGCTGGCGACCTTGCCGCAAACCAGTACCAAAGCCGGGCTGAGCCGGCGCGCAGCCGTGCTCAGGAACACCATTGCCGGGAAGGCTGACCCGGCGACGGTCGCCGTGCAGTCGCGCGATCTGGCCAAAGCATTGCTTGCCGCCTATCCGGTGCCGCTGGCCCCATCTTCTCCTCCCGATCTGGCGCGTGGTGCCGCACTTTATGCGCAAAATTGCGCATCGTGCCACGGCGCGACCGGCGACGGAAAAGGTCCGAGCGCGGCCGGTCTCGATCCATTACCGATTGCGTTCACCGATGCCGAACGGGCAGACCAGCGCAGTCTCTTCGGTCTGTATCAGGTCGTCACCCAAGGTCTCGAAGGCACCTCGATGGCGAGCTTCGGCGAGCTATCGAACGATGACCGCTGGGCGCTGGCCTTCTATGTCGGCGGCCTGGCCTATCCTGCATCGTCCGTCACCGATGGCACGAAACTCTGGCGAGCGGACGCGGGACTGCGGGCAAAGCTGCCCGATTTGGCGGCGATCGCGGCAGTGACGCCCGCCGCACTTTCTGCGGAGCTGGGGGCCGACAAAGCGACGGCGCTGACTGCCTTCCTGCGGCGACACCCCGAGGCGCTGGCCGCCGAACCGCAAGGCTCCCTGTCACTCGCCCGCGAGCGTCTCGATGCGAGCCTCCAAGCCTATACGGCCGGCGACAGAAAAGCCGCCACCGATCTCGCGCTTTCGGCCTATCTTGACGGATTCGAACCTGTCGAACCCGTGCTGGCCTCGCGCGATACGGCGCTCATGGTGCGGATCGAAGGCGCCATGGCGGAGCTGCGCAGCGCCATCGGCAAGGGACGCCCTGTGGCCGAGGTCCAAGCGGCGGTCGCAACCCTCGACGGGTTGTTCGCAGAGGCGGAGGCCGTTCTGGCCTCTGAGCAGGCAAGCAATATGTCGAGTTTTCTCGGCGCCTTTGGCGTCCTGTTGCGCGAGGGGCTCGAGGCCCTGCTGATCGTCATCGCGATGATCGCATTCCTCCGCAAAGCCGAACGGCCAGAGGTCTTGCGCTATATTCATGGCGGATGGATTGCGGCATTGGTCGCGGGGGTACTGACCTGGGTGGTCGCAACATATGTCATCGGAATCAGCGGCGCCTCGCGAGAATTGACCGAGGGATTTGGCTCGCTCTTGGCGGCGATCATCCTGTTGTCGGTCGGCATCTGGATGCATGGCAAAAGCAACGCGGACGCATGGCAGCGCTACATCAGGGACAAGATGGCCCGCGCGCTGTCACGTCGTTCGGCCTGGTTTCTGTTCCTGCTTGCGTTTGTCGTCGTCTATCGTGAGGTGTTCGAGACGATCCTGTTCTACGCGGCCTTGTGGACGCAGGGGAATGGCGGCGCCATGCTGGCTGGCACGGCCGTTGCTGCGGTCCTTCTTGTGCTACTCGCCGGGATCATGCTGCGCTATAGCGCCAAACTTCCAATCACGCAGTTTTTCTCCTGGAGTTCGATCCTGATTGCAATCCTGGCGGTCGTGCTTGCCGGCAAGGGTATCGCCGGATTGCAGGAGGCAGGCGTTCTCGGGGTCGATATTTGGCACGGCATTCCACGCATCCCGCTTCTCGGGCTTTTCCCGACACGCCAAGGTGTGGTCGCCCAGCTCGCCGTGCTAGCGATCCTGTCGGCAGGATTTTGGGCCAATCACCGAACCGCGGCGCGTAGATTCAGCCAGGCTCAATAGGGTTAGGTAGGCATCCTATATGACATTTAACCAACTCTGCTCTCACGCAGGCCGCTGTCCACTCATCATGGAATCTTGAAGTGACGCCATACGCGAGGCGGACAGGACGATCCGGCGCCACAGTTCGGATAATGAGCCGCGCCTGCCTCTCAAGGTGGCGCAGTAAGGGCCGCTTCGAAAATCCTGATTGGCTTTTTTCTGCGAGGGGGACACGCCCCCTCCGCGTATCTCTTAAGTGCTCTGCCAGACACGCGATCATCTTGGAGATTGAACCATGACGCATCTTGTTGCCGCCCTCACTCTGAAGCGACATGCCTTGCCGTGGCGCCTACGTCCGACCTCGGCGTCACATGACCGGTAACCAAGGGGTGCCAACCCACGTGCCGCGCACAATATCAGCCATCAGTAATATCAACGAAGGTAGGCGGGCCATGCTGTCGCTTCCAGCCTGCTCCTGCGACCCAGCAATACATATGGGCCGCCGGAAGCTCAGAAGGATTTTTTTATGAATCACCTTATCGAACGCCGCGCTCTGCTTCGTGCAGGTGCACTGGGCGCGGCCGGTTTAAGCTTCACCGGGCTGTTCCCGGCATGGGCACAAACCGGCTCGACCGGACTGTCACCAAATATGCCGACGCTCACCGGCGAAGATCTCCATCTTAAGGTTGACCATAGCGCCTTCGCCGTCGGGGGCCGCACCGGTCACGCCGTGACGATGAACGGCGTGCTGCCAGCTCCCTTGATCCGCCTCAAGGAAGGACAGAAGGTGCGGATCAGCGTCGAGAACGCACTTGACGAGGACACGTCGATCCATTGGCACGGCCTGATCCTGCCGTTCCAGATGGACGGGGTACCCGGCGTGAGCTTTCCGGGCATCAAGCCAAAGACGACCTTCGTTTATGAGTTCCCGATCAAACAGTCGGGCACGTACTGGTACCATAGCCACTCAGGCTTACAGGAGCAGCAAGGGCATTACGGTCCGATCGTGATCGACCCGGCGGATGCTGATCCGATCGCCTATGACCGCGAGCACGTCATCGTGCTCAGCGACTGGACGTTCCTTCATCCGCATGCGCTCGTCACCAAGCTCAAACAGGAGGGCGGCTACTTCAATCGTCAAAAGCAGACCTTGGCGGGCCTGCTGCGCGACGGAGATCCTGAAGACAAGATGTCGCTGTCCGACCGTCTGATGTGGGGCAAGATGCGCATGGATCCGACCGACATCTCAGATGTCACCGCATCGACCTATACCTACCTGATCAACGGGCATGGACCCAAAGAAAACTGGACCGGGCTATTCCGCCCAGGAGAGCGTGTGCGGCTGCGCTTCATCAATGCTGCGACCATGACGATCTTCAACATCCGTATTCCAGGCCTTGCGATGACGGTTGTGAACGCCGATGGGCAAAACGTGCGTCCGGTAACCGTCGAGGAGTTCCAGATCGGCAACGCCGAAACCTACGATGTCATCATCCAGCCTACCGAGGACCGCGCTTTCACGCTCGTGGCAGAATCTATCGACCGCTCCGGCATGGGGCGGGCGACGTTTGCCCCACGCCTGGGAATGACCGCGCCGGTACCGCCGCTGCGGCCGCGTCCGACACTCAGCATGAAGGACATGGGCATGGGCGGAATGGACCATGGCTCAATGGCGGGCATGGATCACAGCTCGCACGGCGCCGCCACAACGGCTGGCGCTACGGCGTCGATGGCGGGAATGGATCATGGCTCATCTGGCTCGATGGGCGGCATGAATATGCGAGACAAGTCGCTGGTGCCGCCATCTGTCAAGGTTGGCGTTGGAGTAGACGCGATCGCGATGGCGCCCGTCGACCGGACAGGGGACCCAGGCCTCGGGCTCGAAGACGTGGGTCATAAGGTGCTCACCTATCGGGATCTGATGTCGCTGACGCCCAATCCGGACAAGCGGCTTCCGACGCGCACCGTCGAGGTTCACCTGACCGGCAACATGGAGCGTTTCATGTGGTCCTTCGACGGCGAGAAGTTCAGCGAGGGCGTCGAGCCGATCCGCTTTGAGCGGAACGAGCGGGCCCGGGTCGTCCTGATCAATCATAGCATGATGACGCATCCCATCCACCTTCACGGTCATTTCTTCGAGGTCGTCAACGGCCACACGGGGAGCCACCCGCTCAAGCACACAGTGAATGTTCTGCCAGGTGCGAAGCTCACCTTCGATCTTACAGCCGATGCTCCGGGAGACTGGGCGTTCCATTGCCATCTGCTGCTGCACATGCATGCCGGCATGTTCCGCGTCGTTACCGTCCGTCCGCTTGAAGGAGAAGCGGCATGACCCGCATCTTGATCCTGCTCACCGCCACCGCGCTTGCATCACCGGCGCTCGCACAGACCAGCGACCATGGGCATGCGACACCCTCCGCGGCCGAAACACAGCCCGCCACACCTGTCGACCCGCACGCAGGACATGCCAGTGCCTCCGAACCTGCGGTCGATCCACACGCCGGACACATGATGCAGCCCACTCAGGAGGCATCCGATCCCCACGCCGGCCACAGCATGCCAGCTTCAGGGGCCAATGCAGGTCACACGGCGCCTGGCCACGAGCCTGGCATTCCCGACCCGCCGGTTGGTCCACCGCCATCGGGGGCGTTCAGCAGCCCCCACAATGCGGCGGACGCCGTGTTCGGGACTGGAGCGATGGCCGACGCGCGAGAGATTTCGCGCCGCGAGCACGGCGACATCACCACCTACAACATTCTGATCGACCAGATGGAAAGCCGCGTCACCAAGGGCCGCGACGGCTACTTTGTCAGCGCGCAAGGTTGGTATGGCGGCGACATCGACCGGTTATGGCTGAAAACAGAGATCGAATCGGATTTCAGAGAAAAGCCCGAGCAGGCCGAGGTCCAAGCACTCTGGAGTCATGCGCTTGATCCCTGGTTTAACCTGCAAACCGGCATCCGCTATGACTTCGAGCCCAGCCCGGAACGTGCGCATCTGGTCGTCGGTATCCAAGGCCTGGCTCCTTACTGGTTCGAGGTCGATGGTGCGCTCTTCCTGTCTGATAAGGGCGATCTCACCGCTCGTTTCGAGGCCGAATATGACCAGCGCATAACACAAAGGCTGATCCTTCAACCTCGGGTGGAAATCGACTTCGCGTTGCAAGACGTGCCAGAAATCGGTGTTGGCTCCGGCTTGTCTAAAGCGGAGGTTGGACTCCGGCTACGCTACGAGATTGTCAAGGAATTCGCGCCTTACATCGGCGTCGAGTATAATGAGACCTTCGGCGATACCGCCGCATTCGAACGCGCGGTGGGCGGAGACGTCTCGCACTTGAGTTTCGTATTTGGCGTGCGCGCCTGGTTCTGAGACCAACCGGGGGAACCTCGCGGTTCCCCCCTTTTTCCGTAAGATCGTAAAGCGGTGTTTCAGCGGTGCCGCGCAAACAATCTTTGGCGGCCACCGGTGGTGAACGCGATCACCTCATAGGCATCGCGATGCCCGTCCGGTGTTTCCATCCCCGGTGAACCGGCCGGCATTCCAGGAACCGCCAATCCTATTATGTCAGACGGCTTCTCGAGCAGGAGCCGCGAAATATCCGCCGCTGGCACATGTCCTTCGATGACATATCCCGCAACCTCTGTGGTGTGGCACGATGCAAGCTCAAGTGGCACCCGCAGACGCGTTTTGACGGCGGCCATGTCCGCCGCATCGACAAGCGTGACCGTGAAGTCTCCTGTTAATTCCATCCGTTCGGCCCAAGCCGTGCAACAACCGCAGTTTGGATCCTTGTGGACAATAATTGGCACCGGTTTCGCCGCGGCTGCGCTGCACGCGCCGACCAGCCCGCCCATCACCGCGACAAGTCCTAACGCGCGTACGCTCCCCACAAAGTGGCGACGGGTTAAAAGCAGGCTAGCCATATAGTTGTCCTTATCTAGAATGCCAAATGGTCAGGGCCGTCAGGCATGAACAAACCGCCGACCCGGCCCTGAATAGCGGTAGCGATGGACGCGATCAGACGCGCCCACCAAGTGGTGCGGGTTGCTCGGCGACCGACCTGCGCGGACGGACAGCTTGGCCCTGTACGCACCCGAAGCACGCCAATGAGATGTCTCTGCCGCTTCCGCATACAGGCAAAGCCTTCCCTTTAATCTCCATGGATAGATATACGCGCGAAGTCACATATTCCCTCGTTTGCGGCTGGAACGATCGCAGCAGCAGAGGCCTGCGACGGCCCTTGCGGAAGCGAATTTGGGAACAAGCTGATTGCCGCCTGTCCCCTCGAGAGGCGGCCGAACCTGAATTGGTACACGCCCTTTAAGCGGCGTCACCGATCCACACTCCACCAAGGGGTCGTCTACCTCCCGCCCTTTTCAGGCGGTTGGACGATCGGGTGCCGAAACTCTATTTGGATCTTTGAAGCCATTGCGGTAGACAAGGAAGCTGGTGAAACGCTTCCTCGCCTCGCTGCTCCTGCTCGGAGCCCTAACCGGCCTCTTCGGAGCTGAATTGGCCTATGCGCGTAGCGTTACTGCGACCACGCCGGCCACGACAATGGCGATGGACGCCGATTGCATGGCCATGATGGCCGAGCAGCAGCCGGCGCCAAAGGAAAAGCCATGCAAGGGGCTCACCCTCGACTGCATCGCTGCCATGGGGTGTGTGGTGCCGTTGATGGCCGCCGATCTTACTGGAAGCCTTGCCGTGTCTCATATTCACGGCAAGCTGAATTTCTGGTCCGCGACGACCGTGCTCGCGGGCAAGAGCTTCGCCCCCGATCCTGACCCTCCCATGAACCTTGGCTGATTGAGCGATCGCGTCTGTTCGGCGCGCGGCAGTGTCGCGCCCGACCCAGCGATCATCTTCCATTCAGTCAAAGGATATTCGTGATGACCATGAAGATGCTTTCGGCCGCTCTCCTTGCGGCCCTCAGCCTCACCGCACCTGCATGGGCGGCCGATAACAGCCAGACCACGCCCCAGGGACATTGGGAGGGGCGGTCGGTGCCTCAATATGGCCCGCGGGCCACTGGCCCTGCGCAGAAGCGCGTGTGGGTGCCCGATCAGGCACAGATGGCGAACTGTGCGTGCGACATGATGAAGACGAATGCCGCTGATTGCATGAAGCCCATGCATGATGGGCATTCCATGCCATCGGCCGGCTAAGATCAGCCCCGGCACCTTCGGGTCGTATCATTGCCGGGCTGGCGGTGGCGGCGGAACGCCCCCCGTTTCGTCTCCACCCATATGCCCGCAATCCTGCCCCGCGCCGCTCCGATCTATCCATCGGGAGTTTTCCATGCGCTATGTGTTCGTTGCGCTGCTGTCCGCCGCAATGCCGGGCCTTGCGTTCGCGCAGCCGCTGACCTTCGAGGACGCCCTTTCCAGGGCGGAGACCGCGCCGTCAGTCCAGGCCCGCGGCCTCGATATCGAGGCGCGCCGATCGGCCGCCATCGCCGCCGGCCGGCTTCCCGACCCCAGACTTGGCGTCGGTCTCGACAATTTCCCCGTCTCGGGTCCACCCGCCTTCACCTATGCCGGCGACAGCATGACGATGGCGCGAGTGGGGATCAGCCAAGATGTGCCCAATGCCGCCAAGCGCCATGCCCAGCAAGGCCGCGCTCTGGCCGACATCGCGACAGCCGAGGCCAATGGCGTCGCCGAAGCCCGTCGCGTCAGGGTGGCGACCGCGCTCGCCTGGATCGACCTCTACTATGCCGAGCGGCGGCTTGCAGCGATCGACGTCGTCATTGCGCGGCAGAATGGCCTTGCGGTCGCCGCGCGTTCGAGCGTGGCGTCGGGTTCGGCACGGCCTGCGCAAACGCTCGATGTCCGCCAGGCAATCGCCGCGCTTGAGGACAAGAGAAGCGAAGTCGCGGCCGATGCCGCACGCGCCCGCTCGATGCTCGCCCGTTGGACGGGCGATGCGAACCCGGAGGTCACTGGCACTGTCCCCGATTTCGCGATCAATCCGTCCGCCTTGCGCGAGGCGGTCGGCCAGCATCCTGATCTGAACGCAGCGATGGCGCGATCACGGCAGGCCGACGCAGATGTAACGGCGGCACGCGCCGCGAAACGGCCGGACTGGAGTTTCGACGTCGCCTACCAGCGCCGCGCAGACCGCTATGGCGACATGGTGTCGGCGGGCGTCACGATCAGCCTGCCACTGTTTGCGGGCAAACGGCAGGACCCAATGATCGCGGCCAGCAGCGCGAGCGCGAGTGCGGCGCTGGCCGAGCAGGAAGACATGCGGCGCGCGCTGGCAGCCGATCTCGAAGCCGGGCTTGCCGATCATGTCATGCATCATGAGCAGTGGATGCGGTCTCATGACGCCCTGCTGCCGCTCGCGCAACAGAAGGCCGATCTGGAAACCGCCAGCTATTCGGCGGGCCGCGCCGGACTGCTCGACGTGATCCAGGCCCAGACCATGCTGGCTAACACCGAAATCGAAACGCTCGACCGCGAGGCGCTGGTGGCGCGTGACGGCGCGCGTCTTGTTCTGAGCTATGGGAGCGATCGCTGATGAATTTTGACAGGAAGCTCGGTCTTGCCGCCGCCATCCTTGCGGTGGTCGCGGGCGGCGCAGGCTATGGCATCGCTACTCTTCGCCATGACGATGCAACACCCCGGATGGCAGAGACAGGCCGGAAGATCCTCTACTGGTACGATCCGATGGTGCCGAGCCAGCATTTCGACAAGCCGGGCAAGTCGCCGTTCATGGATATGGAGCTTGTCCCCAAATATGCCGACGAGGCGGCGAGCGGCGAGACCGGGGTAACGATAGATCCTGCGCGTGCACAATCACTCGGCCTGCGCATCGCGGAGGCGCGGACCGGGGCGCTGGGCTCGAGCCTCACGGCGACCGGTACGATCGAGTTCAACGAGCGCGATGTCGCCGTCGTTCAGGCGCGGACCGGGGGCTTCGTCCAGCGTGTCTACGCGCGTGCGCCGGGCGATGTGATTGGCAAGGGCGCACCGCTCGCCGATATCCTGGTGCCGGAATGGGCGGGTGCACAGGCGGAATATCTGGCGGTACGCCGGATCGGCGATGCAGATCTCAGCCACGCCGCGCGGCAGCGCCTCTTGCTGCTTGGCATGCCCCAGGGAACGGTCGCTGCGGTTGAGCGGAGCGGGCGGCCGCATAATGTGGTGACGATTTCGACACCGACCGGCGGCACGATCAAGACGCTGGGCGTCAGGGCCGGGATGACTGTCGCGAGCGGTCAGACGCTCGCCGAGGTGAATGGTCTCGGCACGGTGTGGCTGAATGCCGCCGTGCCAGAGGCGATGGCCGGCCAGCTCAAGCCCGGCCAGAGCGCGACCGCGACCCTCGCCGCCTATCCGGGCGAGCGTTTCACCGGGCGCATCGCGGCGATCCTGCCGAGCGTCGCCGCCGAAAGCCGGACCCTCACCGTGCGCATCGAACTTCCCAACCGTGCCGGGCGTCTGCGCCCCGGCATGTTCGCTTCGGTCGATCTCGGCGGCGCTGCCCGACCGGCATTGCTGGTTCCTTCCGAGGCGGTGATCCGGACGGGCAAGCGCGCGCTCGTCATGCTCGCCCTGCCGCAAGGGCGCTATCGGCCTGCCGAGGTGCAAACCGGCGCCGAGGCCGGAGGCCAGACCGAAATCCTCGCCGGACTTGCCGAGGGGGAGAAGGTCGTTGCCTCGGGCCAGTTCCTGATCGACTCCGAAGCCAGCCTCTTGGGCATCGAGGCGCGTCCGATCAGTGGGGCAACCCGCGCGCCGCGTGCAGAAACACCTGCGAGCGGCGCCTATCACACGAGCGGCCGGATCGAGAGCATTGCGGGCGACCGGATAACCCTCAGCCACGAGGCGGTCCCCGCGCTCAAATGGCCCGCGATGACGATGACGTTCAGGCTAAGCACACCCGCACTCGCCCGCAGCTTCAAGAAAGGCGATCGCGTCGTCTTCGGCTTTGACCAGGCGGCGGACGGCCCCGTCGTCCGCACGCTGAGCCGCGAGGCCGCCCGATGATCGGTCGGCTCATTGATTGGTCGGCCAACAACCGGCTGTTCGTGGTGCTCGGGGCGCTGGCGCTTGTCCTGGGCGGACTGCTCGCGCTGCGCAGCACGCCGATCGACGCCCTGCCCGACCTTTCCGACACACAAGTCATCATCCGCACGAGCTATCCGGGCCAGGCCCCGCAGATCGTCGAGAACCAGATTACCTATCCGCTTGCAACGACAATGCTTTCGGTGCCGGGCGCGAAGAACGTGCGCGGCTATTCCTTCTTCGGGGACAGCTTCGTCTACGTCATCTTCGAGGATGGCACAGACCTTTATTGGGCACGTTCGCGCGTTCTCGAATATCTCAATCAGGTGCAGGGCCGCCTGCCCGACACCGCGCGCAGCGCGATCGGCCCCGACGCGACTGGCGTGGGCTGGGTCTATCAATATGCGCTAGTCGATCGCACCGGCGGCCACGACCTCGCCCAGCTGCGGTCGCTGCAGGACTGGTTCCTCCGCTATGAGCTCAAGAGCCTGCCGGGCGTGGCCGAGGTCGCCAGCATCGGCGGCATGGTCAAGCAATATCAGGTCGTGCTCGATCCGGTGAAACTCGCCGGTTACGGCATCACCCACGCGCAGGCCGTCACTGCGATCAGCCAAGCGAACCAGGAAACCGGTGGATCGGTCCTCGAACTCGGCGAGGCCGAATATATGGTGCGCGCTTCGGGCTATCTGCAAACACTCGACGACTTCCGCGCCATACGGCTGCGCACTGCGGCGGGCGGCGTGCCGGTGACGCTCGGTGACGTCGCGACCATCCAGCTTGGCCCCGAAATGCGCCGTGGCATCGCCGAGCTCGACGGCGACGGCGAAGTGGCGGGCGGGGTCGTCATCCTGCGCTCGGGAGCGGACGCACGCGCCACCATCCAGGCGGTGCGCGATAAGCTCGAGGTCCTGAAGAAGAGCCTTCCCCGCGGCGTCGCGATCGTGCCCACCTATGACCGGTCGCAGCTCATCGATGCCGCGATCGAGAACCTCACGCACCAGCTCGTGGAGGAGTTCGTCGTTGTCGCGATCGTCTGCGCCCTGTTCCTGTGGCATGTGCGCTCGGCGCTGGTCGCGATCGTCACGCTGCCGCTCGGCGTCCTGGCCGCCTTCATCGTGATGCACCTGCAGGGCGTTAACGCCAACATCATGTCCCTGGGCGGAATTGCGATCGCGATCGGCGCGATGGTCGATGCCGCGATCGTGATGATCGAGAACGCCCACAAGCGGATCGAGCAATGGGAGCATGATCATCCGGGCGAGGAGCTGGCCGGGCCTGCGCGGTGGACGGTGATCACCGATGCGGCTCGCGAAGTCGGGCCCGCGCTCTTCTTCTCGCTCCTCATCATCACCTTGTCCTTCGTCCCGGTTTTCACGCTTGAGGCGCAGGAAGGTCGTCTCTTCGCGCCACTGGCTTTCACCAAGACCTACACCATGGCGGCCGCGGCGATCCTCTCCGTGACGCTCGTGCCGGTGCTGATGGGCTGGCTGATCCGAGGCAAAATCCCCTCCGAGCAGGCCAATCCGGTCAATCGCGCGCTGACGAGGGCCTATCGCCCCGCCATCGACTGGGTGCTGAAGCGGCCCAAGGCGACCCTCGTCCTGGCGGGAATGGTCTTCCTGACGACCGCCTGGCCCTTGTCGCGGCTCGGTGGCGAGTTCCTGCCGGCGATGAACGAGGGTGATCTCCTCTACATGCCCTCTGCCCTGCCCGGCCTGTCGGCCGCCAAGGCATCGGACCTCCTCCAGCAGACCGATCGCATGATCAAGGCGGTGCCCGAGGTGCAGAGCGTGTTCGGGAAAGCGGGGCGTGCGGAAAGCGCCACCGACCCCGCCCCGCTCGAAATGTTCGAGACGACGATCCGCTTCAAACCGCGCGAGCAATGGCGGCCGGGCATGACCCCCGACAAGCTGGTCGAGGAACTTGACCGCACCGTGAAGGTGCCGGGCCTCGCCAATATCTGGGTGCCTCCCATCCGCAACCGGATCGACATGCTGGCGACCGGCATCAAGAGCCCGATCGGTGTCAAGGTCTCAGGCTCGGATCTTGCCGCTATCGACCATATCGCGCGGGAGGTGGAACGGGTCGCAAAGGGGGTGCCTGGCGTCAGTTCCGCGCTCGCCGAGCGGCTGACCGGCGGGCGCTATGTCGATGTGCGGATCGATCGGATGGCGGCGGCGCGCTACGGCCTCACCATCGCCGATGTCCAGGCGATTGTCTCCGGTGCGATCGGCGGGGAGAATGTCAGCCAGACCGTTGAGGGGCTGGCGCGCTATCCCATCAATGTCCGCTACCCGCGCGAGCTGCGCGACAGTCCGGACGCGCTTCGCGCTCTTCCTCTGCTTACTCCTTCCGGCCAGCAGATTACGCTGGGCAGCGTCGCCCAGATCGCGATCAGCGATGGACCGCCCATGCTGAAGACCGAGAATGGGCGACCATCGACCTGGGTCTATATCGACGTCCGGGGACGCGATCTCGCCTCGGTCGTCGAGGACCTGCAGACGGCGGTGGCGCGCGAGGTCAAGCTCTCGCCTGGCGTCAGCCTCGCCTATTCCGGTCAGTTCGAATACCTCGCGCGCGCGCTCGACCGGTTGAAGATCGTCGTGCCCGCCACGCTCGCGATCATCTTCCTGCTGCTCTACCTCATTTTCCGGCGGCTCGATGAGGCAGTGCTTATCATGGGCACACTGCCCTTCGCGCTCACCGGCGGTTTCTGGATCCTCTACCTGCTCGGCTACCACCAATCGGTCGCAACCGGCGTCGGCTTCATCGCCCTTGCCGGCGTCGCGGCCGAGTTCGGCGTGGTGATGCTGATCTACCTCAAGCATGCCCTCCAGGCACGCGGCGAGACGCCCTCGCGGGAGGACATCACCGAGGCGGTCCGCGAAGGCGCGCTGCTCAGGGTCCGGCCCAAAGCGATGACGGTTGCCGTCATCATCGCCGGCCTCCTGCCGATTCTCGTCGGGTCCGGGGCAGGCTCGGAAATCATGCGCCGGATCGCCGCGCCCATGGTCGGCGGCATGCTGACCGCGCCGCTTCTCTCCATGTTCGTTATTCCCGCCGCCTACCTGCTTCTGAGGCGACGATCCGTTCAACGCTCAATCCCAATGAAGCACCATGAAAGGAGTCTATGATGAAATTGCATGCACTGACCGTCCTTGCCCTTACCGCGGCTCTCGCCGCCTGCGGCTCCAAGACAGAAACCAACGAGGCGGCGGCCACAAATACGGCGGCCCCCGAGGCCGCCGAAAGCGATGCGATGGCGGGTGACATGGGCAATATGAACATGCCTGCGCAAGGCGCCGCCAAGATGGCGAAGGGCAATGGTACGGTGACGGCGATCGACAAGGCCGCTGGCACCGTCACCCTCGACCACGGCCCAATTCCCGAGGCCAACTGGCCGGCCATGACCATGGCCTTCAAGGCCAAGCCCGAACTGCTCGACAGCGTCAAGGTAGGCGACAAGGTTGCCTTTGATCTCGTGCTTAAGGACGGGGCTGGCGAGGTGATGGCCATCAACAGACAGTAGACTATCGCAGAGGGCTTCGGGAGGAGCCAAGGAAGCGCCTCCCGAAGAACCCCGACAAGCGTCAGCAGACATCGCGCCCGTCGATCCAAACCCGGACCGGTGCCTGGAGCGGCGCACGCGGACCATATTGCGGCCGCGACCGCCACACATAACGGCCGGTCGTGCCGGTATAGGCCGGATCGCATTCCGGTTCGCCTTTGCCTGTCCTCTGCTCACGTTGGTCATCAGCTTTCTTGCAGACCGGTGCACGCAGCGGCGCGCGCGGACCAGGTTGAGACTGGGATTGCCACACGCATTTGCTGGCGGCCGGTTTCTCAACATCTGCCTGTGCCAATGCCGGAACCGGGGCGGCGGCGACCAGCGTGAATACGGCCGCCGAAACGCCGAATATCAAGGTCTTCATGATTCCTCTCCTTGGACTAAAAGTGCCCTGGGCAAACCGGCCCCGAAGGGGTGGGCAGCGCCCGGCGCTGTCCAGCACTTGGGAGGGTTTGCCCGGCGAAGTCAGGCCGAGGTGTTGGGCGGATGCTGTTCGGGCTGGGACGATCGTCCCTGTAGCTCCGAATAAGATGGCGAGATGAGAAGCAGATCCGCGCTCACCATTTCCGTCACGGAGGGCGACCGGCTATTGACCGCAAATAGGGGAAAACAGCCCATCCCTGCCAGGCAAGCGAGCGTCATCTGCTGGCAGGGTAGCGATTTCTCGCCGTCGCCTTGCATCATCCCGACACAATCCATGGGCATCGTCTCTGGCGCCGCTGCGCTTATGGCGGTTGCCACAACAGGACTTGCGGCAACTGTGACTATCTGTCCGAACAGGCCGAGTAGGACGCCTAAGATCAGCGCTAATTTATGCGCTCGTCTCATTCTCATATTTTCTGCCTGTAGCTGGATCGAGTCAAGGTTCAACGCCCGGAAAAAGGTAATCCCCAGCTCGTGGAAGGCGCAGTAATCCGCCGGTTTCCACTTGGAGCGCCGCTGCGGCCATGCGGTATCTCGCCAGCTCATGCGCTCCGTTGGACAACAGCGCGGACCTACGTTTGTCGTTCAGGCATACTGCATATCGGGGCATGCAACGGCCGGGCAGGCTAAGGGTAAAAGGCACGATCGAGCCGCCCCTTTCCTGCTGTCATGGATCGAATTCTGTCGTATGGCCCATCCGTCGACTGCGGACGGCCGTTCGGGCGCAAAATTTCGGTGAAGGCGCTGAGCGTGGCGATAATCGATCAACAGACAGACCGTAACTGCCGGTCGCCCGTGGACGCCATAGCTACTGCAGGGTCAGGCGTTGCCTCTGGTCGGCCGTGTCAGCCTGCATTGGCCGAAGCTTGGGAGCGCTTGCCGGACGACGAGGGTGGCGCGTCCGCGTCACCGGGTGTGGTTGTAGCACCCAGCCAGCACCTGGCGCGATCCTCCTCGCATACCCTCAAACATGCTGGAATGGTTCCGCTTCTTGAAGGCCGCACACACCACTTTTTTAGCCGTTCCTGGACAGCTATTGCAAATCACTCGCATTATTCGTAGGGGGCGCTCGATAAGTCAACGCCTTCAGGGGGTACTCCATGAAATCCAGATTGCTTTTGTCGGCCACCTTGCTCGCGATTCCCAGCGCCGCAGTGGCGGCCGAAGCAGAAACCGATGATGGCCGCACGATCATCGTGACCGGCACGTCCGAGGGCTATGTCGCGATCAATTCGGCTACCGCCACAAAGACCGATACGCCGCTCATCGACGTGCCGCAGAGCATCAATGTGGTGACGCGTGAACAGCTAGACGACCAGGCACAGCATAGCATTGCGGACGTGCTACGCTACGTTCCTGGCACCACCGTCGGTCAGGGCGAGGGCAATCGCGATCAGATCACGCTTCGCGGCCAGAACACGACCGCCGACTTCTTCCTCGATGGCGTACGCGACGACGTCCAATATTATCGCAGCCTTTACAACATCGAGCGCGTGGAGATCCTCAAAGGACCCTTCGCGCTGATCTTCGGGCGCGGCGGCAGCGGCGGCATCATCAACCGTGTGCAGAAGACGCCTTCGTCGGATGCGCTGGCGATCGGCGGCTCGGCCAGCGTCAACACCTTCGGCGCGTGGGACCTGGCGGCGGATATCAATGCCCCGATCAGCGGCAATGCCGCTCTCCGCCTCAACGCCAACTATGAAAGCCTCGACAATCACCGGGATTTCTTTGGGGGCGAGCGCTATGCGTTCAATCCCTATCTCGCAATCGATCTGGGGCAGTGGAAGCTCGGCCTCTCCTACGAATATGTGAACGATGACCGGGTCACCGATCGCGGCGTGCCTTCGATCGCTACCGCGGTAGGCCAGCCGAATCGCCCGATCACCGGCTATCGCGACACCTTCTTCGGCGTTCCGGGCGTCAATCGCGCAGGGCTCGAGGCGCATATCGTCAAGGCGCGGCTCGATGGCGAACTGGCCGAGAACCTGAACTGGTCGACCACGCTGCTCTACGGCGACTATGACAAATATTATACCAATGTCTTCGCCAACGGCGCGGCCACGGGGCAGACAGGCATCGTCGCGCTGTCGAGCTATACTGATCCGACGAAGCGAAAGAATTTCATCGCCCAGAGCAACCTGGTCTGGGACGTCAATCTTGGTGCAATCGACAACAAGATCCTGCTCGGCCTCGAATATGGCGATCAGGACTCCACCAACCAACGCCGCAACGGCACGCTTTCGAACAGCACGCTGAACCTCGCCAATATCGTCTATCCGACCGTCACAATCGGCGCGCTCGCCCGGAATACCGAGTCCAACGTGCAGTTCTTCTCCGCTTATGCGCAGGATCAGATCAGCTTCGGCGAGCATGTCGATCTCGTGGTCGGCCTGCGTTATGACAAGTTCGAGATCAAGGGCACCGACCTGATCGGCACGCCGCGCCCCTTTGCGCGCACCGACGAGAAGGTCAGCCCACGCGTCGGCCTGATCCTGAAGCCGCAGGAAAATATCTCGATCTACGGCAGCTATAGCCAGTCTTTCCTGCCGCGTTCGGGCGAGCAGTTCCTGACGATGACGACAACCCAGCAAAATCTCGCGCCAGAAAAATTCACCAACTATGAGATCGGCGCGAAGTGGGACATCCGGCCTGACCTCAATGTCACGCTCGCGCTGTTTCAGCTTGACCGGACCAATGCGACAACACCCGATCCGAACAATGTCACCGCCACGATCAATGTCGGTGAAACGCGGACCAAGGGTGTTGAGCTGGCGCTGACCGGGCGAATCACACCTAACTGGCAGATCAGCGGCGGTTACACTTACCAGGATGCGCAATTGCGCGGACACAGCTTCGTTCGCCTGGGGCAGGTGCCCAAGCACCAGTTCGCACTGTGGAACCGTTATGATTTCAACCAGGCGGTCGGCGTCGGCGTCGGCGTGATCCACCAGTCGAGCCAGTTTGCCGCAATCCGGACGTCTGCAACGACCACCCGCCTGCCGGCCTTTACCCGCGTGGATGCGGCGTTGTTCTTCAATGCCTCGGAGAATGTCCAGCTTCAGCTGAACGTGGAAAACCTGCTCGACGAGGAATATTTCTCCGATGCGCATAACAACAACAACATCACACCGGGAGCACCGATCAACAGCCGCTTCACCGTGCGTGTGAAGTTCTGACGGCAAGCGAGGAGGACGGGAGTGTCGCACACTCTCGTCCTCAAAAGCATTGAGGCCAATCACGGTTCCCGGCCAAAAACGTATTCACGCGCAGCGACATGAAACTGATGGTGATACGGTTCAGCAGCCTGTCCTGCACTGAACGGCAGACACTCGAATGCATGAGAGCTGCCTGCTTTTCGACGAATAATCCTTATTAGAGACCCGCAAATGTGCCTTCGCTTGCATGCTGCCATTCCCGCCGATCTTGCCTTCAGGTCACGCGCAACAGCACCCGCATCAACTCTTTCTGCCGGCCATAAACGGCAATGACGATCCGTCCGCCGGGTCGAAGCGCCGCGAACATTGCGCTCGGCCGTGAAACTCTACACCAGTATCTTCGCGCTATGTCCGGCAAAATCATTGCCTAGCGCGCGACCTTGCGGGGACGCATGTAGAGTTGGGGGGGCTCTCCCATTTCGGTTCGGAACGCGTAGATAAATGCCGATGTCGAGGCATAGCCCAGCGCCATGGCCGTTTGGGTGACATCCATGCCGCCACCGAGCATTTCGATGGCCTTGAATAGTCGCACGCGGCGGCGCCATGACCGCAGGCTCATGCCCACCTCCGCCTCGAAGCGCCGCGTCAGTGTCCGTGAGGACATGCCCAGTTCGCTGGCCCAGTCCTCGGACGAGCGAGGATCGGCAGGGTCGGCGTAGAGCGCTTCGCATAGCTGCGTCAGTTTCTCCCCTGCCGGCCAGGGCAATGCGGATGGAATAGGCTCCGCACGCTGGAGCTGGTCGAGAATGAGACGATAGACCCTTGCGGCATATCCCGCGTCATTCTCATCGGCTTCGAACCGTGCGGCCTCTATAATGAGCGCCTTAAGAAGCGGATCGACTCCGAACAGGGCCGGTTCGCGTGGAAGGGAGTCGATCCAGTCGCGGGCAATCCAGAGGCTGCGAAATTCCGCGCCCATCAGCGACCCCACCCGATGCTTCACGCCGAGTGGTAGCCAGACGGCCTGCTGCGGTGAAATCGCGAAGGATTGCCCCGTGATGCTCACGGCGAGTACGCCGGAGATCGCGTAGACGACCTGGCCCCACTCATGCGCATGATCGGGGAAGTAAGTGCGTGACGGGATCGCCTGGACCCGAACCGTCATTGGCGCTGGCGGCCCAAGATCCTGCTGCGTCTCAATTATATTCCAGGCCACAAAGCACCCATTCTGTCTGTTGGTCGATATAATATGTCATGTAATCGAGAGACAGACGAATGCAAAGCATGCGATGAAGGATTGTCCGGGGATGATCGGCGGCAATGGTTCGCGATCATCATTGGGCACTCCATCGCTCCTGTGGAGCGATTCTCCGACTGCCCTGCTGCTCCACGGCCTTTCGGTGCGACCGCAAGCGTATGGAGCAAGATAACCGGAAAGCTGACCTTGTGACCGTTGACAGTTACGACCTGCCCCTCTCGACCGCCTCCGACCTTGCAGCCGAACATTATCGCGAAGGCGTGGCGCTCATGCTCGCCACCTGGCCAGGCGCAGCGGAACAGCTTGAAGCCGCCATCGAGGCCGATCCCGATTTCGCACTGGCGCATGCGGCGCGCGCACGCCTGCACGCGATGCGCGCCGAGCCTACCGAGGCACAGGGCCGAATTGGAATCGCGGCAGAGAAGGTCGCCCGGCACGGGACGGAGCGCGAGAGGAGCCATGTCGATGCCCTCAGACACGCGGCAACCGGACAATCGGCCAGAGCGCTGGACGCATCGCTGGCACATGCGGAACGCTGGCCGCGCGATGCGGTCATTCTCAGTCTGCCGCTTGGGGCCTTCGGCCTGTTCGCTTTCTCCGGCATGGCGGATCATGATCAGGCGCGAGTCGATCTTTGTGAGCGGCACGCCCATCATTTTGACACCGACGACTGGTGGTTCCTCACCTATCGTGGCTGGTCGCTGGCCGAGAATGGCGATGTCTCGCACGGCCGCGCCATGCTGGAACGCGCTTTCGATCTACGCCGCGAAAACGCCAGCGGAGTCCACGCGCTGGCGCACGCCATGTTCGAGGGTGGCGCAAGCGACGACACGGACAGGCTGATCGCCGACTGGCTGCCGGACTATCCCCGCAGCGGTATCCTCCACGGCCATATCGCCTGGCATGCCGCTCTGGTGGCGCTGGAGCGCGGTGACGCCAACGGTGCGCTGGCCATCTATACCGACAAAGTGCATCCCTCAGTGTCGCAGGGCATGCCGATCAATATCGTCAGCGACGGCGCATCGTTGCTGTGGCGCCTTGGCGCTTACGGGCACGAAGCGCCGGATGGCCTTTGGCAGGACATCGCCGCCTACGCGCACCGAACCTTCCCCAAGCCCGGCCACGCCTTTGTAGATACGCACATGGCGATGATCGAAGCGGCGACCAGCGATGGCCCTGCCCTCGATCAGCGCATCGCCGCTCAGGAAGTCCTGATCGCCAAAGGCCTGCTCGGCGCCGGGCCAGTCGTACCCGCGATCGGGCGGGCGGCACTGGCATTCGCCGAAGACGATTATGCGGGCTGCATCCGCATTCTCGAACCGATGGCGGCCGAGGTGGTCCGTGTCGGCGGGAGCGGCGCGCAGCGCGAGGTGATCGAGGATACGCTGCTCGTCGCCTTGATGCGCGCAGGTGAGACGGAGAAAGCCCGCGCGCTTCTCGACCGGCGCCTTCATAAGCGCCCATCGCCGCGCGATACACGCTGGTTCTCCGGGCTGGCCGGGTAAACGGACCATGCCCGGGGCAATCGCTGCGGCTCTCGACCAGCCAGGAGGCAGTCGCCGCAAACAGCGTAGCAATATCACCCGGCTCGCAGTCGCGCAGGCGCTGGCGGGCGCGAACTCAGTCGTCGTCTACGCGACCGGCGCGATCATCGGCGCCATGCTTGCGCCGGACAAGGCACTGGCGACTTTGCCTATCTCGATCTTCGTCGTCGGCATGGCGGCCTGCATCCTGCCGGTCGGGACGATCGCCCGCCGCCATGGGCGCAGGGCCGCCTTTCTTGTCGGGACCGCCGGCGGTGTCCTCACCGGCCTGCTCGCCGCGCTTGCCGTGGTCCTGAGCTCCTTCTCGCTATTCTGCCTCGCCACCTTCTTCGGCGGTGCCTATGCCGCCGTCGTCCTGTCCTTCCGCTTCGCGGCGGCCGATTGTGTCGAGCCGGAATGGCGTCCGCGCGCACTCTCCATCGTCATGGCGGGTGGCGTCGCCGCAGGCGTGATCGGGCCGCAACTCGTCACTTACACCATGTATCTGTGGCCACCGCATATGTTCGCGACGACCTTCCTCGTCCAGGCGCTAGTCGCGGCGCTGTCGGCGATCGTTCTGGCAGGCGTGCGTCTGCCGATGCCCACCACGGCCGAGATCGCGGGCGGCCGTCCGCTGGGCGAGATCGTACGGCAGCCCCGCTTCATTATCGCCGCGCTCTGCGGGGCGGTCAGCTACATGCTGATGAACTTCCTGATGACGGCCGCGCCGCTGGCCATGCGGATGTGCGGCCATAGCCAGGAATCCTCCAATCTCGGCCTGCAATGGCATGTCATCGCCATGTATGCGCCGAGCTTTTTCACCGGCAGCCTCATCACCCGCTTCGGCGCGGGACGTGTCGTCGCCGCGGGCCTCGCACTGATCGGGATCTCGGCCGCCATCGGTCTTGGCGGCATCGATGTCGCGCATTTCTGGGCCACGCTGATCCTCCTGGGTGTGGGCTGGAATTTTGGCTTCATCGGCGCGTCCGCGATGGTGCTCGAATGTCATCGGCCGGAAGAAAAGACGCGCGTGCAGGCTCTCAATGACTTCCTCGTGTTCGGGACAATGGCGGTCGGCTCCTTCTCGTCCGGCAGCCTGCTTGCCTCTTATGGCTGGGACACGGTGTTGTGGGTGTCGTTCGCGCCGCTGGCGCTCGCCGTTGTCGCCCTCCTGTTCACCGCCCGGACGCGGTCAACGCCATCGCTTGAAAGGAACGCTTCCTGATGGACACCACCCAAACCCTCGTGAACGCCGCGCTGGTCGGCATCGGCGGCACGATCATTATCGATCTCTACGCCTTCCTGATGCAGCGCGTGTTTGGTGTGCCAGGCACCAACTGGCAGATGGTCGGCCGCTGGCTCGGTCATATGCCCAAAGGCCAGTTCGTCCACACGGCTATCGGCAAAGCCGACCCCGTTCCGGGCGAGCATGTTCTGGGCTGGGCGTTCCATTATGCAATTGGCGTCGGTTACGGGTTCCTGCTGGTTGCAATCTGGGGCGCGGGATGGCTTCAGGCGCCCAGCATCGCCGAGCCGCTGATCCTCGCGCTCGCGCTGCTTGTCCTGCCTTATTTCGTGATGATGCCCGGCCTTGGCATGGGGCTGGCGGGATCGAAAACACCCAAGCCCAACGTCACTCGGTTCAAGAGCCTTGTCGGCCATTCCATCTTCGGCACCGGCATGTTCCTGACCGCAAAGCTTCTGGCATCGACCGGCTGATCCGCGTGCGAACCGGGGTCGCCATCGTCGGCGGATCGATCTCCGCAGGCGAGTTCCGCTCCCTCAACGATCCGATGGCCCGCCTGATACTCTTGGCATGGTCACTGTTCTCGCTGTGTCCGTCAAATCGTTGTCTGGCGTGCACACCTTGAGGTGGCGCCTACTGCTTGCGACAAAGACATGCGACACGACAAGCCCTGAATTTTCGGGGGCGACCGATCTGTCGCGGGTTTTAGGAGTTGCGCGACAGCTGCCGAGGCATCGCAGGCAGGTATTGTGGCCGCTTGTCATATGCAGCGTGCGGGCCTGAACTGCCGGTAGTCGGCGGCACCAGAGTCTCAATCACACGACATTCGGCCACGCGGCCACGACTGCACTCGCTGACCATGCGACGCAGTTCTTCACGCAATTTGGTTAAGCGGGCTATCCGGCTTTCCACCGCTTCAAGCTGGTCCTGTGCAATTCGACTTGCATCATCGCACGATGCCTCGGGCTGTTCCTGCAACGCCAACAACACGCGAACACTCGACAGGTCAAAACCAAGGTCGCGGGCGTGCCGGATGAAGCCGAGGCGGTCTGCGTCCGCAGGGCCATAGCTGCGCCGCCCGTTCGACTGGCGGGCAGGTTTCGGCAGGATCCCAATGCGCTCATAGTAGCGGATCGTTTCAATGTTGACGCCCGACTGTCGAGATAAATCGCCTATCTGCATTTCTCATATTGCTCCTGTAGTCGCTACAGGTTGTAGCATGACGGCAATAGAGTTTCGAGGATCGACAAATGGCCGCTGCCGCAACCGACACAATCCGCTATCACGTCACCGGCATGGACTGCTCATCCTGCGCGACCAAGATCGAGGGCGCGGCCCGCAAGGTCGAAGGCATCAACGGCGTGAAGGTGTCGATTGCCTCGCAGATTATGACGCTCGAGGTGGATGATCCCGCGCGGCGTCTTCCGGCCCTGGAATCCGCCGTTACAGATCTCGGCTATCAACTCGACCGCATAGGCGCACTGAAGGCCGTGAGCGCAGACGGTGACGACGACCATCATATCCCCGACCTGTCGCATGTGAACCCTGCCTATAAGCGGGCGCTCTGGATCGTCGTGCTGCTCAATGCCGGCTACGGTATCGTCCAGATTGGCGGCTCGATTCTGTCGGGATCGCAAGCCCTACAGGCAGACGCCCTCGACTTCATCGGCGATGGTTTGATTTCCTTCCTCGGCCTGATCGCTGTGGGTTGGGGCCTTGCGGCCCGCGCCAAAGCAGCCTTGATTCAAGGCATCTTTTTGGCCGTGCTCGGCCTTGGCGTTATCGGCACCACGACCTACCGCGTCTTCGTCGAACATGAGCCGCAAACCCTGCTCATGGGCGGTTTCGCCATTGTCGCCTTCTTCGTCAATGTGCTGGCTGCCGTGGTTCTGATTCCGCACCGCAAGGGCGATGCCAACATGCGAGCCGTCTGGCTGTTCTCTCGCAATGACGCCATCGGCAATCTGGCCGTGGTCGTCGCTGCTGTCCTCGTCTGGTGGCTCAACAATCCGTGGCCGGATTTGCTGATGGCCTTTGTCGTGGCGGCCCTGTTCCTGCACGCGGCCTGGTCGATTATCAGGGACGCGCGGCAAGACCTCGCACAGGCTGGCCGCTCGTGAGCGTTGGCGCTGCTGCATTGATAGTCGCCACGGAGGGACGGTCTGAGCCTCTTCGCGGCTCATTTGCGTTGGGAGCATGTGCATCGGCTGGTGTCGCAACTTGAAACGGAAGTGCCCTCCGATTACCTGCCTGGAGATGTTGGCACCCGTCTGTACAAACCATTCAATGTAAGGAGAACCCCATGGTCCCGGACAAAGAAGAACTGGAGCGCATTTTGTCGGTCCAACGTAAGGCCTTTCTTCTGGAGGACGACGTATCGGTAGCCGTCAGACGTTCGCGCGTCAGCCGAATGGCGCTAGGACTGCTGGAGAATTTCGATTCCATCGCCAATGCCCAGAGCGTTGATTATGGGAACCGGCCACCTTTTCTGACCAAGGCCTTCGAAGCAGTATCGTGGGCTGAGGACATCCAGAAAACACTCGACAGCCTCGAGGAATGGATGGCGCCGACCGAGATAGAGGGCGGCTATATCCAGCAGAAGCCCAAAGGGGTCGTCGGCATTCTCGGCGCCTGGAATTTTCCGATCACCCTCGCGTTCGAACCGGCCATGGCAGCACTTGCGGCCGGAAATCGCGTGATGGTCAACTTCTCCGAATTTCACCCGAAGACGGGCGAGATCCTCGCGAAAATATTCGCCGATCGTTTCCCCGAAGACGAAGTTGCTGTCATTCACGGTGACCTTGAGACCGCGCAAAGCTTCTCCGAACTGCACTTTGATCATCTCTTCTTCACGGGATCGCCCAAAGTCGGTAGCGTCGTATCGCAGGCAGCCGCACGGAACCTGGTTCCGGTTACTTTGGAGTTAGGCGGAAAGAATCCTGTCGTCGTCGCGAGGGATGCAGATCTGGAAATGGCCGCGCGCCGGATTGCTTCCACCCGCGCTCTTAATGGCGGGCAAATCTGTCTTTGCCCGGACTATGTTTTTGTTCCCCGCGAAAGCACGGAGGAATTTGTTGACAAGATCACCGCTCAATTCGCGTCATTTTTCCCGGATTATCTGGAGAATCCGAATGTCGTCCCTATTATCAACGAACGCAATTTCGATCGGGTCACCGGCCTGATCGATGATGCCGTCGCGAAGGGGGCCCGCAAAATCACTGTAACATCAGAGCAGGAAGCCGCGCGTCTTCCAGATCGCAAGACCCGTCGGATTCCACCTGTCATTCTTCTGGACGTTCCAGAGACGGCAAAGATCTCCGATGAGGAAATCTTCGGACCGGCGCTCGTTATTCACGTTTACGATACGCTTGACGAAGTCATTGAATATGTAAACACGCGGCCGTCTCCGCTTGCAGCCTATTGGTACGGGGAAGACAGCGCCGACTTCAAACGCTTTCTCGAGATGACGACCAGCGGTGGCGTTACGAGAAATGACGGCCTAGTGCACGCCCTTCTGCCTGGCGCACCTTTTGGTGGCATAGGACGATCGGGCCAGGGAGCTTATCACGGTAAAGCAGGCTTCGACACATTCACACATCGACGTGCTGTCGCCAACGTCACCCGGCCCAAAGGAATCGCGGAAGATTTTGTCAACGGAACACTAGCGAGTGCGGAGTTCCAGTTGGCAATCGACGGGGCAATTTCCACGTCGATCGAACGCTTCAGAGAATACGCATCCTGACAAGGCGGGGGCAGCCAGAGACGCTGGCGGCATGCGTTGCAGGCCGACGGAGGGACCAAAAGCTGACCAAGCGGATCGCGGACGCGGTGGAGATTCGCGAAAAGGACTATTTCATCCGGGATGACGACCTGCCTGGTTTCGGGCTGCGCATCCTTGCGTCCGGCAAACGCAGCTACCTGATTCAGGATCTCGCCGCCGGCCGAGCCCCTTGCCGCATGATCCGTCGTGGCATGCGGTCGATGCCGACTTGGAGTGCTGGTGCGTCGACTTAACGCTCAATCCAGAGCGGGTGCCTCCCTTACACCGTTACAGCAAAACGCTGCCGATATTCGCTGGGCGTCAGGCCAACGAACCGGGCGAAGATCTTCCTGAAGGCACCGGGATCGCCATAGCCCGTCGCCCAAGCGATCCGATCGACCGACTGGCTGCTAAATTGCAGGAGTCCACAGGCTTTGCTGACACGCAGCCGCTGGCCATATTCCGAGGTCGTCATGCCTGTGGCCTTGCGAAACCGGCGCAGGAAGGTTCGCCGCTCCAGCCCGGCCATGGCGGCCAACGTCTCCAGCGATATGACCTTGGCCCCGGTCTCCTGTAACCAGCGCTGCACGCCGAGGACGGCCGCATCGCCATGGCTCATCCGCGGCGCGAACAGGCTGTAATAGCGTTGCTCGCGCCCCGGCGGATCAACCAGCAGGAAGCGCGCGGTCTGCGTCATGACCTCTGCGCCGCGTAGGCGCTCGACCAGCCGCAGGCACAGATCCGACCACGACATGAGCCCACCCGCGGTCAGCACCTGCCCGCCATCGATCAGCATGCGGTCGACATCGACCAGCACCTTCGGGAATCGCAAATGGAACTGGTCTTCGAGTATCCAGTGCGTTGTCGCCGGACGCCCGTCGAGGAGCCCGGTCTCACCGAGCAGGAATGCGCCCGCGCAGACCGAGGCGGTGATGCAGCCCGCCGCATGACGCTCGCGCAGCCATTCGACATCGGGTGCTGCGGCATCCGCGGTTGCAGGATTGTCGAGGCTTGGCGGCAGGATCAGGACGTCGGGGCCGGAGTCTGTGCAAGAATCCGTTTCATACACGCGCTCGGGCGCGCGATCCGCCTGCTCGATCCGCCAGTGACTGACGGCGATCGGCATTGCCCGGCTCGCCGCGATCGGCGCCTGGAACCGGTTCGAGATGGTGAAGAGATCGGTCATCGCCAGCACGGCCGAGGTCTGGGCGCCGGGATAAAGCAGGATGCCGATCTCGGTGTGTCGCCGCTCCGCCATTTGTCACTATTGCCCGCTATTATGTCGATATCGCCAATGGGCGTAGATCGGGCCGGGCGCTATTGTCCAGCCACTGACCACCGATGCAGCAAGAGAAAGGTGAACCCATGAGCAAGCGCGCCGTTGTCGCGGTCGACATTCAGAACGACTATTTCCCGAACGGCAAATATGAGCTGGTCGGCATCGAACAGGCCGCCGCCAACGCCGCCAGGGTGATCGCGGCGGCCCGCGCGAAGGGGGATCGCGTCATCCATGTCCAGCACATCTTCCCCAGCCCGGAAGCGCCCTTCTTCACGCCCGATTCCGAAGGCATCGCGATCAATCCGGTCGTCGCTCCCCGCGACGGGGAGACCGTCGTCGTCAAGAACTTCCCCAATTCCTTCCTGAAGACCAATCTCAAGGAGATCCTCGACGCTGACGGGATCGAGGAAGTCGTAGTCGTTGGCGCGATGAGCCATATGTGCATCGACGCGACAACGCGTGCCGCCAGCGACTACGGCTACAAGACGACCGTGGTACAGGATGCCTGCGCGACACGTGATCTGGAGTTCGGTGGCGTTGCCGTTCCCGCGGCCTCGGTCCATGCCGCGATGATGTCGGCGCTCGGTTTCGCCTATGCCACCATCACCGATACCGAAAGCTATACCGGCGCGTGAAGGCAGCGGCCTTGAGACGGGCTTGACCTGCCTCGTAGCGGTCTGCGCCCGCCAACCGATGATCACAGATCATTCGGAAGACTTCGGGCGCAGACCCTTGATCGAGCGAGATGCTGAAACGGATTCCGCAGCGCTGCGACCGCTCTATATTGTGCGCGATGCCGATCCGGCAGGGAATGGCGCCCGAGACAGTCTGATCGAACGGGCGCCAGGTTCGAAATCGAGGCGGTCGTACTGTCGCCAGTTCTCGGAGAGTCAATGAGGACCTGCGTGCATTCGGCCTCGGCGCCCTACGAGAGGCACTGCACATCCAACTCACGCCGTAAGATGTCGGTCAGGAAGATGGAATGGAAAGGATCCATCCTATGGCTATCGACAAGGAAGTTTTCGATCAGTGACTCGCAGGGCGTGATCCGCAGGAGTTATTTGCCAAGGACGGCTTGATCGACGACGAACTGAAGAAGGCACTGTCGGAACGTATGCTGGCCGTTGAGCTTGACGATCATCTGGAATCCGAGGCGGAGGCCGCTGGAGGGAATCGTCGCAACGGCACGTCGCAGAAGACGATGCTGACGGGTAGTTGGAAGGTGATGCTGGATACTTGGCTCAGGGTTCCGTATTTGGCGGACGCCCGGATGCAACAGAGGCGATCCTTCATCCAGATCCATGCGCCGCTCGGTCCGACATCGGCGACGAGGTGCGTGCCCGCAGGCAGCTGGCCCCAGCTTTGTGGTTCCATCTGCTTGTCGCCCATACGCAGCCTGACCGCCAAGACAAGGAATTTGAGCCCGCGCTTGTTCTCCACCGTCACGCGTCCGCCAGCCGCCCAGGCTTCGAGGCGAACCTCCTCATGGCCGGGCACGCGCGGCGGCTGCCACGTCGGATCGGCACCATCGATGTCGGCTGCGTCGGCGCCGCAGATGCCGCAGGGTTCTATCAGGGAATCGACTATATCCGGTCAGTAACCACCATGCAGTTCACGAGGTCGCGTCGGCGCGATCGCGGTAGGCGAGCAGCCGGAGGGCATTGAACACGACGAGCAATGTCGAACCCTCGTGCATCGCGACCGCAGGACCGATACCGAGCCCGAGGATGGTTGCGGGGACGAGGAACGCGACAACGCCAAGGCTCACAAAGACGTTCTGACGGATGACCCAGCGGGTGCGCCGGCTGAGGCCGACCGCGAAAGGAAGATGAGAAAGGTCATCCGCCATCAGGGCAACGTCAGCCGTTTCCAACGCGACGTCGGACCCGGCCGCGCCCATGGCGATACCGACTGTCGCCGTCGCCATCGCAGGCGCGTCGTTGACGCCATCGCCCACCATGGCGACCTTGGTTTCGGCGCGGAGCTTCTTGATCGCGGCGACCTTGTCTTCGGGCATGAGATCACCCCATGCCTCGTCGAGGCCGACTTCTCTGGCGATCGCCTCGGCCGCGCGCTGGTGATCGCCTGAAATCATGATCATCCGCTTGATGCCAATTGCGCGCAGCTTATCGAGCGCAGCCCGCGCCGTTTCGCGCGGGGTGTCGAGCAGGCCGATCTCGCCCAGGTCCTTGTCGTCGCGGCGCACGACCATGCTCGTCTGCCCGCCCTCGCGCAGCTTCTCTATGGCCGCCTTCATCTCGGCCGACAGCGGCGCGACGCCGTCAGCGCCGAACATCTCGGCCTTGCCGATCAGGACTTCACGCTCGCCGATAACGGCTGATACACCGCGACCCGTCAGGCTTTTGAGGTTGTCGGCCTGCGGGATGGCCCTGTCCCCGATGTGCTCGCGGCCGTCGCGGGCGATCGCCTGTGCAAGCGGGTGATCGCTTAGCGATTCGACGGCCACGGCGACCGCCATCAAGTCTTTCTTGCTAACGCCTGGCGCGGGTATGATTTCCTGTATACGCGGCTCGCCCTTCGTGAGTGTGCCGGTCTTGTCGAACGCGATCGCGTCGAGCGAGCCGAGCAGCTCCAGCGGCGCGCCGCCCTTTACTGCCCAAAATCCGCTCAACCCGCTTCAGTCGAAGTATGTGATCGTCGTCGAGAACCCCGGCAAGGACAAACTGACGATCACCATCAAGGATGGCGAGAAGCTTGGACACCACAGCTCAACGGATCGTGTCGGCCAGGGTGGTGGCGTGAAGGCAAGTACGACGTACAGGTTTCCCGATGGCGACTCCGTCCATGTCGGGAGCGAGCCGGCCGAACGCAAGGTGATCGTGCGCGCCTGAGGATCTCGACCTGTATCGGGTGTGCCACTGCGGTCAGACTGCCGTCAGCAAGCTGCTTTATGCGACATGGACAAAGGAGATTCCGATGTTCATGGCAAAGGTCGCTGGCAAGGACAGGTTCAAGGTCTGGGACGCGCCGCTGAGGCTCTTCCACTGGCTCCTCTCGTCGCGGCCATCGCAGTCGCCTTCCTGTTCTCGAAGGGGGACAATGCGCTTGCGGTCTGGCATTGGCGCGATCTTCGGCACGGTCGTTTCGCGACTATAACCCCTTGATCAAGAACAATGCATTTCGTGCTTATAGCTCCCATGATGAACCATGAATGCGAGGCTTGCAATGTATCCAACCGATAGCCGTCAGCGTTTTTCCTCCCTGTCGATCGCTCTCCACTGGGTCACGGTGCTGCTGATTTCCGCCGTTTATGCGACCATCCTGCTCCGGGAGAACTACCCCAAGGGAACCGACATACGTGAAGGGCTGAAAACCTGGCATTTCATGCTCGGACTGGCTGTGCTGGCCCTGATTGTCATCCGCTTGATGGCGCGCCTCGGCAGCCGCAAGCCGCCTATCACGCCGGAACCGCCAGTTTGGCAGGCGCTGCTGGCCCGTACGACGCATTTTGCGCTTTACGCCTTCATGCTGGCAATGCCCGTCGCAGGCTGGGTGATCTTGAGCGCCTCGGGCAAAACGATCCCATTCTTTGGCCTGGAGCTCCCCGCTCTGGTCGGCCAGAGCAAGACCTTGGCGGCGCAGGTGAAGGCGATACACGAGACGGTCGGGACGATAGGATATTTACTGATCGGCCTCCATGCACTTGCGGCCCTATACCATCATTATGTCGTCAAAGACGATACCTTGCGCCGCATGCTGCCGGGGCGGCATTGATGTCGGCGTGCCGATCGGGCCGTGCAGAATGAAAATCCGCCTTATCCTAAAAGAGATTCTGCCATTCTACTTCAGGCTGGTCGTCCTTGCCGCCGTCACCCTGTTCATCGATCTCATCCTTCACCTGACGGATCTGGTCTGGATCGGACGCTACCTTGGGATCCCCGGCGTGATCCTGATCCTTCTTTCGTTTGGCCATTCGCTGCGCAAGCGCGGCGTGATCAAGAGCTCAAATCCGGTCCGCCTGCTACGGCTTCACGAATGGCTGGCCTGGATCGGCGCCACGCTCGTCCTCGTCCACGCGGGTATCCACTTCAATGCTGTCCTCGCCTGGCTCGCTGTCGCCGCCATGGCGGTGAACATCACCAGCGGCCTTACGGGCAAGTATCTCGTCCAGCGTTCGCAGCGCTGGATGAAGCAGGCCAAGACCGAGTTACGCGATGAAGGGCTCGCCGACAGTGAAATCGAACAGCAACTGTTCTGGAACAGCCTGGCGGCGGGGCTGGTGCGCAAATGGCGGACCATTCACCTGCCGATTGCGCTGGCCTTCGCTGTGCTTGCCACCGCCCACATCCTTTCGACCTTCCTCTTCTGGGGGTGGAAATGAAACGCTCCCTCTGGATCGGAATTTCGCTGATACTGGCGGCGATCATCTGCCTGAGCTTCCTTCGCCCGCATGAGATGGTCAGTCCCGGCAACCTGATCCCGGCGCATTCGACGCTGCAGAACAATTGCTTCGCGTGCCATGCCCCGTTTCAGGGGGCGTCAGCCGAACGCTGCACCAGTTGCCATGTCGTGGCTGATATCGGCCTGCGCACAACCCAAGGTGTCGAGATCCGGCAATCGAAACGAAGGCCGGCTTTCCATCAGGCGCTCACCGAGCCCGATTGCATGGCCTGCCACAGCGATCACCCGAGACCGAGGCTGACCAAGGCCAGCTCAGTCCGATTTGATCACGCCCTGCTGAAAGCCGACGCGCGCGCGAACTGCCAGTCCTGTCACATGGCTCCGCGCGATGACCTGCATCGCGGCCAGGCCCTGGCCTGTGCGACGTGTCACCAGCCAGGGCACTGGAAGCCGGCAACATTCGACCACAGCCGTTATTTCCTGCTCGACCGCGATCACAATACAGCCTGCACGACCTGTCACCTGAATAACAATTACAAGCAGTACACCTGCTACGGATGCCATGAGCATCAGCCGACAAAAATCATCACCAAGCACCGCGAGGAAGGGATAACCGCCATCGAAAACTGTGTCCGTTGCCACCGCAGCGCGCATGGCGAGGCAGCGGGCGAGCACGAGGGCGAAAGGCGCGAAGACTAGCGGTCTATCACCCGGCTTCCTGTTCCTTCGAGAAGAATATTTTACGGCCCCGGCCGTTACAGGTTTACCGGATTGACCAATTCATGGGTTCAACTGTCGGCTGGTGACCGCAAGCGTATCAGCTGGAGAAGCCCGGTTCCGCAAAATGGAAGGATAGACGATGACCTACTACATTGCCGCCAAGTTGAAGGTTCCCTTTGATGACGCCATCGTCCGCACCGAGGCGGCGCTGAAGACTGAAGGCTTTGGCGTCATTAGTCGGATCGATATCCAGCAGACCCTCAAATCAAAGATCGACGTCGACTTCCGTCCGTATACGATCCTCGGAGCCTGCAATCCGTCGTTGGCTCATGAAGCGCTGCAGTTGGAGGATAAGGTCGGCCTGATGTTGCCATGCAATGTCATTGTGCAGCAGTCTGGTTCTGATGACGTTGAAGTCGCGGCGATTGATCCTGTGGCCTCAATGCAGGCCATCACTAATCCTGGGTTGTTGAAAGCCGCTGACACCGTCCGTGAAAAACTCGCACGCGCGATTGCCCTGCTGAGCCATTGAGGATTGGTCTGGCAGGTTAACGGCATTGATCCGACGGGCAAAAGCATGGACAATCCCACGCGCACTGCTGAGAAATCGGAGATCGATTGTATGACGGGCGATACTTCCATGGGCCAACAGGTGGGGTCGGGCAGCGATGGCATTCGCCACACAACAGGCTGGGGCTGGATTCTCGCTTATGGCGTGATCGTGTTCCTGGTCGGCCTGCTGGCGCTGTTCAACCCGCTCGCCACCGGAATGGCGACCGGCCTTCTGATCGGCGTGATGCTGGTCGTCTACGGCATTTTCGCGATCATCGCCGGAGTATCGTCCTTGTCCCGCCGCGCGCGCTGGATCGAACTTCTGCTTGGCGTGCTGGGTATCGTTGCGGGCGCGGTCACGATCTTCAACCCCTTTGCCGGCGCGCTCTCGCTGGTACTGCTGATCGGCGCGTGGCTGCTGGTCAGCGGCATCTTCGAGATCGTGAGCGCGCTCAGGATCGCCCATGACCGGGCCTGGCGACTGGTTCTGGGCGTGCTGGACGTTGTCCTCGGCGGATTGCTGCTGTTCAGCGGACCGGGCACAGGCCTCGTCTTCCTCGCCTTTTGCGTCGGGATCAGCTTCCTGTTCCGGGGCGTTTTCCTCGTCGTGCTGGCTTTGGGGCTACGCAGGGTGGCGCGCGCCTGATCCTGTCGCTTCACCTGCGCAGATACATGGTTCTGGTCTTGCAATGCCTGGGCGGGCTGGCGCTCGTTCTGCTGGCGGCGGGTATCGCTATCCGCCTGCTCTATCCGCTGCCGAGCCTGGAACTGCGGGCAGCTTCGGCACACATCACGGATACCGGCGATACCCCGCTGGGGCGCGGCGTTGCGCGCTTGTCCCGCGATCAGCGCGACCGATCGGGCATTCACCAGTTGAACGACGGCCGTGACGCCTTCGCCGCCCGGATCCTGCTGGCGCGCGCCGCCGTCCGCAGTCTCGATATCCAGTATTATATCTGGCACGGCGACCGATCGGGCACCTTGTTGCTGGAAGCCGTACGCCAGGCCGCCGATCGCGGGGTGCGGGTGCGAATGCTGCTCGACGACAACGGCATTGCCGGGATGGACAGCGTACTGGCGGCGCTGGACCGGCATCCCAATATCGTAATCCGCCTGTTCAATCCCTTCGTGCTGCGGAGCCCCAAGATGCTGGGCTATCTCGCCGACTTCCCCCGGCTCAATCGGCGCATGCACAACAAGAGTTTCACCGCCGACAATCAGGCGACCATCATCGGCGGACGCAATATCGGCGATGAATATTTCGGCGCGCGCGACGAGGGCCTATTCCTCGATCTCGACGTGCTCGCACTCGGTCCTGTCGTCGAGGACGTGTCGCGGGACTTCGACCGCTATTGGGCCAGCGAATCGGCCTATCCTGCCGCCCGCATTCTGCCGGAAGTCTCGCTGGAAGAGCTGAAGCAGCTATCACGTCAGGCGTCGCTGGTCGAAACCGATCCGGCGGCGCGCGCCTATGTCGAGGCCATTCGTTCGCTGCCGTTTATCGAACAGACGCTGGCCGGAACAATTCCGCTTGAATGGGCGCCAGTCCACATGGTCAGTGACGATCCCGCCAAGGGTGTCGGCAAGGCGCCACGGGGGGCACTGCTCGCCGCGGCGCTGCGCCATGCCATCGGCGAACCGCAGAGCGAGACCCGGCTTGTCTCGGGCTATTTCGTGCCGGGGCGTGCCGGGGTCGATGCTCTGGGGGCGCTGGCGGCGCGCGGCGTCGACGTGGCCGTTTTCACCAATGCCTTTCAGTCAACCGATGTGTGGATCGTCCATGCGGGCTATGCGGAGCGTCGCAAGCCGCTGCTCAAGGCCGGTGTCCGGCTTTTCGAAATGCGCGGGCCCGATCGCGCCGATGGAAAGCGGCCCAGGCGCAGCCTCCTCAGCACCGGCTCGGGCAGCGGCGGCGGCAGCGATGGCCCGGTGCTGCGTTCCAGCGCCTCGATGCTGCACGCCAAGACCTTTGCAGTGGATGGCCAGCGGCTGTTCGTCGGCTCGTTCAACTTCGATCCCCGCTCGATGCACCTCAACACCGAACTGGGCTTCGTGATCGAAAGCCCGACGCTTGCCGCCGATGTCTCGAACGCATTCCTGACCGACATCCCGGCCAATGCCTATGAAGTCGTCCTTGCCGAAGATGGCCGGCTCAACTGGCTGGAACGGACGCCCGATGGCGTGGGCGTGCACACCGACGAGCCGGGGACCAATGGATGGCAACGCGCAGCCATCTCCCTTCTGTCCAGAATGCCGATCGAATGGTTGCTGTGAATGGGCGGAGTTGCAACGGGTGGTCGGCCCCGCTTCGCCTTGTCGCCCATATGATGACGGGATCGACGACACTCGGAGGGTAAAGGCGGCAGCGCACGTGTATCCAGGTGGTCGGTTGACCAGTGGTCATGATATCTCCCGAAACATTCGAATCCCGGAGCCTGATCAGTACCGAACCCGGAAGCCGGCGATGCCCCTGAGGCTGTAGCCTTCGCCGAAGTCGACGATCAGCGTGTCACCGGAAACTTCGGTGTAGAGTATATCTCCCGTTGCCCCAGCTGTAGCTGCCTCCAGTTCCGGCGATATGTCGAGGCCGAGTGCAAATCCCGTATTTCCAACGGCTTCGGCGATCTGCCTCGTCGCCCAGGCGACGGCGCATCCAACATCGACCACCTTCTCCCCGATAGCATAGGCGGCTTGCGCGAGCAGCGCTTCGCTGATCGGTTCGATCATGCTTTCGAAACGGTCGAGCTGGGCGAGCCAGTGCGTACCCGCTTCACCTGCCCAGTAGTGCGCGCCAGTCCTTCGCTGTTCTCGCCAGGATCATGCATTCTAGTCCTCCCAATCGAAATCAAACCCCGGGATGCGTCTCAGGCCGCTCCGATCGCGATATAGATGCCCACGGTGATGACGAGCAGGGCGAACGCACGCTCGAACAGCATCTTGTGGGCGGCAAGCTTCCGGCCGAGCAGAATGCCCAGTGCTGCCCCGCCGACACCACCGGCGATGAGCAGCGCCGTAAGCAGCCAGTCGACATGGCCGGATAGCGCATAGGAGGTGGCCGTGGTCAGCCCGAGCGCAGTGACGACGACGAGCGATGTACCGACCGCATAGGCGAACGGCATGGCTGTTGCCGCGATCAGCGCAGGCACGATCAGGAAGCCACCGCCAATGCCGAAAAAGCCGGCGGCGAGTCCAACACCCAGCCCCATCGGCACCAGCCGGGGGAGCAGCACCGGAGCTGTCGTGCGCGACAGCCGGACATTCGGATCATCCTCACGCCGGCGCTTGCGCAGCATCGAAAGCCCGACGCCGATCATCAGCAGGCCGAACAGCATCAGCAGCCTGCTTCCATCGACAGCCTTGCCGATCTCCGCTCCGATCGCGGCGCCAATTATGCCGGCTGCCGCAAAGACGATCGCGCAGGGCCATTTGACCATGCTCGCACGGGCATGACCGGCAAGGCTCGTGGCGGCATTGGCCGCAACCGCGACGGCGGCGGTTCCGATCGCCGCATGGGTCGAGCTGACGCCGACCACATAGACCAGCAGCGGCACGGCAAGGATCGAGCCGCCGCCGCCCACCAGGCCCAGCACGATGCCGATGAGACCACCCGAGAGCAGCGCCAGCAGGATTTCCGTCGCGGTCACGATCGTCAGGCCGCCATCCGGCGGTTCCACGGCATATGTCGCAGCAGCCGCGCCATGCCGCACCAGCCCGTCCCGCCCGCGAGCATCAGCCCGGCGCCGACAAAAGCGGAGAGGGCGAAAAAGCCGGGACCAACGAGAAAACCGAGTGCAACGCCCAGCAGGACCAGCCCGCCGGCGGCAAGCTGCACCTGCCGCATCAGTTCCAGCGGTTGGCGCCGGTCGGCCGCGACCTCCAGCCCGGCGCGGCGCCATGCGTCGATCCCGCCCTCGATCAGATAACAGGGCGCACCGGCAGCGGCGGCAGAAAGGCGTGCGACATTGGCCCCGGTACGCGCGCCCGAGCGGCAATGGAACACCACCGGGCAATCACCGGCCCGAAGGCGGTCGATTTCGGCCAGCGGCACATTGTCCGCGCCGGGGATATGTTCGCGCGCATGTTCGTCAGGCGCGCGGATGTCGATCAGCTTCGCGCCGTTCCGTATCAGGCGCTGCGCTTCGGCAGGTGTAACGGATGTCATCGTCATCGGATCAGTCCTCCTGACAGTAGAGTTGATAGAGGGTGGCGAACAGCGCCTCGGTCCGGGGATCGGCGATCCGGTACCAGAGCGTCTGGCTCTCGCGGCGAAAGGCGACCAGCCCTTCATCGCGCATCTTCGCCAGATGCTGCGACAGGGCCGACTGCGAGAGGCCCACGTCATCGGCGAGATCGCCGACCGTGCGCTCGCCATGTTCGACGAGCTTGCACAGCACCATCAGGCGCCGGTCATTGCCGATAGCCTTCAGGATTTGCGCCACTTCGCCGGCCTTCTTCTCGAAGGCGGCGAGGTCCATCGGGGGCTTGAGCATCGCAACATCTTTCAGTTAGATATTGCTAATATAGAATATACTAATATATAGTCAAGGAACGAATGGAGGTTCTCATGACTGCCACGCCGATCATCGAAGCGTTCTTCGACGAGTCCACCAACACGATCAGCTACCTGGTCATCGATCCCGCCACGCGCCTTGCCGCCGTGATCGACCCCGTGCTTGATTTCGACTTGCCCAACGGCGAGGTCGATACCGGCTCGGCCGACCGGATACTGGCGATGGCGGAGGAGAAGGGCTGGCGCATCACCATGGTTCTAGAGACACACGCTCACGCCGACCATCTGTCGGCGGCGCCCTATATCAAGGCAAAGACCGGCGCGCAGATCGGCATTGGCGAGCATATCCGTGACGTGCAGAAGATCTTCCGCCCAGTCTTCGCATTCGATGACCTGAAGACCGACGGCTCCGACTTCGACCGGCTCTTCGTCGATGGAGAGCGTTTCGCGCTTGGGACGCTGGAGGTCGAGGCAATGCACACGCCCGGCCACACCCCCGCCGACCTGACCTACCGGATCGGTGATGTAGCCTTCGTCGGCGATACGTTGTTCATGCCGGATTACGGCAGCGCACGGGCGGATTTTCCCGGCGGCGATGCCCGCCAGCTATACCGCTCGATCCGCAAGTTGCTCAGCCTCCCGGACGACACAAGGCTGTTCCTCTGCCACGACTACAAGGCGCCCGACCGCGACGACTATCGCTGGGAAACGACCGTGGGTGAACAACGCCGCGCCAGCGTGCATGTGCATGACGGGGTGAGCGAGGATGAATTCGTCGCAATGCGGGAAGCACGCGACGCGACATTAGCTGTGCCGAAGTTGCTGCTACCGTCGATTCAGGTGAACATCCGTGGCGGGCGCTTTCCAGCCGCGGACGCCAATGGCGTGCGGTTCCTACGCATCCCGGTCAAGATCAAGGACGGAATTGAGCAGGGAATTTAAGTTCAGCTGTTCAGTGGCAAAGGTCCGACGTGCCGCAGCCGGATGATCACCCCTCCCCCGATCAGCACGATCAACGACAAGCCGATCAACGACAAGCCGATCATCACCAAGGGCATGATCGGCTGCTGCGGCATAGCTTTGCGGGCCTACTGGGCGGGGACAAGCTCGTAGCCGGAGACCCTTCCGGAAGCGGATGGACCACTCACCGCAGGCGTGTTCGGAGTTGGTGCCGGGGCGACCGGCACAAGTGGCCGGGGCACGGTTGTGGATGCCCTTGTCGCATCGGCCCCGGACACGGACGACGGCGCGCCCGCCAGCGTCTCGATCTCGGCGCGTGTCGCCGCATCCGCGCGCCAGTCGCCGCGCTTGATGGCATCGAACATGTGATGCGCCAGCCTGGTCCGTGCCGCCGGATCATGCTCGGCGAAGAAGCGGTCCATGCCAAGTTTGTAGCGGTCGCGCAGATAAGCCCCACGAAATACTACGCAGGAAGTTTTCCTTGTCGCGAAAGTCCTGATATCCACGACAAATTTCACGGCTCGGCTGTTAAGCAGCGCTCGGATCACACGATTCATATTCAGCAGGATCCGGTCTATCTGGCGTCAGTGGCACACAGGAAACCGCTGCTGGAACGCGGGCCGGCGGCGGTGCGGTGAAGGATCTGGCTGCGGCAGCGCTGCTCCTTGGCGGCGCATTCACCAGGTGACAGTAACGCTTCGCGCGACCCCCACAAAGCCACTCAATGGTCCTGAAAATCTGGTCGACAGCGTCGTCTATTCCATGCTTGATCATCCTATCCATGCCATAAATCAGCGGGAGACGATGGTGAGCCAGGCTATTGATGTTCTAAAGCACGAACATGACGCCATCCTGATGGCCCTCAAGATACTCGATCAAATCTCGGACGAAGCCAGACAGGGGAAGGCGACATCAGAGGATATCATGCAGTTTCTGGGGTTTCTGCGGGAATTTGTCGACACATGCCACCATGGCAAAGAGGAGGGCCTGTTGTTTCCCGCCATGATTGAGGCAGGTCTACCAGCCGATGGCGGACCGGTGTCGGTGATGCTGTCGGAGCATGAACAGGGCCGCGCGCTTGTCGCGGCAATGGCCAATGCAACCGAACCAGCAATGTTACCGGCGAAATTTTCAGAAGCAGCGACTGCTTATGCCGACCACATGAGAACGCATATCGAGAAGGAAAATACCGTCCTGTTCCCGATGGCTGATCGCATCGTCGCACCGGAAGTGATGGATGGCCTGGTCTCCGCCTTTGATCGACACGAAGAGGAGGTGATGGGCTCAGGTCGCCACGAACAGCTGCACGACATGCTCAAGGACCTGAAGGTGAAATATCTCGATTCATGATAGTGGGCGGCCCTGAAGCACGGTGTGCCGAAGGCTTAGTAGTGGTCGTTTCCGGCCATTCCATCGATAGCTTTGGTGCGGCTGCATCCCGGGCGAAGGCGCGCGGCGTGCCTCGTCAGAGTGAACGCGAAAAATGTAAGCGCAATTTCGTTACGCGTCGGTTCCACTCATAGAACGACGCTACGGAAACTCACGTAGCGACACTGCGGGATCGAACCCGCAATGTCACATACGGTCTCGCGGTGCTTCCCGAGGTGAGACTGGATGAGAGGGCTGTCATGGCTGGGAAAAGGCAAGGAAGGCATGTTGCGCATAAGGTTGCTGTTCGCGGCACTTGCGTCCAGCATGGACGCTTCCGGGTAAATCACCGCGAAAGGAGAGGCCCATAACGCGCATCCGCTCCACCTTCTGTCCGTCGTTCGTCCTGGTTCTGTTGGGTCTCTTGGCGGGCCTGCTGTTTTGGGCGGCGCCGGGCTTGGCGCAACCTGCACGTACGGCCCCGGTACTGTCGTTGCAGGGCGCGATCGGCCCCGCGACCTCCGACTATATTGTTCGGGGGCTGGAGCGCGCGGCCGCCGAGCGCGCGCCGCTGGTGGTCATCGAAATGGACACGCCGGGCGGCCTCGACAGCGCGATGCGCGACATCATCCGGGAGATCCTGCGTTCGCCGGTGCCGGTGGTGACCTATGTCAGCCCGAGCGGCGGACGGGCCGCCAGTGCCGGGACCTACATCCTCTACGCCAGCCATGTCGCGGCGATGGCGCCGGGCACCAATCTCGGCGCGGCGACGCCCGTGCAGATCGGCGGCGGGGGCAATCCCCTGTCCCCGCCCCACGACGGGGACGAAAAGGATGAAGCGGCCGCGCCCAAAGCGGAGGATGCAAGTCAGGCAAAGGCCCGCAACGACGCCATCGCCTATATTCGCTCGCTCGCCGAGCTCAGGGGGCGCAACGCGGACTGGGCGGAAGCAGCCGTACAAACCGCGGCCAGCTTGTCCGCGAATGCCGCGCGCGAGCAGAATGTCATCGATCTCGTCGCCCGAGACCGTGCCGATCTTCTCGCCCAGCTCGACGGGCGCACGGTCGCCATCGGGGGACGCGAGGCCAAGCTCGCGACCCGCGATCTCACGCTGGCCGATGCGCCGCCGAACTGGCGCACGCGCTTTCTCGGCGCGATCACCGATCCGAACGTTGCCCTGATCCTGATGATGATCGGCATCTATGGCCTGATGTTCGAGTTCATGAACCCCGGCGCGCTCTATCCCGGGACGATCGGCGCGATTTGTCTCCTTACCGGCTTGTATGCCTTTTCGGCCTTGCCGGTGAACTACGCCGGCGCTGCCCTTATCCTGCTTGGCATCGCCCTGATGGCGGCGGAAGCCTTCTCGCCCTCTTTCGGCATATTGGGCATTGGCGGACTGGTCGCGTTCATGCTTGGCGGAGCGATCCTGATCGACACCGACGTCCCGCAGTTCCAGATCAGCTGGCCAGCCATCGCCAGTGTGGCCATCGCAAGCCTGGCACTTACAGTCGTGATCGCCCGCCTGGCGCTGGTCTCGCGGCGACGAAAAATCGTCAGCGGCCGGGAAGAGATGATCGGGGCCAGCGGCACGGTGCTCGACTGGAACAACGGAACCGGTCATGTCTTCGCGCATGGCGAACGCTGGCAGGCTGCGGGCGTTGCCGATCTAACAGCAGGCATGTCCGTGCGTGTCACAGGGCTTGAAGGCCTGACGCTCGACGTCACACAGGCCGATACGGATTTCGCCAGTTCCATGGAAAACTAAGGAGAAGCAGGATGGATATGCTCGGTAGTCTGGCCTTCTACATTCCGGCGTTCGTCCTCGTTCTTCTGTTCCTGACAGCGGCGATCAAGATTCTGCGCGAATATGAGCGCGGCGTGGTGTTCACCCTCGGCCGCTTCACCGCCGTCAAGGGCCCCGGCCTCATCCTTCTCGTCCCCTATGTCCAGCAGATGGTCCGCATGGATCTCAGGACGGTGGTGCTCGACGTGCCCACACAGGACGTGATCTCGCGCGACAATGTCTCCGTCCGCGTCAGCGCGGTAATCTATTTCCGGGTTATCGATCCCGAACGGGCGACCATTCAGGTCGAAAACTTCATGCAGGCGACCAGCGAGCTTGCCCAGACGACGCTGCGCTCCGTCCTCGGCAAGCATGAGCTGGACGACATGCTGGCCGAGCGCGACAAGCTCAACGCCGACATCCAGAAGATCCTCGACGCCCAGACCGACGCCTGGGGGATCAAGGTCGCCAATGTCGAGATCAAGCATGTCGACATCGACGAATCGATGGTTCGCGCGATCGCGCGCCAGGCGGAAGCCGAGCGCGAGCGGCGCGCCAAGATCATCAACGCGGAAGGTGAGCAGCAGGCCGCGCAGAAGCTGCTCGAAGCCGCCGAAATCCTAGGCCAGAAACCCGAAGCGATGCAGCTTCGCTATCTCTCGACCCTCAACGTGATCGCCAACGAGCGCAGCTCGACAATCGTCTTTCCCTTCCCGATGGACCTCAAGGATTTCCTGAACGCGGTCCCGCGCCGCGGGAAGGAAGATTGAGTTTCCGTTCGGCGCCGCGATTCCCCAAGCGAGATAGGGATCAGCCGAAAGCCGTGTCGGTCGGACGACGAACCTTCGCGATGTGTGGCAGAGATCACGGGCGACCCGTGACTTTGCGCCCGCTGGCGTCGACACAGCTCGGCGACCATTTCGTTTGAGAGGGACTGGACCAGCTTGCGCAAGTCGCCGCGATTATGCGCCAGTCGGTTCAAGGGATCGATCATCCCTCCTTCATTCAGGGCTGACGCAGCCTTCCTTGACCTGCCCGATAATTATATATAGGACTCCTACTATATTAGAGTCGAGGACCGATGACCGCCGACGCCCATATCATGACCGGATTGTCGCGGATCGGGATGCTGCTGCGATCGGAAGGCTGGCGGCAGGCTGAGGCAACCGGGCTCACGCCAACCCAGGCCCAGATCCTCGCTTATCTCGTCGCCCGTGGCCCCGCGCGCGTCGGTGCAATCGCAACCGAGATTGCCGTGACCCATCCGACGGCAAGCGACGCCGTCGCCGCGCTGGTCCGCAAGGGCTATGTCGAGAAGCTTCGGGATCCCGATGACGCACGTGCGGTGCGGCTTCATCCGACGGACTCAGGTAAGCACCTGGCCGGCGAAATGGCGGTCTGGCCGGATGCCCTGTTGGGCGCCGTCGAGATGCTCGATGAGGGAGAGCGCGCCGCCTTCCTCAAAGGACTCACCAAGATGATCGGCGCGCTCCAGATACGCGGCGCAATCCCTGTCCAGCGCATGTGCGTCTCCTGCACGCATTTCCGGCCCAATGTCCATTCCGATGCGGCCACGCCGCATCACTGCGCCTTCGTGGACGCCGCTTTCGGCGACGCATCGCTGCGTCTCGATTGCGGCGATCACGTCGAAGCCGACGCATCCGCGCGGCTTGAAAGCTGGGCTCGCTTCTTAAAGGAGCCTGCCCATATGTGAGCGCCCCGCTCGCGGCAACGAACGGGGCGCTCGGTTCTCCACCCTCGAAAGCAAGGAAGGAACATCTCATCATGCCCCAGAAAGCGACGTTTTACCATGCCGGGTGCCCGGTCTGCGTCAGCGCCGAACAGGGCCTCGCCCATGCGCTCGATCCCGCGCAATATGACGTCGAGGTCGTCCATCTCGGCGACGCGCCAGGACGGATCGCGGAGGCCGAGGCGGCTGGCGTCGCCTCGGTCCCGGCGCTGGTGATCGCCGGCCAGCCCTTTCACATCAATTTCGGCGCCTCGCTCGCTGATGTGAAGGGCTAACCCTGAATGGATGGTCCCGGAGGCGGCGGTCGCCGGGACCATCACTCATTTTCGGGAGCGATGCGATGACATCACCGACAAGACCAGCGCCCGCGATCGAGGCAGTTCAGTGGTTCAACACCGATACGCCGCCGTCGCTCGATGCGCTGCGCGGCCGGGTGGTCGTCATCGAGGCGTTCCAGATGCTGTGTCCCGGCTGCGTCAGTCACGGCCTGCCGCAAGCCACCCGCATCCATGAAACCTTCAGCCGTGACGATGTCGTCGTGCTTGGCCTGCACAGCGTCTTCGAGCATCACGAAGCCCAGAACCCGACATCGCTCGAGGCCTTTCTCCACGAATATCGCATCGCCTTCCCGGTCGGCGTCGACGCGCCGGGCGAGCCGGGCGGTCTGCCGATCACGATGGCGCGCTATGGGATGCAGGGCACGCCAACCCTCGTACTGATCGACCGCAAGGGCCACCGCCGCGCACAGCATTTCGGCCATGCCCCGGATTTGCGCCTCGGCGCTGAGATCATGGCGCTGATCGCAAAGGCCGCGCTGCCGCGCCCCGGCGTATATCCCCGCGTTTAGTGGCAGGGACGCCCGGCAGCGTCTTGCCTATCGCAGCAACTGCGGGGAAATCCATGAAGCGCAGCCATCCCGCCCGCCTGAAAGCGGTCGGCTGGCCCCAGGACCGTTCTCGCCCTCCCACAAGCTATAATTGTCATAGTCGTGATTGCCCGGCGACATGCCGAAGGGGATCGCGGCGACCAAGGCGCGATCCCCCAGAACGATCGCGACGTGGCAGAGGCGGATCTTCGCCGCTATTTCGGTGCGGCGTCCTCGTCGTCCCACTGGAGATGGCGGTGCAGTTCCACCGCGTCGTGGAGCACGCGCAGCACACCGACGATCCGATCGTCGATGATCGTATAGAGCAGCAGATGTCGCGGACGCCGGACGGTCCCGTCCGGTCCTCGCGCGCGCTCACGGCTGCCGCGAAGGTGCCAGGTGCGCAGATCCGCGCCCAATTCGGGCCGGGCGGCGCTGCCGGGGCGCTCCGGCGCCGCAGAGAGATCATGCAGGGCGGCCGAGATCAGCCGTTCATAGCGCACGCGCGCCTCGGCGCCGAATTCGGCCTCGGAGCGCTCCAATATATCGAGTATGTCGGCTCGCGCCGAGCCGGCAAGCCGGACAATACGGGTCAAACGCGCACGCCTGTTCGCTTGCCGGCCTCAGCCCCCAGGTCGGCGATGAAGCCGTCGATCGCGTCAGGAGCGATATCCTCGAAGCGACCGGCGGCGAGATCGGAAAGCCCAACCTGCGCGGCCTGCCGCAGCGCCTCGAGCTTCAGCGCATCCTCGCGTTCGCGCTGCTCGACCATGCGGAGTCCGTCACGGAGCACCTCGCTGGCGTTCTGATAGCGGCCCGAGCGGACCAATGTCTCAATGACATCATGCTGATGGTCGGTCAGAACGACGTTGCGGGTCGGCATGGCTCAAGCTCCTGCATGCGAATCCTTTCGATCATACTTCCATTGGCATAATATGCCAATGGCCAGGGCGACGACAGGTCTGCGGTGCCCATTGAACGCTGGCAGCAAAGTTGTCCTGCACGACGCCCACCCGGATCGAATACTCAGGCCGAGCAGCTTCTGGTCGAAAGCAGCCCGGAACTGCCGATTGTAGATCCACGTGATGCTGTTGGGGCGAACAGGCGCGGGCTGATCATGGCATGAAGGCGATGCGGGCAGACGTTGTGCATGTGCCGTGAATGGTTGCCAGCCGGCACTGTCGCTTAGACCGCCGAATTTTCGGAGCCATCCCGCAGCCAACGGCCAAACGGGTCGGGCGGGCAACTCTAACCCTTATTTAACGAACCAATTCTACATCTTTTTGATGTAAAGAACCGAGACGCGAGCTATGGAGGAAGAATGATGAATTCAGGGGTTAATCGACCCCCATCAGGAGATGGAGGAAATATGGGCATGATCAAGCAGGTGATCCCGGCCGTCCTGGGTCTTTCGATCCTGGGCCTTCCCAGTATTGCGCATGCCGATATCACCGGAACGATCGATGCGACGATCACGCTTGAGAGCGGCTGCATCATCAATGGCGCCAATGCGGCCGACGGTGCAGGGAGTGTCGATTTCGGCGCGATCGATTTCGGAACCCAGACGACGCTCTTCTCCGAAGCCAGCGCCCAGGTCACGGGGACCGGCGCCGGCATCACCATCCAATGCACGGCGGGCGTGACACCCAATCTCATTTTTCAGACTGGGCTGCACGATGCGAACGCCTCGGGTTCCGGCAACAAGGCAATGCAACACACGTCCGTCACGACACAGTATGTTGCATATAATCTTTTGCGAGCGGACGACGTCACCGTGATCAACAATGGCGATAACATCGCGCTCTCCGCCGATGGCTCCGAACAGACAATCATAGTCAATGGCCGCGCCTATGGCGCAGCCGGCCTAATTGCAGGCACTTACAACGATACCGTCACCGTCGTGCTGGAACTCTGACGCAGGGGTTGTGAAGAGCGGCGGGTCACGGCATGCATCGCCTGACAGGGAAACATGCCTGGCCGCCGATATTCGGCTTATGGGCTCTCATGGCCATGCCTGGCCCTGCCCAAGCCGATACAACCGCATCGTTCGAAGTATCGGCAACCATCGTCGCCGGATGCGCAGCCGACGGGGTCGGCACGAGCGGCGATGCCGGCCTGATCGGCACACTGGACTTCGGCAATGATACGACCCTGTCCACGGCCAGCCATAGTGCCGCGCTTACGGGAAACCAGATGATTACCCTGCGCTGTACGCCAGGCGTCGCACTCAGCATGAGGCTCGGAGGTGGCCAGCACGCAAGCGGCGGCAATCGAAACATGCAACTCGGACCATCGACCGCGGATCGGCTGCCATATCGCCTATACGCCAATGCGGGGATGACGGACGAGATCACCATAGATCAGGACCGGTCGATCCTTGTGACGGCAGCCAATATGAACGACGTGCAATTGCATGTTTACGGCCAGGTTTCGCTCCCCGGAGGGAGCGCTGCGGGAACATATACCGACACTTTGCTGGTCACCCTGACCTGGTGAAACACGGTCGGATCTTGGGGGGAGTAAGCCTGTGATGCTGTGGCGGACAAGATTGTGCCTTGGTGCGCTGTTGTTCCTGTTCGTCACGCTCGCTCCCGCCAGGCCGGTGCATGCCGCAGGATCAATCCTCGTCTGGCCGATCGACCCTGTCATCGAGCACGATCAGCAAGCCGTTGCCCTGTGGCTTGAAAATCGCGGCTCCAGATCTTCGTTGCTCCAGTTGCGGATACTGTCCTGGACCCAGGTCGATGGCGAAGACCGATATGCGGACCAGGAGGAAATTATCGGCACACCGCCGATGATCAGGATCGAAGCCGGGAAACGTCAAATGGTCCGGCTGACCCGAACCGTTCCGGTGCAGCCAGGCGTGGAACGGGCGTTCAGGCTGCTCATCGATGAAGTGCCCACCCATGCAGGGACCGATTCAGCTGAAGGGACGGGTCCATCCGTCGGTGTCCGCTTGCAGTTCCGCTATTCCATTCCCCTCTTCGTCTATGGCGAGGGTCTGTGGTGGAAGCCGAGGGCCGACCGGAAACGCGATCCGGCGAGCGCCGGTCAACCGGAGCTTTCCTGGCGGATTGGTGCCCAGAACGGAAAATCATATCTGGAAATTCATAACATTGGACCGGTCCATGCGCGGCTGACCGGCGTTTATTTCAGGCATGGCGCCGGATCGACGACATTGGCCCAGGGATTGCTCGGCTATGTGCTGGCGGGATCGAGTCTCCGCCGGCCATTGCCGGACGCGATCAAAGCGGACGCCATCCTGATGGCAACGATCAATGGCGGTTCAGAGGCGCTGGCTGTCGCGCCGGCGAAATAGATGCCGGACGCATTCTATGCAAAAGGGAAGCGTCTTCGAATGGAAACCGCGCCGGTGGCGGCTCAGGCTTATGGCCTCGGCAGGATTATGCTCGATCTTTCATGCAAGCCCGGCCATTGCAAGCGGTGCCTGGTCCGGCTCTTCCCTCCCTCCGGCACCACAGGCAGAGCAGCCGGTCGACGAGGTGACGCTGCATCTGGAACTGGTCGTCAACAGGCTCCCGACCGGCAAGATCGTTCCGGCCTTGCTCCGCGGCGGCCGTTATCATGTGACGGCAGCTGATTTGCGCAGTGTCGGCATTGCGGTCGAGGACGAGGACGCCGTCATGGTTGCCGTCGACTCCATCGCCGGTTTGCGCACCGAATATGACGCTACTACGCTACGATTGATGCTCTATGTGCCGGCTGAATGGCTGCCAGAGCAGAAAATCGGCAGCGACCGGCGCTATGATTACGCGCCCGCACGCAGCAGCCCGGGCTTGCTGATCAACTATGATGCTTATGCCAGCGACCCGGACCGGGGGGCGGCGAGTCTTTCCGTATGGAACGAACTGCGTGCCTTCGGATCGTTCGGCATTGTCTCGACGACCGGCGTGTATCGGGCGGCGTCCGGGGCCAGCGGGAAAGATGGCTTCAGGCGCTATGATAGCTACTGGCGCTATTCCGACGAGCGACACATGCTGACTTATGAAGCCGGTGATCTTCTCACGCGCAGCTTGAGCTGGGGCAGCACCATGCGTTTGGGCGGCGTCCAGATCTCGCGCGATTTTGCGATACGCCCCGATGTCATTACCTATCCCCTCCCCCAATTCGCGGGCAATGCTTCCGTCCCGTCGACCGTCGATCTCTTCATAAACGGCTATCGGGCTGATGGTGCCGAGGTAAGGCCGGGTCCCTTCACCCTCACCAATGTTCCGTCCATCAATGGCGCCGGCGAGGCTGTCGTTGTGGTCACCGACGCGCTCGGACGGCAGGCATCGACCACAATACCCTTTTACGTCAGCGGCGCCCTGCTGCGCGAAGGCCTCTCCGATTTTGCTTTGGCGACGGGGTTTGTCCGACGGGACTATGGGCTGAAAAATTTCTCCTATGGCGCTGTCGCCGCCAGCGCATCCTTGCGGCGCGGCATGAGCGACACACTAACGCTGGAGCTTCATGGCGAAGCGGGCGAGCGGTTCGGGCTTGCCGGTGTCGGCGGGGTGGTTCGCCTGGGTAACATCGGCATCGTCAACACGGCCTGGAGCCATAGCCGATACAAGGGGCGCAGTGGCGATCAATGGACCTTAGGATACCAGTATAGCGCGCGGAAGTTCAGTATGACGGCTCTGCATAGCAGGCGCAGCGCGGGCTTCGCCGATCTGTCTGTCTATGATGCCGGATCCTTCAGCCTGAGCAGGCGAAGCACATCCATCACCGGCAGCGTTTCGCTGGACCGCCTTGGCAGTCTTGGCGCCGGCTATTTCGATACGCGCGCACGCGACGGAAAACGAACGCGTCTCGCCAATCTCTCATGGGGATTGCCGTTCTGGAAGAGCACAAGCCTCTATGCCTCGGCCAACCATGAGATCGGGGAGAGCAAATGGGCGGCGGCGCTTCAGCTGGTCATGCCCCTCGGCCGTGACCGGGGAACCGCGAGCAGCGGATTTGAGCGCAGCTCGGCCCGCGGCAGTTCCTGGCGCGTCAACTATAATCGCGCCGTACCGAGCGATGGCGGCATAGGGTGGAATCTCGGCTATGCCGAGGGCAGCAGAACAGAGCGCTATGCCCAGGCCGATCTCACCTGGCGCAACGATCTGATGCAACTGCGCGGCGGCGTCTATGGGGCAAACGGCGATTATACCCGCTGGGCCGGCGCAAGCGGCTCTATCGTCATGATGGACGGATCGACTTTTGTCGCCAACCGGATCAACGACGCCTTCGCTGTCGTCAGTACCAATGGCGAGCCGAACGTGCCTGTCCGCTACGAAAACCAGCTGATCGGCAAGACCAATGGCAACGGTCATCTGCTGGTGCCATGGGCCAGTTCCTATTATCGCGCGAAATATGCCATCGACCCCCTGGGGCTTCCACCTGCGGTCGAAACTCCGATCGTGGAACAACGCGTCGCCGTGCGTCGCGGGAGCGGCTATCTTCTCGACTTTCCTGTGTCCCGGGTCGTAGCGGCGATGGTCAGGCTGCACGACACGACTGGAAAGCCCCTTCCGGTCGGCGCCGCCGTTGCAGTCAATGGCACGCCCGGCGCTTATGTCGGCTGGGACGGCATCGCCTATATTGAGGGCCTTCAGGCGCAAAACAGGCTCATCATAACGCTCCCCCATGGCGGGACCTGTGCCGCATCATTCGACCTTGATGCGGCACCTGACCAGATCAGCAAGGTTGGGCCTTTGACCTGCCTGATGGAGAATGAGCCATGAGCTGCCACACCGTCGCGGATCGGGGGCCATGGGTTCATATCCGCTGGCTCTGTCTTATCTTCATCGCAATCATCGCGTTCCCGTCACCCGGTGCGGCGCAGACGTTCAAATATTGCACGGTTTCGAGCAGCGATGCCGATCTTGGCAGTCACAGCTCATTCGATCTGGCATCGACCGGACAGGAAAGTGCAGGCGCCGGCGGCCTTGCCTGTACGCCGCCGCTGGCGTTGCTCAGCACGTCCTACATCAAGGTCAAGGTCGAGAGTTCAATGTTTCTGCTGACCGGCGGCCCCGATAACCAGACCATCCCGTTCACGATCTCCGCAACGCAGGGAGGCACGGCAATCGCCACCGGCAATGAGTTCGACTTTACGAGTTTCCAGCTTCTCAATCTGTTTTCCGGTCCAGGAGGCAGCTTGCCGCTCTATGTCAAGACGCAGGCGCAGCCGGGGCTGCGGGCAGGCATTTACAGCGGGACCGTCAATCTGCGGTGGTATTTCTCGGTCTGTACGCTCGGGGTGCTCGTGATTTGCGACTTTTCGGAGAGCCCGGGATTTCAACGGCCGATTCTGCTCACGCCCCTCAACTGGGGGAGCGGCGTGCTCACCACAATGACGGTGACCATGATCGTCGAGAATGATTGCGCGATCGCAGCACCGGACCTCGACTTTGGCAGCGCGCCGCTCGCAGGCAGTTTCGCCGAGGCGACCCAGACGATCACTATCCGCTGCAGCGCCGGCGCCGCTTATAGCGTGGGCCTAAGCGATGGGAACAACTTCGATGGCGGATGGCGGCGAATGCGCCGCGCAGCGACGAGTGATTATTTGCGCTACGAAATTTACCAGGTCCCCTCTTCGGGTATCCGCTGGGGCAGTGTCGGCGCAGAGCGCCGCAGCAGCGCGGCGGCGCAGGTTAATCCCGGCATCTACGACGGCATCGTTCAGCAGGGTTTCACTTATGGAGCCCGCATCGATCCGGCTCAAACAACCCCGCAAGTCGGGCATTATGTCGACAACATCGTTCTGGACATCGAGTTTTAAGACCAGGAAACCTCCGAAGCTGTACTTTACGGCTGATGATCGGCAGCGTTTACAGGGCCTATACGGATTTGCCTGACCTGCCGCTGCTGATCACGTTCAAGATCCACGGTGCCTGGCCATTGTTCGAGACCCGACATCTTCAACGCGCGCCGACCAACGACACCCTCTCCCTTGGCAGGGAATTTCAGGGAAATCTGCCAGGCCTTCTCGCCGAGGGCTCGCCTAAAAGATCGAACCCGGCGCCGGCGAAGTGCCAACTGCGACCAATCGGCACGCCGATGCCGACACCCTGCCGTCGCGCTACACCATCACGCGGGACATGATCCATGAACCTTGTTATATTTGGCGGGAAAGTGACGTTATCGGGTGTATGCGTATCAGGCTAGGAAAGGTGGTCCCTGGTGACAAGAGGCGTTCAGGATACACGCTATCAAAAGCTTCTCGCGGTGTTGATCGATGCCCGCCGCGAGATCGACTTGTCTCAGGCTGAACTCGCCAGCCAGCTTGGCAGACCTCAGCAATTTATCTCACGCTATGAACTCTCCAAGAGGCGGCTCGACGTCATCGAATTTGTTGATGTCGCAACGGTGCTCGGCCTTGATCCACCTGCTGAGCTCGCTAATGTACTGAAAAAGAAGTGAGGATTGTCGGCAGGCCATTGCAGACATCACGCGCGTGACGTCTGCAATTTCAGGCATTGTAGCGCGACGATCTGGATGAGAAGTTAGCGACGATCAGGATGAGAAGCGCTGATCGCGACGAGGTCGTTTTGGTGTGTTTGATTGCCGCTGGCAAGACCTATGTCTCAGGTTGATTGTCGGGGAGCGACACATCGGTATTTTTGGCTGTGGCGACCTTGGCGGGGCGACCTGCCCCCTGCTGTTTTCGCTCGATAGCCGTGCGCCGCCGATAGCTTTCGACATTCATCTCGAAGATGGTGGCGTGGTGCACGAGGCGGTCGACGGCGGCCAGCGTCATTGCGGGATCGGGGAAGACCCGGTTCCATTCGCCGAACGGCTGGTTGGCGGTTATCATCAGCGAACGCCGCTCGTATCGCGCGCTGATCAGCTCGAACAGAACCGAGGTTTCAGCCTGATCCTTGGCGACATAGGCAAGGTCGTCGAGGATCAGAAGGTCGAAGCGATCAAGCCGATTGATCGCGTTCTCGAGCGCGAGCTCGCGGCGCGCGACCTGTAGTTTCTGGACGAGGTCGGAGGTGCGGACGAACAGCACCCGCCAACCCTTTTCGATCAGCGCGAGCCCGATGCCCGACGACAGATGCGATTTTCCTCCGCCGGGCGGGCCGAACAGGATCAGGTTTGCGCCATTTTCGAGCCAGCTGTCTCCGGCACAGATCGCCATCACCTGCGCCTTCGATATCATCGGAACCGCGTCGAAGTCGAACGTATCGAGCGTTTTTCCCGGCAGCAGTTTCGCCTCCGCCAGATGCCGCTCCATGCGGCGGCGACCGCGTTCGGCGATCTCATGCTCGGTGATCGCGCTGAGGAACCGCGCCGCCGGCCAGCCCTCCTTGTCGGAACGCTCGGCGAACGTCGGCCAGAGCTGTTTGATTGTCGGCAGTCGCAGCTCGTTGAGCATCAGCGTGAGCTTTGTGACATCAATACCCTGGTTCATGCCATTTCCTCCGCGCGAGGAGCCAGGAGCGCTTCATAGGCGCTCAGCGGGACGAGCTCGACGATGACCTCGGGCAGCGCCGCGGGGTCGGGCGCGAACCGCGCCCTAAGCATTGCCATGTCCGGCATACCCTGCGGCGTCGCTAGCAGGGTTTCCAACACAGCGGCGAGTTCGGCCTCGCAGGCCCGCTCATGCGCGAGGCTAAGAAGCTCGACCATTGTCCGGCACGCGACCCGTTCGGCGAGCCGCTCCAGCAGCCGATCGAACATGCGCCGGTAGGCCTCGCGCGGGAAGAGCTGGTGGCGATAGACAAGATTCAGCAGCGCCATCGGTTTGCGCCGAAGCGCATGGATGACATGGCGATAATCGACGACATGGCCATGTTTGCCGCTGCGCTCGGCGCGGCCGCGCGGAAGCGTAAAGAGCGGTGTGCCGCCGAGGAACAGCTCAAGCCGATCGTCGTAAAGTCGAACTCGCAGTCGATGGCCGATCAGCCGCGACGGCACGGTGTAGAACACCTTGCGCAGCGTGAACCCGCCCGAGGAGGTCACCATGACAAGCACCTCTTCATAATCGCTGGTGCGCATGCTCGGTAGCGACTGAAGCGCCGCCCGTTCGGCGTCGATCCGCTTCGCGCACCGCGCATTCTTGCGCGCGACGATCTCGTCGACGAAGCAGCGATATTCCGCAAGGTCGTCGAAGTCGGCCGATCCGCGCATCAACAGCGCGTCGCGCACCGCCGCCTTCAGATGCCCGTGCGCGCTCTCGATCGCGCCATTTTCATGCGCAACACCGCGGTTATTGCGGGTCGGCTCCATCCGGTAATGGCGACACAGCGCGTCATATCTGTGCGTCAGATCCTCGCGCGCCGATGCATCCAGATTCCGGAACGCCGCCGACAGACTGTCGCTGCGATGCTCGCGCGGCGCGCCGCCCAGCGCCCACAGGGCATTCTGCAGCCCCTCCGCCAACGCGACATAACTCTCGCCGCCCAGGATCACATGGGCATGCTCGAAGCCAGAACAGGCGAGCCGGAAGTGGTACAGCCGGTGATCGAGCCCGACCCCGGCGATGTGTACGCCCAGATCGGCCATGTCGGTAAAATCCGACAGCCCCATCCGACCCGGCTCGTGCACCTGGCGGAAGATCACGTCGCGATCCGGGCCTTGCAGCGCCCGCCAGCTTCGAACCCGACGCTCCATCGTCCGCCGCACCCCATCGGGAAGCTCAGGATGACGACGCTGCATTTCTTCGAACACCGTCACGGCCCGGAGTCCCGGCGCCGCCTCCAGCAGCGGTACAACTTCGCTATCGAAGATATCCGCCAGCGGATCGGGGCGCCGGCGACCGCGCGGCTCTTTCTTCTGCGAGGGCAACTGCGCATCCCGCTCCAGCCGATACGCCGTTGCCGTGCTGAACGCCGCGCACGCCGCCGCCGAGCGCGGCGACACTGTCTGTCTCATCTTCATATATAATCTCACCTGATGATCGTTGATATGTCTCCCGGGCACCGCATCTCCCCTTCCAAAGGAGGCGCCACCTGGCAGGTCACGATCACCAAAAGCGCCATTCCAAAAGAAAAGACGCTTGCGGGGGTGTGTCTGTCGCTCCTCGGGGCTTCGCCCCTCGTCCCGACAGACACACCCCCGCCATTCTCATCTAAGGCGTGTGGACATTTAAGGGATTCCTTTTTCCGCGCGGATCGGATTCAAGACTGGCGAAGGGAGCGCCATCTTGGATCGACACGGATTAAGCGACGAGCAGTGGGAGCGGGTTCGCCCCGTGCTTCCCGGTAAAGTTGGGGACCGAGGCCGTTCGGCTGCGGACAATCGTAGATTTCTCGAAGCGGTTTTGTGGGTTGCTGGGACCGGAGCGCCATGGAGAGATTTGCCGGAGAGCTTCGGCAACTGGAACTCCTGTTTCCGTCGTTTTCGTCGGTGGGCGGTGAAAGGGGTCTTCGACCTTCTGTTTGAGCAATTATC
>FMTU01000015.1 GCA_900100475.1 Sphingobium faniae | reverse complement strand
ATCCTCACTTCGTGCCCCAAGCGTTGCAACTGCCGCGCCCAATGGTGGGATCCACCGCATGCTTCGATCGCCACTACCGTCGGTGGCAATTTGGTGAAAAAGTCCTGCATCTCCTTGCGCCGAAGCTTCTTGCGCAAAACCGGCTCCTCCGCCGCATTCACCCCATGCAACTGAAAGACATGCTTTGACGTATCCATGCCAATACGAATAATCTGTTCCACGGACGGCCTCCTCGATTGAGATCTTCAACAACCTCATTCTGGCACACTTCGATGCCGTTCGGGGGTCGTCCACCCCAACAGACATCCAAATATTAAGGACTCCAGCCTATCACCTCGCCCGAGCAGCCGTGTAAGCGGCATCAAAGGCGAGGCGATGCGGCAAGAGCGGATTTCATGGGCGGCGGGACGAGGCGCGGATATGCTGGTGGTTCCGCCATGGTCGATGCTGGAAAAACTGCTGCTGGCCGCCATTTGCGCCGCGACCCTGTTTTTCACCCTGGTGACGCCACCCTTTCAGGCGCCCGACGAAAACCAGCATTACATGAAAGCATTGCTGCTGTCCGACGGGCGGTTTCTGCCTCAACAGCAGGGAGGAAGGGTCGGCGCCGATCTGCCCCGCGCGGCGCTGGATCTGCATGATGTCGATTTTCCTACCGAGGTGCCGCCGGAACCGCGCCTGTTCGATCAGGCGATGCTGACCAAGGCATGGACAGCCGACGCCGCGCGGCCCGGGCGCGCTTTCGGCGATTTTCCCAATGTCGCCAATTATGCGCCGACCTTATATGCGCCGGGCGCTGCCGGGCTGAGCATGGGAGACGCGCTGGGGCTGCCGCGACTGGGCGCATTTTATATCGGTCGCCTGGTGAACGCGCTGACGGCGCTGGCGATGCTGAGTATCGCGCTCTATCTGCTTCCGTTCGGGCGCAACGCCTTTCTCGCGACGGCCTTGCTGCCGACCTTCTGTTATCAGAACGGATCGCTTTCCCCGGATGCAGTCATCAACGGCCTTGGTTTTCTCGGTTTGGCGCTCGCGCTACGTGTGGGCTTCATGGGAAGCGCGCCGCTCCGCTCGGCGGGCCTTTTCCTGACCACGCCGCTGCTGGCGCTGGCCAAGGGCGTCTATCTGCCGCTAATGGCGGCGGGCCTGCGCTGGCCCTTGGGACGGCGCGACCGGCGCGTTCTTCTGCTGCTTGCGGCAATGGTGTTCGGCGCAGCGTTTTTTCTTCTGTGGATGAAGATGTCGGGAGGCAGCCAGACACTCTATCACATCGTTTCGCGCAAGACGGGGGAGTCGGTGATGACCGCGCCGCTCGCCGCTCAACTGGCCGTGCTCCTGCATGATCCGCTGGCCTATGTCCGGGTGCTCTTTGCCAGCGTCGCGGAACGCTCGCCGGTCTATGTGCTTCAGATCGTGGGACGGTTCGGGTGGAACGCGATCCTGCTGCCGCTCGCCGCCTACGCGCTGGCGGCAGTGATGCTGGGCGCAGGTGTCTTGAGCGGGTCGGGCGCACGTTTCGGCATCGGGCAACGGCTCTGGTGGCTGGCAGTGGCGGCCGGGACTGCTCTGCTGATCGAAACCGCCATGTATCTGACCGGCACGGAACTGGACGCGGACTATATTCAGGGGACGCAGGGACGCTATTTCCTGCCGGTGCTGCCGCTGGCTCTGCTTGCTGTGATGCCCGCCGGGCCGGTGCGAGGCGCGCGCGTCCTCTTCGCCGGAGCGGCGCTGATCCTATTGGCGGTCGCCGCGCTCTGCGTGGTGGACAGTTTCTGGGTCCATGGCTTCGTCACCACCGATGGGATGCCCCCGCATCAAAGCGTGACGAAGGCGTTCCTGCTCCCCTCCCCCCGCTGGTAGCCAGCAGCGGCAGAGCGTCAGCCAGCCCAGTCCTTCGATCCATCCGGCCATCACGTCGCTCGGCCAATGCACGCCAAGCCATATGCGGCTGACCCCGATCCAAACGGTTGCAAACAGGGCGGCAGCATAAGCAGGCCATCGGCCAGCCAGCATCGCCAATGCGCCCAACAGGATCATGCTGCCCGCCGCATGGCCGCTGGGAAAGCTGTAGCTGCTCACCGCGTCCAGATGCGGCAGCAGGTCCGGCCGGGGCGCGGCGAAGATGTGTTTCAATATGGGGTTGAGCAGCAACCCTCCCGCCACCGTCAACAACAGCCACGTCGCACGTTCCCGCTGCCTGCGCCAAAACAGGATGCCAAGCGCGAGCGCCAGAACGATCAGGCGATTGCCGGTTCCGCCCATCTTCGTCACGATCCACATCAAAGGCGTGACGGACCCGCCCGCCGCGCCATCGCGCAATCGGCCCGCCCATCCCATCAGGGCCTCATCGGGCCATTCGAGCAACCCCTGTCGCTGAAGCAGCGCAATCGCCAGAACGCAAAGAAGCGCGAGAGCCAAAGCCCCCGCGCCTCTTTTCCACGAACCCGGTTCAGATATGGATCGCGCGCCCATAAGCAGCGAGCACGCTTTCATGCATCGCTTCGGAGATGGTCGGATGCGGGAACACCGTTTCCATCAGTTCCGCCTCGGTCGTTTCCAGCGTCTTGCCCACGGTATAGCCCTGGATCATCTCGGTCACTTCCGCGCCGATCATATGGGCGCCCAGCAATTCGCCCGTCTTCGCGTCGAACACCGTCTTCACGAAGCCTTCCGCTTCGCCCAGCGCGATCGCCTTGCCATTGCCGATGAAGGGGAAGTTGCCGACCTTCACTTCATAGCCCGCTTCCTTCGCCTTGGCTTCGGTCAGGCCGACCGAGGCGATCTGCGGATGGCAATAGGTGCAGCCGGGAATATTGCGAACGTCCAGGGCGTGGGGATGATTCCCCGCAATAGCCTCTGCGACAATCACGCCTTCATGGCTCGCCTTGTGCGCCAGCCATGGCGGCGCGGTCACATCGCCAATGGCCCAGACGCCATCGACATTGGTGCGGCCGAAATCGTCCGTCTTGATGTGGAAGCGCTGATCCGGTTCCACGCCGACATCTTCCAGACCCAGATTTTCGACATTGGGGACGATGCCGATGGCGACGATCACATGGCTATATTCATCCGTGACGTCCTTGCCCGCCTTGTCCTTGATCGTCGCCGTCACGCCCTTGTCGCCGGTGGCGATCTTGTCGATCTTCGCGCCGGTCAGGATCTTCATGCCCTGCTTGGTCAGCGCCTTTTCGAGGAAAGCGGACACGTCCGCATCCTCGACCGGAACGATCCTGTCCAACATCTCGACCACGGTGACGTCAGCGCCCATGTCATTGTAGAAGCTGGCGAACTCGATACCGATCGCGCCGGAGCCGACCACCAGCAGTTTCTTCGGCATTTCCGGCGGCGTCATGGCGTGGCGATAGGTCCACACCCGCTTGCCGTCCGCCTTGAGCTGCGGCAGGTCGCGCGCACGCGCGCCGGTGGCGATGATGATGTTCTTCGCCGTCAGTTCCTCGACCTTGCCGTCCCGGGTGACGCTGAGCTTGCCTTTCCCGATGAGCTTGCCGTCGCCCATGTGGACGGTGATCTTGTTCTTCTTCATCAGGTGCGTGACGCCCTGATTGAGTTGCTTGGCGACGCCGCGCGACCGCTTCACCACCGCATCCAGGTCGGCGCTGATCTTCTCCGCCATCAGGCCATAATCCTTGGCGTTCTGCATATAGTGGAAGATTTCAGCAGAGCGCAGTAGCGCCTTGGTCGGGATGCAGCCCCAGTTAAGGCAAATACCGCCCAGATTCTCCCGCTCGACGATAGCGGTCTTGAGGCCCAGTTGGGCGCAGCGGATCGCGGCGACATAGCCGCCCGGCCCCGAACCCAGAACGATGACATCGTAATTATCAGCCATGGATCACCCATTTCTTCATAATATGCTTCATTCAGTTGGAAGCGGTGGCACGGAACGCGGTTGGCGGTCCTCGCCGATCGCGACGAAGGTGAAGGTCGCCTGCGTCACCCGATAGGAACGGTCATCATGGCGGGTGCGCCGCCATGCTTCGACGTCGATCCGCATGGATGTGTTGCCTACGCCGGCCAGCCTGGCATAGACGGACACTTCGTCGCCCACCACGACGGGGCGCAGAAAAGTCATGCCCTCAACCGCGATAGTGACGGCGCGACCCTTGGAATGGCGGGCAGCGACGGAACCGGCGGCGGAATCCATGAGGCTCATCAGCCAGCCGCCGAATATATCTCCGTAGGGATTGGTATCGGCCGGCATGGCTATAACGCGGACAGCAGGGCAGCCTGTCGGCGGCGGTTGCTCCTCGGCGTGGGGCATCAGGCGAGCATCCCCAGCGGATTTTCCACCAGTTGCTTGAACGCCTGCATCAGCCGCGCGCCATCCGCACCGTCAATGGCGCGATGGTCGAAGCTGCCGGTTGCTGTCATGATAGTCGCCATCTGAAGGCTGTCGTCGATGACATAGGGTCGCTTCTCACCCGCGCCAATGGCCATGATCATGGCCTGCGGCGGGTTGATGACGGCTTCGAACTGCTTGATCCCGAACATGCCCATGTTGGAAAGCGAGGCGGTGCCGCCCTGATATTCCTCTGGCTTCAGCTTCCCTTCCTTGGCGCGCCCGGCCAGATCCTTCATCGCGGTGGAAATGGCGGCAACGCCCTTGCTGTCCGCTGCGGTGATGATCGGCGTGATCAGGCCGCCGGGGATCGACACGGCGACGGAAATGTCGGCGCGCTGGAACTTCAGCATCTGGTCGCCCGCAAACTGCACATTGCATTCGGGTACAGCGACAAGCGCGGTGCCCAACGCCTTGATGAGCAGATCGTTGACCGACAGTTTCACCCCGCGAGCGGCAAGCCCGTCATTCAGTTCCGTTCGCAATTTCAGTAACTTGTCGAGCCGAATGTCCACGGTCAGATAGATATGCGGCACCTGCTGCTTGGATTCGGTCAGGCGGCGCGCGATAACCTTGCGCATATTCGACAGCTTGACGACTTCGTGGGGAATGCCGAAGTCCATCACCTCGGCGGGAGCAGCGGCAGCCTTTGGCGCGGACGTCGCGGGAGCCGCCGCGGCAGGCCTGGGCGCCGCCGTGCCGGGTTTCGCGCCTTCCAGATCAGCCTTCACAATACGGCCATTGGGGCCAGAACCGCTGACGCTGGCCAGGTCGAGGCCCTTTTCCTGCGCCAGCCGGCGGGCCAGCGGGCTGACCTTGATCCGGCCATCATCCTGTTTCGCCGGAGCCTGATCGCCCTTGGACGCCGGAGCGGCAGGAGCGGTCTCAGCCTTCGGAGCGGGCGCGGACTTTGCCTTGGGCGCGGGAGCAGTTTCCGCCTTGCCGCCCCCCTTCGCGGTTTCGGCTACATCTTCGCCTTCTTCGGCCAATATGGCGATGACCGTGCCGACCTTCACGCCCTCTGTTCCCTCCGCGATCATGATCTTGGCGACGATGCCTTCATCGACGGCTTCGAACTCCATCGTCGCCTTGTCCGTCTCGATCTCCGCCAGAAGATCGCCGGAAGAAACGCTGTCGCCCTCCTTCACCAGCCATTTCGCAAGCGTCCCTTCTTCCATGGTCGGGGACAAGGCGGGCATCTGGATCGTCTTGCTCATGCGGTTGGGGCCTTTTCTTCTCGCATATCCATCGGGCTGGAAGTCTTTTCAGGCTCGTTTCGACGCTTTGGCCGAAGGGGTCAAGGGCGCGTCTTGCGCTTGGCGCGATTATGCATCACATTTCACCCAGTTGGTTCATGAGACCGGCAAGGACGGACTTTCGGGCCGTCGGGCATATGCGGGGGCATAGGAAGTGCGGACATATCTGGTTGTCGTGGACGAATCGCCAGAGGCGGAAACCGCGCTGCGCTTTGCAGCCCGGCGCGCGGCCAAGACCAATGGCGCAGTGCGTATCCTGACGCTGATCCCACCCTCCGAATTCGTGCAATGGAGCGGCGTGCAGGCCACCATGGAGGATGAAGCGCACCAACGCGCCGAAGCGCTGGTGACCAGCGCGGCGGGAACGCTGACGGATGAATCGGGAATCCGCCCCAGCATCACCGTCAAGCAGGGCGACCCGGTGGCGGTCGTGCGCCAGACGCTCGACGAAATGGACGATGTCGCCGCCCTCGTGCTGGGCGCGGCGGCGATCGGCAATCCGGGCAAGCTGGTGTCGCACTTCACAGGGGCCGATGCGGGCAAGCTGCCTTGCCCGATCATGATCATTCCCGGCGGTCTGGACGCGGAGGCCATCGACCGGCTGAGTTGAGCCCGCTCAGCGTTTCCTGTGCTTGCCCCGTGCGCTGCCGATATGGCGGATATTGGTAGGGCGCCCACGCTTGATGCCTGGACGGGTGCGGTCCTTCTTGAAGCTCGGCCGCTGCGGCAATGCGTCAGGCAATTCGAAACGGAGCGCGCCGTTGATCGGGTCCGCCTCCGCCAGCCGCAGTTGCAGGCGCTGGCCCACCGTGTAGCGGTCTCCGCTCTCCACCCCCTCCAGCGCGCGGGCGGCTTCATCATAGTAGAAACGCTCGTCGCCCAGCGTCGATACCGGCACCAATCCGTCGCCGCCCAGCCCTTCCACCGTCGCGAAGAAGCCGAAATTCTGGACGCCCGTGATCCGTGCCTCCACCAGATCGCCGACATGGGCGGCGAGGAAAGCCGCGACATAGCGGTCGACGGTTTCCCGCTCCGCTTCCATGGCGCGGCGTTCATGCTGGCTGATCATCTCGCCGACGCGGCCCATATTCTCATAATCCTCACCGCTGAGCGAAGTGCGGTCAGGCAGCGCGCCGCCCTTGGGCGCGGGCATTTCCAGCCCATATGCCCCCACCAGCGCGCGATGCACCAGCAGGTCGGCATAGCGGCGAATGGGCGAGGTGAAATGCGCGTAGCTCCCCAGCGCCAGCCCGAAATGGCCCATATTCTGCGGACTGTAATAGGCCTGCGTCTGGCTGCGGAGGATCTGCTCCATGATCTGCGGCTTTTCCTCCGCCTCGCCGATGCGGTCGATCAGGCGGTTGAAGGTCGCGGGCCTGATCACCTGCCCCAGCGCGAAGTCGATGTCGAATGTCGCCAGATAATCCTTGAGCGCCACCAGCTTGTCGCGGCTGGGCGGTTCATGGTCGCGATACATGACGGGGGCCTTCTTCGCTTCCAGCGCCTTGGCGGCGGCGACATTGGCGGCGATCATATAATCCTCGATCAGCATGTGCGCGTCGAGCCGTTCGCGCACGGCGACGCTGACGATCTTGCCCCATTCGTCCAGCACCACCCGCCGCTCCGGCAGGTCGAGCGCCAGCGGATCGCGCTTCTCCCGCGCCTTGCGAAGCAACGTCCAGCAGGCCCAGAGGGGCTTGAGAGCAGGTTCCAGCAGCGCATGATCCTTCGCGCCGTCGATCGCCGCCTGCGCGTCTTCATAGGCGAGGACGGCCGCAACGCGGATCACCGCGCGGGAAAAGCGCCAGGACGTCACTTTCCCCTTCGCGTCGATGACGAGGTGGCAGGCCATGGCCGCCCTGTCCTCGCCCGCGCGCAGCGAACACATGTCCGATGAAAGCTGATGCGGCAGCATCGGCACGACCAGATCGGGAAAATAGACGCTGTTGCCGCGCTTTCGCGCTTCCCGGTCGAGCGCGCTGCCCGGCCGCACATAATAGCTGACGTCCGCGATGGCGACGATGGCGCGATAGCCGCCCGGATTGGCGGGGTCCTCGTCCAGCACGGCCCAGACCGCATCGTCATGATCGCGCGCATCCACCGGGTCGATGGCGATGATGGGCAGGTGCCGCAAATCCTCGCGCCTGTCCTCATGCAGGGGCAGCGCGGACGACGCGACCGCTTCCTCCTCCACTCGTTCCGAAAAGACATGGGGGATGCCATGTTTGTGGATCGCGATCAGGCTGAAGCTGCGCGGCGCGAAGGGATCGCCGAGAATATCCGTCACCCGCGCGGTGATGCGGGGCGGTCGCCCGACCGGCTCGGCCAGCACCAGATCGCCCGCCTTGGCCGTGCCAGCATCGGAAATCGGCGTGTCCCGGCGAATGCGCTTGTCCACCGGACGCAACCATAGCTTGCCGCCCTCCGCTTCCTCCACCACGCCCAACAATTCCTCGCTGGCCTTGGCGAGCTTCTTCATCGGATGCGCGACCCAGCCGCGCCCCGCTTCCTCCGTCCGCGCAAGAATGCGATCCCCGATGGTCAGCGCCCCGCGCTTCCCCCGTTCGACCACACGCAGGCGCGGCGCGGGCTGCCCCTCCGCTTCCCAGCGTTCGGGCGTGGCGATCAGCGTGGTGTCGTCCACATCGACGATGCGCAGCACCGTCACCTTCGGCACGCCACCCATCTTGTGAAAGGCGCGGGCCGGGCCGATGTCGATCAGCCCTTCATCCGCCATATCCTTGAGCAGCGCCTTGAGCGCGATCTTCTCCTGCCCCTTGAGGCCGAAGGCTTTCGCGATTTCCCGCTTGCCCGCGGGCTGATCGGAGGAGGAGATGAACTCCATCACCTGATCGCGCGTCGGGAAACCGGCGGGCCGCACTTTCGCTCGGGAGGGCGCGGACTTCTGCTTTTGGGTCGATGCCATGCCCCTGCTATAGGCAGCGCTCGCCCCCCGCGCCAGTGCGGCAGGGAATAAAGAGGGACAGCAAATGGTGCCGGCTGAGGGGATCGAACCCCCGACCTTCGGTTTACAAAACCGCTGCACTACCGCTGTGCTAAGCCGGCCTCGCTGTCCGGGGACGCCCTTACTATCAGATGACGCCGAACGTCCAGCCCTCAGTCGCCGCGATCTGCATATCGAGCAGCGGCGGCCTCCAAAGCTCATCCATGCCCGCCGCCCCGCGCATCCATGCGGCGGTGAGCAGGGCATCCGCGCCATGGTCGTCGGGCGCAGGCCCGCCATAAGATGCACAGCCCAGCACCGCCAGCGCATCGTTGAGCGCCGCAAGGTCACGCATCTTCGTCCGCCCCCTGGGCCTGCCAGCCGCGCGAGCCGCGATGCTGGTATAGATTTCGACCACCAGCGATCCCTGAGCGGACATGGCATCGAACGGCCACGCATCGAACGGCCACACCGGCACATGGGATCGCACCCGATGCAGCAGGCGCATCCCTGCGAAACTCGCTTTCGCCACCTGCGCCGCGCCGATGGCGTCGTAGACGGTGGAGGGTTTTCCGCCGCCGCTATTGTAATGCGCCTCGCAAACACGGCTGTGCATGAAATCGGCCTTCACGCCATCCGCCTTGCCGAAATAGAAATGGCGGCGATGGGTGCTTTCCAGCAGGCTCGCCGCGCCCAGATCGGGATCGTCGCAGATGCTCTCCACATAGGCCCAGAAATCCGGCCCGCTTTCCGGCACCGCATCTCCCGGCAGATAGCCGCCCCGCGTCACGAAGGGCGGCGCGAAACTGAAATCGAACCCGAAGAGCGTCGGCTTTTCCCCGCTCGCTTCCACCAGCCAATCGGCCACCGCCGTCCGCGACCAGATGCCGCCCAGCGCTTCCACCAGCACAGGCGTCCCCTCCGCCTCGCAAACCGCCACCGCGATCCCCTTGTGCCGCGATCCTTTCGCGCCGGACCAGTCGATCGCGGCAAACCGCTCGAAACGGGGCGTCACGCCTGTCCCCGCTCCTGCCTCAGCCGGTTCCAATGCGCGATACGCTCCGCCAGCCGCGCCTCGAATCCGCGATCCCCCGGCGCGTAGAAGGTCTGCGGCTCCATTTCCGCGGGCCAGTAATCCGCGCCGGAAAAGCCCTCGACCGCATCATGGTCATATTCATAGCCCTTGCCGTAGCCGACCTGCTTCATGAGCCTGGTTGGCGCGTTCAGGATATTCTGCGGCGGCATCAACGATCCGGTATCCCGCGCCGATTTCCAGGCGGATTTCATCGCCATATATGCCGCATTGGATTTGGGCGCAGTAGCGCAGTACAGACAGGCCTGCACGATGGCGAGTTCGCCTTCCGGGCTGCCCAGAAAATCGTAGCTGTCCTTGGCCGCAAGGCATTGCACCAGCGCCTGCGGATCGGCGAGGCCGATATCCTCGCTGGCGAAACGCACCAGCCGCCGCAACACGTAAAGCGGCTCTTCTCCCGCCGTCAGCATCCGCGCGAGATAATAGAGCGCCGCCTGCGGATCGGACCCGCGCAGGGATTTATGCAGCGCAGAGATCAGGTTGTAATGCCCCTCCCGATCCTTGTCATAGACCGCGACGCGCCGATGCAGCAGGGCGGACAGCCCCGCCGGATCGAGCGGTTCGGGCAGGTCCACCGAATAAAGCGTCTCCACCTGATTGAGCAGGAAGCGCCCGTCCCCGTCCGCGCTGGCGATCAACGCCTCGCGCGCGGCGGCGTCCAGCGGCAGGGGACGCTCCGTCAATGCCTCGGCCCGATCCAGCAATTGCTCCAGCGCCGCCGCGTCCAGCCGCCGCAGGATCAGCACCTGCGCGCGCGACAGCAGCGCCGCGTTCAGTTCGAAGCTCGGATTTTCGGTCGTCGCGCCGACCAGCGTGACCGTGCCATCCTCGACAAAGGGCAGGAAGCTGTCCTGCTGCGCCCGGTTGAAGCGATGAATCTCGTCCACGAACAACAGCGTCCGCTGCCCCGTCCGCGCATGTTCTTTCGCGGCGGCAAAAACCTTCTTGAGGTCGGCGACGCCGGAAAAGACTGCTGAAATCGGCTCGAACCGCATCCCCACCGCGTCGGCCAGCAGCCGGGCAATCGTCGTCTTGCCTGTCCCGGGCGGTCCCCAAAGAATGATGGAGGAAAGCTTGCCCGCCGCCACCATCCGCCCGATCGCGCCGTTCGGGCCGGTCAGATGATCCTGCCCCACCACATCGGCCAGCGTGCGCGGGCGCAGCCGGTCAGCGAGCGGGCCGCCATCGGTCTCCACGAAAACATCATCCGGTGCGAAAAGATCTGCCATCGCCCCTGATATAGAGATGCTTTGCCGTTCAGGGAACCGGGCTGGCCTTCATCCTCGCGCCCTGCGCGCGTTGGCGGATGACGCGCAGATAGGTATCGACCAGCGCCTGATTGACCTGATCCCAGCCATAGCGTTCCGCCTCCACCATGGCCGCTTGCCCTGCTTGCTCCCGCACCGCCGCGTCCGTGCAATAGTTTTGCAACGCATCGGCAAAGGCGCCGATCGCGCCGGGACGGATCAGCCGCCCGGTCACTCCGTCCGTCACAAGGCTTTCGCTTCCGGTCGCACGCGCCGCTATTGTCGGCAGGCCGCAAGCCATGGCCTCCAGCGTCACATTGCCGAAGGTCTCCGTGATCGAAGGGTTGAACAGCATATCCATGCTGGCCACAGCCCGCCCCAGGTCGGCGCCCTTCTGAAAGCCTGTAAAGACAGCGTCCGGCAGCCGGTTCTGGAACCACTCCCGCGCCGGACCTTCGCCCACCACCAGCACCTTGTGCCGTACCTGCCGCGCGACAAGCTGGTCGATGCTGTCGGAAAAGACATCCAGCCCCTTTTCCATCACCAGCCGCCCGATGAAGCCGATGACTGGCGCATCATCCTCGATACCGACGGAGCGCCGCCATGCGGCATCGCGGCGGCCCGGATGGAAAATCTCCTTGTCGATGCCGCGCGTCCAGATGCCGACATCATAGCTCATCCGCTGTTCGCGCAGCAGTTGCGCCATCGATTCGGACGGCGCGACGATGGCGTCGCACCGACGATAGAAGCGCCGCAGCATCGATTCGATCACCGGCTCCAGGAAGGCCAGCCCATAATAGCGCGGGTAGGTTTCAAAGCGCGTGTGGACCGACGCCACCGCAGGAAGTCCGTTGTTCCGCGCCCAACTGACCGCGCGATGCCCCAGCGGATCGGGACTGGACACATGGACGAGATTGGGCGCGAAGGTCCGCAGATCGCGCTGCACCGCGCCCGACATGCGATAGGGAATACGGTATTCCTTCCGTCCCGGCACCGGGATGGAAGGCGTGCTGACCAGATCGCCGGTCGGCTCGAAGGCGGGCGTGTCGATCGTCGGGGAATAGACGCGCACCGCGGCTCCCTGCCGCAGCAGATAGCCAACAAAGCGATTGAGCGCCTGATTCGCCCCATCTCGCACATAATTATAATTGCCGCTGAAAAGCGCCACGCGCAGGCCGGTTGCATCCATCCCGGCCCCTTAACCCAGCCGGAGCGAAAACCCAAGGGAACCCACCCTCGCTTCGGACATTTTGCCATTGCGGGCATGGACGAATGGAGCATGAAAGGAAGCCCTGATGTCCGGCGATTTTCACACAGGCATACGCGTCAGATGGAATCGCGGTCAGGGCGTGGCTCGGGGCCGGATCGCCGCCTGTTTCGATGATCAGGTCGAACAGATGATCGAAGGCGCACGGGTTCGCCGCAACGCTTCTCCCCAAGACCCCGCCTTCCTCATCATCATGGATGCGGGAGGGGAAGTGCTGAAGCTGCGGTCGGAACTCAGCTTGGCTTGAGGGCCTCTGGCGCCGGCGTCGGCCCTGTCCTGCCCTGCGGAAGATATGACCATCGTTTCGCCACGTCGCGGCATCTGTTTGCGCGTCATCCGGCAGCACGAAATCAGCTTTAGCGACATCGGGGCGGTGGATGAGTCATCGGAGATCGCTTCATTCGCCCTCTCCAGATCATCCAACTGCGCAATAGTCCCAAACAAAATGGGGGCCGGCATTGCTGCCGGTCCCCACTTCCGTCGTAGGACGCGATCCGCATTCCCTGTCGAAAATGCAATCATCGACCTCGGCGTGACCGATGTTTCTGCCTTTTTATGGGCTTCCACATCGTGGCGGCGTTGGCGTCGGACTGACGTCCTGTTCCATTGCCAAACTTCCTGTCAGTCATGCCCGGCGTTCGCTTTCGCGCGCACTTGGCGTTTCCTTCAAGGAAGCCGTTCACTCCTCCACGCCATCCTTGCAGATCTTGTATCAGAACGAACTTTCGAAACAGTTCCAAGATACTGATTTCTCAGCTCTTTGTGGTTCAGATGTCTCCGTTCCAAGTGTCTCGATAAAGCAATGTTCTCATGCCAATCGAGTCGAACAAAGCGAATTTTGACGATCAAATAACCATTTCCCATCGAAATCTGTGGATAAAGGTGGATATGTCAAATTATACCAATAAAAACAAATTCTTGTAATGTTAACAGGAGGCCTCGTCCATCACCGGCGCCATCAATCGAAATGACGCCCATTCGATCGCGCTTCTGTCATTTGGCTTCCGCCCATCGCATCAGCCTGGTCGTTCGTCCGAAAATTTATCCGCCCCGGAACAGGGACTTCGACCGTTGCCGCACGTTCATGCTGCCCTGCTAGAAGCGGACGAGTTAAATCGGCAAACGTGATCGGAGGAGATAATCATGCGTAAAGCCATCCTGGCTCTGGCCGCAGTTTCGCTGGCGGTGCCCGTTTCCATGGCTTTCCCCACGGAAGGCGCGCAGGCCCGCAAGCATAAACATCATCGCTACAAGGAATGGCGCGGCCGCGACGGCCGGACCTATTGCCGAAAGTCCGACGGCACCACCGGCCTGATCATCGGCGGCGTCGGCGGCGCTCTGGTGGGCCGCGCCATTGATACGGACGGCGACCGCGCGACCGGCACCATTCTGGGTGCCGCGGGCGGCGCGCTGCTCGGCAAGGAAATCGACAGCAAGCGCCGTTGCCGCTGACACGCAACCGGCGCTAAAGAAAAGGGCGGTTCCCTATCCGGGAGCCGCCCCTCTTTTTACCAACGCCAGATGATATCAGCCATCGCGCAGTCGAACATAATCCGGGTCAAGCCCGCGACAGGGCCAGAATATGCTCAAATTCGGACTTGCTGACCGGGGACACCGACAGGCGCGACTGACGCAGCATCACCATGTCCGCCAGGGCCGAATCGGCTTTCATGGCCTTGAGCGTCACCGGCTTGGTCAGCTTTTCCTTCGGCGCGACGTGGACGGCGACCCATTTCCCGGTCTCGTCCGTGCTGTCGGGCGCGGCTTCCTCCACGATTTCCATCACGCCCACGGCCTCGACGCCGATATTGCTGTGATAGAAAAGGGCAAGGTCGCCCTTTTTCATCGCCTTCATGTGCAACTTCGCCGCATGGTTGCGCACGCCGTCCCATTCGGCCTTCCCCTTCTCGACGAGGTCGTCATAGGAAAAGACATCGGGTTCCGATTTCATCAGCCAATAGTTCATGCGCCCTCCTTGCATGAGCGGCAAAGGGCGATCAAGGACCGGATGCCATTCGGCAAAGCGAGGTGATGGAGTGACGCAATCCGTGCTGGACCAGATTCCCCTGCTTTCCATGACGACGATGAGCGAGGCGGATTTCGCGGCGGCATTCGGCGCGTCCTTCCAGCGTTTCGGCTTTGCGATGGTGCGCGATCACGACATGGACCCGGCGGTGATCGACAAAGGCTGGTCGCTGGCCCGGCGCTTCTTCGCGCTGCCGGATGCGGTGAAATCCCGCTATGACGCGCTCTCCAACGGCGGGCAGCGCGGCTATACCGCTTTCGGGCGCGAGATCGCGAAGGGCGCGATGGAAAACGACCTCAAGGAATTCTGGCATGTCGGACGCGACCTGCCTGCGGGCGATCCGCTGGGCAACACGATGCCTCCCAATGTCTGGCCAGAGGAATTGCCGGAGTTCCAGCCCGTCCTCACCCGCCTTTTCGCCCAGTTCGACCATGTGGGCGCCCGGCTTCTATCGGCCATCGCTATCTGGGGCTGGACGCGGACTGGTTCGACGACCCCATCCACAAGGGCAACTCCATCCTTCGCCTGCTCCATTATCCTCCCGTCTCTCCCCAGGCCCCCGGCATCCGCGCGGGCGCGCATGAGGACATCAATCTCATAACCCTGTTGCTGGGTGCGGAGGAAGGCGGACTGGAACTCAGGGATCGTAGCGGCAAATGGCTGCCCGTGGCGCCACCACCCGGCGCGCTGGTCATCAATGTGGGCGACATGCTGCAAAGGCTGACCAACCATGTCCTCCCCTCAACCAGCCACCGCGTCGTCAACCCATCGCCGGAGCGGCGCGGATATTCGCGCTATTCCATGCCTTTCTTCCTGCATTTGCGGCCGGATTTCATCATCGACGCGCTGCCGCAATGCGTGAGCGAGGATAAGCCGCGCCGCGACCCGCCGATCAGCGCGCACGATTATCTGATCGAGCGGCTGGCCGAAATCGGCCTGATCGGGAAATAGCGCGGCTATTTCCGGCCGCGCCCCAGCGTGATGCCGATTTCCTCGCCATGCTCGCTCAGCGCCAGCTTCACGATCTTCACCTGCACATGGCTGACTTTATCGTCCTGCAACAGGATGGTGTCGACGATATGATCGGCCACCGCCTCGATCAGGGTGAAATGCCGGCCTTCGGGCAAAGCCGTGGTCGCCGCATGCTTCAGGTCCATATAGTTTTTGGACTGGGTGAGCGGCGTATCCGGCTCATAATGATCGGCGATCTTCATTTGCGCGCGAATGGAAATCCGCAGCGGTTGGGGAAGATGCGTTTCTTCCGAATAGATGCCGGTCAGCACGTTGACGTGCAGATTGTTGACCTCCAGCGTCAGAAAATCGTCAAATGAGATGTCCATAGTTCGCCATATCGGCCCATGGGGGACTCGCCCTTGCGGCCAGTTTATACTTTCAATTTATGCCGCAGACGCTAAAGCCCGCCGCTTCCGGCGCGGTCCATGCGCCATTGACGGCGGATCGGCAAGACGTGTCAGCGATAGTGCCCCTGAATCTGGTGCCCGACAACGCGATAGAACAGCTATTGGACGCTGCTTTCGGGGCTGACCGGCATGGCCGCACCGCCTATCTGATCCGCGCGGGAATGCCGTGGCTGCCCGCCTTGTCCTTCGGCATGGTGGATGAACATGGCGCGCTGATCGGCTCGCTGCAAAGCTGGCCCGTCGCTCTCACGCGGGATGACGGGACACAGACGCCGCTGATCATGGTGGGGCCGGTGGCGGTCCAACCCACGCTCCAGCGCACGGGGCATGGGCGCATGATGATGGACGCGGCGGTCGCCGCCGCCCGCGCCCATGCCACCGAGCCGCTGATGATGATCGGCGACCCGGAATATTATGGCCGCTTCTGGGGCTTTTCCGCCGAAGGAACGGGTGAGTGGAACGCGCCCGGCCCCTTTGAGCAACGGCGGCTGCTCGCTTTGTCGGTCGATGGGCGCGCCCTGGGCGGCAGGGGGATGCTTGGCCCGCGTATTGCGGTCGCGGCCTGATTTCCCTTTTGCCTTCGGGCGCGCCTCACCCTATCTCGGCCCCATGCCGATGGAACCGCCGCCCGACCTTGCCAGCCTGTCCCTGACCGACATTGCACAGTTGCTCGCCGAAAAGCGCCTGCCTCCGGTCGAGAAATGGAACCCGGAGCATTGCGGCGACAGCGACATGCGGATCGCCCGCGACGGCACATGGTTTCATCAGGGATCGCCCATCGGCCGGGAAGCCATGGTGCGGCTCTTTTCCACCATATTGCGGCGCGAGCCGGACGGTTCCCATGTGCTTGTCACCCCCGTCGAAAAGCTCTCCATCGAGGTGGAGGATGCGCCCTTCGTCGCGGTCGAACTGAAAAGCGAAGGCGGGGGCAAGGATCGCGCCATGGCTTTTCGCCTCAACACGGGTGACATCGTGGCGGCCGGACCGGGCAATGCGCTTACCGTGCGGGACAGGGAAAATGGTCCTCATCCTTATCTGCATGTCCGCGGCGGCATGGAAGCCCTGGTGTCGCGCAGCGTCTATTATGAGTTGATCAACCTTGCCCTGGATGAAGGCGGCGAGCGGGTGGGGCTTTGGAGCGACGGGATATTCTTCCCACTGGACGGCGCGGCATGACGCTGGCCGAGCAACTTCGCGCCGCCCTGATCGAGGGGCATAAGGAACGAGCGCCCCTTCTTCTCACCGAAACGCGCGACCCGCGCCTGGATGGCCATATGGTGCTGGCCCCCGCTGCCGTGCTGGTGGCCATCACCGAGCGCCCGGAGCCGGGCCTGATCCTGACGCAAAGGTCCGCCTCGCTCCGCAAGCATCCGGGACAGGTCGCCTTCCCCGGCGGCCGGGTGGATGACAGCGACCCGGACGAAATCGCAGGCGCCTTGCGGGAAGCGCGGGAGGAAATCGGCCTACCGCCCGATCAGGTCGAGATCATTGGCATATCCGACCGTTATCATACCTTTACCGGCTTCGACATCGTGCCCGTGCTGGGCGTCATTCCGCCCGACCTGCCCTTCGTTCCCCAGCAAAACGAAGTGGCCGACTGGTTCGAACTTCCCCTCGCCTTCGCGCTAGATCCGGCCAATCGTGTCAAGAGATCGGTGGAATTTCAGGGTGTTGAACGTCATTATTACGAGATATTCTGGAAAGACCGGCGCATCTGGGGCGTGACTGCCGCGATCCTGGCCAATCTATCGCGCAGGCTGGGCTATGACCATAACACTGCCTGACGCAGCCTGGCGTCATCGCGCAGGTCTCGACACCTTGCTCGCCGCACTGGAAGCGGATCGAGGCCATGCACGTTTCGTCGGCGGCATGGTGCGCGACAGCCTGCTGGGCCTGCCAGTCAGCGATCTGGACATTGCGACCGTCTTGACGCCGCAACAGGTCATGGACCGGTTGAAAGCGGCGGGGATCAAGGTGGTGCCGACCGGCATCGACCACGGCACGGTGACGGCGGTGATGACGAGTGGCCCGGTCGAGATCACGACGCTGCGCCATGACGTCAGCACTGACGGCCGCCGCGCCACCATCGCCTATACCGACGATTGGCGGGAGGACGCCGCCCGACGCGATTTCACGATAAACGCCCTTTATGCCGACCCGGTCACGGGCGAGATCAGCGACTATTTCAATGGGATAGAGGATCTGGCGGCGCGGCGGGTTCGCTTCATCGGTGACGCTTCGGCGCGCATCGCGGAAGATCATCTGCGTATCCTGCGCTATTTCCGTTTCCTCGCCCGCTTCGGCCGTGATGAGCCGGATGCGGAGGGCTATGCCGCCTGCGTGGCGGCGGCCAACAGCCTGATGGCCCTGTCCCGCGAGCGCATAGCGGACGAGTTCCTCAAGCTGCTGGCCGTAAACGCGCCTGGCCCTGCGCTGCGGCTGATGGTCGATGGCGGCATATTGCGCCCTGTCCTGCCGGAAATCGACGCGACGGGCGTGGAGCGGCTCGCGGTGCTTATCGAGCGGGAAGCGGCCTCCGCAACGCCACCCGTGTCGCTGCGCCGCCTGGCCGCCCTCCTTCCTCGCGATACGGGAACGGCGGATGCGGTGGGCGCACGGCTCAAGCTCTCCAATAAAGCGCGCAAGCGCCTGATCGCCGCGCTGGAAATCACGCCGCCGTCGGATCTGCCTCCCCGCACGCTCGCCTGGCGCATCGGCGTGGAAAGCGCGGTCGATCGCATCCTGCTCGATCCCTCGATGCCGCTCGCCGATCTTTCCACGCTTCAGGGATGGACGCCCCCCGTCCTGCCCATCGGCGGCGGCGCGCTGATCGCGCGCGGCCTCACGGCCGGCCCGGACGTCGCGAAAGCTCTGAACGAAGTGCAGGAAATCTGGGTGGCGGAGGGCTTTCCCGACGCTGCCCGCGTCGCCCAGATCGCGGATCAGACCGTTTCGAAATTCCAGCGCGCGCGCCAGTAATCGAAAGCATCGGCTTCGTTCATCGGCCTGGCGAAATAATAGCCCTGCCCCTGCCAACAGCCCAGGCCTTGCAGCTCCAGCGCCAGTTCCTGCGTTTCGATGCCCTCGGCCGTCACATGCAGGCCCAGCGAATCGGCGAGCGACAGGATCGTCCGCACGATCACCGCCTTGTCGCGATCCTCCAGCATGGAAAAGACGAAGCTGCGGTCGATCTTCAATATGTCGATGGGCAGGCTGTGCAGACTGGCGAGGTTGGAATAGCCGGTGCCGAAATCGTCCATCGCGACCGACATCTGCAAATCCTTCAGCGCGACCAACAGCTTGCGCGCCTTGTCCGGGTCCGCGATGATCGCGCTTTCGGTGATTTCGGCGGTCAATCGGTTACCCGCCACGCCCGAATAGCGCAACGCCTCCTCGAACATGGACGCCACATCGTCGCGCGCCATATGGATCGGCGACAGGTTCACATTGACGCCGACCGGCAGAGGCTCGCCGAATTTGGCGTCCCAGCGGCTCAGCGCCTGCGTCGCTTCATAGGTTGCCCAACGCCCCAGCGGCGCGATCAGGCCGCTTTCCTCGGCCACCGGGATGAACTCGACGGGCGAGACATGCCCCAGTTCCGGGTCATGCCAGCGCGCCAGCGCTTCAAAGCCCGTAATCTCACCCGTCTGCAAATGGATGAGCGGTTGGAACGCCAGCGTCAACCCGCCCTGCGTCAAGGCATCGCGCAGCTTGCTTTCCAGCGTGAAGCGCCGCTGCGCTTCCTTGAGCACGCCATTGCGATAGATTTCGACCTTGCCGCTCCCCTTGGCGATCTTGACCGCGGCCTGAGCCTTGCGGATCACATCGTCAGGGTCTGCTTCAAGGCTGGTGGAGATGGCGCAGCCGATCGCGCAATCCACCCGGATATGCAATCCGCTCAGGCGAATGGGGGCGCACAGCGCTTCATTGATCCTCTGAGAGATATGAAGAGCATCGGACAAGCCATTGTTGAGACGCGCGAAGATCGCGAAATCATTGCCGCCGATCCGCGCCAGCACATCGCCCTGGCGCAGGCAGGATTTGAAACGCTTGGCCACCGTGATGAGCAATTCGTCGCCCGCCATCGGGCCGAGTGATTCATTGACGCGGCTGAACCGGCTGAGGTCGATCGCGATAATCCCGAACTGCGCCTTTTCAGGCCAGATGGAATGGCTGAGCCGATCCTCGATTTCCTCGCTGAAACCGGCCCGGTTGGGCAAAGCCGTCAATCCGTCGGACAATAATTCGCGGCGCAGATTTTTTTCGACGCTGCGTTCGCGGGTGCAATCGACCGCAGTGAACAGATATTGCTGCGTGCCATCGCTCCGGGAAGGCAGACGTCCGATCCTGCACAGAAAATGTTCCGGACCCAGCGGCCCCTGGCGATGTAATTCCAGGCTGTCCCGATTGCGGTTCGATGCGATCAGATGCTGAATCTTGGCGGCCCATTCGCCCAGCGCCTTCTCGCCATCATCGCTCTGTAAAGTCGATGAAGGAAAGGTTTCCGCAAAGGCTGCGTTGGTGCGGGCGATCGTCAATTGGCCATCCGCATAAGTCAGGATAGCCGCATATTGTCCGATGGCTGTCAGCCATTCGTCGGCGTCAATGATCTGTTCGCCACGCGCCGCGTCCTTCACGCGCGAAGGCGCGTTCTCGGACTTGTCTGAAAGGCCGCTTCGAACCGACATGGGTCTGCCCTAAGTCGAAACGGTAAATTTTCCGGAAACGCCCCTGGCTTTTCATATTAAAAGCGATTGTCGCGTGGAAAACCCGTGGGCGGCATCCGTCCGGCGGCTCCTCTGGCCACGCGCCAGGGGGTCATGTCCGATTCGGTCCGGGTGCGTCCGCTTTCCCCGCCCATCGTCCAGCTCAGGCCATCCGCCAGGCGGAAGGTGATGGCGTCGGACAGGCCTCCATCGCGATAACGCTGCATCTGCACCCCCTGCCCACGCGCCATGCGCGGCATTTCGGTCAGCGAATACACCAGCAGCTTGCGATTTTCCCCCACGACCGCGACACTGTCCGCCTCCGCCGCGATGGGACGCACGACCGCCAGCTTCGCCCCCGCACGCACATTGACCACCTGCTTGCCTTTGCGCGTTTCCGCGATCACATCGCCCATGGCGGCGACAAAGCCACGCCCGTCCGATGCCGCCAGCAGCAATTCGCCGCCGGTCCGCGCGGGCAGCAGGGCGACGATGCCGCCTTCATTATCCATATCGACCATCATCCGCACCGGATCGCCAAAGCCGCGCCCACCCGGCAGCTTGTCCGCGCCCAGCGTGTAGATGCGGCCCGTTTCCGTCGCCAGCAGCAGCTTGTCGGTGGTCTGCGCGTGGAAAGCGATCATCGGGCCGTCGCCTTCCTTGAACTTCAGCGTATCGGCGGAGGCAAGATCGCGATGCCCGCTCATCCCCCTGATCCAGCCGCGTTCGGACAGGATGACGGTGATCGGCTCGCGCTCGATCATCGCTTCGAGCGGGATTTCGCGCGCGGGAGCCGCTTCCTCGACCAGACTGCGCCGTCTGCCGATATCGCTGTCCGGCGAATAGCGTTTGCGCAGGTCCGCCAGATCCTTTTTAAGCCGCGTCCGCTGCCGCGCCGGGCTTTCGACCAGCTTGATGAGTTCGTCCCGTTCTTTCAGCAACGCCGAATGTTCGCGGCGAAGCTCCATCTCCTCCAGCTTCCGCAGGGAGCGCAGCCGCATGTTGAGGATCGCCTCGGCCTGCCGGTCGGTAAGCTGGAACTCCGCCATCATCACCGCTTTCGGCTCATCCTCGGTGCGGATGATCTCGATCACCCGGTCGAGGTTGAGATAGGCGATGATATAGCCATCGAGCAGTTCCAGCCGCGCCGCGATCTTGTCCAGCCGGTGCTGCGCGCGCTTCACCAGCACGTCGATCTGGTGCCGCAGCCATTCCACCATCACCTCGCGCAGCCCCATGACGCGCGGCGTGCGCGTAGCGTCCAGCACGTTGAGGTTGAGGCTGAAACGGTTTTCAAGGTCCGTGAGGCGGAACAGGCTGTCCATCAGCACATCGGGATCGACGGTCCGCGCGCGCGGTTCGATGACGATGCGGATTTCCGTGTCGCTCTCATCCCGCACGTCGGCGAGGATCGGCAGCTTCTTGTCATTGATGAGCGTCGCGACCTGCTCGATCAGCTTGGATTTCTGCACCTGAAAGGGAATTTGCGTCACCACCGCGATCCATGTGCCGCGTCCGCCTTCTTCCTTGTGCCAGCGCGCCCGCGTGCGGAACGCCCCGCGCCCGGTCGCATAAGCCTCCGAGATGATGGAAGGGCTGTCCACCAGGACGCCGCCAGTCGGAAAATCCGGCCCTTTCACGATCTCCATCAGCGCGGCATGATCGGCTTCCGGATTGTCGATCAGTAATGTCGCCGCGTCGATCAATTCGGCCACATTATGCGGCGGGATGCTGGTCGCCATGCCGACCGCGATGCCGCTCGCGCCATTGGCGAGCAGGTTGGGGAACAGGCCGGGGAAGATCTCCGGCTCTTCATCCTCGCCATTATAGGTGGGGCGAAATTCGACCGTGCCTTCGTCCAGGCCCGCCATCAGGTCGGCCGCCGCCTGCGTCAGGCGCGCCTCGGTATAGCGCATCGCCGCCGCATTATCGCCGTCGATATTGCCGAAATTCCCCTGCCCGTCGACCAGAGGCGTCCGCAGCGAGAAATCCTGCGCCAACCGCACCATGGCGTCATAGACCGACGCATCGCCATGCGGGTGATATTTGCCGATCACGTCGCCGACGACGCGAGCGCATTTCTTGTATCCGGTCGTGTTGCGCGCCGGATTGGTCATCAGCACTTCGGGCGAAGCGCCCGCCGGCTCCATCCGCAGCAGTCGCATCGCCCACAGCAATCGCCGGTGCACCGGCTTCAACCCGTCGCGCAGGTCCGGCAACGACCGTGCCGTGATGGTAGAAAGGGCATAGACGAGATAGCGCTGCGACAGCGCATCGTCGAATGGATGGTCCTTGATGGCGTCGAACGGATCGCGAAAGTCAGTCATTGCGAAAGCCGAATAGCAAGCCGCAGGGCAATGGGGAACGCTTTTCCACACGCGCCTTCGGCAAGAAAATTGTGCAGGCGCAGCAAAAGAGGGGTTGCGAAATCCTGTCAGCGCGCCACTTTCAGGCCGTGGCTCATTCCGCTCTTTCCCTTCCCCCGCTTCCGCCGCCGCCAAAGGCCCTGCTGAACGGTGCATCTCTCTTCCTCGATTTCGACGGGACGCTGACGCCGATCGCCGACCGGCCCGATGGCGTGGTGGTGGATGGTGAGTTGCTGGACCTCCTCGCCCGGTTGCGCGACCGGCTGGACGGCCGCCTCGCCATCGTCAGCGGCCGATCGGTCGCGACATTGCGCGGCCTTGGTTTTTCCGCCTTCCTGCTGGCGGGCACGCATGGGCTGGAGTTCGCGCGGCCCGGCTGTCCGGTCGAAGCCCCCAGCCGTCCCGCCGCCGTCGACCGGGCCGAAGCAGCCTTCCACGCCTTTGCGGACGACAAGCCTGGCCTGCTCGTCGAACGCAAGTCGATCAGCGTCGGCCTGCATTTCCGGGCCGCCCCGCAATGGGGCGAAGCGGCGGGCGATCTGGCGGCCGATCTTGCCGCCCGCCACGGCCTTCATCTTCAACCCGGCAAGATGCTGTTCGAACTGCGTCCTGACGGCGCGGACAAGGGCAGCGCCGTCCATGCCCTGATGTCCCAAATCCCCATGAAAGGCGGCAAACCCCTTTTCATCGGCGACGATGTGACGGATGAGGAAGGCTTCGCCGCCGCCGCCGATCTGGGCGGAAACGGGATATTGGTGGGGCCTTCCCGTGAAACGCGAGCGGGCTTTTCCCTGGAACAGGTGGCCGCAGTGAGGCATTATCTGGGTCAAGGGGTGTCGGCCTGAACCGGCCACCCCTTTTTCGTGGCGCACAAAAACAGGGGGCCAGACTGATAGCCGAACTTAGCGATACTCTCCTGGGCGGGAATGAGCGGACGCTCGATCTCTGGCCCATTGGCAACTGCCAGGCATCCGCGCTGATCGACCGGGCCGGGCGCATCGTATGGGCTTGCGTACCGCGCGTGGACGGCGATCCCGTCTTTTCCGCCCTGCTCGACGACAAAGCATGGGACAGCCCGGAAGCGCGCGGCTTCTGGGCGATAGAGCTGGAAGGCTGCGTACAGGTCGAGCAACGCTATGTCCGCAACACGCCGATATTGATCACGCGGCAGAGCGACGCGCAGGGCAATGCCGTCGAAACCTATGATTTCTGTCCGCGCCACCGGCATCAGGGCCGCATGTATCGTCCCGTCGCTTTCGCCCGCGTGGTGCGCCCGGTGTCCGGATCGCCCCGCATCCGCGTGCGGCTGCGCCCGACGACGAGCTGGAATTCGGAACATGTGCCCATCAGCTTCGGTTCCAACCATATCCGCATCGTGCTGTCCTATATGGCGATGCGGATATCGACCAACGCGCCCATCGGCCTTATCAGCCAGGAAAGCTGGTTCCGCCTTGAACATGACATGCATTTCTTCATGGGGCCGGATGAAAGCTTTTCCGACGCGCTGCGCCCCGCCCTTGAACGGATGCTGGACGATACGGTGCATGAATGGCAGGTCTGGGTCCGCAGCCTCGCCATCCCGCCCGAATGGCAGGAAGCGGTCATCCGCTCGGCAATCACCCTCAAGCTCTGCCAGCATGAGGAAACCGGCGCCATCGCCGCGGCGCTGACCACCAGCATCCCAGAACATGCCGATAGCGGCCGCAACTGGGACTATCGCTACTGCTGGATCAGGGACGCCTATTATACGGTGGAGGCATTGAACCGGCTGGGCGCGCTCGACGTGCTGGAAAGCTATCTCGTCTATCTCCGCAACATCGTGGACAATGCGCGCGGCGGACATATCCAGCCGCTTTACGACGTGCGCGGCAAGGCCACGCTGACGGAATGGGAACCCGCGAACCTGCCGGGCTATCGCGGCATGGGGCCGGTGCGCGTGGGCAACGCCGCCTATTCGCAGATCCAGCATGACGCCTATGGCCAGATCGTGCTGTCCTCGGTTCAGGGTTTCATCGACCAGCGTCTTCTCCGCATGGCGGGCCATGCCGATTTCGAATCGCTCGAGGCGGTGGGCGAACGCGCATGGCAGGTCTATGATCAGCCCGACGCCGGCCTGTGGGAACTGCGGACCCGCAGCCATGTTCACAGCTACAGCGCGGTCATGTGCTGGGCCGCCTGCGACCGGCTGGCCCATGCCGCGCAGGCCATCGACCTGCCGCTGCGCGCCGCCTATTGGCGCAACCGCGCCGACACCATGAAGCAGCGCATCCTCGAAGCCGCATGGCGCCCGGAAAGCAAGGCCATCTCCGCCAATTTCGAGGATGATGCCCGCGACGCATCGCTGCTTCAGTTGCTCGACCTGCGTTTCCTCAAAGCAGACGATCCGCGATTCATCGGCACGCTCGCCGCGCTCGAAACCGATCTGCGCCGGGGAAACAACATGCTGCGCTATAGCATACCCGACGATTTCGGAGAGCCTGTCACCGCCTTCAACGTCTGCACCTTCTGGCTGATCGAAGCCCTGCATCGGATCGGCCGCACCGAGGAAGCCCGCGACCTGTTCGAGGAAATGCTGTCCCGGCGCACCGCCGCGGGATTGCTTTCCGAAGACATAGACCCCGAGACAGGAGAATTATGGGGCAATTATCCCCAGACATATTCATTGGTCGGCATCATCAACTGCGCCGTGCTATTGAGCAAACCGTGGAGCATGATGCGATGAGCCGCCTGATCGTCATTTCCAACCGCGTGAGCCGCCCCGGCAAATCCGGCAATCAGGGCGGGCTGACCGTCGCCCTCTCCCAGGCCCTGCGCGAAAGCCGGGGTATCTGGTTCGGATGGTCGGGCGAGGTGACGGAGCATTTTACCGGCCAGATCGGCTTTGCGGAATATGACGGCGTCAAGACCGCGACACTCGACCTGGAAGAGCAGGATGTCGACGAATATTATAACGGCTATGCCAACCGGACGCTATGGCCGCTCTTCCACTATCGCATCGACCTTGCCGAATATGAACGCGATTTCGAAGGCGGCTACAACCGCGTCAACGAGCGGTTCGCGGACTGCGCCAGCCCCCTGATAGAGCCGGAGGACGTCATCTGGGTGCAGGATTATCACCTGATCCCGCTCGGCCAGATGTTCCGCGACCGCGGCCTCGGGAATCGCATGGGCTTCTTCCTTCACATCCCCTGGCCCCCCACGCGCCTGCTCGTTTCCCTCCCCCATCACAGCAAGCTGGTCAGCAGCCTGTTTGCCTATGACGTGGTCGGCTTTCATACCGAGGAATGGCTCGAATCCTTCCGCCACTATGTCGAAAAGGAAATGGGCGGCACGGTAAAGGGCGACTATGTGACATTGGGCGACCGCACGATCGAGGCCATCGCCTGCCCCATCGGCATCAACGCGCAGGCTTTCGCGCAGGCCGCCACCAGCGAAACGGCGCAGAAGATGCACCGGCAGGTTCGCGCGTCGCTTCAGGACCGGGCGCTGATCGTGGGCGTCGACCGCCTGGATTATAGCAAGGGGCTGGAGGAACGCTTCAACGGCTATGCCCGCTTCCTTAAGGATCATCCCGAATATCACCGCAAGGTCGTGCTGGCCCAGATCGCCCCGCCCTCACGCGGAGAGGTGGAGAGCTACCAGCATATCCGCGCCACGCTCGATGCGCTGGCGGGCCGGATCAACGGCGAATATAGCGATGTCGACTGGACCCCGATCCGCTACGTCAATCAAGGCTATCCGCGCGACCAGCTCGCGGGCATCTATCGCGCGGCGCGGATCGGCCTCGTCACCCCGCTGCGCGACGGCATGAACCTTGTCGCCAAGGAATATGTGGCGGCGCAGAACCCTAACGATCCCGGCGTCCTCATCCTCTCCCGCTTCGCCGGAGCGGCGACGCAACTCAAGGACGCGCTGCTCGTCAACCCCTACAGCCCGGAAGAGATGTCCGACGCCATCAACCGCGCGCTCAACATGCCGCTCGAAAAGCGCAAGCAACGCTGGCGGGCGATGATGGACAGCGTGGAAAAACAGGACATAAGCTGGTGGCGCGAAGCCTTCACCAGCCGCCTGATGAATGCCCAGGGCAAGGGCAAGCGTTCCGGGACGGAAATGGCGGATTGAATGTTTTCCGTGCTCCGGCGAAGGCAGGAGCGGGTCAGGCTCATTCAAAAGGGGACCGATTTTCCGATGGACGACGAACCCACCGGCCTCATACCCGCGCTACGCGCGCATTCCGGCGTTCTGCTCGGCATCATCGGCCTTGCCGCGTGGATCGCGCTGCTCTGGTTCATGTTCGGCGACGTGCTTTAAGGCAGGCAGATTGCGCCCTTTCCCTCTTTGGTCTAAGGGCGGCCCAAGCAGCCCCGGCACCCGCTGATCCCTGCGATTCGCGTTTGCCGGGGCGGATTCTTTTCACGGGAAGACAGGAGCGCGCATGGCTCGTCGCCGCCAGATCTACGAAGGCAAGGCCAAGATCCTTTACGAAGGGCCGGAGCCGGGCACCATCATCCAATATTTCAAGGATGACGCGACCGCCTTCAACGCGCAGAAAAAGGGCACGATCACCGGCAAGGGCGTGCTCAACAACCGTATTTCCGAGCATATCTTCACCCTGCTCGGCCAGATCGGCGTGCCCACGCATTTCATCCGCCGGCTCAACATGCGCGAACAGCTTGTGCGGCAGGTCGAAATCGTCCCGATCGAAGTAGTGGTCCGCAACGTCGCCGCCGGCTCGCTCAGCAAGAAGCTGGGGATCGAGGAAGGCACGCAGCTTCCCCGCACGCTCATCGAATATTGCTATAAGGACGACGCGCTCGGCGATCCGCTGGTGTCGGAAGAACATATCGCCTGCTTCGGCTGGGCCACGCAGGAAGAGATGCACGACATCGCCGACATGGCGATCCGCATCAACGATTTCATGTGCGGCCTGTTCGCCGCCATCGGCATCCGCCTGATCGACTTCAAGCTGGAGTTCGGCCGCCTGTGGGACGGCGAATATAGCCGCATCATCCTGGCCGACGAAATCAGCCCGGACGGCTGCCGCCTGTGGGACATGGCGACCGGCGAAAAGCTGGACAAGGATCGTTTCCGCCGCGATCTGGGCGGCGAAGTCGAAGCCTATCAGGAAGTCGCGCGGCGCCTGGGCCTCCTTCCCGAAGGCGCGGACACGACCGTCCTCGACCTCGACACCCATCGCAAGAAGCGCGGGAAGGACTGAGCTTTCGGGCGGATGCTTCCCTCATCAGCTTGAAGCCCGGCAGCACCATCAGCGCGCCGAATGAAAGCCCCCCCTGCGTCCGATCGCATGGGGGTGGAAACGGCATAGCCTCTTGCCTGCGCGCCCTCTCGCGCCTAGGGGGATCGCGAAAGCCATTCACGGAGTTTGGTATCTCATGAAAGCCCGCATCTTCGTTACCCTCAAGGGCGGCGTCCTCGACCCGCAGGGCAAGGCTATCCATCATGCGCTCGATGGTCTCGGCTTTGACGGCGTCAACGATGTGCGCGCCGGCAAACTGATCGAGCTGGACCTTGCGGACGGCACCAGCGATGACGATATCGACGCCATGTGCCGCAAGTTGCTCGCCAACACGGTGATCGAAAATTACCGCATCGAAAAGGTGGCCTGAGTCATGAAATGCGCCGTCATCGTCTTCCCCGGCAGCAATTGCGATCGCGACCTTGCCGTGGCGTTCGAGGCGGCGACGGGCGCGAAGCCCGCGATGGTGTGGCATCGCGACACGGAATTGCCCGACGGCATCGACCTGATTGGCGTGCCCGGCGGCTTTTCCTATGGCGATTACCTCCGCTCCGGCGCGATGGCCGCGCGCTCGCCTGTGATGCAGGCAGTGGCGAAGGCGGCGGATCGGGGCGCCTATGTCCTGGGGGTCTGCAACGGTTTTCAGGTGCTGACGGAAAGCGGCCTCCTCCCCGGCGCGCTGCTTCGCAATGCCGGCGGCCATTTCATCTGCCGCGACGTGGCGCTGACCGTCGAGAACGCACAGAGCGCCTTCACCAGCCGTTTTGAAGCGGGCGAGACCGTGACCTTCCCCGTCGCCCATCATGACGGCAATTATTTCGCGGATGCCCAGACGCTCGACCGCCTCGAAGGCGAGGGCCGCGTGGCGCTGCGCTATGCGGAGAGCGTGAACGGTTCCGCCCGCGACATCGCGGGCATCCTCAACGAAGCAGGCAATGTGCTGGGCATGATGCCTCACCCCGAACGCGTCATCGAGGCCGCCCACGGCAAGACCGACGGCCGCCGCCTGTTCGAAGGTCTTGTCGAAGGGCTGATGGCCCGCGCCTGATCGCAACAGACGCGCCGGCTGCGCGCGTTTATCATTCAGCGGCGCGCCGTACTATTTCCATTCCTCGGCGATATCGGGACCGGCGTCCCGCTCCCACATTCTTCCAGCGCTAACCGCCCCGATGATAGTCATAATCATAGGCGCGCCCCTGCTGCTTGGTCAGGATGCTGCCAATGATGCTCCCTCCCGCGCGGCGCAGGCGCTCAACGGCGACGCGCAGCCCGCCATGATGGTTGCGGCCCCATTCCACCACCAGCACCGTCGCCTGCGCCTTGGCCGCCAGCAGCGGCGCATCGGCAAGGCCAAGGATCGGCGGCGCATCTATCAGCACCGTATCGAATGCCTCGCGTGCATGGCTGATCAGCCCGTCGAGCGTGGGCGTCGCCAGTAATTCGCCCGGATTGGGCGGAATGGCGGCGCAAGGCAGGATCGACAGCCCTGCCACGCCGGTTTCCATGACGGCCTCCTCCACCGTCGCCTGACCTGTCATCACTTCGCTGATGCCGATGGCGGGCGCCATTCCGAACAGGCGATGCTGCACCGGCCTGCGCATGTCCGCATCGACCACCAGCACCTTTTTCCCCAACGCCGCAAGCGCCCGCGCCAGCGCGTTGAGCGTCAACGACTTGCCTTCGCCCTCCTGCGCGCTGGTGACGAGGATGGAGCGGGGCAACCCCTCCACCGATCCCAACAGCAGGGACGAGGCGATGGGGCTGAAAACCTCCTGCGGCTGCGCCCGGTCGCCCGTCACCGGCACAGCGCCCAGCATCGGCAAGCCGACGCGCTCGCCCAATGTTTCGGCCGATGTCACCGCATCGTCGAACACATGACGCAAACCGACCAGCAGCAGCCCCAGCAACAACCCGCCCAGCGAAGCGATCAGCATCGTGCCGCCGACATGGGGCGAAGAAGGCCGCGCAGGCACCGCCGCCCGATCCAGCGGCTGGATGCGCCCGGCCTGAAAACCCGCCTGCGAAGCCATGTCGCGATAGCGCTGCAACAGGCTGTCATGCAGCAGGCGATAGGTATCGACCTGCCGCTCCATGATGCCGATCTGCACGTCACGGCCGCGCTCGACCTGCGCTTGCCGCTCCAGATCCCTGATTTCCGACGCGATCTGCTTTTCGCCATGGACCGCGACGTCATATTGCTCCTTCATCGAAGCGCGGATGGTGTTCGCCATCGACTGCGCCTGATCGTCCAGCGCCGCCAGCCGCGCCCGCGCCTCGCGCATTTCGGGATGATCGTCCTTGCGGAACTGGCGCTGGCGGACAAGCTCGGCCCGCGCTTCGGCGCGCTGGGCCATGAGTTGCTGCATCGCGCCGTTGTTCAGCACTTCGGGCAGCGTCTCCGCGCTGGAAAGCCGGGCGCTTTCCCATTTCTTCGCCGCCGCGATCCGCTCCGCCGCCGCCTGCGCGCGAAAGGCGTTGAGTTGCGCCAGCCGCCCCGTGACCGATCCCTGCGGCACGGGAGCAGCTTCGTCGCCGCCCTCCTCCCTATCCTCCGACGGTGCGCCGCCCACCCGCGCGGCATAGACCGCCAGATCGCGCTCCGCCCGTTCCAGATCCGTCCGCGCGCCGTCCAGTTCGCCCAGCAGGAAACGCCGCGCCTGCACCCCCGATTCGAATCCGCGTTTCAGGTCCGTCCGGATCAGGCTGTCGGCGTAGCTGTTGGCGACCCGCGCCGACAGTACCGGGTTGGCGCTGGTGAAGCTGATATGGATGATCCGGGACTTGCCAGGCAGGTCGACGTCCAGACCTTCCTGCAGCAGTTTCAGGACGGTTTCCTGCTCCACCTGCCGCTGACTGAGCGATCCCGCGCCCTGTTCCGGTCGCTTGCGGTTCATCCCGTCGAACAAGGTGCGGTTGCCGACCAGAGCCAGTTCCCGCGCCACATCTTCGGCCAGAGCGCGACTGCGGAGCACTTCCAGTTGCGTCTGCATCAGGGATTCGGTGTCGCCGGGCGCATTGGGCCGCTGCGTCACGCCCGCGCCCGCCGCGCCTGCGGGCACGTCTTCCACCTCGACCGAAGCGGTCGCGCGATAGTCGGGCGTTGCCATCAGGATAAAGATCAATCCGGCCAGCACCGATAACGCCATGGTCACGAACAGGATCACGCGATGGCGGCGGACGATCGCCCAACTCCGCCGCGCCGCCGCGACCAGGCGCGCGGGACGCCCCTCCCGCGCCAGCATGGCGTCTTCTTCGGGGATCAGGCGGACCGCCTCTCTCATTTGCCGTCCAACGCGATGAAGCCCGTCGCCAAAGCGGGCGCGGCCAGCAGAGCGCCGCCCAATATCGCCTTGGCGCGAGACAGGCCCACGATCACCATGTCGCCCGGCAGGATTTCCGGATCGGCCGCCTCCCCCTTTCGGATGGCGGAAAGGTTGAACATGGCCGCCTTGCGCTGCCCCTCTTCCTGCCGCACGACGACGATCTGGCCAAGGCTGGCGACGCGCGTCGGTCCTTTGGCCATCGCCACCGCCTGACTGAGCGTCAACCGCCCGTCGAAGGGGAACAGGCCCGGTTCGCGCACTTCGCCATCAACGGTGATGCGGCGTCCCACCGCCTGTTTCACGAAGACCGTGACCTGCGGCGACACCAGATAGCGTTGCCCCAGCCGCCCGGCGATCACGTCCGACGCCTCGCTGGCGGACAATCCCGCCACCGACACATCGCCGACCAGCGGCATCCGGACCATGCCTGCCGCCGTGACGCGCGCATCCTCCATGGAGAGGCCCGGTTCATGATAGATGCTGATACGCAGCACGTCGTCCGGCGCGATCCGGTAATCCATGCCGACAGCCGGGGCGGCCGGGATGGCGGCATAGGCGTCGTCTCCACGCGGCGCGTCCTCCACTGTCGCGCAAGCCGCCGCCAACGCGCAAAGCGCCATGCCGCAACAGGCCCGCATCCCCTCGTGGAAAGACCGCTTCATCCGTTCGGACACCCCTTTCGATCCGACGCCGCATTTGGGAAAAAGGCGGCTGGGCTTGGGGGTTAGCGGCGCGGCGGCCCTATGGCAACCGCCGGTCGGACCGGCTGCGCGCCCATGGCGGCGGTCAGTGGCCCACCTGTCAGACTGCGATGCGGCCTGCCGGAGCTGCCGAAATCCGACGCGGCTGATCGGACCAGATGCCGCGCGTATCGTAAACCGCCTTGTCGGCGCGCTCGTCCACCGGCACGGATTTGAACATGTCATGATCGACAAGAATGACGAAAACGCCACATTGTTCCAGAGCCGTATCGAGGTCCATCAACTCCGCGCCAGTGCCCGCGAATTCCATCGGCAGCGCCTGGGCATAGGGTTCCACCAGCCTGATCCGCCGTCCATAGCGCCGCGCCAGTCGAGCAGCGACCTTGACCGCCGGGCTTTCACGGAAATCGTCGATATTGGGTTTGAAGGCGAGGCCGAGGCAAGCGACCGTTTCGCCTGGAAATTCGTCAATCAGGTCCGAAGCGCGAGCGACGACATAGTCGGTCTTGCCGTCATTCACTTCGCGCGCGGTGCGGATCAGCCGGGCATTTTCCGGGTCGCCATGCACGATGAACCAGGGATCGACCGCGATACAATGGCCGCCAACGCCGGGACCGGGTTGCAAGATATTGACGCGGGGATGCCGGTTGGCGAGCCGAATCACCTCCCACACGTCAATGTCCATCCGCTCGGCGATCACCGACAATTCATTGGCGAAAGCAATATTCACGTCGCGAAAACTGTTTTCGACCAGCTTCACCATCTCCGCCGCGCGAGCGGTGGTGGTGATGCACTGGCCGCGCACGAACTGACGGTAAAAGGCCAGCGCCTTGCGGGCGCAACGGGGCGTGATGCCGCCGATGCAGCGATCATTGTCGATCAGTTCGACCAATATGCGCCCCGGCAGCACGCGTTCAGGGCAATAGGCGATGGCGATGTCGCCCGCCGCGCCGTTCTGCATCGGCATTTTGAGATCGGGGCGAAGCTGCGTGAAAAGGTCGCGCATCGCTTCGGTCGTGCCGACAGGCGAGGTGGATTCCAGGATCACCACATCTCCTGCCTTCAGCGCGGGCGCGACCGTCCGCGCCGCCTTGAGGATGTAGGAAATATCGGGCGCGCGATCTTCCGCCACGGGGGTCGGCACCGCGATGATGAAGACGTCGCTCGGCTCGACTTCCAGACTGGCGCGCAGATTGCCGCGCGACACCACGCCCTGCACCAGCCCGTCGAGATCGACTTCCTCGATATGGACGCGGCCCGAATTGACGGTCTCGACCACATGGGCGCTGACATCGACGCCCACAACCTGAGCGCCGCCCCGCGCGATCAGCGCAGCGGTGGGCAGGCCAATATAGCCGAGGCCAATGACGGAAACCTTCTGATTGCTGTCGACGGGCATGAAGCGATCCTGAAAAAGCCGGTGATTTCAGTCTCGCTGGTGCCGGAAAATGCTGAAGATTTCGGTAACGTCCGGTTTTTCCGCTCCAAAGCCGCTTCAGGCCGCGGCAATGATGTCCGCGATCCGCACTGCCGCCTTCCCGTCGCCGAAGGGATTATGCGCCCGCGCCATTTCGCCATAGGCCGCTTCGTCATCCAGCAGCGTCAGCACTTCACGCACGATCCGCTCGCGGTCCGTGCCGACCAGTTTCGCCGTGCCTGCCGCCACGCCTTCGGGCCGCTCGGTCGTCTCCCGCATCACCAGCACGGGCTTGCCCAGAGAGGGGGCTTCTTCCTGCACGCCACCGCTGTCCGTCAGCACCAGATGGCACATGTCCAGCAGCCGCACGAAATGCGGATAGTCCAGCGGTTCGATCATCGCGACGTTGGCCTTGTCCGCCAGCACCGCATCCATGACCGGACGCACATGGGGATTGGGATGCACCGGGAAGATCACCGCCACATCGGGCCGTTCGGCGATATCCGCGATGGCGCGCGCGATCGCTTCCATCCCGCCGCCGAAATTCTCCCGCCGGTGGCTGGTGACGGCGATGATCCGCCTGTCCCCAAAGCGCGCCGCCAGATCGTCCAGCCCCGCCGCCAGCGACGGCTCGGCCAAGACATGTTCCCGCGTGGCGAGCAGCGCGTCGATCACCGTATTGCCGGTGACATGGATGGTCTTCGCATCCCGGTTCTCCCGCAGCAGAGCTTCCGCGGCCGCCTGCGTCGGCGCGAAATTCATGTCCGCGATGCAGGCCACGACACGCCTGTTCACTTCTTCCGGCCAGGGATGATGAATATCCCCGCTCCGCAGCCCCGCTTCGACATGCGCGACCGGGATCTTGCGATAATAAGCAGCGAGGCTCGCCACCATGGTGGTCAGCGTATCGCCATGCACGACCACCCGGTCAGGCTTCTCCGCATCGAAAGCCGCCCCCAGTTCCACGATCAGCTTCGCCGTCAGCCCGTCGAGCGTCTGATCGGGCGTCATCACGTCCAGATCGGTGTCGGGCACGATGCCCGCGATCTTCAGCACCTGATCCAGCAGCCCGCGATGCTGCGCCGTCACGATAACGCGCGTATCCACATGCTCCCGCGCCTTCAGCGCATGGATCACCGGAAACAGCTTGATCGCTTCGGGCCGCGTCCCGAAAACCAGCGCAACCTTCATCATCACTCCTCGTCTGCCTTTTCCCTCCCTTGGCAGACAAAGGTAACCATGCCCTTTACGCCTTGAGCTTCCAGCCCTTTTTGAGTAGCATGTAACACAGCGTTCCCAAGGCGGCGTTCAGCGCCAGCAGTACGACGCTTCCCACCAGGACATCGCCATCCGATGCCGATACGAAGCCATAGCGGAACCCTGAAATGGCGTAGAAGAAGGGGTTGGCGTGGCTGATCGCCCGGAACACCGGCGCCAGCCGGTCGATGGAATAGAAAGTGCCCGACAGCAGCGTCATCGGTCCGATCACGAAATTGGTAATCGCGGCGGCATGATCGAATTTCTCGGCCCAGATCGACGTCAGCACGCCGATGAACGCGGTCAGCGACGCTCCCATCAACCCGAACCACATGATTGCCCAGGGATGCGCGGGCGTCACATGCACGCCCGGCCACAGCGCCATCGCGCCCCACAGCGCCAGTCCGACGGCAAAGGCGCGCGTCACCGCCGCCCCCACCAGCGCCAGCAGCAGTTCGCTGCTGGACAGCGGCGGCATCAGATAGTCGATCAGCGTCCCCTGCATCTTCCCCGCCAGCAGCGCGAAGCTGCTGTTCGCGAAGGCGTTGTTCATCATCCCCATGATGATGAGGCCGGGCGCGATAAAGTCGGCGAAGGGCACGCCCAGCACCTGCCGTCCCGCGCCGCCCAGCGCGATCGTGAAGATCACGAGGAACATCAGCGTCGTGACGGCGGGCGCCCAGATCGTCTGGAGCTGCACCTTCATGAAACGGCGCACTTCCTTGGCGTAAAGCGCCCGCGTGCCCGCCCAGTTGACGTTGCGGATCACCATCTCGCCCGGTTCGTGGAAAGGCGCGATGGCCGGCGCGGACGCCGCAATTTTGGACTGGTCGTTCATGGCTGGATCGACTATCGGCTGAACGGTTAACCCGCAAGGATGTTATGCGCGGATTTGAACCCGCGGCCTGACGCCCCATATAGGGCGCAATTCTTGGAATGTGAGGAGTTTTTCATTGTCCTGGACCGACGAGCGCATCGATCAGCTCAAGTCTATGTGGGAAAAAGGCCTGACCGCCAGCCAGATCGCGGAAGAACTGGGCGGCGTCAGCCGTAACGCGGTGATCGGCAAGGCGCATCGTCTGGGCCTGCAATCCCGTCCTTCCCCGGTAAAGGCGAACGACGCGTCGAAAAAGGCCGCCGCCCCGCGCAAGCCTGCCCCTCCCCCGGCGGCTCCCGCCCCCGAAGCGCCTCGTGCCGCTGCCCCTGCGCCGCAACCGGCTCCTGCGCGCCCCGCTGCGACGCCCGCGCCCGCCCCCGCTGCGCCCGCCGCAGGCGCGCCACAGCAACCGGCCCGGCCGCAGCCGCGCATCATTTCGGTCGGCCCCGGCGGCTTCCTGCGCCAGGGTCCGGGCGATCAGCAGGCGCCGATCCCACCCGCGCCGCCGCGCCGCCTCGTCCCCGCCAAGCCCAGCGCGGAAATCGCGGACAAGACCTCGCTGCTCGACCTGACGGAGCGTATCTGCAAATGGCCGCTCGGCCATCCGGGCGAACCGGACTTCCATTTCTGCGGCGAGGCGGTGAACCCCGGCTTTCCCTATTGCGTGGAGCATTGCGGTCGCGCCTATCAGGCGCAACTCCCGCGCGGCACCCGCCGCCCGCCCCCACCGCTTCCCTTTGGCGGCCCGCGCGTCCGCTAAGGCCGAACAGGGGCCGGTTCCGACGCAGGGACCGGCCCTTTTCCTTTTGGCCCCACTTGCACCCGGTCTCCACGCCCGATAGCTATCCCCCATGTCCGATCTGTTCGCGAACCAGCCCGCTTCCTCCTCCGGTTACGACGCCTCCGCCATTGAAGTCCTCGAAGGGCTTGAGCCGGTCCGCCGCCGCCCCGGCATGTATATCGGCGGCACGGACGAGCGCGCCCTCCACCACCTCGCTTCCGAAGTGCTCGACAACAGCATGGACGAAGCCGTGGCGGGCCACGCCACCCGGATCGAGGTGACGCTCGAACCCGGCAACCGTCTCACCATCACGGACAATGGCCGCGGCATCCCGGTCGATCAGCATCCCAAATTCCCCGGCAAGTCCGCGTTGGAGGTGATTCTCACCACCCTTCATTCCGGCGGCAAGTTCACCGACAAGGCTTATGCCACGTCCGGCGGCCTCCACGGCGTCGGCATCAGCGTGGTCAATGCCCTTTCCATCGTCACCGTGGTCGAAGTCGCCCTCAACAGGGAGCTTTACCGCCAGAGCTTCGCGCAAGGACTCCCCACCAGCGGTCTCGAAAAGGTCGGGGCCGCCCCCAACCGGCGCGGCACCTCCGTCGCCTTCGTCCCCGATCAGGAAATCTTCGGCGAACAGAAGTTCAAGCCCGCTCGCCTTTACCGCCTCGCCCGGTCCAAGGCCTATCTGTTCGCAGGCGTCGAAATCCGCTGGAAATGCGCGCCTGAACTGATCACCGACGATACGCCCGCCGAGGCCGTCTTCCAGTTCCCCGGCGGCCTCGCCGATCACCTCAAGGAACAGGTCGGCGATCGCGAATGCGCCACCAGCCAGTTTTTTTCCGGCAATCAGGACTTTCCCGAAACCGCAGGCCGCGTCGAATGGGCGGTCGCCTGGCCCCTTTGGTCGGACGGCAGTTATAGCTGGTATTGCAACACCATTCCGACCCCGGACGGCGGCACCCATGAAGCGGGTCTGCGCGCGGCTCTCGTCAAGGGCATCCGCGCCTTCGCCGACCTCGTCGGGCAGAAGAAGGGCAAGGACATCACCGCCGACGACATCATGACCTCATCGGAGATCATGCTGAGCGTCTTCGTCCGTGAACCCCAGTTCCAGAGCCAGACCAAGGATCGCCTGACCAGCCCCGAAGCGGCCCGTCTGGTCGAAAACGCCGTCCGCGACCATTTCGACCATTTCCTCACAGACAATATGGAGCGTGGCAAGGCGCTGCTCGGCTATGTCCTCGACCGCATGGACGAGCGCCTCAAGCGCAAGCAGGAGAAGGAGGTCAAGCGCAAGACCGCGACCAGCGCGCGCAAGCTCCGCCTCCCCGGCAAGCTCACCGACTGCTCCACCGACGATCCCGAAGGGACTGAAATCTTCCTCGTGGAAGGCGACAGCGCGGGCGGCTCCGCCAAACAGGCCCGCGACCGCAAGACCCAGGCCATCCTCCCTCTGCGCGGCAAGATCCTGAACGTGGCGTCCGCCAACACCGCCAAGATCCTCGCCAATCAGGAAATCGCCGACATGATCCTGGCGCTGGGCTGCGGCACGCGCAAGGATTGCAACCCGGACAACCTGCGCTACGACCGCATCGTCATCATGACCGACGCCGACGTGGACGGCGCGCATATCGCCACGCTGCTCATGACCTTCTTCTTTCAGGAGATGACGGAACTGGTGCGGCGCGGCCATCTCTATCTGGCCCAGCCGCCGCTCTACCGCCTCGTCGCGGGCGGCAAGAGCCTCTACGCCAAGGACGACGCCCATCGCGAAGAACTGCTCGCCAGGGAGTTCAAGGGCAAGAAGGTCGACATCAGCCGCTTCAAGGGCCTGGGTGAGATGAACCCCGGCCAGCTCCGTGAAACGACGATGGACCCCAGGACGCGCAGCCTCATCCGCATCACCCTGCCCGACGATTATGAGGATCGGCAGCAGGTCCGCGATCTGGTCGACCGCCTGATGGGCAACAACCCCGCGCACCGCTTCGCCTTCATTCAGGAAAATGCGGCGGCGCTGGACGAAGAGGCGATTGACGCGTGAAAAGGCTGGCGGCGCTGGCCCTGTTCCTGCTGGCGCTGCTCCCGCTCTCTTCGCCCGCGCAGGTCGCTCCGGCCTATCAGGCGCGCGCGCAGCAATTGCTGCCGCTGCTTGCGAGAGACGGTGGAGAGCAGGACTTCTTCTCCAACCTGTTCCTGACGGCGGTTCCCGTCAACCAGTGGCGCGCGCTCACCGCCGACCTGCGCCGCCAATATGGCGAGCCTCAGTCGCTCGGCTCCGTCCGCCAGAACGGCCCCACCGCAGGGCAGGTGGAAGTGCGCTATGAGCGCGCCACGGTCGGCTTCACCCTCGTGATCGCGCCCGAAGCGCCAGGCCGCGTCATCGGCCTCCAGATCGTCGGCGCGAAACAGGCGAATGACAGCCTTATCAAGGTCATCGACGACCTCGAAGCCCTCCCCGGCCAAACCGCCTTCGCCATCGCCCGCCTCACCGACGGCGGCCCGCAATGGATCGCCACCCGCGAGCCCGACCGGCAAATGGCCACCGGCTCCTCCTTCAAACTCTATGTTCTGGCCGAACTCGCCCGCGCCGTCGAGGCAGGCGAACGCCGATGGGACGATGTCATCCCGCTCTCCCACAAAAGCTTCTCCGGCCGCCTCATGACCTGGCCCGCCCATGCGCCGATGACGTTCCACAGCCTCGCCACGGCCATGATCGCTGAAAGCGACAACAGCGCCGCCGACACGCTGCTCGTCGCGCTGGGGCGGGAGAAGGTGGACGCGATCCTTCCCCACACCGGCCATGCGAAAGCGGACGCGGCTCTCCCGATCCTCACCACCGCCGAAGCCTTCGCGCTCAAGATGCCCGCCCATGCCACCCTGCGCCAAAGCTATGCACGGGCGACACCGGGCCAGCGCCGCGCCCTGCTCCGCGACAACGCCGCCCGTCTTGACGCGAAAACGGTCGACATCGGTTCCGTCGCCGAAACCCCCGCTCATATCGACAGCCTCGAATGGTTTGCCTCGCCACAAGACGAAGTCGCCCTGCTCGACTGGCTGCGCGGCCATGGCGGGGAAGCCCTTCCCATCATGGCCGTCAATCCCGGCATAGCGCCCGCCGACGCCGCCCGCTGGCGGTATCTGGGTTATAAGGGCGGCTCCGAACCCGGCGTCCTAGCGATGAACTTCCTCGCCCAGGCAAAAGACGGAATCTGGTATGCCGTGACCGGATCATGGAACAACACCGCCGCCCGCCTCGACGAGCGGCGCTTCGTCGCGCTGATGACCCGCGCGCTCAACCTGCTGGCCGGAACCTCGCAGGAGCAGCGCGAAACCGTCCAGCCTATCCCGCCAAAGCCTCGACCAGCGCCTTCACCTTCTTCTGCCGCCATTGGGGCAGCGGCGCGATGAGCCAGTAGGACAGCGGCGAAGCCTGCGCCTCGCCCAGTTGCCGCACACGCCCGGCGGCAAGGTCCGCCTCCGCCAACAACAGCGGCACGACGGCCCGCCCGAACCCGTTCGCCGCCGCCTCGATCGCCAGTCCGCCGTCCGCGACCCGGATCGACGCTGGCCCATCGCCATGGGGGCAGCCGGGCCATTCGATCCGTCCCTCCGGCCCGCCATCGGCCGCTTCCACGGTCACGAAAACCGCTTCGCCCAGCCTGATGCCTTCATGCTCGCCCGACGTTTCAGCCAGCCGCAGCGCCAGGTCCAGATTGGCCTCGGTGAAATCCAGCGCCTCATCCGCCGATACCAGCGCGAATTTCAGTTCCGGCTGGCTCGCGGCATAAGCCGCCAGCCGTTTTTGCAGCCATTTCGCGGTAATGTCCCTCGGCGCCGCGATCGTGAGCGAGGAGGAGGACTGCCCCGCCTGTATCGCCCGCACCGCTTCCTCGAACTCCAGAAAACCGGCGCGCAAGGCGTCCAGCCCCGCCTCCGTCTCCGGCGTCAGTTCCAGCCCCTTGGGCGTGCGGCGGAACAGCACCACGCCCAGCATATCCTCCAGCGCGCGGATCTGCTGGCCCACGGCGGCAGGCGTCACCGCCAGTTCATCGGCGGCGCGAGTGAAAGATAGATGCCGCGCCGCCGCGTCCAGCACGCGCAGGCCGTTGAGCGGCAAATGCGTCCGCTTCATTCGGCCACCGCGGGCGCGATCAGCGCAAAATGGGGAATCGCCGCGTCAAAGGTGTGCCCATCCGCACCGATCATGTGATAATGCCCCTTCATCGACCCGGTCGGCGTTCCCAGCGGGCATCCCGACACATAGTCATAGCTTCGGCCCGGTTGCACGACCGGCTGTTCGCCGACGACGCCGTCGCCGTCCACCCGATGCTGCGCCCCACGCCCGTCCGTGATGACCCAGTGCCGCGTCAGGAGCTGGATCGGCTGATCCCCGCCATTTTCGATGCGGATATGATAGGCCCAGAACCAGCGCCCCCTGTCCGGCTCCGACTGTTCGGGCAGGAAGGTCACGGCCACATGGACCGTGATGTCGCGCGTCATGGCGTGGAAGGGGAAAAGTGCGTTCACGCTTTCAGGAATGCGCCCTTACGCCTGCCCACGTCAACGCCCTATCGCCCGCAACGCCTGATCGAAATCGGCAATCACGTCTTCGGGATCTTCCAGACCCACGTTCAGGCGCAGCATATCCTCGGTAATGCCGACTTCCAGCCGTGCTTCTTCCGCCATGCCATAATGGGTGGTGGAGGCCGGATGCGTCATCAAGGATCGCGCATCACCGATATTATTGCTGATGTCGACCAGTTCCAGCGCATTGAGCAGGCCATGCGCTTCCTTGCGCCCGCCGCCCACATAGAGCGAGAAGATCGGCCCCGCCAATTCCATCTGTTTCATCGCCAGCGCATGTTGCGGATGGCTTTCCAGCCCCGGATACAGCACCCTGGGCAGGCGTTCTTCCAGGAATTGCGCGACCTTCAGCGCATTTTCGCTCTGCTTGCGGATGCGCAGGTCCAGCGTCTCCAGCCCCTTGAGTACCACCCAGGCATTGAATGCGGAGAGCGTCGGCCCGGTATTGCGGTGAAAGGGCAGCAACGTGTTGAGGATGAAATCCTCCGTCCCGCAAATGGCGCCCGCCAGCACCCGGCCCTGTCCGTCCATCATCTTGGTCGCGCTATAGGCGACCACATCCGCGCCGAACTCCATCGGCCGCTGGAGCGCCGGCGTGGCGAAGGCATTGTCCACCACCGTCACGATGCCATGGGCCTTCGCGATGTCACAAATCGCTTGGAGATCAGCGACATCCATGGTGGGGTTCGCAGGCGTTTCGAAGAAGAACAGCCTGGTGTTGGGCCGGATCGCCTTTTCCCATGCCGCATTGTCGGTGGCGTCGACGGTCGTCGTCTCGATCCCGAATTTGGGCAGCAAGGTGTCGACCAGCCAGCGGCAGGAGCCGAACAGCGCCTTGCCGCCCACGACATGATCCCCGGCGGAAAGCTGGCAGAGCAATGCCGCCGTCATCGCCGCCATGCCCGAAGCGGTAGCGCGGCAAGCCTCCGCGCCCTCCAGTAAGGCGATCCGCTTTTCCAGCATCTCGACAGTCGGATTCTGGAGCCGCGAATAGGTCATGCCGACCTGCTCGCCGGTAAAGCGCGCCGCCGCATCCTCCGCCCGGTCATAACAATAGCCGCTGGTCAGGAACAGGGCTTCGGACGTTTCTCCATATTCCGTGCGCGCGGTGCCGCCCCGCACGCCAAGGGTGGCGGGCTTCCAGTTCTTCGTGATCTCCGGGTTCTGCCCGCTCTTGCGCTTCATGTCTTTTTCCTCAACCCAGCGCCGCCAGCACCGCATCGCCCATCTCGACCGTGCTCATGCTTCCGCCCAGATCGGGGCTGCGCGCGCCATCGGCCAGAGCCTTGGCCACCGCCGCCTCGATCCGATCGGCCTGTGCATCAAGCCCCAGCGAGTAGCGCAGCATCATCGCGGCCGACAGGACCGTCGCCAGCGGATTGGCCTTGCCCTGCCCGGCAATGTCCGGCGCGGAACCGTGGATCGGCTCATAAAGGCCCTGCCCGCTGCCGTTCAGCGTCGCCGAAGCCAGCATCCCGATGGAGCCGACGCACATGCTGGCCTGATCGGAAAGGATGTCGCCGAACATATTGCCGGTGACGATCACATCGAACTGGCCGGGATTGCGGACAAGCTGCATCGCGGCATTATCGACATACATATGGCTGAGCGCGACATCGGGATATTCCGCCGAAACCTCGATCACCACGTCGCGCCAGAGCTGGCTCGTCTCCAGCACATTGGCCTTGTCGACCGAACAGAGCTTCTTCCGCCGCGCCCGCGCCGCCTGAAAGCCGCTATGGGCGATGCGCCGTACCTCGGCTTCGTTGTAGGACATGACGTCATAGCCTTCGCGCAGCCCGTCGGCGGTGGTGCGAAAGCCCTTTTCGCCGAAATAAACATCGCCGTTCGTTTCCCGCACAATCAGCAGGTCGATGGCGTTCGCGACTTCAGGCTTGAGCGCGGATTCTCCCGCCAGTTCGGGAAAGACCTTCGCCGGTCGCAGGTTGGAGAACAGGCCCAGTTCCTTGCGAAGGCCAAGGATCGCCTGTTCCGGCCGCAAATGCCGTTCCAGCGAATCGCAATCGGGATCGCCCACCGCGCCGAACAGGATCGCATCGGCCCGCTTCGCCAGTTCCAGCGTCTCGGGCGGCAGCGGATGACCCACGGCCTTGTAAGCCGCCCCGCCGACCAGTCCTTGCTCATAGGTCAGGCCGTCGATCGCCAACGCATCCAGCACGCGCTTGGCCTGCGCGACGATTTCCGGGCCGATACCGTCTCCGGGAAACAGGGCGATCAACATGGGCACAACTCCTGAATTTCATTGCCGCCGCCATATGAAGCCGCCGCCCGTTACGCAACCGCCCTTTTAAGCCGGTCGACCAGCCTTTCCCGCGCGGCCAGCACATCGGCGCGGCGTTCCGTCAGCACCAAGCGCTCCAGAAAGAAGCCGGTGAGCCGCAGTCCGTCCCATATCTGCGGCCAGTCCCCGTTGCCCCCTTCGATCAGGAAGGGCGGCAGCGGCAGCAACCGGCTCTCATAGCCAATGGCCCCCGCGCGGCTCACCGCCGCGGCGCTCCGCGGGCTGACGAAGGCCAGATCCTCCGTCCCGCCCATCGCCGCGCAGCGCGTCAGGTCCAGCCCGAACCCCAACTCCGCCAGCACCAACAGTTCATAGCGCACCAGCGCCACCGCCCATCCCCTTGCCGCCGGAGCCGCCTCCACCGCGCCCAACACACCATCGAGAGCCTGATACAGCGCCGGATAGGGCGTCCCTTCCGGCAGGGCCGCAGCCGTCAGCGCGCAGGTCCAGTCGATCGCGGCGGCGGGCAAAGGTTCCGCCAGCAAAGGCGCGCGGCTATGCGCCAGCTCCACGGTCAGCCCTGCCAACTGATCCTCCGTTCGCGCCCGGAATTCCGCCTTCACGGCATTGCCCGGCAACAACACCGGCCGGACCGCCCGCGACCGCCCTCCCCGCACATAACCCGCCAGCAGGCCATGTTCCGGCGTCAACAGCCGCGCAATCGCTCCATGTTCCCCATGAACACGCAGGGCGCAAACGACGGCGGAGGTGACAAGGGCGGGCACAAACCTCCCTTACGCCTTCATGATCCCGCTATCCATATAATGCTGGTGTTTGGCCAGGGCTTCGGCGGGCGGCATCGGCGATTGCAGACCACTGGCCATCCCCGACCTCATTCATGAAAATAATCGTAAACCTGCCGCGCCACGACCTTGGACACACCCGGCGCGCGCTGCAAATCCTCCAGCGCCGCATCCTTCACCGCCCGCGCCGTGCCGAAATGCATCAGCAGCGCTTTCTTCCGCGCCGGACCGATGCCCGGCACATCGTCCAGCGAACTGGCGGAGATCGCCTTGCTCCGCTTCTGCCGGTGCGCCCCGATGGCGAAGCGGTGCACTTCGTCCCGCAACCGCTGGAGGTAGAACAGCACCGGATGGTTGAGCGGAAAAGTCACTTCCCGCCCGTCCGGCAGGTGGAACACCTCACGCCCCTCACGGCCATGATGCGGCCCCTTGGCGATGCCGATCATGCAGACATCCTCGATGCCCATTTCCTCCAGCGTCGTCCGCGCCGCCGACACCTGTCCCTTGCCCCCGTCGATCAGCACAAGGTCGGGCCATTCGCCGCTGTCGCGATCCGGGTCTTCCCGCTGCGCCCGGCCGAAGCGCCGCTCGAACACTTCCCGCATCATCGCGAAATCGTCGCCCGGCGCCGTTTCCGGGTTCCTGATATTGAACTTGCGATAGGCGTTCTTGCGGAACCCTTCCGGCCCCGCGACCACCATCGCCCCCAGCGCATGGCTGCCCTGAATATGGCTGTTGTCATATATTTCGATCCGGTCGGGCACGCCATCCAGCCCGAACGCCTCGACCATCTCGTCCAATATCTTCGCCTGCGTCGTCGTCTCGGCCAAGCGGCGGTCCAGCGCCTCCACGGCGTTGCGCTGCGCCTGCCGGATCAAGCGGGTCCGCATACCCCGCTGCGGCACTTCGATTCGCACTTTCGCGCTGATCCGTTCCGCCAGCGCTTCCGCCATCAATTCGCATTCGGCGGGCGCGCGGTCGGCGAGGATCAGCCGGGGCGGAGGCACCTCCTCGTAAAATTGCGCCATGAAGCTCGCCAGCACCTCATCCTCGGCCACTTCGGCGGTGTGGACCGGGAAGAAGCTGCGATGCCCCCAATTCTGTCCGCCACGGATGAAGAAGGCCTGGATGCACATCGCCCCGCCCTTCGCCGCCAGCGCGAAGATGTCGGCATCGCCCAACCCCTCGGCATTGATCGCCTGACTGCCCTGGATGAAGGTCAGCGCCTTCAGCCGGTCGCGCAGCACGGCGGCCTGCTCGAAATCCAGCGAATCCGACGCCGCCTGCATCGCTTCGCCCAATTTGCGTTGCACCGCCGTCGATTTGCCGCCCAGAAAATCCTGCGCATCCCGCACCAGTTCGGCATAGCCGCCCTCGTCGATCCGCCCGACGCAGGGAGCGGAACAGCGACGGATCTGATAGAGCAGGCAAGGCCGCGAACGATTGGCGAAGAAGCTGTCCGTGCAGGATCGCAGCAGGAACAGTTTCTGGAGGGCATTGATCGTCCGCGTCACCGATCCGGCGCTGGCGAAGGGTCCATAATAGCGCCCCTTATATTTCCGCGCGCCGCGATGCTTCTGGACGCGAGGGAAGGCGTGATCGTCGCGCAGCAGGATGAAGGGAAAACTTTTGTCGTCGCGCAGCAGGACATTATAGGGCGGACGAAAGCGTTTGATCAGTTGCGCTTCCAGCAGTAGCGCTTCCGCCTCGCTGTTGGTCGTGACGATGGTCATCGACCGGGTCTGCGCCACCATGCGTTGCAGTCGCCGGGGGAGCCGGTCCACCTGCGTGTAGTTGGCGACGCGGTTCTTCAGGACCCGCGCCTTGCCGACATAAAGCACGTCCCCACGCGCATCCTGCATCCGGTAAACGCCGGGCCGCGCAGGGAGGGTCTTCAGCGTGGTGCGGATCGCCTCCACGCCCGCTTCGATATCGGGCTGGCTGCCCTTGACCGTGAAGGTCGCCTTGTCTTCGTGAAAACGGTCGGGAGATTGCGGGCGCGACATGATGCTGAGATAGCGGGAGCGGCTCAGATCGCAATGGCGTCATCCCGCGATAACCGGCCCAATCTCCTGAAAACGGAAAAGGACCAGCGCAATATCGCGCCGGCCCTCTATCCTTCCGCCATATGCCGGTCAGGCTATGGGACCGAGTTCCTTGATCGCGCTGTCGACCAGCGCCTTGTCGGCTTTCGCGTCATGCCCCTGGGCAATCAGCGTCGCGGCGGCGCCTGTCGCGGCATTCACCGCCTTGGCGCGGATACCCGCAATGGCAGAGCGTTCGGCCGCGCCGATCTTGTCCTCGGCCATTTTCTGGCGACGCGCGACCAGAGCTACGGCGCTGGTCTGCGCATCCTGCAGGATCGTTTCCGCCTCGCTTTCAGCGGACTTCCGCATGGCATCCGCTTCACCGGCCGCAGAGGCCAGCTTCGCTTCATATTCCGCCTTCAACGCTTCCGCTTCGGCGCGCAGCTTCGACGCCTCCTCAAGCTGGGTCTTGATCTGCGCGATCCGATTGTCGAGAGCCCCGCCAATCAGGCCCGGCACCTTCTTCACCAGCAGGAGCAGAATGAAGACGGCCATCGCCAGGCTGACCCAGCCCGTGGCGTCCATATAGAGCGCCTGGGGCTCGCTATGTGGCACGACGGTGCCGGCCGGTTCCAATCCCTCGGCATGGATCGCTTCACCCAGATGGGGTGCTTCGCTATGCTGTCCTGCTGCCTCAGCCATGGGCCAGTGCTGCCTTTACTGCGTTACGGGCCGCTTCTTCGGACGCATCGACGCCGGAAATGCGGGCCACCATGTCGCGCGCCGCATCGGCGGCAACGGTTTCAATCTGTTCCATGGCTGCATTCGAGGCAGCCTGGATGCGGGCTTCGGCCACGCCGATGAGGCTCGCGACTTCCGCGTCTGCGGCGGCGAGTTTCCGTTCGGAATCCCTGGCGGCGTCGGCCTTGGCCTGTGCCAGCATGGCCTGAACGGCGGCGCGGCTTTCAGCGTCGCGGGTGCGGTAATCCGCCTCCGCTTCGTCGGCGCGAGCGAAAGCGGCCTTTGCAGCGTCCAGATCGCCGGAAATCTTCATGTCGCGCGCGTCCGCCGTTCCTTGAACCTTCGGCACCATGCCAAGGCCAATGACGAAGAAGACAAAGCCGAACGTCAGCAGCAACCAGAAGATCTGGGATGAATAGGTTTCGGCAATCTGCGCGATTTGAGGCATTATGAATCCGTCCGATCAGGCGCGGTCAATTCAAGAAGCGGGCGAAGCCGGCCCATGGCCGCCCCGCCCGCGTCCCAGGCGATTGTCAGGCCACGAACACCAGGATCATGGCGATGACGAACGCCAGCAGGCCGAGAAGTTCGGCCGCGGCGAAACCGATGAACAGGCGGCCCTGCTGGCCGTCGGCAGCGCCGGGGTTGCGCAGCGCGCCTTCAAGGAACGAGGCGAAAACATTGCCCACACCGAGCGAGGCAAGACCCGCACCGATAGCGGCCAGACCAGCACCGAGCAGCTTCGCGGCTTCTGCGTCCATGTTGTAAACTCCTTTTCTAAAATCTTTTAAGCGTTGAACAAATTTCGGGAAATCAGTGCAGGTTCTCGGCGTCGTTAATGTAGACCGAGGTCAACAGCGCGAACACATAGGCCTGGATGACCGCGACCAGCACTTCCAGCGCGCTGATGCCGATCATCAGGATGAAGCTGGCCGAACCGACGGTCAGGCCATAGCCGATGCCCGCATTGGAACTGTTGATGACGAACCCGGCCAGAACCTTCAGCAGCACGTGGCCGGCCGTCATGGCGACGAACAGTCGCAAGCCCAGGCTGAACGGGCGAACCATGAAGGAAACCAGTTCGATAGGAAAGATGATCGGAATCATCGGCAGCGGCGTGCCATGGGGCACGAACAGCGAGAAGAAGTGCAGGCCATGCTTCCAGAAGCCGACGATCAGCACGATCGAAAAGCTGATGATGGCCAGGATGCCGGTCGCCGTGAAATGGCTGGTGAAGGTGAAGGGATGCAGGCCAAGCAGGCCAAGCGGCAGCAGGCCGAGCAGGTTCGCCAGCAGAATGAACATGAACAGCGAGAAGACGTAAGGGATGTACTTCTTGCCGCCTTCGCCCACATTGGCGATCAGCAGGCTCTTGATGAAACCGGTCATATATTCGACGGCCATCTGCCAGCGACCGGGGACCAGTTCGCGCTTCATGCCGCCGACGACGAAAATCCACAGCACCACAGCCGCCGCCACCATATAGAGCGCGCTGTTGGTAAAGGCGATGTTGAACCCGCCGATGGACAGGTGACCGGTCCCAAACAGCGGTTCGATCGCAAACTGGTGCATCGGATCGATTTTGCCGGATTCTGCCACTTTGACCCCTGCGTACCTTGCCTTCGGACTAAGATAAAAGCGTCCCTTACTGGTCGGGACGCTTCGTCGTCGTCAATCTGATGATGTTCCTGAACGCCACCACGATCCCAAGACCGAGGAACACGAGCAGGAGCCATGGGGACGTGCCGATCAGCCAGTCAAGAACCCAGCCGATCACCGCGCCGCCAGCAAGACCACCGATCAGTTCTGCGAGAACCCTGTTGCCCAGCCGCGAGCCATCGTCAGGCTGCTGCTGAACCGTCCCCTGTCTGACCTTTTCGGCTTGTTCGGCGCGCGCGATCCGTTCCTCCAATGAGGTGATGCGCGCGTCCTCCCCCGCCGGGTCCTGCCCGGGTGTATCCGCAGCCATCGCCTCTCCCTTCGTCCAGATCGAACTCACAGGGGGAGGCCATGAAGCGTGCGGTTGCACCCGTCAAGGCGCGGCCCGTTTAGAAAGGCGTTCCGGGATAGTCAACCGTGCATGGGAAGGAGAAGTTTTTCCCCGCGTCGCGCAACGAATATCACGCGGCGCGGGGCATGGATCAGTTCGCCGTGGCGCAGTAGGACGGCAGCGCAATCGCGCCCGCGCCTTTGGTTTGCCATGCGCCGCCGCCGATGCGATAGGCCTGCCCCTGCTTTACACGGCTGCTGAGCGTCTGGCATCCGGTGGCGGCCGCGACATCCTGCACCGTCACGCCGCGCTTGCCGGCGAGGTCGGTATAAGCGGCGCGGCGCTTGATATTGATCGATTCGACTTCGGCCCGGACATCGGCGCCGACCGAACCTGCGATGCCCAGATAGCCATCGGCCTGCTCGCCGACCGTTCCGGCCGCCATCGCCGAAGCGACAGCGCCCGACTGCGCCCTGGCGGGGATATTCATGGCAAGGCCCGTCGCCAATGCCATCACGGCCCCCATGGCGATCATTGCAGTCATGCGTGTCATTGCGGGAACAACTCCGGATTGTTCTGGATCAGATTCTGTGCGTCGCGTTGCAGTTTCACCACGACTTCCTGCTGGATCTTCACATTGAGGTTGATCTCGATTGGCTTGTCGGGCGCCTTCACCTGAATGCAGCCTCCCAAGGCCAGGCTGGCGATGCTCGCCATCATGAGTGTCGTTTTTGTCATTTCCGCTCCCCGTCTGACATGGTTTCGCTTGCCGGAGGCTGAACCGCAACCCCTTCGCGCATCTTTTGCTGCACATCGTCGCCGATGCTGTTCTGGATCAGGCTGTTGGGATTGACGAGTGACTGGGCCGTGCCCATCAGTCCCCGGAACGGCGCGGCGATCCGCACGTTAAAGATAAACGGCAGGCCGATGAAGTTGCGGGCGATGCCGGACGGCCCGTCGCCCAGCTTGCCGCGATTGACCCCGTTGAAGACCACGTTCGTCACCATTTCGCCATCCAACGCGCCGTCCAGCAATATGGTGAGGCACTTATATTGCAGATCCTTGAGCGCATCGAAAGCCATCTTGCCCATGGCGCCAATCTGCTCGTTCGACACCGGCCCGACATAGGACAGCACACCGGACTGGCGTGTTGGGTCGCAAGGAATGCTCGGCAAGACGCCTTCCGGCATCATCAGCGGCGGCATGCCCTGTTGCCTCGCCACCAGCACACCGCCCGATACACGCCCGCCGCTCGCGTTGAAGATGAGTGGCATGATCCCATCGAACGTCCCTGTGGCCGACACATTCTCCAGTTCCATCGCCTGAATGAAGGCCCCCGCGTCCAGCCCCAGAACCCGGAAAGTCAGATAACGGTCGACATTCGCGCTGAAATCCATGGTGGTGGGCAGCAGCACCAATTGTCCGCCCGCAAAGGGCCATCCCCCCCCCTCTATATGTACATGCTGATTGGCCCCCAGCCGGTAACGGACGAGGCCGTCTCGCACTTCGACGCCGGGATTGACCGATTTGATCCGCACTTCCTGCCCCGGCGCGCTCACCAGTCCCAGGAGGTCGATGAAGTGCAATTCGCCCGAAAGCCCCTCCACAGGCCCGAAAGCCGCCGCCAGATCGGCATTGTCCGTGCGGAACAGGCCGTCGCTGGTGACGGCCGAATCGCTCCACCGGATATGCCCTTCGCCGCTGACGGTGGCCGACACATTCGCCACGACGCCCAGCGCCAGTCCTGTCAGATCGTCAGGCTGCAAGCGGGAATCGAATGTCAGCCCGGGCACGGACAGAACCGCATTGCCTGTCGCTCTGTTGAGGTCATGCACAATGTCCGCCCGCGCCACCAACGCGTCATTGCGCGGCGCGCGCAGATTGCCGGTCGCGGCGATGCGCCCTCCCTTCATCGTCAGGACGAAATCCGGCACATTGAGCGGATTGAAACGCGGCTTCGGCTCCGCATCCCGCACGGAGAGAGCCGCCTTGAACGTCAGCGCACCGTCCGCGAAATGCCAGTCACCCCGGCCCCTTTCGACGATGAGCGGAACGGCGCCGATCCGCCCTTCCGCATCCTCGACCGTGCCAGCAAAGCCCTGCCCGGTCATGCGTCCATCAAGCTTCGCCGCAGCCAGCCGCACCGGCGCATCCTGCGGCCCCACGGTAAAAATGGCATTGGCGAGCTGAAAGCCGGTCTGCCCCAACACGAACCTTGCCTCATCCGCTCCCAGATGCATCGGACTGCTTCCGCTGCGTCCGTCAATCGCAACCTTCCGAACAGCCACGCCCCCACGCAGGCCACCTGCCCCCATGGACAGCATCGGCCCGCCCGCCAGAGGACACAGCGTCTGCCGCGTGCGGCCCAGCGCGAATCCGCCATAGCGCGCTTCTGTCAGCGACACCGGCACGCAATGGGCGTTGACGGAGAGCGCCCCATTGGACGCCAGCACGCCTTCGACCGGCGCGGTCAGCCCCTTTATCCCGCCATCAGGCAAAGGCCCATCGATTCGCATAATGGTCGAAAAGCGGGTCTGTCCTCCCGGCCCGGCTACGAATCGGACCGGCTCCAGCGACAAGGAAGCTCCCGCCGCCTTATAGGGATCGACGAACAATTGCCCGCCAAAGCCGCCGCCGGCCCGCCTGGCAAGGCGCAACGCCGATCGCGGCAGGCCGCCGCCGTCGGTCGTCACCGCGCCATCCAGCGCCCAATCCACGCCCGCCCCTTTCTGGCCCGTCCAGGCCAGCGTGAAGCGCCCGTCCTGCGACAGATCGACCCGCGCGCCGCTCCTCGCTGAAAAATGCGTATCGTTGAGGACCAGACTGCCTGCGCCTTCCCGCTGGACAAGCGCCACACGGGCATGGAGGAGGTTTTCCTCGCCCGCGCGCTGCAACGCGTCGGCCAGACGGGCGGCAAGGGGGCCGACCGGCGAACCGGCGGTCGATTCGCGCAACGACGCCAGAGGATCGCGTCCCGAAGCGCGGATGTGCCGCGCCGACACCTCACCCTGAAAATTCGCGCCATTACCCCCGGCGTTCCACACTCCATTGAGCGCCACCTGCTCGGCCATCGCGGACCCCGCCGAAAAGGCGCGCGCGGCGATGCGCGCTCGTCCGGCCGTGCTCCTGGCCGTGCCGTCAAAGCTGATCCGCGCCGACGGCGCCGCCAGCACGACGCCATTGGATTTGAGCGCCTCTCCCTCGACCTGCGCCGTTCCGGTCCAGCGATCCAGCGCCTTGCCCAGTGTGAGGTCGAGTTGAGCGGCCGGGCGCGCCATCGCCGTGGCCGCGCCCCGACAGGCCAGCGCCTTCCCCCGCAACGGCCCGGAAAGACGCGGCTGCCCCGCGTTCATGCGAATATCGAGCCATGCCGATCCCCCGGCAAGACCGCAATCGGCCAGCCGCGCGCTCGGCATGACGGCGGCGAGCTTGCCGCGAAAGCCGGAATGGAGATTGCCCTTGCCGTCGATCCGCATCCCCACGGCCCCGACATCGGTATCGAGCCGCACTCGCGCATCGTTCAGCGAGAGGATGAGGTCGGGCAAGCCAAATGGCTCGGTGGAGGCAGGATCGCGGAATTTATCGAGCTCGCCCAGATCAAGGACGCCCTTATGCAGCGAAGCGCGCATCTTCACGCCGCCCGCGCGCACGGCCGCCACTTGCGGCGTCACCCCCACAAAGGCGATGTCGACCTCCATCCATCGGGCCGTGAAATCGGGATCGCCCGGATCGCCCAGCACGATATTTTCGATCCGCTGGGTCCGCAGCCCGATATGCGCCAGATCATACCGCGCCTCAACGCCGCGCCGGTTCAGTTCGCGGCTGATGAAATTCTCGGCAATGGGGGCTCGCTGCGTCCACAGGGCGACCAGCACGAGCGCGAGCGTTCCCGTGCCCACGCCCAGCCAGCGCAACCAGTTCCGGCGAACCTTCATGTCGCCGCCTTCTTCTTTCATCCGTCTGGTCAACCCCGGCTCTCGAACAGCATTTTCCATCTGTAACGCCTGCACAACGTCCCAGACAGATTAAATATCCTTGCCCGGAAAATCCGCAGCGCATAGCGTCGGATGCATAATGGGGGCTTTGAAATTGGCGGAAGTGGCAAGCAAGGCCAGCCATGACGGCGCGGGACATCGCGCCCGGCTGCGTCAGAAATTGGCGGATAGCGGCGGTGACGCGCTGCATGACCATGAACTGATCGAATATCTGCTGGCCCTCGCCATCCCGCGCCGCGACACCAAGCCGCTGGCGAAGGCGCTACTGCGGGAGTTCGGCGGCATAGGCGGGCTGATGACGGCCGATTGGCAGGCCATCGCCCGCGTCCCCGGCATGGGCGACACCAGCATCGCCGCGATCAAGATCGTGCACGCGACGCTGCTGCGAATGCTGCGAAACGAGGTCGCGGAAAAGCCCGTTCTGGCGAGTTGGCAGGCGTTGCTCGATTATCTGCGCGCCGACATGGCCTATCTGGGCGTGGAGCGCGTCCGCGTGTTGCATCTCAACAGCCGCAACATGCTGATTCGTGATGAACATATGGGCGACGGCTCCATCGACCAGGCCGCCATCTATACGCGCGAGGTGATCCGCCGGGCCATCGACCTGGGCTCAGCCGCCCTCATATTGGTGCACAACCACCCCAGCGGATCGCCCGAACCCAGTCGCCAGGACATAGAAATAACACGCCAGATCGTCGAAGCGGGCAAGCGACTCAACATCTCCGTCCATGATCACATCATCATCGGCTCGCATGGCCATAGCAGCATGCGGGCCAAAGGACTCTTGTAACGGTCAGCCACTTAGAGGCCGAAACCGACCGACAGAAATTCCGGGACAGGTCCGTTCCAGCCCTCGTCCGGGCCTTCATCCGCCGGTTCGGGCCGCCGCGAACGCGAAGGCTCCTTGACCGGCGTTGCCTCGCTCTGGCGGGCCGGTTTCCTCTCGTCGCTTTTTCGGTCGTCCTTCTTGCGATCTTTGGCGCGCGGCTTGTCCTCCCGCCGATCTTCTTTTTTCTCCGCTTCCACCGCAGGCGCGCCAATCGCCTCGATCTTCTGCCCGATCAGCTTCTGGATATTGTCGATCGCCTCCGCATCCTCGGAAGTGACGAAAGTATAGGCGACGCCCGTCGCACCCGCGCGCCCTGTGCGCCCGATCCGATGCACATAATCATCGGGATGCCATGGCGCATCGAAGTTGAACACATGGCTTACGCCTTTGATGTCCAGACCGCGCGCCGCCACGTCGGAAGCGACCAATATATTGACGTTGCCGGTACGGAAACGCTCCAGTTCGGCGATGCGCGCCGACTGGTCGATGTCGCCATGAATCTCGCCGGAACGGAAGCCATGCTGTTGCAGGCTTTTGTTGAGGTCCCGCACCGTCGTCTTGCGATTGCAGAAGATGACCGCGCTCGTCACGTCTTCCGCCACCAGCATCTTGCGAAGCACATCGCGTTTCTTGCGCGAATCGACCTTCACCAGACGCTGCGTGATGTTGGTGGAGGCCGTCGCGGGCCGGGCCACCTCGATCGACTTGGGGCTGGACAGGAAACGGTCCGCCAGCTTCTTGATCGGCGCGGGCATGGTTGCGGAAAAGAGCAGCGTCTGCCGCTGCGCCGGAAGCTTCGTGCAGATTTCCTCGATATCCGGGATGAAGCCCATGTCGAGCATCCGGTCGGCCTCGTCGATGACCAGCATCGAACAACCGTTCAGCAATATCTTGCCCCGCTGGAACAGGTCCATCAGGCGTCCCGGCGTCGCGATCAGCACATCGACGCCCTTTTCCAGCGCCTTCACCTGATCGCCCATCTGCACGCCGCCGATCAGCAGCGCCATGGAGAGCTTGTGATATTTACCGTATTTCTCGAAATTCTCCGCCACCTGCGCCGCCAGTTCGCGGGTCGGCTCCAGGATCAGGCTGCGCGGCATCAGGGCGCGGGCGCGGCCATGGGCGAGGATGTCGATCATCGGCAGCACGAAGCTCGCCGTCTTGCCCGTGCCGGTCTGCGCGATGCCGATGATGTCCTTCATCATCAGGACGGGAGGAATGGCCTGCGCCTGAATCGGGGTCGGCGTGTCGTAACCGGACTCGGCAACGGCCTTGAGCAATTCGTCGGAAAGGCCGAGATCGGCAAAAGTCATTCAATGAGGTCCGATGCAGGAAAATGAAGCGCTGCGAAGATGCGGCGCAATCGCGCGCGCCTTGCGTAAATATCGGCGTCTTGTCAAGAAAATCGCGCATAGTCGGGCCGTTTCCCTCGCCCGGCCGACGCGCTTCGATCAATCGTCCGCCTTTTGCGCGACCAGCCGTCTGAAGCTGTCGATCCCGCAACTGAGGCCGCTGCGCGCCTGCAATTCATCCCGTCCCGAACAAAGCGATCCATCCTCGTCCGGCTCGACATAGAAACCGGAATAAAAGCCCGTGGCGTCACACCTCCGCTCCAACCGCGCGCGATAGCGATGACCGTCCGCCAATATCAGGTCGACTCCATTGGCCACCACGATGCTCGCCGAGCGAATCGAACGAAGCGCGATGCAGCGAGGCCCCTTCTTTTCCTGCCAGGCATCTTTGGCATCGGGCGCAATTCGCATGGGTTCCCGTCCCTTGCGCATCATCGGCACGCGAATGATGGCGCGGCGCTCAATGGTCAGTTGCGCCCATTGGGTCGGTGCGTCGGCCGGCGCGACCAACAGCAGCAGGATAGAATGAAACAAGCCGAACCCCTTTTTGGGAAAGCCATGTTATCGGTCGCTGGTTGAACAATCCATGAACTCCGGTGCATAGGACAGTTCCATGACGGGACAAAGCACCATCGGCCGTTTCTCCGCCCTTCTCGGCCCCAAGGGCGTCATCACGGACCAGGACGACATCGCCCCATGGCTGAACGACTGGCGTGGCCGCTTTCATGGCGCGGCGGCAGCGATCCTTGCGCCCGCCTCCACGCAGGAAGTCGCCGCGACCGTCGCTCTGGCGTCGGACCTGCGCGTCCCGCTCGTTCCGCAAGGCGGGAACACGTCGATGGTGGGCGGGGCGACGCCTCCCGCCGACGGCAGCGCGCTCATCCTTTCTCTCCGCCGCATGAACCGCATCCGGAGCCTGTCGCCCGACGACAATCTGGCGATATGCGAGGCGGGCGTCATTCTTTCGGACCTCCACGAAGCGGCCGAAGCGGTCGGCCGCCGCTTCCCCCTCAGCCTGGGCGCCAAAGGCTCCGCGACCATCGGCGGCCTCATCTCCACCAATGCGGGCGGCACGCAGGTGCTGCGTCACGGCACGATGCGCGCGCTGGTGGAAGGCATGGAAGCGGTGTTGCCCGACGGCAGCATTTTCGAAGGCCTCGATGCCCTGAAAAAGGACAATCGCGGCTATGACATCAAGCAATTGCTGATCGGCGCGGAAGGCACGCTGGGGATCGTGACCGCCGCCGCGCTGCGCCTGGTTCCCGCTATCGCCGCGCGCGCGGTAGGCTGGGTCGGCGTCCGGTCGCCAGCGGACGCGCTCGCACTGCTGCGCCTTGCCGAAGCGCGCCTCGGCGACAGCGTGGAAGGGTTCGAGATCATTGCCGACGATGGCCTCGGCCATGTCCTCTCCCATATTCCCGCCGCCCGCTGCCCCATCGCCACCCGCACCCCCTGGCACGTGCTGATCGAGGTCGATCATGCCGATATGAGCGAGCCCGGCCCCATGGAACGGCTGGAAGGCGCATTGGCCCAGGCATTCGAGCGCGGCATCGCCGTGGACGCGACCATCGCCGCCAATGACGCGCAAGCGGACGCTTTCTGGCGCATCCGCGAAGCCGTTTCCGCAGCGGAACGCGCCCAAGGCCCCGCTCTGCAATATGACATCAGCGTGCCCGTCGCCCGAATGCCTGCCTTCATGGTGGAAACGGCCAGCGCCGCCGAACGCGCCTTCCCCGGCACGACCGCTTCCTCCTTCGGCCATCTGGGCGACGGCAATGTGCATTTCCACGTCCGCGCACCCAGCGGAACCGCGGACGGCCTGGCATGGATCGCCAAAGAGGGGCAGGCCATCAGCGCCTTCGTCCATGACGCCGTGGTGGCGGCTGGCGGCTCCATCTCCGCCGAACATGGCATTGGCCAGATGAAGCGCGCCGAACTCGGCCGCCTCGCCTCCCCTGCCCGGATCGCGGCGATGCGGGCCATCAAGACGGCCTTCGATCCCAAGGGCATCATGAACCCGGACAAGCTCATCCCGCGCCCCGGCGAAGGCTAAGGGCCGTGCATCGACAAAGCAATTGCCTCGCGCAGCCAAGGGCTCTACTGCGCTCAGCCAATCTTGCAGCCCGGCGGCGCCTTTCCAGCGGCCGCCTTTGAACGAATGGAATGGAAAGCATATCATGGCAAGCGCACCGACCGGCCTTCCCATTTTCTATAATGACCTGCTTCCGCTCAGCAGCGCGGACCATGCCGATTACCGCAATCGCGCGCTCGACGCCGCGCCGTTCCTCAAGGATCAACATGCGGTGCCGCTGACCGTCGATGAATTTGTCCCCGCTCAGCGCTTTTTGCCGATCATCTTTTCGGCGGGCGAGGATTCGGTTCCCCTCGCGCTGATGGGCCTTAACGAAGGCGTCAATATCTTCCTCGACGATGAAGGCAAGCTGCGCGGCCCTGCCTATGTTCCCGCTTATGTTCGCCGCTATCCCTGGATGCTCGCCAAATTGCGCCCGGACAATGACGAGCTTTCGCTCTGCTTCGACCCCACCAGCGAGGCGATCGGCGCGTTCGAGGATGGCCAGCCGCTGTTCGAGGACGGCAAACCTTCCGAACTGACGCAGGGCGTCCTGAAATTCTGCGAGGATTTCGAGCAGGCCGCCGCCCGCACCGGCCAATTCGTCCGCGACTTGCAGGAACTCGACCTCCTCATGGACGGCGAAGTCGCCATTCAGGTTCCTGGCAGCGAGCAGCCTTTCGTCTATCGCGGCTTCCGCATGGTGAATGAGGAAAAGCTGCGCGATCTGCGTGGCGACCAACTCCGCAAGATCAACCAGAGCGGGATGCTCCCCCTGATCCACGCCCATCTTTTCTCGTTGCAATTGATGCGCGAAATTTTCGAAACGCAGGTTCAGCAGGGCAAGGGGCCCATCGCCAATGCCGCCGCGCCGCAGCCTGCGAATGCATGAAAAGCGTCTGCGGGGATTGCGATAAATAATTGATCGGACGGACGTTGCATTCCTCTTGAAAGCAAAGCCAACGTCCCCTATCTTCCAAACATACGGCCACCCGCCCCCCTTTCGGGTGCGTCGTATGGGCGCCTCCCCCTTTGGAGGCGTCTCCTCCCTGAACCTGGCCACCCCATGCGGATTGCATGGGGTGGTTTTTTATGTGCAGACCAAGGCCGATCCCAGCGGTTTCGCTTGACGCAGAACAGGCACCTCCCTAATGGCCACCCTCTGCTGATCGCCACCATGCGATCGTGGCCCCTTCGTCTAGCGGTCAGGACGCGGCCCTCTCACGGCTGAAACACGGGTTCGATTCCCGTAGGGGTCACCATAATCCGCCGAATGTCCCGGAATTGGGCAGAAATGGCGGTTTTCAGACATTTAGACGTGCCCACTGGTCACAATTCTGTGATACAAAGAGGCATGGAAAAGATGGCTGACATGCAACGGCTGCTGAAGCGCGGCGACACCTACCACTATCAGCGGCGCGTGCCGCTCCACCTTGTCGATACTGTCGGCAAAAAGTTTGTTCGCCGTTCGCTGCGCACGGACAGCCTTAAGGAAGCGCGCCGCCGCCGCACAATGGAAGATGCCCGCACCGAAGCAATGTTTCGTGAGGCGGAAAAGGGCATTAAGCCCGGCACGGGGCGCAACTGCGTGTCGTTGGATGCCCTCACCAGCTATGTGCGAGAGACGGTGGAAGAGATGGATCGTAAGGCATCCGAACGGCTGGCCTTGTCCCCTCCCGCCGATAAACGGCAGTTGGCCGATATGGTGCTGGATGCTCAAGTCCAGCTTGGCATTCTGACCGATCCCAGCGACCCCCGGCAGGATGAGTTCGTGGCAAACGTGACCGACCGTATTGCCCATGCCCACGAGGCAGACCTGAGCGACGCCGCGCTGATCGCGCAGTTCGCCGAAATCGTGCGGCGGGGCTTGGTGGAAGTCACCCGCCGTCACATCGGACGGCTGACAAACGAAAACAGCACGGCCTTCCACGATGCCGCATTTGATCCCGCTGCGCAGATCTCAGCCCCTGCCAGCGTGGCCGCGCTCGATACTGATATTGTGAACGGCTGGGCAGCTGAGCGGAAGCCTTCGCAAAAGGCGGTGGACAGTTGCCGGAGCGAAGTTCGCAAGTTCCTTATCCATATCGGCTCGAAGGCGGTGGGGACGATCACGCGGGCGGATGTGCTGGCCTACAAGGCCGTAATGATCGCGGATGGCCAAAGCCCTGCCAACATCAAGACCCGGCTAAGCCGCCTCAACACCGTGCTGGGCTGGGCCGCCGAGAACGGACACCTTGCCGCCAACCCTGCCAAGGGCATCACCATCAAGGTGCCGAAGAAGAGCAAGGACCGCCGCCAGCCCTTCGATACCGATGATCTGAACGCGATCTTCGCCGGTCCCGTTCATGGAGAGGGTCAGCGGCCCCTTAGCGGGCGTGGGGAAGCCTCCTATTGGCTTCCGCTGCTGGCACTGTTCACCGGGGCACGTCTGGAGGAAATGGCCCAGCTTCGCCCCCATGACGTGACCCAGCACACCTATGCCGATGTCAACGGCCAGAACCGGCAGGGCTGGTTCATCACGATTGTTGAAGATGACGGCGAAGACGGCACAACCGTCAAAACTGCAGGCAGCGAACGCCTTGTTCCAGTGCATCCCGTGCTGGAGGAACTTGGGTTCATCGCCTTCGTGAAGGCCCAGCAGGACGCTGGCCATGCCCGCCTGTTCCACCTGTTGAAGCCGGGAGCCTATGGACGGCGGGGGAACAAGTGGGGCGAATGGTGGAGCGGCTACATGCGCGGCACCATCGGCATCACCGACAAGCGCAAGGTTTTCCATAGCTTCCGCCACACCTTCAAGGACATGGCCCGTCATTGCGGCCTGCCCGAAGGCGTTGCGCGCCAGATTATGGGCCATAGCGGCGAGGACGTTGCCGACGACTATGGTAACGGCCACGCTCTGTTCCAGCTTGTCGAGGGCATAGCGAAGGTGAAGGCCGTGGGCGTGAAGCTACCCCAACCACCCTCCAATTAAGAAAGCCCCCGCCTTGCAGGGCGAGGGCCTTCTGGACGCCGGAAACCCGACGCTGACTATCAACAGCGGCACTACCCCCGGCGATCCCTCTACGCAATACCGGAAGGAGCCAGAACCGTGTCCAATGTCGTATCCCTCGTCGCCAGCGCGGAAGCCAAGGCCAAGATGAAAAAGGCCCTCACGAAGGGCCAGACCAAGGCCAAGACCGCCAAGGCCCCGGCAAGCCAGATAAAGGCAGTCGAGAACGCCAAGAAGGCAGCGCAGAAAGCCAAGACCCAGTTGGGGGCACCGGGGCATCTGGCACGATGCCGGTTCCTTGTCGCCAACCATTGGGGCGCGGCTGCTCTGCTATACCGTCTGGCTGGCCAATGGCGTGATATTCAAGGGAAGTGGAAGGGCAACGATGGCGCATGCCTTGCCATGTCGCGGGCGGAATTGGCATCGGCGGCTGGATTAGGACCGAGGGAGATCGAGACGGCTCTGAAACGCTTGCGGACCTATGCCTCCCATATCGTCCAGATAAAGGTCGAGGGTATCGGCAAGGGCAAGAAAATGTGCGTCTATTTCGACCCGCTCGCCTATGCCGAAGAGATGGAAAAATGCGGCTATGAGATCGCCGTCGCGGCCCAAAATGGGCAGTCCGTTTTTGGGTAGAAATCGGGCGCAAACGTAATTTTAAAAATCCGTCTAGGCGGATAGATATATAGGTAAGGAGAAACAGGTAAGAGACTTACTACTACTCCTATCTAACGATAGAAGTAGTAGTGCAACCCGCTTCGCTCCGCTCACGGGCTGCGATGGTTCCCGAACATTCGTCCGGGGGAAGGAAGTAGGGACACTGGCTAACGCCAGTATCCCGCTGGGAAGTGTCCATGCTTCGCATGTCCCCTTTCCCGTAACCTCCTCACCCCAAAGGCCCCTAGGCGGCGTGGACAAATTGGTTGACGTTGCGCCGGGCCATTGATTCAAGGCTGCCTTTTGGAGGCAGGCTTGAGCCGGGGCGATCTGACTGAAGCGGAATGGCGTGTTTTGAAGGGTTTGCTGCCTATTGAGCCAGCGAACCGAGGGCGCGGACGCCGTCCTGAAGAGAGCCGCGCGATCATCAACGGCATACTCTGGCGGCTTCGCTGCGGAACTCCGTGGCGTGATGTTCCGCCCAAATACGGCAACTGGAACACGATCTACCGGCGGTTCCGGCGCTGGAGTGAGGCCGGGGTCTGGGAGGCCGTCTCAGTGACGCTGGCCGAGATCATGGCCGACAGCGGCCACTACAGCATCGATAGCACAACGGTTCGCGCCCATGTCTCGGCAGCGGGCGGAAAAGGGGGGCTTGTCGACGAGCTCTTGGCCGCTCGCGGGGCGGGTTCACCAGTAAACTTCACTGTCTGGCTGATGGACGAGGACGACCGCTCGCGTTCCACCTGACTGTCGGCGAAGCTGCTGACTGCAAGGCTTATGACACCCTGATCGCCTTGCCGGAACAGGCACCCAAGGCGCTTCTGGCCGATAAGGGCTATGATGCAGATGCTATCCGCGTCGACCTTGCAAAACGCGACATACAGGCCGTCATCCCGGGACGATCCAACCGCCGCGTGAAGATCCACCACGACCGCGAACTCTACAGGCAGCGCAACCAGATCGAGCGCTTCTTCGGACGCCTCAAAATCAATCGCGCCATTGCCACCCGCTATGACCAACTCGCAGACAGCTTCCTGTCCATGGTCCATATCGCGTCAGCAAAATACTGGCTCAAATTTGTCCACGCCGCCTAG
>FMTU01000067.1 GCA_900100475.1 Sphingobium faniae | reverse complement strand
GACCCGCTACGACCGGTGTCCAACGGTTTTCTTCTCCGCCATCGCCCTGGCAGCCACCGTCATCTTCTGGCTCTGATCAGTGAGTCCTGACCCTAAGCCCGATTCCTTGTGCGGAAATAGACCCTATTTGCACGACGCGAACGCCGATCGCACCTCAGCCACATATCGCTCAACGGCTTCGCCCATAGGACTTGGCACGATCACATCGCCGGGCAGACAGGCTGACTGCAGCAGGGCCTTACTCCCTGGGCGCATCGCGCCAGCGCAACCCGTTGCGGTTCACGAATACGATGCCGCTCAGAACCCGCCGATCGTCAACGCGCGGCTTGCCGTGGCTCTTGAGGAAGTAGGGGCGCAGACGATCCATCTGCTCGTCGCTCAGCCAGTACAGGTCGCTCATGCTCAGTCTCCTTACGGAGCCTGAATCAGATCGAGCCTCTCACATTAATGGATCCTGACCCTAATCTCCACCCGGACACCGATGGGCGCCCATCAATCACACCCGTGATCTGGCACGGTGGCCCATGGGCTGGGCGGTGAAGCAGGTTTCGAGCTGCGTCTGATTTCTTCAGTCGCCCCGGAAGCGCGAAGCGCCGCACAATGGCTGACTTCAAGGACGCCTGGGTGACCCTGCATATGCTCCGGATTGATGCAACTCCGCGTTACGTCGATCCGTCGGTCGCGGGCATCAATGATCTGCAGGAGACGTCGAAGACGCACGAGGCCATTTCAAAGGCGAAGACCCAAGCTTGGCATCGAATCCTCACGCGCTATCTGCGGCTCCCCCAAAAATCGAGCGGCTTCCAACGCCAGGCAGCATCACCTCGCTTCAGACCGACCAGGTCAGATGCAATTCCATCTGCAGCGTCGAGGGGATGAACGTTGCCGAGCGAATCCTAGTCGTAATCTGTGGAATATGATGCATTGCCTGCCATTGCAGTGTCAGTCGCCGAAGCGGACATAGAGATGGCGGGGAACGCGCATCATTGCTCCGCGGATTTCTGGCCGGGGACGATCAGCGTCGAAGCGCAGGTTCGGGAGTTTTTCCATCACCGCGAGCAGTGCGCGGGTCATCTCCACGCGCGCCAGATGCTGTCCGACGCAGATGTGGGGGCCGCGCGAGAAAGAGAAATGGGGCTTGCGCTCCCGAAAGATATCGAATTTGTCGGGATCCGGGAAGATCATAGGATCTCGATTGGCAGCCCCGGCAACCACGTCGAGCAGTGAACCTGCCGGGATTTCTACCCCGCCAAGCACGACATCCTTCTTGGCCATGCGCATCTGGACCATCACGGGACCGTCCCAGCGCAGAGCTTCCTCGATTGCCGCGGGGATCAGCGAATGATCGGTGCGGATCGCGTCGAACTGGTCCGGATTATTCAGGAGCGAGGTCAGCAGGATACTGGTCCCGCGATAGGTCGTGTCGCCGGCCGCGTTCATCAGCTGGCGTAGAAAGGAGACCAGCACGAGATCGGGCAGATAGTCGCCATCGACCTCGGTGTTCGCCAGCAGGCTGACCAGATCGTCGCCGGGATTCCTGCGGCGCTCCTCGACGAGTTGTGCGAAATATTCGCCTTGCTTGCGCCCCGCTTCGATCGCCTTGTCTGCGTTCATATAGTCGGTCTGGCCGATGGCCAGCCGCTGGAAAGTCCGTATGTCTTCCGTCGGCAGATTGAGCTGCTTGTATATGATCGCGAAGGGATAGAGGATGGTGAATTCTTCGATCAGATCGGCCTGTCCGCGCGGAATGAACTTGTCCATCAGATCCTTGATGATCGGATCGACGATCGCTTCACCCCATGGCTTCACATTCTGCGGCAGAAAGATCTTCTGGAATATCTTGCGCCAGCGACCATGTTCAGGGTTGTCCATGGTGCTGATGCTGCCTTCACCAAAGGTCCGGCCGATGTTGAATTTATAGCCCTCGTTCGAGAAGCGGTCCATGTCGGTCAGCGTTTCGAGTATCTCGCTGGTGCCAACTACAGTGAACACCTTGCGTTCGGGGGGGTAAAAGGCGGACACGAGGCCCATCTTCGTACGGTAATCGCCTTCCAGCACTGACGCCTCGGACCGCCATTGGGCAATCAGGGGATAGGGGTCGAGGGTATTACCGAAATTAAGCTCGTCCGATTCGAACGGATTGTAGGTGATGTCGCCGAAATCCTCGATCTTGATTGCGTTAGCCATCGGTAAGCCTTCCTCATGCTATGCAGTAAACACTACATAGTATGAGGAAGGGGCGGCTTGTCAACCAACAATGGGCCTGACTCGCGGAGGCCCAGCGCGTTCGATCGGCTGATATTGCACCAGTGCAGTGATCTGATCCCCGGAAACTGGTCCGATTTTATTGAGAATTTCCCGGTTAGTTTGGCCATCGCCGGCCAAGGGAGTTTGGGCATGAAGACATCCAGATTTAGCGAGCAGCAGATCGCGTTCATTCTCAAACAGGCCGAGGATGGCACGACCGTCGAGGAGGTGTGTTGGAAGGTCGGCTTTTCTCACCAAGGCCGGACAAGAAATGGGGGGAGGGGCATGCAATTCTGGACGGCTATCTCGGTCGCCGATTTGCCGAGCAACTAATCGCGCCCGAAACAGCGAGACGGAACCTTATCTACGCGAACATCGTTTTTTATCGATGATCATAGTACAACCAATCCAAGATTACGAATAGATCGCCGACACTTTGGATCTTGTATCCCCATATGCACCCAGTCATTGGAGTTGTGAGCCACGCACCAGAGCGCACGTGTGCTTCGCCTAGGCTCAGGACCCATTGATGTGAGACGCACAATCTGATTCAGGCTCCGTGAGGAGACTGAGGATGAGCGACCTGTACTGGCTGACGGAAGAGC
>FMTU01000016.1 GCA_900100475.1 Sphingobium faniae | reverse complement strand
CTGTCCGGTCTTTTCCCAATCGGCCAGGAAGCCGGCGATGCCCTTGTCGGTCAGGACATGGTTGAACAACGCCTTGATGACGGCGGGGGGAGCGGTCATCACGTCCGCGCCGATCTTCGCGGCTTCCAGGACATGGATCGGGTGGCGGACAGAGGCCACCAGGATTTCGGTGTCGAACTGGTAATTGTCGTAGATCAGGCGGATATCCTCGATCAGCTTCATGCCGTCAAAGCCATTGTCGTCATGCCGCCCGACGAAGGGCGAGATGAAGCTCGCGCCCGCCTTGGCCGCCAGCAGCGCCTGATTGGCCGAGAAGCAGAGCGTCACATTGACCATGCAGCCATCGTCGGCCAGCGCCTTGCAGCTCTTGAGGCCGTCGATGGTGAGCGGCACCTTGATGCAAACATTGTCGGCGATCTTCCGCAGGACGGCGGCTTCCTTCATCATCGTCTCATGGTCGAGCGCGACCACTTCGGCGGAGACCGGGCCATCCACGATGCCGCAGATTTCCCCGACCACTTCGGTGAACTTGCGGCCAGACTTGGCTACCAGCGAGGGATTGGTGGTGACGCCGTCCAGCAGGCCCGTGGCGGCCAGTTCGCGGATTTCGGCGGTGTCGGCGGTGTCGACGAAGAATTTCATTCGTCCTCTCCTTCAGCTTGCATTACAGGCAGCTTTCATTACAGGCCCGCCCGTGCCAGCAAGGCGGTGGCCGACGGGTCCGGATTCTGCCTCTTGCCAGCAGCGGCGGCGCTGGCGATTTCCTTGCCCGGTTCCACAAATGGAGCGATCCCCAATAGCACAGCGGCGGCGAATGTCCGATGCACATAAAAGCGAGAGATTCGCGTCCAGCCGCCCGCTTTCACCGAAAAGCAGCTCGACGCTATCCATTCATTCCTCCGAAGCAGGTCGCGAATCTTTCTTGGTAGTATGATATATAAAGATCAAATCCGATTGTCGAGCGGGTTTTGGTGGACGACACTGTCATTTTAAGACAAGAGAGTATGATGAACACCATGAGCGTTTCGAGACTAACACACACCTCCCGGCGAGGATAACTGATGAGGCATGGCGGTAAATGCGCGGGGCAAAAACTGACATGGACGATACAGGCATTTTCCCGGACCGGCGCCCCAAAATGGCGGAACGCATCGCCGATGAACTGACGCAATGGATCATAGACAATCATATCGTACAAGGCACGTCTCTGGGAACCGAGATCAACCTTGCCGAACGGCTGGGGACAAGCCGCTGGACGGTCAGGGAAGCCATCGGCATATTGGAACGGGAAGGCCAGGCCACCATCCGGCGCGGGCGCTATGGCGGCATCTTCGTCACCGCCCCCTCCGTCGATGCGGTCAGCAGCGCGATCCGGTCCTATCTGGAATTCATCCGGGTCGACGTGGACGAAATCATTCAGGCCCGGCATGTGCTGGACGGCGCCATCATAGAGCGGGCCGTAGCGAACGTGACGCCCGCCGACATCCCCGCGCTGCGGACGGTTGCGGACCTTACATCCGAAAATGAAGGAGTGAAGGGCGGCTTCACCCAATATGCCGCACTGCTGGCCGTGGCGCGCAGTCCGGCGCTCCAGGCCTTCGTGCGCGCGGTCGGGCAACTGGGCACCAGCGCCATCATCCGCTCCGCATTGGACGACAATGAACTGGAGCAGGTCATGCAATCCATACGCCTCATGCGCCGCCAACAGATCGAAGCGGTGATCGCGGGCGATCTCGGCGCGGCGATGACGACCGAGAGCGCGGTGCTGCAATCCAGCAGCCGCCTGCTGCATTCCGCGCGCCGGTTCCCGGATCAGGATCTGAACCAGGCAAGGATCCGCGCATTGCGCTTCCTGTCGAAAAGCGGCCGGTTCAAAAGGCCTGAACTGTTGATGCATGAAATCGCGTCCGACATCGTCGCGCAGGGATGGCCGGTGGGGATGCATCTGGGGACAGAAGGCGAATTGCTGACGCGCTATTCCGTCAGCCGATCCGCCTTTCGCGAAGCGGTCCGCTCGCTCGAACAGATCGGCGTGGTCGAAATGAAGACCGGGCGTCTCAGCGGCCTCAAGGTGGGGTCGCCATCGCCGGAAACGATTGTCGCAGCCAGTTGCCGCCAATTCGGCCGGATGAAAATCAGCAGATCGCATTTGCGCGACGCCTTTTATGTGCTCGGCACGTCCTGCGCTGCCGAAGCGGCGACACGCAAAGTCGACGAAGCCCAACTCAAGGCCTATGCCCGGCAATCACCTGCGACCTTTTTCAATCATGTGGCGGAACTGTCCGAAAACCGCATCCTGTCGCTCATGATGCAGATCATCACCGCGCCCGCCATGCGCGCGCTGGAACCCGGCGATCCCAATGCCCGCGCTCCACAGGCGGAGGACCTCGCCAACATCGCGGATGCGATCATCCGCGGTGACGGGCCTATTGCGAGGCGGCTTGTCCTGCACCTGCAACAGCGATCCCGGTCCGACACGCCAGACGGTTCCTGACGCCCATCTTCCTTACCGACGAACCGCCCTTCCTTCTCGCCGCCATGGTCATGCAAGGATAGGCACGCGGGCAAAATCGCCCACCCCATCGCCTGGCCCCTCATCCGCCTTGGCAACACGCAAAGAAGGTTATATAGGTAATCGACGATTACGCAGGATAGGAGAGAAGGGCATGGGAGCGGAAAAGCCGGTTGTGGATTTCGACCAGCACGGACCGCGATATGCGGCGGACTGGAAAGGACAACTGGCGACATTGCGCGGCGACTGCCCGGTCGCGTGGACGGAGGCCAGCGGAGGCTTTTGGGTCGTCACCAAATATGATGATATTGTGCATATCGAACGCAACCCGCAAATCTTCTCCTGCGACAACGATCTTCAAAATGTCCGCAACGGCGGCCAGGGCATCCGTATTCCGCGCAACCCCTTCCGCTTCAACCTGAACGAAAGCGATCCGCCGGAACATACCGCGCTGCGCAAACTCGAAGCCCCCTTCTTCTCGGTTCAGGCGCTTGAAAAGTGGATGGATCTGGCGCGTGAGATTCTCGACGAGCAGATCGACACGATCATCGAGGCCGGCGAAGCCGACCTGATCGAAGACATCGCCATTCCCGTGCCCGCGCAGGTGACGCTGCGCCTTGTCGGGGTGCCCAAGGATGAATGGCGCGATTATATGGATGCGTCGCTCAATGCTTTCCTGCCGACCGACCATCCCGATTATCCGCTGGCCGCGCGGATGCGGATCGGCAAGCGCTGCGACGAACTGATGGCGGAGCGCCGCGCCAAGCCGACCGACGATGTCATCAGCGCCCTGGTCCATGCCCAAATCGACGGCCAGGCGCTTGAGCATGACATCGCCAAGGGCATGCTCCAGTCGCTGTTGTTCGGCGGTTTCGACACCACCGCCGCCACCAGCGCCAATGCTCTCCACTGGCTGTCCGACCACCCAGAAATGCACCAGCGGCTGATGGAGGACGACGCCTATCTGTCCAAGGCCGTGGACGAGTTCCTGCGCTATTTTTCGCCCGTCGTGGGCGGCCTTGCCCGCACCGTTGTGCAGGATACCGAGCTTCGCGGTCAGCAACTCAAAAAGGGCGACCGCGTATTGCTGATGTTCAATTCCGGCAATTATGACGAGGAACGGTTCGAATGCCCGGCGCAGCTAGACGTCGAACGCCGCAATGCGAAACAGCATCTGGCCTTTGGCGCGGGGCCGCATCGTTGCCTGGGCGCGGTGCTGGGCGCTGCGGAAGTCGGCATCATCGTGCGCGGCGTTCTGAAACGCCTGCCCGACTATCAGGTCGACCATGACCGGGAAGAACGGTTCCCGTCCATGGGCATGACCAATGGATGGCTCACCATGCCCATTCGCTTCACGCCCGGCAAAAAGCTGGGCGCGGCCTGAACGCGACCCCGTTCCGAACAAGCCCCTACACAAGAGGGAATCAGATGAAAGTCAATCTGTCGAAAGACGAACTTGCCGAAATGATGCGACGGATGATCCGCATCCGCTATTTCGAAGATGCCGCTGTCGAACTGCACAAAAATGGTGAGATTCGTGGCTCGCTGCACACCTCGCACGGCCAGGAAGGCGAGATCGTCGGCGCCTGCATGGCGCTGCGCCTTGACGACTATATGGTCGGCAACCACCGCAGCCATGGCCACCCGATCGGCAAGGGCGCGAAGCTGCGCGGCCTGATGGCGGAATTGCTGGCGCGTGAAACGGGTGTTTGCCGGGGGAAGGGCGGTTCCATGCACCTTGCTGACTTTTCTGTCGGCAGCCTGGGCGAAACCAGCATCGTGGGTTCGGGCATCCCGGTTGCGGCAGGCGCCGCGCTGGGCGCCAAGATGCAAGGCCTCGACCGCGTAAGCCTTTGCTTTTTCGGTGATGGCGCGGCGCAGGAAGGCGCGTTCCACGAAGGCATCAATTTCGCCGCCATCTGGCAGCTCCCCGCCATCTTCCTGTGCGAAAATAACGGCTATGCCGTGTCGACGCCCATCTCCAAGACGGCGCTGGTCGAAAATATCGCCGATCGCGCCGCCGGTTACGGCATCCCCGGCGTGGTCGTCGACGGACAGGATGTCATTGCCGTGCATGAAGCGGTAAGCGCCGCCGTGCAGCGCGCACGCGCCGGCGAAGGCCCGACGCTGATCGAAGCGAAGACCTATCGCTATCTCGACCATGCCGCGAACATGGGCCGCGACCTGAAATACCGCACCGACGAGGAGATCGAGAGCTGGCGCAGCTCGAAGGACCCGATCGCGCGCTTCCAGGCCCGCATGCTTCAGGATTTCAAGTTCGAGGCCTCCGAAATCGAAGCGATCGACGCCGCCGTCAAGGAGGATGTCGCCGACTCCGTAACCTTCGCGAAGGACAGTCCTTTCCCCGATCCGGCGGAAGCCTGGACCGACGTCTACGCGCCCATAGTGGCCTGAAGGAACCAAGAAAATGGCAAGCAAGACGTTTCTGCAGGCGATCCGTGACGCCCAGTATGAAGAGATGCAGCGCGACTCCAACGTCTTCATCATGGGTGAAGATGTGGAGTGCAACATGTTCGGCACCACCACCGGCATGATCGACGATTTTGGCAGGGATCGGGTGCGCGACACTCCTATCGCCGAAGCGGGCATGGCCGGCGTGGCGGCGGGCGCCGCGATGGTCGGCATGAGACCCATCGTGGACTTCACGATCGCGCCCTTCCTCTATCCGGCCTTCGACCAGATCATGAGCATCATCGCCAAATCCCGCTATCTTTACGGCGGGCAGGCGAAGGTGCCGGTGGTGCTGCGCGCCAACATGATCTACGGCAACGGCAATGCCGCCCAGCATAGCGACCGCCCCTACAGCATGTTCATGCACATGCCGGGCCTCAAGATCATGGTGCCGTCCAACGCCTATGACATGAAAGGCCTGATGAAGTCGGCGATCCGCGACGAAGATCCGGTGATGAGCTTCGAGGACGTGGCGCTCTGGTCGACCAAGTCGGAAATCCCCGATGAGGAATATCTGATCCCCTTCGGTGTCGCCGACATCAAGCAGAAGGGCAAGGATTGCACCATCGTGGCCATCGGCGCCATGGTCAATCTTGCGCTGGCGGCGGCCGAGGAACTGGCGAAGGAGAATATCTCGGTCGAAATCGTCGATCCGCGCACGCTTGCCCCGCTCGATACCGCGACGATCCTGGAATCGGTCAAGAAAACCGGGCGGCTGGTGATTGTCGACGCCGCCTTCAGCCGGTGCAGCGCCGCGAGCGAGATTTCGGCGATCGTATCCGACGAAGGCTTCTGGGATCTTCGCGCGCCGATCGTCCGCGTCACCACGGCGGACACGCATATTCCGTTCAGTTCCTCCATGGAACCGCAACTCTACCCCAGCAAGGACAAGGTCGTGGCCGCTGTCCGCCGAACGCTCAGCTAAGGACGCATGATGATCGAAATCCGCCTGCCCCAGTTCGGCATGGGAATGTCCGACGGCACCATCATCAAATGGCACAAGGCCGAAGGCGACCGGGTCGAAAAGGGCGAACTGCTCTGCGATATCGAAGCAGCGAAAACGACCGTCGAGTTCGAATCCCCCGAAAGCGGCATCCTGAGCAAAATCGCGGTGGCGGTCGACCAGAATGTCCCCGTCAACACGGTGATCGCACAGTTTGATTCCGCCGGTTCTTCTGCGTCGGCAACAGCGGGGGAAGAAGCGCCCGAAGCGGGGGCGCTCACGGCGTCGACCGGTGCCGGCGCGGTGAGAGCTTCCCCGCTGGCGCGCCGTTATGCCGAACAGAACGGGGTCGACCTGTCGGCCGTGAGCGGCACGGGTCCGGGCGGCAAGGTGCTGCATGGCGACGTGAAGGGGGAAGGCGCGTCGCCCTCTGCTGTTCGGCCCGCCGTTCAGATCGAACCCAAGGCCCGTTATCTGGCGCGTGAACGGAAAGTCGATCTTGCCAGAGTCACGGGCACGGGGCCAGGCGGCCGGATCGTGGCGGAAGATGTCGAAGCCTTTGCCAAGGCCCCTGCCCCGGCATCCGTCGAAAAGACAAACATGACCGCGCCAGCGCCCAGGCCCGCTCAAACCCAATCCGGGAGCATGGCTCCGGAAACGGGCGACGTCGAAATCCCGCACAGCATGATGCGCCGTACTATCGCGCGCCGGCTCACCGAATCCAAGACCATGGTTCCGCACTTCTATCTCAAGGCCAGTTGCCGCATTGATGCGTTGCTGGCCCTGCGCGCCCAGATCAATGAGGGCGCCGACGTCAAGATATCGGTCAACGACATGGTCGTGCGCGCCGTGGCGCTCGCGCTCAAGGCCGTGCCCGACGCCAATGTCGCCTGGGGCGAGAAGGCGGTGACGAAATTCGCCCATGTGGACGTCGCGGTCGCCGTGGCGACGCCGCGCGGGCTCGTCACCCCGATCGTGCGCCAGGTCGACACCAAGCCGATCCGGCAAATCGCCGCCGAGATCAAGGAACTCGCCACGCGCGGCAAGGAAGGCAAGCTCAAGCCCGAAGAATATCAGGGCGGCAACACGTCCGTCTCCAACCTCGGCATGTTCGGCGTCGAGGAATTCAGCGCCATCCTCAACCCGCCGCAATCCTCGATCTTCGCCATTGGCGCAGGCGAGGAGCGCGCAGTCGTCGTCGATGGCAAGGTCACGGTGGCGACGATGATGAATGTCACCATATCGGTCGATCATCGCGCGGTGGACGGTGCTGTCGGCGCGCAGATGCTGGCAGCGTTCAAGAAATTGATCGAAACGCCAGCGCGCATCCTGGCCTGACCGGGCGGAGTCCGGTCGGCCCGATGCCGACCGGGCACACGTCAATCGCCGATCAGATGCAGGGCCAAAGTGCGCCGATGCGGCGTCCGGCGATGTTCGAACACATAAATGCCTTGCCAGGTGCCCAGCGCAAGCTGGCCGTCGATGAGGGGAATCGAGAGCTGGACCCCGGTCAACGCCGCGCGCAAATGGGCCGGCATGTCATCGGGGCCTTCGTCGTCATGCTCATAGGCGGTGGGGTCTTCCGGCGCGATCCGCGTGAAATAGGCTTCCAGGTCGCGCCGGGCCTCCGGCGCCGCATTTTCCTGAATCAGCAGCGAAGCCGAGGTATGCTGGCAAAAGATGGTGAGCAGGCCGCATCCCATGGCCTGTTCCTGAACCCAGGCACGAATCGAGGCCGTCACATCGGCCAAGCCCTGTCCCTTTGTGCCGATGTTCAGCACGGTTGCTGCTTGCCTCATGGATGAACCCGATCCTTGCCGCCAGACCTCCTACGCTTAGACGTTGCCCGACGATCCATCAATCGGCCGGAGCGGCCGCAGCCTGCTCAGGCGGTTTTCCAGATGGCCAGCGCGTCAAGCGCCTCGATCTGGCCGCCCGCCACACGCAGCGGGTTGATCTCCAGCGCTTCCAGATCATCGCCCAGAGCGAGAGCCGCCTGACCGATATGGACGACGGCTTTGGCCAGTGCGTCCAGATCGGCCGGTTCGGCGCCCCGATAGCCCTTGAGCAGCGCGGTGGCCCGCAAGCCGTCGATCATGTCACGCACGTCGGCGACCGACAGAGGCAGGATTCCCAGACGCGTATCCTTGAGCAGTTCCACCCAGATGCCGCCCAGACCGACCGCCAGGGCAAGACCCCATTGCGGATCGCGCGCGACGCCAACGATGAGTTCGACACCGCCGTCGCGCATCGGCGAAACCAGCACGCCTTCTATGTCCGCATCCGGCCGCTTCCGCGCGACGGAGGCCATGATGCGATCATACCCCTCGCCCACCATCTCTGCGCCCGACAGGTTCAGCAGGACGCCGCCCACTTCGGTCTTATGCTGGATATCCTTCGACAGGATCTTGAGAACCACCGATCCATCCATCCCGGCCGCGGCCTCGACGGCTTCCTCGCGGCTCTGCGCAAGATGCTGGGGGATGACGGGGACGCCCGCCTGCTTGAGATAGGCCAGCGTCTCGCGCTCGGTCGAAGGGCGCTGTGTCGACGGCCGGCTTTCCAATGCGAAGACCGGCGGGGTGCGATCGCTGTTGCGCGACCAGTCATAAAGCTTCCCCAGAGCACGCACCGCATGATCAATGCCGCCGGTGACGAGCGGCAGTTTATTGTCCCGGATGAGCGCCCGGCCATGGTCGGAAATCGGCTTGATCGCCTGCTGGATAAGAAAGCCCCTGGCGCCCGACTTGCTGAACCCCTGGGAGATCGCCTCCAGCGCCTTGGCCGACATGGGCGAAGCGCCTTCGGGCGTCAGCGGGATTTCAGAGATGACGCCGATCAATCCGATCTGCCGGTCCTTGCTCACGACATCTATGACATTGGTGTAGATTTCCGGCTTCGACATGGCCGCGCCGGTAATGTCGATGGGGTTATGGGCAGCGCCAAAGCCCGCGATCACGCCGGACAGGGCCTTTAAAGTCCCCTCCTCGAATTGCGGGAACGGAACACCATGTTCCTCGCCGCGATCCGCCACCATTTCGCAGGCGCCCCCCGATATCGACACGAGGGAAAAGCCCTTATCCGCATCAATCGGGCCAAGCGCCGCCAGCATGTCGGCCGTCAGCACGAGATCTTCCATCGAGGTCACGCGCACGATGTTGAGCGCATCGCAGACCGCCTGGAACATCCTGTCGTCGCCCACCAGCGCGCCGGTGTGCGCCTGCGCAACCGTGGCGGTCAGTTCGCCGACGCCGACCTTGAGCATGACGATCGGCTTGCGCGCCATCGCGGCGGCACGCGCGGCCTCAGCGAAAGCGACCGGATTGCGGATGCTTTCCGCGAACACGCAAATGGCCCTGGTGGCTTCATCCGTGACGAAGAAATGGATGACATCGGCCAGATCGACCATGGCTTCATTGCCCATCGCGACCATGTAGCTGAGGCTGACATTCTGCTGGTGCGCGACCTGCGCCACCAACGCCGTGGTCGCCCCGCTCTGACTCACCAATGCCACCCGCGGCTGTTCCAGCAGCGGCGATTGCAAAGGCATCGCGCCCAGCGATACGCGATCGACGAAGTTGGTGAAGCCAAGGCTGTTGGGACCAAGCAACGTCACGCCCAGTTCGCGCGCCTTGTCGAAAATGCGCTCCTGCTCGGCCGCGCCATCAGCGCCCACTTCCGAAAATCCCGACGTCACTACCGCGCCGTAGCGCACGTCCGCGGCCGCCATATCCTCGATCGCCTCGGACAGAAAGGCCGCGGGCACAGCGAGGAAAGCCGCGTCGGTCGATGGCAGATCGCGACACGACTTGACCGTCTCCCGGCCCAGGGCCGTCGATCCCCGAACGTTGACCAACCCCAGTGGACCGTCAAAACCGACGTCCTTCAATGTCCTGGCCGCAATGGCGCTCCAGGGATTCTTGTCTGACGCACCAATGATCGCGAGGGATTTGGGACGAAAAAGGCCGGAAAGATCGATCACGGAAGCAGACATCCTCTCGTCATTGATACTGAGTAAGTTGGGTAGCGACGTTGTATATGTTGGTCCGATCCTTTTCAACCTGAGAAGCCATGATCGGGAGACAGGACGTCAGGAGCGGACAACATCATCATCCGGCAGAATGAAATGACGCAAAATCAGGCTTTTATCCCGGGCCTGACATGCCACCGCCCGGTCAATAACCGCAACCGGCATGGCGCGAGCCTATGCGGGAACCATCGACTCATATGCACCGGACGAGCGGGACAGGCGCGGAAACAAGGCCATTACGACCTGAGGACGCGCGTCATCGCTTCATGATCATGACAGATCGGATCATAAATATCGGACGGGCAGATCCGCGCCCGCTTCCCGTCATCATTCCCGCCGATCGAAATCCCCGATCGACGGGGGAAACGTCGTTATCGGGCGATCCGGTCCGTTCCCAGGGCCATGCCCCCTTGCGGCAGGACCAGCTTGCGTTCGCCGATCTTGGAGCGCACCAGGAAGTCCAGGGACCGTTCCATATAACGCGCCCAAAAGGCCGCGGCTTCATCGGCTTTGCGCTTTTCCAGCAGTTCGCACAGCGCGGTATAACCAGCGACGGTTTTAGCCATATTCTTGTCCAGCGCCGCCGACTTGCCATTCCCGTTGATGGAGAGGTTCACGGCATAGGCGTCATCGGAAATCGCCTGAATCATGCCGATCAGGATCGAAATCGTCTTGTTGCCGCCTGCCCGCGCCAGACTGGCATGGAAACGATTGGTGCCAGCCAGAACGTCCATGTACCGCTTTTCGGACATGGCCTTCTGCATGTCGTCAATGCAGGCCCGCAATTCGGAAAGCGCGGATGTCAATTGCTCGCCGGACAGGGAGCGGACGATGGCGGGTTCGAAGAACATGCGCGCTTCATGAAGGTCGCGCATCGTAACTCCGTCATGCACCAGCATCGAGGTGGCATATTCCGTAGCCTTCTGCATGTTCGGTCCCAGCACCATTGCGCCTGTCCGGACGCCGCGACCGATGCTGATCAAGGCTTCGGCTTCCAATATTCGCAGCGCTTCTCGCAAGGTGGGGCGCGAAACATTGAAGATTTCCAGAAGCCGGTTTTCCGGCAGCAAGGCATTGCCGGCTGGAAGAGCGCCCGAAATAATCTGCTCCCGCAAACGTCCGGCAACAAGATGTGACAATTTGGGCAGGCGGAGATCTTCCCCCATCCCGGCCGGAAACACCGATCCGGCAGAGACTATTTCGTCGTTCGTCACTTTCTTTTTGGGCATTGTGCCTTACCATTCCGCATTTTCTGTTTCCACCGGCAGCCGGCGGACCTATCGTTCATGCCATTAAAGGATAAATTACAAAATGGGAAGGAGCGGGCCTTGTCAACTGCTATGAAGTCGGGCGAACGTAAACAAATCACCCTTGCCGAGGCGCAAGCTTCCGTGGGCGCAGCACCCACCACATCGGACTGGATCGTAGTCGATCAGGCGATGATCGACGGCTTTGCGCAGGTAACCGGCGACTTCGCCTTTATTCATACCGACCCGGAGCGCGCAAAACATACGCGTTTCAAAGGCACCATCGCTCACGGCCTGCTCACCTTGTCGCTGTTGCCCCAGATGATGGCGAGCGCGACTCCGCTGATTGAAGACGTGAAAATGGGCGTCAATTACGGATTCGATCGCGTCAGGTTCATCGCGCCCGTGCCCGTCAACAGCCGCGTGCGCGCCCTGATCGCGCTGGTCGCCCTGCCAGAGGACAAGCCCGGCTTCTTCCGCTTTACCTATGACGTCACCGTCGAACTGGAAGGCAGCCCGAAACCGGCGCTCGCCGCGCGCTGGATGCTGGGTCGCTGGATGGACGGATAATTCCCTGGCCTTTCCAATCCGGCTTGCATCCGGCGCGATGGCGATCTAAGTCAAAGATATCTAGGTTAGCGATGTGTTGGAGAGGCTGGAGTGCAGGCTGAGGAGCAGAAAGGGCGCGTGGCGCTGGTTACGGGCGCCAGCTACGGCCTGGGGCGCGCGATCACGGAAGAATTGCTGAGCCGCGGCGCGTCGGTCATGCTGACCGACATCAGTCCACGAGTGGCGGAAACGACGGCGGAACTGGCCGCGCAGGGCCATGCGGTGGATCATTGCCCTATCGACGTCACCGATCGGGCCTCCATCAAAAAGGCCGTCGAAGCGACGACCGCCCGTTTCGGAACGCTGAATATCTTCGTGAACAATGCGGGTTGGTCGCAGAAGATGAACTTCATCCGCGACATCACGGCGGAGGAATGGGACGTCTATATGAACATCAACGTCCGGGGGAACCTGTTCTGCATCCAGGAGGCAGCGGAAACCTGGATCGCGGCGGGAACGGGCGGACGCTTTATCTCCATCGCCTCCACAGCGGCAGTGAAGCCCTACAAGATGGCCACTGCCTATTGCACCAGCAAATCGGCCATCCCGATGCTGGTCAAGAACGCCGCGCTCGAACTGGGCGAACATGGCATCACCGTCAACTGCGTCGCGCCGGGACCAACGACGACCGAAACCAACCTCGCGCACAGTTCCGGCAAGTTCAACGCCGATCATGGCGAAGCGAAGCGCCGGCGCGAAGCGATGATCCCGCTCGGCAAGAATGATCCGGTCGATATCGCCACGGCCGTCGCCTATTTCGCCTCTCCCGCCGCCCGCAAGGTTACGGGCCAGATGCTGGTGGTCGAGGGCGGCGGGCAACTCATTTCATGAGTGGAGGACAAACTCTGCTGTCGTTATTCCGCCTGGATGGCAAGGTCGCCCTTGTCACCGGAGCGGCTTCGGGCATCGGCAAGGCCACCGCGCGCCTGTTGGCTGACGCCGGAGCGACTGTCGCCATCGCCGACATAGACGCCGACGGCGCGCGCAAGGTCGCCGATGAACTGGGGGAAGCGGCGAGAGCCTATGCCTTCGACCTGCGCGACGACCAGTCCATCACCGCCATGGTCGCCGCGGTGGCGCGCGATCTGGGCACTGTCGACATCCTCGTCAACAATGCGGGCATCTATCCCAAATATCCGCTGGATGCGCTCGGGCAGGGCGATTGGCAGGACATGCAACAGGTCAATGTCTGGGGCTGTTTCGTCGTGCTGAGGGAATGCGCCCGGCTGATGCGGGAAAAGGGCGATGGCGGACGCATCATCAACATCTCATCCATCGGCGGCCTGCGAACCGCGGTCAACGACCAGATCGCCTATAATGCCTCGAAGGCGGCGCTGGATTCCATGACCTATTCCGCGGCGCTCGATCTGGCGAAACACGACATTCTGGTGAACTCGATCTGCCCCGGCGCGGTCGCGCCGCTCGATCCCAAACCCCATTCGGCCGGGCACCAGCCGGCCAAAGGCCCACTGGTGGACGCCGGCCGGATATTGCTGCGCCGCGCAGCGACGCCTGACGAAGTGGCAGCGCCCATCCTGATGCTCGCAAGCGCGGCCGGTGGCTATATCACGGGTCAGGCGATCGTCATCGACGGCGGCTTTTCGGTTTCCTGAAGCAGAGCAACGGAGCCACCCCTGCCCAAAGGAGATCATCATGGGTATCTTGACGCAACAACATGGCGCGGGCGTCGTCGAAGTCACGCTCGACTGGCCTGACATTCTGAACGCGATGGGACCAGAGCAGGCGCGCGCGACGCGGGCGGCGCTTGAGGCCGCGTTTGCGCGCGAAGGCGTCGGCGCCGTCATTCTGTCCGCCAACGGCAAGGGCTTTTGCGCTGGCGGCAACCTGCCCGCCATCGTCAAGTTGGCCGAAGATGGACCCGATGCGGTGCGCAAGACCATCTACGGCGAATTCCAGGCTCTGTTTCGCGTGATCCGCAGCAGTCCGGTGCCCGTCATCACCGCGGTGGATGGCGCCGCAGTCGGCTTCGGTTGCGACCTGGCGCTCGCGGGCAGCGCGACTTTCATCGGTGAGCGGGGCTGGCTGCGGCAGGGGTGGAACCAGGTCGGCCTGATCCCCGCGACTGGCGGCGCCCATTATGTCGCGGAACGCGGCGGCGCGCAGGCGATCTGGCGAATGCTGGCGGCGGACCGGGTGGACGGAGCGACCGCTGACGCCTGGGGCCTGGGCATTGCCTGTGCCAACGCGCGCGCGGCGGCGCTTGAGATGGCAGACAGGATTGCCGCCCTTCCCTTGCCTCCGCTAAAGGCGTTGACGGCACTGTCGCGCATAGGGGATGAAAAGGCGCATCTGGCGGCTGCGCTCGACTATCAGGCCGGTTTCATCACCCATCCCGATTTCGCGGAATCCGCCGCGCGGATGCTACGCAAATAAACCCGAAAAAGAAGGCCGGGCATTCCTGCCCGGCCCATCCCTTCAGCCCTCCAGCTCGTCGAGCATCTTCTTGACCTCGACACGGCTGACCTTGTCCGACACCGTGCGGGGCAGCTTTTCCACCACATGAAAGCGTGCCGGCACTTCATAGGGGACCAGCCGTTCCCTGGCGAAGGCCTTGAGCGTCGCTTCGTCGACCGTTTCGCCCGGATAGGGTTCGACCACCGCCACCGGAACCTCGCCCAGGCGCTCGTCAGCGCGCCCCAGCACGATCGCCTCATAGACGCCGGGGCATTGCAGCAGCACATCGGACACCTTGCCCGCCATCACCTTGAATCCGCCGCGGATGATCGCATCGTCGGCGCGGCCGGTAATGTAGAGGAAGCCGTCCTCGTCCAGCCGGGCGAGATCGGTCGTCCTGATCCATTCCTTGCCGCCGTCGATCCGGTCGATCCTGGCCTGCAATATGCCCTGCTCGCCGACCGGCACTTCTTCACCGCTGGCCGGATCAACCACCCGCAGCTTCACGCCCTTGCTCGGACGGCCGACGCTGCCGCGCTTGGCGACCCCAAAACGCTTATGGTCCTCCAGCGTCCAGCTCGTCGCCACCCCCATGAATTCGGTAGCGCCATAGGTGGTCAGGACTGGAACGCCGAACTTCTCTTCAAAGGCAATCTGCAGTTCGACCGGCAGCGGCGCGGTGCCTGCGCGCGCCGCCAGAACGCTGGAAAAATCCTCCTTCGTCGCATTGCTGTCGACCATCATCTTGATGGACGCTGGTGGCAGGGCGGCGAATTTCGGACGGTATTTGACCAGCGCCTGACGATATTTCTCCGCATCGAACTTTTCGAACAGCACGATGGGACGGACTTCAAAGACCGACATCAGCGTGTTGAACGTCCCGCTGGTGTGGACCAGTGGCCCGAACATCAGCGTCGGCGACGCCTTGGGCGCCAGTTCGATCCTGTCGACCGCGCCCTTGGCCGTGCGCACGCCATCGGCCAGCGAAGAGGCCACGGTATGTTCGGCAACCGGGATGCGCTTGGGCTTGCCGGTGGTGCCGCTGGTCTGGATTTCGATCAGCGTGCCGGGCGTGCGCGGCGCGAAAGGCCCCGATCCGATCTCGCTCAGCACTTCGAAGGTCAGCGCGCCATGGGCCGCTTCCACCGCCACGACCATGGTGCCCTGCGCCCTGGCGGATTCCATCACCGGCGGCGAGAGGTCCGCACGGCTGCCGATCAGGCAGGGAAGCGTCAGTTCGCTCACTTCCTCCGCGATCAGGGGAGCAGGCCGCAGCGCATTGACCAGCAGCAGCGCGCGGCCGCTGCCAAGGATCGCGACAAAGCTGCCCACCTGCTCCAGACGGTTGCGGCCGAGCAGGCCGATCCGCCCGTCCGCCCCGATCCCTGCCTGTTCCAGCAGCGCGGACAGCGCCCGCGTACCGTCGCCGAGCGCCTTCCAGCTCAGCGTAGCGCCGTCGAAATCAATCGCGGCGACATCCCCGCCAATCGCAACGACGTTGGCGATATGACCCGCGATCGTCGTCATGGCTCAGCGCACCTCGAACGGTTTGCGGACGCCGGTCTTGAGGATATTGCCCGCCTGCGCCTCACCGATATGGTTGCCAAGCTGGGTATAGCTCAGCCCGCGCTGCATCGCCTGGGTCCGGCCGGTCTCCATCCCTTCCCAGATGGCGCGGACGGTGCCCTGCGTCGCGACGGTGGGCTTGGAGGCAATGACGGCCGCGATCCGGTGCGCGCGATCCCACAACGCTTCGCGCGACACGACTTCCGACACAAGGCCGATCTCGTGCGCGCGCCTGGCGCTCATCCGCTCCTCGACGCCCATGAGGGACACACGCAGAATTTCGCCCAGCGGCATCTTGCGGCTCATGCTGATCGGTTCCAGCGCGGCGACGAGGCCGCTGTCGACATGCGGATCGAAGAAGGTCGCGTCGTCCGAAGCGATCACGATGTCGCTTCCGCCGACGATATAGAAGGCCCCGCCCGCGCACATGCCATTGACGGCGCAAATCACCGGCTTCCAGCATTTGACGGCTTTGGGGTCCAGCTTTTCGCCCGGGTCCCACTTGTTCCAGAGATTGTCGGGGTAGACAAAGCCCTTCTTGCGGTCGAGGCCGGTGGAGAAGGCGCGCTCGCCAGCCGCGCGGAACACGATCGCATGCACGGCGTCGTCATGCTTGACCCGTTCCCACAGGCGCGCAATCTCTTCGATCATATCGCGATCAATGCCGTTGAGCTTTTCCGGCCGATTGAGCGTGATGGTCGCGACATGATCGTCGCCAAGCTCATATTGCACCAGATCCGTTACGAGCCGTTCGTCGCTATTGGCTGCCGCGTTCACCGTCATCTCCCGTCTTGTCAGCGCGTCGGCAACGTCAGATAGTCACCGCTCGCATCGCCCAGTTTCATGCCGCCATCACAATCCAGAATGGTGCCGGTGATATAGCTGCCCGCATCGGAACTGAGAAAGATCGCCGCCTGGGCGACATCCTGCGGCGTGCCCATCCGTTTGATCGCGATGCGCTCGGCCCAGGCCGCCTTTTCCGCGTCCGTCGGCGCCATGCGCTCCACGCCTTCGGTCCCCGCGATCGGGCCGGGCGAAATCGCATTGACCCGAATGCCGGCCTTGCCCCATTCCATCGCCAGCACCTTGACCACCATGTTCACGCCCGCCTTGGCGGCGCAGACATGGACCTGCTGCGGCAAGGGCTGAACCGCCTGCGGCGCGGTGATCGCGATCAGCGACGCGCCCGGCTTGCGCACCACGTCATAAGCCGCCTTGAACACATTATAAGTGCCGAGCAGGTCGATATCGACAACCGTCTTGAAGCCGTTGGGCGAAATGCCCACGGCCGGCGCCATGAAGTTGCCGGCCGCGCCAGCAATCACGACATCGGGCGCGCCCAATTGCGCCGTGGCGTCGGCAAACAGCGCCGCGATGGCCGCCGGGTCGCGCACGTCGGCGCTGCCCGCCATGACCTTCGCGCCGGTTTCGGCAAGGATGAGGTCAGCCGCCGCCTGAGACTTGCCTCCGTCGCGGCCAAAGACCATGACCTTGTCGCCGCGCGCGGCAAAAGCCCTGGCGATGCCCAGATTTATCCCGCTGGTGCCACCGGAAATGAAAACAGTCCTGGACATATGTCCTTACCACTCCAGAAGGTCGGCGACCCTGGCTCTGTGAGCCTGGGGCATGCCGAGATAGGCCTGATCGAACAGCGCGCGCTTCAGCCAGACATGCGCGCCATATTCCCAGGTATAGCCGATGCCGCCATGCGCTTCGATCATGCGGCGCGCAACCTTGGGATAGACTTCGGTAATGTGCGACTTTGCCAGCCGCGCCGCCACCCGTGCGGATGACGGATCGGTATCGAAAGCATGGGCCGCATACCAATAGAGGCCAACCGACGGTTCAACCATCAACGCCATGTCGGCAAGCTGATGCTTGACCGCCTGGAAGCTGCCGATCGGTTTGCCGAACTGCTCCCGCTCCCTGGCATAGTCGACCGCCATGGTGACGCATGCGGACGCACCGCCAAAGGCGTCGGCCGCCAGCAGGATCAGCCCCGCATCGACCAGCCGCGCGCCTTCCGCCCGAGGCAATAGTTCGATGGCCGCCTCGCTGAACGTCACGCGGCCGATCTGCCGCCCCCCATCTGTCGAAGGCAGCATCTCGACAGCAAGGCCCTCCGCGTCGCCCGCAACGACGCCAAGACGCCCGCCTTTGAGGCCAACCACCAGCAAGCCCGCCCCTTCCGGATGCAGGACATGGTTTTTGGCGCCGCTGATGCGCGCCTCGCCGTCCAGCGTCCAGTTCTCTGCCGTCCAGACGCCTTTCTCTTCCGCCAGCGCGACGGTGCCGCGCAGCTTGCCCGTGGCCATGTCCGGCAGCCAGCGGGCCTTCTGCTCCTCGCTGCCAGCCAGAATGATCGCCAGCGTAGCCAATGCGTGATCGAAGAAAGGACCGGGCGCGGCAAAGCGGCCAATGGGTTCGGCAATGATGGCAAGGTCCAACAGGCCAAGGCCCAGACCGCCCTGCTCTTCGGGCACCATGATGCCACCCAGCCCCAGTTCCATCAGCGCTTCCCAGATGGCGAGATCCGCGCCGGCGCGATCATGCGCTTCCAGCGCTCGCGCCTTGGGGCATTCCGTTTCCAGATAGTCGGCGACCATCTGCTGAAAGGCGCGCTGTTGCTCGTCGAGATCGAATCTCATGCGCCCGCTCCATCGCGCGGAAGGCCAAGTACGCGGTCGGCAATGATATTGCGCTGGATATTGGATGTTCCCCCGGCGATCGCCGCGGCAAGGGAATTCATATATTGATTGACCCAGCGCTCATTGCCCGGTCGCGGATTATCCATGGGCGAAATGAGGCTTTCATCCTCGATGAGGATGTTCGCGGCTTCTGCTATGGCCGCCGCATAGTTGGACTGGGCCAGTTTGTTCATCATCTGCAATACGCCGCCGCCCTCTCCGGCCAGTTCGCGCGTCATCTGGATGTTGCTGCTATAGCGCTGCGCTTCCAGCTCAGCCTTGAGCGCGGCAAGCCGGTCACGCACCCACATCGCCTTGATCGCAGGCTCGCCGCCCATGGTGGTCCGGCGGGCCAGCTTCAGCAGACTGTTGAACAACGCTTCCGAACGGTCGACGCCGCCCAGCATGTTGCGCTCATGTTTCAGGAGCGACTTCGACACGTTCCAGCCTTCGCCGCGCTTGCCCACGATCCAGTTTTCGGGCGTCACCGCATTGTCGAAGAAGACTTCGTTGAAGTCATTGCCGCCGTTGATCTGCTTCATCGGGCGGATATCAATGCCCGGCTGGTTCAGGTCCAGCAGCAGATAGGAAATGCCCTGATGCTTGGGCGCGTCCGGCTCGGTGCGGATCAGCGCGAACATATAGTGGCATTCTCTGGCGTAGGAGGTCCAGACCTTCTGGCCGTTGATCACCCACTGCCCGTCCTTCAGTTCTCCGCGCGTACGCAGGCTGGCAAGGTCGCTGCCAGAGCCAGGCTCGCTATAGCCCTGCGCCCACTTATATTCGCCAGTAAGCGTTTTCGCGATGAAGCGCTCCTGCTGCCACGCCTCCCCGCGCTCAAGCAGGGTGGGGACCAGCATCTGCACCCCATTGCCCTTGACTTCGACAGGCGCTTTGGCGCGCGCGAACTCTTCTGCGATGATGCGCGCGCGCAAGATGTCGGCGGGCTGTTCGGAACCGCCGAAACGCTTGGGGATATTGCGATAAAGATAACCGGCGGCCACGCCCTTTGCCCGGAATTCCGCCACATCTGTTCCCCGGCGCCAGTTTGCGCCAAGGAAATCCCGGACTTCCGCACGAAAGCTTTCGTGTTCCGGGCCAAATTGAAGATCCATATTGTCCTGTCCGCTCACTCGAAGCCGAGATCTTCCCAGACCTTGTTGAGATTTTTCATGGCCTGCTTGCCGCCCACCCGGTTGCGTTCGCGCAGGAAATTATTCTCATCATCACGCCAGACCATGTTCGAGAACAGCGGATGGGCCACAGTGGCGAAGTTGATGAATGCGCCGACGCCAAGGCCGTGATAATATTGCTGCAAGGCCCGTTTGCCGAGCATCAGATTGTCGGTCGAATGCGCCGCGACGGCACGCGCATAACGCAGCGCTTCATCCTCCAGCTTCTCCCGCGGCACGACGCTGTTGGCGACGCCCCAGTCCTTCAGTTCCTGCGCCGTCATCTTGCGGCCCGTGAGCAGAATTTCCATGCCGCGGTTAAGGCCCAGACGCAGCAGCGTCATCGGCATCTGCGTTTCGAAATGGGCAAAGCCGATCCGGCTCTGGCGGCGCGCGACATAGGCGTCGTCCGACAGGATGAGAAGATCGGCCGTCATGGCGAAGGAAAAGCCCTGCCCCAGAATTGCGCCCTGCCCGGCCAGGATGACGACCTTGTCACCCCAGATCGTGCCGTCCAGCGTGCTGTCGAGCAGCTTGCGAATGCCGCGCATCCGCTTCGACTGTCCCAGACGCCCGCCCTTCTTGAGGCCAAAGGCTTCCACCGGAACCTTTCTGGTGTCTTCGCCCGAGCAGAAGTCCGAACCGGCGCCCGCAAGAATGACGACCTTGATTTCGTCGTCATCCTGCGCGCGGTTGAACGCCTCCACCAACATGTCGTTCATGTCCGGCGTCATGATCGCATTCTTGCGATGCGGGCGGTTCAACGTGATCCGCGCTATGTTGCCGTCAATGACTTCATAGAGAATGGTGTTGGAAAAATCTTCTTCCTCAACATCGCGGCCAACTGCTTCGGTCATGGACTTCTTTCTCTGAATTACGGGCGCCGCTCAGGCGTTGATGAAATCGTCGATCCGCTTGTGATAATGGCGGATGCGTGCTTCCTGATAATGCCCCAGGACCAGACCGGGGCTGTAGGTTGAATGCAGCCCCTTCCAAACGCCGACGATGTTTTCATAATCCTGGTCGAAAATGGGACCGAGCCGATCCAGCCCGGCATGTTCCGCGAAGGGCCGGTCATCGGGCAGCCATTCCAGCGGCGACGCCTTGGGCGCGGGCTGGGACAGATCACGCGGCGCCAACAGATAGACTTCCATGATCGAGCTGTCATGCCGGTCGCCATTGGGCCGGAAGCGATAGACGATCGGCAAGCCGAAGCCGTGCCAGGGAAGGAAATTCGGAAACAGATAATATTCGATCGCATCGAGCATTTCCACGTCGCTCAGATGATCAATCGGCTTTCCCTGCACCTTGGCCACCATGTCCCGCCGCTGCTGCGCCAGCGCCTCACGATAGGTTTCCCCTTCGGCAAGCTGGATCGGCTCGCGGCCCGTGCCCCTGGAGGCATAGTCAGCAAATTCCTGCGGCGACAGCGCCTTGGTCGAAGCCGTGGCAGGCGCGACGGACACAGTCGCAAGGCGGCTCACATTGTCGCCATAAATATCATATTGCGTTTCTGCATATTCGGAAACGGTGACGGACTGCGGATGTGTCGGCGAAACATGGTAGGATTCGAGAAAGGCCTCCATCGCGACCTTCCAGTTCGCGGGCATGATCCGGGCGACATGCAGGGCAATGCGGCGATCCTCCAGCGGAGCCGTCCGGAAATGCTCCGGCAATTCACCGATAAAATCCTCGAAGGAACCGGCATCGGGATCGGGATTGATGAAGACGAAACCGCCCCAGCGTCCAACCTTGACATCGGGCAGGCACATTTTCTTGCCCTGCGTCTGCGGAAAATCCCATCTTTCGGTAATGCGGCGAAGCGAACCGTCCAGATTCCAGGTCCATCCATGGAAACGGCAGGCGAAGGCCGCCGCATGCCCCTGATCGTCGACCAGCTGCATTCCCCGGTGAAGACAGGCGTTCGGATAAGCCTTGATCTCGTCCTCCTGCACGCGGACGATCACGAAGGAACGGCTGCCAATCTCATAGGTGATATAGTCGCCAACTTCCGGAATATCCATTTCATGACATGCCATCTGCCACACCCGCGGCCACATATGCTTCATTTCGAGGTCATGGAATTCGCGTGAAGTAAACCGTTCGGTCGGGAGATCATCCGTGCCCATGTCAAATTCGGTCCGGCGCGCGAATGCGTCGGAAGCCTTGCGCGAATCCTGCGCCAGCCATTGACCGATTGTGGGCTCTTTGATCTTCCCCGTTTCAGACACCGATACTTCTCCTCGACGATTCAGCCAGGATCGGCCTTGAGCGGCCGGATTTTTTCACCGAACCAAACATACACGCACAAGATAGCTATACAAGTTATTTTAGTGGACTTAAAGAGGGCATCAGAGGATGCGTGGCATGGGAGCTACGCTCGCGATGCAATCCGAGGAGGAAAACAGGTGGCGAGTTCAGCGGCGCTTGAGACCAACCAGATCAACCCTGAATCGATGAAATCGATTTATCGTCGAGTCGCGTTCATCCGCACGGCCGAGGATGCGATTGCGCGGCAACTGCGTTCGGGCAAGATTTCTTTCAGCTACTACCCGGCTTACGGCCAGGAAATCGCGCCTGCTGTTCTGAACGAATATCTGGAGCCGGGCGACCAGATGGTGACCATTTACCGTGGCATCGCCGATATTCTGGCGCGCGGCCTGTCGGTCAAGGAGTTCCTGGGCGAATGCATCGGCCATTCGGAGGGCGTGTGCAAAGGCAAGGGCGGCGGCATGGGCATTGCCCGTCCCGATCTGGGCCTGATGATGACCACGGGCCTTGTCGGCTCCAGCACGCCGATCGGCGTCGGCCTGGCTCTCGCCAGCCAGATCGAGAAGAGCGGCAAGGTGATTACGGTCGGTTTCGGCGATGGCGCCTCCAGCATCGGCTCGGTGCATGAGGCGATGCTGTTCGCCTCGTTGTGGAAACTGCCGATCATCTTCATCTGCCACAATAATGGCTGGGCGGAGAACACACCGTTCTGCGAATATTCGGTATTGGAAAAACTATCGGAGCGCGCAGCGGGCTATGACATGCCCGGCGTCACCGTGAACGGTCGCGATCCCGAGGAACTCGCCGGCGCCTTCGCGACCGCCATCGAGCGCGCGCGCAACGGCAACGGTCCGACCTTCATCGAATCGATTACCTACCGCATCTCGGGCCATTATTTCGCGGACCCCGGCGCCTATATGAACAAGGAGGAGCTGGCAGCCGAAAAGGCGCGCGATCCGGTTCCGGCCCTGCGGACAAGGCTGATCGCAGAGAAATATGCCACCGAGGAAGAACTCGCGGCGATCGACTCGGACATTCAGGCTGCAGTCGACAAGGATATCGCGGAGTTACTCGCAACCCCCATCGCGCCCGTGACCGATGCGGATGTCGTGTCGGACGTCTATGCCGACCCGGGCTTCTCGCCCATTTCGCTGGCCCGCCCCAGGGCAGACCCGATTCCCGACGCGGGAGAGCGCACCGGCACGATGCGCGACGCCTTCAATGAAGGCCTGGCGATCGCGATGGAAAGCGACCCCAAGGTCATCATGCTGGGCGAGGACATCGCCGATCCGTCGGGCGGCGTCGTCGGCATCAGCCGCGGGCTGTCGGATCGTTTCGGTCTTGAGCGTGTCCGTTCGACGCCGATCGCCGAGCAGGGCATTTTCGGCGCTTGCGTCGGCGCGGGCCTGGCGGGGATGCGGCCGGTCGGCGAATTGCTCATGATGGATTTCCTGCCCGTCGCCTGGGACCAGATGGTCAATCATGCGGCCAAGGTGCGTTACATGACCGGCGGCCGGATGAATGTGCCGATGACGATGATGACGCTGGTGGGCGCAGGCAATGGCGCGCAGCACAGCCAGACGAGCGAAGCCTGGATGATGCACACGCCCGGCCTCAAGCTGGTTTATCCCAGCAACCCGCAGGATGCAAAGGGCCTGCTGCTCTCCTGCATCTTCGACGAGGATCCATGCGTCTTCGTCCACTCGGCCTATAATCTCTTCAACAAGGGACCGTTGCCCGAAGGCGACTATCGCATCCCGTTCGGCCTCGCCTCCGTGAAGCGCGAGGGCAGCGATGTGACGATCATCGCTTACGGCCCGACCGTGGCGGATGCGCTCAAGGCCGCGGAAACCCTGGCGGAACAGGGCGTTTCGGCCGAGGTGATTGATCTGCGCAGCCTGGTGCCGATCGACGGCGCCACCATCCTTGAATCCGTGGGCAAGACCGGCCGCGCCGTGGTCGCGCACCGCGCCACCGATTTCATGGGCCCGGCAAGCGAGATTTCGGCGCTGATCCACAGCGAACTTTTCGGAAAGCTGAAAGCGCCGGTGGCACGTGTCGCCGGCGCCTATGCTCCCGTGCCAAAGCATGGCGGTCTCCTTGGCCTCCATTACAAAGGCGCCGACGCCATCATCAAAGCAAGCCAGGACATGATGAAATGACAGAATTGAGAATCCCTGCCGCGGGTGACACGGTTTCCGAAGTGCAGATCGTCGAGTGGCTGATCGAAAATGGTGGCGGCGTGAAGGAAGGCGACGTCATCTATTCCATCGAAAGCGACAAGTCGGTTCTGGAGGTGGAGGCTCCGGCTTCGGGCACGCTCACCATCCTGGGGCAGGCGGGCGAGATTTATCCGGTCGGCCATCTTATCGGCAAGATTGATTGACGACCCGCCATGCCGGCATCCGCCGATATTGAATAAACGCAACGGCGCGGGGCCTCTCCGCGCCGTTGTTATTTTGTCGCCGCGCACGGCTCGCGGCCGCCGAACAGCATGCGCCACGATATAACGGACCGATCAGAGGTCCGGAGAATAGGGGAGATGAGCGTGATCGAAGGCACATGGGGAGTCGCCGATACGGCCGGGGCGATCAGAAAGGGCGAGATCAGTCCACGGGAGTCGGTGGAAGCCGCGATCCGGCGTATCGAGTCGGTCGATCCACGCCTCAATGCCGTCATCTGGAATCGCTTCGATGAGGCCCTGCACGAGGCCGATACGGCCCCGCGCGACCGGCCCTTGTCCGGCGTGCCGGTCCTCCTCAAGGACGTCGCGCTGGAAGGCGCGCCCTTCCACCATGGCAGCAAGCTGCTGGCGGGGCTCGACTGGCGCTTCCCCGTGACCGACCTGTTCACGGAGCGGCTATGCAAGGCCGGAGCGGTTGTCCTGGGCTACACCAATATTCCCGAATTTCTGAGCGCGCCCACTACGGAATCTCGCCTTTCCGGCGCCTGCCGCAATCCCTGGAATCCCGATCACAGCGCCGGCGGGTCCAGCGGCGGCGCGGGTGCAGCCGTCGCCGCGCTCATGGTTCCGGCAGCCCAGTCGAGCGATGGTGGCGGGTCCTCGCGCATTCCCGCCTCCGCCAACGGCCTGTTCACGATCAAGACCTGTCGCGGCCGTACGCCCCTTGCCCCATCCAGCGCGACATGGCTGGACATATCCAACAGCAAAAGTTTCGAAACCCGATCGGTCCGGGATTTCGCGCTATTGCTGGATGTCGTCGCCGGTGTTGACGGTCGCGAGACGCTCGGCGCCTTGCCCCCTTCCCGTCCCTTTTCCCAGGAGCCGGGCGCGCCGGTCGGAAAGCTCAGGATCGGCTACACGGCGACAGGCGGCGGCAGCAGCGCACCCAGCCACCCGGAAAGCCAGAAAGCGCTGAAGGGCGCCATTGCCCTGCTGCAGAGCCTGGGCCACGAAGTGGAGGAGGCCGCGCCCGACACTTTCCTCTCGGAAGAGAGCTTCGCAATCATCCGCGGCTATTGGCCAAGCAAAATCGCTCTTCAGGCCGCTGTGGTCGAAAAGCGGTTGGGCCGCGCGCTGAGCGCCGACGATCTCGAACCCGCCACCTATGCGATGCTGGAATTCGCCCGGCAGCAAAGCACGGCGGAATTCGTCGCTGCGCTCGATCATATCCGGGAGTTCACCGCGCGCTCGCTGACGTGGTGGAAGACCTATGATCTGCTCCTGACCCCCACCACGGGTTCGCCGCCGCCGCTTTTGGGGGCGATCACCGGCGCTGATCCGAAATCGCGCGCGGCTGCTACCCTGTGGGGCCGCTTCACGCCCTATGCGAATATTACGGGTCAACCCGCCGCATCCTTACCCCTCCACTGGACAGCGGACGGATTGCCGGTCGGGGTCCAGTTGATTGCCGATAGCTACAGGGAAGATCTGCTGCTCCGCATCGCCGCACAGTTGGAGGAGGCACAGCCATGGGCAGGACATGTCCCGCCCATCCATGGATAAGGATCGGGTGATCCGACCCCCGATGGTCAGCGCCTCGTCAGCCCTTGTAACGGATCGCGAAAACGGTGCCGTCGGGATATTTGAAATTCCCCGACGAATAGCTGTGGCCCATGTTCGTCACAATCATCCGGTCCCCGGCGAAGCCGAGCAGATTCTGGCCCGCCTGAATGTTGGAGGCAAAGACATGTTCCTTGCCATCCGCGTCCCTGCGAACGATCGACGTGGTGTAAGGCAAGGCTGCCGTGGCGTCGCCTTCGGCCCAATGAACCGATGACATGAAACCGGCATATTCCGGACGAAAGGCTTCCCCTGCAAGCGGGCCGAAGCCCTTGGGCGCGCGCAGCGTGGCGCCGCCCTCCAGCGCTTCGATCGCTTCTGGATGGATGACGCCGTTTGCGATGCGATAATGCTTGGTGCGGAATTCATGCGTCTGCTGCCCACCGAAATTGGTGGCCCATTTTCCTTCCAGCATCAGCATATTGTCCTCGCCGACGATCTGCGGGTCGGCATAGAATAGGCGATAGGGCATGACCGGACCGGGATTGCCGCCCTCCCCGTCCATCACCAGCCAGGGCGTGACCGTGCCGTCCGGGCGGGCCGCATAGATGGTCGAATTATGCATCGAGAAGATGAGGAACAGCCCTTCCTCTGGCGTGCCTTTCCGCCCGAACACGCCGGGCACGAAAGCGCCGGAGATCTGCTCCTTGCCGGAACGCGGCACGAGCGCGAAGGGATAAGGAATGCTCTCGCCGGGCGCGAGGCAGTAGATCATATGGTCCATCACCGCCCCGCGGCGATGCGGCACGATCTGGCTGCCAAAGAAAATATGATCGCCATAGTCGCCCCATCCGGCGGGCGCGATCATCGGACGGAACACGCCGGCCTGACGGCCGACGCCCGGCGACATGACGGTTTCCCACACATTGTCGGCGTGCAGGCGATAAAGGCCGCCATGGCCCATCGACCAATCGGTTTCCGGCTGGGGCTGGCCGCCGATTTCGGAGATGAGGATGGACCCTTCCGGCCCGCTCCAGGAGCAGCCTTCGTTCCAATCCCAGAAAATCTGCGGGTCATACAAGAATTCACCGCCGGTCACGATCGGTTCGACGACATAACGCGGATCGTGCAACTCGACCTTGAATTCGGTCATCTCGCGCAGTTTTTCGGGCGTGAAGTGAGCGCTGCTCATGTTCTGGCATCCTCGTCAATGACTGTGCCCCTCGCCAACTGGCCATTCTGTTCCCTATCCCTGGGATACAGAAGGGGCAGTGGGTTCGGCACCTGCGCGACACCTAATGGGGCCATCAAAATGAAGTCAACTTATATATCTATCTTATTCCGCCGCCACGAACGATATTCTCGTCCGGCAACCGAAAGCCCTGTGCAAAACGCCAAAAGCGGTCGAGCGCATCGTCGCATGGTCCCTGCCGGCGGCGCGCGAGGTAGAAATCCGCACGCACATCGTCATCGGCGACCGGACGGACACACATGCCCTCCAACGCCATGTCATGATCGCCAAAGCTGCTGAGGACCAGAACCATCAGACCTGTGCGCCGGGCCTGTGCAATCAGCGCATCGCGCAATGTTTCCGACAGGGTCACCAGTTCGACGCCCGCCGCTTGCAAGCGTCCCGCGCTTTCGTCCCATGCCGCGGGATTGCTTGATCGGGGGAAAACGCCGACCCTCTGTCCGCCCAGCGCAGCCAGGGGGATGGCATCCGATGCCGCGAGTGCATGATCGCATGGCATAAGCAATTCACAGCGCCCTTGCCTTATGCGAATCGCTTCAAGCCGGGCAGGCGGCGTGCCGGTAATGAACGCAGCGTCCAGATCGCCGCGCAAAAGCATGCGGCGCAGTTCGGGGTCGGGCCGATTTTCCAGAGTCGCCGCCAGCGAAGGAAATGCTTGATGAAAGGCGTCAATCAGTCGGTTGCGCTCCCCGATATAGAAGGATTCCGCAATCGCCCCGATCCGGACCGTGCCGCCGATCCCCTGCGCCAGCCTTGCGATCAGGGAACCGAGCGATGCGCTTTCCCGTAACAGCGCCTGCGCGCCATCGAAGAATAATTGCCCTTCAGCCGTCAGCGACACGCCCTTGGGCGAACGGTCGAGCAGGCGAAAGCCGACCTGTTGCTCCAACTGGCGCACGCGGGTCGATAGCCAGGGCTGCGCCACGCGTAATTGCGCCGCCGCGCCGGTGAAGGATCTTTCCTCCACTACCGCTACAAACTGGGAAATCTGGGTCAGGGAGAGCTTCACAACGCCTTCGGAGCTATATGGGAAACTATATAATGGAAGCAGTATTTCATATTCGCAATGGCCATTATCGAACGCTAGCTTCGCCATTCCAAGGAAAGGAACGCGACCATGCCCGCAAATGGCGAAGCCACTCAGGGAAACGCACCCAAGCCATGGCGCAGCCCCCCGGAGATGGATGCCGACTGGCTGCCTGATGAACCCTGGGACGGCGTTTCCCTCGGCTACGTGCCCCGCAGCACGCACATGCCGCTACGCGCGCCGCCGATGTTCGAGGGGAGGGAAACGCCCGATCCGGTCACCTACCAGGTGCTCCGCTGGAAATTATGGACGATCAACCTTGAGCATTCCGACACGATCAAACGCGTCTCGGGATCGCCCGCGATCGTCTATATGGATGACTTCGCCACTTCCATTCTGACGGCCGAGGGCGACAATGTCGTCACCGGCCCTACAATCCAGTATTTCACCGGACTGGCCGACCTGATCGTCAAATGGACGATCGAACATCGGTCGGACGCACCGGGCATCCGCGACGGCGACACTTTCCTGCAGAACGATCCGTATATCGGCGCCGCGCACCAGATAGACACCGCGCTCTATATGCCGCTCTTCTGGGAAGGGAAGATCATCTGCTGGCTGTTCAACGCCGCGCATCAGGGCGATCTGGGCGGACAATCGCCGGGTAGTTTCTGCGCCGGAGCGCGGGACATATTCGACGAACCGACGCCGGTGCCGCCGGTCCGGATCGCCAGGGACGGCCTGTTGCAGGAAGATATCGCCGCCCTTTTCACGCGCAAGAGCCGCACGCCCGATCTGGTGGCGCTGCAATTGCGCAGCCAGATCGCCGGGCTCAACATGGCGCGGCGACGCATCATGGATCTGCTGAACCGCTACGGTCCCGCCATCCTCGCGGGCACGATGGACCGGATGATCGCCGATTGCGCCGCGAAGGTCGCGGAGCGGCTGGAGAAAATCCCCGATGGCCGCTTCAGCGAAGTGATCGACATCGCGGGACTGACGCCGAGCGATCAGGACGTCCACCGCTACCGATTGGAAATCCGCAAGCAAGGTTCCACCCTCATTTGCACCAATGCCGGGACGGACGAACAGTTCGGACCGGGCAACTGCACCTATGCGGCATGGCGCTCAGCGATCGTCTGCGCCGCCTCCTCCATCCTGGGTCATGATCAACTATCCTGTCCGGCCGGGGTGCTGACACATTTGCGGTTTGAGCCGCTGCCGGGCCGGCTGACCTGTGCCCGCTATCCCGGCGCGGTGACGACCATCATCTCGACCACGGTGTCGGTCAATCTCGCCAATCTGGTGCTGGGCAAGATGGTGTTGCCAGGGCCGCGCGACATTGCCGAAACCGCCATCGGTTCAGGCGCAGGCGCCATTCTCAACACATGGGTGCTGGATGCGGTCGACCGCAAGGGGCGCCGCATCACGGATGTCACGGGGGACGGCATTGCCGGTGGCTTCGGCGCATCGCGTTACCGCGATGGCATCGACAATGGCGGCGCATGGTTCATGCCGGGCAACGTCGCGGGCGACGCCGAAGAATGGGAACAATCGCTGCCGATGCTCTATCTTTACCGCCGCGAAAATATCGACAGCGGCGGGGCGGGCCGGATGAGGGGCGGCAACGGCCTCGCCACGGCGCTATGCGGCCACAAGACCGACCATTGTCAGGTGCTGACGCTGAACGTCGACACATCGCTCAACGCGACGCCGGGTCAGGCAGGCGGCATGCCCGGCCATTGCGGGGACTTTTCCTATCGCGCCGACAGCGGCATCATCGAACGTCTGGAGGAGGGCGCAGCCCCCGCCAACCGCCGACATCTTCAAAAGCTGGTCGGAGACGTCGCCCGCCTCCGCCCGATGGCCGCGGTTCGCCTTTTGCCGCAGGATGTGCTGACCGTCCAGGTCTGCGCTGGCGGCGGCTTCGGCGATCCGCTGGAACGGGAGCCGGAACAGGTGGCTCGCGATGTCGCCGATCATTCGGTATCCCCGGCCGCGGCGAAGGATATCTATGGCGTCGTCCTGCATGATGGCGCCGTGGACATGGCTGCGACGGACGATCATCGCAGGGACATCCGGGCGAAACGATTGGCGCGGGCCGATGCGCCCGCACGCCGTCCTTCGGAACGGCGCAGCGTCCCGGCCGACGCATCGGCGCGCCACGTCGCCGACGCGCTCGCCCTCCACGGCACGGGCGACCGCGCGCATTGGCATTGTGACCATTGCGGCCATGTCCTTGGCCCTGTGGGCGACAATCACAAGCTGTTTGCCGCCGTGCTGCGCCGGGACATGAGCGAATTCGATCCGGCGCTTTATCCCCCGCCATCGGAGATCGGGAAGGTGCGCTTTGAACTGCGGCATTATCTCTGCCCCGAATGCGCCACCGTCCTTTCAACCAATTTCTGCCGGTGCGATGAAGACCATAGGGAGGACATCATGATCGTTCCCGCCAGTCTGAAAGAAATGTCGGCGTGACGGATCGGACCCGCTACGCCATCGGCATCGACATCGGCGGCACCTTCACCGACTGCGCGGTCATCGGCCTCCAGAACCTGCGCGTCACCGTAACCAAGGTGCCGACGACGCCGGCAGACCCTTCCATCGGCTTCTTCGACGTGGTCGACGCAATCGCCGCCAAGATGGAACTGACAACGCAGGGACTGCTGGAGCGCACCGACCGCATCGTCCACGGCACGACCCATGGCACCAACGCCGTGGTCAGTCGCCATGGCGTTCGCGTCGGCCTGATCGCGACCATGGGGCATGGGGACGTCATGTCGGTGATGAAGGGCGGCGGCCGCACATCGGGCCTTGCGCCTGACCGCTTCCTCCACACGCCGTCTACCGGCAAGCCCGAGCCTTATATCCCGCGCGAGCGGATCGTCGAGGTGCCCGAACGCATGGACAGCGACGGCGACATTGTCGCGCCGCTCGATGAGGAAGTAGCGCGTGAACGTATCGCCGAACTATTGGAACAGGGCGTCGACGCGATCGCGATCAGTCTGCTCTGGTCGATCCGAAACCCGGCCCATGAAATCCGCCTGCGCGAAATGGTGCACGAATTGGCCCCTCATGTCTATGTCTGTTGCGCCTGTGACCTGGGCGTGTCGGTGGGCGAATATCCGCGCACCATGGCGACCGTCATCAACGCCTATATCGGGCCGTTGATGCACGATTATGTCGGCCGCATCGAGCGCGGCGCGGCAGAGCGCGGCTATGCCGGCCAGGTCCTGTTCGCCCAGTGCGCGGGCGGCGCGATCACCGGCGACGATGTGCGCGCGGCGCCCATCCGCACGCTGCAATCGGGTCCGGTCGGCGGCGTCACGGCATCGGCCTTCCTCGGTCGCGCGCTGGTTATGCCGAACATCATCACCGCCGACATGGGCGGCACAACGCTAGACGTGGCGGTGATCCGCGAGGGCCAGCCGATGACGCGCTATCTTTCCCTGTTCGAGCGTTTCCAACTCGCCTTGCCGATGATCGACCTCGATTCCATCGGTGCGGGTGGCGGCAGCATCGCCTGGGTCGATGGATCGGGCGGCATCCAGGTCGGACCCCGGAGCGCAGGCGCGGTCCCCGGCCCCGCCTGTTACGGCAAGGGCGGCGTCGAGCCGGCCGTCACCGACGCCGACGTGGTGCTGAACGTCATCGACCCTGACACCTTCCTTCACGGCAAGCTGACGCTCGACAAGCCAGCATCCGAACGGGCCATCGACGAACTCGGCGCGAAGCTCGGCTTGTCTCGCATGGAGACAGCGGCCGGGATCAACCGGCTGGTCGACAACCGCATGGCGGACCTTATTCAGCGCATGGGCGTGATGCGCGGTTTCGATCCGCGCGACTTCGTGCTGTTCGCCTTTGGAGGAGGCGGTCCCGTGCACGCCGCCGCGATGGCGAAGGAAGCGGGCATCGGCAAGGTCGTGGTTCCGCTACTCAACGCTTCGGCGGTCTGGTCCGCTTTTGGCGCCGCGACATCGGACATCGCCTATGTCCATCAAGAACCCGTGCGTATCGCCTATCCCGATGCAGCCGACAGCGTCGAGCCGCTCTTCGCCAGGCTCGAAGCCAGGGCGCGCGCCGCCCTGCCCGAAGGGATGTCGGCCGCCGCGCCGCCGACGGTCGAACGCTTCATACGGATGCGCTATGCATTGCAGGTCCATGATGTCGAAATCCCGCTCGAATGGCGGCTCGACACCGTGGAGCAGCAGCGACAGTTCACCGAACGCTTCCACGATCATTATGAGCAGATATTCGGGCAGGGCGCGGGCTATCGGCGCGGCGGCGTGATGTTGACGGGACTTGGCATCCGCCTGACCATCCCGACGCCCAAGCCTCTGATCACACAGGTCGAGCGCGGCCCGGCAGAGATCGGCGAACGCGATGTCTTCTGGCCCGATCTCGGCCGCTTTTGCCCGACCAAGGTGGTGCGCGTCGATGGCCCCGGACCAGCGGGACGGATGGAAGGGCCGCTGCTGATCGAACTGCCCGACACCGTGGCGCCGGTGCCGCCGGGACAAGCCGCCTGGTTCGACGATTTCGGCAATCTGATCATCGAAGTGAACGGGCAAGGGTCAAATGATGCGGTTTGAAGGCCAGACGGTCTTCGTGACCGGCGCGGCGCGGGGCATCGGCGAAGTCCTTGCCACCGCCTTCGCGGCGGAAGGCGCGCATGTCGCCATCGCCGACATTGACGGCGACGCGGCTTCCACCGCCGCTCGCCGCATCGGGGGGCGTGCAATCGGCCTGCGCTGCGATGTCGCGGAACGCGCCAGCGTCGAATCCGCCATGGCCCAGACACAGAAGCAATTCGGCGGAATGGACATATTGGTCAATAACGCCGGCCTGCATACCCGCCATTACAACCGCCCGGTGACGGTCGTGCCGCAAGATGCGTGGGAACGGATGCTGAAGGTCAATGTTCTGGGACTGGTCAACTGCGCCACCATGGCCGCGCCTTTGCTTCGGCAGCGCGGCGGCGGCGTCATCCTCAACATGAGTTCGGTTTCGGGCTTCGATCTGTCCACGGCCTATGGCGTCACCAAGCTCGCCGTTCGCGGCCTGACCGTGGCGCTCGCCGAGGAACTGGCTCCCCAGAACACCCGCGTCAACGCCATCGCCCCCGGCCTGATCCATACGGACACGATCGTCGGCGACATGGATGAGGGCGCGACAGAAGCTTTCATCGAACAACGCCAATTGATCAGGCGCGCGGGAATGCCAACGGATCTCACGGGAGCCGCCCTGTTCCTCTGTTCCGGCGAGGCCGGTTTCATTACGGGTGAAACCCTCATGGTCGGCGGCGGCTTTGCCCGGCGCGTCTGACCTTTCGGCATCCTCGATTACAGGAGCGCGACATGACTTATGAAACGATCGACTGGCGGGTGGACGATGGCCTGCTCTGGCTGACGTTGAACCGGCCAGAACAGATGAACGCCTTCACCACGCAGATGGCGGATGAACTGGAACATGCCTTCCATCGCGCCAATGAGGATGACGATGTACGGGTCATCCTGGTGACCGGAGCGGGCAAGGCATTTTGCGCGGGCATGGACCTGTCGGTCGGCGGCAATGTCTTCGGCCTCAACGAGGCGCTGGAACCCACGCTGCGCGACATGGAAACGCGGCTGGAAGATCCCGAAATCCTGCGCGGCGTGCGCGATACCGGCGGACGGGTGACGCTCGCCATTCACGCCTGCCGAAAGCCGGTGGTCGCCGCGATCAACGGCGCGGCGGTCGGCATCGGGGCGACCATGACGCTGGCGATGGATTTTCGCCTCGCCTCGCCCAGGGCGCGCATCGGCTTCGTCTTCGGCCGGCTCGGCATCGTGCCCGAAGCCTGCTCAAGCTGGTTCCTGCCGCGGATCGTCGGCATCCAGAAAGCGCTCGAATGGGTCTATCGCGCCAATATCCTCGAACTCGGCGAGGCGCTGGATGCGGGCCTCCTGCATGCCATCCATGACGCAGATATATTGCTGTCGGAAGCGGAGACCTTTGCCCGTTCGCTGGTCGCAGGACGGTCGCCAGTCGCGATCGCCTTCGCAAGACAGATGATGTATCGCAACATGGCCGCGCCGCATCCGATGGACGCGCATCGCATAGAATCTCTGGCCATGTTCTACACCAGCATCGGCGACGGCAAGGAAGGGGTCGCGGCTTTCCTCGAAAAACGCGCCGCCGAATTTGACGGCAAGGCGTCGGCCATGCCCACCGTCTATGACGAATGGATCGCGAAGGAGGGCTATTGATATGGAAACGCGGATCACTAAGCTGCTGGGGACACGCTATCCCATCATCCAGGGTGGGATGCAGTGGGTCGGCCGGGCAGAATTGGCCTCCGCAGTCAGCAATGCGGGCGGGCTTGGCATATTGACCGCACTGACCCAGCCGACCCCGGCCGATCTTGCCAGGGAAATCGAACGGTGCCGGACCATGACCGACAAGCCGTTCGGCGTGAATCTGACGATCCTGCCGTCGATCAACCCTCCACCTTATGAACAATATCTCGACACCATCATCGACAGCGGGGTCAGGATATTGGAGACGGCCGGCGCCAATCCCAGGGATTTCGTCGACAAGGTGAAGGCGGCCGGCATCATCGTGATCCACAAATGCGTCGCCGTGCGCCACGCCCTGTCGGCGGAACGCCATGGCGTCGATGCCGTGTCGATCGACGGCTTCGAATGCGCCGGTCATCCGGGCGAAGACGATATTCCCGGCCTGGTGCTGATCCCCGCCGCCGCGCGGGCGCTCAAAATCCCGATCGTCGCGAGCGGCGGCTTCGGCGATGGCCGGGGCATGGCCGCGGCTTTGGCTCTGGGTGCTGAAGGCATCAACATGGGCACCCGCTTCTGCGCCACGCAAGAAGCGCCGATCCACGACAAGATCAAGCAGGCGCTGGTGGCGGCGACCGAACGCGACACGCGCCTCATTTTCCGCCCGTTCCGCAACACCGCCCGTATTCTGGGCAACGCCGTCGCCCGCGAGGTGAACGAGATCGAGGCCCGGCCCGGCGCGACCTTCGAGGATATCCACCATCTTGTCGCCGGGCAGCGTGGCAAGAAGGCTTTGGAAACCGGGGATGTCGATGACGGCCTGGTGTGGGCGGGTCAGATCGTCGGCCTGATCGACGATATTCCGTCCGTGCGCGAGTTGATCGACCGCATCGTCAAGGAATGCCGGGGCCGCCTGGCGGCCGCGACGGCCATGGCGGGATAGAAGCTGGCGTCCAGCCGGATGTTTCAGGCAGCCGCGCCCTCGCGCGCGGTCCAGTTCCAGAAGCGTTCGGCGGCGCCCGATCGAAGGGTGGCGCGCTGGCGCACCAGACTCATCCGCATTTCATGCTGCATGACGATCTCCCGCCGGATGAGGTCATGCGGCAGCCTCGCCTCCGCTGGCGCCGCGATGATGGTGGACACGATCAAGTCGGGCCGGTCCCGCAGCAGCGAGCGGCGCAGTTCCGGCACTTCCAGCAGATCCGCCCCCGCCGCCGCCAACTCCGCATAGAGCCGTTCATGCAGTTCCGGGGCGCGACGTCGGGCGAAGACCGCAATCCGGCGTCCCGCGAAATGCCTCGCCTCCAGCGGCTCAACGACGGCAAGCGGGTCGGTGCGGTGAAAGATGGCAGCCAATGCCAGCCGATGCAGCGACAGCGCTTCCCATTCTGCGCCCTCGGGCAGGACGGACATCAGGGCCAAATCAATCTCGCCTTTGCGCAACTGTTCCGCATGGTTGACCGACAGGCCCGGCTGCACATCCATCGCGAGGCCAGGATGATCACGCATGAAACGGGCGAACAGTTGCGCCTGCATCGCATCGGGCGCGCCCAGTTGCGGGCAGCCGATGCTGACCAGCGCTCCGGCCTGATGCCGCATGTCCCCCACATGGGCCACCGCCTGCTGCGCGGCGTCCGCCAATGGGCGCACAACGTCCAACAACTCAACCCCTCGCGCCGTCAACCGCACATGGCGGGTGCTGCGTTCAAACAACGCCATGCCCAACTGCTCTTCCAGCTTGCGGATCTGCGCCGAAAGCCGAGGCTGGCCCATGCCGAGGCGGCGCGCCGCGACGGTGAAGGACAGGCAGTCGGCAACGGCGGCGAATTGCAGCAGGAGTCGCACGTCAATCATGCCTCCATTTAGATCATTTTGAGATGAATATGCAGAAATTTTGGATTGGAAAGGAAAAGCCGCCCCGATCATCTTCAGGCAAACGCATTTCGATGGGAGAGCGACCATGCCCTTTGCCATGACCGATCTGGTTGGCGCCGAATTTCCGCTTTTCGCCTTCAGCCATTGCCGCGATGTCGTCGCCGCCGTCAGCCGCGCGGGCGGCTTCGGCATCCTGGGCGGCAGCAGCTTCACCCCTGAAAGCCTGGAAATCGAACTCCAGTGGATCGACGAACATGTCGACGGCAAACCCTATGGCGTCGACTTCGTCGTGCCCGAACATCAGGATCTGGGCGGCGGCATTGATCTGGACAAGATCGTCGAGCGGATTCCCCAGAAGCATCGCGATTTCGTGCTCGATATTCTGGCCAGATATGATGTGAAGCTCGATCCCGCGGACGTCATCAATCGCCGCCTGCCGCCCACCTTGCCAGATATAGGCGAGCGGCTGATGGAGGTCGCCTTCCGTCATCCCATCCGGCTGATCGCCAATGCGCTGGGCGTGCCGCCCCGCTCGATGATCGAGCGCGCGAAGCAGCATGGCGTGCCTGTCGCCGCGCTGGTCGGCGCCAAGGAACATGCCGTGCGTCAGGTGCAGGCCGGCGTCGATATTCTGGTAGCGCAGGGCACGGAAGCGGGTGGCCATTGCGGAGAAATCTCCACCATGGTGCTGGTGCCCGAAGTAATCCGCGCCATCGCGCCGATCCGCCCGGTGCCCGTGCTGGCGGCGGGCGGCATCGTGACCGGCGAGCAGATGGCGGGCGCCATGGCCATGGGCGCGCAGGGCGCGTGGACCGGAACCGTCTGGCTGGCGACGTCGGAGGCTGAAACCAGCGAAACGATCAAGCGCAAGATCGCCGAGGCCGGATCGCGCGACACCATCCGCTCGAAGATGCGCACCGGCAAATATAGCCGGCAGCTCCATTCCCCCTGGCATGATGCATGGGAAGGGCCCGACAGCCCCGGCGCCCTGCCCATGCCGTTGATGCCGATGCTGACGCAGCCCGCGCTGACCCAGACCGAGCGCGCCGCCGATTCCGGCAACGCCAAGGCCTATGAACTCGCGACCTATTGGGTGGGTCAGGGCATTGGCATGATCGACGATGTGCGTTCCGCCGGATCGGTCGTCCAGCAATTCAAGGAGGATTTTGCCACCGCCATGGGCAATATCATCGCCCAGTTGGACTGACACCGCCATTTCCGGGTTCTTTGACAGCGATGCAACGCCCCCCATGATGGCGGAGCGGACCACAGGCAGATCTGCGCCCAAGACATAAAAGAGGAGAGAAAAGGGATGATGCCGTACCTGGTCATCGCCGTGTCGATCAACGGCGAGAAAAGCAAGGAAAGCAATCCGAACATTCCGCGCAGCCACGCGGAAATCGTGACGACCGCCCTCGCCTGCTATGATGCCGGAGCCTCCATCATCCATGCGCATAACAGCAGCACGGCCTTGACCGGCGCCGAGGCGGCCGAAGATTATCTGGCTGCCTGGCGGGAAGTGCGTGCGCGGCGTCCCGACGCGCTTTGGTATCCCACGCTCACGCGCAGCGGCGGCGACAAGCTGGAACATGTCAAGCTGATCGATGACGCCATCGGCCTGCAATTCGCCTGCGTCGATCCGGGAGCGGTGGCCGTGGCGCGGCTGGATGAGGACGGGCTGCCCGCGGGCCGTTTCTATATGAACAGCTTCGATCAGATCCGTTCCGCCTTCGCCCAGCTACGCGAGCGCGGACTGGGCGCACAAATCGCCATTTACGAGCCCGCCTATCTTCGCATCGTCCTGGCCTATCACAAGGCCGGGTTCCTGCCCCAGGGGTCTGTCGTGAACTTCTATTTCGGCGGCCCCCATGGCCTTATGGGTTCCGGTACGCTGGCCTTTGGATTGCCGCCAACCCCGGCGGCGCTACAGGCCTATCTCGATCTGCTGGGCGACGCACAACTGCCCTGGACAGTCTCCGTCTGGGGCGGCGACCTGCTGGCAACGGAATTGCCGGAAATGGCGATACGGCTTGGCGGCCATATCCAGATCGGCCTGGAGAGCCATTTCGATCCTGTCCACAAACCCTCCAACGAGGAACAGGTGGAACAGGTCATGTCCCTTGCCCGCAAGATGGGACGCCCTGTCGCCGGCAGCAAAGCGACGCTGGCGATCTGGAACGCCCCGCGACTGCCCTGAACGCTCCTTCCATCACAAAGAGCGGGTTGCCGGCTCCACTTTATATTGCCACGTCCCTCAACATCGCTATAATAGTGAAATAGTTATATAAGTATACACGTAAGGGACGAGGAGATAAATCCCCGATGACCGCCCGCCAATGGTCCATCCTGTCGCTGCTGATGGCTGCGGAAGTCGTGTCCGGATTCGAAAGCTCGATGATCCTCGCGGGATTGGGCGCGTGGCTCCGCATCTACGGAGACCCGATCGGCGTGGGCTGGATCGTGTCCGCCTATATGCTGGTGTCCGCCGCCGCCGCCGCGCTTTGCGGTCGTCTTGGCGATATCTACGGACGCAAGAGGATGCTGGTCATCGTCATCGTCATTACCGGCTGCGGTTCGCTTATCAGCGCCGTTGCGCCGTCACTCACCTGGGTTGTGATCGGGCGCGCGATCCAGGGCCTGGCAGGCGCCATCATTCCTCTCTGCTATGGCCTGGCTCGCGAACATATGCCCGCAAACAAGCTATCCATAGCCATCGGGGCGATCACGGCGACGGCAGCGGCGGCGTCCGCGGCGGGCCTGCTGCTCGGCGGCGTCCTGACCGACCATTTCGGACCGCAAAGCATCTTCTGGGCCAGTGGCGTTACCGCCCTCCTGATCGCGCCCATCCTGATGTCGGGATTGCCCGGATCTCTCCGTCCTGTTCAATCCGGCACGATCGACTGGCTGGGCGGCATATTGTTCGCGCCCGCGATCGGAGCGCTATTGCTGGTATTCAGCAACGGGCGCAACTGGGGCTGGACCTCCGCTGCGACATTATGGCTTGCCCTTGCCGGCATTGCCTTGCTGGCGATCTGGTATTGGCACGAACGGCGCTTGCAGCAGCCATTGATCGACGTCCGCCTGCTCGGCAATCGCAATTGTCTGCTCGGCAATCTCATCATGGCGTGCGCCGCCGTCGGCGTCATGCAGATGACCCAGCTTACATCGCTGCTGCTTCAGCAACCGACATGGACCGGCGCGGGCCTGGGAACCACCGCCACTTTCGTCGGCATCCTCAAATTTCCGGCGCTTTTCCTGGGGATCATCTCCTCGCTGCTGGCCGGATGGGCCGTGGGCCGCTACGGTGGAAAAGCGCCGGTGCTGCTCGGCTGCCTTCTCATGACTGTCGCGTCGACCATAGGCGTGTTCGAAGCCCACAGCATCTTGCTGCTGTTCGTGACCATCTGCCTCGGCAGCATGGGCGTGACGGCCGTCTATGCCGCCCTGCCCAGCATTATCATCGCCGCTTCGCCCCATGACCGGACGAGCGAGGCGACGGGATTGATGGCCGTCGTGCGATCCATGTCGCAGGCCATCGGCGCGCAGGTGCTGGCGATATGCCTCGCCAGTTCCACGATCCTTTCTGCGGACGGAAAGGCGTTTCCAGACAGTTCAGCCTATATGCTGGCTTTTTTGTTCATGGCGATCGCCTCGTTCCTGGGTTTTGCCCTGGGCATTGGCCTTCCAAAGAACGCCGCCCGTCAAAGGTCGCGCATCAACTCATAAAGGCCCCGTTCGCTCATATCATTTCGCACTATATCTATACCTAGTTAAATAAGATATCTTTCTAGGCCAGCTTATGGTAAAGCCGAATGCAGCGCTCCACCATGAGAGCGCAGAATATCCGATCAGGGAGAAGAACCCATGTCTCGCATCACCCGTCTTACCGCCAATACCGCGCTGGGCCTCTTGTGCGTATTGCCTTCCGCCGCGTGGGCACAAACCGCCGACAACGCCGCCGGACCGAATCAGGAACGGGCCGCTTCCTCTCAAGACATCGTCGTCACCGCACGTCGCCGTGAGGAAGCCATCACCGACGTTCCGATTGCCGTCCAGGCTTTTGGCGGCGAGCAACTGACGTCGAGGGGCATCGACCGCATTGATGACCTGCAGCGCGCAACGCCGTCGCTGGGCTTCCGACCCACGGCCGGCCGCCGCTCGAACTCCCAATATGAAATTCGCGGCATCACGGCGACGGAATCGCTGATCACCGGCGACGCGGCTGTCGGCGTCTATGTGAACGAAGTCTATCGCGCCCGCGCCACCGGCACCAACCAGAGCTTCTATGATATCGACAATGTGCAGGTGCTCTATGGCCCGCAGGGCACGCTGTTTGGCCGCAATTCCTCGGCTGGCGCGGTGCTGATCAACACCAAGCGCCCAACCGACAATTTCGAGGGTGAGATCAGCGCCGGCATCGGCAATTTCGATCGCCAGGAACTGACGGCGATGATCAACATCCCGGTTTCCGATTCCCTGGCAGTTCGCTTTGCCGGCCAGCGAATGAAGCGAGACGGCTATGGCGTCAACGTCACCACCGGCCGCCGCATCGCCAACAACAACACCTGGTCGGGCCGCATGTCGGTTCTTTTCAAGCCGACCGACCGGATCGAAAACCTGCTGATCGGCAGCATATACCATGCCAATGAAAAGGGCAGTCTCGTCTATCTGAATGGTTTCCGCCCCTGTCCGGCAAGCGGCACGGGTCCGGCCGCGAGTTGTTCCACGCTTCTGGTTCCGGGTACGACCCAGACCATCGGGCAGGCGGTCGCGGCGACCTGGGCGCGGCGGCAGACGCTGGGCGCCTATGAAACCGAGCTGGACGCCGGTTTCCGCGATTTCCGTTCCGGTTCTCTTGCACTCAGCCTGGACCCGCTCGAACGGTCGCGCAACTATTCGATTTCCAACGCCACCACGTTTGAACTGACCGACGATATCACGCTCAAGAATATCTTCGGTTACAACAAGGTGAAGCTGATCGCGGCCAACGATCTGGACGGCACGCCGCTCAAGCTGGTCGACACCTATTATGATAGCCGCGTGTCGCAGATTTCAAACGAACTCCAGTTGCAAGGCGAAACCGGCGGCCTGACATGGGTCGTGGGCGGCATGTATTTCCGGGAGCGGGGCGTCGACATCCAGAACAGCATCCAGTTGATCTATACAGATACGCGCCAGAATCTGGTCGGCATCAACAAGAGCTATGCCGTGTTCGCGCAGGGCACCTACAAGCTGACCGACCAGTTGAGCCTGACCGCCGGCGGCCGTTATACCTGGGACAAGCGCTACGCCGAATATAGGAACCCGCGCACGATTTCGACGAACTCGACCACCGGCGTGGTGACGGATAGCTGTTCGATCCAGGCGATCGTCGGCGCCGGCAATCCCTGCCACTTCGAGGATAGCGTCTCCTTCAAGCAGCCCACCTACACCGTCAGCCTCGACTATAAGCCTTCGCGCGATACGCTGTTCTATATCGCGCATCGTCTGGGTTATCGTTCAGGCGGTCTGCAGGCCCGTGTCGCACCCACCTCCTTCGGCGTCGTTCCTCCGTTCGGCCCGGAAAAGGTTCGCGACATTGAGTTCGGCTTCAAGGGTGATTTCGACTTGAATGGCGTGGGCGTGAACACCAGCCTCGCCCTGTACAAGGCCTGGTACACGGGCATCCAGCGGCAGATCACGATCTTCACCGGCCTGTCCCCGACGTCCACTCCGCCCGGCCCGGTCACGACGACGGCCTTGCGCAATGTGGGCAAGGCGGAAGTCAAGGGTCTTGAGGCCGAACTGGGGATCACCCCGGTCAAGGGCTTCAATATTCAGGGCTTCTTCGGCTATGTCGATGGCGTCTACACGGAATTTGAAAATCGTGGCGTGATCGTTCCCGATGTGCCTTTCACGACGTCCAAATATTCGGCCGGCGTAACCATGTCGCTGACCCCGATTGATGATATCGACATCGGGACCGTGACTTTCTCTGGCAACTACAGCTACAAGTCGAGCTTCACGACCGATCAGTCGCTGCCGATCATTGAGCCGGAAAGCACCTCGCCGCCGCAGCACAACGTCAATCTGTCGCTGCTGTGGGAGAATGTCGGCGGCTCGAACCTCTCGGCGCAGCTTTGGGCACGCAACATCACCAATGAGTTCCAGCCGCTCGGCTTCACCGCTCTGGCCAGTTCCTTCGGTGTTGCCCCAGGCGTCCTGGGCGAACCGCGCACCTATGGGCTGACGCTGAAATATGCCTTTGGCAAGTAACTGACAATCGCTGGCCGTCCCCCTGCGGAACGGCCAGCGACATTATGGGGCCGAAACAGGCTTTGCCCGTCAGCGAGAAGGTCGCGATGGATATCGAAGGAAAACGGGCGGTCATCGTCGGCGGCGGCAGTGGCCTGGCCAAGGCCAGCGCCGAGTTACTGGCGAAGTGCGGCGCGCGGGTCGCCATTTTGGACCTTCCCGGTTCGGCCGGCGCAGCCGTCGCCGCCGATATTGGCGCGGCGGCGGCCTTCATCCCTTGCGATATACTGGATCATGAGGGCACCGAATCTGCCGTGCACGACGCGGCCCGGTTATTGGGCGGCATCGACATCGCCGCGAATGTCGCAGGCGGCGGCGGTGGATCGCCCCGCAGGACAATAGACGCCACCGGCCCCTACCCCTTGGAGCGGTTTCGTCACACCATCGAAGCCAATATCGTGGCGAGCTTCAACCTGTCCCGGCTGGAAGCCCTGCATATGGCCAAGGCAACGCCCAATGCCGATGGCGAGCGTGGCGTCATCATCAACACATCATCCATCGCCGCTTTCGGCGGGCCGGTCGGCATGGTCGGCTATGCCGCGGCGAAGGCTGGCGTCGCAGGGCTCAGCCAGACCATGGCGCGCGATCTTGCCCCCTATGGCATCCGGGTCATGGCCATCGCCCCCAGCATGTTCGATACAGGCATCCTCAAGGATCTGGACGATGGGCAGAAAGCCGCGTTGCTCACTGAAACCCTATTCCCCAAGAGAATGGGCCTGCCATCCGATTTCGCGCTGCTGGTCAAAGCCATCATCGAAAATCCGATGTTGAACGGTGGAACGATCCGGCTGGACGCCGGCACGCGCCGCGCCGTCAAGGATGATCTGGGCGATCAGTTGTTCTGAACATCTCTTAATGTAATGGCTCAGATTGGAGCCTGACTGGTAGCCAGAGCAAGTTCCTTCCCCGGAAAGGCGGGTCAGCCAGCGCATCTTTCGACACCATCGCCTGCGCCGTGACGAGGCGTCGCGCAATCGTGCCCTTCTTGAAATACACGACCGGGAAAGCGGGCGTCGCCGGATCGACCGATGCCGGACGCATTCCGTTGTTCAGCCGGTGAATTCCGGTTTCGCCTTGGCGAGGAAGGCCCGCACGCCTTCTTTCCCATCGCGTTCGCCAGCGCTGGCCACGATTCCCCTGGCCTCCCGCTCCAGATGCGTTTCCAGCGTTTCTCCGAAACAGCCCAGCATCAGATCGCGGCAACGGCCAAAGGCCCTGGTCGGGCCAGCGGCAAGCTGGTGAGCGATTTCCAACGCTCTCGTCAGGAGGTCCTCATCCTCGACCACCTGCGTGAGCAGCCCGATGTCCAACGCTTCCTGCGCCCCGAAACGGCGGTTCAGCAGGATCATCTCCTGCGCTTTGCGATAGCCGACCAGACGGGGCAGCAGCCAGCTCGCGCCTCCATCGGGCGTCAATCCGATCGCCGTATAGGCGAGCGTGAATTGCGCCGCCTTGCCTGCCATGACGATGTCGCCCAGCATGGCAAGGCTGAACCCCGCGCCTGCCGCGAAGCCCTGCACCGCCACGACCAATGGCTTGTCCATGCGCGCGAGCCGGGCGACTGCGGCGTGAAGATAGGCGGTTTCTTCCGAAATGAGATCCGGCATCTTGTCGCCAGCGCCGACGAAAGCGCCGATGTCCCCACCCGCGCTGAACAGCTTGCCTTCGGAGCGAAGCAGGACCGCACGGACGCTGTCGTCCCGGTCGCAGGCAATCGCGGCGTGGAGCAGTTCCCGCGACATGGTGACATCTATGGCGTTGCCCGCCTGCGGCCGGTTGATCGCGATGACGGCGACGGCACCATCGCGCTCGAACCGCAAAGTGGTGAAGTCCTCCATCGTCATGCCTCCAATGCCAATATACGCCGCGCCTGCACCAGATGAGGCCGGTCGATCATCTTGCCGTACAGCTTCAGCGCACCGACGCCGGGATAGGCGGCAAACGCCTCGACCACCGCGCGCGCATGAGCGATTTCCGCCTCGGTGGGGGTGAAGCCGCGATTGATGATCTCGATCTGCGCCGGGTGGATCGCCATCATGCCGGTGAAGCCGTCGCGGCGCGCCCTTGCGACATAGGCCCCGAGCGCATCGGGAGCGTCGATGCGCGGGAAGACGGTCTCGATCGCCGCCACGCCTGCCGCGTGCGCCGCGAAAAGAGTCAGGCCGCGCACCATTTCATAGGGCGCGGTGTAGCTGCCATCTGCTTCGCGCGATGTGGCCGCGCCGATGGCCGCCGGAAGATCCTCAGCGCCCCAGGTCAGCCCGGCCAAATGCCCGCCCACAGCGCCATAACTGCCCAATTGAAAGATCGCAGCGGGCGTTTCGGTCGCGATCGGCAGGATGGGAAGCCGCACATCGCCCAGCACCGCGAGCAACGCCTCGACGCTGGCGGCACCTTCCGACTTCGGCAGGACAAGCCCATCGGGTCGCCCCGGCAACACCGCCGCCAGATCCGCCACCGTCAGCCCGCCATCCAGCGGATTGACGCGCACGAAGGTCTTGACCGGCCGTTCGCCCGCCAGCCATTGCGCAATCGCGGCGCGGCCTGCATCCTTCTTCTCCGGCGCGACGGAGTCCTCCAGGTCGAGGATCAGCGCGTCTGCGCCACTCGCCGCCGCCTTGGCGAAACGCTCCGGCCGATCCGCCGGCACGAACAGGAGCGACCGGAGCGTCATGCTCCACTGCCCTGAATCAGCGCCATGCGCAGGCATTGGCATACCACCTCGTCGCGCTGGTTGAGCAGGCGATGGGTGAAGGTCACGATACCCGCGCCGGGGCGCGATTTGCTAGGCTTGAGGTCCGTCACCTCGGTCTCCGCGCGCAACGTGTCGCCGATGAATACCGGCCTGGGCATGGTGAGCTTGTCATAGCCCAGATTCGCGACCAGCGTCCCCAGCGTCGTGTCGCCGACCGACAAGCCGATCATGAGCGCGAAGGTGAATGTGCCGTTGACCAGAATCTGGCCGAACTCGCTGGCTCTGGCGGCCTCCAGATCAATATGCAGCGGCTGCGGATTGTGGGTCATGGTGGAGAAGAGGAGATTATCCGTCTCCGTCACCGTCCGGCGAATGTCATGCGCCAGCTTTTCGCCGATCGTCCACTGATCGAAAAACTTGCCCGCCATCAGGCCCCCTCCTCCTTCTCGATCTTCACCAGCAACGCGCCTTCGCTGACCTGCCCGCCTTCCCTGACGTTCAACTCGGCAATCATCCCGTCAAAGGGCGCGACCAGGCTATGTTCCATTTTCATCGCTTCCAGCGTCAGCAGCTTCTGCCCCTTGGTCACGCTCTCTCCCGCCGTCACGGACACGGCAATGATACGGCCAGGCATGGGCGAAAGGATCGCGCCATCGGAGGCATCCGCCCCCCCTGCTCCACCCGCGCGCCATGGCGTCAGACGCCAGACCTGCCCGCCTTGCGCGACGAGTACATCCTCCAGCGGCTCCTCGTTCCTTCCCTGACGCGGATCGAAGCGGATCGTCAACTTCTCGCCATCGAGCAGAAAAGCCGCCTCGCTGCTCATGGGCGCATTCAGGCGAAAGCCCGCCAGCGCCCCGCCATGCGACAGGCTCGCGGCGGCCTCGGCCAACGCCTCTTCATCGGGATGGGCGGGCGGCATCAAGGCATCGCCCTCGCGCCCGATCAACCCGGTGTCGAGCCGAGCGGCGACGAAATCGGGATGCTCCAGCGCCTTCACCAGAAAACCCGCATTGGTCTTGAGCGGCCAGATGGCGGTATCGTCCAGCGCCTCTTCCAGCGCCGCGCGCGCGGCCTCGCGGGTCGGGCCATGGGCGATGACCTTGGCGATCATCGGATCATAAAAGGGCGAGATTTCCGCGCCCTGCTGAACGCCGGTGTCGATGCGCACGCCACCGCCCTCGCCCAGTTCGAACGTGTCGAGCGTGCCGATGGATGGCAGGAAACCCTTGACCGGGTCTTCGGCATAGAGGCGCGCCTCCATGGCCCAGCCATTGATCGAAAGTTCGTCCTGGCGTTTCGGCAGCTTCTCTCCGCTGGCGACGCGCAACTGCCACTCGACCAGATCCTGCCCCGTAATCTCTTCCGTGACCGGATGCTCGACCTGAAGCCGCGTGTTCATCTCCATGAACCAGATGCGGTCGGCACGCAGCCCTTCCGATCCGTCGGCGATGAACTCGATCGTGCCCGCGCCGACATAGGCGACCGCTTTGGCCGCATTGACAGCAGCCTGGCAGACGGCCGCGCGGGTCTCCGCGTCCATGCCGGGCGCGGGCGCTTCCTCGATCACCTTCTGGTGGCGGCGCTGGAGCGAGCAGTCGCGTTCGAACAGATGGACGACATGGCCATGGCTATCGCCGAACACCTGCACCTCGATATGGCGCGGGTTCGTGACCCATTTTTCCAGCAGCACCTGATCGTTGCCGAAGCTCGATGCCGCCTCGCGCTGGCAGGACAGCAGCGCATCGGCGAAATCGGCTGCGCTGTCGACCTTGCGCATTCCCTTGCCGCCGCCGCCCGCGACCGCCTTGATCAGCACCGGATAGCCGATCGCATCGGCTTCCGCCTTCAGGCGCTCAGGGCTTTGATCATCGCCCAGATAGCCGGGCGTCGTCGGCACGCCCGCATCCTGCATCAGCTTCTTGGCGGCATCCTTCAGGCCCATGGCGGTGATCGAGGCCGGATCCGGCCCTACCCAGATCAGGCCCGCATCCTGAACGGCCTGCGCGAATTCGGCGTTTTCGCTGAGGAAGCCATAGCCTGGATGGATGGCTTCCGCTCCTGTCTCCAGCGCGGCGGCGATGATCCTGTCGCCCACCAGATAGGATTCGCGCACTGGCGATGGGCCGATATGGACGGCCTGATCGGCGGAGCGGACATGCAGCGCATCCGCGTCCGCGTCGGAATAGACGGCGATCGTGCGGATGCCGAGACGACGGGCGGTGCGGATCACCCGACAGGCGATTTCGCCCCGATTGGCGATGAGGAGGGACTGGATCATCACGCTCACATCCTGAAAATGCCGAACTGCGGACGGTCGGCGACCGGCGCGTTCAGCGTGGCGGCAAGGGCAAGGCCCAGCGTGTCGCGGGTCTGGGCGGGGTCGATGACGCCATCGTCCCACATCCGCGCCGTGGCATAATAGGGGCTGCCCTCCTCCTCATATTTCTGGCGGATCGGCGCCTTGAACGCTTCCGCCTGTTCCGGCGTCCAGGTCGCGGCGTCGCGATGCACGGTCGCCAGCACGCTCGCCGCCTGCTCGCCTCCCATCACGGAAATGCGCGCATTGGGCCAGGTGAAGAGGAAGCGCGGCTGATAGGCGCGCCCACACATGCCATAATTGCCCGCGCCAAAGCTGCCGCCGATCAGCACCGTGATCTTGGGCACCTGCGCCGTCGCCACCGCTGTCACCAGCTTCGCGCCATGCTTGGCGATTCCTTCCGCCTCATATTTACCGCCGACCATGAAACCGGAGATGTTCTGGAGGAACAGCAGCGGCACGCGCCGCTGGCAGGCCAGTTCTATGAAATGCGCGCCCTTGACCGCGCTTTCGCTGAACAGCACGCCGTTATTGGCGAGGATCGCGACCGGCATCCCCCAGATATGCGCGAAACCACATACCAACGTCGTGCCATAAAGCGCCTTGAACTCGTGAAATTCGCTGCCGTCGACGATCCGCGCAATCACCTCGCGCACATCATAGGGCGCGCGAACATCCTGCGGAATGATGCCGTAAAGTTCTTCCGGATCACATTCGGGCGCCTTGGGCGCGCGCAGGTTGAGATCGGCCTCCCGCTCGGGCTGGAGCGTAGAGACGATATCGCGGACGATCGAGAGCGCATGTTCGTCATTTTCCGCGACATGATCGACCACGCCCGACTTGCGGCCATGCAGGTCGCCGCCGCCCAGATCCTCGGCGGAAATCACCTCGCCGGTCGCCGCCTGCACCAGCGGCGGTCCGGCGAGAAAGATCGTGCCCTGGTTGCGCACGATCACGGTTTCATCCGACATGGCCGGCACATAGGCGCCGCCCGCCGTGCAACTGCCCATGACGCAGGCGATCTGGGGAATGCCGCGCGACGACATCTGCGCCTGATTATAGAAGATGCGGCCGAAATGGTCGCGGTCGGGAAAGACTTCCGCCTGATTGGGAAGATTCGCGCCGCCGCTGTCGACCAGATAAACGCAAGGCAGCCGGTTTTCGAGCGCGATCTCCTGCGCGCGCAGATGCTTCTTGACGGTGAGCGGATAATAAGTCCCGCCCTTCACCGTCGCATCGTTGCAGACGATCATCACCTGACGGCCCGACACCCGGCCGATGCCGGTGATCAGGCCCGCGCCCGGCACTTCGTCATGATAGAGATGATTGGCCGCAAGTTGACCGATCTCCAGAAAAGGCGAACCCGGATCGAGCAGGCGTTCCACACGGTCGCGCGGGAGCAGCTTGCCGCGCGAAACATGCTTGTCCCGCGCACGATGCGATCCGCCTTCCGCTGCCACGGCGACTTTCGCCCGCAGTTCTTCGGCGAGCGCGCGGTTGTGGTCGGCATTGGCGCGAAAGGCTTCGCTCTCCACCGCCAGCTTCGTATCAAGGACCGGTGCGCTCAAATTCCTTCTCCCGCCGATGTCCCGTTGCCAGAAAAGCGCGACGTCATAGCCCCGATCCGATCAGTTCCCGACCGATCAGCATCCGCCGGATTTCGTTGGTTCCGGCGCCAATGTCCAGCAGCTTGGCGTCGCGCATATAGCGTTCGACCGGCCAGTCCTTCGTATAGCCCGCGCCGCCCAGCGCCTGCACGGCCTCCAGCGCCGTCTTCATCGCATTTTCGCTCGCCAGCAGGATCGCGCCGGCCGCATCGAAGCGGGTCGTCCTGCCCGCATCGCATGCCCTGGCGACGGCATAGACATAGGCGCGGGCGCTGTTGAGCGCGACATACATGTCGGCGATCTTCGCCTGCATCAACTGGAACGCGCCGATCGGCTTGCCGAACTGCCTGCGTTCCCGGACATAGGGCAGGACCACGTCAAGACAGGCCTGCATGATGCCGAGTTGAATGCCCGACAACACCGTGCGTTCATAATCAAGGCCCGACATCAGCACGCCGACGCCGCCGTTCAGCGGCCCCATGATATTCTCTTGCGGAACCTCGCAATCGTCGAACACCAGCTCGGCCGTCGGCGAACCCCGCATGCCCACCTTCGCGATCTTCTGCCCGATGGAAAAGCCCTTCATATCCTTTTCGATGAGGAAGGTGGTGATGCCCTTCGATCCCTCGCCGGTCCTGGCATAGACGACCAGCGTGTCCGCATAGGCTGCATTGGTGATCCAGAATTTCGTGCCGTTGAGGACGTAGCGGTCCCCTTTCTTCTCGGCCTTGAGCTTCATCGACACGACGTCGGAGCCTGCGCCCGCCTCCGACATGGCCAGGCTGCCGACATGCTCGCCGGAAATCAGCCTGGGCAGATATTTCGCCTTCTGCGCCGCATTGCCCCAACGGCGGATCTGGTTGACGCAAAGATTGGAGTGGGCGCCATAGGAAAGGCCGATGGATGCCGATGCCCGCGCCACTTCCTCCTGCGCGACGACATGTTCCAGATAGCCCAGGCCCAGGCCGCCAAACTCCTCCTCCACGGTGATGCCGTGAAGGCCAAGCGCACCCATGGCGGGCCAAAGTTCGCGCGGGAACCAGTCCTTCTCGTCAATTTCCGCCGCCAGCGGCGCAATCCTGTCAGTGGCGAAGCGCGCCGCGCTCTCGCGGATCATGTCGGCATTGTCGCCCAGCGCGAAATCGAAATCGGTCATGGGAGCCTCTCCTTTGACGCTCGTGATATCAATCGGACCGGGATTCTGAAATTGAAAGTTTTTTACCCCGCGCTATAGATAATATCTATGATGGAACGCTATCTTCTTCGCTATTTTCTGGCCGTCGTCGATCAAGGCAGCTTTTCGCGCGCCGCCGCGCATTGCAATGTCTCGCAGCCGTCGCTGTCGGTCGGGATCGCGAAACTGGAAAAAGCGCTCGGCGCGCAGCTTTTCTTCCGGTCGAACCAGCGCATGCAATTGACCCACGCCGGAACGCGCCTGCTGGGATATGCCCGCCGGATCGAAGCGGAGTTCAATTCGGCGCAGCGCGCGATCGCGGAGGAAATGGGCGAGCAGCAGCTCAATTGCCGCCTGGGCGTACTGCATAGCGTGCCGGGGGCGATCATCGCGGCGGCGGTGGCTGACCTGTCGGATGCCGAACGGAGCAGCATCGAAATCCTTTATGGGTCGGAGCGGGATCTTGTCGGCAAACTGGATCGCGGCCGGATTGACGTCGCCCTGTCGCTGACGGATCGGGGCGGCGGGCGCTTTCTGGAACAGCCGCTGGTGAAGGAAGGCTATGCCATCGCCATGCCGTCAAGCCATCCGCTGGCGGCCCGCGCGGAAATCGGCGCGGAGGAAATCGCCAGCGAAACGATGATCGTGCGCCGCCATTGCGAAGCCCTGTCCGATACGAGCCGGCATTTCACGGAACGCGGCATTCGCCCACCCTTCGCGCTTCGCTCCACCAATGACGAACGCATATTGCAGATGGTCGCGGCTGGCCTTGGCCTCACCGTCATGCCGATCAGCTATTCTCATCCGGGAGTCGCGCGGCCGCGCCTTGCCGGTTTCACCATCACCCGATCCATCGGCTTCCTGTTCAGCCGCCACGGCGCCTATCTGCGTCAGGACAATTCGCCTCTGTTGGCGCGGGTTGAAAGCCTGATCGCCCTCTCTCCCTTTCCCTCATGATCGCATTTCGCGAAGGGACCGCTTCTCAAGTCCACTCAATCCCACTAACTTTCCTGAAAATCATGGGAAGGCACAATGAATCACCCGCAACAGCCGCATAAGGCTGGCGTTTTCGCACCACTCGTCGTTCCCACCTTCCGCAACATCTGGCTGGCCAGTCTCATCTCCAACACCGGAGCGCTGATCCAGGGCGTCGGATCGGCCTGGGTCATGGCAGAGATATCGACGCCCAGCATGGTCGCGATGGTGCAGACGGCAACTTTCCTGCCGATGGCGCTGTTGGCCATCCCCGCCGGCGCGATCGCTGACATGTATGATCGCCGCAAGTCGCAGATCGCGGCACTCAGCATCGCGCTTGGGGGCGCGTTGATCCTGACGCTGCTCTCTCTCGCCGGGCTGATCACGCCCTGGTCGCTGCTGGGCATGTGTTTCTTCATCGGATGCGGTATGGCGCTCTACGGCCCGGCCTGGCAGTCTTCCCCCGGCGAGCAGGTTCCCCCGAATCTCCTGCCTCAGGCGGTCGCGCTGAACGGCATCAGCTACAATGTCGCGCGCAGCTTCGGTCCGGCGCTGGGCGGCGCCATCGTCGCCACGGCCGGTGCGACAGCGGCGTTCGCCGCCAATTTCCTGTGCTATTTCCCGGTCCTGCTCGCCTTGCTCGCCTGGCGGCGGACCCCGCTGCCCACTCGGCTTCCGCCCGAACGCCTGGGCCGGGCGATGATGTCGGGAATGCGTTACATCGTCCACATGCAGCCAGTGCGAACGGCCATCGTCCGCTCTGTCGTCACCGGCATATTGGGCGCCGCGCTCCTGTCGATGATGCCCCTGATCGCGCGCGACATGCTGGGCGGCAGCGCCCGCGTGTTCGGCGTCATGCTCGGCTTTTTCGGCTTCGGCGCCGTCGCCGCCATTTTCATCCTCCAGCCGATCCGGCGGTTCGGGAACGAGCGGGTCGTATCGGGATGCAGCCTGGTGCTGGCCGCGTGCGTCGCGTGCCTCGCCATCAGTCACAACCTGGCGGCGACGTCGATCGTGCTGCTCATCGCGGGCGGCGCCTGGATGATTCAGGTGACGACGGTCAACATCGCGGTTCAACTCTTCGTCCCGCGCTGGGTCACAGGGCGAGCGGTGGCGGCGCTGAACGCGACCGTCGCGGGCGGCATCGCGGGCGGCGCAGCGATCTGGGGCATCGTGGCGCAACAGCATGGCACCCAGACGGCGCTGTTGACCGCCGCCACCATTCTGCTGATCTCGCCGCTCATGGGGCTGGTCCTGCCGATCGCAGACCGCGAAAACGCCGCCCGGTCGCTTGACGAGCCGCTGGCCGATCCGGAAGTGAATCTCGGCATTACCGGCCGCAGCGGGCCGATCATCATCGAACTCGCCTATCGTGTGCCATCGGAACAGGCCCGCGAATTCTACGACCTGATGCGGCAGATCCAGCGCATTCGCGCCCGCAATGGCGCCTATGACTGGTCACTCAGCCGCAACATCAACGATCCGGAACGCTGGGTCGAACGTTACCGCACTCCGACCTGGCACGATTATCTGCGCCAGCGAAGTCGCTGCACGGCGGAAGAAATGATCATTCAGCAGCGGTCCAGAGACTTTCTCGCCGACGGCGCGCATGTGGAGGTGGAACGCTGGCTGGAGCGGCCATTCGGATCGGTCCGCTGGCGCGCGGAATCCCCGGATCAAGGCGGCTGACCTGCCGCATGGTTCGGCTTTACCTGCCGCTCGAAACGGCATAGATCAATTACCTTATTTGCTATGTTTGGATATCGGACGTGGAACTGAAAACCGGCCAGACCGCCGTCATAACCGGCGCGGCATCGGGAATCGGCCTTGCACTGGCCGCCGCCTTCGCAACGCGCGGCCTCAACGTCGTCATGGCCGATATTGACGAAACCGCCCTGCAATCGGCCGCAGCGGGGCTGCGCGGCGCGGGCGCTGCCCTGACTGTCCGATGCGATGTTTCCCGGCCGGAAGAGGTCGAGCAGTTACGCGACGCCGCCCTTGCGCGCTTTGGACGCATCGACATCCTGTGCAACAATGCCGGAGTGATCCTGCCCTTCCGGCCGCTTTGGACGCATGAGGCAACCGATTGGGACTGGCTGCTAGGTATCAACCTCCATGGCGTGATCAACGGCCTGCGCACCTTCCTTCCCCTGCTTGTCGAGCAGCGTAGTGGCCATGTGCTGAACACCGCGTCGATGGCGGGCGTATCGACCATCGCTTTCAACGGCCCTTATAATGCAGCCAAGCACGCTGTTGTCGCCCTGACGGAGACGATCGCGGCCGAAATGGCGGAGCTGGGCATTCCAGTGGGCGCCAGCGTTTTGTGCACCGGGCTGGTGTCCACCAACATCCGCCACAGTGCTCGACACCGGCCAGGCGCCATGGCTGACGAAGGAAAGCAGGAAGACAGCGCCACCGCGCCCGCCGAGTCTGCCCAAGCCTCGATCTCTCCGCAGAGAGTCGCCGATATGACGCTGGCGGGGATCGAAGCGGATCGATTGCACATCTTCACCAATCCGGGATCAGCCGAGAGGGTTCAGGCGCGCATCGACCGACTGCTGGCCAACCTGCCGGAGTGAACGGAGCCGTCCGCCGCCGATGCTTGCCATGACTATCGGCGATAATATATAACTTATCTATCTATGTCGACAATCGCACCATTGCCCGGAGGGTTTTTCCGGCACGGCCGGTGCACGGAAAGGATCGGAAAAAATGACGGAAGTTTACCTGGTGGCCGCGGCCCGCACTGGCATCGGCGCGTTCGGCGGGTCGCTGAAGGATCAGAAGCCCGGTGAACTGGGCGGCCATGTGGCCACCGCCGCGCTCACGCGGGCGAAGGTCGATCCCTCGCTGGTCGGCAATGTCTTCTTTGGCCATGTGATCCCGACCGCGCCGCGCGATGTCTATGTCGCCCGCATCGCCGCCATGGCGGCGGGCGTGCCCAAGGAAGCCCCGGCCCTGACCTTGAACCGGCTGTGCGGCTCCGGCCTGCAAGCCATCATCTCGGGCGCGCAGTCGATCCTGCTCGGCGACAGCGAGATCGTTCTGGCGGGCGGCACCGAAGTGATGAGCCAGGCCGCCTATTTCGCTCCCGCCGTCCGCTGGGGTCAGAAAATGGGTGAAGCGGCGATGCTCGACGGGCTGACCGGCGCGCTGACCGACCCGTTCAACCTCTATCATATGGGCGTGACGGCAGAGAACATCGCGGAGCAATATGGCATCAGCCGCGAGGATCAGGACGCGCTGGCGCTGGAAAGCCAGCAGCGCGCGGCCCGGGCCGTGGAAGCGGGCTATTTCCGCGACCAGATCGCGCCCGTCGAACTCAAGAGCCGCAAGGGCGTCGTTTCCTTTGCCACGGACGAATTTGTCCGCACGGACGCCAGCCTTGACGAATTGAGCAAATTGCGCCCGGTATTCCGCAAGGAAAATGGCACGGTCACGCCCGGCAATGCGTCGGGCATCAACGACGGCGCCGCGGCCGTGGTGCTGGCGAGCGAAGCGGCGGTCAGGAAACATCAATTGACGCCGATGGCGCGGCTCGTCGCTTATGGCCATGCCGGCATCGACCCGTCGATCATGGGCATCGGCCCCGTCCCCGCGACCCGCCAGGCGCTGGAGCGGTCGGGCCTCAAGGTGGCCGATCTCGACGTGATCGAGGCGAATGAGGCTTTCGCGGCCCAGGCCTGTGCCGTCGCGCGTCAACTGGAATTCGATCCGGCCCGGGTCAATCCGAACGGCAGCGGCATTTCGCTCGGCCATCCGGTGGGCGCGACCGGCGCGATCATCGCGACGAAGTTGGTCCATGAACTGCAGCGGACGCAGGGTCGCTACGGTCTCACCACGATGTGCATCGGCGGCGGTCAGGGAATTGCGGCGATCTGGGAACGCGCCTGAATGGGAAAAGTCGCGGCCGGGCGTTCAACACGCTCGGCCGCGGTTTTTTTGGCCCGCCGCCCAAGCCTGACACGCGCCGCGCACCGGCGCCGGTGCGCGGCGTCTGGATCATGCCTTGCTGTCGGCTATATCCCAGGACAGCCAGACCTGCGAAACGACGTTCACCATGCTGGCATCCTGCTGCGGCGTAGTGCCCGCCTTGATGCGAAATTCCGGAATGCGGGTGAACCATTCCTGCAACCAGACCAGCAATTCCTTCTTCGCCAGGATGGAACCGGGGCAGCGATGGGGTCCGTTGCCGAAGGTCGCGTGGGGAATGGGGGCGGGACGATCGAAATCAATCTTCATCGGATCGGGAACCGTCTCATCATCCAGACCGACCAAGGCGCTGAATTGCTGAATCTGATCGCCTTCCTTCAACCGGACGCCAGCAAATTCCATGTCGCGCGTCACCAGGCGAGCGGTGTTCGACACGCCGTGACGGCGGCAGAGTTCCTCGATGGCGTGCGGGATGATCGAAGGCTCGTCACGCAGACGGCGCTGCAGTTCGGGCTGTTGGGCCAGCGAAATGCAGATGAAGCCCATAAGGTTCTTCACCGTATCGAGGCCGCCTGAAAGCAGGAGCGCGAGCATGCCGACCGCCATGTCATGCGGAATCTGTTCGCCATCGACCTTGGCATTGATGATCTTGGTGATCAGGTCATCGCGCGGATTGGCTTCCCGGTCGGCCACAGCCTTCTCGATATAGGCCTTGAGTCCCAGGCGCGCCTCGTGGATCTTCGTCGGCTCAGGCGAACGAACGATCGCACTGGCGTAAGGAAGCAGCATCTCGCGATCTTCGAGCGGCAATTCCATCATCGTCAGGAAAACGATGATCGGCAGGACCGAGGTGAATTCGGACACGAATTCGCACTCGCCGCGCGGCGCGAAACCTTCGATCAGGTCGATGGCGAACTTACGCACCATGTCTTCCGCCGCCTGAATCGCCTTGGGCGAGAAAGCCGGGGAGATCAGGATGCGCCACTTTCCATGCTCGGGCGGGTCCATGTCCATCGGCGGCGCGGGATAGGGCCGCGGATTGTTCGGCACCAGCGACGCCCGCATGGAAAAGCCCACCGCATCATTTTGCACCGCAAGCACGTCCCGCGCCTGCGTCACCATCCAGTAACCGCCGTTTCGCGGCGTCCAGAAGATGCGCGGCGCTTCCTTCTGAATGCGCTTCCAGGCGGCGTGCACGCCTTCCTTGGCATGGGGCAGGTTGAAGATGTCCACGTCATACACCAGTTCCGGCGAAACATGGGGAGGCGGCGGCGTCAGTGCGGGAATCTCGCGAGGGACACGAATTTGGGTCATGATTATTCCAACTCTTGGTTCGTTTCAGCTATAAGATGGTTCATATAGTTAGCGACCTTCTAGCCCATTCGCGGCCCCAAGGCCAGTGCTGCTTGGCCGCCTTGCATACCGACATAACGGCAACGGGAGGGCGCATGTCATGAATCCGCTTTCCCCGGATTCGACAACCGGCGCGTCCTGCTGATTCTTATCGCGGCAAGTCCAGTCCACGCTGCGCGACGATGCTCTTCTGCACCTCGGCAGCGCCTCCACCAATGACCATCATCACTGATTGCCGCAAAGTCCATTCGATCAGGCCATCGAGCGGCGCGTCGGGCGCCTCTTCTCCAAATGTTCCGCTCGTTCCCAATATATCTATCGCGGCGCGGGCGAAACGCTCCGTCAGATCGCCGGAGAAGAGCTTGGTCATGGCGCCTTCCACCAGCGGAACTCGGCCCGCCTCCAGCATCCGGACCGAATGGAGCGACAATTGCCGCGCCGCTTCGATCTCCGCAGCGAACTGGCCCAGCATTGAACGTACTTCACTGTCCCGCGCCAGCGCCTCATCCGACGCGACCTGATCGCACAGCCGTTCGAACGTCCGCTGGACCTTGATGATGCTGCCCCCCATCTGCACCCGCTCCGCCGCCAGAGCGCCGGTCAGCACGGCCCAGCCGCCATCCTCCGCGCCCAGCATGTAATGGGCAGGGACGCGCACCTCGTCGTAGAATTGCGTGCAGAAAGTATGACCATACATCGCATAGCCAGGGACGATCGTGATGCCGGGAAGATCGACGGGCACGATGAAGACGCTGATGCCACGGCTTCCGCGCGCATCGGGATCGGTGCGCGCGGCCAGCACGATATGGGTCGCGAACTCCGTGCCCGTGCCCCACAGCTTCTGCCCGGTGATCAGATAATCGTCGCCGTCTCGCACTGCGCGGGTGCGCAGATTGGTGAGGTCCGATCCCGCTTCGGGTTCCGAATAGCCGAGCGCGAAGCTCAACTCGCCCTTGCGGATGCCGGGCAACAGTTGATCCTGGAGCCAGGAACTGCCGTGGCGAATGATCTCCGGCGCCAGCAACCAGGCCGATGCGACGATGCCGCTGATCGGCGCGCCGGACAGAGTCAATTCCTCGACCAGCGTCAATTGCTCCAGCGGCGAGCCGCCACGCCCCCCCGCTTCGGGCGGCCAGGCCAGCGACAGCCAGCCATCGCCGCCCAGCCTGCGGCTGAACGCTTGATGACGGCCGCGCAGTTGAAAGGGTCGCGCACGCTCCTCCGCCCGGTTTTCCTCGGTCCAGTTGGCCGCCAGCCACCGCCGGATTTCCACGCGCAGGGCCGTGGCGTTCGCCCCCAGATCACGGTCCGGAAAGGCTGCCCCTCCTCTGTCGAGCATATGGGCGCCCAGCGCGGCAGCCGCCCGGCGCTGACCGCCCATGCGCGCCAGATCGGACTGGACACGGCGAAACAGGCGTGGCGCTTCATGCTCTTCGGCATAGCCGATCGCGCCAAAGGCATGTTGCACCTCGAACGAGGCGCGGCGCAGATGCATCGCCGCGCAGACGATCGCCGCATCGGTCTGGAAAGACGCGGACGCCAAGCCCTGATCGCAACTTTTCGTCGCCTCCCGCACCAGCAGATCGGTTGTCTGGAGCGCGAGGAAGCAGTCGGCCAGTTTGTGCTGCATGGCCTGGAACCGCGCGAGCGCCTGTCCGAACTGGACGCGCTGCTGCACATGGTCCTTCACCAGTTCGAAGGCGCGGCGACATGCGCCCTCCGCCCGCGCCACGAGCAGCAACCGGGCGATCCTCGCTATATCTTCCAAAATGGCGGGGTCGACCGGAATGACGGTCGCGGGCGCGCCGTTCATGCGCACATCCGACAATGGCGGAACCGCAAGGCCGGGAGTCAGAACACGCTCCATCGCCTCCCCCTGCTTTACGACGCACAGCCCATCATCCGTCAGGGCGATCACCGTGCCAGCGATTTCCATATCCTCGACAAAGTGGAACTGGCCGTTCACCTTCCCATTCGCGCAGGTCGCCTTGCCCGCTCCCCGGTCGCCGTCCCACACGCCAAAAGCGATCGCATATGCTCCCATGGGCAGCACGGCGTCGCCAAGGCCCAGCCGCGCCCGCAAGATGTTCGCCACCACGGCAGGAATGAAGGGCAGCGGACAGGCCGCCCGCCCCAGTTCCCGCGACGCGCAAACGGCAAGGCCGAGCGTGCCGTCACCCAGTTCGGCAAAGCCCTGCGCCGAAAATTCGGACCAGACAGCCGCAAGATTGTCCGGCCGGTCCGCCCGCCAATGCTCCGCGAGCATGGCCCGCAGGGCATCGACGACCATTTGCTCTTCGGAATTGGCATCCCCATCATGCATCGCATTTCTCCCATGCGCAGCGTCACTCAGCCGGCGCTCTTATTTCAAAAACCGGGCGGCATCCGCCTGCCTGCGGCAATCAACAGGGTCGTGAGAGAAGTCCCGCCATTCGAATCGCTTACACCTTGCCGTCCGGCGCATCCGCTTCACGCGCCCAGCGCGGCAGCGGCATGCCGGTCTCATAATGCCACAGCATCGTCATCGCTTCGCGCCGCGCCGGATGGAGCGCCATGCGAGCGAGGTCCGCCAGTTGCGCGCCCGGTCGGGGGCCGCGCATCGCCCAGTTGCGCAGGCGGCGGCTGTAGAGTTGCACATCATATTCCATCGCGAAACCATTGCCGCCGAAGGTCTGATGCACATTCGTCGAAACGAAGCGCGCAGCCGCAATCGCCTTGGTCCACACCATGATCGCGAAATGCGACGGCGGCGCGCCATCGCCGCCATGCTCCACCGAAGCGGTGAATGCGGCCTTGCGCACCAACAGTTCGGCCGCATCCAGTTCGCCGGCCGCGCGGCTCAGGCGATGGGCCACGCCCTGATATGTGCCGATGATCTTGCCGAACTGCTCGCGCTCCCTGGCATAGTCGGCGCCATAGGCGAGCAACGCCTGCCCCGCGCCGACCAGCCGGGCGGCATCGGTCAGGGCGCGAAAACGCAAAAGCCGGTCGGCCAGCGCCGCGTCGCCGACAACCTCGCCATCCTGGCCGGACACATGATCGACCAGAAAATCGCCTGCCGCCGTGCGCCGGGGGGGGCCGCTCAGCGGTTCGATCACCACCTGCTCACCGCGCCGCACCGCGACCGAGGCATTGGCGGCCGGGACGGGACCGTCAAAGCCGACCGACACGCCCGAACGGCCGAGCAACGCCTGAACCGGCATGGCATCGACATGCGCGGTCGGGGCGAGCGAACGGCCCATCTCATAGGCGATACGTGCGAAAAATTCGGCGTCGCCTTCTAAGGCGTGTGGACATTTAAGGGATTCCTTTTTCCGCGCGGATCGGATTCAAGACTGGCGAAGGGAGCGCCATCTTGGATCGACACGGATTAAGCGACGAGCAGTGGGAGCGGGTTCGCCCCGTGCTTCCCGGTAAAGTTGGGGACCGAGGCCGTTCGGCTGCGGACAATCGTAGATTTCTCGAAGCGGTTTTGTGGGTTGCTGGGACCGGAGCGCCATGGAGAGATTTGCCGGAGAGCTTCGGCAACTGGAACTCCTGTTTCCGTCGTTTTCGTCGGTGGGCGGTGAAAGGGGTCTTCGACCTTCTGTTTGAGCAATTATCGGGCGACCGTG
>FMTU01000072.1 GCA_900100475.1 Sphingobium faniae | reverse complement strand
AAAATGCCGTCCTTTGAAATCGTTCATCGCAACTGACCTTGACAGTACATGAGCCCAATCTTGGAAACCGTGTCAGAGTTTGCAACAGAGCCGTCTCGGCAGCATCTCTCGTCAGCCAGACGCAAGGCCGCTGCCCGAAGCCGCGGCAGACCTCCGCTTCCCGAGGAAGAGCTCGTCGCGCGTATTCAGGCCCTGATCGCCGAGCTGCCGACCTATGGCTACCGCCGGATCCACGCGCTCCTGCGGCGGCAGGCGCGCAATGGCGGGCCATCTGCGCCCAATGCCAAGCGGGTCTACCGGGTGATGAAGGTGCATGGCCTGCTGCTCCAGCGCCATAGCGGCAAGGCGGACGAGCGTCGCCACGATGGGCGCGTCGCCGTCGATACTCGCAACACCCGCTGGTGCTCCGACGGCTTCGAAATCGGCTGCGACAACGGCGAGAAGGTGCGGGTCGCCTTCTCTCTGGACTGCTGCGATCGCGAGGCGATGGGCTTTGTTGCCACCACTGCCGGCATATCTGCCGAGGATGTGCGCGACCTCATGACCGCCACCGTCGAGCACCGCTTCGGCCGTGTGAACAGGCTGCCCTCTACCATCGAGTGGCTGACCGACAACGGTAGCTGCTACACCGCCAGAGAGACCCGCCGCTTCGCCCGCGAGATCAACCTCAGGCCGCGCACAACCCCCATCGAAAGCCCACAATCCAACGGCATGGCCGAGGCCTTCGTGCGCACCATGAAGCGAGACTATGTCCGCGTCGCCGAAAAGCCCAACGCCAGAGCCGTGATCAACCAGCTGCCCAGCTGGTTCCACCACTACAACACCGTCCATCCGCATCGCGCACTTGGCTACCTCGCCCCGCGCGAATACATCGTCCAATCAACCAGTGAGGAACTGTCCGGAAATTAAGGGGCAACGACAGGTCTGGACGCGCAAAGATCATTATGGTCTTCTGGCGATACTTGGAGAGTATGATCCTATGGACCTGCGTCAGCTTCGCTACTTCGTCACCGTGGCCGCCGAGCGGAATTTCAACCGCGCGGCTGAACGGTTGCATATGGCGCAGCCGCCGCTCAGCCGGTCGATCCAGCAACTGGAGGCGGAGGTCGGCGCGACCCTGATCGACCGGACGAGCCGACCGCTCGCGCTGACCCCGATGGGGCAGCTGTTGCACGATCAGGCGGTACAGGTGCTGCGGCGCGTGGATGACATGCGGACGATGATGGATGCCGCGATCGCGACCGACCGGCGACGGTTCACCATGGGCTTCGTCGCCTCCACCATCTATGCGCGCCTCCCCGCGCTGCTCCGCGAGTTCCGGGCCGAGATGCCCGATGTCGAGCTGACACTGGTCGAAAGCCCGACGCTGGACCAGATCGCGGCGTTGAAGGAGGGGCGGATCGATATCGGTTTCGGCCGTATCCGCTTCGACGATCCGGCGGTGCGGCGCACCGTGCTCCGGCGGGAGTCGCTCGTTGCGGCGGTCCCGATGGGAAGCCATTTGGGTCAGGACGGCGGACCGATATCCCTGTCGGCCCTGGCGCGCGAAAAGCTGGTTCTCTATCCCAGCGCATCGCGTCCCAGCTATGCCGATCAGGTCCTGTCGCTGTTCCACGATAATGGCCTGAGCCCGAACCAGATCGTCGAGGCGCGCGAGTTGCAGATCGCGATTGGTCTGGTCGCCGCCGAAGAGGGGGTGGCGGTGATCCCGGAGTCGGTACGCAAGGCGCGGACCGAGGATGTGCGCTATCTCGATCTCGTCGAACCCGCCCATTCGCCGATCATCATGAGCCACCGGGTCGGCGACGCCTCGCCCGAGTTGCGCGCCGTTCTGCGGATCATCGCCCGCAAATATACCGAGTGGGGCTATGGCGTACCCGAAGCGCTGCTGGCGGACCATGAATAGCACACGGCTGCCACCGACCCGCCGGCTTTGGAGAGGATGACAGGATGGACATACGGCAGCTGCGCTATTTCGTAACCGTTGCGCAGGAAGGCAATTTCACCCGTGCCGCCGAGCGTCTCCACATCGCACAACCGCCGCTCAGCCGCCAGATCCAGCAGATCGAGGAACGGGTCGGCGCGACCCTGATCGATCGCTCCGCCAAGCCGCTGCGGCTGACGCCGATCGGCCATCTCGTCTATGATCAGGCGATCAGCATCCTGGCGCGCATGGCCGATATGGATGCGATGATCGCGAAAGCCGTGGTGTCGCAGCAACGGCGCTTCGCGATCGGCTTCGTCGCGTCCACCATCTATTCGCGCCTCCCCGCGATCATTCGGGCCTATCGGGAGGCGATGCCCTCGGTCGACCTGTCGCTGATCCAGGGCGGCACGCTGTCGCAGATCGCCGCGCTGAAGGACGGGCGGATCGATGTCGGCTTCGGGCGAATCCGGTTCGAGGATGACGCCGTGGCGCGGGTGGTGCTGCGCGAGGAACCGCTGATCGTCGCGCTTCCGGCCACGGACCCGCTGACGGCGGGGGGCGGGG
>FMTU01000017.1 GCA_900100475.1 Sphingobium faniae | reverse complement strand
CACGAACCTCGCCTTCGGCGAATGGCCGACCGTGTTCGGCGATCCCAAGATGACCACGGCGCTGCTCGACCGCGTCACCCACCACTGCGATATCGTCGAGACGGGCAACGACAGCTGGCGCTTCAAAAACCGCAGCTGACAGCCACCTTCGGCGCCTTCAAAAATCTATCTTGCGCTGCGCGCGCCTCCGGTCGGGCTACGCCCGCCCTCCGCCGCACGCAGCGCAAGGCCATCTTCAACAAACCAGCATCATATTATCTGAAAAGGGGGTCCCTCTTCGACGCCGATCGGGGGTCCCTTTTGAACGCCGTTTGACACGCTATGGGCGGATCGGCGTAACTTGTTCTTTAAACCGGCCCGCGGTTACGGAAGCAAAGCGACCTATAGCGGCACCAAGCTGACCAGGCGGGTTTGGAGCGAGATTCTGGCCGGAGGCTATGTCGCGCAGGCCTTCGCTCCGCCTGGCCGGCGCCGCATCTACCGAGACGGCGCGCTTGTCGAGCTCAAGGTTGATGTCAGACTATACACCTACGAAGCCGAGATACTGCTGGTGGCAGCGCGTCTTTATCAGGGCCAGACGACCAACATGCGGACGGCCGGCGGCGGTTTCGCCCCGATACTCGAAATCGACGGTCAGCCCGGGATTCCTGCCGAGTTCCGCTGCGCATAGCGCTTGCGAGTTTCTCTGCGGGCACGCCGCTCGGAGCACGTCAGTGCAGCCAACGGCAAGATCTGGGATGGGTATCGTTTGCCTCACCTGTGTTGTCACTTGGTGATCGGATCGCTTCCGCAGGGCTCCATGCCCGTGCCACTCGTTGTTTCGGGTTCTACTCCATGGCTGCCAGAAGCCGATCTAGTGACATCGTGGCAAAGGTGGTGAAGCTATCTGCAATGGCATACGGCAGCACCAGGGTGCGATCGTGCACCATCGCGCCGCAGCTGTAAGTGACATTCGGGACATAGCCCTCGCGTTCAGCGGCATCCGCTCGAATCAGTGGATGCGTGACACGTGCAAGGAGCCTGGAAGGATCTCTGCGATCGAGGAGGCACGCGCCAAGGCAGTAATTGCGTGCCGTGCCAACCCCATGGGTGATGACCAGCCACCCTTCCGCGATCTCGATCGGCGATCCGCAATTGCCAATCTGGACGAATTCCCACGGCCAGCGCGGTGAAACGGTCTTAACGCCACCGTTCCAATCGTACAGGTTCTCTGAGGTGAGAACCCATATGTTTTCGTTATCCTGCCGACCGAGCATGCCATATTTTCCGTCGATCCGCCGCGGAAACAGCGCCATGCCCTTGCTGCTGGTGGCGTCACCACGGAACGGCAGCAACTCGAAGGTACGAAAATCTCGAGTTCGGAGCAGTTCCTGCCGGATAGCTTGGCCGCTGAAGGCTGTGTAGGTTCCGAAGTAGATAGCAGTCTCATCCTCTTCGACGAAACGAACGAGCCGAAGATCCTCGATGCCGTTGCGTTGGCTGGGCGTCGTCGGAAAGATCACGACTTCCGAAAGATCGTGACTTCCATCACAGTGAATTCGTGCGCCCGGATCGCCAGTTCCATCACCGATAATGGCCTCGGCCTGCAGCACAATTGGTCTTGGGCTTGGTGGATCGATTGCAACGCTTCCACTGGGCCCGAACACTCCTGTGCGGAACGTTACCGACGAAATATGCCCTTCGCCAACGCCTCTCAGCGAGAGAACGAAGCGGATGGCACCTGCTGGCACACCGGACTGGTCGGGGTGAGGCACGATGCTGGGATTGAACAACGCTGCTGCTTCGTAGGTGTACTCATTGCAAAAATAGGCGCCGATGAGCAGCGCGCGATCATGGCTCACTTCGCAAGGGCAGATCACCAGCCCATTCACCTCGTGGAACCGGCGCAGAAAAATCTCGGCCACGTTGCGGTGCCGGCCTGAAAAGTCCAGCAACAGGCGTTGAAGTTCCTCGTGAAGCGCCGCTTCATCGAGGGCGAGCACACGATCGGCAATTCGCTGCGCACGCGGATGATCGGTAATCTCGTATCTCGGCGGGTCCGCAGCTGGCGTATAAGGCCGAATGACCATGCGTGCAGGGTCCGGTCGAAGCAGGACAGGCAAGCGGGTTACAAAATCGGCCTTTGACATGATTGTCCTCTTTTCGTCATCCTACCGCGCTGGCCCCCGCCACTATCACAATGTCAGGCGCAGTCCGACCGACATGATCGGCCGTGTCGACTCCAACCGGAGAGCGCAAACGGCTCTCAACCTCCTAAAACGGCTTGAGTGGAATAGCGGCGGACAGCATCAACGATGGCGCGTCCAATGATTGGCTTAGGAATGACGTCGTTAAATCCCGCCTCATAAGCGCGACGCGCAAATATGTGATCATGAAAGCCTGAAATCATGATGGCACTGCCCCGCCACCCTTGCTGGCGGAGAACTTTCAGAATAGCAAAACCATCTAGATCGGGCATCCGATAATCCAAGATGACGCAGTCGGCATTCATCGTCTGCGGATCCGCAAGCAATGCGCGTCCGGTGGTATAGCCGCACACATCATAGCCCTGTGCCTTCAATAGCAAGTGGAGCGCGCGGCGCACTGCCGGGTCGTCGTCGGATAGAACGACTGTGTACTGCCCGGCTGGAGGCTTGGGGACGAATAACGACATATCGCGAGGTAGGGCTCAAGGTTGGGGTTCAGTCCCAAATCGCATGATGTCGGCCGTTGATCTCTACGTATACATCGCATCACTGCGCATTTCGACCCATGCCGGCTGCGAAGGCGATCCTCAGCGCCTCGGAAAGGCTACGAATGCCCAGCTTCGCCATCAGGCTCGCGCGATGCACCTCGACCGTCCGGGACGAACAACCAAGGTCATAGGCTATGGTTTTGTTCGGATAGCCATTGGCTAAACCCTCAAGCACATCCTTCTCACGCGCGGTCAATGCGGCAATCCGGATCTGGGCCTCTGAGGCTTCCAACGCACGCACATTGGTATCGTCAATCCGCGCGAAGGCACGCGTGATGGCATTCAAGAGCGCCGCTTTTTCGAAAGGCTTTTCCAGAAAATCGATGGCTCCGGCCTTCATTGCCTGGACCGCGACCGAAACGTCGCCGTGACCTGTGGCGAAGATAACAGGCATATTGATTCCGCGTTCGGTCATCGCGGCCTGAACCTGCAGGCCATCCATCTCCGGCATGCGCACATCGAGCAGAACGCAGCCGACCTCGGCCGATTTCGCAACCCTAAGGAATTCGACCCCTGAGGGATATGAGAAGACCGCGTAGCCGGCCGACTTCAGTGTGAAGCTTGCAGCTTTTCGGATCGCCTCCTCATCGTCCACCAAATGAACGACGCGCTTACCCCCCATAATTTTCCTCCGCTCGTGCATGGATCAGTGTGAAATGAAATCGCGTGCCGCCGGGCGGAAGATGTTCGACCCAAATTCTCCCTCCATGAGCTTCCACTATCGTTCTGCAGATGGAGAGGCCGAGGCCCATTCCCTCGGCCTTGGTGGAAGCGAACGCATCGAACAGCCGCTCCCGCATGTCCTCGGGAATCCCTGGCCCGGTATCCTCCACCGTCACCTCGATCAGACCGTCGGCGCGCAGCTTGGACCGAATGCTGAGATCGCGGATTAGCGAGTCAGCCATCGCTTCAATCGCGTTACGCATCAGGTTGACCAGAACCTGCTGGATCTGGATGCGATCCACCAACACGGGCGTTGCCAGTGGATCATAGGAAAAGAAGCTGCGCACGCCGCGTTCGCGGGCACCGACCAGCGCGAGCTGGCCTGCCTCCTCGATCAGGCGGGGCAGGTCATCGACGTTCTTGTCGACTTCGCCTCTGGCAACAAAGTCGCGCAGCCGGCGCACGATGTGTCCAGCACGGAGCGTCTCCTGGGCGGCGTCGTACATGACCGAACGCATCGTTGCGAACGGCTCGCCCGCAGCTTCATCCAGCATGTCGCGAGCCGTCTCGAGATAGAGGGCCACGGCGGCAAGAGGCTGATTGAGTTCGTGAGCCAGTGTCGAGGCCATTGTACCCATCGCGCTCAGTCGGGAGACGTGGACCAGTTCGGCCTGGAGTTCCTTGAGCTTGAGCTCGTCCTGCTCTTTGGCGGTGAGATCGCGGATGAATCCGGTAAACACGCGATGGCCGTCCTCACCGGCTTCTCCCACCGACAGCTCCATCGGAAAGGTTGTGCCGTCCCGGCGTTGGCCAACTACGACGCGGCCGATCCCGATGATCCGTCGTTCGCCGGTCTCCAGGTAATGCTTGATGTATTCGTCGTGGCGATCATGGTGGGGCTGCGGCATGAGGCAGGCAACATTATGCCCAACAACTTCCTCTTCCGCGTATCCGAAGAGCTTTTCGGCAGCCGCACTGAACGAGGTAATTTTGCCTGCCTCGTCGATGATGATCATTGCATCCGGGACGGTGGCGAGGATGGACTGGAGATGCTGCTCGCGGGTCTCTATCGAGGCGCGCACGGCAGCTTCGTCAGTTATGTCGCGACTTATACAGGCGAAGCCGCAGAGCACTCCCCGGTCAAAGAGGGACGTGATGGAAAGGCGCGCGAGGTATTCGGACCCATTTTTGCAAGCCCGCCACGCTTCGCGTTCAACCTTTCCTTCCCGCGTGGCAGTTTCCAGATCCGCCAGCGGCATCCCTGCGGTAATCTCGTCAGGCGGGTAGAAGATTTCATGGGATCGGCCAATGATCTGATCGGCCACCCAACAGTCGGTCCGCTCGCCTTGTGTGTTGATGCTTAGGATCCGACCCGAGGAGTCGAGCAGCGTCAGGATATACCCCAGCGACTGGCGCAAAAACAACCCGGCGAGCCGTTCCACTTGGTCTTGCACGGCGATCGTGTCGCGCTGGTCACTCATGGCCGCCTCCGCCGTCGCCGACAGGGTATCCTTCGAAACGCCTCGGGAAGCTCCAGTCATCGGCAAAGTCGCGTCCGCCGCTGGACAGGGCTGCGGCGTCCGCTCGTATCGTTGACGCACGTCGCTCGAGGCGCTCGATCACCACTGACTCGCTCCCCGAGGCGTTCTGCGCCCACGCTGGCAGAAAGGCGGTGAAGGCAATTGCGCATTGGCGGGTGTTGTCCCGCACATCAACTGACCGCGCTCGAGTACAGGGTTCATGGTGGCTCGTGTCTGCTTGAATTCGTCCAGATTCAGTCAAGGTTCATCGGCGAATACGCAGCGCACCTGTTTACCCCTCACTCTTTTCGCAAAATTTCCGTAAGCCTTGTCCGTGCCCGGTAGAGGCGCATTTCGACAGCTTTCTGGCTGATTCCGAGAATCTCGGCGGTCTCGGCTTCGGACTTTTCTTCGAGTGTCCGCAAGATCAGGGTCTCTTTGAGCGATGTCGGCAGCATGGCTATGGCCTTCATCGTGCGCGCAAGCTCTCGTCTGTTCCCAATGGTCTGATCCGGAAGGGGGGCGCTGTCGGCGATCTCGGCGGCATCACTGACAGGCATAACGAAAGTCAGGAAGCCACGAACAGTCCGACGGCGGTGCCAGTCTCGGCATTTGTTGATGAGGATGCGCGACAGCCAGGGGGCGAAAGGTCGTCGGCTGTCGTAGCGATTCAACGCCGCGAATGCCGCGACAAAGCTGGCCTGAACGATATCAACGGCTTCGTCGATGTCTCCGACGTGGCTGCTCACCACACGAAAGGCCCAGTTCCGATGACGGCGCACCAGCTCGTTGTAGGCGGCCTGCCGTCCGGCAAGGGCGAGCCCGGCGAGCTCTCCATCCGAACAGCCGGAAAGATCAAATGTCACCGCTCCTTTGCCGTCAGCGCTTTAATCACAGTCTGATCGAACTTCGCGGCCTGGTCCGGTCGTAGAACCGCACGCATTGCAAAGATATGCTCCAGCGTCTCCTTCTGAAGTTCGCCCATAGCCTGATGGGAACGATCGACTGCGGCTGCCACCAATGGGCCGAAGCCGTGCTCGGTTTCGATCGCCTCGGCGAGCCGGGCATTGTCCGCGCGGAGTTCCAACTCGAGCGCCTGCCGACGGACGGCGAAGCTCTTCTCGATAGTCTCCAGTTGAGCGTGTTGCTTGCTGTCGAGATCCAATTGGCTGTGGAGCAACGCGTGCAGCTGGTTTTCGACTGGCCGCTCCGGCACGACGAACACGCGCCCGATGACCACCCCTGCTATCGCTGCGCCAAAGGTCAACAGGAGAAGAAGGAGAATTCGGCGATAGCCCCACATCATCGCACGTCCAACAGGGTCGACGGGGCAAGCGCCAACCGGGCATCAAAGGGTGAGACCGGGTCGGTTTCGCGGGGGCTTCCGGAAAATGCCGACCCGGCTATCCCTATCACCAGCGCGACGGCCGCCGCCATGCCGAACACGGCTCCGTTAAGCCGTGGCGCCGATTGCAAACGTGCCAGTTCTTCCATGACCGCAATATCCATCGTCGCGAGCCGCGCAGGGACGGGGGCATCACGCAGCCGTGTGAGCATCGTGTCTATGTCACTCATTTTTCGTCTCCGTTTTCCCTTATAATACGCGCTCTGTCCGTTGACCCCTCATAGGTCATGGGACGCAAATTTTTTGAGGGGTCTGGCAGGCCAATGCGTATTCATTGATGTTGCCACATCAGGAGATACCAATGCGTAGATTTCGTCACCTCGCCGTCGCAGTGATGGCCGGTAGTTTTGCGCTTGCCGCCCCTGCTATTGCTCATCCCAAGCTTTTGACCTCGACTCCGGCGGCCAATGCCAGCGTGTCGGGGCCGTCAGAGGTCACACTCACCTTCAGCGAGAAGCTGATGCCGCGGCTATCCGGGATGGATATCGTCATGACCGGCATGCCCGGAATGCCCAATCACCGCATGAAAGTCACTGGCTTCCGCACCGCGATCGGCGGTGATGGCAAGACCCTTGTGGCAAAGCTTTCAAGGCCATTGGCCGCGGGCACTTACCAGATCGCCTGGCATGCGGTGTCGGCCGACACACACCGAATTGAGGGCACTGTCACCTTTTCGGTGAGATAAGTCCGTGACCGATTCCCTGATCGTCGCCATCCGCTGGGCACTCTATATTGACCTGGGCCTGCTGTTCGGACTGCCGCTGTTCGCCTTGTACGCGCTTGGTGGCGATGAGAGCCATGGCCGATATCTTGCCTTGAAACCAACAGTCTTCCTGTTGGCTCTGGCAGGTGTGGCTATTTCATTATTTGGCTTCGCCCTGCAGACGGCTGCGATGGCCGGTGTCGCTGTATGGCAGATTGATCGCGACACTGTGGCCATGGTGCTGCGGGAAACACCTTTGGGCTTGGCGCTCCAGGTGCGGGGTGTGGCTCTCGCCGTCATTTTATTCGGCATCTCCCTATATGCCTGGTGGAGCCGACCGGCCCAGTGGATCTGGACGATTGGTGGTGGAGTGGCGCTCGCGACACTGGCATGGTCCGGCCACAGCGCTGCCGGGACTGGGAGCGCCGGCTGGTCCCATCTCGCCGCGGGGATCCTGCACCTTCTCGCGGCCGGTGCGTGGCTAGGTGCGATCTTGGCGTTCCTCGTCCTGATATCGGGAAGGAAGGCATCGTCCGATATCACGCGGATCCACCTGGCGCACCGGGCGCTCGAGGGGTTCGCGATTGTGGGAACGGTCGTTGTCGCCGTCATCGTTGCAACGGGTCTCATTAATTCCTTATTTCTCGTGGGGCCCGAGCATGTCCTTCAACTCGGCACCTCGCTCTACGGACAAATACTGATAGCGAAGTTGGCGCTGTTCGCAGCCATGCTCGCGATGGCGGCCGTCAACCGCTACCGTCTTTCCCCGGCTCTCGGGCGCGCACTGGAGAGCGGGGGGGAAGCTCTTGCAATCGGACGCTTACGCAAGAGCCTGCTGATGGAGGGCGGTATGGCACTGGCAATCTTTGCGCTGGTGGGCTGGCTCGGAACTCTCTCACCGCCAATGGCGGCCTGAAGATGCAAACCCGTGTCGATCCTGCCATCGTGACAAAGCCGCAATTGGCCGGGGCCGGGGGAGATAAACCGATGACAGATACAAACGCTCCGGCGCACTGAAGCGCCCCGGGTTTTCCGGAGGCAGTTTCATTTGGGTCATGCGGCCATATCGAGGTTCTCGATGGCTGCATAGTAATTGGCTTCGGCCTCGGCGGGCGGGACGTGCCCGATGCATCCGGAGATCCGTCAGGACCATCCAGGTGCCTGCCCCATATGCGGCATGGGATTGGACCCGCCACCGTGACGGCCGATACGGGGCCGAGTCATGAACTTATCGACATGACGCGCCGCTTCTGGATCGGACTGGTTCTTACGCTCCCTGTGCTGTTCCTTGAGATGGGAGCGCACTTTATTCCCGCGCTGCATCGGATAGTGCCGATGTCGGTGGGCACAACAGCAGCAGCGGCAATCACCTGCATCCGGCCATCGCGGATGACGCGTGCGCGCGGAGCGGTCATCGCCCTGAGCGCAAGTACCGCTTTCTCGGCCTGATACTCCTGAAAGAAGCCAACCAATCCGTTGATAAGCACAATCGTCCGGATTGCGGCGGCATCAATGACTTCCCCGACCAGCGCGGACACGACACAGGCCACCAACAGCAACCAAATGACGGGACTGTTGAACTGGGTGACGAGAAGGCGCCATGCTGGCCTTTCCGACTTCACTCCCAATTCGTTTGGTCCCGTCGCCTCTAGAAGACGGGCCGCAATTGCGCTCGTCAGGCCGGCAGTTGATGGCGATCGAACCGCTTCCAAGGTCATCACACGTCGCTCCGTACTGGCCCAGACGCCTTCAGCTGGGAGTGGCGCCACAGGGCATATGCAGCCGGTATGACGAGCAAAGTCAGGAACATGCAGAACCAGAGGCCGCCAACCACGGGAGCTGCAGTGCGCGCCGAAAGATCGGCGCCCACGCCCGATTCCCAAAGCAGGGGCATGAGCCCGAAGACCGTGGTTGCGACCGTCATGAGCATCGGGCGAAGGCACCGGGAAGCGCCCTCCATCACCGCAGCATCGATATCGTCCCGAGTGTGTAACCGATCCTGTTTCACCGCTTCCGCATAAGCCTGGTCGAGGTAGACCACCACCACCGTGCCGGTCTGGGCCGCGACCCCCCCGACGGCGATCAATCCGACCCACACAGCGGTTGATAGGTTGTAGTCAAGGAGCGCCAAGAGCCAGATGCTGCCGGCAATAGCAAAGGGCAAGCTCAGCATGACCAGCAAGGTTTGCGGCCAGCCTCCCATCGACAGATACAGCAATATGCCAACCAGGACCACCGTGAGGGGAACTACCGTCCGCAAACGTGAGGTCAGTTCGGCCATGAATTCATACTGGCCGGTCCACTGCAAGCGATAGCCCGGTGGAACTGCGATCCGATCTGCTACGACGCTTTTGGCATCATCGACCCATCCACCGAGGTCGCGTTGCGATGTGTCGATGTCCGCGAAAACATAGCCCACCAGTGTGCCGTTTTCGTTCTTGATCATCGGAGCCCCGGTTACGACTTTGATGTCGGCGATTGCCCCCAAAGGTACGACGGAGCCCGCCTGCTGCCCGTTGCTCCACTCAGTACCTGTGCGGGTCGCTCCATTCATCGGAGCGGTATTCTGGTTCATGCCACTGCCGCCGGAGCCGCCGCCGCCCATTGAGTCCATCCCGCCGCCGGATTGAACCTGGCTCTGCCCCGCCGGCGATGAACCGTTGCCTGCGGTTCGGCCTTCGGTGAACGACAAGGTCTTGGGTGTCGGGATTGGGACGAGCAGTTCGTTCAGAGCCTGCGGGTCGGCCCTGAAGGCGGCCGCGTAGCGGACGTTCACGGAATATCTGGCTCTGCCATCAATGACGGTGGACACCGGCATGCCGCCGATCGCTGCCTCGACCAGATCCTGAACGTCCCGCACCGTCAGGCCATATCGGGCTATTGCATCGCGCTTTGGTTCAATGTCGATGTACTCCCGTCCGCTCTGGCGCTCGGCGAAGGTGCTGCGCGTTCCCGGAACAGTCCGCAACGCCCCCTCAAGAGCTACACTCAATCGCTCGATGCCTTGGAGATCGGGACCAAACACCTTGATGCCGACAGGGGTTCGCACGCCGGTTGTGAGCATGTCGATCCGGGTGCGGATGGGTGGAGCGATCGCCATCTGATAACCCGGCATGCGCAAGGCGGCATCGAGATCGCGCGACAGCTCCGAAACGGTACGCTGCCGGCGATCCGGCCAGATTGTTTTCAGACTCCCCTGAAGCCAAGTTGGGGCTGAGTCGCTATACCAGCGTTTGACCGGAACCATCGGCCAGTCGTCGTGGGGCTTGAGTGTGATCACCGACTCGGTCATGTCCAGCTGGGCGGGGTCAGTTGCGGTTTCCGCGCGTCCTGCCTTCCCATGGACCATTGCCACCTCACCGAAGCTCATGATGATCCGATGCTGAGTGTTCAGTGCACGCCGGGCTTCTTCTATCGAGATTCCGGGGAATGTCGTGGGCATCACCAGCAACGATCCCTCGTCGAGCGGCGGCATGAATTCCGAGCCCAGACGCATGAAAACAGGCACTGTTGCGACCATCACCAGCGCCGCGGCGCCGACCACGGCGAGGCGCCAATGGATGATAAAGCGTGCGATGGGGCGATAGAAACTGCCGAGTGCGCGGTTGAGCGGGTTCTCTGCTTCAGTGCGGAACCGGCCACGCAGAAGCCAGATCATCAGGGGCGGTGCGAGCGTGATCGAGAGGATCGCCGCAAAGAACATGGCCAGCGTCTTCGTATAGGCCAGCGGCATGAAGAGCTTTCCGGCCTGCCCGGTCAGCGTGAAGATGGGCAGGAAGCTGACTGTGATCAGGAGGAGGGAATAGAAGATCGGTTTGCCGACTTCTTTTGCTGAATCCACGATGACACGGATGCGTTCTTCCGGTTTTGCATTCTCGGCAAGCCGCTTGTGCGCATTCTCGATCATCACGATTGCAGCGTCGCTCAATTCGCCAACTGCAATCGCGATACCGCCAAGGGACATGATATTGGCTGAAATGCCGAGATAGCGCATTCCAATGAACGACAGGAGCACAGACATCGGCAGGATGATGAGCGCGACCAGCGCCGATCCGCCGTGCATCAGGAAGAGGAGGCAGATGACCGCGATGATCGCCCCTTCGATCATCAGCGTATTCGTCAATGTCTTGATGGAACCGGTAATCAGCTCCGACCGGTCATGGGTCGTCTTGAGGCGCACTCCAGGGGGGAGCGCCAACTGGCCAATCTGCGTTTCAAGTGCCTCGATCACTTCCTGGGCATTCGAGCCCAAACGCATCACCACAATGCCGCCGACTGCTTCACCCTTGCCATCAAGGTCTGCGGTGCCGCGGCGAATCTCCGGACCGAACTGCACGCTGGCGACGTCGCGCACGCGGATTGGTGTGCCACCATCGGCGACCGTAACGACGCTTTGCTCGAGGTCTTGCAAGGTCTTGGCATAACCGCGGCCGCGCAGAACATATTCCCGTCCGCTCATTTCGAGGACGCGGGCACCGACTTCAGAGTTTGCGTCCCGCACGGCGCGCGAAACGTCCGCCGGGGTGATGCCAAAGGCAGCCAGTTTGTTTGGGTTCAGCAAAATCTGGTATTGCCGCTCGAAACCGCCCATCGAGGCCACTTCTGCGACGCCTTTCACACCTTGGAGCGCTGGGCGCACTGTGAAGTCCTGCAGTGCCCGCAACTCAGCGGTATTCATGCGTCCTGAGGTGTCCTCGAGTACATATTGATATATCCAGCCCACGCCGCTTGCATCGGGACCGAGCGTCGGTACTACGCCCGATGGCAGTTGCTGCTGCACACGGCCAATCTGCTCGAACACCCGGGTGCGGGCCCAGTAGATGTCTGTGTCGTCACCGAAGATTGCGTAGACAAAGCTCATCCCGAACATCGAATATCCGCGAACAGTACGGATACCGGGTGTACTCTGCAGGGCTCGCACCAGCGGATAGGTAATCTGGTCTTCAACCAGGTTGGGACTACGCCCCATCCAGTCGGTAAAAACGATCACTTGCGGATCGGAAAGATCCGGAAGCGCATCCAGGGGCGTCTTGCGCATCGAGTCGACCGCCCAAGCCGCGAGGATGAGCGTGATCGCCAGCACCACCCACCGCCGTTTGGCGCACCATTCGATGATGCGCTCGATCATGGTTGATGCTCATGTTGCGCAGGCGCAGCTGCAGGTGGCGCTTTCTGTTGTCCCGCCGGTGCTGGTTGAGGGGCGCCACCATGGCCTCCATGTCCGGTTGCCCCCGATGCACGCAGGCGGCTTTCGGAGTCGATGAGGAACACCCCAGCGGAAACGACATGGTCCCCAGCCGCAAGTCCGTTCAGGACTTCCACACGGTCTCCAACCTTCGCACCGAGTTTGATCGTGCGGGGTTCAAAACGATTGTTTCCGTTCCGGATAAAGACGTGTTGCGATATACCGGTATCGACCACCGCATCGCGGCCGATGGTGAGGGCATTACGAGGTGCTGCCGAAATCTGCGCGCTGCCGTACATGCCCGGGCGCAAGGCACCTCCAATGTTGGGCACGGACATGCGAACCCGAATTGATCGCGTTCTTTCCGTGAGCATCGGATAGATGAATTCGACCTGCGCGATGAAGGGAGGACGTCCCGACAGGGGGAATGTCAGCGAAGTGGGCGAACCGACCTGGATCCTTCCGGCGCCAGCTTCCGCGACTTCGACGATGATCCAGAGCTGGGTCACATCGGCGATCGACAGAATATTGGTGGAGGGATCGACGGTAATCCCCTGGGTCGCACCGCGATCCAGTACGAAGCCGCTTCGCGGGGCCACAATGCTCACGAGCCGATTGGCCTGTCGGGTCCTTTCAATCTGCCTGATTTCAGCATCGCCCATTCCGAGCACCTTCAGCCGGGTCCTGCCCGCTGCGACTACTACGCTTGCAGGCGCAGTGTTCGCGCGTCGCAAGGCTGCCAGATATTCCAGCTGTGACGCGTACAACTCCTGCGAGAACACCGCTCCGAGCGCCTGTCCGGCCCGGACATTCTGGCCGGTAGTCCGCACGTAAAGTTGCTCCAGCCAGCCCGAAACCCGCGGGTGCACCTCGACGATACGGGATTCGTCGATCACCGCAGTTGCGACGCCTGGGACCGTTTCCTCGAGTTTTCGTACCTCGGCAGCCTCCATTTGAACGCCAAGCATATCAACTTGCTTCGCCGTCAACTCAACCGGCGCTCGCGCTGCAGCGGTGCTCGTCGCTTCCGTCGTCCCCGACGCGGATTGTCCGCGACCGGCAACTTCGCTGGACTGGTGCTGCGATGCAAAGGGCCATTTCCCGCGCTGGGCCTGAAAAGCAAGGATTGCGATCAAGACCCCAACGGGGATGATGGCGCTCGCAATGAGCGCGCGAGGTGAATAGGTTTTCACGGGTGCCTCCGCTGGCTGTCTCCAGTCGCCCGCTCGAACTTGGACCAAGCTTCGCCCAATGCACTTTCGGCCATGATTTCATCCCCCTGTGCTTGCCAAAGCGCCCGCGCGGCCTCGACGACTGCGATGAGGGACCCTTGCCCCGACGAGTAGCTGCCAAGCGCCGCCTCCATTGCCAATTTCGAACGAGGCAGCACGTCCTGGCGTAACAGGTTGACCTGCACCTGGGCAGCAATCACGTCTTCGCGCGCCGCAAGCGTTTCGCCCGCGACCATCCGGCGCATGGCTTCCAGATCGGCGTCTGCCATGCGCTGCATGGCCTGTGCCTCTGCGACACCGCTACTCAGGCGCCGCCGCCATATTGGAACGCTGATGCCGACCATCAGCATCGCTCCGCGACCCTCGGCCATGGTCTCGGCGTACCCAGCTTTGACGGTCGCCATGGGTTTGTACATCGAACGCATCGCGCGAGTTTCTGCGCCGGCGCGCTTTACCTCTGCGGTTCCCACCGCGAGCTCGGGCCGGTTTTCCGTGGCCAGCTCGAGCACTTCTGCAATTGACGCCGGCTCGGCAAGGCTGGGCTGATACGCCAATTCCGGAACTGAAGCATCTACAGGGAGGCCGAGGCCCGCGTTCAGCATTGCTTCTGCGCTGCGGTTCTGGGCGTCCAGGGACTGTCGTTTTGCCTGCAAGCGGGCTACCTCGGCTTCGGCCCTGAGGATGTCGGCTTGTGCGCCGCCTCCGCTTGCATAGCGGCTCGCGGCCACATCGACGAGCAAACTGGCCAATGTGATCTGTTCGTCGATTACGGGCCGCATCCTTCGACGTTCCCATAGCATGAAGAACCCGCGCTGAGCATTGAGCACAACATCCAGCTCGGTCACGCTCGTAAGCGCGGTTGCCCGCTCTGCCTCGGCAATGGCGGCGGAGCGCCGATGGGAAAGAACCCCCGATAACGGGAATTTCTGTTCGACACTGATGCTTCGATCGTAACGCCGTCCACCATCCATCATCGCGCCGAATGGGTAGTGGTCGACCGACACCGACACCATTGGATCCTCGAGGGAAGACACGATGGCTGGGCGCTGAGCAAGAGCATCGGCACGGGCTTTTGCTGCCGCTATTTCGGCCCGGTTTTGCAGAGCGATGGCCGTGACGTCAGGCAGACCCAAGGGAGAGGGAGGCCTTAGCGACTCCTCAGGCGTAGTTACGTTCTCAACGATGTTCTGAGCCTGAGCAGTGTGCGGTAGACATACTGCGAGTGCGAGGGGCGCGGCAACCCAGATACGGTTTAGCATGGGGCCAAGTGTCCAGATGGGAGATTGGAAGTTTGATTGATCACCCGGCAGGGACGCCGGGCAGCCGATTGGAGCGCAGCGATAATGCCTGACCGAGTGCATGCGAAGATTGTCTGCCTGAGTGCGGCGCTCGCAGTCTTGAGTGCAGTGTCCTCTAGCCGCAGTACTCGAATTTTTTCGATCTGGTCAAAACCGGAATGCCCCATAGCCCCCCTCCGCAGCTTTAAAACCTTATACGCCGCGGCGGCATCTCGCCCTCATTTTCGCAGAAAATATTTTTGAGGGCTACGTCCGGCCCGCGCGTAATCACTGCAAGGAGGTGCGAGACGGGCAATCGGATGGTCAGACGGTTTGCCGACTTTGCGATCTTGCGGGGTTGTTTGTTTCGCTCGCGGCCGGTAGAACATGCAATGTCTCTTTGTGTTTTCTGAACTCAAGCTGGCTCTAGACCGGCGGTGTTCGCAGGAGTGAACGCATCGAGAAAGGTTGTATTATGAAGGCAGTTCTGACGCTACTCGTCGCACAGGTCTGCGGCCGGTTGTGGGCTGCGTGGCGGCCAAGTCAACCCAGGTGCTGGCAGAAAAGCGAGCGAGTCGCGAAGCCATGGAGCAGAGATGGGCGTGAACCCCATCCACGATCATGGCGAGGCGAGGGGTGGGCCGCGAAACCCGATGGGTCTCTCTCACGAGGAATGCAAGCAGAACCGGGCTACCCTTGGTGAGCCCAGACCCGAAAGCCAGCATCGAACTTCCGACCAAAGCCATGAATTTATTCGTGCCTTCGTGGTCGCACGTCTTCTGCGATGACGGGCGAACGTCCGAATTGTAACCTGTAACTAACTTCGCTGCATTTTAAGAAAGATTTTGGCAGAATTCTCAGGGCTGAAAGCCAAAAGAATTATGAGGTTGGAGAGGGCAACCACAACACGTAAACAGGAAGGAAAATTTTTATGAAATACTTGACGATTCTGGGCTTGGCGCCATTTGTCCTGCTTGGTGCTTGTGCGACTGTTCCGCCGACCAGTGCGGAAATCGACAGCTGTCGCAAGATGGAGAGCGAAATGGGTGTCGGGCAAATTCACGACCATAATGAGATGAAGGGACGTGGTATCAACCCAATGAATCTTTCGCATGCCCGGTGCACGCAGATACTGAAGAATTAGCTACACACCCACATGCCGGAGTCGACAGTCAGCTGTTCGGCTCCAGCGTATGCAAATTGCGTGCGCCACAAAGGTCCTGCACCTAATTCTGTGGCAAGGCAGACGGGGTGTAACGCTGCGAACCGCCCCGGGGTTGCCGGAGGTCATTTGGCTTGAGTTATGCAGTCATGGGCGCATCATCGAGCTTGGCGTAGTGTCGTTCTTCGCCCTCGGCGGGTGGGATTGTTGCCGATGAGGTCAAACAGCGAGGGGTAAGAAAAGGCAATGAGACTTATAGTGCTCGGACCGCCGGGAGCAGGAAAGGGAACGCAGGCGCAGCGCCTGGTCGAACGCCATTCCATTCCTCAGCTTTCCACAGGTGAGATGCTGCGTGCGGCTGTGGCCAACGGCACGGAAATCGGGCGCGAGGCCAAGGCGATCATGGATCGCGGCGAACTCGTACCCGACGATGTTATCAATCACATGGTATCTGACCGGATCGATCAAGAGGATTGTCGCAGGGGTTTCATTCTGGACGGCTTCCCCCGGACGGTCGCGCAGGCGGAAGCCCTGACGGCGATGATGGAGCAAAAGGGTTTCAAGCTTGACGCAGTGATCGAACTGAAGGTCGATCCGTCAGCGCTCATTGAGCGGATGGAAAAGCGCGTCGCCGATACGCTGGCCGCTGGCGGCATGGTTCGTAGCGATGACAATCCGGATACCTTCGCCAGACGTCTCGACGAGTACCGGCAAAAGACCGAACCGCTATTGAACTATTATCGCCGAAGAGAAGAACTCGTTGAGATCGATGGGATGCAGGGCATGGACGCCGTTGCGCGCGACATCGCGAGCGCATTGACGAAAGTAGTATCGGATTAGGTGGTACGGCACCAAGGATGCAGATCGGACCAGGAACTGGTGCGGGAATGCCACTATGGGAAGTTGCATTCGAATCATCGCCGGCGTCCGCAAACTTGAAAATGCGCGCGCGATTGAACGGTGCGCAACGACGGCACTCTCGCTCGAATCAAACAGAAGGATATTTCAGCTATGTATAAGCATATCCTCATCGCTACGGACGGTTCGGAACTTGCGCAAAAAGGCGTCGATCACGGCCTCTCGCTCGCAAAGAACCTCGACGCCAAAGTCATAGTCGTCACGGTGACCGAGCCGTTTCCGGTTTACGCGGGAGAAGGCTGGGCCCTGGGACAGAACGACTTTGAGAGATATCACGCAGACCAGACCAGGTTCGCGCAGGAACTGCTCGATCCCATCAAAGCCAGCGCCGACAAGTTGGGCGTTACGTGCGAAACGCACCATGTTCCAAATGGGCGGCCGGCGGAAGCAATCCTTGATATGGCGGCTGAGAAAGGTTGCTCCCTGATCGTTATGGCGTCCCATGGCCGTCGAGGTCTTGGCCGTCTCTTTCTGGGCAGTCAAACCCAGGAGGTGGTGAGCCGCTCATCGCTTCCTGTCCTCGTTGTTAGATAGTTCGACAGCGGTTGATCACCGCATTCGAGCGTGACCTTCGATCCATTTCCGATAACATACTGTAACGAAGGCCGATGATGGAATTCGACAACGTCCAACCAAAGCCAACCCGCCCACGGCTGCTGATCGCGAATATCGTCCTGGCGGGTTTCCTCGTGATCGCAGACTTCTTCCTCATCCTCGAACACGGAGCCCATCTGTTCGGCTGGCTGCCCTTCCTGATCATCCTCCTGTGTCCGTTGATGCACATCTTCATGCACCGCGGTCACGGCGGACATGGCGGCTCCGCGGAGGTGCCTAATGGTGAGCGGGTGCAGCGCACTCACCACCACTGATCGGACCATCAAGGGGCGCTTTCATGGAGAATGATATTCCGGCCCATGGGGGGGACGCGCGCTGATGGCGGCCAGCCGGTCTGGAGCCGGCGCGGCGCGTAGGCGCCCCAGTAATCTGTCCAGTTCGTCCATTGCGAATCCCCTCTGTCTACACCTGATGCGCATTTCCGTCGTTCGCCCCTTGACCGACGCTGACGCTTTGGCACCAGCTTGATCGGGATTAAAGCCGAAGGGCGCGCCGACTCGTAACCTGACTAACACCCCATGACTGACACGATCCTCACCATCAATCCCGGCTCCGCCACGATCAAGCTAGGAGTGTTCGCGCTCGATCGTGGTCGCGCGCGCGTGCTCGGCCGGGCAACGCTCGACGAGGCTACGAGCAAGCTTCGCGTGCAGGCGGACGAAACGCGCGCCGAGCATGTTTTATCGCCGGAAGCGTCGACGCCAGTGCTGATCCAACAGGCGTTCGCGTGCCTTGCCGATCATCTCCCCATGCGGGGGCTGAAGGCGATCGGTCAGCGCGTTGTCCACGGCGGCGACCACTTCGCCGGTCCAGCGCTTATCGACGACGACGTGCTTGCCGCGATCGAGGCGCTGACCTCGCTTGCGCCCCTTCATCAGCCAAAGAGCATCGCTCTGATCGACACGCTGCGGCGGCTCTGTCCCAACGTCGCACAGATCGCGTGCTTCGACACTGCCTTCCATCGCACACAGCCGGATATCGTGCGCCGCTTCGCCATTCCCCGCACCCTGTTTGACGCCGGCGTGAAGCGCTTCGGATTTCATGGCCTGTCCTATCAATTCATCGCGGCCGAGCTCGAACGGCGCCGGCCAGACCTCGCCCGCAATCGCATCGTCGCAGCGCACCTCGGCGCTGGTGCAAGTATCTGTGCGCTCGAAGGCGGGGTTAGCCGCGACACGACGATGGGATTTTCCACTCTCGACGGGGTGCCGATGGCCACGCGTTGCGGCGCGACTGATCCCGGCGTCCTGCTCCACCTGATGCGCGCCCGCGACATGTCGGTCGATGCGCTCGAACATATGCTCTACCACGAGTCCGGCCTGCTCGACCTGTCCGGCATCAGCGCCGCCGCGCGGGTGCTGGCTGAAAGCGATGCGGCAAGTGCAGACGAGGCGTTGGAAATCTTCGCGTTCCGGGTTGCGCGCGAGGCGGCTGCGCTCGCTTCGACGATCGGCGGAATCGACGCTTTGGTGTTCACCGGCGGGATCGGCGAACACCAACCCGACATGCGCGCCCGCATCTGCGCGCGTCTCGCCTGGCTGGGCATCACCTGCGACGCCGACGCCAATAAAGCGGGCGCCTTCAACATCGCCTCGCCCGGGGCCAGAGTGGCCGTCCTGATCATCCCTGCGAACGAAGAGCAGGCAATGGCCGATCAATGCGCCACGATCCTGGGGGCAGCCGGCCAATCGCACTGATTTTGATCTGGATCGAAGACAGGCACCCTTTTGTGAGCCATGCTCGTCATTCGTGTTCCGCATCGAGCGGCGAGTCAGGTCTTGGGAAGCAATGACCAAATCGAGTGACGCCACGCCATCAGCCGAAGATGCGGCCAAGCCGCATGACGCGGCCGTCCAGCGCGCGCTGGTCGAGGCGCAGGAAGAAATCCTCGTTTTCCTCCGTCAACGTCTGCGCAACCACGACGAGGCGGAGGAGGTGTTGCAGCGTTTCTCGCTCCGCGTGCTGGAGCGCGCCGGTCAACTCCGCGACGTCCAGACCGTCCGTGGTTGGTTCGGGCGCATTCTTGCCACCACCATCGTCGATCACCAGCGCGCTCAGGCACGCCGGCATCGGCGAGAGGCGGCGGCCGACAGCATCGACATCGACGCGCTACCCGCCGACCCCGACGCGGAGATCGACGCCACCGTATGCAATTGCCTCTACCGACTCCTGCCGACGCTGAAGGCCGAATATGCCGACGTCATCTGGCGAGCCGATATCCTGGGCGAGCCGCGGGACCGGCTGGCCGCGAGCCTTGGCACCTCGCTGAACAATGTGACCGTCCGCCTGCATCGCGGTCGCAAGGCGCTGCGCATGCGGCTTGAGGAAATGTGCCGCACCTGCTCAACGCACGGTTTCCTCGACTGCCGCTGTGATGAGATGCCGCTCGGCACCGATGGGCCAGTCGTCAAGACCAAGCCTGTTCGCCCCCCGGCCAGGTCCCGGCGCGCGCGAAAAGACGACGCATGATCCGTCGCGCCGCGTCGCCGCTGGCGGCTGCGTGTCATAGCCACGCCATCGCGGCGTTGTGGTCGACGCCGGCTACACGGACAAGTCGATCCGGATCGAGGATGCGCAGCCGGCGATGATGAAACTCAACGACGCCTTCCTTGCGCAACGTGCGCAAAATGCGGTTCACATGGACGAACGTAAGCCCCGTCGCATCACCGATATGCTCTTGAGTGAGCGGCAGATACATCTCCTCGATGCGGTTGCCTGGCCATTGCGTTCGGCAGCGCACGAACAGTTCGAGAACCAGGCGGGCGACGCGCTCGCGCGCATTGCACCGGCCGACGCTGGTGAGGTGGTCGAAGGCGAGCGCGCGGTCGCGGCTCAAGGAGCGCACCAGCCGCATAGCGACGTCGGGATTGTCGCGCATGCGCGCGTTCAGCACGTCGAGCGGGATGCAGCATACGAGCGCCCCGGTGAGCGCCTGCGCGCCGTAGGTAGCGCGTCCGCTCGACGTCCCGAACATGCCGAATACCCCACCCGGCAGCACGAACTGGACGATCTGCCTGCGTCCATCCTCCAGCAAGGTGTAGAGCGACACCCAGCCGTCGATGAGATTGCAAACGGTATCGAACGGAGCGCCGACGCCGAACAGCTCCTGGCCAGCTTCGATCTTTCGATCCGCGCCGTGCAAGCCGGGAAGCAGGCGAAGCGCGTCGGCACCGTCATCGATAACCGAGCCATTGCCCGAGCGGCCCGGTCGCTCAGTCGACACCGTCATCCGCGCCATGATCGGCCTCGGTGTCGGTCGTCCTGGGCTTGTCGGTCCTGATCCATTTGCGTGCGCTCCCGGTTTGCAATCGAGAGGACGCCATTCATTGCCCTTCTGGGCACGCGGCGTCCTGTAAGGATAAGGACGCCAAAGCTGTCCCGATATTACACCTCAGAAAGATCACCGGCGCGAAACGCGCGTGGCGGTTGCAATGGATACGCGCGTGCGACACGCGCCCCTCAACGAAAAACTTGACCGGAGTTAAAGACCGAGCTTGCAGGCGGGGATACGACATTGGTGGACCCGCCTATGCACCGGAGCCCCTATGGCCTCTCATGTCTAAGCCGCTTTCTCAGGAAGCCGTGCGCACCGGAGTCATGGTGGCAATGCGCCTGGAAGGGCCGATCCTCTGCCCATTCTTTGCAGGCTGCGATGGCGTGGTCGTTTTCTCCGCCGACGGCGCAGTTGAAACCTTTCCCGCAAGCCAGGCTTACGGAGAGCGCGCCATCTATGACGTAATTGCCGAAAGCGGCGTCGAGCGATTGGTCTGCGGCTTCATCGCCGAGCCCTGCCGCAACCTCCTGCTCGCACGCGGCATCGACATTCGCCTCGGCTCATGCCGCGAGGCGATCGCAACACTGGCTGCCCGCTTCGACACGCTCCCCACCGCCTGAATGCTGGAGCCGGACGCGCACTTTCATCCGGCAAAGGTTCCCGCACGATTTAATGCAGATCAAAGACGCGGTTCTTCTGACCTCTATTCTTGGCCACCATGAATGGGTCCGCCTGCGCGCCGACCAGTCGGAACGGAGGCAGGTGATGGAATACGAAAACGCCAAACGCGACCCAGATCATCGCCGATTGTCTATCGCAAATATCGTCCTGGTGGGTTTCCTAACGATCGCCGGCTTCTTTCTCATCCTCGGACACCGAGCTCATCTGCTCGGCTGGCTGCCCTTCCTGATTATACTCCTGTGTCCGCTGATGCACATCTTCATGCACCGCGGTCACGGCGGACATGGCGGCTCCGCAGGGGCGTCCAAAGGTGACCGGGCGCAGCGCCATCACCATCACTGATCGGATCATCAGGAGGCGCTTTCATGGAGAATGATATTCCAGCCTATGGGCTTTGGTGGCTGGTGGTGCTGAACTCGGCCATCTTCATCATGTTCGCGTTCAGCTTCTTCAAGCCGCAGACCAAGCGGGATTGGCGTTCGTTCGGTGCGTTTAGCGCGTTCATCATCGCGCTGTTCACGGAGATGTATGGGTTTCCGCTCACCATCTATCTGCTCTCAGGCTGGCTACAGAGCCGCTATCCGGGAGTCGATTGGTTCACGCACGATGCCGGCCATCTGCTCGAAGAACTGTTCGGCTGGCGCGGAAATCCGCACTTAGGTCCGTTTCATCTGCTCAGCTTCGTGTTTATCGGTGGCGGCTTCATCCTGATCGCGTCGGCCTGGAAGACGCTCTACGTCGCCCAGCGCGACGGCGTGCTGGCGACGACGGGCGTCTATGGCTCGATCCGTCACCCGCAATATCTCGGCTTCATCCTCGTGATGTTCGGGTTTCTGCTGCAATGGCCGACGCTGCTGACGCTCCTCATGTTTCCGGTGTTGGTCGTCATGTATGTGCGTCTTGCCCGCACCGAGGAACGCGATGCGATCGCAAGCTTCGGCGCCGACTATGAGAGTTACAGGCGTCACGTTCCCGGGTTCATTCCGCGCCTGAGGCGTGTGCGTTCCTGATGAAGGCACTGCACCACAGCGGCGACCGTGAGGGGTGCGTGCGGTGGGCGCGTAATATACTTCTGACCACCGGCGCGCCGATGGCCATCAAGCTCACAAGAAGGACCAAGGGATGAATCAGCCTGGCGGGCATCACGCACATCATCAACAGCATGAACCGGCTGTGGGTAAGGCTGGGGCCGTTGTTGTTCAGGCATCCGGTTCTAGCCATGCCGATCATGCCGGCGGCCACGATCATGGCGCGATGATCGCCGATTACCGGCGTCGCTTCTGGGTGACGTTAGTCCTGACGCCGCCCGTACTACTCTTGTCGCCGATGATTCAGCATTGGCTGGGCCTTGCCGGGACCATCTCCTTTCCCGGCGATGGGCTTCTGCTCTTCGCGCTCTCCACCATCGTCTATGTCTATGGCGGCTGGCCGTTCCTGACCGGCTTCGTCTCCGAGCTGCGCAAGAAGCAGCCCGGTATGATGACCCTGATCGCGCTGGCGATTTCGGCCGCCTATTTCTTCTCCGCGGCCGTCACCTTCGGCTTTCCGGGCGAGGCTTTCTATTGGGAGCTGGTGACGCTGATCGGCGTCATGCTGCTCGGCCACTGGATCGAGATGCGCTCGGTCATGGGCGCATCGCGCGCGCTTGAGGAGCTCGTGCGCCTCTTGCCCGACACCGCAACGCGCATCGACGCCAATGGCGCGACCCAGGAAGTCCCGATCTCGGCCTTGATGCCGGGCGACCACGTGCTGGTCCGTCCTGGCGCCAAGGTGCCGGTGGACGGCAACATTCTTGAAGGGGCTTCTGGCTTCAACGAAGCAATGTTGACGGGCGAGTCGCGCCCCGTCTCGAAAGGAGTAGGCGAACCGGCGATCGGCGGTGCGATCAATGGCGCCAACGCTGTAACCATCAAAGTGACCGCAACCGGCGACAAGACCTATCTCGCCCAGGTCATTGAGCTGGTGAAGAAGGCCCAGGCGACACGCTCGCGTACCCAGGACCTCGCCAACCGCGCCGCCGCCTGGCTCACCTATATCGCGCTTGTGGTCGGCTTCGGCACGCTCATCGTCTGGTTGCTGCTCGGCCAAACGCCCGCGTTCGCAGTGGAACGGATGGTGACTGTCATGGTCGTCGCCTGTCCGCATGCGCTTGGGCTCGCTGTGCCGCTGGTGGTCGCCGTCAGCACATCGCTCAGTGCTCGCAATGGCCTTCTGATCCGCGACCGCGCCGCCTTTGAGCGCGCGCGTAATCTCAACGCCGTCGTGTTCGACAAGACCGGCACGTTGACCGAAGGCCGGTTCGGGGTCAGCGACATCGTCCTGCTCGGCAATGGGGATGAAAATACGGAACTCGCCTTGGCCGCCGCCACTGAAAGTCAGTCCGAGCATCCGATCGCGCACGGCATCGTCGCGGAAGCAAAGGATCGCGGCCTCAACTGGCCCAAGGCGAGCGAGGTGCGCAACATCACCGGCGAGGGGATCGTGGCGAATGTCGGTGGAGAAGATATCCGCATCGTCAGCCCCGGTCATCTCGCCCGCACCAGCGAGGAGATTTCCGATCCACGCCTGAAGAAGCTCGAGAACCAGGGCAAAACCGTTGTCGTCCTGGTGCGCGGCGGCGCGCCGCGCGCCCTGTTCGCACTTGCCGACATCGTGCGACCGGAATCGAAACAGGCTATCACCGAGCTCAAATCGCTTGGCGTCGATTCAATCATGCTCACCGGCGACGCCCACGGCGTCGCCCAGGCGGTTTCGGAAGAATTGGGAATCACGGAATATTTTGCCGAGGTGCTTCCCAACCAGAAGTCGGAGAAGATCGAGGAGCTGCAATCGCGCGGCCTTGCGGTCGCCATGGTGGGCGACGGCGTCAATGACGCCCCCGCGCTGGTGGTCGCCGATCTCGGCATCGCGATAGGCGCGGGAACCGACGTGGCGGTGGAATCCGCGGACATCGTCCTGGTGCGCAGCGATCCACGCGACGTCGTGGCCATTCTCGGCCTGTCGCGAGCGACCTATCGCAAAATGGTGCAGAACCTTCTGTGGGCAACCGGCTACAACGCGGTCGCGATCCCGATGGCGGCAGGCATCACGTTCGGCACCGGATTCCTGATGACCCCGGCGGTGGCGGCCGCGCTCATGTCGGTGAGCACCATCATTGTTGCCTTCAACGCGCAATTGCTGCGTTTCTACAAGGGGCGGCGATGAGCGACAGGGGTAATCAGATGCGTGTGATCTTCGCCCTGCCGGGCAACGAAGCGTTCGCGCAGGCGTTCGCCGAAGCCGGCGGCTTCGAGCTGGGCGTCCTTGAAACCCGGCGTTTTCCCGACGGCGAGAGCTATGTGCGCCTCTTGACGGACGTCACCGACAAGTGCGTGGATCTGGTCTGCACCTTGGTGCGTCCCGACGACAGCTTCCTGAGTCTCGTCTTCGCGGCGGACGCGGCTCGTGACCTTGGCGCGCGCGAGGTCACGCTGGTTGCGCCCTACCTCTCCTATATGCGTCAGGACCGCCGCTTCCAGCCTGGCGAAGCGGTTTCCTCGAAGAGCTTCGCGCGTCTCGTCTCGGCCACGTTCGACCGGCTGGTGACGGTCGATCCGCACCTGCATCGCTATCCGGCGCTGTCGACGCTCTACACGATACCCGACATCACATTGCACGCTGCACCGGTACTTGCCGACTGGATCTCGGCCCATGTCGAGGCGCCCCTGTTGATCGGCCCCGATGAGGAGAGCGAGCAATGGGTCTCGGCGATCGCCGCACGCGTAGGCGCGCCGTTCACCGTGCTCAGAAAGATCCGGCACGGCGACCGCAGCGTCGATGTCGAGGTTCCCGATCTCGGCGCATGGCGCGGCCGTCAGCCGGTGCTCGCCGACGATATCGCCTCGTCGGGCCGCACGATGATCGAAGCGGCGCACAAGCTCGCGCTTCAAGGTTTCGCAAAGCCGGTCTGTGCAGTCATTCATGGCATCTTCGCCGAAGATTCCTATGAGCGGCTTGCCTCACTTTCGAGCCGCATCGTCTCGACCGATGCAGTGCCACACCCGACGAACGCGATCGGGCTTGCGCCGCTCGTCGCCGAAGCGCTCGCGCAGGCCCATGCCGGCGCGCAAAACCTCATTCGCCATCGCCGCCCGCCCGAGCCTCTCGACGAGGTCGACCGTGCGAGCTTCGACTCCTTCCCCGCCAGCGACCCGCCGCCCTGGACGGCAGGCTGACCCGCTACGCTCATCCGGCCAAGGACAAGAAAAGGCGACTATGACACATTCAGATTCCTTTGAAACGTGGCGCAACGGTTTCGGCCCGATTGTCCACTCCGACCAGACGATCGAGCGTGTCCGCGCGCTTGCCTCGACCACCGCGTCCGGGAAGGAGGCGCTCTACCGCATCCTGATCGCCGCTGACCGGCTTGCCAGCGCAGCGATGTGGACGGTCGTTCACATGAGCTATGCCGAACGCGTCGACCTCTCCGGCGCACCCCTGCCTGCCGAAGCGTTCAAGACCACGCCGGAAGGCCATACGGGCGGGTCGCTCAATATGGTTCCGGCATTCGTCGGTTATCTCGCGGCAAACGCGCTAAGCGCCACAACGCGCGCCTGGTTGATGGGACAAGGCCATAGCGTCGCCGCGATCGAGGCAGTGAACGCGCTCACCGGCGACGTCTCGCCGGCGCAGCAGGGTCGCTATGACAGAAGCGAAGCCGGCCTCTCGCGTCTCGTGTCCGACTTCTATTCTTACGCGATCGCTGCCGACGGGACCGCAGCAGTCCCACTCGGCAGCCACGCCGGGCCGAACACGGCCGGCGCGATCTCCGAAGGGGGCTATCTCGGCTTTGCGGAGGTGCAATATGTCCATATGCCGCTGCCCGGCGAGAGTCTCGTGGCCTTTCTGAGCGATGGGGCGTTCGAGGAACAACGCGGCTCCGACTGGACGCCTCGCTGGTGGCGCGCCGAAGACAGCGGCATCGCGATCCCGGTGATGATCCTCAATGGCAGGCGGATCGAGGAGCGTGCGCAGATCGCCCAACAAGGCGGCGCCGAATGGCTCGCCGATCATCTGCGGCTCAACGGCTTCGACCCCTTCGCCATCGATGGGCGCGATCCGGCCGCCTTCGCCTGGGCCATATTGGAGGCCGAGCGGCGCCTCGAGCGTTTCATCACCGATCCGACGCGCCGCTATCCGGCGCCGATCCCCTATGTGATAGCCGAGACGGTCAAGGGTTACGGTTTTCCGGGGTCGGACACGAACGCTGCCCATAATCTGCCGCTCGCCGGTAATCCCGCTTTCGATGAAGCGGCGCGACGCACCTTCAACGAGGCGGCGGCTGTGCTGTTCGTGCCGCCCGATGAAATCGCGCAGGCCGTCGAAACGCTCGCCGGTCACGACGCGCAGCGCCGCCCGCTGGAAAGCCGTCATCCTCTGGCGCTGCGCCGCCCACAGGCGCCCACGCTCCCCGAGCCGAAATGGGACCAGGCGGGCGCTCCTCCCGACTGCGCCATGCATGCGCTCGACCGCTGGTTCGTGCGCCTCGTCGACGCCAATCCCGCGCTGCGCGTCCGGGTCGGCAATCCCGACGAACTGCGCTCGAACCATATGGGGGCCGTGCTCGAGCGCTTGCGCCATCGGGTCAACGTCCCCGAACCGGGCGTGGCCAATGCAATCGACGGCGCCGTCATCACCGCGCTCAACGAGGAAGCCGTGGCCGGCGCCGCGCTCGCCAACAAGGGCGGGCTCAATCTGGTCGTGAGCTATGAAGCGTTTGCGATGAAGATGCTCGGTGGCCTGCGCCAGGAGATCGTGTTCGCGCGGCGCCAGCGCGAGATCGGCCAGGAGCCGGGCTGGATTTCGGTCCCGCTCATCGTCACCTCACACACGTGGGAAAACAGCAAGAACGAGCAATCGCACCAGGATCCGACCATCGGCGAAGCGCTGCTCGGCGAGATGAGCGACACCGCTCGCGTCCTGTTTCCCGTGGACGTGAACAGCGCCGTCGCGGCCCTGCATTCAGTCTATCAGGGACGCGGCCAGGTGGCGTGCCTCATCGTTTCCAAGCGCGATATGCCCCATCGGCTCGACGGTCATGCGGCGCTGCGAGCCGTTGAGGCGGGGGCGGCCCATATCGAAGGCGCAGCAGCCGACGCGGACGTGCAGCTCGTCGCCATCGGAGCTTATCAGCTCGAAGAGGCGCTGAAGGCCGCCCGCCGACTCGCCGAAGCTGGCGTGCGTCCGCTCGTCACCGTGCTGATCGAACCGGGCCGTTTCCGGGCGCCGCGCGATCCAATCGAACGATCGTTCACAGCGAGCGACGCTGAGCTCGCGGCGCTCTTTCCGCCGAACATGCCGCGCGTGATCGTAAGCCATACGCGCCCCGAGCCGATACTCGGATTGCTGCGCCGACTTGATGGCGGGCCGTCAAGGACGGTCGCGCACGGCTATATCAGCCGGGGCGGCACCCTCGACGTGGCCGGCATGCTGTTCGCCAATCGCTCAACCTGGGCGCATGTGGCCGAAAGCGCCGCACGGTTGCTGAACCGGCCCCGCGAGCAGTTTCTTTCCCCCACCGAATGCGCTGCCGTCGATGGCCGCGGCGACCCCCAGGACCTCATCACGCCCCCGTCGGCGAACTGAAAGGCCGCTTGATGCTCACCATGACCTCGCTTGGCGCCGCCGGAACCGTCACCGGTTCGAAGCATTTGCTCGAGCATGACGGCAAGCGCATCCTGATCGATTGCGGCCTGTTCCAGGGCATGAAGAATCTGCGCGAACTCAATTGGGAGCCGCTGCCGGTCCCGCCCGCCAGCATCGATGCAGTCATTCTCACCCATGCCCATCTCGACCATTCCGGCTATCTGCCGCGCCTCGTGCGCGACGGCTTTCGCGGCCGCATCTATGCGACCGCGGCGACGCGCGACGTGGCCGCGCTCATTCTCAAGGACAGCGGCTATCTTAACGAGAAGGACGCCGATTTCCTCAACCGAATCGGCGCCACGCGGCACAAGCCCGCCTTGCCGCTCTATGGCGTGCGCGACGCCGAGCGCGCGATCGAGTCCTTCAGCTCGGTACAGTTCTCCAAATCCACCGAACTGCCGGGCGGCGCGAGGGTCACCTTTCGCCATGCCGGGCACATCCTCGGCGCCGCGACAGCCGATGTCGAATGGGGCGGCCGGCGTATCGTCTTCTCCGGCGATCTCGGTCGCTATTCCGATCCCTTCATGCTGGACCCGGAGCCGGTCGCCCAAGCCGATTTCGTCGTGATCGAGTCGACCTATGGCAACCGCATTCATGACCCGACCGATGCCGCCGAAGCGCTGGGCGCGGTCGTGGAACGCACCGTCCGCCGCGGCGGGACGGTCATCATCCCGGCCTTTGCGGTCGGACGCGCCCAGGCGCTTCTCTATTATCTCTGGAAGCTGCGGGAGGCTGGCCGGCTGAAGAACATCCCGATCTACCTGGACAGCCCGATGGCCATCAATGCGACCGACATGCTGTGCGAATACCTCGCCGATCATCGGCTGACGCCCGAAGTCTGCCGCGCTTCGTGCGATATCGCTACCTATACGCGCGAGGTCGAGCAATCGAAGGCGATCAGCGCGAGCCCTTACCCCAAGATCGTCATTTCGGCGAGCGGCATGGCGACGGGCGGGCGCGTGCTTCATCACCTCAAGACGTTCGCGCCCGACCACAAGAACACCATTGTCTTCTCCGGCTTCCAGGCGGCGGGAACCCGCGGGCGCGCGATGCTCGAGGGCGCGCGCGAGATAAAGATCCATGGCCAATGGATTCAGATTGCGGCGGAAGTCGCCGATCTACCGATGCTGTCCGCCCATGCTGACGCCAATGAATTGATGCGCTGGCTATCGGGATTTCAGCGTCCGCCGCAGCGCGTCTTCATCGTGCATGGTGAGGCGCAAGCCTCGGAGGCGCTGCGCTCGCGCATCGACCATGAATTGGGATGGGACGCCGTCGTCCCGCGCCAGGCGCAGGTGTTCGACCTATGACGGCGTCCAACGAGGGCGCTCTCGTCCAGCCGACATTGCGCGCACGGCGGCTCGGCCTCCACAGCCAGCACCAGCCTATCGTAATCATGCGCACCGACTGCCATGTCTGCCAGGCCGAAGGATTGTCCGGGCGTTCGCAAGTGCTGCTCTCGGCTGGCGATCGTGCGGTGCGGGCGCTGCTCTATCAGGTCGAAGGCGATGGCCTGCTCGCGCCGGGTGAGGCGGCGCTCTCGGAACCGGCCTGGGAGATGCTCGGCGTTGCCCAGGGAGATGCGGTCGCGGTCACGCATGCGCCGGCGGTCGAGTCGCTCGCCAACGTGCGCCGGCGCATCTACGGGCATCGCCTCGACGCGGCCGCGCTCGCCGCCATTGTCGGCGATGTCGCCCAGGGCCACTACACAGATGTCCACCTTGCAGCCTTCCTCACCTCGAGTGCGGCGCTACCGCTCGACGAAAACGAAACCGCAGACCTTACTGCTGCGATGATTGCCGTCGGCGAGCGTCTGTCGTGGAACGCGCCGGTCGTGGTCGACAAGCATTGTGTTGGGGGGCTGCCGGGCAACCGCACCACGCCGCTGGTCGTGGCCATTGTCGCGGCGAACGGCCTCATCATGCCGAAAACTTCCTCACGCGCGATCACGTCACCGGCCGGAACCGCCGACATGATGGAGACGCTTGCTCCCGTGCACCTGGACCTTGCGGCGCTGAAGCGCGTGGTTGAACAGGAGGGAGGCTGCATCGCCTGGGGCGGCGCCGTTCACCTCAGTCCCGCTGACGACAAGTTCGTGCGCATCGAGCGTGAGCTGGACGTCGATACCGAAGGTCAGCTCATTGCCTCGGTCTTGTCCAAAAAGATCGCGGCGGGCTCGACCCATGTGGTCATCGACATTCCGGTAGGCCCAACCGCCAAGGTGCGCACCGAAGAAGGCGCCCGCCATCTCGCCGAACGAATGCGGACGGTGGCCGCGCGTTCGGGCATCGAGGCGCGCTGCCTGCTCACCGACGGCTCCCAGCCGGTCGGACGCGGCGTCGGCCCGGCGCTGGAGGCGCGCGACGTGCTCGCCGTCTTGCGCAATGCGCCCGAGGCGCCGGACGATCTGCGCCGGCGCGCCGCGGTGCTCGCCGGCGCTGCGCTCGAGATCGGCGGTAAGGCCGAACCCGGCCAGGGCGTTTCGCTCGCGCTGACGACACTCGCCGATGGGCGCGCCTGGACGAAATTCGCGGCGATCTGCGAAGCTCAAGGCGGCATGCGAACTCCGCCGGTCGCCGCACAGACCCATGCCATCGTCGCCGCGCGCGCCGGGCGCGTCGTCCATATCGACAATCGCAAGCTGGCGCGTCTCGCCAAGCTGGCCGGCGCGCCCGACGTCAAGGCCGCAGGTATTCACATGGAGACGCGTCTCGGCGAGGAGGTCGAACGGGGCCAGCCGCTCCTCCATATTCATGCGGAGACGGCTGGAGAGCTTGCCTATGCGCTCGATTATGCTGCGCGGGCGGGAGAAATTATTGGCGTTGAATTGTAGCCGATGCGTGCGATCGTCGCCTGGGCCATCACGGCGGCAATGAATCGGATATCGAACGCATTCGACACGCAGGAAGGAGGCGAACGTGACCACGAATACTCAACTTAGTGAAAAGCAGACATTTTCGTGGTTTGTCTTTGGCCTGATGGCCAGTGTTACCTTTGTTGGTATCCTGTCCGAACTGGTGCCGTCAGGCATTTTACCACAGATGAGCGACGGCCTGGGAGTTTCCGAGAGCCGGGTCGGCTTCCTCGTCGGTGTCTATGCGCTGGCGTCCGCCATTTGCGCCATTCCACTGGTCAGCGCGACCCTGGCGGTCAACCGCAAGAAGCTGCTGATGGCGCTGCTGATCGGCTTCGCTGCCTCCAACATCGTCGTCGCCATCTCCTCCTCCTATGAGGTCATCGTTGCCAGCCGCATTCTCGGCGGCATTTGTGCCGGCGTGATGTGGCCGATGATCGCGGCCTATGGCACGCGTCTGGTCCCCGATAATATGCATGGCAAGGCGATCACGGTCATCATGTCGGGCAACACGCTTGGCATCGCCATCGGCCTGCCGGTGATGACGACGATCGGCCTCACATTCGGCTGGCGGACCGCATTCATGGCGCTGGGGCTGATCGTCGTGGCCATTGCCGTGCTGTCCTGGTTCTTCCTGCCGTCGGTGGAAGGTGAAAAACTCACCAAAAGCAATTCGCCTCTGGCGGTACTCAAGATGCCATCGATACTGATCATCCTGCTCCTGACCTTCTTGTCGGTCGCGGCGCATTACGGCGCTTACACCTACATCACCCTGATCGTGCAGCTGATCAACTTCGCCGGCGGAATCGCCATGGCCATGCTGATCTTCGGCATCGGCTCGGTCATCTCGGTCTTTGGTTCCGCGAAATATATTGACGCCTATCTGCGCCCGCTAATCGTCTCGATGCTGATCGTAGGCGCCATTGCCATGGCCCTGCTCCTGACATTCCGGGGAACGCCAGGCATCTCGCATCTCGCGTTTTTCCTGTGGGGTCTCGCTTTCGGCCCGCTGGTGACGATGTATCAGACCGCCGTCAGCAAGCAGGTCTCGGAAGCCAAGGGCGTGGCCACGTCGGTGCAATCGAGCGTGTTCAACTTCTCGATCATGATCGCGACCGGGGTGGGCGGGGCGCTGCTGACCGAATTCCCGGGACGCATGGGCGCCAGAGGCATCGTTTATCTGTCGCTGATCTGTTTTGTCTCGGCCGCCATCATCGCATTCTTTGCCAAGCGCACCCTGCGCTCTTCCTGAATAGCATCGTCAAATCGTGAAGGAGATAATCGTGAAGAAGTTCACCAATGCCCGTATCTACCGTCAGCACGATGAAACCAGCGAAATCATGGTCGACAAGGGTGTCATCAAGCAGATCGGCAAGGAACTGCCCGGAGCGGGCGAGGAAATCGACCTTCAGGGCCGTCTGGTGGTGCCGCCCTATGTCGATGCCCACCTGCATCTCGATTATGTCTATACTGGCCGCAGCGAAGGCGCCACCAATACGACCGGTACGCTGTTCGAAGGAATCGCCCGCTGGCACGATGTCAAGAAGACCCAGACGCTTGCCGACGCCAGGGAACGCGCGCTGAAGGGCATCATGGAAGAAGTGTCCAAAGGTGTCCAGTTCATCCGCACCCATATCGACGTGGACGATCCCAAGCTGACCGGCCTGAAGGCGATGCTGGAAATCCGCGAAGAGTTGAAGGACAATGTCACCATCCAGATCGTCGCGTTCCCGCAGGAAGGCATGTACGCCTACAAGGGCGGCGACGAAATGGTGGAAGAAGCGTTGAAAATGGGCGCGGACTGTGTCGGCGCCATCCCGCACTTCGAATGGGCACGCGAGATCGGCGAGAAATCCATCCACCGCACCGTCGAACTGGCGGTCAAGCACAACAAGCTGATCGATGTGCATTGCGACGAAACCGACGACGTGATGAGCCGCTTCGTCGAACTGCTCAATGCGCTGGTGATGGCCGAAGGCATCGGCGCCCGCACGGCCGCCAGCCACACCTGCTCGTTCGGCTCGGCGGACAATGCCTATGCCTTTCGCATGATGGGCCTGTTCCAGAAGTCGGGGCTGAATTTCATCTCGCTGCCGACCGAGAACGCCTATCTGCAAGGCCGGCAGGATAGCTATCCCAAGCGTCGCGGCCTGACGCGGGTGAAGGAATTGTGGGAAAGCGGCATCAACGTCTGCTTCGGGCAGGATTCCATCAACGACCCATGGTATCCGGCAGGCAATGGCAATCTGATGAACATCCTCGATAACGGCATTCACCTGGCGCAAACCATGTCGTTTGACGAGCTTGACCGGTGCCTGGACCTGATCACCTATAACGGCGCCAGGACCCTGAACGTCGAAGATCAATACGGCATCGAAGCGGGCAAGCCGGCCAACTTCCTGGTGCTGGACGCCCAGACGCCGTTCGAGGCCGTGCGTCAGCGCGCTGACGTGCTGGCGTCGATCCGCAATGGCGAATATCTGTTCAAGCGCCCCGAGCCGGCCTACGAGGTCGAGCTCGATGTCTTCAGGAAGACCAGATAAGGTTCACGCCAGTCGTAGATGTCCGGGCTATGACGACGCCCGGCCCGGACACCCTCGTCTAAAGGAAGGCGGCGAAGATGACCCAGCACGATCCAGTTCGCGTCGCGATCAACGGCTACGGCGTTATCGGCAAGCGGGTGGCAACCGCCGTCCTGGCGCAGAAGGACATGCGGCTTGCCGGAGTGGCGGACATTACTGCGGACTGGCGGCTGCGCCCGCTTGAGGAGCAGGGAATCGGTCTCTATGCGGCCACGTCCGAACATGCCAAGTCGATGCGGGACGCTGGTTTCAACATCGCCGGTACGCTGGGTGCGCTCCTCGGACAGGCCGATGTGGTGGTGGACTGTACGCCCAAGCGCATCGCCGCGCAGAATGCAGAGGTATATCGCGCAAGCGGCCTCAAGTTCATCGTTCATGGCGGCGAGAAGCATGCCGTCACGGGACATTCCTTCGTCGCGGAGGTCTCGTTCGATAGCGCGGTGGGACGAACGGCGACGCGGGTGGTGTCCTGCAACACAACCTCGATCGTGCGCACTCTGACGGCACTCAAGCGCGCAGGCCTTTTGAAGCGGGCTCGCGGCACCCTGTTGCGGCGGGCCACCGATCCGTGGGAAAGCCACCTGGGCGGCATCATGAACACACTCGCCCCCGAGCCTGACATCCCCAGCCATCAGGGACCAGACGCCCAAAGCGTGGATCCTGAGCTCGACGTCGTGACGATGGCGGTCAAAGTCCCGCAAACGCTGGCGCATCTTCATTATTGGTCGGTGCAGTTGACGCGGAGCGCGAGCAAGGAAGAGGTGCTCAACGCGTTCCGGGCTTCGTCCCGGATCGCGCTGATCCGCGCCAGCGATGGCCTCGCCGCGATCAACACGGTCAAGGAACTGATGGCCGACCTCGGCCGCCCACACGATAATCTCTATGAGGTGGCATTGTGGGAGGACATGCTCAAGGTCGAGGGTGACGAACTGTTCTACGCCTATATGGTCGACAACCAGGCCATCGTCATTCCCGACACGATCGACGCCATCAGAGCGCTGACGGGCCTAGCGGGGACTGCCGAAGACTCGATCGCGCAAACGAATGATGCGCTCGGCGTTCGCGCCAGGTTCTACTGACATCGAGCGGGAGAGCAGCCATGTCTGATGCACGCGCCGGCTGTGGCCGCTTCAGGCATGCAACGGCGCCTCAACGGCCAGCACTGGCAGCCGGCCTTTGCGGAAGACCATAGTTAGGCACGAGGTCGAGCTTGTGGAGCCCATCAACGGGGCCACCTTCCTCCATCAGGTCTATACCGCCGCACAGGCCGACTATAGCGGCCGCGTCACCGTTCCCATCCTGTGGGACAGGGAGCGGCGCACCATCGTCAACAATGAGTCATCGGAAATCATCCGGATGCTGACGAGCGCCTTCGATGAGGTCGGCGCTGCTCAGTGCGACTATTATCCGGCGCATCTCCGCGCAGAAATCGATGCGGCGAACGCCCGTGTCTATGACGGCTTCAACAACGGCGTATACAAGGCCGGCTTCGCCACCAACCAGGCCGCCTATGACGAAGCCGTTGCCGGCGTATTCGAGACGCTGGATTGGCTGGAGGATCGCCTGTCGCGCCAGCGTTATCTGGTGGGCGGCCAACTCAGCGAGGCTGATATCCGGCTGTTCACCACGCTCGTCCGTTTCGACGAGGTCTATAACGGACATTTCAAATGCAATGTCCGGCGGATCGTCGATTACCCCAACCTTTGGAGCTTCACGCGTGAGATCTTCCAGTTGCCGGGCGTCGCCGCCACGGTGAACATGGAGCATATCAAGCGCCACTATTATGAAAGCCACAGGACCATCAACCCGACCAGCGTGGTGCCGGCAGGGCCAGCGTCGGACTTTGCCGCCCCGCATGACCGGACGGTGATCGGGCCTTTCGCGCCGGGACGGTGATGCAATTTCACGGCGGTCGCGGTTGTTACGGGCATATCATGATCTTCGAAGACACCGCCTGTTCAATACTATACAAGTACAAGATGCAGAACCGGGCTGTCATTCGCACTGCCCGGCGCAGCAATGGAGGGTTGCGTGATTGATGAGGTCGGGATTGCGCGCAGGGCACCTTATGCGCTTGCCCTGCTGCGCATCGTTTCGGGGCTGATCTTCCTGGCGCATGGGACACAGAAGTTCTTTGGCTTCCCGGGCGGTGAGAGAGCCTGGTCGGGCCTCGCCTTCGACAATCCCGGCGCATTCGCGGGTATCGTCGAGACGGTGGCAGGTGCCTTGATTGTCCTTGGCCTATTCACCCGTCCGGCTGCGTTCATCGCTTCGGGCACCATGGCCGTCGCCTATTGGATGGCTCACGCTCCGCAGAATTTCTTCCCGGTCAATAATGGCGGCGATGCAGCAATCCTTTTCTGCTTCGTCTTCCTCTATCTGGTGTTTGCGGGTCCCGGCGCCTGGAGCGTCGACGGCGTGAGACTTCGCTCAAAGGCTGCCGAACGCGCGCCATCCTAGGCCGCCACAGGGCGGAGGCCTAGGACTGGTACCTATGGAAGATAGCCATCGATCTATACGGGGCTCAGCCGCGTTAGCGTCAGACCGACACTGGACCAGCCCATTTCGGCGACCTAGGCGCGGAGGATCAGGATGAGCGACGAAGGGCAGGGTCTTCCGGATAGGGATGCGGGCCGGATGCCGGCGCTGTTCATCGGTCATGGCAGCCCGATGAACACGCTGGAACGAAACGGCTTCACCAACGCCTGGCGTTCGCTCGGGCGCGGTCTGCCGCGCCCGAGCGCGCTGCTTGTCATCTCAGCGCATTGGTATTTCGGCGCCACTGCGGTGACCGCGATGCCAAAGCCGCGCACGATCCACGACTTCTACGGCTTTCCCGAAGCGCTGTTCGACTTCGACTATCCGGCGCTTGGTGCCCCAGACGTGGCGCAGGAGGTCGCGGACATTGCGAAGCCCCTATGGGTCGGCCTCGATCGCGATCAATGGGGGCTCGATCATGGCGCCTGGTCCGTGCTTGCGCATCTTTATCCGCAAGCCGATGTGCCCGTGGTGCAGCTTTCGATCAACGCGCTGCGCCCGCTGGATTATCATGTCGATCTTGCCGCGCGGCTCGCGCCCCTGCGCGACAGCGGCGTGATGATCCTGGCCAGCGGCAATGTCGTCCATAACCTGCGCGAGGTTCAGTGGAAGCAGCCGAATGCCGTCTTCGACTGGGCTGAGCGGTTCGACGATGCCGTGGTCGCCCAACTCGCCGACGCGCCGGACGATATCCTGAAGGTCTGCGAGCATCCCGATTATGCGCGGGCCGTCCCGACGCCGGACCATTTCATTCCGCTTCTCTATCTTGCGGGCCTTGCGGCCGCGGAGGGCAGCCGGCCGGAAGCGATCGTGCGGGGCTATTCGATGGGCTCGCTCTCGATGACCTGTCACGCCATCGGTGCGGACCTGCCCGCCGGGACCGATGGCGAGAATGCTTCGGTGCTGCCGCACGACGTTCCCGCCGATCAGACCAACGTCTAGCCGGCATGATTGGCAAGTTTCAAAGTGTTCATCGAGTATCGAGCGCGTTGATCGAGGGATTTTGTGCATGAGCGATAAGGTCCAGATCAGTGGACGTGTGATCGCTGCGGCTCGGGCGCTGGCTAGCATCAATCAAACAGACTTCGCCGCCGCCGCCGGGCTTTCCATTGAGGCCGTGCGCCTGATAGAGGAAAAAGGCAGCGCATGGGTCCAGTCCGAACGCGATGCCAAGGCCCTCAACCGGGGGCTCGAGTATTTCGGCGTGATCGTGATCGGAGAATCCGATGGTATGGGGGCGGGTGTCAGGCTGAAATTCACACGCCAGGACGTCCGGCAGATCGATCGTTTGGAAAGCGAAGGCGGGATCACCGGGTCTGACGATGCGCCGTAATCTCACATTCGAACCGGAAGGCCCCCTTATTGAACGTAAGGGTCGCGGTCACTCGCGCCCGAAGATTCCTCATCTTTGTTTTCGCGCGCGACTGGCAAGTGCCATCCCCGGCGGATCGCCATCACCCGCAGGCCGAAGCAGACCAGGTCGCCGCCGAGCGTGGTGAGAATGATCGGCAGGTTCAGCAGACTACCTCCCACCACCGTCGCCGCGCCGGCCAGCGCCGCCACGGCGTAGAGGTCCGCGCGAATCACAGCTTGGATTTCGACTAGAGCAGAATCCGATCCGATGACATCGGACCGACTGCTCTAGGTTTCTGATTTAACGCGTTTTCCGAGTCAGCAAGTGATTCCACCTGCTTCGAAAACGCTTGTCTTATGACATTGCGGTCCGTTTGGGCCATGCTGGATTGCCCGGGCCGGGGTGGCCACCCCGGCCCGGGCGGAAGGGGACGGATCGTGAAAACGCCGGTCGTTGTGGGACCGGGCTAGAGTAGGATCGCCCCTTTCTTTTCCATCAGGCCCGAACGGATACCGGGGTTTTGGACCCGGATGACAAGCATGGGATAGCGGAAAAGATGAGCGACAATCTACCACAGACGATCGGCATCGACATCTCCAAAGCGAGCCTCGACTGCCATGTCCACCCTGCCGGCGCCGAGCGCCAGTTCGCCAACACCGCCAAGGGCCACAAGGCGCTGATCGCCTGGCTGCGACAATGGCCGGTCGAGCGGATCGCCTATGAGGCAACCGCAACCTACCATCGAGCGCTGGAGGCGGCTCTGGCCGACTGGCCCTGCGTTAAGCTCAACCCAGAGCGCGCCCGGCGCTTCGCCCAGGCGACTGGCACTCTGGCCAAGACCGATCGCATCGATGCCATGTTGCTGGCCCGTATGGCGGCCACCTTGCAGCCGCCGGTCAGACCCGCTCGAAGCGCACAGCAGGCGCAGATGGCGGAGCTCATCAATGCCCGAGACGGCCTCATGCGCGATCGCACCGCGCTCAAGAATCGCGAGAAGAACCTCACCATCGCCTTCCTCAAGCGCCAGTGCTGGCAGCGGCTCGAGCAGATCGATCGGCATATCGAGGCGCTCGATACCGAGATCGCCAACCTGATCGCCGCCGATGCTGCGCTCGCCCGCCGGCATGAGATCCTCACCAGCATCGCTGGCGTCGGAACGCTGACCGCCAACCAGCTCATCGCCACCATGCCCGAACTCGGCAGCCTCGAGAACAAGCAGGCCGCATCCCTCGCCGGTCTCGCCCCCGTCGCTCGACAGTCCGGACAATGGAAAGGCAAGAGCTTCATCCGTGGCGGACGCGCCAACGTGCGGCAGGCTCTCTATATGCCGGCCCTCGTCGCCGCCCGGTACAATCCCGATCTCAAGGCAAAATATCAGCAGCTCGTTACTGCCGGGAAGCCCGCCAAGATCGCCATCACCGCCGTCATGCGAAAGCTCGTCGTCACCGCGAACGCCCTGCTCAAAGCCGATCGATGCTGGACGCAATCTCCAGCTTGATCATCACGGATACTCTAGCAGAACGTCGCAGGCGATGCCGCCAGATTGCGCCAATCCACCGGCGCTGCCGGGGGCACGGTGCCGATCACCAAAGGTGGAGGTGGAATTGGGCCTCAGCGATGCCCAGCAGCAGGACCTGATGCAGGAAGGATGGGACCTGGTCATCCGTTCCGCCCTGCACGGCATCGTGTGCCGTGTCTGCGCCGAGGCTTGCGAGCGATGTGCGCAGGAATTTCGTCGTCACGCTGAGGGCCAGCAGATGGCCCGTTGTACGGCCACCTGCAAGGAATGCGCCGCAATCTGTCGGATGATGGCCGAAATAGCCAGTTGAGCCCCGGCGCGCTTCGCACATTACGTATACTTCGAGGCCGAGGACGACACCATCTCTTTGGCAAGCTCCGAGAGGAGCGACAATCGACCGGGCACATGCTCTGTCGAACTGAGAACCCAGACTATAAGGATTGGATATTTGCGTAAGAAAACGGCAATTATCGCTTCGCTCGCAGCTCTCGGCGTCCTCGCCGTCGGTGCCGGGCCCGTGCTGGCGGACGGAATGCCGCCGGGCATGCCCGATCTTGAGGAGACCCTCAAGGCCAAGCCGGCGCCCGTTCAGGCCGATGCTGCTCATATGCAGGGCATGCGGCACGGCAAGGAGCAGATGCACGATCAGATGATGCAGGGGCATCGGATGGCGATGCGTCGCGCGCGGGACGAGGACGGCGCATCGGGCATGTCACGCATGTCGGGTGGCGGTTGCTGAGCCGGTTCCAAAGCGAAGCTCGAAGCGTTGGCCCGCCGTCCTTACGGCGGGCCAATTGCGTTTCCGCACAGTCTGAAACCGGTTCGGCCGACCCCGGCGATGAATTCGCTTGACCCTGGACCATAGTCCAGCCCGCACGGTCGCATGAATGCCAGTGCTGAACGATTTCAGATTCGTAACTTACGTATTCAGAGCGGATCACCCAGCCAGCATTGAAGTGTCGGAATTGCCGGGATCGGAACAGACGATCGGGCAAGGGAACAATATTCGGAGACCTCGAATGCGAAAGACGACGCTTCTCACGGCCGCAGTCAGCTGCCTGGCGACCCTGAGCTTCGTCGGCACGGGTTTGGCACAGCCGGCGCCCGCGACGCCGCATTCCGCTCCCGCGCAGCCGACGCCTTCGGCAGGTCATGCCCACCAGCAGGGCATGGCGGGTATGTCCGGGGGATCAGCCACGGCGAACGGATCGGGCATTGCCGACAAGCCGAAGAGCGGCTGCTGCAAGATGCCGATGAAAAAGGCCAAGCCGATGAGCGACATGTGAGGTTTCCAGCCCCAAGAACAAGCCCCGGGGGCTGAGGGCCCGCCGCCGCCCTCAGCGGGCCAGTTCTTTGACGATGCAGACGGTCCGTCCGTGTCTTCCCCGGTCACCATTACCGGGAAGCTGGTGCCTGTCGCGAGAGAGGAGACAGCGATGCGGAGACATCTGGGGGTTGGCGCCACGATAAGCCTTCTGCCGTTCAGTAGCACGCCGCTCCTCGCGCAGGTCGGGCAGACCCTCGAAGTCTACCATGCCACGCTCCGCCACCGCCGCATGGTCGGCCATGTCCAGGTCGACCAGATCTTCGACGACCATTTTGCGCATTTCCAGGTGAAGGATAGCACGCCGCAGAAGGGCGACTGGGTCAGACTGAAGCGTAACCGCTCATAGCGTAAACGATGGCCGCCAGGCGTGGTCCGGCCGAACTGAAAAATCCCAACCGCGTGCGAGCGCGACAGCAAGCTATTTGCTTTCTCGCGAATATCTTCTTCGCAAGTCGATGAAAAACGCATCGGCTCTTCGGTCATACTTGATGCCCCCCTTTTTGTGAGGGCGGCATCCGGCCGGTTCCTGCGGAACTTACTTATAGGCCGCGATGGTGGAGGGGCTACTCCATCATGCCACAATGGAGATGGAGACAGGCGATGTACGAGAAAGCGATCGGGACCATCAATGCCGCACCGTCGTTCCGGCATCGATATGACAATTTCATCGGCGGACGCTGGAGCGCGCCCGCTACGGGCGAATATTTTGCGGACACGAGCCCTATCAACGGCGCCCTGATCGCCGAGTTCGCCCTCTCGACCCCGGAAGATGTCGAGCGCGCGCTCGACGCAGCGCACGCTGCCAGGGATCAATGGGCCAGGGTCTCGCCGGCCGAGCGTGCCCGGCTGCTCAACCGGATCGCCGACCGGCTGGAAGACAATCTGGAACTGCTGGCCCTTGCCGAGACCATCGACAACGGCAAGCCGATCCGCGAGACGCGCGCCGCCGACGTCCCTCTGGCAATCGACCATTTCCGCTACTTCGCCGGCTGCATTCGGGCGGAGGAAGGCGCGATCTCGACGATCGATGCCGACACCATCGCCTATCATTTCCGCGAGCCGCTCGGCGTCGTCGGCCAGATCATCCCGTGGAATTTTCCGCTGCTGATGGCGGCCTGGAAGATCGCGCCGGCGCTTGCCGCCGGCAACTGTACCGTCATCAAGCCGGCCTCCCAGACGCCATTGACACTGATGATGCTCGCCGAACTGACCGCCGATATCCTGCCGCCCGGCGTGCTCAACGTCGTCACCGGACCCGGGCGCACCGTCGGCCAGGCGATCGCCGCCAATCCCCGGATCGCCAAGGTCTCCTTCACGGGCGAGACCGTCACCGGCAAGCAGATCATGCACGCCGCGGCCGACCATCTCATCCCCCAGACGATGGAGCTTGGCGGCAAGTCGCCCAATATCTTCATGGCCGACGTGCTCGATGAGGAGGACGCCTTCTTCGACAAGGCGCTCGAGGGTTTCACACTCTTCGCCTTCAACAAGGGCGAGGTCTGCACCTGCCCCTCGCGCGCGCTGATCCATGAATCGATCTTCGACCGCTTTATCGAGCGCGCGGTGGCGCGCGTCGCCGCGATCCGCCAGGGCGACCCGCTTGATCCTTCGGTCCAGCTCGGCGCCCAGGCGTCCGAGGACCAGCTGCACAAGATCCTCGGCTATATCGAGATCGGCAAGGCCGAAGGCGCGCAATGCCTGACCGGCGGTGCCAGGGCGCTTCCTGGCGGCGAACTCGACCAGGGCCATTTCGTGCAGCCCACCGTGTTCGTCGGTAAGAATCGTATGCGGATCTTCCAGGAAGAAATTTTCGGGCCGGTCCTCTCGGTGACGACCTTCAAGACGATCGAGGAAGCGATCTCGATCGCCAATGATACCGTCTACGGCCTCGGCGCGGGCATCTGGACCCGCAACGGCAATACCGCCTATCGGCTCGGCCGCGCGATCGAGGCCGGACGGGTCTGGACCAACTGCTATCATCAATATCCCGCCCATGCCGCTTTCGGCGGCTACAAGGCGTCGGGGTTCGGGCGCGAGAACCACAAGATGATGCTCGACCATTACCAGCAGACCAAGAACCTGCTCGTCTCCTATGACGAGCACGCGCTCGGCCTGTTCTGATACCCTCGCAGAAGGAGAAGCAGACATGGCGAAAACCATGAAGGCGGCCGTCGTCCGCGAATTCGGAGCGCCGCTGGTCATCGAAGAGGTGCCGATCCCGACGGTCGGTCCCGGCCAGATCCTGGTGAAGATCGCGGCGACCGGCGTGTGCCACACCGACCTGCACGCGGTCGAGGGCGACTGGCCGGTCAAGCCCAAGCCGCCCTTCATCCCCGGGCATGAAGGCGTCGGCCATGTCGTCGCCGTCGGATCGGGGGTCACGTATGTGAAGGAAGGCGACCGGGTCGGCGTCCCCTGGCTCTACACCGCCTGCGGACACTGCGAGCATTGCCTGGGCGGCTGGGAGACGCTGTGCGAGAGCCAGCAGAATACCGGCTATTCGGTCAATGGCAGCTTCGCCGAATATGTCCTCGCCGATCCCAACTATGTCGGGCATCTTCCCGACAATGTCGGTTTCATCGACATCGCGCCGATCCTCTGCGCGGGCGTCACGGTCTACAAGGGACTGAAGGCCACCGAGGCTCGGCCCGGCGAATGGGTAGTGGTCTCCGGGATCGGCGGGCTCGGGCACATGGCGGTGCAATATGCCCGCGCCATGGGCCTCAACGTGGCGGCGGTCGACATCGACGATCGCAAGCTCGATCTTGCGACGCGCCTCGACGCCGCGCTGACGATCAATGCGCGCGACAAGGATCCTTCGACCGCGATCCGGCAGGCGATCGGCGGTGCGCACGGCGTCCTCGTCACCGCCGTCTCGCCCAAGGCCTTCCAGCAGGCGCTGGGCATGGTCCGGCGCGGCGGCACGGTCGCGCTCAACGGCCTTCCGCCGGGCGATTTCCCACTGTCGATCTTCGATACCGTGTTGAACGGCATCACCGTGCGCGGCTCGATCGTCGGCACCCGGCTCGACCTTCTCGAGGCGCTGACCTTCGCCGGCGAAGGCAAGGTCAAAGCGACGGCGCACACCGACAAGCTCGAGAACATCAACGACGTCTTTGCGCGCATGCATCGCGGCGACATCGAAGGCCGGATCGTCCTCGATCTGGCCTGAGCATCTTTTGGCGAAAGAAACAGTCCATGCCTCCCTTTCATAGCTTGCCGATCGCGCGGCGCCGCTTCGTCCAGGGCCTGGCGATCGGCGGTGCGGTCGCCGGCTTCGCCCCGGCGCTTCTCGCGCGATCCGTTGCCGCGTCGGCGGGGGAGTTGCGCGGAACCGAGTTCGACCTCGAGATCGCCGAGCTGCCGGTCAACTTCACCGGCAAGCGCCGGGTCGCGACGGCGGTGAACGGCGCCGTGCCCGCACCGGTCCTGCGCCTGCGCGAGGGCGACAGCGTCACGCTGCGCGTCCGCAACAGCCTTAAGGAGATGTCCAGCATCCACTGGCATGGGATCATCCTGCCTGCCGAAATGGACGGCGTCCCGGGCATCAGCTTCGCCGGCATCGCCCCTGGGGAGACCTTCACCTACCGCTTCGAGGTGCGCCAGGCGGGTACCTACTGGTATCACGCCCACACGCTCGCCGAGCAGACCGGACTCTATGGTGCGATCGTCGTCGAGCCGAAAGTGCCGAGCGGACCCGCGCCCGACCGCGACTACAGCATCCTGCTGAGCGACTGGTCGGACGAGCCGCCGCTGCAGATATTCATGAATCTCAAGAAGCTGAGCAGCTATTATAATTTCGCGCAGCCGACCGCCGGCGACTTCCTCAAGGATGTCGGCACGATGGGCCTCGGCAAGGCCCTTGAGCGTCGGCGGATGTGGAACACGTCGCGGATGAATCCGACCGACTACAGCGATATCTCCGCGGCGACCTACACCTATCTCATGAACGGGACGCCGCCGGCGGGCAACTGGACGGCGATCGCCGCGCCCGGCGAGCGGGTTCGCCTGCGCTTCATAGGTGCAGGGACGGCGACCTTCTTCGACGTGCGGATTCCCGGTGTGGAGCTGACCATCGTCTCAGCGGACGGGCTGCCGGTGGTGCCGGTTGCGGTCGAGGAGTTCCGGATCGGGCCGGGCGAGACCTATGATGTCGAGTTCACCATGCCCGACGGCAATGCGCGCACGATCTTCGCCCAGTCGATCGATCGGACCGGCTTTGCCCGCGGCACGATCGCGCCCGCTCCCGGCATGGCCGCGCCGGTGCCGCCCCTCGACGTGCGGCCCTGGCTCGACCCCGTCGACATGATGGGCGCGATGACGACTATGGGGGAGATGGGCGGCGAGCATGCCGGGCATGGCATGGTGGAGATGCCACCCAAGGCGCGGCATGCCCGCACCGAATATGGTGCGAACACCGATATGCGCGTTGACTATCCCCGCGCCAATCTCGACGATCCCGGGGCCGGCCTTCGTGGCCGCGCCTGGCGCGTGCTGACGCTGGCCGATCTTCGCACGCCGGGCGGGGATCCCGACCCGCGCGAGCCCGAACGCGAGATCGAACTCCACCTCACGGGCAATATGGAGCGGTTCGTCTGGTCACTCGACGGGATCAAGCTCAACGATTCCCAGCCGCTTCACTTCAAGCCGAACGAGCGGCTGCGCATCACTTTGGTCAACGACACGATGATGTCCCATCCGATGCACCTCCACGGCATGTGGAGCGATGTCGAAGGACCCGACGGCGCCTTCCAGGTCCGCAAGCATACGGTGGTGGTCCAGCCCGCCCAGCGGGTCAGCTTCCGCGTCACCGCAGACGCCATGGGACGATGGGCGTTTCACTGCCATCTGCTCTACCATATGGCGGCCGGCATGTTCCGGGAGGTGGTCGTCGCATGATCCGCATCGCCCGCCTCCGAACCGCGCCGTTCGCGATCGGCATGTTCCTCTCGATTGCTATGGCATCGCCCGCCTTCGCGCAGGAGGCGTTTCCCACGCCGCCGGCCGTCTCCCAGGCGGAACAGACGCCTCCGCCAGAGCAGCACGTCCATCCCGCGCCCCAAGCCCAGGACCATGCGGGAATGGACATGCCCGGCATGGATATGTCGGGCACCGGCACGACAATGGACATGGGCCGCATGCAGGGCGGCAAGGCGCCGCCGGACGCGCGCGATTCCGACGACTATTCGGACGGCTATCGGAATTCGACGCTGCCCGGCTATGAAATGGCCGACAAGCTCTCGATCCCAAAAATCCTCGTCGACGAGCTCGAGTTCGTCAGCGGCAATGAGGGCCAGGGGGTGGGCTGGACGGTGCTCGTCACCAAGGGACAGGATAACGACAAGCTATGGCTGCGCAGCCAGGGCCTGAAGAACTCGCGTGACCGTCTCGATGCTGAAAGCAGCGTCGAGGCGCTCTGGTGGCATAGCAAGAGCCCGTTCTGGGGTACGCTGCTGGGGGTTCGGCAGGATCTCGGCAAGGGTGCGACGACGTGGCTTGCCGCGGGCGTCGAAGGGCTGGCACCCTATTGGTTCGACGTGCAGCTGACCGCCTATGTGGGTGACGATGGCCGCGTCGCGGCGCGCGCCAAGGCTGCCTATGAGGTCCTGTTCACCAATCGGCTCATCCTGACGCCGCAGGTCGAGACCAACCTCTACTCGAAACGCTCGACCGACCGGGAACTGGGTAGCGGCTTCAGCAATGTCGAACTGAGCGGCCGGCTGCGCTACGAATTCTCGCGCAAGTTCGCTCCCTACGTCGGCTTTGTCTGGGAGCGGGCGCTTGGCGGCACCGCCGACTTCCGGCGCGCGGATCGCGAGATTGTGACCGAACGCCGCGTGGTGGTCGGCCTGCGATTGTGGTGGTGAACCGGGCCGCAGCGTCAGGACGATTACGGAACGGACCGAACCCGCCAGCGGAAGGGGGCGGCGAGAGTGGGACGCGGTCCCGCTCGTCCATATTGCTGCTGTTCGCGGTCGCAGCTGCGTCTGCAGGTCAGACAGCCATCCTTGCCTTTCTGCCGTCGCTCGTCGACGATGGACAGGTCCCACTATCGCTGCGCGCCCATGACTTTCATGTCGCGAGCCTGAGCGCGGCGCATCCCATTGCGGCCCTGCTCTTTGCGCCACTGTGGGGCTGGCTCGCGGGCCGCATGGACTATCGGGTCATATTGCGCGCCGCGCTCATCGTTCTGGCTCTTGCGCTGGCGCCGGTCGGGGCCGTACCGCTTCCGGCACTCTATCTGCTGCGCGTGCTTGCCGGCATGTCCGCGGCTGCGATCATACCGCTGGCGCTGCTTTCCACGAGCTTTGCCGGAGGCGGGCGGACCGAGCAGGCAATGCACTTCACCTGGCTCACCGCCTTCGTATTCCTGGGGGATCTGTCCGGTCCATTGCTCGCCGAGGTCTCCGGGGTGGTCTTTCCCCGAGCGCCACTGCTGGTCGTTTCAGCGCTTGTCGCCGTGATCGCTTTGCTCATGGTGTTCATGCGCCTGCCGGCACGCGGTGGCGCAGGGTCAGGGGGTGATGATCGCAAAGCACCGCCGCTTGCGACCACCTCCATTCTTCTCCTTATCACGGTCGTCGGCGGTGGAGGCCTTGCAGCCTTGCATGTCAGCCTGCTGGTGAGTCGTGCCGAGGGCAGTCTCACCCGCGAGACGATCGCGTGGATGCTCAGCCTTTGCGGGCTTGCCATGTTGGCGGCGCAACTGTTCCACACAAGGATTTCCTGGCTGGTGACAGCGCCGAGATTGCTCGCCTGCCTCACACTTGCGCTTCTCGCCGCCTCTCTGTTCGTCTTTCCCTATGGATCGTCCATGGTCGGGATCGCCGGCCTCATTGTCGCGGCCGGCTGGAGTTCGGCGAGCCTTCGTCTCGTCACAAGCTTCTGGATCAGCGGCCCCGCGGTCCTGTCCGGCTGGAAGCTCGGGCTGCAGCATGCTGCAGCCAGTATCGGCCAGGCTCTTGCGCCAATAGCGATTGCCCTGGCCGAGCCGGGGAAGCAATCGCTGATCCTGCAGGGCATCGGCTGGGTGTCGATCCTTCTCCTCGTGGCGCTACCGCTCGTCTGGCGACTCAGGTCGGACTCGATAAAAGCCACCGCTTGATAAGGGCAGGGGGATTGGTGCGTATTCTATCAGAGGCCGCCGAACGCCGCGCGCCCCGCCAACTTCTCCAGAGTTCCTTCATGAAGACCCGTCTGTCTGCCGCCTAGCTTTTTCCTCTCCATGCCGTGCGTCGCTCTCGCAGTCAGCATTGTCGTCGTTCACCGAGACCCGGGGTGCGACTGGGCCATATAGCCCTTGTCGCCCTCGGCGACATTATGGGCGAAGGCGTCGAAGCCGAAGCAGAAGGAAAGCGCGAGCAGACCGAGAACAAGCATCAGCATGTTGCGGGGAACGCGCTGCATGGTGGCAAAGAAACTCATCAAGAAACTCCTTTCCAGTCTCCCACGGGCGGGGGGCGGTGGCCCGTGGGAGTGGCAATGGCTCAGGCTTGCGCCAGGGTCGTATCAGGGGATGGATGCTCGCTGTCGTGGCGCGCTTCGCGACCGTGGACGAGGCGATAGAGCGCAGGCAGGACAAGTAGCGTCAGCAGCGTCGAGGAGAGGATGCCGCCGATCACCACCGTCGCCAGCGGCCTTTGCACTTCCGCACCCGCGCCGACGTTGAACGCCATCGGCACGAACCCCAGGCTGGCCACCAGCGCGGTCATCAGCACCGGCCTGAGCCTTGTGAGCGCGCCTTCGCGGATCGCGTCCTCAAGGCTGTTGCCCGTCTCCCGGAGCTGGCGGATGAAGCTCAGCATGACCACGCCGTTGAGCACCGCCACGCCCGAAAGCGCGATGAAGCCCACGCCTGCCGAGATAGACAGCGGCATCCCCCGGATCAGCAGTGCGGCCACGCCCCCGGTGAGCGCCAGCGGCACGCCCGAGAAGACGATCGCTGAATCCCTGGCGGATCGGAACAGCCCATAGAGCAGGCCGAAGATCAGCAGCAGCGCGGCGGGCACGACCAGGCGCAGCCGCTCGGCCGCCGAGATCAACTGCTCGAAGGTGCCGCCATAGCTGACCCAATAGCCAGACGGGATTTCGACCTCGGCGTCCGCCTTCTCGCGAAGCTCCTCAATGAACGAGCCGAGATCGCGCCCGCGCACGTTCGCTGTCACGACGACGCGCCGCTTGCCATCCTCGCGGCTGATCTGGTTGGGGCCGATCACGACCTCGACCTTGGCAACCTCGGCGAGCGGCACGAATCCTCGGGGGTCCGTGCCATTGCCGGCCAACGGAATGCGGAGCCGCCCGATTTCGTCGGCCTTGCTCCTGATGTTCTCAGGCAGCCGCACGATCACCGGGAAGCGCCGGTCGCCCTCGAAAATCTGACCGGCTTCGCGGCCGCCGATCGACACTGCCACCGCGTCCTGGATGTCGCCGACATTGAGCCCGAACCGCGCGATCGCCGCCCGGTCGGGCGTGATCTGGAGGACGGGCAGGCCCGTGACCTGCTCCACGGCTACATCCTGCGCGCCCTCAATGCCGCTCACCACGCCTTCGATCGACTGGCCGATCTCCAGAAGCCGGTCGAGATCGTCCCCGAACACCTTGATCGCGACATCGGCGCGGACCCCCGAGAGCAGCTCGTTGAACCGCATCTGGATCGGCTGGGTGAACTCGTAGTTGTTGCCCGGAACGGTTTCGGCCGCTTCCTGCATCTCGCGAACCAGCTCGGCCTTGGGTTTTCGTGGATCAGGCCATTCGCTGCGATCCTTGAGCATGACGTAGGCGTCGGCGACCGACGGCGGCATCGGGTCGGTCGCCACCTCAGCGGTGCCGATCTTGGCGACGATCCGCTCGACTTCAGGAAACTGCCTGAGCCGTGCTTCGAGCGTGGTCTGCATCTGGATCGCCTGGCTGAGGCTCGTGCCGGGCACGCGCAGCGCATGGAGGGCGATGTCGCCCTCGTCGAGGTTGGGGACGAACTCCGAGCCCATGCGCGTGGCGGCAAAGCCCGCGATAGCGACCAGCGCCACCGCGCCGGCAACGAACGCGACCCGCAGCCGCAGAGCGGCATCGAGCGCAGGTGCATAGAGCTTCCGCGCCCAGCCCATCAGCCGGCTTTCCTTCTCCTCGACCTTGCCGGTGACGAACAGCGCGACCGCCGCCGGCACAAAACTCAGAGACAGAATCAGCGCAAAGGTCAGCGCCATGACGACGGTGATCGCCATCGGGTGGAACATCTTCCCCTCGACGCCGGTGAGCGCGAAGATCGGCACATAGACCAGCGCGATGATGAGCATGCCGAACAGCGAGGGCCGGATGACCTCCGATGTCGCCGACGCGGTCAGGGTGAAACGCTCATCACGCGTGAGCAGCCGGCCAAGCCGGTGCTGCGCCTCGCCGAAGCGCCGCAAGCAGTTCTCGACTATGATGACCGCGCCGTCGACGATCAGTCCGAAGTCGAGCGCGCCGAGACTCATCAGGTTGCCTGAGACGCCAGCGCGCACCATGCCGGTGATCGTCATCAGCATGGTGATCGGGATGACCGCCGCAGTGATGAGGGCCGCGCGGATGTTGCCGAGCAGCAGGAACAGCACGACGATCACGAGCAACGCGCCTTCAAGCAGGTTCTTCTCGACCGTCCAGATCGCTCGTTCGACGAGATCGGTCCGATCGTAAACCGGCACCGCCTTCACGCCCGCCGGAAGCGCTCTTGCTGCTTCCTCGAGCCGCTCGGCCGTCGCGCGCGCGACAATCCGGCTGTTCTCGCCGGCGAGCATCATCACCGTGCTAAGCACGATTTCCTTGCCGTCCTCGGTCGCCGCCCCGGTGCGCAGTTCCTCGCCCATGCCGACATCGGCGACGTCGGCCACGCGGATCGGCACCCCACCGCGATTGGTGACGATGATCGACTTGAGATCGTCGATGCCCGACGCCTGGCCCGGCACGCGGACCAGATATTGCTCGCCGTAGCGTTCGACATAGCCGGCGCCGACATTGGCGTTGTTGCGGCCGAGCGCCTCGACGACATCATTGAGCGTAAGCCCATAAGCCGAAAGCCGGTCGGGGAGCGGGGTCACATGATATTGCCGCTCATAGCCGCCGATGCTGTTGACCTCGGTGACGCCGGGCGTGTTCCTCAGCTGCGGCCGGATCACCCAGTCCTGGAGCGTCCGCAGGTCTTCGGCGGTATAGGGCTTGCCGTCCGGCTTGCGCGCGTCCGGTTGGGCCTCCAGCGTATACATGAAGATCTCGCCGAGGCCGGTGGCGATCGGCCCCATCTCGGGTATGACCCCTTCGGGAAGCTGATCGCGCGCGGTCTGGAGCCGTTCGTTGATGAGCTGGCGCGCGAAATAGATGCTGGTGCCATCCTCGAACACCGCCGTCACCTGGGAGAGGCCATAGCGCGAAATCGAGCGGGTGTATTGGAGCCCCGGCAGGCCGGCGATCGCCGTCTCGACCGGGAAGGTCACGCGCTGCTCGGCTTCGAGCGGCGAGAAGCCCGCGGCCTCGCTGTTGATCTGGACCTGGACATTGGTGATGTCCGGCGTCGCGTCGATCGGCAACCGCTGGAAGGCCCAGACGCCGATGCCGCACAACAGCGCCACGATGGTCAAAACGGCCCAGCGAAAGCGGATCGCGTTGGAGATGAAGCGTTCGAGAAACTCCGAACGCACGGGCGTTTCATTCTCAGTGGTCATGGCTGGCTCCCGACTTGTCGATGTCGGCGCGGATCAGGAAGGCGCCGTCGGTCACATATTCGGTGCCGGGTTCGAGACCGCCGAGCACTTCGGTCCATTCGGGCGTGCGGCGCCCGATCTCCAGCATCCGTACCTCATAGGTGTTGCCGACCCTGGCATAGACCACTTCGAAATCACGGAACCGCTGGATGGCCTTGGTCCTCACCGCAAGCGGGACTTGCGCTTCGGCCACGGCGAACGATCCTTCGACGCCCATTCCTGGCCGGAAATCGCGCGAGGCGGCCGGCGGTAGATGGACATGCGCCATCATCGTCTGGCTGGCGACGTCCGCGGTCGGCAGAACGGCTTCCACCGGCGCCTCGAGCTTTGCTTCGCCGGACAGGCTGCGGACGTTGACGCGCTGGCCGACGCGCACGCGCTCGGCGTCGCGCGGATAGACGAAGAACTCGGCATGGAGCTGGGTCGGATCGGCGATCACGAACAGCGCCCGGTCGCCGGTCGTGTCGCCGACATTGGCGTTCTTCTCAATGATGGTGCCACTGATCGGCGCCGTCACCGCATAGGTCTGGAGCGAATGGCTGGACTCCACGCGGAGCAGGATCTGCCCCCGGCTGACCCGATCGCCCAGCTTGCCGGTCATCCAGACGATCTGGCCGGGAAGCCGGGCGCGCACATCGGCCTTACCTTCGGGCGTGATCTCGATCCGGCCGCCCATGTCGATCATCTCGGCGACCGTGGCGGGCCCGGCACGCTCGGAGCGCACTCCGCCAGCCTGTGCTGCCTGCGCGGAGATGGTCGTCCGGCCTTCGTAGGAGGCGTAAGCCCAATTATGCGTGCGGCCGCCCTCGACGGCGCGGACCTTGACGTCAAACGAATGCGGTTCGATCACCACACCGCCGCCACGCAGATAATCCTCCTGTGGCGTAAAGGCGAAACGATCGACCTTACCGCCAAGGCGCGACAGTTCGATGGCAAGCTGGACCTCGCTTGGCCTCACCGCCTTGTCGTTCCGGTAGGCATAGACGTGAAACTCGGGGTCCGCGCCGTCCTCGAAGATCGTGATCTCGACCGCGAAATCGCCATCGCGCAGCATCCGCCCGCGATGCGGCCCACGTTCATAGTCGCCGGCCGCCGCCGCCGTTGGTTCGGCCGCCTCCTTGGTAGCAGGGGATTCGCCGCATCCGGCGAGCAGGGAAAGCGCGAGCAACGAGCTTGCGAAAAGGAAGGATCGGGTCATCAGCGATTCTCCGCGCTGGCAAGAAGGGGGGCGTGGCGGCCGGTCAGCCGGTCGAGCCGGGCGCCTGCGAGATGGAAGCGGCGCAATAGCTCGACTCGCCGTGACCGCGCATCGACCTCCGCTTGCTGGGCCTGGTTGACTTCGAGGAAGGTGAAGGCGGTGCCGCCACGCGCGAAGCCGTCGCGCACAAGCATTACCGCGCGCGCGGCGCTCGGCAGCACTTCGCGTTCGATCCGGTCGATCTCGGTGGCAAGCGCCGCGCGTTCGGCAACGATCCGGTCGATTTCGCGCCTGATCTGTGCCCGTGCGACGGCAAGTTCCGCTTCGGCCGCCTGTGACTCCGCATTGGCGCGTGCGACATTACCGCGATTGGCGGCACGGTTGCCGAGTGGGATCGAACCCCCGACCATGACTGCCACGTCATTGCCTTGCCCGAAATGGCGCAGGCCCACCCGCGCGCTGGGGTCGCCGACATTGCCTGTCTCCGCAAGCCGGACCCTCGCTCCGGCGGCGTCCCGCTCGGCGGTGAGCAGCGCGAGTTCCGGGCCGTCATCCGCCGGAGGCCGGGACGGGCTCACAATAGTGAAAGGCGTTGTGTCGAGGCTGTAATCGCCGCCCGTCGCTCCCCAATAAGAGGCGAGCGTGGTGCGGGCGATGCGGGCATTTTCGCGCGCCTGATCGAACGCGATCCGGGCCTGCGTCGTGGCAGTCCGCGCCCGTTCGGCGGCGAATAGCGGATCGAGCGCCCGACCAACCCTGCGACCTACTTCACCTTCCACCTGCCGCGCCGCAGCAAGGCGCTGCTCGGCGATGGGGATAGCGGCTTCGGCTGCTAGCGCTTCGACCCATGCAGCTTGCACCTGGGCGAACAGATCAAGCATCCGCAGGCGATTGCGCTCGGCAGTGACGCCAAGTTCAGAGCGAGCAGCGCCGACACGCGCTTCACGCTTGCCGCCGCGCTCCCAGGTTCGCTCATACCAGGCGGTAGCCTGCGAACGTCCAAGGGAAGAATAGGGGCCGGTGCCGGTGACATCCTCTACATCGAAACCCACGACATCGCGCGGACGCACATCGGCTTGAGTGACGGCCGCATCGGCCGCCTGAAGCCGCGCGGCATTGACCGCCACTGATGGATCGCCAGTGGCGACCCTGGAAAGGGCGTCGGACAGACTCAGGTCTTGCGCCATCCCGACGGACGGAGTGGATAAAGCGGCGATCGCCGCGCCTATCGCAAGCGCCCGCCGCAAGCGCACGGGCTGGTGCGCAATGAAAATTGAAAACATGACAAATCGGCCTCACGAGCAGGCGTGGCAATAGCCGCGCCTGGTTCGCGCGGCGGTTCTAGCTGCGATTTGCGATGCTTTTGGGAGGTCGTTCAGGCCCGTGAATCAGGACGCTGGCCAATCGATCGTCGGCCATCATCGGCTGAGATGATGACAAAGGTAAAATCCCGGCTTGATTCTGCGGCTGGGGTGCCGGTAGCCACGATCCCGTATCACCATGATGGTGATGTCCGGTATCTGGCTGAGGGCTGGGCAGGTTTCCGCTATCGGATGCGGTCGCGGTATCGCGATGATCGCCATCATCGTGCGTATCGAGAACTACGAGGCTGAGCGGCAGATGTTCGTGCTGGGCGCGCGCACCGCCCGCATGTTGGAAACGATCAATAGTGCTGGTTAGATTCATTCCCGCAAAAACGAGCGTCAGCGCGACGCAAAGCATCGAGCAGAGCCGAAATGGCGAAAGTTGCGACAGTCTGACCACCCTTGCCAACTATAGTCTAACGTCACAGCAGGCAAGCCTCGCTCACGCCGGCATGATCGAACATTGACCAGGACCGAAGGACACGGCATGATTGTGGCATGGGGAACGCGATCTCCCCACGAGGCGACAGGCTGAAGAATCGCGTCCTGCTTCGTGAAGGGACGCATCATGCCTGTTTTGAATACGATTTCATCGGATAAACTCGTTCGTCTGGTCGGCATTCCGTCCGGGCCTGTAGTGATCGACGTTCGGCCTGAGGATGAGTTCGCCACCGAACCACTGCTGATCCCCGGAACATTGCGGCGCGCTGCCGCCGACATCGGCATCTGGGCGGACGAGTTTCGGGGACGCTCCGCCGTGATTGTCTGTCGTGATGGCGGTTCGCTAAGCCAGGGTGTCGCCGCACGTCTGCGCCATGAAGGTGTTTCTGCCGAAGCACTTGAAAACGGCGTCGCCGGGTGGGCCAGTGTCGGTCTGCCGATGGTGCCGGAAACCGTGCTGCCATCCCGCGATAGCGAAAGGCGGACGGTTTGGGTGACGCGCGGCCGTCCCAAGGTGGATCGGATTGCCTGTCCCTGGTTGATCCGCCGTTTCGTCGATCCCAGCGCCATTTTCCTGTTCGTGGCGCCATCCGAGGTGCAAGGTGTCGCCGAACGCTTCGGCGCTGCTCCGTTCGACATTGAGGGCGAAGGCATTGTCTGGAGCCACCGGGACGAACTCTGCACCTTTGATGTGATGGTCGAGGCGTTCGGGCTGGGCGGCCACGAGCCGCTTAAGCGTCTCGCGCCGATCGTGCGTGGTGCCGACACCGGGCGGCCGGATCTCGTGCCCGAGGCGGCGGGACTGCTGGCTGCCTCGCTCGGCCTGTCGCGCATGTATGCCGACGATCTGGAGCAGCTCGAAGCCGGGATGTTGCTCTACGATGCTTTCTATCGCTGGTGCCGCGATGCCACCGACGAGACGCATAATTGGGTGTCACATCAGCCAGCGAAAAGCCGGGCCAAGGCAAAGGTGCGGACATGAGCGGCGCGGTGACGGACCTGCCCGCAAGCAGCGAAACAACCTTGCCGGATCACGGTATTTCCTTTCGTGAGGCAACCGGCGTCTGGGCGCGGATCGCGGCGCTGAGCTTCGGCGGCCCCGCCGGGCAGATCGCGGTGATGCACCGCATCCTCGTCGACGAAAAACGCTGGATTGGTGAGGAACGATTCCTCCACGCGCTCAACTATTGCATGTTGCTTCCCGGCCCCGAGGCGCAGCAGCTCGCCGCTTATATCGGCTGGCTGCTCCACAAGACGAAAGGCGGGCTGGTCGCCGGCGCGCTGTTCGTGCTTCCGGGGTTCGTCGCGATCCTGGGGCTCAGCTATATCTATGTGCTGCTCGGCCACGCCCCGCTGATCGTCGGGCTGTTCTTCGGACTCAAGGCCGCGGTGCTCGCCGTAGTCATTGAAGCGGTGGTGCGCATCGGCAAGCGCGCACTCAAGAATAATGTCATGCGGGGGATGGCGGTGGCCGCTTTCGTGGCGATCTTCTTCCTGGATGCGCCGTTCCCCATGATCGTCCTGACAGCGGCGCTTGCCGGCTTCTTTGGTGGACGCGCCGGCCTTCCGGCATTCCAGGTCGGGGGCGGCCATGCCTCGACGGCGGCAGATGTCGTTCACGATCGCGATACCGCGCTGGGTGAGGGACTGCCGGACCATGCCCGGCCCAATCTCGGCTGGTCGCTCAAAATCTCTGGCGCCTTGCTGATCTTGTGGCTGGCGCCGGTTGCACTGCTGTTCGCCTTTCTCGGCCCGGATGACGTGTTCACGCGCATCGCCACCTTCTTCAGTCAGATGGCGATGGTGACGTTCGGCGGCGCTTATTCGGTGCTTGCCTATGTCGCGCAGGAAGCCGTGGGCACCTTCGGGTGGCTCAAGCCCGGAGAAATGCTGGACGGCCTCGGACTGGCAGAGACCACGCCCGGCCCGCTCATCATGGTGACGCAATTCGTCGGTTTCCTTGCCGCGTTTCGGGAAGCGACCGGCCTGCCGCCGCTCGTTGCCGCTACGCTGGGGGCGATTCTCACGACCTGGGTGACGTTCATGCCCTGCTATCTCTGGATCTTCGCGGGGGCTCCCTTCATCGAGCGGATGCGCGGCAATCGCGCGCTCTCCGCCACGCTGGGGGCGATTACCGCCGCTGTCGTCGGGGTCATCCTGAACCTCGCGCTCTGGTTTGCGATCCATACCCTGTTCGGGGAAGTGCGTACGGTAACGATTACGGGCGGCGGTTTCGATGTGCCGGTACTTGCCTCGCTGAACATTCCCGCGCTGGTGCTGGCCGTTGGGGCGGCTATCGCGGTCTTCCGCTTCAAAGTCGGGATGATCCCGGTGCTGGGCATCTGCGCGGCGCTCGGCATCGCCTACGTCCTGATCGCATAGTCCAAGAGGAAAATATCATGAAGCGAGGTGCGATAGCGATTCTGTTGGGCGCTTTGGCGCTGATGTCGCCAGCGCAGGCGGCGCAACCCTGGGAGCAGGCGATTGCTACGGCGATCGGCAAGCCGGGCGCGGAAATGCCGGGCGGGGTCTATCGCATCGGCCTGCCGCGCAGCGACCTGCATGTGGTGCTCGACGGCGTGACGCTGAAGCCGGCCTTTGCGCTCGGCTCCTGGCTCGCCTTCATGCCCCACGGCGGGGGTCAGGTGATGGTGATGGGGATCTCGTTCTCACCGATACCGAGGTGAACCCGGTCATGGCGAAGCTGATCGCCGGCGGGATCGAGATCACTGCGCTCCACAATCATCTGCTGCGCAATGCGCCGCACACAATGTATATGCACATCGGCGGGCGCGGTGATCCCGCGCAACTCGCCAAGGTTCTGCACGATGCGCTGGCGCTGAGTGGCACACCTCTGTCCGTCCCGACGGCTGCCAGCCCGACCGCGTCGGAGACGATAGACCTCGACACCGCCGCGCTCGACCGCATCATGGGTCACAAGGGCAAGGTGGCCCAGTCGGCCCGAAGCTGCGATTTTGGTCATCTTGGAGAACACGTCGGGAACGGGCTGGTTGTTGTTGACGATCGCCCATGCGAGGAACGACGTTCCGCTCCGATAAGGGAGCGGCGTTATGAGCCTTGGCGTTTCGAGTGGGGATCTGATCGGCTCCTGGAGCCTGAGTTTTTCGGACATCGCGTTCGTGACCGGCAAAGCGGAGACGGCACGACTGGGATTGGCGGTTCAGCTTAGATTTTTCGCCGGGCATGGCTTCTTTGTGCCGGATCATGCGTCGATACCCTCCGACGGTGTCTTGTATCTGGCGGAGCAACTTGGTCTCGATGCCAAATCCGTGAACCACTATGATTT
>FMTU01000019.1 GCA_900100475.1 Sphingobium faniae | reverse complement strand
GGCCTTGGGCGCCATCTCCGAGGCAAGGTCGCGCCGGCGCGTCGGTCGCGACCAGACCACATTGTAGCTGCCGTCCTCTTGGGCAAACGCCGAGATGTAGAGCGGCGCGGTCAGGCTGGGGTCCTCGATCTTGCCGTTGAGGAACGCCTCGCCCGTGCCGTTCGAGAACAGCTCGAACAGCGCGCCCACCTGCACCCACGCCCGCGAGGCCGACAGCGCCAGCACCTCGAACTTCGGCGCCTTGGGATTGGCCGAGTGTACCTCGCGCAGCGCGATCGTCATGGCAATCGTCAGCGTCGCGATCTTGCCGACGAAAATGCCAGCGTCATTCTGCTTGATCGAACCGATGTTCATGGGAAGTCTCCACAGATAATGTCCCCGAACACCTTGTCCGGGACACCGTCCCTCCTCCCCCTCCTCTCCTCGGCCGTTCGGCCGAGCAGGCGCGTAAGCGCCCCTTCCGAGACCCGCATTCGCGGCCTCGGGGGAGCCTTCGCCCGATTAGTGGATCGAGCCGAACAGCAAACGCTTGGCCTCGGCCTGATGAGTCCCGTCCCTGACGCCGATCGTCCCGCGCATATCATCGTACAACCTCGCAGCGAGGGTCTCAGGCACCTCGGCATAGGGTGCCACGACCGCAAGCGCGGCCTCGGGCGTCAGTAGTTCGCCTGGTTCCGTTCCGTGCCAAATCGTTGCTTCGCCCTCCTCCGGCTCGGCCTCGGTGCGGGTGAACACCTGCGCGAAGTAGGTTTGCAACGGCCGATCCCAACCGACGACGGCCTTGATGACGTCCGGCTGATCGTTCCTGGGCGTGAGTTCGTATCGGCTCATGATCAGCTCTTGCAAATGCGATGTTCGAGATGCCGGCCGGCCCCTTCGGCGCTGGCCAGCGCCCGCCGAACCGCGGTGACGGCACGCGACGCCTCCAATTCTGTCAGGAGGTTACGCGCGGCGCGCAAATGATCAATGGTGGGATTCCAGCTCTGGTGATCAGTAGATGGAGCCTTCCGCGACGGGCCGTGGTGCGCGCCCGAGAGGCCTGGGCCGAGCTGTGACGGTACGCTCCCTACTCGGAACCCGGGACTTCCTGACCGTGCTGGACCCCACGCCTCTCAACCAGCGCGGGCAACCGATCCTCGATCCAGTCTGTGAGCACCTCGACATGAGATGCGGCTTCCTGCCCAAACGGCGTCAGCGTATATTCCACATGCGGTGGCACCACGGGATAGCTACGCCGGATCACCAGGCCATCCCCTTCGAGCTGTTGCAGCGTCTGCGCGAGCATGCGCTCACTCACGCCGTTCACTTTGCGGCGCAACGCACTGAAGCGAAGTGTGCCTGTCTCCGTCGCCTATGCTGGCGGGACGCTGCCAGCGCATTGTCAGCGGTCAGGCGGCCGGGACCTGCTCCATACGGACGTCCATGGTCTCGCGGCCGATTACGGCCACGAATTGCGCGCCTTCGGGAACGAACCATTGGGTTCTGTATGCGAGTATGGCGCGCAGGCGCTCGAGAAGTGCTGCTTCATCGCCCAGCAGGAGACGGGTCGCCATTTCCTGCGCATCGAGCAGGAAGCGATCGTGTTGGGTATCCCAGCTGTCGGCCTCGCGGTCATCGCTCGAGGAGAAACAGGCATTGTCGAGGAGGTCGACAAGTTCGGCGGGGTTCACGGCCTCGGGGGAGGCGAACACGACATTGGCTTCCTCGAAATTCCAGAAATGCGCATCGTCATATTCGATCACGACCGGCGCCGGGATCACGATCGTTTCGCCGGTCTTCCCTGACAATTGCAGGACGAGGTCAAGACGGTCGGCCACACCATTTGTCAGACCGGGGAGTTCCCCGCTGTCATAGGTGAACGTCTCTCCATTCTGCTCGATTTCGAAGCGCAGGCCCGAGATTCGAGGCAATGCGTCATACCAGCTGTAACCTCGCATCGCATCGTCAGGCTCCGCCAGTCGCCCGTCAAAACGACCATCCCTTGCGAGCGCGAAATGGGCGCACTGTTCAATGGGAGGTCCGAAATCGTCGACCAAAATGAGATCGTTCGTCGAGGTCAGGTTCTGGCGGCTGGACCCGCTATTGTAGTCGGCCATCGCCGGCGCCCATGACTGAAGCTCGCTACGCGCCTCAGGGAGGAGGACACCGAGATCGATCGATTCTTGCCAGTCCGCGAAAGAAAGACGGTGGCTGCCGAGCGCCTGGATATGCCGGTAGATGGAGAGGCGGACCGCAGCGCGCAGATACTGCAGCGCGCTGTTCTCGACCATCTCCTTGCGGGCCGGAAGCACGAGCTGCAACTCGGGCGCATCGATAATGTCGATCTTGGCGGCCCAGTGGCGATCCTTCTCCGCCACCGTCGGGAGGAGCGAGGCGACGGTCACGCCATGGAAGTTGATGCTCGGGCTGAAATGCCGGTGAAGATAATTGCGATAGATGCCGATGCGGACGCCGTCCTGCTCGACGATCGTCTCTGCTCCCTTCAACCAGTCCTCGCGGGGCAGATCCTGGCCGTTGAGCTGAACCGGAAGCGGACAATAACGCGCGGCGCGTTGTGCGACGGTTTCGAGCGATTTGGGCCATTGCTCGTCGATCGGTACGCGGATCTCGGTTCCGAAAGGATGCGTACAGGGCGCAACGGCGATGGGCGCGCCGGACTCCCAGTCGCCAGAGGCGATGCGGATCGACCAACCATCGCCGGTCGAGCGTGGGCAGGAACGGACCTCGACGTCGCGACCAGCGAGGCTGAACACGCCCATGCCGGCGGGGTCCTCTCGCCGCGCGATATCGTCACCCCAACCGGACCGGCCGAGGGCGAGAATGACCGATGGATCTTCAATCCCGGCGCCATCGTCGACAATAGCGAGAAACGCAGCCTCATCGGCTTCGATGACTTTGAGGTCGACAGCGCTCGCACCTGCCCGGCGCGCGTTCTGGATGAGCTCGGAGAGAATGTCACCGAGCGTATTATTGAAAAGGCGCGTGACCTTGGTGACGGCGGCGGGATCAACCCGGCTGTGGATGACGGTGGGAAGGGACATCTGGGGCTCCTCGACAAGTGGAAATTCTCCACCTGCAGCCCTCCTCCACTTTTCCCGGACCGACGGGGCGCTTAGGGGTCGCCTCGCGCTCAATAATCCTCGGCGAGCATGATCGTGAGCACGCGCCGCGTGAGCGACGCGTCCGCTGGATCGTCCGATCCGAATTCGAGGGCGGGATCGTAATAGTCGATCTTGAAGAGGATGCGCTCGCCCCGAAGATCGAAGGCGCCGAAGTCTCGCTCGGGGCCGTCGTCTGGGGCGAAATCATACCGGCGGACGGCGGCGAGGAGTTCGGCCTGGGCAACGATTTCACGAACCGCGTCTCCTTCGCCTGCGAGACGTGAGAGGCATGTGCGGGTTACGATGAGGCGCGCGGCTGGATCGAAGCCCTGGCGGCAACGATCGTTCAAGCGGGCGATCTGTTCTGTAACAGGGATGGTCATGCTGCCTCCTTCAGGCAGGCGTTGAACTGCTCGAGCCACTCGGCCATCGCCGGGCGGTCGGGGAGTGGGACATGGGCCGCCACATCCTGGAACCGGATGAGATCGGCAGGCGCGTCACGGATGATCGCGTCGATATCGGCAGCGGGCAGGAGCTCCTCGGCGCGAATGAAATCGGTCATCCGGCCCGACCGCGTGCGCGTCGAGCGGCGCCACAGGCCTTCGACGGTCCTAAGGCGCGGGGCAGCCCTCGCCTCGACCAGCACGATCAATCGCAGACACCAGGCAGGAAGGGCGCGAACCTCATCCGGCTTCATCGCGCCGCAGATGAAGCAGCTCGATTTTGGCGGCACTGGAAGACCAGCCGCTTCGATCCGGGCAATACAGGCGACGCGGTCCCAGCCCCATTCACGCAGGGGATAACGGCATTCGAAAAGGTCGCTTTCGATGGTCGAAGCGTGCGCGTATCGCCGCGTGTCGGCCGGCGATGCGTCGTAGCCGATGAGCCGGACGACCTTCTGACCTCGCGCCCAGGCGTCCTTGGCGGGCTCCCACTGCTTGAGAAAGGCGTCCTGCGGAGCGACCTTCCATTTGAGCGAGCACGAATGGCGCCCCAGAGAAATGCTCGGCAATGTGGCGTTCGTCAAAACGTTGGAGAGCAGATCGAAATAGGGCGGCCAGTGCTTGAAGCGGCGCGGTGTGTAGCGCACCGTCACATAGGGGATGCCCCGTGCCGCCATCCAGGCGGCGATCATCTTTTGGTAGGCGTAGGTCTCAGGTTTCTCGACGCCAGGATCGCCCGTGATCACGAGGTCGGGCGGCGTGCCCCGGCTTTCGAGTTCGAGAAGGAGCGCGGTGCTGTCGACACCGATGCCATAGGCCAGGACGACGGGTTGTGGCGCATCGACACGGATATAATCGAGCGCACGTGCGGGAACGGGGCCGGCCTCGGCCGGGACTGCGGTGAGATCGCGCATGGGGATATCCAAATGGGCTTGAGCAGAGCTTTTGCTCGATCACCCCTTCCCACTCCCCTCTCACCTGGACGGCTCGGCCTTCGAGCGCGAGGACGAGCGCACACCAGCGCTCTCGACCTAGGCGGAGCCGGCGACCGGACCGTCCGGCGCGTTGGCGAAACGATGCCTGTGTCAGCCGCAGCAGCCTAACTTCGCTGTCGGCATCGCCTGTCCGCAGCAGGCGTCGTCAGCGGCGTTTCCGGAAAGTGCGCTCAGCTTCGGGCTGTTCCCATAGTCCGTCGCATCGCCGCTGGTGTAGAATGCTTCCCACACCACACCCTGGGGATCGGCGATCCAGCTTTTTTCAGACTTGGCATAGCAACAGGTCGTCGCACCTTCCTCCAGAACCGGTCGATCGGCGGCGCTCAGGCGGCTGTAGACTTCCGCCAGTTCATCCTGGCTTTCGACCTGGATGCCGAGATGCTCGATGCCTTTGGCCGCATGGCTGTTGGCCGAGATCGCAAAGTTGACGCGCGGATCATCGAGCATCCATTTCGCGTAGTCGGGCTTCACCACCGTCGGCTCGCTGGCGAACAGCGTGGAATAGAAACGGATCGATTGGTCGAGATCTGCAACCCCGACGTGCACATGCAGGCGTTTCATGCGGACTTCCTTTCCGATGAGGATGTCGCTGGGGCTGCGCACGAAGCCTCGGTACCGCACGACGTGCTGCCGGCACAGCAGTTCTCCATGAGATAGCCCATGAGAGCGTTCATCCCCGCGTAGTTGGCAGAGTAGACGAGAGAGCGGCCGTTGCGCGTCTGGTTTATCAGTCCAGCCCGGTTGAGCTGAGCCAGATGAAACGAGAGCGACGAGTTGGGTATGTCCAGTTCGGCGGCGATAGCGCCGGCTGGAAGACCCTCAGCGCCCGCGCGCACCAGAAGCTTGAACAGCGCCAGGCGATGTTCCTGGGCGAGTGCTCCGAGAGCCAGGATTGCCTCACCGGGTTGCAACGGACTTCTCCTCATTTCGAGTAAAATCGAAACATGGCGTCCACCTTCACACGTCAACGTTAATTTCGAGTTTTATCGAAATAAGCGTTGTGCCTGTTACGCTTTCTCCTGTGGTGGAACCAGTGCGCCATCGATCGAGGCAAGGATTTCCGCGGGAGCAATGACCGGCCGATCCGCTTCGACCCGCTCCGAATAGCGATCGACCAGTTGATCGACATGCGGGCGGAGCAGGACAGTGAAACGCACCAACTCCTCTACCACGTCGACGATCCGGTCATAATAGCTCGACGGCTTCATCCGTCCGGCCTCGTCGAATTCGGTATAGGCTTTGGCCACGCTCGACTGGTTGGGGATGGTGAACATCCGCATCCAGCGGCCGAGGACGCGCAAGCTGTTCACGCTGTTGAACGATTGTGAACCTGCGGAAACCTGCATGACGGCAAGGGTGCGACCTTGCGTCGGGCGCCTGCCCTTCAATGCCAGCGGCAGGTGATCGATCTGAGATTTCATGATCCCGGTGATCTGGCCGTGCCGTTCCGGGCTGCACCAGATCTGTCCTTCGGACCAGAGCGAATGCTCGCGCAGTTCGTGAACCGCCGGATGATCGTCGTCCTGGACCTGATCGGGCATGGGCAGATCGGAGGGATCGAAGATCCGCGTCTCGCAGCCGAAGAACTGGAGCAGGCGCGCGGCCTCTTCAACCACGAACCGCGAATAGGATCGTTCGCGCAAGGAGCCATAGAGCAGCAGGATGCGCGGCGGCGGATCGAGTTCGCCCAGACCCAGCGTCGGACGACGATGAGCATATTCAGGCTTGAGCGCCGGAAGATGGTCGGGATCGGCAAGCGTCCGCAACCTGGCCAGACCCGTGTCGTTCATGCCCGGACCTCAGCCGGAACGCTGCCGGGAAACCAGCGCCGCCCGAACCAGAAGGCGACGTTTACCAGCAGGATCAGCACCGGCACTTCGACCAGCGGGCCAATGACTGCCGCGAAGGCCACCGGCGAGGCAAGCCCGAAGGCGGCGATGGCAACCGCGATGGCGAGTTCGAAATTGTTGCCCGCGGCCGTGAACGCCACTGCCGTCGTGCGCGGATAATCGCTCTCGATCAGCTTGCCCATGAAGAAGCTGACGCTGAACTGAACCACGAAGTAGATGGTGAGCGGAATGGCGATACGCAGTATGTCGCCCGGCAGTGTCACGATCTCATTGCCCTTGAGGCTGAACATGGCGACGATGGTGAACAGCAGTGCGACGAGCGTTATCGGACTTATTCTGGGCAGGAAACGGGTTTCATACCATTCGTTGCCCTTGGCTTTCACCAGCCATCTGCGCGTCAGAAATCCAGCCAAAAACGGTATGCCGAGGTAGATCAGCACCGCCTCGGCGATGGTCCAGAAACTGACATGGATGACGCTTCCCTCAAGCCCGAACAGCGGCGGCAGGAAAGCAAGGAAGAACCACGCATAAACACTGAAGAACAAGATCTGGAAGATCGAGTTGAACGCGACCAGCGCGGCCACATACTGGTTGTCGCCCCTGGCAAGCTGGTTCCAGACGATGACCATGGCAATGCAGCGGGCCAGCCCGATGAGGATCAGGCCCGTCATGTATTCCGGCTTGTCGCTAAGGAAGATGACCGCGAGCGCAAACATCAGCACCGGCCCGATGATCCAGTTCTGGATCAGCGAGATCGCCAGCACCCGCTTGTCTTCGAATACGCGCGGCAGTTCCTCATAACGCACCCGCGCGAGCGGCGGATACATCATCAGGATCAACCCGATAGCGATGGGCACGTTGGTCGTCCCCCAGGACAGGCTGTCGATCGCCTTGGGCAATCCTTCGAAGGTTGATCCCAGGCCGACGCCGAGCGCCATGGCGAGAAAAATCCAAAGGGTTAGATAGCGATCGAGGAACGACAGGCGTTCACGCTTGGGCTGTGCGGTCATCTTGATCCCTCGTTCAGCCGGTGACGCGATTGCCGGTGGCATCGATCACCTGTTCGCCGTCTTCCTTGGCGATGACGCCGCGCTGACCAGCCGGAATTAGGTCGAGTACCTCCTCGGATGGACGGCAGAGCTTCACACCCTGCGGCGAGACAACCAGCGGGCGGTTGATGAGGACCGGATGCTTCATCATCGCGTCGATCAAATGGACGTCGGAAAGATCAGGATTGTCGAGCTCAAGGTCGGCATAGGGCGTGCCCTTCTCGCGGAGCAGGGCGCGCGGCGTGATGCCGGCGCGGGCGATGAGGCTTTCCAGCAAGGCACGCGAAGGCGGAGTCTTGAGGTACTCAATGACATGCGGTTCGATCCCGGCATTGCGGATCATGGCCAGCGCATTGCGCGAGGTTCCGCATTCGGGATTATGGTAGATGACGATGTCGCCCGATTGATCCTGGTGGGTCATTCGCTTGCTCCTGCCTTGGCGCTGGCGCCCTCGCTTTGGCCGATTTCCTCGAGCTTTCGCCGCGTCGCCATCTCATCGAGGCTGGCGAGCGGGAGTGCGAGGAACAGCGAAATGCGGTTCTGCAAGTAGCGCAGCGCCTGCATGAAGGCATCGCGCTGACCAGCGCCTTCGACTGATGCCGGGTCCTCGATGCCCCAGTGCGCCGTCATCGGATGGCCGATCCATACGGGGCAGGTCTCGCCTGCGGCGTTATCGCAGACGGTGAAGATGAAATCGAATTGCGGCGCGTCCGGCGCGGCGAACTCTCCCCAGCCTTTCGAGCGCATGCCCGTTATGTCGAAGCCCATATTCTCAAGTACGGAAATAGCCATCGGGTGAACCTCACCCTTGGGCTGGCTGCCGGCACTCCAGGCGCGGAAGCGGCCTTCCCCCAGCTTGTTCATGACGGCTTCGCCGAGGATCGAGCGGGCACTGTTGCCGGTGCACAGGAAGAGCACGTTGTAGGTCTTGTCGGGGCCGATCGTGTCGGACATGAGAGCACCCTCAGGCATTGCAGTTGAGTTCGCCGAGCAGTTCGGCACACATTTCAGGGACGCCTTGACAGCAGTCCTGCATCAGGAAGGCGAGCAGCCGGCGCATCCCCTCATAATCGGCACGGTAGTGGATGAGCCGGCTTTCCCGCTCGGATTCCACCAGACCCGCCCGTTCGAGAATGCCCAGGTGATGCGACATGGTGGACGGCGGCACATTCGCGGCCTGCGCGATAGCACCGGCTATCAATCCCTCCGGGCCAGCCTTCACCAACATGCGAAAAACAGACAGGCGCGTGTCGTGCGCGAGCGCGCCGAGCGCCTCGACGGCCGAGACCTGCGGATTGAATTCCTTCATGATCTATTCCATCCTTCCAACCTCATCGAATAATCGTGGATAGCCCACATAGTCAATCGATATTTCGAGCATGATAGAATGATCTGCCGCCATGGGATAGCCGGTGGTCTGTTTGATCATGGCCGATGCAACCATGCGGAGGGGCGCATAAGCGCATGCGCATGATCAGGGTCCATCCACCGGAGACCTCTTGGTAGCCCTGGCCGAACCGACGAGACTCGCTGCGCTCGCGATCGTCAGGGACGGTCAGGAACATTGCGTATGCGAACTGATGGACCTGTTCGATATATCGCAATCCCGAATTTTCGCCAGCATGGGTCGCCATCGTCGATGTCGTGTTCGCCGCGCATGCCGATAGAAGCCCTCTTCCGATCAGACAGAAAGCCGCATGACATGATGATCCAGGTACTCCCATCCAGGCATTCGCCGGTAGTCCGTGCCGCAGGCTTGCCCCAAGCGGACGCTCTTCACCGCTGGCTGCAGGCCTGATGACCACGCAGCACGACATCGTCATCATCGGCGGTGGCCAGATGGGGTTGTCACTGGGCTATTATCTTCGCCGTGCAGGGGCCGATTTCGTGATCCTCGACGCCGAAGCTGGGCCCGGTGGTGCATGGCGCCATGGGTGGGATTCCCTGCGCCTGTTTTCCCCCGCCGGATACAGTTCGCTGCCGGGTTGGCTGATGCCGCCGCCCGCGCATGAGGGGTATCCCACGCGCGATGACGTCCTTGATTATCTCGCTCGCTATGAGGCCCGTTACGAATTCCACATCGAGCGTCCCGTCCGGGTGAAATCCATCGAACGGGCCAGCGATCGTCTGGAAGTCGTGACGGACAAGGGCAGGATTGCCGCACAGGCGGTTGTCAGCGCCACCGGCACCTGGTCTCACCCCTATATTCCCGAGATCGAGGGGCGCGATCTTTTCAACGGCGTGCAGGTCCATTCGGCCCACTATGTCCGGCCGGAGGATTACAGCTGCCAATCAGTGCTCGTGGTTGGCGGCGGCAATAGCGGCGCCCAGATCGTTGCCGAACTCGCGCCCGTAGCACGCACCCTCTGGGTAACGACCCACGACCCCCTGTTCCTGCCCGACGATGTGGATGGCCGCGTCCTGTTCGAACGCGCGGTTGCGCGGATGAAGGCTGGACCGGGCGATACACCCGTGGGCGGCATCGGCGACATCGTCATGGTCCCGCCGGTCAAGGAAGCACGCGCCCGCGGAGACCTGGCTTCTGTCCGGCCCTTCGAACGGATGACGGCCGAGGGTGTTGTCTGGCCAGATGGTTCCAGGATGGCCGTCGATGCGATCATCTGGTGCACCGGCTTTCGGCCCGCGCTCGATCACCTGGCGATGCATGGCGTGGTCGAGGACGATGGCCGGGTGCTGGTCGATGGCCAACGGTCGATCAAGGAACCCCGCCTGTGGCTTGCGGGCTATGGCGACTGGTGCGGACCGGGATCGGCCACGCTCATGGGCGCAGCCAGGACCGCCCGCGACCTTGCCGGAATGCTCGGCAATGTGGTGTTGGTCAAAACGTTGGAAAGCAGTCGAAATAGGGCGGCCAGCGCTTGAAGCGGCGCGGTGCGGAGCGCACCGTCGCATAGGAAACGCCTCGCGCAGCATGGCGACGGCACCGGAACCAATTTGGACGGTGAGCCCGCCTCACTCCGCCTCTCGGCCCCTGCTTTGCAGCTAAATCAAGCATGGTTCCACAATGATGTACTATACATCAAATTACCATCTTCACACATTTTATAGAAATATGGTAACTCACTAAGCACATTCCGAACATGCATAGCGGCTCGCGCCTGGAACCGATTCCTGTCCAAGCACACGGTAGGTGATCCTCTCGATCGCGGGCAGATTCCAGCGGCAGCGATTTGGATGATCCGCCCACTCCCCCGACCCGAGGGAGCGCATTCCAAGAACTATACGAGGTTGCAGATGTCCAAGATCAAGATTCAGGCAAATATCGTTGGCTGGGGACATACGGCATTTGGAAAGCTGTCCGGAGATACGATTGAAAGCCTTATCGCGTCTGCGGCAAAGCAGGCAATTGTCCATGCCGGCATCGATCCGCGCGATATTGATGCCGTTTGGCTGGGGCATTTCAACTCCGGCATGGTCCCCGACGCGTTCTGTTCGTCGATGATCCTGGGGGCGCACGACGCCTTGCGCTTCAAGCCGGCAACGCGCTGCGAAAATGCATGCGCATCGGGTTCGGCTGCGCTCTATTCGGCGCTGGACGCAGTCCAGAGCGGGCGGATCAAGGTGGCCCTGGTCGTCGGGGCAGAAAAGATGACCGGCCTCGACACCGCAGGCGTCACGAAGGCGCTATCCGGTGCAAGTTATCAGCCCGAAGAAGCCGAGCTCTCCTTCCCGGCAATATTCGCGCAATTTGCCTTGGCCTATGCTGCGCGGCATGGCGACCCGACCGACGCAATGGCGCGCATTGCGGTAAAGAACCATCGGAATGCGCTTCTCAATCCTCTCGCGCACATGCGTAAGGAAGTCGATCTCGACTTCTGCCTGACGGCCTCCGATCGCAATCCGGTGATTGCTCCGCCGCTCAAGGTTACGGATTGCTCGCTTATTTCCGATGGCGCGGCAGCCGTTATCATTGCTCACCCGGATGTCGCTCGCGAACTTGAACGTGCGATTGGCTTCCGTGCGGCAGAGCAGGTCAACGACTTCCTTCCCCTTTCCCGAAAAGATCTGGCCAGCTTCGAAGGCCCCCACCTGGCATTCAAGCGGGCTTACGACGCTGCGGGAATTTCCGTGAATGACCTGAACTTCGCCGAGGTCCATGATTGCTTCACGATCGCCGAGTTGCTGACACTTGAAGCCATGGGCCTGTGCAAACCCGGCGAAGCAAGCCAGCTTGTACGGGAAGGTCAAACTGAACGTGGCGGGCGGTTGCCCGTCAATTTGTCGGGCGGACTGAAGGCCAAGGGCCATCCGGTTGGTGCAACCGGCGTATCGATGCACGTCATGGCGGCTCGCCAGCTTTCCGGGGATGCCGGAGAAATGCAGCTTCCCGGTGCCGAGCTTGGCGCTTGTTTCAACATGGGCGGCGGCGCGGTGGCAAACTACGTCTCGATCCTCGAGCCTGTCAAAGTGTAATCGCAGCCATGGTCATCGGGATAATCATAGTCATCTCGCTGCTGCTTATGATCCTGTTCTTCGGCGTCACGATCGCGGGGGGCCGGGCACATGATCGGCGCAACGCCGAGTTGGCTGAGCGCAAGCGGCAACGCCATAAGTGCGACAGGGACACGACACCTTGAAATGCATGTGGAACATCCCGCTCTGCGCGTTCCCCGTCCGCTTGCGCTCTTGATCTAGCAGCACGCTCACACTTGGTTTGAGCAGGCAATGTCTGCGTCGGGCCCCGATTAGGATGGAATGAAATGGGTGACGCATCTCTTGAGCGCGAAGCGCTGGATTTTCACTCTACCGGTCGGCCCGGGAAGATCGAAATCGTTGCTACCAAACCTATGGCGACACAGCGCGATCTCGCGTTGGCTTATTCGCCAGGGGTAGCAGCCCCCGTACAGGCAATCGCAGCCGATCCAGACGCTGCCTACGATTACACGGCCAAGGGCAATCTGGTTGCGGTGATCACCAACGGAACCGCGATCCTCGGTCTCGGCAATCTTGGGGCTCTGGCATCAAAGCCAGTGATGGAAGGCAAGGCGGTGCTGTTCAAGCGCTTTGCCGACGTCGATTCCATCGACCTCGAGCTTGCAACCGAAGATGTCGAACGCTTCATTTCCGCGGTGGAACTGCTGGAGCCGAGTTTCGGCGGCATCAACCTTGAAGACATCAAGGCACCAGAATGCTTCATCATCGAGCAGACGCTGCGCGAGCGTATGAACATTCCCGTATTCCACGATGACCAGCACGGCACTGCGATCATCGCCGCTGCGGGTATCATCAATGCCGCGCACCTGACCGGACGCGATCTCAAAGACCTGAAAATGGTCGTGAACGGGGCCGGGGCCGCGTCGGTGGCCTGCACTGAACTCGCCAAGTCGCTCGGCGTGCGGCATGTGATCATGTGCGACAGCAAGGGAGTCATCTACCAAGGCCGCACCGAAGGCATGAACCAGTGGAAGTCGGCTCATGCCGCAGACACCGATGCGAGAACCCTCGCGGACGCGATGGACGGAGCGGACCTGTTCCTGGGCCTGTCAGTTGCTGGTGCAGTGACTGCGGAAATGGTCGCCTCGATGGCGCCGCGTCCGATCATCTTCGCTTTGGCAAATCCGACCCCGGAGATCCTGCCAGAGATCGTGAAGTCGATCCGCGCCGACGCGATCATCGCGACGGGACGATCAGACTATCCCAATCAGATCAACAATGTCTTGGGCTTCCCCTATATCTTTCGCGGGGCGCTCGATGTGAGGGCGACCACGGTCAATGACGCGATGAAGGTGGCCTCCGCGAAAGCCATCGCCGAGTTGGCCAGGCAGCGCGTTCCCGAGGAAGTGGCTGCCGCCTATGGCGGCAGTGTGGGCAGCTTCGGTCCCGAATACATCATTCCAACGCCTTTCGATCCTCGCTTGATCGAAACGGTTCCGTCGGCAGTCGCTCAAGCAGCCACGGACTCGGGTGTCGCCCGCCGACCGCTTACCGATGTCGCAACCTACCGCCAGGCACTACGGGAACGATTGAACCCAACCACAGCTGTCCTGGCCTCGGCCCAGGAGTTGGCCCGCTCGCGATCGACACGGATGATCTTTGCAGAGGCCGAGGAGGATACGGTCCTGCGTGCAGCCATCGCATTTCACGAGGGAGGATATGGCACGCCGATCCTCGTCGACCAGAACGAGCGGGTGCGCGAAAGCCTCCAAGGTTTGGAGTGCGATCCGGCCAACTTGGAAATCCACAATGCGCGGATTCTCCAAAGTCGGGTAGCACCGTCAGGCGGGCAAGATGTCCCGCTCGATCAGCCATGTGCGCAGGGTCAGCACGCCTGCCACGCCGGCGGCCAGGGCGAAGGATCGGGCATCGAATGCGATCCACGCCCCGGCGCCCAGCAATCCGCCAAACAGGAAGGCGAGCCAGAAGGATGCATGCAAGCCGGCCTGGCGGTGGTTGGGACCGTTGCGCCCTCCGGCCAGCGCCTCACCAAAGCGGACGATCTGAGCTGAGGGGGACAGGGCCTCCTGCAGGTCGGAATTGTCGCGTTCGAAGACGCAATGGGCGCCGCCCATCGCCATTGCGAGAAATACAGCTGGGGCGAAGGCAATATGGGCCTGAACCGCGGCATAGGCGGCGACCAGGACAAGCGCAGTCGTCAGGAGAACCTGGGTGCGCCTGAATTGCGTCGCACGGTGCGCGATCAGCGTCATCACCGTGACACCGGCAACGAAGCTGAGAACCATGGCGCCTGCAAACAGAGCGACTGCATGGTTCTGCGGCAGATTTGCGCCCAGCACCGTGGCGTTGGCGTCGGGCGAGGCCAGGAAGACATGGCCAAAAGCGAGAAACCCGATCGCATTGACCAGTCCCGCCAGCGCCGCCAGCAAGACCGCCAATTGCACCAGTGCGCGCTGGGCCCTGCCAACTTCCAGTGAACTGGGGCGCCGTCTCAACGGACCGGGATCGCTCATCGGTCGCCCCTTACCCATGCCTTGCCGACAGCCGTTCGATGATGAGAGCAACGCCCTGGCCGCCGCCGAACCTGACCGTCAGACGACTCCATGCGCTGGATCGTGGGCAGGAAAAGTCCGGCAAGCTCGGCCATCTGGCGCTGGTCAAGCCCGGGAAGGGCGCGCGCGGCCCGCAATTGCTGCGACGTGATCATAAGCTGCTCTAATGATGTTTTATACATCAATATACAATCTTAACAATTTACGATGGAGTTGTATATATGTCTTATGCCATTCATTGAATCAGCCCTTCAGGAGGAAAGCCTCGCTGGCGGCGTGAGCGCGATGCCTTCGCCCATCAGCGGCGTTAACGCCCACCTCAGGCTGATCCCGCGCTACCCAAGCGACTTTCGGGTCGTGGCCCCGTTTTACCATGCCGATGGATCGCTCTGTGAAGCTGAGCTCACGCCGTTCGAAGCGGCGGGACTGATGTCGGACATCGCCCGCGTCATCGACCAGGGCAACAGCCATGGACCGCACGGCACGCGCGACACGAAGCGGGGGGCCCCGGATGAGCGATAAAACGATGCCGCAGCCCCTGCTTCTTCCCAGGCGGCGGCAGGCGGAAGCCCGCGAATCTGCTGCGGAGCCTTCGCGTTCAGCGGAATGTGCCGACAAAGCGCACATGTCCCGCGTCCGGCGCCCCAAACTTTCGCTGCGCTACCGACCGCATGACCTCGCGACCGATCTTTGAAGCGTCCCCGTAAATTGTTCCAACAGACCGAGAGAGGCCATTGATCACATGACCCTGACCCTCACCAAGCCGGAAATCACCGTCAAGCCGGGCGGCCGTCTGCACGAAAACCTCGATACGCCACAATTGGTGGAACTCGCGCTGCGGCGCGGCGAAGGCCGCATGTCGGAACATGGCGCGCTGGTGGTCGAGACAGGCACCCACACCGGGCGCTCGGCGCAGGACAAGTTCATCGTCCGCGATGTCGAAACCAAGGACGACGTCTGGTGGGGGCCGTCCAACAAGCCGATGAAGGGAGGGGCCTTCGAGAAGCTGCGCGAAGACTTCTACAAGCACCTGTCGACACTCGACGATGTGTTTGTGCAAGACCTGTTCGGCGGGTCTCAGCCGGAATTCCGCGTCGGCGTGCGAATCATTACCGAACTGGCCTGGCATTCAAGCTTTGTACGCACCATGCTGGTGCGGCCAACCGCAGACGAGCTCGATCGGTTCTCTGCCGACTATACGATCATTGATCTGCCGAGTTTCCGCGCCGATCCCGAGCGCCATGGCTGCCGTTCAGAGACGGTGATCGCCATCGATTTCATGAACAAGCTGATCCTGATCGGCGGCACCGGCTATGCGGGTGAGATGAAGAAGGCGGTCTTCACTGTCCTCAACTACGTCCTGCCCCGGCAAGGCGTCATGCCGATGCACTGCTCGGCCAATATCGGACCCGATGGCGACACCGCGATCTTCTTCGGCCTTTCGGGAACCGGCAAGACCACCTTGTCCGCCGATGCCTCGCGCACGCTGATCGGCGACGACGAACATGGCTGGTCGGATACCGCCGTCTTCAACTTCGAAGGCGGCTGCTATGCCAAGATGATCCGCCTGTCGGCCGAGGCCGAACCCGAGATCCATGCGACCACGCAGCGCTTTGGCACGATCCTCGAGAATGTCGTCATGCATCCGCAGACCCGTGCGCTCGATCTCGATGACGCCTCACTCGCCGAGAACAGTCGCGGCGCCTACCCAATCCACTTCATCCCCAACGCTTCGCGCGAGAACATGGGGCCGGTGCCCAAGACCATCATCATGCTGACGGCCGACGCCTTCGGCGTGCTGCCGCCGATCGCCCATCTCACACCGGAACAGGCGATGTACCATTTCCTGTCTGGCTACACGGCAAAGGTGGCGGGCACCGAGCTAGGTGTGACTGAGCCGGAGGCCACATTCTCGACCTGCTTTGGCGCCCCCTTCATGCCGCGCCATCCCAGCGTCTACGGTAATCTTCTGCGCCGGCGCATTGCCAGGGGTGGGGTGGATTGCTGGCTGGTCAACACAGGCTGGACCGGCGGCCAGTATGGCGCCGGCTCGCGCATGCCGATCAAGGTGACCCGCGCACTGCTCAATGCCGCACTGTCGGGCAAGCTCAAGCAGGCGGAGTTCCGTATCGACCCCAATTTCGGCTTCGCGGTTCCGATCGCGGTCGAAGGCGTCGATGGCAATATCCTGGATCCGCGCGCGACCTGGGAAAAGCCCGATAAATACGACCAGGCGGCGCGAGGCCTTGCCGACCGTTTCCGCCGTAACTTCACGCAGTTTGTCGCGCATGTCGATGAGAGCATCCGGGCTGCCGCGCCTCCCGGGATGTTCGATGCCTGATTTCATGCAGACACCCTTTGACCAATTACGAGAAAAGCCAAAGTCCATGCCAGTCCATGAGCCTGGATCGGTGACCAGCCCCGTTGTCCTGCCCGCCTCGGGTTGGGCGGCGATACTGCGCGGTCTGCGCGGGCATTGTCCGCGCTGCGGCAAGGCCCGGTTGTTCAGGCGATTTCTCAAGCCGATCCCACGCTGCCCGCAGTGCGCGCAAGACTGGACGCACCAGCAGGCCGATGATTTTCCGGCCTATGTCTCGATACTCGTGACCGGACATCTGATGGCGCCGCTCATCATCGCGCTGGTCCGCGACGCGGACCTCTCCGTCCCGGCGCTTATGGCCATTGTCCTGCCGCTCGCCATGACGCTGATGATCGGACTGCTCCAGCCCGCCAAGGGCGCCATCATCGCCTTGCAGTGGTGGTTCGGCATGCATGGTTTCCGCAAGGAGCGTCCGGGAACGGTCCCGGACGAAGCCGAATCATGACGACAGTATTCCGCCCGCTCGCAGTGACCGGGATCGGGATCGGGATCGGCAGGGCCGTGAGGTTTTGAAAAGCGTGCGAACAGCCTCGTTCCAGATCGGCCCAGGAGACCTCAAACCGGGGCGGCCGGCACCCTGTATTTAGCCCATATCTGTTCACGGAGTAACCGGACTTGCCACAGAGCAAAGTCATCGCGCGTTATGAAGACGCGATTTCAACCGGGCAATTGCGCCCCGACGACGCACAGCGCCAGGTCGCGCACCGCTTCGGCAAGGCTGTTGCCGAACTGGAAGCGCAAGCACAGCGGCCTGGTCTCATGGCTCGCATCACCCGGCGCAAACCCGAGCCTGTCCGGGGTGTTTACCTCTGGGGCGGCGTCGGGCGCGGCAAGTCGATGTTGATGGACCTGTTCTTCGACTGTGTCGATATCGCCGACAAGCGGCGGGTTCACTTCCATGAGTTCATGCAGGAAGTGCATGATCGGCTGCGCGTCGAACGCGCGAAGGAGGCGGGCGACCCGATTCTGCCGGTGGCCGATGCGATCGCAGGGGAGGCCCGGCTGATTGCGTTCGACGAGATGATCGTCACCAATTCGGCTGACGCCATGATCCTGTCCCGGCTGTTTACCCGGATCATCGGCCACGGCGTCACGATAGTCGCGACATCGAACCGGCCACCCCAGGATCTCTACAAGAACGGCCTCAATCGCGAACATTTCCTGCCGTTCATCGCGCTTCTGAAGGATCGGCCCGATGTGCTCTCGCTCGACGGCCCGACCGATTATCGCCTCCAGCGCCTGGGCGGCTTCCAGACCTGGCATGTCCCCAACGGTGACGCTGCGACCGAAGCCCTGAGCCGGGCCTTCTTCCGTCTGACCGACTTCCCGGTCGAGGACCGCGAGCACGTTCCCTCCGAAACGGTCGCGATCAAGGGCGGGCGGGAACTGTTCGTGCCCAAATCGCTCAAGGGCGTGGCGGTCTTCTCGTTCAAACGGTTGTGCGGCGAGCCGCGCGGCATACCCGACTACCTGGCCCTCGCGCATCGCTATCACACCGTCATTCTCGTCGGCATCCCGGTGCTGGATGCAAACCGGAAATCGCAAGCAGCGCGATTCAAGACCCTGATCGACACGCTGTACGAGAATGGCGTCAAGCTGCTCGCTTCCGCCGATCGTGATCCCGACACGCTCTACTGCGCCTCTGAGGATGCGTTCGAGTTCGAGCGCACCGTTTCGCGTCTCAATGAAATGGGATCGCACGACTACCTGGCCCGCGGCCATGGCGTCAGCGACGAGAGGAGCGCCGCACGATTGGACGATCAGTCTCGTCCGATCCCAATTCTCGATCAGGCCCATCCTGCAACGGACGGAGCCATGTCATGACACAAAAACCACTGCTCAAACCGACAACCCGCAACAGCGACTTCTATCTGATCCGGCTCAACACGTGCCTGGAAGAAGCCGAGGAAGCCACCCTGCCGCGCGTCCGGGATCGTTGCCTTCGCGCGGCCGCGGCATGGCAGGAAATGTACGAAAAGGCGCAATTGTTCGAACGGCGCCTTGGGCGCTGAGCGGGGCATGAGCAATCCTTTGGTAGATTTGTCGGTTTGCACGGAGTGGTACGCCCCGGATTGTCAGACGAAGCGGCATGCCTGTGACAGATAGCTGTTCCACCTATGCGCTGCATTCAGACGCCACGACGGACGTCGCTGAACTTGACGCCACCGAGATCGACATATTCCTCGAACACATTGACGAGATTGATCGGGAGCAGCGGTGGAGCGCGCGATTCGAGGCGACATCCTCGCAGCTTGATGGCGAGGAAAACGACTTTGTTGCGCCGTCGGTCTTTGAACTTGGGGACATCAGGAGTTTGTTGGCGAACTGGGCTTTTGTTCAAAGCGCCATGAGCATCACCGACCCGGTCCGGCTGATGCTTGAATATACCCAGGCCATGATGGGCTTCCTGCTGTTCAATCCATCACCAGAAACGGTCGAGATCATCGGTCTGGGCGGCGGCTCCCTGGCAAAATACTGTCACAAATTTTTGCCCGGGACTTCGATCCGCGGGGTGGATGTCGATTGGAATGTCATCGACGTCGCCGATCAGTTTTGCATGCCACCCCGCAGCAACCGCTTTGAGATAATCTGGGCTGACGGTTCTGACTTCGTGGTGACCGATGAGCGGTCGACCGATATCCTTCTTGTCGATGGCTTCGACAGCAGCGGACAACCTCCACAGCTCTGTTCGCTGGACTTCTACCGCGCGTGCCGCGCCCGACTCAACGCGCACGGAATTCTCGTCGTCAATTTGTGTGACCATGCCGGGAAGAATGAGCCCATTCTGCGGCGCCTGCGTGAATGTTTTGGAAGGATCATCACCATATCCGTCGAAGTCGGAATGAATCTCGTCGTCTTCGCGTTCAGGGACGAGCGCGACAGATTCGACCGCGAAAAGCTGCGTGAGGCGGCGATGATTTTGCAACGAGAGCATCCCCTGCCGATGGCAGGCCTGGTGGAAAAATTGCTCTGGTAATCAGCCATCCGAAAACATCGCCAGAAGCGCTCAATGCTCCTCCGGCATGTCGTAGGCGGGCCAACACGCATGCACGCGGCTTCGGCAATCTTGTGGCCGAAAATATCTGTTGGACAGCTCACATGGGCGTAGACATTCGCCAATTGCGGTATGCGCTCGGCCAGTGCTGAATGGATCAAGCTGGCAGCGTGGTGGGTTCGAAGCCCCGGCCTACCCGCGAAAGGCTGCTCGGGCATGCTGTGACGCCCCTACTCTTCCGCCCTTGCTGTTCATGAAGTTTCCCCCTCGGCGGTTCCGTCTTGCAACAGACATGCACGACGGATAGATAGTAATAGATTACTTTCTTTCGAAAGCGCAAACAATGAATGGGCGTTCCAAGCATCTCCCCGCTGACGAGCGACGGGCGGCGACCGTGGAGGCGGTGGTCGACCTGGCTGCGGAACAGAACCCGAGCGACATCACGACGACGGCCATCGCCCAGCGAATGGGACTGACCCAGGGGGCGCTTTTCCGTCACTTCCCGAGCAAGGACGCCATCTTGCAAGCGGTCATGTCCTGGGTGACCGAGCGCTTGCTCGCCCGCGTGGACAAGGCGGCGGAAGAAGCCGCATCGCCGGCCACTGCCCTTGAGGCGGTCTTCATGACGCATATCGATTTCGTGTCTGAACATCCGGGTGTGCCGAGAATGCTTTTCGGGGAGTTGCAACGGCCGGGCGAGACCCTCCCAAAGCGTATGGCCCAGACCCTGATCCGTCATTATGGCGAACGGCTGCGTGGCCTGCTCGAAGCCGGGAAGGCACGGGGCGAACTGCATGTGGACCTTGATCCGGATGCCGCAGCCACGCTGTTCATCGGCACGATCCAGGGCCTCGTCATGCAATCCATGCTGGCAGGCGATGTGGCGCGCATTCGTGCCGATGCGCCCGGCGTGTTCGCGATCTATCTGCGCGGCATCGGAGCAGCATCATGAAGGGCATCCGGCTATCCGGCACGGCAAAGCGGATCCTGATTGTTGTTGCCGTCATCGCGGCAATCGGTGCCGGATGGCTGTGGATGCAGGGTTCCGGCAACGACGACGAAACACTCAACCTGTACGGCAATGTCGACATCCGGGAGGTGCAATTGGCCTTCCGCCAGTCCGGCCGCGTAGCGCAGATGCACTTCGATGAAGGCGATCCCGTCGAAGCGGGCGCGCGCTTGGCGACCCTCGACGCACAACCGTTTGACGAAGCGCTCGCGGCGGCCGAGGCGGCCGTAGCGGTCGCGCAGGCAGACCTCGACAAACTGCGCCGCGGCCTGCGTCCGCAAGAGATTACCCAGACCCAGGAGGCCCTCAATCAGGCATTGGCCGTCGCCAGAGACGCGCAAAGCAATTTCGATCGTCAGAGCCAGTTGCTCGCTTCAGGCGCCGCCAGTCAAAAGACGGTCGATGCCGCGCGCGCCGCGCGCGATCAGGCCACGGCGGGAGTCAGCGCCGCCCGGGCCGCGCATTCGCAAGCCGCGGAAGGCTTCCGCAAGGAAGATATCGCGGCAGGGCAGGCACGCCTCGCCGCCGCGCAAGCAGCACGCGCCCAAGCGGCCACCGCGCTTGCCGACACAACACTGCTTGCGCCCAGCACCGGCACGATCATCGCACGGGTGCGCGAACCCGGAAGCATGGTTGTCAGCCAGAGCCCGGTTTACAGCCTCAGCCTGGACAGGCCGGTTTATGTGCGCGCTTATGTCGGCGAATCGGATCTGGGCCGCATCGCGCCCGGAATGCGGGTGCGCGTTCGCAGCGACTCGTCCGACAAGACCTATCAGGGCCAGATCGGGTTCATTTCGCCGCGCGCCGAATTCACGCCAAAAACGGTCGAGACCACGGATCTGCGCACGGATCTGGTCTATCGTTTGCGGATTGTCGTCACCAACGCAGATGCGGCGCTTCGCCAGGGCATGCCGGTGACCATCGAGGTCGATGCCGGACAAGCCTCCGACGCGCGCACCAAAGGCCGCTAACATGCTGTCCGGTAGCACAATATCGGACCCGCCACCTGATCGGACCGGTGATGTCGCGGTTGTCATCAATGGTCTGAACAAGCATTTCGGCGGCGCGCCTGCCTTGCAGGACCTCAGCGCGCAGATACGCTACGGCCGCCTGACCGGGCTGGTTGGCCCGGACGGTGCCGGCAAGACCACCCTGATGCGCATCCTGACCGGCCTGCTGGTGCCGAGCAGCGGCCGCGCCACGGTGGCGGGCTTCGATGTGGTGGCCGACAATGACGCCATCCACGTTGCGACCGGCTACATGCCGCAGCGCTTTGGCCTCTACGAAGACCTGTCGGTCCTGGAGAATATGCGCCTTTATGCGCAGTTGCGCGGCATGGACGCCGACGGACACGCCGACCTGTTTGCAGAACTGCTCGACTTCACGCGTCTTGCCCCCTTTACCGGGCGTCTGGCGGGCAAGCTCTCCGGCGGCATGAAGCAGAAGCTGGGGCTCGCCTGCGCGCTGATGGCCCGGCCTGCCGTACTGTTGCTCGATGAACCGGGCGTCGGTGTCGATCCGGTCAGCCGTCAGGATCTGTGGCGCATGGTGCAGGCGCTGACCGACGAGGGGATGGCCGTGGTCTGGTCGACCGCCTATCTCGACGAAGCCGAACGCTGCGACAGCGTGCTGCTGCTCAACGAAGGGCAACTCGCCTATGACGGGCCGCCCGGAGAGTTGACCGCGCGCCTCACAAACCGGAGCTTTCGCCTCGAACAGGTTGGCGATCAGCGGCGGGCCGTGCTTGCCGAGGCGCTCGATCTGGACAGTGTCGGCGACGGGGTGATCCAGGGCGCCGGTGTCCGCGTGGTGTTGCGCGCCAAGGCAGGGACAGAACAGATCAACGCGCTTGCCGACCGGGTCGAGGCGCGGCTCAGAGCGGTGCCCGCCCGCTTCGAAGACGCCTTCATCGATCTCCTGGGCGGCGGCCCGGGCGGCACATCGGCGCTCGCCGAGGGGTTGTCGCCGGTCGAACTTGCTTCAGACGTCGCCGTTTCCTGCCGGGATCTGACGAAGCGCTTTGGTGACTTCACAGCCACAGACACTGTGAGCTTCGAGGTCCGCAAAGGCGAAATCTTCGGCCTGCTCGGGCCGAACGGCGCCGGCAAATCGACCACCTTCAAGATGCTGTGCGGCCTGCTCAAACCCACCAGCGGCGAGGCGCATGTGGTGGGGCTGGACCTGCGCCGGGCGACCGGCGCGGCCAAAGGCCAGCTTGGCTATATGGCGCAAAAGTTCTCGCTCTACGGTTTGCTGTCCGTGCGGCAGAACCTGGAGTTTTCCGCCGGCGTCTATGGTTTGGACGGCGCCGCGCGGCGGGCGCGGATCGACGAGATGATCGACATCTTCGGCCTGCAGCCCTGGCTCTCGGCGGCGCCGGACTCGCTGCCGCTCGGGGTTAAGCAACGCCTGGCGCTGGCCTGCGCGGTGATGCATCGCCCGCCCGTGCTGTTCCTGGATGAGCCGACCTCCGGCGTCGACCCCATCACACGGCGCGAATTCTGGACCCATATCAACGGCCTTGCCCGCAAGGGCGTGACGGTGATGGTCACCACCCATTTCATGGACGAGGCGGAATATTGCGACCGGCTGGCGATGCTCTCCCGCGCCCGGTTGATCGCGCTCGACACGCCGGACGCGCTTAAGCGCCGCGCGGTCAGCGGTCGCCGGCCGGACCCGACCATGGAAGACGCCTTCATTCATCTGGTCGAAGCCGAGGACCGCGCGGAGGGCGTTGCCGCATGACCGGCGCGAGCGGACCGCGAACGGGCCTCCCGGCCATGCGCCGCTTCGACCCAAAGCGGCTTTGGGCGCTGGTACGCAAGGAAAGCCTGCAGGCGATACGTGATCCGTCCACGCTGCTGATCGCCTTCGCCCTTCCGGTCGTGCTGCTGCTCCTGTTTTCCTATGCGGTGTCGCTGGACGTGCGTGCGGTGCGCATCGGCGTCGTGCAGGAATCCGGGTCCGCTTCGGCGCAATCGCTGGCCGCCGCCTTCGCCGGCACCCGCTATCTGGACGTCACCTTCGCTCATGACCGGCGCGAGGTCGCGGAACGGGTCGTCTCGGGCAGCTTGCGCGGCTTTGTGGTGATACCGCAGGATTTCGAGCAGCGCCTGGCCGCGCGCGGCGCGCAGCCTCTGGTGCAGATCATCGCCGATGGCTCGCAGCCCAATACGGCGAACTATGTCGCCAATTATGCACAGGGCGTGGTGCAGAACTGGCGGGGCGGGCTGGATGGCGAAATACCCCGCGCAGCCGTCACGATGGAGCCGCGCTACTGGTTCAACGCCGAACTGGAAAGCCGCCGCGCGCTCGTGCCCGGCGCCATCGCCATTGTCATGACCATCATCGGCACCATGCTGACCGCGCTGGTGGTGGCGCGCGAATGGGAACGCGGCACGATGGAGGCGGTGCTCTCGACGCCCGCATCGGTCGCGGAAATCCTGATCGGCAAGCTCCTGCCCTATTTTGCGCTCGGCATGCTGGCCACGCTTGGCGCGACGACGTTGACGGTGTTCGTGTTCGGCGTGCCGCTGCGCGGATCGCTGGCCGCGCTCCTGCTGCTTTCGGCCACTTTCATGGTGCCGGCGCTGGGCCAGGGGCTGCTGATCTCCTCCGTCACCCGCAACCAGTTCCTGGCCGCTCAGATCGCGTTGTTTTCGGGCTTTCTGCCGGCCTTCATGCTGTCGGGCTTCCTCTATGAGATCGACGCCATGCCCGCGCCGATCCGGGCCATCACCTGGCTGATCCCGGCGCGCTATTTCGTCGCTTCGCTGAAAACCGTCTTTCTGGCCGGAGACATCTGGGCGATCCTGTTGCCGAACCTGCTGGCGATGGCTGTCATCGGCCTGCTGCTTTTCCTGCTGGCAAAACGCGCCACGCGCAAGAATCTGGAGTGACGAGCCATGGCGCGGCACAATGGCTATCTCTCTATCACCCGATTGCGAGCGCAGTTCATCAAGGAAGTGCTGAGCATCCTGCGCGACCCGCGCAGCCGCATGATCGTGTTCGTGCCGCCGCTGCTGCAACTGCTGGTGTTCGCCTTTGCCGCCACGCTGGAAGTGCGCAATATCGATATCGCCGTACATAATCAGGATGCGGGCCGCTGGTCCCATGAACTGGTGACACGGCTCGATCGGGCCGACTTCATCACCCAGGTGCATCGCGTGACCGACAGCCAGGAGCTGCGGCGCCTTATCGACCAGGGCAAGGTCATCGCGGCGCTCGATATCCAGCCGGACTTTTCGCGCGCAATCGCTGCCGGCGACACTGGCCGCGTCCAGCTGCTGGTCGATGGCCGGCGCAGCAATTCAGGGCAGATCACCGCCAGCTATCTCTCCGCCATCGCCGCCGAAGTCGGCGCGGAGGCAAATGCCGGCACCGGGCCGGCAACGCCGGTGGCGGTGCGCAACTGGTTCAATCCCAATCTGACCTACCGCTGGTTCATCGTGCCCGGCCTCTCCGGCATATTGGCGTTCTTCAGCGCGCTGCTCATAACCTCGCTATCGATCGCCCGTGAGCGCGAACTGGGAACCTTCGATCAATTGCTGGTGTCGCCAACCTCTACGCCGGAAATCATCATATCCAAATCCCTGCCGGCGCTGGTCATCGGCACCATGCTCGGGCTATTGATGATGGCGGCCGCAGCGGGGCCGTTCCAGATACCGTTCAACGGCTCGTTTGGGCTGCTGCTTGTCAGCCTCATTCTGTTCATCCTGTCGGTGGTGGGCATCGGCCTGATGATTTCCGCGATCAGCGCGACCCAGCAGCAGGCCATCCTTGGCGCCTTCGCCATCGGCGTGCCATCCGTTCTGATGTCGGGCTTCGCCACGCCGGTCGAGAACATGCCCATGCTGCTGCAATGGCTGGCTCAGGCGATTCCACTGACCCATTTCCTGATCATCGTCGAAGGCAGCTTTCTGAAAGCGATGACGCCCGGCGATATTCTGGCGAGCCTTTGGCCATTGGCGTTGATCGCGTTGGTATCGCTCACCATGGCCACCATTTTCGTTCGAGGACGGCTGCAATGATATCCACCCCCCATCGACGGTCGCGCGCCGCACTAGTGATAGCCGGCTGCGCCTCGTTGACGGCCTGCGTCGTCGGCCCCGACTATCGCGCGCCGCCTGCCGTTGACACGGGCGGCGGCTGGACGCGGCCAGTTGACCAGGCTTCCGCGCCAGCCGAGCTTGCCCGCTGGTGGTCCACGCTCGGCGATCCTGAACTGGAGAGACTGGTCGACACCGCACTGGCGCAAAATCTCGATATCCGCCAGGCCGCCGCGCGGATCGACGAAGCGCGCGCCCTGCGGGATCGCGCCGCTGGCCGGCAACTGCCCACTGTTGCCGCGGGCGCCAGCGTGAACCGGCGCCGGCAAAGCGAAAACGGGCCGCTGCCGATCGGCACCATTCCCGGCCTCGAGGCGTCGCAGACGATCTATGATGCCGGTTTCGACGCGAGCTGGGAAGTGGACCTGTTCGGCGCCAACCGGCGGGCGCTGGAAGGCGCGAGCACCCGGTTGCAGGCCACGCAAGCCGAAGCGCAGGGCGTGCGCATGAGGATCGCCGCCGAAGTCGCCCGCACATGGTTTGAGGCGACCGGCGCCGGAGAGGAATTGCGCGCGCAGCGAGCGGCAGTCGCGACGTTTCAGCAGACGTTGGAGCTCACACGCAGCCGCGCCGCGCTCGGCGATGTGTCCGGTGCCGATGTGGACGCCGCCCATGAACAGTGGGCCGCGGCCAATGCCCTGTTGCCGGGTATAGAGGCGCGGCAGCGCGGAGCGGTGCTCGGCCTTGGTGTCCTGCTCGGCGCACCGCCGGAACGGGAACTCAAGCTGCTCGATACCGCCGCGCCGGCGCTGGCTTTGCCGGCGCTGCCAGTGGGGGAACGGGCCGACATATTGCGCCGCCGCCCCGATGTTCTGGCTGCTGAACGCCAACTGGCCGCCAGCACCGCCGACATCGGCTTGGCGACGGCGGAACTGTTTCCCAAGCTGTCCATCGGGGCCGGCGGCGGGTTCCAGGCGCTCAGCACAGGCGAATGGTTCGACGGGTCCAGCGCCCGCTTCTCGATCCTGCCACTCATTTCGTGGCGATTGTTCGACGGCGGCCGCGTGCGCGCGGAGATACGCGCCCGTAAGGCCGTTCAACGGCAGGCGGCGCTGGGCTATGAGCAGGCCGTATTGACCGCACTGGGAGATGCCGAGCGCGCATTGGGCGATTATAACGCCGGCCTTGATACAGTGGCGCGTCGGCAAGCGGCGCTGGATGCCTCACGTCGGAGCCTCGGTCATGCCGAGGCACGTTTTGCTGCCGGCGATATCGCGCGGGTGGAGTTGCTGGCGGCCCAGCGCCTCCTGCACGAGGCTGAAACCGCCTATGTCCGCGCGCATGCCACAACTGCTGTGCAACTGGTGGCGGTGTACAAGGCGATCGGCGGTGGCTGGGACTTGTCCAATGCACCGTCCTCGGCTCCGGTTTCGTGACCGGCCATGTCGATTGGCCGCTCACCGCCCTCTGCGTCGTGGGCGGATTTCGATTGATATGATACTGGGAGGGCTATGATGAACAATTCCGGCGGGAACAGCGAAGCGCTGGCCGCGCACGACTGGGCGGGTGAAGCCGGCGCGCGCTGGCTCGGCCAACTCGACCGTTTCGAGAGCATGATCGAGCCGATCGGCGAAGCGCTGCTCGCCCGGGCCGCCTATGCCGCCGGGGAAAGGGTAGTCGATATCGGATGCGGCGGAGGCTGGACGACCAGAAGGATCGCCGCCGCGGTTGGCAACACCGGGCTGGCCCTTGGCCTCGATCTATCGCCCGATCTGGTGGCGGCCGCCAGCGAGCGGGCGCGGCGCACCGGCCTTGCCAATATCCGCTTTGTTCAGGGCGACGCGGCGACGGCCATGCCCGAAGAAGCTCCCTTCGACCGGCTGTTCTCCCGCTTCGGCACGATGTTCTTTCCCAAACCCTATCGCGCCTTCGCCAATCTGCGCCGGATGCTGCGCGCCGGTGGACGGCTCGACATCGCGGTGTGGGCGCCGATCACCGACAATCCGTGGCAACGCAATGTCATGGCCACGATCCGCCGGCATATCGACTTCCCCGCGCCGCAACCGCGCGAGCCTGGTCCCTTTGCGCTGGGCGAACAGGACTATGTAACCGATCTTCTGCAAAGCGCCGGTTTCTCCGACATTGCATTCGACGCCTGGAATGGCGATCAGCGCGTCGGCGGTCCCGGCAGCGATCCCGAGAGCGCCACCCGCTTCGTGCTCGATGGGATGCAGATTGGCGATATCGTCCGGGCAAGCGGGGAAGACACGCGCGCGGCCATTCACCGTAGCCTTGTCGAACTGTTCGAGCGCAATCGCGACGGTGAAGGTGTTCACATGGCGGCGAAAGCCTGGCTGGTGCGCGCCCGCGCGTGATGCGACGTCAACCGCCATCGTCATCATGATGTACCCACAGACTGTGGGAATCGATCTCCAGCCTGAGCAGCGCGCGGGCCGCTTCCGATCGCGCCATGATCTCGGACCGGCGCGCTTCATTGGCCTGGCGGCGGGCATAGAGCAAATCGGCAAGGTCTATCTGACCAAGCTGGTAGCCACGCTCGGTTCTGGCAAGCGCGTCGCCGGCGCTTTGCGCTGACAGGTCGGCGCTTTTCCATGCTTCGAGCCGCAAGGTGGCATTGGACAGATCCGCATCGGCAATGGCCGTCACCGTCCGCTGGACGGACATATGCTCAAGCTGTGCGGCATTGCCTTCGGCAGAGGCCCGGTCCGCCGCCGCGCGTCTGTGGCCGCCCCCCAACGGCATCGACATGACTATTCCCGCGCCCTGTTCCATGCCGCTGCGCTCGCTGAACAGCCGGACGCCGAAGGAAGGATCGGCGATCCGGTCCGCGCGAATGCGCCGCGCGACAACCGCCAGCCGCTGCGCTTCGCGATCCGCGGCGCGGATTTCATGGCTGCGTTCGATCACCAGATCCCGCATCGCGGCCAGCCCCTGCGGTGGAAGCGCCGGCACGGCTGTTTCCGGCGGCTCGGCAGGCAGCGGTATTTCGGGGAAGTTAGCGGCCAGCGCCACGCGCGCCTGTTCGCGCGCCGCAAGCGAGGTCGCGACCTGGGCCTGAGCTTGAGCCAGCGCCGCTGTCGCCTGATCGACATCGAGCGCCGCCGCATCGCGCAGGGCAACGCGCCGCCGCAGCGCGGACAGCTCCTTTTCCAGCCAGCGCACCGTGACAAGGTCGTTTCGATACAGCCCGCCGGCGACCAGCCAGTCGTTCCAATAGCCGGACAGCAGCAAGGCCGCCTGATGCCTTGCATCCTCCATCCGGTTTTCCGCGACCTCTATGCCCAGAGCGCCCGCCTCGCGGTCGAGCGCGGCTTTGCCCGGCAGACGGAACGGGCGGCTGATTGTGGCATCGAATTCGTCATAGCCGCCTTCGCGATCGACGCTCCGGCGAACATAGCTGCCGGCAACCGCAATCTCATGGCTTCCTTTGGCCAGCATGTCGCGGTCGGCACGGGCGGCGTCCACCCGTGCCCGCGCGGCCGCCACGCTCGGATGATTGTCCAGCGCTTCGGCAACCTTTTCGACCGGCGGCAAATCGGCGCGCTGGGCAAGAACCCCGGCGGGCGTGAGCAATGCGAGAAACGCCCCGAGGACAATCGGCGATCTCATGCGATTCTCCCCCGGGCTGAAACCGGGACGGTATGCCACCGCACCGGCAGCGACCGTTTCGATTGCGTGACCGCGCCTACCAGCGCGCCCAGGGCGCCCTCATCGACAATCAGTTCCAGCGCGCTGCGCCGCAACAGTCCCGAAACCCGTTCCGCCGTGCTGGCGTCGCCGAAGTCCCAGCCGCGCACGGCCTGCTCGGCGATATGGATCGGCGCGTCGCAGGCGGCGCGGAGTGCGTCGGTCACGCTATCGGCGTCATGCGACGCGCAATGGAAGGTCAGGAGGATGTCAGCCATTGTCGGTTTCTCCCGCGCTTTCACCGAAACGCTCGAACAGGATTGGCAGCAGAATGAGCGTCAGCAGGGTGGAGGTGATCAGACCGCCGATCACGACGATGGCGAGCGGCCTCTGGATCTCCGATCCCGGGCCGCTCGCGAACAGCAGCGGCACAAGGCCGAAGGCCGTGATACTGGCGGTCATCAGCACGGGACGAAGGCGGCGTTCAGCGCCGATCCGTACCGTCTCGGCCATGCTTCGCCCATCGGCCCGGAGCTGGCGGAAATAGGTTACCATGACCAGCCCGTTGAGCACCGCGATGCCAAGCAGGGCGATAAATCCCACCGACGCTGGAACCGACAGATATTCTCCCGAAGCCCAGAGCGAGACGATCCCGCCCACCATGGCGAACGGAATGTTGACAAGGATGAGCACGGATGCACGCAGGGAGCGCAGCGTCCCTAAGAGAACGAAGAAGATCAGCAGCAGCGCGATGGGAATGACGAGCGCCAGCCGGGCCGAAGCGCGCTGCTGGTTTTCGAACTGTCCGCCCCAGACGATGCTGTAGCCGGAAGGCAGTTTGACATTCGCGCCGACCTCGGCCTTCGCTTCATCGACATAGCCGACCAGATCGCGCCCGGAGACGAACGCCTGCACCAGCGCGAAGCGCGACCCGTTCTCATGGTCAAGCTTGACCGGCCCCTCTGTCCGCTCGATCCGCGCCATGTCGCTGACCCGGGCGACAATTCCGGCGGGCGTGTGCAATTGCAGATCGGTAAAGCGGGCGGGATCGGCGCGCAGCGTCTCATCGCCGCGAATGACGATCGGCACGCGCTTCTGGCCATCGGCGACGACGCCGACATGGACGCCTTCGATCTGCGCGCGCAACGCATCCTGTATCTGGTCGACCGGCATGCCGAAGCGCCCGGCGGCGGCGCGGTCGATGTCGAGCTGGAGATAGTCTACGCTGTCATTGGCGACGGTCAGCACTTCGGATGCGCCATCGACGTTTGACAGAATCTCCTGCACCTGACCCGCGAGATCGCCCAGCGTCGCCAGATCCGGCCCGAAAATCTTGACGGCAAGATCGCCGCGCGCACCGGTCAGCATTTCGGAAACCCGCATCTCGATCGGCTGGGTGAAACTCGGCTCGATGCCGGGCAGGCCTGCCATCGCCTTGCGCATATCCTCGACGATGAGATCCTTGTCGCCGCGCCATTCGGAGCGCGGCTTCAGGCGGACGAAGCTGTCGGTCTCATTGGGGCTCATCGGATCAAGTCCGATTTCGTCCGATCCGACGCGCGCGATCACGTCCTGCACTTCCGGCACGCGCATCAATGCGCGCTGCGCGGCCATGTCGCCCTGAACCGACTGGTCAAGATCGATGGAGGGCAGCTTGGTGAGCTGGACGATGATAGAGCCTTCATCCATCGTCGGCATGAAGGTCTTGCCGACCGCGCCATAGGCGATGCCGGCGATGACCAGCCCTGCCGCCGATAGTCCATAAACCAGCCGCTTGCGCGCGAAGGCGCCATCGAGGAGACCCCGGTAGCGGGGACCAAGCTGGCGCATCAGCCACGGCTCACCATGATGGCCGCTTTTCAGGCCGAAGGATGCAAGCACCGGAACGAGCGTGAGCGCGAGCAGGAGCGAGCCGGCCAGCGCAAAGACGATGGTGAGCGCAACCGGCGCGAACAATTTGCCTTCAAGGCCCTGCAGCGACAGCAGCGGCAGGAACACCAGTGCGATGATGGCGATACCGGCCGAGACCGGCACGATGACTTCACTTGCCGCCTGATAGACGAGGTTGAGGCGCGGGGTTCCCTCCTCGTGTGCCCGGCCGAGCCGTTCGACGATATTTTCCACCACCACGATCGACCCGTCGACCAGCAGGCCGATGGCGATGGCAAGACCGCCAAGGCTCATGAGATTGGCCGAAAGGCCCATGCCCTGCATGAAGAGGAAGGTGATGAGCGCCGCCAGCGGCAGAGTGGCGGCGACAATCGCCGCCGCACGCCAGTCGCCAAGGAACAGGATGAGCAGCACGACGACAAGGACGGCCGCTTCGAGCAAGGCTTTCTCGACCGTGCCGACGGCGCGCGCGATCAGGTCGGAGCGGTCGTAAAAAACATCGACATGGGTGCCTGTGGGCAATGTGCTTTCGATTTCCGCAAGGCGGGTGCGGACACCATCCACCACCTGCCGCGCATCGGCGCCGCGCAGGGCGATCACCAGCCCCTGAACCGCTTCGGCCTGACCGTTTTTGCTGACCGCGCCATAGCGCGTCAGGCTGCCGGTTCCGACCGTCGCCAGATCGCCCAGCCGAACGATGCGGTCGTTGCGGCTTTGAACCACCAGTTGCTGTAGATCCTCGACCGACCGGATTGCGCCGACCGCGCGCACGATCAGCGATTCCTCGCCGCTTTTCAGCCGTCCCGCGCCATCGTTACGGTTGCCGCTTTCAATCGCCGTCTGGATGTCCGCGATCGAGAGGCCTGCCGCCGCAAGCGCAACGGGATCGGGGCGGACTTCGAAGGTTCGCACAAAGCCGCCCAGCGCGTTCACATCGGCGACGCCCGGCACGGTGCGAAGCGCGGGGCGGATGGTCCAGTCGAGCAGTTCACGCTTTTGCTGAAGCGAGAGCGGTCCCTCGATTGTGAACATGTAAATGTCCGAAAGCGGTGTGGAAATCGGGGCAAGGCCGCCGCTGACCGACGCGGGCAGATCGGGCAACACGCTCGACAGGCGTTCGGCAACCTGCTGACGCGCCCAATAGATGTCGGTGCCGTCGACAAAATCTATGGTGATGTCGGCAATGGCATATTTGGCGGTGGATCGCAGGATGGCCTGATCGGGAATACCGAGCATTTCCATCTCGATCGGCGTGATGACGCGGCTCTCCACCTCCTCGGGGGTCATGCCCGGCGCCTTCAGGATGACTTTCACCTGCGTCTGGGCGATGTTCGGATAGGCATCGACCGGCAGCGTCACGAAGGCCCAGGCGCCAAGCCCTGCAACCGCGAGGGCGAGCGCGAGAACGAGCAGACGCCAGGACAGCGAGGCGGCGACTAGCGAACGCAACATGGCCCGGACCTATCGCGACAAGGCGAGCGCCTTGAGTGCGCTCGTGCCGGAAATGACCACCTGCTCGCCCGGCCTGACGCCTGAAAGCAGCACGGTTTGTCCCTCGACGGAACCGCCCCCAGATCCACCCAGCGTTACGTCGCGGATCGCATATCCGCCGCCAGTGGCGACGAAGACGATAGTCTTGTCCCCGATCATGGCGATCGCACCAGAAGGCACGCTGACGGCACCGGCCGGGGCTGGGCCGGACAGCGACATGCTGGTCGCGCGGCCGGCGATGATGCCCGGCCCGGCAGGAATCTCGGCCTTGAGAACGACCGAGCGGGTGGCAGGGTCTATCGTCGACCCCACGGCCGTGACCCGGCCGGCGATGTCGGGCTCGATCAATACGGTCATGCCCGGGCGGGCCGTGCCGACGAGCCGTTCGGGCAACTGGCCGACAACCTCATAGCGGTTGGCGGCGTCGATCACGTAAGGCGCGGTGGTTCCGTCCACCGGATTGCCCGTCTGGACGCTGGCGGTCGTGACGCGCCCCGCGATCGGCGCGGTCAGCGTATAAGTGCCGCTCGCGCCCACGCCATTGACCATTTTGAGGATGCGCGCCTTTTCGGCGACATCCGCGCCCGCTTCGGCCGCCAGCGCATTGGCTTCATCGGCGCGCGCGCCAGCGATGATGCCTTCGCGGGCAAGCTGCGAGAGCCGGGCCGCGTTCGACCGCGCCACGCCCGCCCGCGCATTGGCGCGGGTGAGGTCGGCCCCCATGGTCAACACATCGCGGCTGGAAATGATCGCAAGCGGCTGGCCCTGCCGGACCGTATCACCTTCGACCACCAGCGTCCGCATGACCACGCCGGGAAACGTTGCGGCCACCGCCACGCGCGCGTTGGCGGGCGGCTGGATCACCGCCGGAATGACGGCGATGGGCGCTTCAATCGCGGCGATGGCGGGCACAAGGCGGATACCGAGCTGCGCGGCCTGTTTGCGATCAACCGGCAATATGCCCGGCGCCGCTTTCCCGGCTTCAGCGGGTTGGAGGCTGGGCTCAGGGGCCGTGCCGGATCCGGCAAACCACCAGACACCAAGCACCAGCACAATGACGGCAACGCCGGCAAGGAGATAGTTCCGCTTCGACATGGGCTTCGCCTAGTGCGCGAAACTGACGAGACCCTGACGAGGCCAAAATGCGATCAGGCGCCGGGGAAGTGCAATGACAATTCCCGCGCGAGAGGATCGGTGGTCAGCTCTCCACCGTGCGCCGCCATGATCCGGTCAACGATCGCCAGACCAAGCCCGGCGCCGTTGGTGCTGGCATGGTCCGCCCGGCTATGCCGCCGCACAAGTTCGCGAAGCCGATCGGTCGACAGGCCCTCTCCGCCGTCACCCACCGCGATCACCGGATCTGGGCCAACCCTTATGGTCACCGTGCTCCCGGTTGGCGTCACCCGGACAGCATTCTCGATGAGGTTCCGCAAGGCGGCGGCGATCGCTTCGCGCCGGCCCCGCGCCACGGGATGCCCGCTACCTGCATCGAGCGTGATGGCTTTCCCTTCCGCGATGATGCCTGGCGCCAGAAGGCTGACGACATCGCGGGCGATCTCGACAAGGGACACGGATTCCAGCGGGAATTGCGCGGCGGATGCGGCGTCAATTTGGGCCAGCAGCATGAGCTGGTCGATCAGGCGACGCATCGCGGCGACGTCATGCTTCAGGCGCGCGGAGTCGTCATGGTCGAGCCGGTCAAATTCGAGCGACAGCACCGCGAGCGGCGTGCGCAGTTCATGCGCGACATCGGCGGCAAAATCTTCCTGGCGCATGGCGGCCTCGTCAAGACGGCCGAGCAGATCGTTGACGGCGTCCGTGAACGGCAAGGCTTCGGCCGGCATATGAGAGGTATCTATCCGAAAGCCGCGTTCATGCCCGCGCGCCGCCTCGATCGCGGTTGCGGCTTCCTCAAGCGAGCCGAAAGCCTGCCGGATCACCCGCCGCACGACGAACGCGACGGGCACCATCAGCACGATCACGGGCAGCGCGACATGCTTCAGCATCTCGCGCGCGGCATGTATCAGCGCGTCCTGCGCCGTCAGATCGTCGAATGTCAGGCTGTAGAAAAAGACCACCGCCGCGAGCAGCAGCAGGGCGCCGACAAGGCCGACGAGCGCAAGCCCCCGGGCAAGCTTACGCGACACGGAGCGCCGATAGGTCATGCCGCGACGTCCTTCAGCATATAGCCGACGCCGCGAATGGTGTGGAGCGCGCCAGTGGCGCCGGCCTCGTCCAGCTTCCGGCGCAAGCGGGATACCGCCGCTTCCACGGCATTGGGCGTCACCGGCTCATTGAAATTGTAGAGCGCGTCCTCGATCATCTCACGACGGACGACGGTCCCCGCGCGCCGCAGCAGCAGTTCCAGCAGGTCCGCTTCCCTGCGCGACAGATCGATAGCGCATTCCCCGCAGCGCGCCGTTCGCGCCGCCGTGTCAAACTGGAGGTTGCCTGCTTCCAAAACAGGCTGCCCGCGCGGGCCGGGGCGGCGGAGGAGCGCGCGAATACGCGCGGCCAATTCGTCGATCTCCACCGGCTTGACGACATAATCGTCGGCGCCGGCGTCAAGCCCTGTGACCCGGTCCTCGAGCGCCCCACGTGCGGTCTGGATGATCGCGGGCGGCATTTGCCGGTACTGGCGGCGGTTCGCCAGCCAGGCGACACCATCGCCGTCCGGCAGGCCGAGATCGAGCACGATCGCGTCATAGACCGCGCCGCCCAGCGCGCTGTCCGCGTCAGACAGGCACGCGGCGATGTCGCAGGAAAAACCCCGGCGCTCGAGCCCCGAGACCGTGAGATCCGCAAGGCGAGCATTATCTTCGATCACAAGGACGCGCATCTACGCCCGTACTCCCACCATGCCTGAATCCTTTCAATCGGGGCCGTCATCCCTCATATCGCTGTGGCGCATTTGTGCCATGAGCATCGCCTGTCTCCTTGGGCTCCGCCATAGGAGAGATTGCTGACGGCGCGCTGACGAATGCGGGGAAGCGATCACAACCGGGTCAGACAGTCGCTCCGAACAGGCTGCCCACCCCTGCCGTCAACGCCATTGCCAGGGCGCCCCAGAAGGTGACGCGGATGATCGACCGCATGACCGGTGCACCGCCGGCTTTCGCGCCGAGCGCGCCAAGCAGGACGAGGCACAGAAGCGAAACCGCGACCACGAGCGGTATCAACTGCTGCGCTGAAGCGGCAGTAACCACCGCCAGCGGCATGATCGCGCCGGCGCTGAACGTCGCGGCGGATGTAAACGCGGCCTGCAGGGGCCGCGCCGTCGATATGTCGGAAATCCCCAGCTCGTCGCGCGCATGCGTCCCAAGCGCATCGCTCGCCATGAGTTGATCGGCAACCGTGAGCGCAAGTTCGGGCTCCAGACCACGCGACGTATAGATGTCCGCCAGTTCCTGCCGCTCGAATCCAGGCTGCGTGGCAAGTTCGGCCTTTTCGCGGGCCAGGTCGGCCTGTTCGGTATCGGCCTGCGAACTGACCGAGACATATTCGCCGGCAGCCATCGACATGGCGCCGGCGACAAGCGCGGCGATGCCGGCAACGAGAATGCCCGATTGGTCCGTCCCTGAAGCGGCGACACCGACAATCAGGCTTCCTGTGGAAACGATACCGTCATTGGCGCCAAGAACCGCCGCCCGGAGCCAGCCAATGCGCGACACGGCATGACGTTCGGAGTGGATGTGCAAGCGGCTCATAGGATCTCCAGCCAGGGGACGGCGCAAGACCATGACCGCATTTGCTGACCAAATCCTGACGCGCTGCGAACTCCAGCGCTAATTGAAATGGAAAGGCAGCGCGAAATCGAGTTCTTCCGCATCGAGACTTTCGGGCGGGCGCGGAAAGGGCGCTGCAAGACGAACCGTGCGAAGGGCGAGCCGGTCAAGCTGCGCGTTGCCACTGGACCGGTCGAGCGAGAGTCCGCGCAAATCGCCGCGAGGACCGATGGAAAAGGAAATCAGCGCCTCGCCCTCAAGGTGGAGGCCCGCCGGACGTCTGGCGGCAATCCATGCCCACAGCCGCCGGATATAGGTCTCGCGCGCGGTGCTGACCGTTGAAGACGCGGCCGGCGCCAAAGCGGGTGCTGGAAGCGGCACTGCAACATTCATGCTTGCGGGCAGAGGCACAGATGCGACAGGTAACTCCAAGGCAGGCTGCCCTGGCGGAGTCTGCGACCCTTGCCGCAAGTGCGCCCCTTGAGTTATATTCGGAGGCGTCACCTGTTTTGTAGGCATGGGGCGGCTTCTCGGTCGGCGGATAGATGGCTGTTCGGCCACCACCGAAGGCAAGGTCACGGTCGTGACCGTGAGTGGTTCCTCCCGCCTTTCGGGGACAGGTCGCGGACCGTGGCTCCACAGGCCATAAGCAGCCAGGGCGCCTGCATGCAGGGCAAGCGACACGAGGAACCCGAAAGCTCTCGTATCGCTTGCCTGAACCAGCCGATATGTTGGACTGGTGGTCATGCTTCAGAACTTCGCGGTCAGACCGACGTTGAAGGAGCGGCCACGGCCAGGCGCCGGCCGCAAGGCGCCAGTCGCCTTGTAATCGCCGAGCGACATGCCGCCCAGCGGCAGATCATAGCCTTTGTCGAACAGGTTCTGGACATCCAGTCCCATCCGGTAATTGCCCCAGGCATAGCCCGTGCGGAGGTTGACGAGCGCATAGCCGTTCGTCCGGGGTTCGTTGCGCGTGGCGTCGGCCCGGTTCTTGTCCGCCACGACCGCCAGTTCGACCGCGCTGTCCCAACCGCCGAGCCGGTGCTCCAGCGCAAACGTCGCGTTCAACGGCATCTGGTGGTAGAGCGACCCGCCGTCGTCCAGATTACGCCCGCGTAGCCAGCTTGCCGATGCGGTCAATTTCGCTGTGCCAGCCATGGACGATTGCCACAGCGCAAGCGAACCAGAGACATCAACACCATAAAGCTCAGCGTCGCGGTTGGCGAAGCGAAGCTGCACAAACCCCGTCGGTATGCCCATCATATTGGTGAAGTCAGCCAGCTTCACGACATCGATATAATCATGAACGCGGGTATAATAGGGGGCGATCCTTAGCATCCAGCCATCGGCGCCACCGCCTTTCAGACTGACCGCGGCGCTCACGGTATCAGCTCGCTCGGGCTTCAGGGCGAGGTCACCGACATAGCCGTTGCCATCGCCGAACCAGCCGATCATTCGGCTCGACATTGAACCGCGCCCCCAGCTGTAGCGTTCATAGACGCTGGGCGAACGGCTCTTGCGCGCATAACCCAGTTCCAGGATCGCCTGCTCGTTCAACGCATAACGGACAAGGGCCGTAGCGCTCCAGTTGCTATCATGCCGCTTGCGATCCGCGGCATTGAACGTGGCCGCGGCCATCGCGTCGGCCGCGTTCATCATCGAAGTGGAATAAGGCTGGACCTCGCCGGTGTTCATCCAAACCTGATCGTTGCGCACGCCGATCAGTGTGGTGAGCTGCTGCGTCCACTTCGCCTCCCACTCGGCGAAGGCCCCGAGCCGGTCGCGCTTCGCGGCGTTAATATTGATATAGGTGTTCGGCCCCATCATCATGTCGCCCGCAACCGCCGGCCAATAGTCATTCAGCCACTGGTGGTGGAACTCGCTACCGAGACGCAGCGTGTCGCGATTGGACAGCACTATGTCGCCCTTGAGCGTATAACCGGCGCTGTGCGTCTCGGTGTTCATGGGCATGCCGCCGTTTGCGCTGCCGCCCTTGTCCGCCAGGAAGTTCATCTTGTGGTCGGTGTCACGATAAAAGGCGCGCAGGTCCAGATCGCCCCAGTCGAACGCCCCTTTCCAGTGGCCGTTCAGATACCATGACTTGTTGGAAGTCATGTCCATATATTGGTTCGCAAAGCCCTCATAGGGCGCGTATTGATAGCCGCCCTTCAGTTCGAACAGGCCAATATCGGTCTGTGCGGCGAGGCTCAGCGCATGGTCCGTTTTCTTATATTCGGTCGAACGGACAATGCCGTCATGACCACCGCCTTTGTAATTGTCGGACTGGGTAAAGGAACCGGCATAACTGAGACTAAGCCGGTCGCTTGCCACGGTGGCCGAAAGAGCCCCGCCGAAACCGTCACCATTGCTGCGATAGAAGGCAGAAAGCTCTCCCGTCAGTAAGGTCTCACCCGCTTTGGCGAAACGCGGTGTCTGGGTTTCGACGGAAATCGCGCCGCCGATGCTATCGCCGCCCATGCTGACCGGCGTTACCCCTGTGATGACGCTGATCGCATCGATCGTCTGCGGATCGGTATAGGATAGCGGCGTATTCATCTCGTTGGCGCAGGCGATGTCAATCGGCACGCCATCGACAAGAATGGTCAGACGGCGGATTTCGAGGCCCCGGATCACCGGCAGCCCGGAAAACCCGCCAGCGCTGTAGCTGCTGACCCCAGGCAGGCGGCTGATCACCGCCGTCGTATCGCTCGTTCCTGATTGCAGCGGCGCGATCCGGTCACGTGACAGGGTCTCGGATGACACCGGGCCGGTAGGAAGATCATCGGAATCGATCTCGATCGAAGGAAGGACCTGCGTGTCCTGTGCAAAGACGTTCGCGGCCGACAGGCCATAGAGTATTGCAGCCGCGCTTGCGGCTTTGGAAATGACAGACATGGAAATATCCTGATCCGGGCGCGCGGCAGTCCGCACGCCGTTGAAAAATGAACAGCGAAGAGGATCAGGCGGCTGTTGGCGGTCCTATTGGCGGAGGACGCAGGAATGGCGAGGCAGAGGGCAGCACGAAAGATACGGCAAGAAAGCCCATCGCCAGGATGAAGGCGATGGCGAGCGCCAGCAGGACCGGATCGGCGGCGGCGAGCGCCGGCGAGGACAGACCCGAGAAAGCGCAAGGCATTTCGGCCTGCTTGTGATCCGCAGGATCGTGATCGCCGGATTGACCGGGGATCTCCAGCATGGCCGTCTGCAGACCCTGGCCCGAGCAGAGCTGGACCAATATCGCACCGGACGAGACGGTCGGCATGAACCCGGCCGGCACCAGCACCTTCATCATGAGCGCAGCGCCGGCCAGCCAGACGGCCAGCCAGCGATGCCGGGCAAGGAAGGAACGAAGCGTGGTCACGGGAAGGGTTCTCTAGGAATCGGCTCTGCTGATGTCGAGATGACAAGTCGTATTTTTTGGATATATCGCCTTGGCTTAGCGCATCGCGAAGAGCTCCTGGTGGAAACGCTTCGCCACGGGGAAGCCCAGCGCTGCGAAGTCCCGGCGCAACATTTCACCAAAGCCGATGGGGCCGCAAAACCAGATGCTGGCCTCCCTCCATTCGGGCACGGTAGCGCGTATCCGTTCGCCATCGAGGCGGCCATCGCGCGTATCGATCAGAACATGCAGGCGAATATGGGCTGCCGCCGCATCCGCTTTCAGCTTGTCCAGCGCCTCCTCGTCAACTTCGGCCGTGGAGTAGAACAGATCGATTTCCGGGCGCGCTCCACCGGCGCTCTGGGCCAGATACTGCATTCGGGCAATGAACGGCGTGATGCCGATACCGCCGCCGATCCAGATCTGACGGGCGCAATCGTCATCGAATGAGAAGCATCCATAAGGACCCTCGATCCTGACCTCCTGGCCGACATGCAGTTTTTCGGGCAGGCGGCGCGTATGATCCCCCAGTCCCTTGGCAATGAAGGTGATCCGCCGCTCCTGCTCGCTCCAGGCGGACGCGATGGTATAGGGGTGCGGTCCTTCGGCCGGGTCCGACACGGCAAAGGCGAACTGGCCGGGTCGGTGGCCCGGCCACCCCTGCTCCACGTCGAGCGTGGTCTCGAGCGCCCGCACGCCCGGATAATAATGGATGGCGGTGATCCTGCCCGACACCTGCCGGTTCCGGCCTGCGCGGCGCAACAGAACGAGTATCGCCGCCCATGTACCGTAGGAAAGCAGCACCGCCAGCGTGAGGCCGAACGGAGACATCCAGTAACCGAACGTCGTCAGGACCACGGCGTGGAAGACCAGAACGAGATAGACCAGCGCCAGAAACCGATGCGTCCGGTAGAAGAAGCTGTAGGGAATACGCTGGATGAGCGCGACCGCGATCAGCGCAACCACGGCATAAAAGGCCCACTCGCCCAGGCCCTCCGCCGTGTGGCGGAGATTGGCGAACAGGGCTTCGACAGGATTGCTTGCGGGCGGTTGCGGGCCACGCGACGGTCGTTCGAGCCAGCCCCATCCCACGGCCCATTTCGGACCCTTCGCCCACAGCCAGTGAACGATTGCCGTGACCAGTGCCGCAATGCCGAGCCATTTGTGGATCCGATACATCTTGTCCAGCCCGCCCAGCCAATGCTCAGGCCAGCGCGGGCGGATGGCGAGGATCATCGCGACGCTCATGCAGATGATCGCCAGGACACCGCTATACTGCACCGCTGCGTTGCGGATCGCGAAAAAGCCGGATGACCGGAATACGGAAAGGTCCGCCAAAAGCCACAACAGGGTGACCATGGCGGCCAGGCCCCAGAATGTAAGTCGCAGGTTGCGCATTTTGATCCTTGCCCGGCCTTTGTGCCAATTGTTCACTTCACCCTGTAGCGATCGGGCCAGCTTTGGGATTGATTTCGGACAAGAAGCCAGGGGCGTCTTGCTCGGCGCATGCGAACATCGCCGCCAAATCTGACGGGAACCTGACGAGCATTACCCGATATTCGATATTGTCAGGCCTCTCAGCGTGACAACGCCGCATATTCAGGCCCAGGCTGGATGACGCTTTCCGACCTCATGCCTTCAGGGGGCGATCTTCCTCTTTGAGATCGGGATCAGCTCTCGAGTCCATCGCCAAAGATCAGCCAATGAGGCGAAGGTGTACCCTTGGCTCCTTCCTCGGCATAAGCGCGAAAATACACCACCGTGCAGAGCTTAGGCCGTCTGATCGATGAGGGAGCTGACGACTATGTCGATCAGGGGGACTCGTTGCGCCGGACATGATCCGCCGCCTTGCCGGCCATGCTCCAGACGGTGATGAACATGGCGGCGATGACGGGACCGATAATGAGCCCGTTGAAGCCGGCGACCGCGATACCGCCGAGCGTCGAAATCAGGATCAGCGGATCGGGCATTTTGGTTTCCCGGCCGACGAGGATCGGACGCAGCACATTGTCGACCGTGCTGATGATGAGGGCGCCGCAGGCAATCAGGATCAGCCCTTCCGTTATCGATCCGGTGAAAAGCAGGTACAGCGCAACCGGAACCCAGACTATTCCCGTCCCCACTGCGGGGATCAACGACATCGCGCCCATCAGCGTGCCCCACAAGGCCGCTCCGGGAATACCCAACAGAGCAAAAACCACGCCCCCAATCATGCCCTGGGCCACGGCGACGACAAGCGATCCCTTGATCATCGCCCTGATGACCTGGACGAAACGCTCGCTCAGGGCATCATAGAACTCGCGATCGAGCGGTACGGTCGTCGCGATCTTTTCGGCGAGGCTTCGCCCATCCCTGAGCAGAAAAAAGGTGAGGTAGAGCGTGACGCCGAAGGCAATGACCAGAGCGGCCGCCGATTGACCGAGGCTCAAGGCCGCGGACGACAGTGACGACAAGGCGCCGGTCAGAACCCGGGATATCGTCCCGGCCGCGTCAGACGCCCCGCCCAAGGCCGACTGCAACATCGGTTGGGCCCAGTCCGGTGCGGCCGCAAGAACCTTCTCAACGAAGCCGTTGGGGTTAAACCCGCTGGCGGAGACATTCTGATACGCATGAACTGCTTCGTTGAGGACGAGCGAGGCCAGCAGGATCGACGGAACGATCACCAGCGCGATGATGACGAGCAGCGTCAAGAGCGACGCCAGGCCATCCCGACCGCCAAAACGGGCCGACAGGCGCTCCTTCATGCCGATGAACATGATCGCGAAGATAACGCCCCACAGGACAGCGCCCGCATAAGGGCTGATCACCCACAGAAACGCCGCCGACACGGCAACGACGACCAATCCGAAAACAAAGCTGTGAAGTCGCATGATATTTGCCCTCGGACGGTAAAGACACGTCGAACAGTACACGACCGACGTGCACCGCTGATCAAGGAATAATGTGCGACGTCCCGACATCCTCGCAGGGAATGAAAACGTGACGACAGCCAGGCAGTCGGGACATCACGGCGAGCCTGACCACCAGCCCGCCGCAGCGCAATGACACATTGTCTTGCCGCTGCAACATGACCGTCCTAGCTTATTGACCGGAGCAATCAGAAACAGGGGATCTTACGATAGGAGGTCGCCTTGTTCCACGCGAGTCCCATGATCGCCGCAGCCCCTTGGGCTCCCGAATCGCTCGTCGTCGATGCGGTGCGTTGTTGGCGTGAGGCGATTGACCGCCAGCGGCCGGTCCTCCCGACCTTGTTTGCCCGACTCGAAACCCATCATGCCGGATTTCTCGCCCCCGCCATTGCCGCCTTGCTCGCCATTCATGAGGCCTGGTTGGGTCAGCGTTTTCGTGCCGGTGAGCCGGCCAGAGCCGATCTCACTGAAGACGAAAGGCGCCTGTTCACGCTGCTCGAGACAAATGCCCTGCCCGCAAGAGAAAAAGCCGCCAATCCCGGCCTTGCGGGGCCACTGCATGTTGCGCTGCGTTCGACACGGATCCTGATACGGCGCGTGCTTGGCAGGGACATCGGCCACTTTAGTCCATCGGCTTGTCACGCGCCCATCTTCCTTGCGTCTCCCGAACGCGCCAAAGGCAATGCCCGCACCTCATGCGGAGGGGCAGCGGATCAGGCTTTCGCCTGAGCAGGCCCTGGGTCGGCCACAACTCGTCATTTCAGACTCGGACTGTCACCTTGAGGTAGGTCGCGGGGATTTCCGTTGAGTCTGCGCCGCCGCGATTTTCGCTGGCGAAAAGCTTTTCCAGTTCCGCCTGCAGATCGTCGCGCCGGCCATCCTTATCGGCCGCGTCGAACGCGTTCATGGTCGGGCCGTAATAATCGCGAAACACGGACAGGAACGCCGATGACGGCCCTGCATAGCGGAACGTGTAAGTCGCACGCTCGCAGGCGATGTTTTCCCGACCGATGCCCGCCGCGCCGAAGCGCTCGTTGACCTGATCTTCCAGCCCCCAGCTGATCGGGCTGACGAAGCCTTCCGGCGGTGGCGGGGTGTAGGCGGCGCAGATCTGCAGGATACGGGCGACGAGCGTCGGGTCCCCGGGTATCCAGTTGCCCATGACGATGCGTCCGCCCGAGCGGGTCACGCGCACCATCTCGCGCGCAGTGTCGAACGGCCTGGGGGCGAACATCGCGCCAAACATGCTGACCACCAGATCGAAACGCCCGTCGGAGAGATCATCGAGCGACGAAGCGTCGCCCTGCTGGAAATGAAGATTGTCCAGTCCCGCTTCACGGGCGCGACGAATGCCTGCCGCAACCAGGTTCGAGGCGATGTCGACGCCAAGAACCCTGGCGCCTCGCCGCGCGGATGGCAGGGCGGTTGTCCCGTCGCCGCAACCAAGATCGAGGACGTCCATCCCGGGGCCAACATCCAATGTGGCGATGAGCGCGTCTCCGCTGTCCCGCATGGTTGCGGCGAGGCGGGTGAAATCACCCTTCTCCCACAATGCCCTGTTCGGATTGATGATCGTATCTGTCATGGTCAGAACCTCTCATTTTCGAAGGCGGCGGTTCAGTTCGTGGCCAGCAGGCACTCGCTGGCGATAGCCTCGACGTGCCGGTGATCGGTCCCGCAACAGCCGCCAAGGACCTGTATCTGGGGGTGGCGAGCACGCAACGCCCGATAGCGCAGCGCGAGGTCGCGGGGGTCGCCGGCATCCAGCGCGGTCATCGCGTCGAGTTCGGCATGGCTGCAGCGCGATGCATTCGCCCGGATGCCCCGGATGCGCGCCACCCAATCCGCGTCCTCATCCAACGTCGTCGCGAAATGCTCCGGATGTGCGCAGTTGATCATGTAATAGGCGGGATAGTCCTCGGTCGCCGCGTCAACCACCTCAATGGCGGCGCCGAGCGGATCGCCTGTCGGCAGGCGCCCATCGGTTTCGACCGTGAAGGACAGGACGAACGGCCGGGCAGTAGCCGCCGCTGCGCGGGTGATGCCGATCGCCTCGTTCACATTGTTCATCGTGAACGCCGACAGCATGTCCGGCCGGGCGGAAGACAGGATCGCGGCCTGATGGCTATGATAGTCCTCTGCCTCGATGCGGCTCATGATCCGGCCCGGATCATAACCGTCTCCCCGAGGCCCCATGCATCCGCTCACCAATATGGGGAAGCCATGGGGTTCAAACGCGTCACGCAATTCATGCAGCAGATCGACCGAGGCGACATTCAGGGCATCGAGTTCCGCTGGCGTCAGGCCCAATGGCACTGCCCAGTCGGGGCTTGCACGCCAGCTCACGCTCTCCAGCACGAAGCCCGCGCCATGCCGCGCCGCCAGTTCCAGATAAGGCCGGTAATAGTCCTTCAACGCCTGCCGGCCGCTTTCGGTCCGCAGAAGCGAGATCGACGCGAAAAACGGCAGGTCGATGCCGTGATTATAGATGAGATCCGTTTCGAGGCCCGCATCGGTGAGGAACAGCCGGTCGAATGGCGGAAGCGGTGAAAGGGTATGAGGGCGCATGATCCACTCCATTATCCTGTTATGCGCCCAATTTTACGCGCGGCAATCCGGCCAATCTACCGGGCACAGGGTCAGCTATGGTCGAATGGCGGTAAGGCCCGGTATATGCTAACAAAGTGCATCCGCGACATCACCCGAGTGACTGCCATGTGCCCTGCCGCGCCCCGGCAAACTCTACCTTCGGTACAGTTGTCGACCCGCAAACGGTCGCAAACGCACGAGCGGCTGCTCGACTTTGCCTATGACGCGATCATCCAGAAGGGCTTCGCCGCGACGTCGATCGAGGAACTGGTCGAGGCGGCCGGGATTACCAAGAGCGGATTCTTTTATCATTTCAAGGACAAGAATGATCTCGCGCGTCAGTTGCTCGAACGCTATCTGGCGGAGAGCGAGATCGTGCTGGACCAGCTCGAGGTTCGGGCGAGGGAACTTCATGACGATCCCCTGCACGCCTTCCTGATCTTCCTGAAACTATATTCGGAAATGGTCCGCGACATGATCGCGCAGCATCCGGGCTGCATCGTCTCCACGCTGACCTACCAGGACCGGCTGTTCGACGAGACCGTGGTGCGCCTCAATCGGGAGGGAATGCTGGCATGGCGCGCACGGTTCCTGCGCTGGCTGGAAGAGATCGTCCCGGTGCATCCGCCGCGCGTCGCAGTAGACATCTCCGACCTCGCCGACCAGATGACCGTCATCGCCGATGGCAGCATCATCATGCAGCGGGCCTTGGCCGACCCTTCGATTTTGGAGCGGCAGGCAATGCTTCATCGGTCGATGGTACGGCGCCTGTTTCTTGACAACTGATCTGAGCGGGTAATGGATAGCCTCCAGTCAGGTTCTCTCTTTTGTTCGGGAATGGCGAAGTCACCGAGGTGCACGTCCACAAGCAACCCGAAGGGAGACCCGATCTAGAGATTCTCGAGATGAAGGATCTGGGCGACAACGTGTTCTATGGAGGCTGGCCAGGCGCTGCGTATGCGACAGGATCAAGGCTTGCAGGTCACGATCCGAACGGATTGAATAGCGGCACTCCAAAGGCCGTGAAATCAGTTGTGTTGCGCGTGACGACAGTGAGGTTGTGGATCTGCGCGGTCGCTGCGATCAGCGCGTCCTCATAAAGATGGTCTGGTTGGCGATGCATGAGCTTCGCCCAGAGCCTGAAGATCGCCACGTCGGCAGACAAGATGTTCCATACCGACGCCAGTTCATCAGCCCAGGCTTCGATCTGCGCCGCCCGAAGTGGATCCTGCGTCCGCGTAATCTCGATGCCGGCCTGAATCTCTCCCAAGGTGACCGCCGAAAGGTAAAGGTCGGCATCCTCCTGGGCTTCCAGCCAGGCAAGCACGGCGCCGTGGGGACGAGCACGACGAAGCTCCGAGACGATGTTGGTGTCGAGAAGGAACATCTACAATGCTTTGGCAACGCGGCGCTTACGGGCACCCCGGGCAGGAATCGCAAGGTCGCCGCGTTCACGATCCGAAAGGAGCAATTGCTTAAGCGTGGGGCGCGAGCGTTGTTGAATTCGATGCCATTCGGCCGCAGGCACGAGCACCGCCGTTTCGACACCTCGCTTGGTGACCATTTGCGGGCCCTGTGCGGCACAAGCCGCCAGCAATTCGCTGAAGCGTGCTTTGGCATCCTGTACAGGCCACGACTTCATCTCAATTCTCCTAACAGACTAGTTATATGACTAGTCTTTGGTCATATTCAAGACCGCCCCGCGGGTTATATTTCAGGAAACGGGCTCACCATCGGCAGCATAGACCCGGCTCCGGTGATATTCGTGGTCGCCCGCCTCGTCGACAAGATAGCCGGACACCTCTTCGGCATAGTCCGCCTCATGCGTCAGTCGATGAAGCAAAGCGCGCGCTAGGTGAACGCGGGCCGGTCTGGTGGAGTGACGGCGCCCCGGATTTCAATCGACATATGGCGCGGACCGCGCCTTACGCTGAATGGTTCGACAACCTTCCCAACGCCTCTTGATAGAGCGCTGATCAATTCCAAATCTTGTTAGGCCGACCCCGTCGGCCCTGGATCAATGCAGCGACCTGAAACGAAAGGAGGCCCATCATGTCGCAGCCTGTTTCCCGATTTCTTCACCCTTTTGATATCGCCAAGCATCCCAGCCTCGAGCCGGAGGTGAAGCGCGCCATCCTCGCATCCTGGGCGTCCGACCGCGTGGCGGTCGAGAACCAGCCATCGCTGAGGAAGCCGCCCGGCTTCGACAAACCCGTCCGCCTCGATGATGTGCTCGCGGCCATGCGCACACTTGACCAAAAGGGGCGCTCGGGCGGCCAGGCCACGCAGTGAGCCAAGGCATCAGGCAGCTGGCGCGAGCGCGACGGCCGGACCATCCAGATCCGTCTGCCCTTTGCCGACATCATGGAATTCGCGCTGGCGCTGCTGTCGCTATCACCGGCCGAGCTGGAGGCGCTGGGCTGGACCTTCGCCGATCGCAAGCGCCTGCTCGATCACTTCGTGCGATCGGGGAAAGCGGTTCAGGGAAAGCCGTTGGACGAGATTGACGAGGCGACCGTCACCTTGCGCCTACCGCAGCGTGACGTGATGCGATTGCAGATTTTCGCGCGGCGAGAATTGCCGAAGGCGGCGAGCAACGCGGCCATGATCAACCGGGTGCTCGCCGCGCTCGATGGAGCTATCGACGCGAAGTGACGCACAGTTGCGGCGCTACGCCGCGATCGGATAAGCGCCGCAGCAAAGCGCATGCGGGCCGGACGGCCAGCAGCACAGCATCGGCGCCGGGTCGGCGGGGAGACGCGGCCCATTGGGCAGACGGGAAGAATGGCGAACGCAGCGGAAAGCCAGGCCCTCGCGTGCACAATAATTCTCGGCCGACTCGCGATCGGGAAACCGCAGCTCGATCGTTTCCAGCGGATCACCGCCGCCTGTCCAGCCCGTCAGCGGATCGATCGTGGGTGCCCAGCGCGCCTTGAAGCGGACCCGCCATCCGCGATTCCGGCGGCCACCCTGGTTGGCGGCCACCGGGAGCGGTTCGACAATCGCCTCGGCGTCTGCGGGAAATGCGCTCCCCCAAGACGAAAGGCGCTGATAGTCATTGGCGAGCGGCCCAGGACGCAGGTCCCGGGCCATGTCGTCAAGCCGCCTTGCCATTGACCGGAATCCGGCGAACATTCTCGTTCGCCGCCTCCGACCTGGGTAGCGTGACGGTCAGCACGCCGTTCTTGAAGGTCGCCGCCGCCTTGTCGCGGTCGATGCCCTGCGGCAGGCCGATGCGACGTTCGAAGCGACCATAGCTCCGCTCCGAATAGCCGCGCTCCTTGTCCTCGACCTGCGCGCGCTTCTCGCCGCGCAGCGTCAGGACGCCGTCCTCGACGGTGATATCGACGTCCTTCTCGTCGAGACCGGGAAGTTCGGCGGTAACGCGGATCTCCGTGTCGGTCTCGCCAAGCTCGACATGCGGCCAGGCAAGGTCACGGCCGACACCGCCGAAGCCGGGTATGCCGAAGCCGCGGAAGACATCGTCGAACAGGCGGTTCACCTCGCGGTGCAGCGACAGCAGCGGGTGATGGTCGGGCTCCTGGTCGCGCTTGGCGCTGACCGGAACGGGAAGCCGGTTTTCCTGCCGGCTCCAGGGTATGAGATCACGAATGGCCATGATGGTCATCTCCTTTCTGGCTGGAATGGATCGTGGCCTGCCGGCCCGCCAAAAAGGCGGGACCGGCAAACCGTGGGTCAAGGATCAGGCCGCTTCGCGGGCCTTGTCCTTGGGCGCCTCGATGCGGTCGTTGGCAGTCGTGCTGCCGGCGATCGCGATCTTGCGGGGCTTCATGGCCTCGGGGACGACGCGCCTGAGCGCGATCGAGAGCAGACCGTTCTCGAAGCGGGCATCGCCGGCCTCGATGAAGTCCGCAAGCTGGAAGCGCCGCTCGAATGCACGCGCCGCGATGCCGCGGTGCAGATATTCCCCCTGGCCGTCGTCCTCGGCACGCGTGCCGGTGACGGTGAGCAGGTTCTGCTGGGCGACGACCTCGATATCTTCGGGTCGGAAGCCCGCGACCGCGAGCGTGATGCGGTAGCTGTCCTCGCCATCCTTCAGGATGTCGAAGGGCGGATAGCCGTCATCCTCGCGAGCCCCTGCCTCGAGCAGGTTGAACAGGCGATCGAAACCGACCGTCGAACGCCGATAGGGTGTGAAGTCAAATGCGGTTCTCATTTCCAAATCCTCCTAATGAAGCGATCTGGGCATGAACTGCGCCGGAACAGAAAGAGCCGGCGCCCTCTATGTCCAGCCGGACCCGAACAGCGGCGCCCGGTATGATTTAGCTAGTAAGGCCAATTCGGGTTTCAAGAGGTTTTTTTGCTGGTCGAGGCGGACCTGTGATCGCAGTCTCAGCTTTGGTCTCGAAACACCGCGATGCGGGTCGCGTCTCCTGGCGCAATGGCGGAGCCGATCCCTCGGCTCCGCCGCCTATGCCTCAGCCGAACCGGCTATCGGGCAGGTCGACGCACTCGGCCGCCATCTGGTCCTTGACCGCGAGCTTCAGCTTCTTGAGCCGCGCGATCAGCACTTCATCGGGTCGAACCTGGCGCTCTTCGCGCTGAATCTCGGCGTCGAGACGGGCATGCTCGCGCCGAAGATAGTTCAGGTGATTGTTGGACATCGCCATCTCCATGCCAAAGTTGAGGATGTTCGCGCCCAGGCGGGCGCACCTGATAGAATAGGAACGCTCCCGGTGGGATTTCAACAGCTTCGCACACATCAATCGGCACGAGCTGCACCACGATCAGTTCGAGCGCGCCGTCAGCCAGACCCCTTCGCCCGCAAGAAGCAAATCGCCATTGACGTCGACGATGCCCGCGGCGGGACCGTTTACCAGCCGCATCACCTGATTGTGCACAGTGAGCCGCGCGCCCGTGCAGGCGCTACCGTCGCTGCTGCTCGCGTTGGAGATCAGCGACAGGCCTTCGCGTTCGCGCCGGATTACAGCGCTCACCACGCCGCATCCGGTGTCGATCCGAACCTCTTTGCCGGCGATCGTGATGCGGGAAGTGGGATCGCTGACGCGATTCTGGATCGGCTCGCCATTGAGCGAAATCGCCGTGCCGGCATAGCGCGTCGGCAACGGCCGGGCCGCTTGTGACGGTTGACCTGCGCAAACGGTTCCCAGGTGGCGCGCGAGGAGGATAATCGCTGGATCGCTTTCGAGATCGAGGCCGGCGTTGCGGCAATCGGTGATGGCGGCGTGGATTGCGTGCAGCGTCGTGCCGATCATGACCAGCGCGCTGGGATCGAGCGCTTGGCTGTAGCGGAAAGCGAGATCATAGCTCATGGGATCCTCCGGGCCTCGAGCGGCTCTCCCGCTCGCACCCCCGGTCCCCCTCCCCCTCGCCTTCAGTCCGCTGGCGTTTCGCTGAAGATGTCGGCCGCCCACTGCTCGACCCACCGGGCAGTCATTTCGTCATGGTCGAGGTCGCCGGTTTCGATGAGGTCGCGTATCTCGCGGCGCGCCTGTGCGATCGCCCGCTCCCAGGGGTCTGCCGGTTCGGGCTGCGGCGGCATCTCTGGTTGCATCGGCAACCGCCGCGAGGGCCGGTCAAGGCGAGCGTGCTGTCTGCATAACCACAGCGCCATATGGTCCGCCACCATGCGGTCGGTCTTGGGCTGACCACAACGTCGCGCGGCGTTGCGCGCACTGACACCATAGGCCTGACTGTCGATCGAGGCGACGCGATGGGCGAAGGCGGTGAGATAGGGGATGGCGTCGCCCTTGACGCCGAAGAGATGCAGACGGGTCCGCCTTGGCAGGATCTGGTCGAGACGATCGACGACGGCGATCAGTCCATCCGCGCCATGGACGGGACGCCGGCACATACTGCCGACACCAACGAGCCCGGTACGCTCAATCATGTGCGCGAGCGCCTCGGCGCAACGCTCATAATCACCGGGATGACGTCCCTGAATGACCGGCATGAAGGTAGCATCGATCCCGGCATCTTCGGCACGCAGCCGGCATTCGATGTTGGCGCGGATGGTGCGGGACATGCGGTCGAGCACCTCGTCGCGATCGCCGGCCACTTCCTGCTCGACGCAATAGTCGAGGCTGGCCCACCAGCGGAACGGGAAGGCCGCGGCCAGGCGGACATAGTCATCGACCGTCCAGGGATAGCTCCCATAGGTCACCATTGCGCTGAACCCTGCGCTGTCGAGACTGAGGCTGTGTAGACTTCGCGCGTTCGCCAGTGGCCGCGTGGTCCAGCCAGCCCATTCGCGCCAGCCCCTTTTCCTGGACCATCGCGAAAGGGCGTTCGCGGAAACCAGGACGGGCTGCTGAAGCTCCCGGGCGCGGCGCAAGAGCGCTCCAACGGCAAGATGCGGCAGACCCACCATGACATCGATTGAATGCGGCTTGACCGAACATTTGTTCATGATACGTTCCATTCAAGGGAGATTCTCAATGACCGACCAGGCCGTCCGCTATTTTGAACCGTTCGATCTCGATGTGACGCTGCGCGATGCCGCGCTCGACGATCAGAACCGCCCGACCCGCCGCATGCTCGCCAACGCGGCGATCGGCATGCATGTCGAGGATGCCTATTATTCGGTGCGCGAACTGCGCGAGGCGGTGTCCTGGATCCATGAGGGGGAGACGGGGGGCAAACGCAAGCTCGCCTCGATCCTCAGCAATCCGGCAGGGGACGACTTCCAGCGCTGCATCTATTTCTGCCTGGCCGGACGCGGCGTCGTCGAGATGATCGACGATCTGATGTGGCTGGAAGAACTGCTCGAAGCGCGCGGCCGCGTCGCTGGCGACATCCACCGCCGGAAGATCAGGGCACGTCCGCTGGTCTCGCCTTATGTGGCCGACGAACCGGATGGCCCGGTCGTCGCCTCAACCGAGAACTTCAGGCAAGGCCGTTCCTGGTGGGCTGATCCCGGCCTCACCGCCTGACGGGGCTTCCCCGGTCTTCGCGGCAAGCCGCCAGGCTTGATGGTCACCGCTCACAGGCGAGGCGGTCGCCGCGGCGCCACCGAACCGGCTCGATCCACTGGCCCGCGAAGGCTCCAGCCTTGCTTCTCTGCGCGGCGGCAAAGGCTTCGGTATATTGCTTCGCGCGCGCCGGATCGGTTTTCAGGAATTCAGGTTGGGGAATGGCAAGGCCCGCGCGGATCAGTGTCTCTCCAAGATCGCGGCCTTTCACGGTGACAGTCGCCACCGGCCGGCCATAACTGAAGCGGCGAGTGAGCCGGATCTGGGCGTCGGCTTCGCCTAGGACCCGCGCGGCATGATCCTGCGCCGCCTTGCCACATTCCCAGCACGACTGCGCCCGTTCGCAAAGCTGACGGCGCTCGAACGCGTCGACACCGAGAAGACGGAAATCGGCTGCAATCGTGTCGCCATCGAGCGCCCGGGCCGACGCGGTGAAACCCGGCTCGCTGAAGGAGGCGCCCTGGACGTCGCAGGTAGAGACAAGGAGGATGAAACACAGAAAGCGGTACATCCGATATCTATGACAAAGGGTGCGGATCTTTACCATTGCGTCGATCGCAAAGATCAGTCGGCCGGAAACCAGCCGAGCGTCGGGGTGCGCGCGTCAGCGCGGCTTTCGAACTCGGCGATGTTGGCGATGGTCCAGATCTTTCGGGATCCGCGGGCAAGGTCCGCGTAGCCGCCATAGGTGCGGCCGCCATGCTCGATAAACTGGGCGTGGATGGACTGGGTTGCCGCTTCGGAGAGGAAGAAGCCCGCAGCGCCCCTGATATATTGCGGCGGGAGGACGCCTATCATCGCGTCATAAAAACGGCGCGTGATCCGGTTGAGTGGGAATGACGCCAATATTTCGGCCAACGAGCGTTCGAAATAGGTGTCGGTGGGCTCGACGATGGCGTCAGGATGGCGATCGCGGTGGCGCACCAGAAGCGCGGCAGCTTCCTCCCTGCTGTGTGCGTAGTCGAGGGGGAATTTCGAAGACCGCGCAGTGATGTAAAAGTCGGTGCTCATGGCGGATCCTTAGAGCTTGGAGAACACGGCTATTCACCCCCTCTCCTCTTGCCATGGGTCATGATCGGCGGGATTATGGGCTTGACCACGTCGCGGCGGTGGCCAGCACTCGGATTGGCTTTGCTCCAAGAGACATGAATGGAAGGGGGCCATGGCCACCTCTAGTCAGAGAAGGCCCTTGGCCTTGAGGTCGGCCGCGAAGGTGGCGAGCGGCATGACCAGCGTGAGCGAGCGCTTTTGAAGCGGCTCGGCCCCGTAGCTGGCATACCATTGTGCCGCGCGCTCGTCCTTGGCGTCGATAATCAGCAGCACGCCGCCAGCCTCGGCCGCAATCCGCAGGCAGCGCAGCGCCACAGCCGCGAGGAGCTGCCCGCCCAAGCCCTGGCCTGCGACAGTGGCATCGGTTGCGATCCGAGCCAGCTTGAATCCCGAAACTTCGTGCTGGGCCAACCCCTTCGTCATCGAGGTCGGCACGGCCTCGTGCGCCACGGCGGCGGGCGCAACGGTATAGAAGCCGAGCACCCGGTTGGGTGTGGACAGGTCGATCGCGCAGAAAGTCTTTGAGGCGTTCCGTTCGTGGCTTTGGCGCGCGTAGCGTCGGAGAAAGGTGTTCATCGTCGGATCGCCACAGTCGAAGGACTGACGATCATGTGATTTAGCGATTGCCTCCTCTCTCCAGGCGGGCAACGTCATAGTGTGTCAGGCAGCGCTGCCATGGCCGCTCGCAGCTTCGCGTTGGGCTTGGGCGGGTTTTCCAGCAATTCGAGCACCCGCGCGTGATCGCGCGCCGACAAGCGTAGGACCTCGGCCGCCTCGATCACGGCTTCGGCTTCACGCAAGGCGGTCTGCGTCACGAAGTTGGTCAGATCAGTGTTGCGCAACGCGGCGGCGCGCACGAGCTTGGCCTTCGTTTCCGGCGAAACCCGCAGATTCATGCGCTTGTTGTCATCTATGGCAGCTTGGGGCATCTCCGTATTCCTCGTAGATCGTACGTGTTCAAGATGTACGTGATCCCACCATGATTTTCAAGATCGTACATCTTGATGGCGTACGAGAGCAACCCAGACACGCTCCCTTCCCATATGGAGTGCTGCGAGGGCTTCAGGCGACCATCTCAAGGACGATCAGGCCCGGCGACGCAGGGTCGGTAGAGACGCGAAAAGGCTGCAGCGGGTCACTGGTGCGCAGGATGCTCACCTTGCCCGGCGAATGATCGAAAATCCGGCCGGCGACCCGCAGGGCGTTCTCACGGCTGCAGAGCAGCCGGCGCTTGGGAGACAGGCAGTTCCTGTCGATGGCAATGGTCATGGCATGATCCCCTTCTTCGCGAGGATATTTGGACTGGCGTTCAGGCGAACAGCGTCTTGTGGACTTTGGTGACCGGCACGATCGTCCAGGCGCGCTGCATGAGGCGGCTGATGCGGTAGAAGCAGCCATTTTGCGGATCCCGAAGCACCAACCTCCGGCCGCGCTTGCAGACGACGAATTCCTGCGCAACGTTGCCGTCTGTAAAGGTCAGCGGCTCAGGAAGCCGAATGCGATCCCCGTCCGAAAGTTTGCGGGCGCGGAGCACAAGGTTCGCTCGGCAGCGGGCGCGCCAGTCGAGCGCGTATTCGTGGTCTGTCGGGCTGAGCAGATCAAGGACCGCGGCGGGGCAGTCGGACTCGCACGGCCCCATATTTTCGCTCATATCCTTGTACCCGAACTGGTGGCCGTCGCGCGAGCGCGGGTTCCAGCGCACCAGGCACACCACGGCGAAGACGGTGCCGGGAATGCCGTTCACGATTTCCTGGGCTGCGGCGTAATAGGTTCGATTTCCCGGACAGGAGGACGCGAGCACCCTGAGGCCGCGCTTGGTGCCGTCCTCGAGGGTGTTTTCATACGTCAGTTGAGCGTCGAGATAGGATTTGGCGGTTTTGTGGCCGCCCATCGACGTAAACGGCATGAAGAGCCATCCCATGATGTGGTCCTTTCTTAAATTGAGATCCGCGGCGGAAGGCGTCAGGCAGCGAGTGCAGGTTCAGACACGGCCGCGTCATTACCGTCAGCAGTATCTTCGGCGCTGAGCGCGCCGAAGCTCTTGAGGTAGGCGAAAGCCTGCTCGGCCTTGGCGGCGGCATGAATGATGGCGGATTTGTCACCGCGCAGGATACCGAGCCAATGCCCGACATAGCTGGCATGACTGTCATGGAGGACATTGGGCAGACCGAGGTCAGCACAGCATAGGCCCGCGCCGATCTCCGCGACATATCCTGACAGTCCAGCCCCAATCTGACTTCCGACGCCAATTTTCCGGACGCGCGTCATGCCGCCAGCTCCTCGGGCTGGGGTTGCTGGGCGTGCATCCAGTCGGCTGCGGCCTGTGCCTTGCTGGCGGCGGTGAAGATGGCGCGAGGGTCGTCCTTCAGCACGCGCAACCACGATGCCACGTATGCGGCATGATCGGCGCGCGGATGGTGGGCGATCCCGAGGTCGGCGAGCACGAACGAAGCTGTCAGTTCGGCGCAGATCTCCTCGATCGCCAGACTGTCGCGCTTGAACCTCTCGGCAAAATTGCGGTC
>FMTU01000021.1 GCA_900100475.1 Sphingobium faniae | reverse complement strand
GGCGGCTTTTCCGGCAGTTTGGTCTGTGACGGAATAATGTCGAGCGCCCGATAGACGGTCATTCTTGAGATCTTGAGGTCGCGCGCGACGCTGGCCTTGCTCGCGCCGGCGGTGATCCGGCGTCGGATTTCATCGTCATCGATGTTTTTCTTCCGGCCTTTGTAGACGCCTTCGGCGCGCGCCGCTTCGATCCCGGCGCGCTGACGATCCTTGATGAACTTCAGCTCCATATCGGCGACCATGCCGAGTATGGTGATGACCATTCGCCCCATGTCGCCCGCCGTCGTCACCTCTGGCTCAAGGATGCGCAGCGAAGCTCCCTTTTCATCAAGCTCATGCACCAGGTTCAGGACATCGCGCGTGGAGCGGCCGAGCCGGTCGAGCCGCAGCACGACCAGCTCGTCGCCGGTGTGCATAAACTGCATGATCGTTTCCAGTTCCGTGCGCCCGCTCCGCGAGGCCCCCGATCCGGTCTCGGAACGGATAATTTCGCAACCTGCATTCTTGAGGCGGCCAATCTGGATATCCAGATCCTGGTCCGTGGTGCTGACGCGGGCATATCCGATACGAGCCAAGTGCAAAATCCGTCACATTAGGGTGGCTCTTGCAGTGTATCGTCACATTGAGCGCAAACCCACCCTTTTGTGACAGACGAATGGTGTCACTCGGCCCTATCACTCTGGGGTGTACCCAAATGTTATAGGCCGATCAGCCGCCTCACGCTGCAAGCCGTCCAAAATCAATCCGGTCGTTCAGGTCGAGGTCGAAGCGGCCATAAGGGTTCACATGACTGTAGATCAACGGCGTGAGACCACGATAATCTTCCGGCGTCATCCGCCCCGCCCACTTCGGCTCAACCAGTACGGTCTGAAGCATGCGGGTGTTCACATACACCAGCGACGCTTGCAGGAGGTGTAGCGCCAGAACGGAGATTTCCTGCTCATGGATGCGGTTGGTGGCGATCTCGCCGCCCTTGCCGAAGAAAACGAACCCATTGGCACTGTTCCAGTTTTCAACGACATTCAGGCCTTCATGAATTTCGCGGCGGAAGGACTCCTCGCGCAGATACCGGCACAGGAAGATCGTCTTGACCGCGCGGCCCAGCTCACTCAACGCCTTGTAGGTCGGGTGCATCACTTCGGCTCTGGCAAACCGGAGCAGGATCGCTTCCGGATCGGCGGTGCGCGATTGCATGGCAGCGGCATATTTGACCATTTCGTCATATTGTTGCTCGATCTCGTCCCAGTCGATCGGGCTGGAGAGGATCGGCAGTAAATTGGAAAGCCGCGTGCGCATGCCGGCTTGGGGAAGGGCCAGTTTCTGGCGTGCCACTGCTTTCAGCCGCGGGGCAAGCTCAAATCCAAGGAGTCGGCAGAACGCAAAGCCGACTGCGCTCTGGCCGTGGCTATCGACGTACTGGCGCTGGATTTCCATGTCGGTGCAATGGCGTAGCACGCCTTCGATCATGGAGGCGACCTCCGAGGAAGAGCACCGCTTGAGCTGGGAATAAACGCAGGTCGCGCGCTTCTCCACATGCCAGTAGATCATGACGCCCCGTCCACCATAACGCGCATGCCATTCCGTCATCAGGTTGCGGTCCCACGCGCCGAACTTCGTTGAATCGGACGCGCATGCCGTGCCCGCATCTCCCCATACTGCGGCATTGCGGATTGCCAGTGTCGCGTTTGCTACCCGCGCGCACGCCTCCCTCAGCGCTGGCGCGTGGATGAAACGGCGATGGACATGCAGCAATTCCTCGTAACTGACATCGGGTGTTGCGCCAGCGACCCGCTTGAGCCCGGCGTTCGTGCCCAAGCCATAGAGACACAGCAAAAGACGCTGAGCCAAGGCTGCTTTCGACAGGGTAACCCGCGAGGCCGACGTTTCGAAAGCATCCATCAATCCCGTGTCCAGAGCAGCCTCTTTCAACACGTCCAGCAGTCCGGTCATCGGCCAGCGCTGACCGATCTCGCTTTTGATCGAAGCGAGACCCTTCGGTTCGGGCAAGGGCTTGAACGGTGTAATCGATATCCGGTTGTCGCCGCGCCACAGGAGCCGGACCTTGTCGTTTTGTGGAATATTGGCATTGAGGAGCAACAGTTCCCGTTCAAGCTCCTCCCGGATCGAGGCGCAAAACGCCTGCGCATCTGGCGTCAGGCTGAGGCCGGAATAGTACGCATCTCGCCTGATCTCGAAGTCCTTGGGAAGATCGTCATCGGGATTGCGATAGCGATCCGCCCCGACCACCCAGATTTCTTTGGAGCGGATGCGGTCGCGCAGTTGCGTCAGGACGCAAAGCTCATAGCTGATCCGGTTTACCCGCCCATCGTCATCAATGACGGAACTGCGCCATCGCGCTGGAATCACCTCATCGATCGGAACATCCTGCAATGGCACGAAGCGGCATCCGCCATCCACCTTGCTCCTGATCCAGTCGAGGGCCGCCAGGACCGGCCGCCACACCGCGTTGTTCGACCGGAACTCAAGTACGGAAAGCAGGCTTGGCAGCATGCGCCGGTAATGATTGGCCCAGGAACCACGCATCACCTTGTAGATGCGCCGGTCCAGAGCGCCCTTCGCATGGCTCTCCTTGACGATCGCCGCCAGCTTGGCCTTACCGGCGATCGGGAAAATGACATCGCAGATGCGCCCGGATGGATCGTCGATCGAAGCGCTGGCAATCTCGACCAGGAGTCGCTCCTTGCCATAGACCCGCTCGATGTCTTTCGCGATATCGCCCACCACCTTGCGTTTCGAGCGCGATCCGATCTTATGGACCGTCTCGATCAGCAGGTCGACCATCGCATCCGTAAGCTGAGCTTCCCGCGCCATCAGATAAACGGCATAGAGCCCGAGCTGGCGCGCCGGTACATGCCGGCGCATCTCCGAGGCCTTTTCACCGGCAACGCGGCGAACAATCTGATCGACCCATGGCTTGCCCGTAGCCGTCAGGAGATCATGGGGAAGATCAAGTCTCTGGATAAAGGCGAGTTTCTCGGTCACGTCGAGAATGTTGTCGAGCGTTGCCTGTCCGGCGTCACCCTTCATCCTGTTGAATCCGGTCGAGCTGTCCGGATCGGCAAGCGAGGCTTCCAATAACGCCACCGCATCTGACGAAAGCCGATCACTGGTTCCGATCAGCCAGGTGTCCAGATAATCTTGCCGTTGTGAGCGAACGACACGTTCAAGCTCCTTGCGCGACGGCCCATAGATACGGCGGTCGCGGCACCACAGGAAAACATGCTCAAGCATGGCATTGATCGACTGGCCGCCCGGGCACAGCTCGCCAGCAATCCATTCCGTCAATTGCGCGCGATCCACCCGCTTCATGCGGTGATATCCAAGATGGATCAGGATCTCCGCACAATGCCGTCGTGCTGTCCGACTGGAAAAGTCATAACCGGCTATCTCGCCAGCCTCGACACCGAGTTGCTCGGCCAGATACGAGAGGCCATCGGTAGGGATTGAGCCGGGATCGATCGCGAAAAACCCCAGGGAAGCGAAGAATTTCAGCTGCGCGGCGAGGCCAAGGCGCGTCAGGGCCGGCTTCGAATTTACAAAATCAATATCGGCAAAGCTCAGGCTCCATCGTCCGATCAAATCCCCGCCCGGAATACTCCGATCCATCAACCCACTCCCTATGATGGAGCGAACTGTCCTCTTCTATGATTTCCATCGTCAATACCGAATGCCACGTTCCCAAAACGTTCTCCGACTTGGCCAAAATCGCAGCTTGGGGCCGACTGGGCCAAGAAGGTGGCGCTCAAAGATGACCTGCGCGACCGCCTGTTCGAGGCTCTCGATATCGATTGCGTGCGCGCCAAGTTTTGCGTGACCTTTTTGCACGATCACACCGCCTATGACGACCCCGAGGTCTTCCTCATCTGCGAGGCGATGAAAGGGTTCTACTGCGAAATCCTGACGCGCCGGCGCGGCGAAATCCAGGTGACCCTGCGCCCACCCATCATCCATGAAGCGCTGGGCCGGGCCTATGACATGCTCCTCTCCCACCAAGAGCGGGTGATGGAGCACGACCGGACGTTGCAGGCGTGATGTGAGGAGGGCTCGCGCAGCAGAGTGTCATGCGCCCTGAAGCGCTCGCGGCCTGGACCCAGCTCTATGCCGCCGTTGGCCTGCTCGCCGGAATCTGCGCGACCTGTGCGCTCCTGCGCACAATTATCGAGCTTCAATCAGGCGCGATCGGCCTGCCGACCGACACATGGAAGCAGAAAGCGATCTGGTTCCCGCGCCTCTGGCTGCGGTTCCAGCTGAATTACCTCAGCGGGTTTCCGTGCATCATGGGGATAGCCTTGCTCTACGCACACTACATTGGGTTCGATGCGTTCAACCCGTCGTAGCGAATGAGTTCGACGTCGCGGTAGCCCGAGGCGCGGACGGCGATCATCGCGAGTTCGCCTCGGTCGGGTTCGCGCATGTTGGCCTGATCCAGCTCGATCAGGCGGCCCCAGTTGGTGAGGATCGTGCGCACGTAGTGCTGGGTTTCTGGGATCGCGGGGATGCGGCCATAGCGCAGCGCACGGCGTTCCGGGCCAGCATTGTAAGCTGCAAGGGCCAGGTCGATACGCCCGAAACGGTCGAGTTGCTCACGAAGATAGCGAGCACCCGCCACCATGTTCGCAACTGGCTCCCACGGATTCGACAACCCCAGCTGACGTGCAGTACCCGGCATGATCTGCATCATACCCATCGCTCCGGCACGGCTCAAGGCAAGGAAGTCATAACTTGACTCCTGAGCTATGACGGCGTCGAGCAAGCGGGTGGGCAGGCCGTGATTACATGCGATGCGCGCTACCGTCTCGAAGTGCGCTGCGCGGCGCACTTCGGCCTCGGGCGAGAGCCACCATGCACGAGTATATCCATCATGCATACATGGTTCCAAATTGAATGCTGGCGATCTTGAAGCTGTTAGTGGAGGCAAAGAAATATCCTGAACAATAGGTATGCGGCCATTGGGCACCACCTCAAGGCTCTGAAACTCGATTCCGCTCGCGACCGTGGTCGCACCTATGCTTGTCGCTCGCTCAAAGCGCGTCAACTCAGCCTCACGGGCTTGTGCTTGCGTCATAGTCGCTAGCGCTACCAACGCGAGTACTCGAAAAAAAACCAGCATCACTTTTCGCCTCCTAGAGGCGGGCCGGCAGTCGGGAAAGCGCGCAATCAATCAATCAAAGATATCGGGCGGCGTCAACTCATGTTGCCGCGAACGCGACCGGTTAGTTCATGCCGTCTCACGGTTACCTGCTGCGGAAGAAACCCACCGGGCAACATCAAACAGCGGCTCCGCCGTTCCGCAAGTGTGTGTCGCCTTGGATGGGTAAAAGCTCCTTGAGCGCTACGCTCACGTCGCCCAGGCGTTGCTGGTTTGGCGAAACACCTGCTTCCACCAGCTTCCTGCCCTGAACATAGTCCTTGACCATATTGACGCAGTCGAGCGCGATCACTTTCCCGCCCTTAAGATAAACTACCGAAAACGCCCGCGCGTCCGGGGACCCACGCACCACGGTCTGGTCATAGCCGACCGAGAGGCCGGCGGTTTGCAGGCGCAGGTCGTACTGGTTGGACCAGAACCACGGGAAGGCATGATAGGGCTTCTCGTCGCCACAGATGGCCTTGGCAACGCAGGTTGCCTGATCGTTGGCATTCTGCACCGATTCGACGCGCATCACTTTTCCGTCGGCAAAATCACAGGCGAAGGCGGCACAATCACCGATGGCATAGATATCGGGGAGCGAGGTACGGCAGTACTCATCGACGTCCACGCCATTGCAACCTGCTGCTCCGGCTGCGATCAGCGGTGCGACGGCAGGCACGATGCCGATGCCGACGATTACTGCATCGGCGGGAAGCACCGAGCCGTCACCCAGCCTGACTCCGGTAACGCGCCCTTCACCCTCAAGCGCTTCAACGGTTGCGCCGGTCCGCAGGTCAACACCGTGGTCGCGGTGTTCTTTTTCGTAGAAGGCCGACAGCTCCGGCCCGGCAACGCGCGCAAGCACACGGGGGAGAGCCTCGAGCAAAGTGACCTTGCACCCCATTTTGGTGAGCACGGCTGCTGCCTCAAGCCCGATGTAGCCGCCGCCGATCACGCAGATGTTTTTCGCTCCTCCGTCGATCTCGCCCATCAGCGTGTCGCAGTCTTCGCGGGTGCGCACGCCGTGGACACCGGAAAGGCTCCCGCCGGGAACGGGCAGCTTGCGCGGATCGCCGCCGGTCGCCCAGACGAGCTTGCCATAGCCGAAGCTGGAGCCGTCCGAGAGGGTAAGCTGCTTCGACGCCGGATCGATCGCCGTCACTTCGATGCCGAGCATCAGGCAAACGCCTTTCTCCTCCCAGAACTGCGGCGGGCGGATGTAGAGCCGGTCGAAGGTCTTCTCGCGGGCGAAGTATTCCTTGGAGAGCGGTGGGCGTTCGTAGGGCGGTTCGCACTCGCGGCCGACAATCGTCACAGTGCCTTCGAACCCGGCCTGCCGCAGCGCGATGGCGCACTGCGCCCCACCATGCCCGGCTCCGACAATAACGATATCAGCCACTATCAGGAGTCTCCAGCATTTCGCATCGGTCTAAATAATAATTTTATTATATTAGTTATCTATCACGTATACTTAATAGCCCTTGAGTAAGGCCATCTAATTTTTTGTCTTTGCCAGGAAATATTGAAAACATCTTCACAAAAATATTCATTTTGAGCTTAACGGTGACAGACCCGCTTCACTGCCACGACGATCCGCGCCGCGTCGATCACCGCCGCCTTCTCAAGGTTCGCTGCATAGGGCAGTGGCACGTCCTCGTTGCAGACTCGCAACACCGGCGCGTCGAGGTGATCGAAGCCGTCCTCCATGCAGATGGCCGTGATCTCCGAAGCGATCGAACATTGCGGCCAGCCTTCCTCGGCCACGACCAGCCGGTTAGTCTTGGCGAGCGAAGCCAGGATGGTCTCCTTGTCGAGCGGACGCAGCGTGCGCAGGTCGATCACCTCGGCCTCGATCCCCTCGGCGGCCAGCGCATCCGCCGCCTCGAGCGCGAGCCCGACGCCGATCGAGTAGGACACGATCGTAACGTCGCTGCCTTCGCGCATGATCCGCGCCTTGCCGATCGGCAGCACGTGGTCGTCCAGCTCGGGCAGTTCGAAGCTGCGGCCATAGACCAGCTCATTCTCGAGGAAGACCACCGGGTCGTCGCTGCGGATCGCGGCCTTGAGCAGGCCCTTGGCGTCAGACGCGTCGTAGGGCGCGATCACCACCAGCCCGGGGACATTGGCATACCACGGACCGTAGTTCTGGCTGTGCTGCGCGCCGACCCGGCTCGCCGCGCCGTTGGGGCCGCGGAACACCACCGGGCAGCGCATCTGCCCGCCCGACATGTAGTTGGTCTTGGCGGCCGAATTGATGATGTGGTCGATCGCCTGCATGGCGAAGTTGAAGGTCATGAACTCGACCACGGGCCTCAGCCCGCCCATCGCCGCGCCCGCGCCGATCCCGGCAAAGCCGTATTCGGTGATCGGGGTATCGATCACCCGCTTCGGCCCGAATTCCTCAAGCAGGCCCTGGGTGACCTTGTAGGCCCCCTGATAGTCGGCGACTTCCTCGCCCATCACGAACACGCGGCCGTCGCGGCGCATTTCCTCGGCCATGGCATCGCGCAAGGCTTCGCGCACGGTCGACATCTTCATGTTGGTGCCAGCGGGCACTGCCGGATCGGCGGCGCGCGGTGCAGCCACCGGGCGCTCGATCGCGATTGCGGGCGGTGCAGCCTGGACTTCGGTCAGCACCGGAGCCGAACTCGGTGTGACTTCCCCGTCCCCGCCGATTACCGCGATCACGGTTCCGACCTTGACCCCTTCGGTGCCCTCGGCAACCAGGATCTTGCCTACGATCCCTTCATCGACGGCTTCGAATTCCATCGTCGCCTTGTCGGTCTCGATCTCGGCAAGGATGTCGCCCGATTTGACCTCGTCGCCTTCCTTGACCAGCCACTTGGCCAGCGTCCCCTCTTCCATGGTCGGGGACAGCGCGGGCATTCTGAGTTCGATGCCCATCAGTAGGTCTCCACCAGTACGTCGGTGTAGAGTTCGGGCAGCTCCGGTTCCGGCGAATTTTCTGCAAAGTCAGCAGCTTCGGCCACTTTGCTGCGAATCTGCTTGTCGATATCCTTCATCCGTTCCTCGGACACCCCGCGCTTGACCAGCTCGGCCTTGGCGGCCTCGATCGGGTCGTGGTTCTCGCGCATGTCCTGCACTTCTTCGCGGCTGCGGTATTTGGCGGGGTCCGACATCGAATGGCCGCGATAGCGATAGGTGTGCAGTTCCATCAGCACCGGCCCGGCACCGCTGCGGACATGCGCCAGCGCCACTTCGGCGGCGGCGCGAACCTCGAGCACGTCCATGCCGTTGACGTTCATCCCGGGGATGCGGAACGCGGTGCCGCGGCGGTAGAAATCGGTTTCGGCCGAACCGCGCTTGACCGCCGTGCCCATCGCGTAGCCGTTGTTCTCGACCACGAACACGATCGGCAGGCTCCACAGCGCCGCCATGTTGAAGGCTTCGTAGACCTGGCCCTGGTTCGCCGCGCCATCGCCGAAATAGGCCATGCAGACGCCGCCGTCCTCGTTGTACTTGTGCGAGAAGGCGAGACCTGCCCCAAGCGGCACCTGCGCGCCGACGATGCCATGGCCGCCATAGAATTTGTGGTCGACGCTGAACATGTGCATCGACCCGCCCTTGCCGCGCGAGATGCCCGCGGCGCGGCCGGTGAGCTCGGCCATGATAACCTTGGGGTCGATTCCATAGGCCAGCATGTGGCCGTGATCGCGGTAGCCGGTGATGACGCTGTCCTTGCCCGGCGTCAGCGCCGATTGCAGCCCCACCGCGACGGCTTCCTGGCCGATGTAGAGGTGGCAGAACCCGCCGATCAGACCCAGGCCATAGAGCTGCCCGGCGCGCTCCTCGAAGCGGCGGATCAGCAGCATCTGTTCGTAGAATTTCAGCAGTTCTTCATCTGAGGCCTTGTGCCGCAGGTTCGCCGCGTGTGTTTCCTGTAGGCTACGTAAAGCGGATTTGATTTCACTTTGAGGCCTTTGCCGTCCGTCTCTATTTGATCGTCTGTTTTGCACAGGATCTCCAATTCCTTAAATGTGTAGCGCCCGCTCAAAGGCGGCCAGCACGCTTTCATGCATCATCTCGCTCAGCGTCGGATGCGGAAAGACCGTGGCCATCAGTTCGGCCTCGGTGGTCTCGAGCGTCTTGCCCACGACATAGCCCTGAATCAGCTCGGTTACTTCGGTACCGACCATGTGCGCACCCAGCAATTCGCCGGTCTTGGCGTCGAACACCGTCTTGATGAAGCCTTCGGGCTCGCCCAGTGCGATCGCCTTGCCGTTGCCGATGAACGGGAAAGTGCCTGCTTTCACGGTGTAACCGGCCTCTTTGGCCTTGGCCTCGGTCAGCCCGACGCTGGCGACCTGCGGGCGGCAATAGGTGCAGCCCGGGATGTTGCGCTTGTCCATCGCGTGGGGGTGGACAACCTTGTTGCCGAGTGCATGGGCGATCGCCTCGGCGGCAATCACGCCCTCGTGGCTGGCCTTGTGGGCGAGCCAGGGTCCGGGGGTAACATCGCCGATCGCCCAGATGCCGGGCACGTTGGTGCGGCCCAGGCCGTCGATCTGGATGAAGCCTCTTTCCGATTTGATACCGAGTGCTTCAATGCCGATATTCTCAGTATTTGGCATGATCCCGACCGCTACGATCACGTGGCTGAACTCGCTCTCGCTGACCTTGCCGTCCTTGTCCTTGATCCTGGCCTTGACCCCATTGGGGCCGGAGGCGAGGCTTTCCACCCCCGCCCCGGTCAGGATCGTCATGCCCTGCTTCTTGAGTGCCTTTTCAAGGAAGGCCGAGACATCGGCATCCTCGACCGGGACGATCCGGTCCATCATCTCAACGACCGTAACTTCGCTTCCCATATCGTTGTAGAAGCTGGCGAATTCGATCCCGATCGCGCCCGATCCGATGACCAGCAGCTTGCCTGGCATCTCGCTGGGGGTCATGGCATGGCGATAGGTCCAGATCCGCTTGCCGTCGGCCGGGGCGAAAGGCAGATCGCGAGCGCGCGCGCCGGTGGCAATGATGATGTGCTTGGCGGAGAGGGTTTCGGTGCCCTTGTCGCCCCTCACCTCCAGCTTGCCGCCTCCCTTGAGAACCCCCTCTCCCATGTGCACGGCGATCTTGTTCTTCTTCATCAGGTGGGTGACGCCTTGGTTGAGCTGCTTCGCCACTCCACGGCTGCGCTTGACCACCGCGTCCAGATCGGCGCGGATGTTGTCCGCCGCCAGCCCATATGCGGCGGCATGGCGCATGTTGTGCAGCACTTCGGCCGAACGCAGCAGCGCCTTGGTTGGGATGCACCCCCAATTAAGGCAGATCCCGCCCAGGTTCTCGCGCTCGACAATCGCGGTCTTGAGTCCCAACTGCGCCGCGCGGATCGCCGCAACATAGCCGCCAGGGCCGGAACCGAGGACGATGAGATCATACTGCTCAGCCATCTTACGCCACCAGCCCCAGCGGGTTCTCAACCAGATCCTTGAAAGCCTGCATCAGCTGCGCTCCATCGGCGCCGTCGATCGCGCGGTGGTCGAAGCTGCCGGTGGCGCTCATCACCGTCGCAATGGCGAGTGCGCCATCGACCACGTATGGGCGCTGTTCGCCCGCGCCGATCGCCATGATCATGCCCTGCGGCGGGTTGATCACCGCCTCGAACTGCTTGATCCCGAACATGCCCAGGTTTGAAAGGCTTGCCGTTCCGCCCTGGTATTCGTGCGGCTGCAGCTTACCCTCGCGCGCCTTGTCGGCGAGCGCCTTCATCTCGGTCGAGATCTGCGCCACCCCCTTGGTCGCGGCATCGACTACGATCGGCGTGATCAGCCCCGAAGGCGCGGCCACGGCCACCGAGATATCAGCGCGGGTGAACTTGCGCAATTCGTCGGCGGCGAAGCTGACATTGCACTTGGGTACGCGGATCAGTGCCTTGGCCAAGGCCTTGATCAAAAGATCGTTGACCGAGAGTTTGACGCCATCGGGCTCAAGCGCTTTGTTAAGCTCGCCGCGCAGCCTGAGCAGTCCGTCGAGCCGGGCATCGACCGTCAGGTAGATGTGCGGGATGGTCTGCTTGGCCTCCGTCAGACGGCGGGCGATGGTCTTGCGCACATTGTTGAGTTTTTCAGCTTCGTAAGGAATGCTGAAATCAGGTACGGCGTCGACCGCGGCTTGCGGCGCGGGAGCCCGTTGCGTTTCAGAGGGCGTGCTGTCTTGCGCCCCCTCGACGTCAGACTTGACGATTCTGCCACTTGGTCCGCTGCCTCTGATCTCACCAAGATCAACGCCGCGCTGTGCGGCAATTCGTTTGGCCAGCGGAGAAGCGACCACCCGACCACTCTTGGACACGGGGGCTGCAGTCGGCTGAGGTGTTGAAACGGAAACCGTGGACGGCTCAGCTGACTTCGCGGGTTCCGCCGTAGCCTTGACCTCAGCTTTCGGCATGGTGACGGCGCTATCCTCTTCGTCCTCGCAGGTGAGCGTGGCGATCACCGTGCCGACCTTCACCCCTTCCGTTCCCGCGGGCACGGCAATGTCGGCGATAACCCCTTCATCGACCGCTTCGAATTCCATCGTGGCCTTGTCGGTCTCGATCTCGGCCATGATATCGCCTGAAGAAACCGTATCGCCTACCTTGATCAGCCATTTGGCGAGAGTGCCTTCTTCCATCGTGGGCGACAGTGCAGGCATCTTTATCTCAATCGGCATGAAATAATTCCAATAGGTGCGTATAGTGGTCTAATTAGGCCTAAGTGCCAGAAAGACAAAATCAATGCGGGTTCGAATTATTAATAAATTCTTCTGTATCTATCGTTCTTTGCATCGGTTCAGGATAACGATCACCAGAAACTGTGTTTTGATTGATCAGCGCATCACAGCTATCAAGCAGATATTTACCTGGTTGCCATGTAGAGCTGGAGAAGTTTTCCTCCAGGTGGTCGTGCCGGGTGGTGCCGGGGATTGCGTGGACGAAGGGTGCGCGCGACAGCACCCAGGCAAGCGCCAGTTGAGCCGGGGTCACGCCCGCGCCTGCTGCCAGCGCATTGAAGGAATCGACCAGCGCGAGGTTCTTCTGCCAGTTTTCCGGCCGGAAACGTGGGTGAGAGTAGCGAATGTCATCCTGCCGCAAGGTGTCCGGATCGCGCAGGCCGTTGGCGAGCGCCCCGCGTGCCACCGGCGAGAAGGCGACCAAGGCGATGGCAAGCTCGCGGCAGGCATCGAGCACGGCGATCTCGACGTTGCGCGTCCACAGCGAGTATTCGGTTTGCACCGCGGCCATGGGGTGCGCGGCGTGCGCTTCGCGAATGTGCTCGGCGGACCATTCCGACACGCCGTAGGCGCCGATCTTCCCGGCCTCGATTGCGCGTACCAGCGCTCCGACCGAATCGGCAATCGGCACCTCGGGGTCGAAACGGTGAAGATAAAACAGGTCGATGTGGTCGGTCCGCAGCCGCGCCAAGCTCTGGTCGAGCGAACGCAGAATGGAATCCGGGTGGCAATCGGTACCGCGCTTCGGCCCGTCGAACAGGATGCCGGTCTTCGAGGCGAGGAAGAATTCCTTGCGCCGGTGCGCCAGCGTCTCGCCGATCAGCGTCTCGTTGCGGCCGGCGCCATAGATGTTGGCCGTGTCGAAGTGATCGTAGCCCAGGTCGAGCGCGGCTTGCAGCACGCGCCCGGCCTCGTCCGGCTGGGGCGGGGTGCCGTAGCCATGGCTCAGCCCCATGCAGCCGAGGCCGATCGGGTTGACCAGCCGTCCGGCAATCGCCCGCGCGGTGCTCACGACCAGCCGTCCTGCGCTTCGAGGCTGACGGCCAGCTCGCCGATCACGCGGTAGCAATCGAGCACCTGCGCAATGCTCGAATTGGGCTCGCGCCCTTCGCGGATCGCAGCCACGAATTCGCGGTCCTGCAGTTCGATGCCGTTCATCGACACGTCCACCTTCGAAACGTCGACCGGCTCTTCCTTGCCGTTCACCAGATCGTCGTAGCGGGCGATGTAGGTGGCGCTGTCACCGATGTAGCGGAAGAAGGTGCCCAGCGGCCCGTCGTTGTTGAACGACAGCGATAGCGTGCAGATCGCGCCGCTCTCGCTCTTCAGCTGGATCGACATGTCCATGGCGATGCCCAGTTCCGGGTGCTTTGGCCCCTGGATGGCATTGGCCTTGACGATGCGGCCCGCCTGATAGGCGAACAGGTCGATCGTGTGGGCGGCGTGGTGCCAGAGCAAGTGATCGGTCCAGCTGCGCGGCTCGCCCTTGGCGTTCATGTTCTTGCGACGGAAGAAATAGGTCTGCACGTCCATCTGCTGGACGGTAAACTCGCCTGCGGTGATGCGATTGTGCACGTACTGATGCGAGGGATTGAAGCGGCGGGTGTGGCCGACCATACAGGTCAGCCCGGTTTCCTTCGCCTTGGCCAACACGGCCTCGGCATCGGCCCAGCTATCGCACAGCGGGATTTCCACCTGCACGTGCTTGCCCGCGTTCATGCAGGCGATGGCCTGCGCCGCATGCATCTGGGTGGGGGTGCACAGGATCACCGCGTCGATGTCGTCGCGGGCGAGGGCGTCGTCCAACTCGGTCGAAGAATGCTTCGCGCCGTATTTCTCGGCGACGGCAGCAGCCTGTTCGCCGGTACGGCTGATGATGGATACGATCTGCACCCCGTCGATATTCTTCAGGCCGTCAAGGTGCTTTTCACCGAATGCGCCGGCGCCGACGAGTGCGATTCTCATTGTTGGTTTCCTTTCAAACCGTTCACGATGTGGTGTTGAGCAAGGCGTTCGCGAGTTGTGCCGGCGCGGACAAAAAGGGTGAATGACCGGTTTCCAGACTCTGGATCGAGACACATGTGTTTGCCGCCGCCATCTTGCGCTGCGCTTCAATAGGGATTGCCCGATCTCGGATACATTCAACATAGTGACGCGGCACGGAACCAAAGCGCTCGGGTGTCGTCTCCACAGGAGTTCCTAACGGCGCCAAAGCCTGTGGGCGGAGTTTGGCGACGGCGGACTTGCAGATATCCAGATGGACATCCGCAAAAAGCGTGTCACTCGCCGATTGCGGAGGAATAATAGCGGTCAGGCCATCCGCCGAGTATTCCAGCGATAGAGGCGCGCCTTGATCTGCCAGCTGCTTGAGGCTCTGCCCGTTGTCCGGCAAGAATGCCGCGACATACACGAGCGCGGCCACGCGTTCCGGGATCAGTTCGGCAACCTGGGTGATGACAAGGCCGCCCATGCTGTGCCCCACAAGAACCACGGGTTCGCCCTGAGAGCAGACGGTATGCACCACTGCATCACAATAAGCAGCGAGGCTCACGTCCCCGGGCGGTGTCGGATCGTCTCCCGATCCCGGCAGGTCGATCGCCACGACCTTGTGCTTCCCCGCTTCCAGCAGCGGGATCAGTTCATCCCAGCACCAACGTCCGTGCCAGGCGCCATGGATCAGGATAAAGGTGCTCATGTTTTTGCGGTCACTCGGACAAGGGTTCCAGCACGATGTGGCCGATCGCCGTGTTGCTGCAGGGAATGTGATAGTGGCGGTGCAAACGCTTCACCTTCTTGCCTAACGCGCCGCGCATGATCAGCCACATCACCATCTCGATCCCCTCGCTGCCGGTTTCGCGCAGGTATTCGATGTGCGGGATGTGGCGAACATCGTCATTGTCGGCTTCCAGCATGTCGAGGAACCTATTGTCCCACTCGCGGTTGAGCAGCCCGGCGCGCGGGCCTTGCAGCTGATGGCTCATGCCGCCGGTGCCCCAGATCTGCACGTTGAGGTCTTCGGGGAAGCTCTCCGCCGCGCGGGCGATTGCCTCGCCCAGAGCCCAGCAGCGGTTGCCCGAGGGGACCGGATAGGTGACGACGTTGACAGCCAGCGGCACCACCTTGCACGGCCACTTTTCGGGCTGGCCGAACATCATGGACAGGGGCACGGTCAGGCCGTGATCGACATCCATCTCGTTGATGATGGTCATGTCGAACTCGTCGAGGATCAGGCACTGAGCGATGTGCCAGGCAAAGTCCGCATGGCCTTCCACGTCTGGCACCGGCCGCGGACCCCAGCCTTCGTCAGCGGGCTTATAGCGCTCGCCGCAACCGATCGCGAAGGTCGGAATGATGTTGGCGTCGAAGGCGGATGCGTGGTCATTGTAAACGAGGATCACCACGTCGGGCTTCTCCTCTTCTTCCCACTTCTTCGTCCAGTCATAGCCCGCGAAGATCGGTCCGAAGTACTCGTCGCGGGTCTTGCCCTGGTCGACGGCGACGCCGAGCAGCGGCACGTGGCTCGATCCCACTCCAGCGGTGATACGCGCCATTTCAATAGCCTCCCTTTATGCTGCGATTGCCATCGGGCGAACGGCCGCCATCCAGCATCATCTGCCGGTATTCCGGGAAGGTCATGTCGGTCATGGTCGAGCAGGCTTCGGCAAAGGGGATGCCGTCGGTCGAGAAAATCTTCGAGAGGAAATAGATGTTCCCGCCAAGCTCAAGCATGCGATTATAGTCGCGCGCCAGCACGGCCAGCTTCTGGTCCTCGGTCAGCGGCCATTCGTCCAGATAAGCACGTTCGCCGGCCTTCCAGCGCTCGCGATTCTCGGCCTTCATCAGGCTCATCGCGAATTGGTTGAGGTGATAGCCCTTGCGTGCCCGCGCCGCCGTGTACACGCGCGTGCCGGGGATATCCTCGAATTCCTCGAGATATTCATGAATGTTCACAGTCCGCGTTCCTTGAGCTGCGCGTCAAGGCGCGGGAACACCCGGCGAGCGTTGCCCTCGAAGATGGCGTGGCGTTCGGCCTCGGAGATGTCGAGCGCATCGACATAGCGCTTGGTATCGTCGAAATAGAAGCCGGTGGTCGGGTCGATCCCGCGCACGGCGCCGACCATTTCGCTTCCGAACAGGATGTTCTTGTTGTCGATCACATCGGCCAGCAGGTTGATGCCGGGCTGGTGGTAGACGCAGGTATCAAAGAACACATTGTTCATCAGGTGGCCCGACAGGTCCGGCTTCTTGAGCATGTCGGCGAGGCCGCGATAGCGCCCCCAGTGATAGGGCACCGCGCCGCCGCCGTGCGGTATGATGAAGCGCAGATTCGGGAAGCGGCCAAACAGGTCGCCTTCGAGCAGCTGCATGAAGGCGATAGTGTCAGCCGCGATGTAATAGGCGCCGGTCGCATGCATCGCCGGGTTGCATGAGCCCGAGACGTGGATCATTGCCGGCACGTCGAGCTCGCACATCGCTTCGTAGAACGGGAACCAGTACTCATCGGTGAGCGGTGGATGCCTGAAGTGGCCGCCGCCGGGATCCGGGTTAAGATTGCAGCCGATGAAGCCCATGTCGACGCAGCGTTCGAGCTCGGCGATCGAACTCGACATGTCGGCCTCGGGGCTTTGCGGCAGCATGCAGACCGGGGCGAACACTTCGGGATAGAGCCCCGCGACCCGGCCGATCAGGTCGTTGCAGACCTGCGCCCACTTCACCGCGACCGACTGGTCGCCGACATGGGGGGCCATCGCGCTGGCGCGCGGACTGAAAATCGTCATGTCCGCGCCGCGCTCCTTTATCAGGCGAAGCTGGTTGGACTCGATCGTCTCGCGGATTTCGTCGTCGGAGATGGCCGGATATTCGGGGGCCGGCTGGCCCGCCTTGAACGCCGCCTTCTGCATCTCGCGCCAGTCATCGTGCGCCTTGGGCAACACGGTGTAGTGGCCGTGGCAATCAATGATCATGGTCATGCCTCGCTTCCCTTTTCCGCAGCCTGTCGCTGCCGATAGATTGTGCCTCGCGTCATTACCGGGGCGACGCCGAGCGAAAGCAGTGTCTTCGCGCTTTCTTCCATCTCCGCCGCGCGACGGACGCCGTGCGTGTGCATCCGTTCCAGGTTGTAGGCGGCTTTTTGCGCCCAGGGGATCGCCTTCTCGCTGGCATCGAGCGAGGCGAGCACTTCGTCGGCCACCCCGGCGGCCTCGGCTGCCGCGATCATCTCGGCCGTCAGTGCCTCGATTCCCTTGACCATGACCGAGCGGATCATCTTGATCGAGCTGGCTTGGCCGACCTCGTCGCCGACGACGCGCACGTTGGTGAAGCCCAGCGCACGCAGGCCTTTCTCGGCATCGAATGCGGCGGGCCCAGCGAGCAGCAGCGGCACGGCAAGCTGCGCGGGGTTGACTGGGGCGAGGATCGCCATGTCGACATAGCGCCCTCCGGCCGCTTCGACCGCTCTCGCGGCGGCTGCTTTGGTCTCGGGCGCGACGGAGTTGCCGTCGCACCACATAGCCCCGGCGGAAAGCACGGTAGCATAGCCCTGCGCGGCGGAAAGCGCGGCATCGGCAGTGACAAGCGAGAGCACCAGTGGTGCGCCCTTCAGCGCATCGGCGGCGCTGGCTGCAGCGTCGATGCCGTCCCTTGCCATGGCATCGCAGCGGGCTGGAAGGAGGTCCCAGCCGCTAGCGCGCCCGCCCCACCCGCCTGCGCGTGCAAAGATCGATCCGGCCTCGCCGTAGCCAATAAGGGCGATTGCATGTGCCATGGCTCGGGGATGCACCGCGGCCGCGGACCGGGCAAATCGAAACTGCATTTTCGCGATAAGCTTGTGCTAATTGACCTTCGAACTGAGTCTCGCGCGTCCGTGTGGACGGTCATCCTTGATCGAGATCAAGACTGTCCACCAGTAAGCATTCGTAGGATGGTCAGACGCAGGCACATGCCTGCATGAATGGAGGACGCCGATGACGACGGAGGCCCAATTAATTCCCGGCACGACGCTGTTCGACGGCGGTGCGGCCCGCAAGGGGTATGCGCTAAACGCCATGTGCTTCTCGTTCAACGAGAAGGTCAATCGCGACGCCTTTCTCGCCGATGAGGCCAGCTATATGGACCGCTATGGTCTTACGCCCGAACAGCGCGAGTCGGTGGTCGGTCGCGATATCCTCGGCATGATCGCGGCCGGCGGGAACATCTATTACCTTGCCAAGCTGGCGGGAATCTTCGGACTGAACGTTCAGGATGTCGGCTCGATGCAGACCGGCGTCAGCGTCGAAAAATTCAAGGAAATGTTGCTCGCACAGGGCCGCGGCGAATCGTACGATTCGGCTCATAAGGATATGATCAATGGCTGAAATCGTGGGCGCCTATTTCACCAGCCATGTCCCTGGGATCGGCGGAGCAATCCATCGCGGTGACCAGCAGACCCCCTATTGGAAACCCTTCTTCGACGGCTTTCCGAGGGTTCAGGAATGGCTTTGCGAAGTAAAGCCTGATGTCGCGGTGGTCTTTTCAAACGATCACGGGCTCAACTTCTTCCTGGACAAGATGCCGACCTTCGCGGTCGGAGCGGCCGCTTCGTATGCGAATGCCGATGAAGGCTGGGGCCTGCCGCTCTACAAGAGCTTCAAAGGTCATCCCGAACTGAGCTGGCACATCATCGAGCAAATGGTGGGCGACGAGTTCGATCCCGTCACCTGCCAGGAAATGCTGGTCGACCATGCCATCTCGATCCCGTTCGAACTGGCCTATCCAGGTGCCGGGGAGTGGCCGGTGAAGCTGGTTCCAATCGGCATCAACACAGTGCAGCATCCCCTGCCCTCGGCCAAGCGGTGCCTTGCGCTGGGGCGCTCGGTGCACAAGGCGCTGGCATCGTGGCAGGGCGACGAGCGGATCGTGGTGATCGGCACCGGCGGCCTCTCGCACCAGCTCGACGGCGCGCGCGCCGGGTTCATGAACAAGGAATACGACCTGTTCTGCCTCGACAATATCGCCCGGGATCCCGACGCGCTGACCCAACATTCCATCGCCGACATCGTCCGGCTGGCCGGCACCCAGGGCGTGGAAATTCTCAACTGGATCGCGGCGCGCGGTGCGCTCGGGCCCCAGGGCCACGAAATTCATCGCAACTACCATGCGCCAATCTCGAACACGGCCGCGGCGACTTTGCTCCTCGAGCCGGGCTGATACTAGGTCACCGAAACGGCCTCCAGATCGGCAAGGAATTCCGACTGCACCCGCGTCGGGTTCCAGGAATTGCGAGTGGTCACGCCGATAATGCGATCGAGATCCTCGGGCAGGTCCGCGATCCTGGCCAGCCAGCCGGCCTCGAGTTCAACCAAAACCTGGTCGGGCGACAGCAAGGTAAGGAAATCGCTATCCATCAGCAGTTGGCGGATAGTCATCACTGATCCGGATTCCACGGGCACCGGTGGCAGTGCAAGCCCTTCGCGCACAAACATCTGCTCCCAAAGGTGCCTGAGCGGCGTACCGACGCTAGAGATCACCCAGGGGTAAGTAGCCAATTCTGCTGCCGATGGGCTCAAGCCTGAAAGCGGGTGCTTGGCCCGTCCAATCGCTACGATCCGATCGCGGAACAGGACCTTTTGATGTAGATCAGGCTCGGCCAGCGGTTCCCGTACTGCGCCAATCATCAGGTCGATAGATCCATTTCGCAGCGGATCGACCAGTTCGGACCGCGAGCCCTCGACGATAGAGATGTGTACATGCGGGTTACGCCGCAGGAATTTTGTCACTGCCGCAGGCATGACACGTGCGCGTGACAATGGCATGGCGCCGATTGCGATACGGCGCGTTTCATGCCCCTTCAGCGCATCGATCTCAGACAGACCGGCTTCGAGTTCGACCCGTGCAAGCCGGAAGGATCGGGCCATCACTTCGCCAGCTCCGGTCAGGATGACGATCTTGCCACGCCGTTCTGCCAGCGACTTGCGCGAGGACAGCGCCAGATCGCTGACTGCCCGGTGGAGCGACGGAAGCGATAGGCCGGTAAGCATGCTCGCCCCAGTGTAGCTGCCAGTGTCAGCCAGCGCTATCAAAGCCCGCATCCGGCTCATCGTCACATGCGGGCTCGCGATGTGATCGAGCGCTGCCTTGGCGCGTGGCACGAAAATATCGGCCGCCGCCGTTGATATCATGCCGTCATGACGCCGTTCAAACAGCGGCAGCGCGATCATGGACTCGATACGTGACAACGCCTGGGTTATCGCCGGTTGGGTGAGATTGACGGCCTGGGCAGCCGCATTCATGGTTCCTAGTTCCGCGATTTTCGTGATCGCACGCAGATGGCGCAGGTTGAGATCCCAGATTTCCATGCGCAGCATCTTAGCGAAATCTAATCGCCGCGCCAGATATTCGACTTTCGCTCACGAATCTATGAGATCAAATAAATCGCTGGCCATCGTATCGTGAGGAGTGGAAATGTGAGCGGAATCGTCGTCCAGAACATCGAGCGGGCCGGGCCTGCGGTCATCGACGGCCTTGCCAAGTGCGGCGTCGCCACGGTCCACGAGGCGCAAGGGCGCACCGGCCTGCTCGCCAGTTACATGCGTCCAATCTACGCGGGCGCGCGGATCGCGGGCAGCGCGGTGACGATCAGCGCGCCTCCGGGCGACAACTGGATGGTTCACGTCGCCATCGAACAATTGAACGAAGGCGACGTCCTGCTGCTCGCCCCGACTTCGCCTTGCGAGGACGGCTATTTCGGCGACCTGCTCGCCACTTCGGCGCAGGCGCGCGGCTGCCGGGGGTTGATCATCGATGCCGGCGTGCGCGACGTGCGCGATCTCACCGAGATGAATTTCCCGGTCTGGTCGAAGGCGGTCTATGCGCAGGGCACTGTCAAGAACACGCTGGGCTCGGTCAACGTGCCGGTGGTCTGCGCCAATGCGCTGGTCAACCCGGGCGACGTGATCGTCGCCGACGACGACGGCGTCTGCGTCGTCCCGCGCGAGAAGGCCGCCGAAGTCCTCGCCGCGGCGCAAGCACGCGAAGCCAACGAGGGCGAAAAGCGCGCCAAGCTGGCCGCCGGCGAGCTCGGCCTCGACATGTACAAGATGCGCGAGCGGCTCGAGAAGGAAGGGCTCAAGTACCTATGAATGGCTCCTTCAGCAAAAGCGGGAACCGGTTTTGTGCCCAGAAGAGACCGCAACATGGATAGCGCTCCCTGCATGTGGATGCGCGGCGGTACGTCGAAGGGCGGCTATTTCCTCAGGGCTGACCTGCCAGCCGATACGGCCGCGCGCGATGCCTTCTTGCTGGCAGTTATGGGCAGTCCCGACCCGCGCCAGATCGACGGCATGGGCGGCGCTGATCCTCTGACCAGCAAGGTCGCGGTTGTGTCGAAGTCCGAAAGGCCGGGGATTGACGTCGATTACCTGTTCCTACAGGTCTTCGTCGATCAAGCTATAGTCACTGACGCGCAGAACTGCGGCAATATCCTCGCAGGCGTCGGCCCCTTCGCGATCGAACGCGGACTGGTAGCGGCGAGCGGCGATGAAACCCGCGTGGCGATCTTCATGGAGAACACCGGTCAGGTCGCCGTCGCCACGGTGCGGACGCCCGGCGGGTCGGTGACCTACGCCGGCGATGCCGCGATCGACGGGGTGCCTGGCACCCACGCGCCAATCCCAACCGAGTTCCGCGATACCGCCGGTTCCTCTTGCGGTGCGCTGCTGCCCAGCGGCAACGCGGTGGATGTCGTCAACGGCTTGCCCGTCACGCTGATCGACAACGGCATGCCCTGTGTAGTCATGAAGGCTGCCGATGTCGGCATCACCGGCTACGAGGATCGCGACAGCCTCGATGCCAACGCCGAGCTCAAGGCGAAGATCGAAGCCATCCGGCTGGCTGTGGGCGAGCTGATGAACCTCGGCGATGTAACGGAAAAGTCCGTCCCCAAGATGATGCTCGTCGCCCCGCCTCGCGACGGCGGCGCCGTCTGCGTGCGCAGCTTCATCCCGCACCGGGCGCATGCCACCATCGGCGTGCTCGGCGCGGTGAGCGTGGCAACCGCCTGCCTGATCCCCGGCTCGCCTGCGGCAGAGGTAGCTGTGGTGCCGGAAGGCGCGCGAAAGACGCTGTCGATCGAGCATCCGACCGGCGAGATGTCCTGCGTGCTGGAAGTCGACGATGCCGGTAACGTGGTCAGCGCGGCGCTGCTACGCACTGCACGCAAGCTGATGGATGGAGTGGTTTTCGTATGAGCAACGGACGCATCGTCAGCTGGCACACCAGCCCGTCCAAGCCAATCTATGTGCCACCCGATGGCGCAATCGACGCGCATTGCCATGTGTTCGGTCCGATGGCCCGGTTTCCCTTCAGCTCCAAGGCCAAGTATCTTCCTGAAGACGCCGGGCCTGACATGCTGTTCGCCCTGCGCGATCACCTGGGTTTCGATCGCAACGTCATCGTCCAGGCCAGCTGCCACGGGACCGACAACGCCGCCACGCTCGATGCCATCGCCAAGTCGAACGGCAAGGCCCGCGGCGTGGCCGTGGTTGATCCCGCGATCGATGACGCGGAATTGCAGATGCTGCACGACGGCGGGATTCGGGGAATCCGCTTCAACTTCCTCAAGCGACTGGTCGACGATGCGCCCAAGGACAGGTTCCTGGAGGTCGCCCGCCGCCTGCCGCAGGGCTGGCACGTGGTGATCTATTTCGAGGCCGACATTCTGGAGGAACTGCGCCCGTTCATGGACGCGATCCCCGTGCCGCTGGTGATCGACCACATGGGCCGCCCCGACGTGACGCAGGGGTCTGACGGGCCAGACATGAAGGCTTTCCGGCGCCTGCTCGACAGCCGCGATGACATCTGGTTCAAGGCCACATGCCCGGACCGGCTGGACCCCAACGGCGACCCCTGGGACATGTTCGCGGAGTCAGTCGCGCCGCTAGTGGCTGACTATCCCACCCGCTGCCTGTGGGGCACTGACTGGCCGCATCCCAACATGCAGGACGCCGTGCCCGACGACGGGCACCTGGTTGACATGATCCCGCGCATCGCACCCACCCAGGAATTGCAGCGCCTCCTGCTCGTCACCAACCCCAAAGCACTCTATTGGTCTGAAGAAAGATGAAATGACCGATTTCGATGTAGCAATCATTAATTCCGGTCCAATGACCCGTTTCGTTCTTGTTACGATGAAGACATCGATCGGATGTCTCGCCAAGTATTAAATCTGGTCGCGGCACGGCGTCAGATCTTGCCAAATTCAAAAGGAAACTCGCAGTGAAGATTCTTCATCTCGACAGCAGCATTCTGGGCGAACTTTCCATCAGCCGTTCGATCTCGGCGCAGGTGGTCGAAAAGCTGAAGGCCACGCATGGCGACGCGCAGGTCACCTATCGCGACCTGGTGGCCGATCCCTTGCCGCACATCACTGGCGAATTGGCGGCTGCGATGAGAGGTCTTATTCCCGAGCCTCGCCCCGAAGTGCAGGAGCAACTGGTGCTTGCTGACACGCTGGTCGACGAATTTCTGAGCGCGGATATCGCCGTAATCGGGGCAGCGCTCTATAATCTGACTGTTTCCACCCACCTGAAAGCCTGGATGGACCGTGTCCTGCGCGCCGGCAAGACCTTCAGGTATAACGAGAGTGGCGAACCTGTCGGGCTGGCTGGAGATGCACGGGTCATTCTGTGCATTTCGCGTGGCGGTGTTTACGCGCCGGGAACGCCGGGCGCGGCGATCGAACATTGCGAAAGCTATTTGCGTGATGTCCTGAATTTCATGGGCGTGAAACGGCTCGACGTGATTGCCGCAGACGGCTCGGCGATCGGTCCGGAATTCGCAGAGCGAGCCAAGGTGCATGTGGCGAAGGCCATTTCCTTGCTGGATCTGGCATAAAAGGCCCATGGTTGCTGCTCAGGAACCCCCTTTGCACCGCTGGAGAACGGTGATCAGGTGGGTTGCGCAAGACTGGTTGCGATGGCCCAGGCTCGACACGTTTCTCACCCTGATCGTCGCGCGACAACACGTTCGCGGCGATCTACCTTGCAGCCCCGCACCCAATGACAGAAGTTGTCCAGTTAAGAATGGGGTTAAACTTTGCAATTGATTGCCGTTCTTAACCACGAATAACGCGAAATACCACGTTCCACACCCGCGCGGGTCCGTGGCTAAGATTTCTACAGGCGAGGAAAAACTACCAATGATTCAAGCCCAAGAGGTGTCCGTGACGGACAATAGTGTTCGTGCGACGGCGGGGGCGCGTGCTGCGAACGATTGCAAAATCTCCCAAAATCTCATGACGTCAAAGCTTGATCAAGACCACAGGTCGCCCTCGCTGCTTGGTGCCCGGCCCTTTACACTGGCGAGCGCAGTTCGTTTCGTGTCCGTAATAATGTCTGGGGTCGCGATGGCCGCACTAAGCACCGCCGCCCATGCCGAGGAAACTAAGACCCCCCCTCAGACGGCCTGGGAAGCCTGAGATGGTGCCGGTTTTTCGGACAGGGTGTTAAGCTACTCCCGACCTGAAGGAATGGTACGGGAATGAAGACGACGAGAAAGCGCTACAGCGCGGATTTCAAGGCGAAGGTGGCGCTGGAGGCGATCCGGGGTGACCTGACGCTGGCGGAGCTGGCAGCCAAGCATGGCGTGCACCACACGATGATCGCGGCGTGGAAGCGGCAGGCCATCGATGGGATGGCAGGCACGTTCTCTGGGGGGGGCGATGCGGCCAAGGCTGTCAGCGAGAGCGAGGTGGAGAAGCTGCACGCCAAGATCGGGCAACTGGTGGTGGAGCGGGATTTTTTAGCGAAAGCCTTCGGTCGATGAGCGTGGACCGGAGGCGGGCGATGGTTGAAGCTGCTCACCACCGCCTGTCGATCTCGGCGCAATGCCGTCTGCTGCGGATCAGCCGCTCGTCCTATTACTACGCGCCGGTGCCGGAAACGGACGAGACGCTGGCACTGATGACGGTGATCGACGAGACCTTCATGGAGTGCCCGTGGTACGGCAGCCGGCAGATGGCGCGGCACCTGCGGCGCGCTGGTTATGAGGTCGGTCGCCGCCGGGCTCGGCGGCTGATGGCAAAGATGGGCCTGACGCCGATCTACCAGCGGCCGCGCACGAGCGATCCGCATCCGCAGCACCGGGTCTATCCGTACCTGCTGCGCAAACTGGCGATCGAGCGGCCAAACCACGTGTGGTGCGCCGACGTGACCTATCTGCCCATGCGTCGCGGGTTCCTTTACCTGGTGGCGATCATGGACTGGGCAACGCGCAAGGTGCTGGCCTGGCGACTGTCGAACACGATGGATGCCGGCTTCTGCGTCGCGGCGCTGGAGGAGGCACTGGCCCGCTACGGCAGGCCGGAAATCTTCAACACCGACCAGGGTAGCCAGTTTACCAGCTTCGCGTTCACCAGCGTGCTGCGCGACGCTGAAATCCGCATCAGCATGGATGGTCGGGGGCGATGGATGGACAACGTCTTCATCGAGCGCCTCTGGCGATCTTTGAAGTATGAGTGCGTCTACCTCCACGCCTTCGAGACCGGATCGGAGCTGAAGGCTGGTCTTGGCCGATGGATCACCTATTACAATCCTGCTTCATAACACCCATCTGTCTATGTGGTTGAAGAAAATAGGGTTTGTTGATCGGGATGCGATCCCGTGGGGTATTTTGGATTTTGCCGCGCTCGTTTTGCAAGGTGATGGGCGGCTGATCCGTCGAGTTCGGTGCGACAGAATATCCATGGGCCTTCCGGCAGAGGGTGGATGCCTTTGATCTCGCCGGCTTCGGCGGCGATCCGGAGAGTTTTGGATGCCACGCCGATGTGGCGGGCAGCCTGGCTCAGGTTGAGCCACGGCGCGGGACCGTCAGCGACCGTGCGGAAGACGGGAATCCGGTGATGTGATCGAAGCGCGGTGACCCGCTCGCGAGTCCAGCGGTTGCCGTGCCCCGTCACCAGCCCGTTGCGGTTTAGGATGCCGGCGATCAGATCGTCATTGGCGATGAGAACCAGTTCGCGCACGGCGGCAATGATGTCGGCGGAGGTGCTGTTGCGCTGTCCTTTGCGGCGCCTCGGCAGCCGCAAATCGGTGTGAACACCGCCGACCCAGTGGATCAGCAGCACGATCTCGGATGCGTCGTGATCAATGTCGGCGACCACCTCCTGGATGAGAGTGCGCACGATGCGCTTCTTCAGCCGCGCATCGGACTGCGGGGCGTTCCACACTGCTTCGAGATCGCTGGCAAGACCATCAATATCCTTGAGCGACGGTAAGGCCGGATGTGCTGTCGAGGCATCGTGCGCGACAATCCTGGCTTCCACCTCGCCGGCACGCGTGAGGGCGCGGTTCCATCGCGTTTCCAGTTCGGCTGCCACCAATCGGTTCTGCGGATCGGCGGCATCATATTGCCGGAAAGCCCGGTCGGCTGCGTAGCGTGCCGCCTCGAGATCACGCATCAACACATCACGGACTTGATCGCGGCGATCGGCCGCTTGTGCTTCGGCCTCAACCGAGGCGGCGATCGCTCCGGGTTCAAGAACCTGCAATAGAGCCCGCTCGATCGCATCGTCGACCCGCAATCCGCCGAACGCGATGCAGCGCGGCTCGCCGTTATCGAGCAGGCCCCGCCAACAGGAATAACGTGGGATATCATGCTTGGCGCCGGTGTAGCGCACCGTCAGCTTGCGTCCGCAGCGTCGGCAACGGATGAGCCCAGCAAGCAATGCGTCGCCGTGCTTGGGCGCTCCATGATGCTGACTGGTGGGAACATTATCGCTCACCATCTTCCGGATATCCTCCGAGCGCTCCCAGCTGACGTAGCCGCCTTCCACGTCGAGCCCGGGGCGCATGCGGTCCTTCTGCTCGATCAGGCCGGATGGCACGGATCGGCCGAACTGGTCGTGCCTCCCAACATCACGCTGATGCCGCTGCCGCCGAGGTGTCCGGAGCTCAACCCGGTCGAGAACGTGTGGCAGTTCATGCGCGACAACTGGTTGTCGAACCGCATCTTCAAATCCTACGACGACATCGTCGACCACTGCTGCTTCGCCTGGAACAGGCTCGTCGATCAGCCCTGGCGCATCATGTCCATCGGAATGCGCCAATGGGCACATGGGTACTGATCAATGCACCTTGGTATCAGGCAAATGTCGACCAAGGCCCGAACGAGGCACCGCCAGCTTCGGACAAGGAGAGCGCCGCGCTTCTTGGGGAGCGCGTTGCGGAGCTGGCCACGATCTTCAGAATTGGCCGGAACGCGTTGGAACCCGCTGGCGACTGATGTTTCGCAATACCCGAAACGGCGCCACACAAAAGGATGCCGAAACATTCTTCACCGCTACATCCGGCGTCGGCGCGCCAACCTTGCTGGTGGATGACCCGGAGGCCGGGTCAAACCGATCGAGCCTATGGCACTGCGTCGGGCCGGATCCTGCCAAACTCCCTTCTGGCGAACTCGTACAGCAGCACTGCCAGCAAGAGGGACACGACGACGAAGATCGCCAGGCTTGTCCCGATGGTATTGCTCGCCGCGAACAGGTTTTCGTTGATCAATGCCACCGATGTCGGGCCAACCAGAGATGCTAGCCCGCCGCTCAGGACCCAGATCGACGCCGCCTTGCCTCTGAGGTTGCTTGAAACCGACAGTTGCAGGGCCGCCGTTGTGGCGGCAGCGCTGCCGGCGATCAGCGCAAGCCCCAATGTCAAGAGCACGATCGCCGCGCCGCCGCTGGATGCAAGGTAGCCGGCACATAGCGGCAATACGCCGATCGGCAGCATGACATACTGATAACGCAGGTGAACGTCACGTACACCGCGCCTAAACAGGTGGTCACATACCCATCCGTGCAACGGGAGCGAAATGAGCGGCCCTGCAACGAGGGCCACCCCGAGCTTAAATCCGACATCCGATGCCGACCAGCCGAAGACTCGTGTAAAATAGGCCGGACTCCAGGCGAGGATCGCAACATAGACGCTCTGCGCCATGATGAACCCAAGGTGGTGACCGAAATAGAACCGCCAATGACGCTTCAGATGCGGAAAGTACTGCTTGTAGCCCACCTGCCGGGCTTGATCAGTTCCAGTGGCTCGCGGGGGCTCCGCGAATGCAAAGATGAGCAGCGCGAAAAATACGCCGGGCGCCGCGATGACAAATAATATGATTTGCCAGCCCTTGAACTGAAGGCCCTCCACGACCTCGAACATCTGCTGGGGTGCGAAAAGGGTGGCGAGGAATCCGCCCGCGATCAGCGCAATGGCTGCACCCGCCTTCTGTCCCATGGAATAGAAGGCAAATGGCAAGGTCCGCTTTTCGGGCGGGAAGGAGTCGGAGATGATCGCGTGCGCGCTCGGTGCCAGGACAGCCTCCCCCGCGCCCACGGCAGCGCGCGCGGCCAGCATCGATCGGAAACCCGTCGCCAACCCGCATGCCATCGTCGCCAGACTCCAGGTGATCACACCGGCGAACATCACCTTGCGCCGCGACATCCGGTCGACGGCCCAACCGGCGGGCAAGCCCACGAGCGAGAAGGTGATCGCGAATGCCCCGCCATAAATGATGCTGGCTTCGACTTCACTCATCGCCAGATCGGTTCGAATCTGGTCAAGGAACAATGCGATTATGTTGCGATCCATGACCGACAGGATCGTCAGCATGGCGATGAAGATTGCCATGAGCCAGGAGCGAGCGGGTGATGGCGAAACCTCATCGCCGAGCCGACCCGCAACCGGACGGCTCACCTGGATTGGGATGTCCTGCCGCGATGTCACTCTCGATGCCCTCCCAGGCGATGGCGCGCTTTCTTTGGGGACCGCCAACTGCAAGCAAACCGGTGAGAATGAAAAGACTGGAGCGTTACCGGCCCCGGCCTTCGCGCCAGACTGCTTGCGAAATCCGGCACGGGGCGGCGTACGCCGCCCCGTGCACCAATGCCTGCTACTTCATGTAGCCGTGTTCGCGATAATACCGTTCCGCGCCCGGGTGAAGCGGCGCGCCAAGGCCTTGCCACATTGCGTAGGGGTCGATCGGATAGGTCATGGCGGCATGTTCCGGCGGATGGTGACGATAACGCGCCTCCAGTTCGGCCCGCTGTTCGACCATGATCGAAGTGACCAGATAGGCCTGCTCTTCCGACATGTCCTCGCGGACCAGGATCGCCCAGTTCGACCAGTCGATGCACGCGATGTCTTCCGGAGCCTTGAGATAGCCCTTGGGCATGATGCTCGGCACCAGGCCGTATTTGCTGGAAAGCGCCTTCAGCGCGTCTTCCTCGTAGGAAAGGAAACGCATCGGCACCTTTTCGACCAATTCACGCCACTGCGGCACCACGATTGCTTCGTTGATGACCGAGTTGGCAAGGCCGTTCGTGACGAATGGCACGCAGATGCGGGGGAAGTCGTGCTCCAGCCATTCACCGCCCCAGGGCTCGATCTCGATGCCGTGTTCCTCCAGCACCCTGTCGATAGCCCACATCATGATGTTGTCTTCCGTGCGGAAGCCGCTCGCGAGCTTGAGCGGAAACTTCCGATCGCGGATATCCTTGAACGAAGTGATACCCGTGTCCTCGCGGATCGCGAACACCAGCTTGTCGGTCTGGGGCAGCCAGCCAAGCGAGCGGATGAAGGGGGCAGGCTCCTTGCCGGCGAAGTAGTTGCTCCCTTCCCGGGCCCACTTCGGGACCACATCGTAAGGCGTGGTGATGGTCAGATCGACTTCGCCGCTCACAAGCGAGGCGATGTTATCGCCGTAACCCGTACCGGTCTTGATCCAGAAGCTCGATCCCCGTTCGGACTGCCAACGCAGATGGGCCATGATCCATCCGGCAATCGCGTGAAAGTTCGCGTTGCCCCAATCGCCCATGATCTTGAAATCGACCCTTGGCCCATGGGTCTTGGGCACTCCTGCCGGTCCTGTCATCGTCCGCTCCTCTCTTGGTCTGTGTCGATAGTCATAGCCGCCGAATCGGCGGTCGGCACTGACCGCCGATTCCTCGAAGGAATTTCACCGTATGTATTTCCGGTGAAAATTGCTAGAGTTCTTTTTGCCAAAGCCAAGCGAGGCCGATGCTCGATCCTGCACGGCATCTAATGCCTTGTATTGCATGATTTTTGGACTTCAGAGGTGAACTAGCACCGAAAGCCCGACACGATACGGACTACGCATCGGCAACGCCGGAGACGTTCTCGGCAATCTTCTTCAGCACACCGGACAGAACCCGCAGTTCCTCGGGGCTGATGCCGCGTGTCGCGTGTGCGTTGACGCCCATGGCCTTGGGCAGGAGGACTTCCTTGAGGGCGCGTCCCTTGCGGGTGAGGTATACGTTGAGCTTGCGGTTGTCGTGCCGGTTGCGCCTTCGCTCGACCAGTCCGCTGGCGATCATGGCCTTGATTGCGGCCAAAGTCGTCGGCTCCATGGTCCCGACCTTGCGGGACAGCTCGCTCTGGGTCAGCCCGTCTTCAAACCACAGCGCCCGCAGGAAGTACCACATGCCGAGCGACAGCCCATGCGGTTCGATCTGGCTTTGCAGATAGCGCTGCATCAGCCGATGGGCATCCCGGATCTGGAAGCCGACGCTGTCCTCCATCGCCAAATCCTGTTCCGGATCACCAGCGTCACTATCATCCTCGGTGCCCGGATCGCGCATTGACCTATCCTGCCGCCTTGCTTCGCATGAACTCCTGTGGCCAATGCGGCGCTAGAGGTCCAGCACCAGTTCGCCCTCTCTCGCCCGCGATACGCAGGTCATGATGAAGTCTTTCTTCTCGTCGTCGCGGAGAACCAGATCGCGGTGATCGACCGCGCCGGAGATCAGCCTCGTCTTGCAAGTGCCGCAGGTGCCGCTCTCGCACGAACTGACCGTCGCGATCCCGTTCTCGCGCATCGCCTCGATGATCGACCGGTCGGCCGGCACGGTGAAGCGCACATTCGACTTCGCGAGATGGACGTCGAAGGCCACATCGTCGGCCCTCACCACCTCAACTGGCTTGAAATCCTCGAACCGCACTTTCCCTTCCGGCCAGTGCCCCGAGACATCGCGGATCTCCTCGATCAGCGTCTTGGGGCCGCAGCAATAGACGCGCTCGCTTCGCGGCTGGACGAACTCATCCCAGAAATCGTAGCGCTTCGCGGAATCGCCCCCGGTGAAGTGCGGTTGCAACCGCTCGCCGAACTCCTCCTTCATTTCTTCCAGATAGGGAGCGGTGTCCGGCGAGCGCGCCAGATAGATGATGCGGTAGTCCGCACCCTGGGCGTCGGCATGCCGGGCCATCGAGTAGATGGGAGTGACCCCGATCCCGGCGGCGATGAAGAGATAACGGCTGTCGGCTTCCATCTCGAAATCGTTCTTCGGTTCGGAAACAGTCAGCCGGGCTCCTTCCAGGGCATTCCCGATCATTGACGATGATCCGCCGCGCGATGCCGGTTCAAGCTTGATCGCGATGCGATATTCCCTGGGCGCGTCCCCATCGCCGACGAGCGAGTACTGCCGCACGGCGCCCGACGGCGTCTGGACCGCGATGTGCGCCCCCGGCGTGAACGGAGGCAACAGGCCGCCATCTTCGCGAACCAGGGTGAACTCAACCACCTCCGGCGTCAGATTGCGCCGCTTGCCGACCTGCAAATTCAATTCGGCGCTGTCCGCGCCAAACATTCCCGAGGGTTCACCCATCCCGAACGTCCCGACCTGTCATTGGAGAGTCCCAAGACTTCACTTAGGCTACGAACTATTTTCCGTCAAGCTCTGGACATAGCGATCCAGAATGGACTATGGTTAGGTTCCTAAGTGAAATGGAGGGACATATGCTCACGCCTGAAGAGAACGATCTGCTGACCCGCGTCGAGGGCGATGCGCCAATGGGCAAACTGATGCGCCAGCACTGGACGCCGGTGTGCCTGCTCGAGGAAGTCAGGGAACCCGGCGGCGCGCCGTTGCTGGTCGAGGTGCTCGGCGGCAAGTACGTCGCCTTCCGCAGTCCGGACGGCAAGATCGGCCTGCTGGACGAGTTGTGCCCGCACCGGTTCGCTTCGCTCGTCTATGCCCGCAACGAGGATTGCGGCCTGCGCTGCCTCTACCACGGCTGGGCGTTCGACACTGCGGGAAATACCGTTTCGATGCCTTCGGAGCCCGAAGGCAGCCCGCTGATGTCGAAGGTCAAGCAGCCGTCGTACCCGGTCAAGGAGTGGGGCGGGTACCTGTGGGCCTGGTTCGGCGACAAGAACGCCGTTCCCGAGTTCGATCCGCCGGCCTTCGCCCCGACCGAAGACACCTACGTTGCGATCGCGAAGATCCGCCTCAACTGCAATTGGGCGCAGATACTCGAGGGGCAGATCGACAGCGCGCACTCGTCGAACCTGCATTCCTCCGACATGGTGCCGGCCCGGGTTGACCGCGCCGCCGCCGATTCCAAGGGATGGTACCGTCCCACCACCGACAAGGCGCCGCGCCTCGAGGCGGAACGGACATCCTACGGGTTCCACTATGCCGCGCTGCGCCGGCCCGCCAAGAACGCGACCGAGAACCAGTATGTCCGGCGCACCGAATATGTCGCGCCCTATTATGCCTGCATTCCCCCGAACGCGTCCTACAACGTGACCGCGCTGATCGTGCCGATCGACGACGAGAACAGCTGGTTCCACTTCATGGCCTGGGGGCCGAACGCGCCCGACACCGAAACCTGGCGCAAGTTCCTGGGCGCGCAGCCAGGCGTTCACCTCGATCAGGAATGGGTCTCGTTCCGCAATCACGCCAATCGTTACCACCAGGACCGCAAGAAGATGGATCTCGGCGACTTCACCGGTATCGCGGGCATCCCGCATCAGGATATCGCGATGTGGGTCAGCATGGGACCGATCGCCAATCGCACCGATGATGTGCTGGGCGCTTCGGACGTCGCCATCATCGAGTTCAGGCGCACGATGGTCGATGCCGCGAAGGCGGTTCAAGGTGGAGAGCCCGCAATCGGCACCGGGTCGGGCAGAATCCCTCAGGCATCCATCGGATCACGTGAAGGCGTGTTCCCGAAGAGCATCGACTGGAGGGACATCACCGCCGACACGCCGCGCATCTGACACACTGCCAGAGCATGGGACCCTGGGCGCACGGCAGCGCTCAGGGTCCTATCCTGCCACCATTGATAGGCTGAGACGATTTCTACCGTCGGATCATATAAGTGTTTACATCGGATGCAGGCTCAAGAACATTCTAACGGTTTCTTGATAGCCCAGGCCCGCATAAAAGTCCCGACGGCGAGCTTCACATCCTCATTGATCATCGCAGGCGTTACGCGTTCAATCACGCCGACAAGCAGCAACGTGTGACAGCCTGACAGGCACATTCCCGCCAGCAGGCGAGCGGCCGATGCCGGATCCCCCGAACGCAGTGCGCCTCGTTCCATCGCTCCATGCAAATATTCTTCCAACACCTCTCGCGTGCGCCCGGGTCCAATTTCATAGAAAATCTGCCCCATTGCGGGGAAGCGGTTCGCTTCGCTGACCGCCAGACGGTGAAGCGCGATCCCCTCCGGACTGGTCAGTTTGCCGAGAAAATGCCCGCAGAATCTCGACAGGGCATCTTCCACCTGATCGTTCGGATTGAGCATCAACAAGAGTTCGTGCTGGAAATCCCGAATCGCGCGGTCCAGTACCGCGGCGAAAAGCTGCTCCTTGCAGTCGAAATAACTCCATATGAGAACGGCGGAGCAATATTCGACCACGGTAGCGGCGGGATAGTCCTGCTGCGGGCGGCGTAAAAGTCGTCCACCTTGAAGCCTTTCTGCCGAGTCAGGGAGGTGTGGGGATCTACAGCGTGGAACTTTATCTTCAGGTCCGTCTGGCTTGCGCGGATGGCATGAGCCAACGGGCGGCGGCGAAGCGTTTCAATGTGTCGCGCGAAACGGTACGCAAGATGCTGTCGTTTTCATCGCCGCCGGGTTACCGGCGCCAGTCCGTACCGCAGCGCCCGAAGCTGGACGGGTTTGTGGCGATCATTGATGGATGGCTTGAGGGTGACCGCAGTGTCCCGCGCAAGCAACGCCATACGGCGAAGCGGGTATTCGACCGTTTGCGCACCGAGCATGGTTTCACCGGCGGCTATACGATCATCAAGGATTACATCCGGGAGCGCGAACAGCGCAGCCGGGAGATGTTCGTGCCGCTGGCGCACCCTGCGGGAGATGCGCAGGCCGATTTCGGGGAAGCGCTGGTGGAGATCGGCGGGGTGGAGCAGAAGGCCTACTTCTTCGCGCTCGATCTGCCGCACAGTGATGCCTGCTATGTGCGGGCCTATCCGGCGGCGGTGGCGGAGGCCTGGGTGGACGGACACGTGCATGCCTTCGCGTTTTTCGGCGCGGTACCGCGCTCGATCGTCTATGACAACGATCGCTGCCTTGTGACGAAGATCCTGCCCGACGGCACGCGGCAGCGTGCCACGCTGTTCAGCGCTTTCCTGTCACATTACGTGATCCGCGACCGCTATGCTCGCCCGGGCAAGGGGAACGAGAAAGGCAATGTGGAGGGGCTGGTAGGCTATTGCCGGCGCAACTTCATGGTGCCGATCCCGAAGTTCCCGACCTGGGAGGCGTTCAACCTGTGGCTGGAGGAGCAATGCCGCAAGCGCCAGCAGGACAAGGTGCGCGGGCAGAGCGAGACGATCGGTGAGCGGCTGCAGCGCGATCTCGCGGCCATGCAGCCTCTGCCCGCTACACCCTTCGAGGCCTGCGATCAGAAAGGCGGGAGGGTCTCCTCGCAATCCCTGGTGCGCTACAGGACCAACGATTATTCGGTTCCGGTGGCCTGGGGCCATCAGGAGGTCTGGATCAGGGCCTATGTCGATGAGGTGGTGATCGGCTGCCGCAGCGAAGTCATCGCCCGTCATCCTCGTTGCTATGCCCGCGAGGAGGTTGTCTTCGACCCGCTCCATTATCTCCCGCTGATCGAGCAGAAGATCAACGCATTCGACCAGGCTGCGCCTTTGCAGGGCTGGGACCTGCCCGAAGCGTTCACGACACTGCAGCGGTTGATGGAAGGGCGCATGCACAAACATGGCAGGCGCGAATATGTGCAGGTACTGCGCCTGCTGGAAACGTTCACCCTCGCCGATCTCCAGGCGGCGGTCGAACAGGCCATCGATCTTGGCGCCATCGGCTTCGATGCCGTCAAGCACCTCGTCCTGTGCCGGATCGAACGCGTACCGCCCAGGCTGGACCTGGACGTCTATCCCTTCCTGCCACGCACCACGGTCGAGAAGACCTTTGCCAGAGCCTATCTGAGCCTGCTCTCCGACCGGCAGGAGGCCGCATGAGCGATCAGGCCCCGGAGATCCTTCTCGCTCACCATCTCAAGGCGCTCAAGCTGCCTACGTGCCTGCGTGAGCATCACAAGCTCGCGCGGCAATGTGCCGCTGAAGGCGTCGATCATATCCGCTTCCTCGCCCGCCTCGTCGAGATGGAAATGATCGACAGGGAGCGTCGCATGGTCGAGCGGCGCATCAAGGCCGCGCGCTTCCCCGCCGTCAAAAGCCTCGACAGCTTCGACTTCGCCGCCATCCCCAGGCTCAACAAGATGCAGGTGCTCGAGATGGCGCGCTGCGAGTGGATCGAGCGGCGTGAGAACGCCATCGCTCTGGGGCCATCAGGCACCGGAAAGACGCACGTAGCGTTGGGGCTCGGACTGGCAGCATGCCAGAAAGGACTGTCGGTGGGCTTCACCACCGCGGCAGCGCTGGTCAGCGAAATGATGGAGGCCCGCGACGAGCGCCGTCTTCTGCGCTTCCAGAAGCAGATGGCCGGATACAAGCTGCTCATCATCGACGAACTGGGCTTTGTGCCGCTCTCCAAGACCGGCGCCGAACTGTTGTTCGAGCTGATCTCCCAGCGTTACGAACGCGGCTCCACCTTCATCACCAGCAACCTGCCCTTCGACGAATGGACCGAAACCTTCGGATCTGAGCGTCTCACAGGCGCGCTCCTCGATCGCCTGACCCATCACGTCAGCATCCTCGAGATGAACGGCGAAAGCTATCGCCTCGCGCACAGCCGGGCCCGCAAGGCCAAAACCAGACCCTGAAAATTACACCAATGCCGGGGGGAGTGGCCCTCGGGCTACGCCCTCACGCCACTCCCCCCGGCATGTAACACGATGGCCTGGTTTTACGCCGCCGAATGGCCGACTTTTGCTCCGCCGTTGACAACCGGCGCCGGCGTCATGCCGCCCTGCCCGGGCCACTGGTGTCGCCAAGCTCGCCACCGGCGGGTCCGGCCTTGATCATGCACCTGCGCGCCTATTGATCGATAGAAGAGCGACATTGTTTGCTCGGGAGCCAACCCGAAGTCTGCATGCCACGCGCCCCCGCGGGCGGAATCACCCGTTCAACTCCGCCTTCAGAGCCTCGATGACGAGAGACATGACGGTTTCGTTGGCGGCCCGGTGCTCCTCAGACGATGAAATCGCCTGGCCGCGAGCAAGCGCCCAAATGGCGCGAATAATGGCCAATGCCCGGTCGCCATCCACTCCCCTCTTGACGAGATGGGGTTTCCAGACCTGTTCGACTGCAGTTCGTTCGCGTGATATCAGAGACTTGGCCGCGTCGCCAAACAGGCTATGCCGACGAACCGACAGGAATATGTCGAGGAATATCAGAAATTCCTCGGTTGCATAAAAACGGCGGGCACTTTCGGCGATTAGCCCGAACACGTCCGGATTCCCGTCGGCTTGCGATGCATCGGTCCGAGCCAGCTCAATGATCTGAATGGACAACCGCTCCAGCACGGCAAGGACCAGGTCGTCCTTGGTGGGAAAGTGGTGAAGTTGTCCGCCGAGCGACACGCCTGCTTCCTTCGCAACGGCGGCCACACGTAGCGAAGCATAACCGCTGTCTGCCAGCAAGCGGGTCGCGGCCTCGAGTATCCGCTCACGGGTAAGGTCCTTTTGCTCCTTTCTCAGGGCTCTGGCCGGAACAGACACTCTCACCTTCCCGAAGATTGGAGAAATCCCGCCCAGTTTGCCGGACGCGCCGTGCCTCATACGATGGGCTCGATCGATACTATTCATTCCAGCGGTGCTGGCAAAGGCATTATTTCTGGGGAACTGCAGCCAGCGCAGTGGAAAGGGTGCCCTGTTCCATCTGGACCACCGGAAGGAGCAGGGCGCCAAGCTTTTCACACTGGCAGGAGGAATCCGGCAAAGAACTGTGCAAGTGTGCTGTAGGCGTCGATCGGCAAGACCTGCGCCACGTACTGGTCAGGGCGTACAACGACGACGCATCCCTTCCGCCGGTCGACGCCTCGCATGTCGAAGATGTCGTCGCCACTCTTCAGGTCAGCACAGAAGACCTTTTCGTAGTCGCACAGACCATAGATGCCTTTGACAGGCCGCAACAGGGCCGGCATCGCCGAATGCTCCAGATCGCGGAATCCCTGCTGGAAAACAGCCCGGACATCGATCACCGCATCGATATCCTCTCCGGAGCGGGTATGCTTGCGTACCGGGGAGTCCGGCGCGCTTTCAAGGAAGGCGCAGAGCGAATCGATCGCGCCTCCGGCCTGGCCGCTGTCGTCTTGTGGCGCGAACGTGAATATCCGCCAGCGGTTATCCGCATCGATCGCATGGCCCAGGTGCATGGGCTTGGCGTCGGCAAGGCGGATGACCGGCGCGGAATGGAAACGCATGCCAATCGGAAAGCCTGTGGCAAGTTCCTGCCAGCTGTCGGTTCCGGTCAGGACCGATGGTTCGTAGCGAACTGTAAGGCCTGCCGTGAATTCGCCATTGTTGATGAATTCACGCTGGAATCGCGGCATCGCGTCGTTGGCATCGACTTCGGATCGCGTGCCGACGACCCGCGCCCATCGGTGGTCGAAATCAACCAAGCCCTTTGCGGCGGCCCAGCGCTCGGCCGAGTAGGTCTGCAGAAGTTCGGGGCCGGATCGTCCAGTGAGAACAGAAATCAGCTTCCAGCCCAGGTTGAAAGTATCGCCCATTGAGACGTTCATGCCCTGACCTGCTTTGGGACTGTGCGTATGACAGGCGTCCCCCGCGAGCATAACCCGGGGCGTGCGTTTGCCAACCAGCGCCTTGGGCACGTCGTCGAAAGTGTCGGTCAGTCGATGGCCGATTTCGTAAATCGACCACCACACCACTTCCTTCACATCGATTGTGTAAGGATGGAGAATGCGCTTGCACTTGGCGATTACGTCATCGATGCCCAACCCGCGGTCGGCGACCCGCTCGTCCTCATTCAGCTTGTCCAGTTCAACGTAGAGCCGGACGAGATAGCCGCCTTCGCGCGGAAGAACGAGGATCGAACCCATGCTTTCCGACTGGATGATTGCCTTCATGCGGTAGTCAGGGAAGTCGGTCGTCGCCAGTACGTCCATGACTCCCCAGGCCTGGTGCGCTGCGTCACCATGGAGTGCCCCGCCGATGGCATTGCGCACGTTCGAGCGGGCACCATCGCAACCGACGACGTAGCGGGCCCGGACCGTTTCGGTCTGTCCCAGACGTTCGGGTGAAGTGTGTTCGAGAGTTACGGTCACCGGATAGTCGGCGGCATCGTGATCGACCGAAAGGGTTGCCACCTTGAGATCGTACTCCGGCTCAAGCCGAGTCGGAGAGTTGCGCATGATGTCGAGATACATATCATGCACACGCGCCTGGTTGATCAGGATGTGCGGCATCTCGCTGAGCCCGTCTGCGACATCCTGCACCCGGCCTACGCGGCGAATCCTTGCAGGATCGGCAGGATCCGGATTCCAGAAGGTGGTTTCATTGATCCAGACCGACTCGCGCTTGATCTTCTCGGCAAACCCGAAAGCTTGAAACATCTCCATGGAACGCACATTGATACCATCGGCCTGTCCGCGCTCCATGGGCCCCGCCTTGGGCTCGACAATCAAAGTCGAAATCTCGGCGATGCGCGATAGCTGCGCGGCAAGGCAAAGCCCAGCAGGGCCACATCCGGCAATGACAACATCCACCTCCCGAGGAAGCCGGGCTCGTTCAATTGTGGTGTTTGCTGCGGCTGGGGAAATGTCGGGATCTCCGGGATGAAATCCGTTCAGATGATATTGCATTTGCCGTCCTCCGGTTCCGATGCGCTGAGTCCTCCGCCCTGTTGGCCAAATTGGCTGTTGGACATCGGGAGCAACTCAGTATACTGATCCTCAGTGTACTGACAATACCATTTGTGTTATCCGAGGGGTCCCATGGGCACGACCGACCGCGATTACCAAAACAAACCGGGCCATCTTGCCCGCCGCTTCCAGCAGATCGCCGTTGCAGTGTTCCAATCCGAGATGGATGCGATCGGATGCGACATAACGCCCGTTCAATACGCCGCGCTTGCCGCGATAAATACCTGTCCAGGTCTCGACCAGGCAAGCCTGGCAAAGGAGATCGCCCTTGATCGCACTACGATCACAGGCGTCGTCGACAGATTGCAAAGCAAAGGCCTCATTGAGCGGAGCATCAGCAAGAACGACAGGCGCGCGCGCGCCTTGGCTGTTACTGCGGAAGGACGATCGACTCTTGAGCTGGTCCGCCCGGGCGTGGAAGCAGCCCAACGGCTCATGACCCGAGGGCTGAGCGCACAAGAGGCGAACGAGCTCCTGCGCCTCCTGCGCAAAGCGGTTGACGGAGCCAATGACCTCAGCCGTGCGCCGCAACGGATCTGAGATCGACCCTTCAGTTGTCTGACATCAGGCCAAGCGAAGCGGTCACTGCCAAAGCTTCCTTGCGTACCAGAGCCACGAGCTTCTCGATGCTGCCCTCCGGCGTGGTCTCTTCCGCCACGACCAGTGACAGGCACGCGAACACGTCGCCATTGGGCGACAGGATCGGCGCGGCAATACCGATCACTCCCTTGTCGACCTCACCGTGGGTGACGCTGTAGCCGGCGCGCCGTATCAGCCGCAGATTCCGGCGGAACGACTTGAGGTCCGATCCGAGGCCAGCCTCCTCAATATCAATCCGATCGTCATGAAAGCAGCGAACAATCAGTCGTGGAGACAAGTGGGCCAGGATAATCTTGGACACCGAACCGCGGTAAAGCGGCATCGGCCGCCCCCGTTCATAGCTGATCGTTAGCGGATGGTAGCCTTTGCGTCGTTGATCGACACACATGACACGGCGGTCGAAAATTCTTGCAAGAATGACCACACTCCTGTCCGGCCCACGATTGATCAGATTGTCCATCGCATCCTGGGCTGCCAGCACAAGCGGGTCGGTCCCCCGTGCGACCCTGTCCAGATGAATGACCGCTGGACCAATCACATAACGACCGGCGGAGAAATCCGTGATCAGACCAGCTTCGTTCAAGCTGCGAAAATACCGATAGGCCGTGCTCGTCGGGATTCCAGTGCGGCTAGCCGCTGCTTCGACGGTCCATTGCGGCTCCTCTATCGAGAACAGTCCCAATAACCCCAATGCCTTATCAACTGTACCCACACCTGCTCCTCACGATGGACAGCCCATTCTATCGAGCCGGCTGGCGATCGCAACATGAGGTCAGCCCCCTGATACGGCACCAAACGACTTCAACCCTAACCGCATGCCTGCGGGAGCAAAATTCATTCCCGCTTCTTGCCATGTGATAATTGGAATTGCAAACTGCTCGCAATCTGGCCACCGTGCCGAATACGGAATTGCAGGGCTAGGACAATCCTGCCCATATTGAAATATGCGATACCAAGGGATTAGAAATGGCCACTGAAATGACCTACATTTCAAGAGAAAAGGATTCCCGCGCAGGTTGGGTTGTTGTGTTTTCTGCGTTTATTGGAATGATGCTTAGCGTAGGCGTCCTAGTCATTTATACGTATGGCGTATTGGCTACGGCAATGGCGTCCGATTTGGGATGGGATGTCGTCGATAGAAACATGATATTTGTTTCGTATAGTCTTGGGTCTGCTCTGTTCGGCCCATTGTGGGGGGTCGCAGCCGATCGCATCGGGGCTCGGCGAATTATCATTTTTTCGACTGTCATGCTGAGCATCTGCTTCGTCGCGATTGCAGCGGTTCCGCGTGACCCGGTGGTTGCGGGCCTGGCATTTCTTGCGGTCGGCATTCTGGCCGGCGGGACCTTGCCGCCCGCCTTCGCCAGCATCGTGGTGGGCTGGTTTGACCGGTTCCGCGGCCTCGCCCTTGGCGCGACCATGCTGGGCGTCGGGGTCGGCGCGGCCGTTTTCCCCATCCTGGCAGCACAGATAACCGAACATTTCGGCTGGCGGATTACCGCACTGTCCTTTGCCGGCATGGTCTTTGCCGTCGCCCTGCCAATTGCGATAGTCTTCCTGCGACCGTTTTCAGAGCCCATGGCCGCCCCAGCGAATGGCCGGGCCGCGGGATCGAGGTTCGATTGGTCCGCCTTTCGTACCCCCCGGACTTGGCTCATGCTGGCCTTTGCGTTCTTCACCGGCGCCGTGCTGGTTTCCTGCGTCGCCAACTTCGTACCCCTTCTGATGGCCCGCAACCTGAGCCTGACCGACGCCGCCACCTATCAGTCCCTCCTTGGCGCGGCCATCCTGGTCGGCCGCTTGGCCGGCGGCGCGGCATTCGACCGGATTTTCGCGCCCAGGGTTATGGCCACCATTCTCCTGATAACCGCCGGCGGGCTCTTGACGCTCCAGTTCGGCAGTTCTTCGTTCGCGTTTGCCGTGGCCGCGCTCGGCATCGGCCTGAGCATCGGGGCCGAGGTCGATTTCCTCGGGTTCATGATCAGCAAGTACTTCGACCGGTCGGTGTTTACGACGATGTTCTCGCTGATGTTTGCATCCTATTCGCTCGGAGCCACCGGAGGGCCAATCGTCTTTGCCGCACTAGCGAGCAGGACCGGCAACTACGATCTGGCCCTAACCATGTGCTGGTCGTCGATCGCGGTGCTGATGATCGCCATCCTCTTTCTGCCTCGCTACAACTCCGCGCAACGGGCAGTGTGAGCCTACCGCGCCGGCAGGACGGATCGGCAAGGGCGCGCGCGCACCCCACATTCGCGGGGACAGGAGCCCTGCCCCCGCGAAGCGCGCAACACCCCACGGCAGTCGTCAGATTCGGAATTCGGAGAACGTTTCCGGTGCGAACATGTCCTCGACCGTCAACTGCCGGGGCGAAAGACCCTGCTCATGGTGGTAGCGCGTGAACGTCTCTATGACGTGCCGATTGCGATCGATGCCGTAGGGCCACCATTCCTTGCCCATGGTTGCGATCGTGTCCTCGACCGCAGCGATCTGCCAGGGCAGCATTGTCTTGAGTGACGCCGAGACCATCAGTTGTTCGTAGACAAGCTTCTGAGCCTCGACAAACGCCTTGTACAGGGCCTGGGCGACCCAACGGTTCTTCTCGTAGACATCGCGACGAATCGCGACGACATGCATGATCGGGAATATGCCCGTCTTCGCGAAATAGGCCTTCTCGACCGCGACGAAGTCCGGAAACAGGCGCCGGACCTTATCGGGTTCGGAATAGAAGGTCGAAGGCGCGCGGGGCGCATAGACCGCGTCAAGCTCGCCATCGGCGATCATTCGCGAAATGGTCTGCTCGGGTCCGATCGGAATGACCTTGAACTTCTCGGGGAGATTGATCTTGAGCTTTTCTTCCCGGCCCGGCTCCTCTTCCCCGCCGAAGAAATAGGTCACCGAGGACGGATCGACGCCGTATTCATCCTGCAGGATACCGCGGATCCACACCGGCGCGGTGAGCTGGTACTCCGGAACGCCGATCCGCTTGCCGACAAGATCCGCGGGCTTTTCGATCCCGCTCTTCGCCGAGACGAAGATGCCCGCATGCCGGAAGAAGCGCGAAGGAAAGACCGGGATGGCGATGAAACCCGGATCCTCGCGCCCCAGCGTGACGCAATAGGACGACATCGACATTTCGGCCACGTCAAACTCGCGGTTGCGGATCATGCGGAAGAACGTCTCCTCCACATCGAGAACCTGAAAGTTCAGATCGATCCCGTCGGGCCGGACCTGGCCGGTCTGGAGTGCTTCGGTCCGGTCATATCCCCAGCAGGCGAAAGATAGATTGAGACGGCTCATTGAATGGTGTTTCCTTTTGATTCCTGAATGATGGTCTGGGGCTTGACGTCGGTCGCGATGCGGCTGGATTCCAGCAGTGCGGCGCAGCAGGCCATGGTTTCGAGACCCCACCAGCCGTCGTGGACCGGCGGCCTCGCGCCGAGAATCGAGGCGGCGAAGTCGTCGATCACATTTGCGCGGGGAAGCGTCGGCGGGGCGACCGGAATGGTCTCGCGCCGTTCATCGCCAAAGACCTCGATCGAGGCCGGCAGCAGCTTGAGGTCGGCCCGCTCACAGCTCACGAGGACGAATCCAAAATGTTCGTGGTGAGGCGCGCCGGCAGGATCGCCCGCAGAGGCCGATCCGAACGTCCGGGCCAGCTTGGCATCGATTTCGTCCTGCTGCGAAAGCTGCTTCAGTGCTTTCCGGGCTTCCCCATAGCGCGCAGGATCCTTCGGCCGGCCCAGCTCCGAAATCCAGCCGAGCAACTCGTCGCTGTCATAGTGGGCATAGCCGCTGTAAGTGAGCGTGGCCGCGGCGCCGGATGCAAACGTCATCAGCGCCGAGTATGCCCCTTCGCTCGGCCGCGATGCATCCCAGTTGGCCGCGACCGCGCGAACCGATTCCACCGGCTGGCGCACGAGCCGCCGGACCACGTCGATCTGGTGCGCCGCCTGGCTGTAGACCACGCCGCCGCCCCGCCGGCTGTCCAGTTCCTCGGGCCGTCGCGGACGATACATGAAATCGGTGTAGTTGAAGGCGTTGACCAAGCGCACATTGCCAAAGCGCCCCGTCGCCACGAGTTCCGCCGCTACGCGGACCGGCTCGTCGAAGGCGTGGCTCGGTCCGACCATGAGCACCTTGCCCGCCTTCTCTGCCGCCCTCGCCATCGCCGCGCAATCACCAACCGAAGTCGCCATCGGCTTCTCGACCAGCACGTGTTTTCCCGCCTCGAGCGCGGCAATGGCCTGAGCGGCGTGCAGCTCGTGCGGTGTGGCGATGTAGACCGCATCCACGCCCGAATCCGCCAGCAACGCCTCATATGTGCGGTGCACCGTCGCACCAAACTGCGACTCGAACCGGACGAGGGCCTCATCGCGCAGGTCGTGGGCCGCGCTCAGCTGCACCGCAGGATGGGCACGAAGGGCAGGCAAGGTCAACATGAAACCTCGTCCGAGACCCACGATTCCGAGGCGTATGTGTTTCAACGCTAACCTTTCGCACAATTGGGGAACTGAATTGGGCGGCCCCGCTTGAATTCCCGATAGTTCTATATAGAAGCATATGCAAGCTACTCAGAGTGCGGACATGCACCGCCGGCAAGCCAAATTTGACCGTCGGCGGCGAAGCCAATCTCCATGCATGCAATGAAACAAGGGAAACACGATGCGCAGAGTATTCGAAACGAAGCAACCGGAGGATCGGGCCAATGTCCAAGCCTGAAACGGTTGCCGGACTTGGTCGCCAGGAACTCGCGAGCTTCGTGACTGCCGTGCTTGCCGAGGATCTGGGCACCGGCGGCGACGTTACCACCAATCTGACGATTGGAGATGGCCTTCGCCTCAGCGCAGTCATCGCTACCCGACAGGATATCGTGGTGGCGGGCCTGGAGCTGGGAGTCGCATTTTTCCGCCAGCTGGATCCTGGCATCAAGATCGAACTTCTGAAGAGCGACGGCGAACGCGCCGCACGGGGAGACGTGTTGATGCGCCTGGAGGGCAATGGTCGCGCCATGCTTTCGGCCGAACGATCGGCGCTCAACAGCCTGCAGCACCTGTCAGGCATAGCCACGCTCACCCGCGAATATGCGGACAAGATCGCCGGAACCGGATGCACCTTGCTCGACACCCGCAAGACGATTCCCGGCCTCAGGGTCATCGAGAAATATGCAGCCCGCATGGGCGGTGCCACCAATCACCGCATGCGGCTCGATGATGGAGTCCTGATCAAGGACAATCATATCGCGCTGTGCGGTGGTGTCGAACGGGCAGTTGGCCTCGCCAAGGCATCTGAACTCGAAATCCAGGTCGAGGTCGACCTGCTGGAGCAGATCGAACTCGCGCTGGCGGCGGGGGCGGAGCGGCTGCTGTGCGACAACATGTCTGCCGCGATGCTGCGCGAAGCCGTGAAGATCGTCGGCGGCAGGGTTCCGATCGAAGCTTCCGGCGGCGTCAGGCTCGACACCATCCGGGAGATCGCGGAGACCGGCGTGGACTTCGTCTCGGTCGGGCGGATCACGCAGAGCGCCCCCGCTGCCGACATCGGGCTGGACTACAGCCCGGCCTGATCAATCCCGGAGAGGACCGACCCACCCCATAGAAAAGTCGCTAGGGAGAAACACAATGACACCTGAACAGAATGACCTGCTTTGCCGCGTTGAAGGCAATGCCCCGATGGGCCGCCTGATGCGCCAGCATTGGCTTCCGGCCTGCATGATCGAGGAAGTCGCCGAACCCGACGGCACTCCACTGCGCGTTCGCTTGCTCGGCGAAAACATGGTGGTGTTCCGGGACAGCGAAGGCAGGATCGGCGCACTCGACGAACTTTGCCCGCATCGCCGCGCCTCGCTGGCCTTTGGCCGCAACGAAGAATGCGGATTGCGCTGTCTCTACCATGGCTGGAAGTTCGACGTGAACGGCAACGCCCTCGACATGTCCTCCGAGCCCGCCGACGCCAAGCTGCGCGAGACGATGAAGACCAAGGCCTATCCGGTTCGTGAAGCGGGGGGATTTGTCTGGGTCTGGATGGGTGATACCGACAATGTGCTGCCTTTCGATCCGCCCAACTGGACTGCCGCTCCGGCAGACAAGATCAGCATCGTGAAGATGCATGGAGCCTGCAACTGGGCTCAGATACTTGAAGGATCGATCGATTCTGCGCACAGTTCGAGCCTGCATTCCACCAACATGCCCACGGCAACCGAAGTGAGCGGATCGACCGCGACCGACAGCGCCTGGCTGCGCCCATCGGCCGACAAGGCGCCACGTATCGAGGTTCAGAAGACCCCGTTCGGCTTCCGTTATGTTGCAATCCGCAAGCCGATCGTCGAACCCGACAAGCAGGACTATGTGCGGATGACGCTGTTTGTCGCCCCTTACACGGTCCACATTCCGTCGAACGACCAATACCACCTTAGCCAGATGCTGGTGCCGGTCGATGACGAGAACACCATGTTCTACTGGATTGCCTGGCACCCCGAGAAAGGGATTTCGCAGGATGCCTGGCGGAAGTTCTGCGGTGCCGAACTCGGCCAGGATGTCGAGCCGGTCACGTTCAAGAAGATCCGTAACGCCGAAAACAACTATCTGCAGGATCGCGCCGCGATGAAGGCCGGGGACTTCACCGGCATCTACGGCATTCCGGCACAGGACATGGCCATGTGGGAATCGATGGGTCCGATCGCGGACCGCAGCGAGGATCGCCTAGGATCGAGCGACAAGGCTATCTTCACGTTCCGGACGCTGATGTATCGTGCGGCCCAAGCCGTGGAACGCGGCGAGCCCGCGATCGGGACAGGGGAGTCGCGCATTCCCCATGCCAAGCTGATGTCCTTTGAGGGCATGGTGCCCAAGGGCGACGACTGGCGCCTTCTCAATGTCTCCGATGAGGAACGCCGACTTTCGAGCGCGGCGGAGGACAAGGGAGATCTTGTCGAAGATCTGGCCGGCTGAGGCGCGGCAAAGTGGTCACGCCCCACTTCGCTTGCGCGTAGAAAATTGATAGTGCGGCCGTGTTCGACATTTTTTTCGTACACGGTCACGCACCCGGCGCGGCCGTCATCTTGAGATCTGGGAGAATCCGCGTTGCCGAACCCGAGACCGCAAACGCTCCAGCCCGAAGAGAGTCTTGGCTACCAGGTCCGGCGCTGTCACCGCAGGTTTGACAGGTTGCTCAATTCGGTCTTGGCGCGCGAGGGGCTGAAGGCAGGGTATTGGTATTATCTGCGAGCCTTGTGGTTAGAGGACGGTCTGACTCAAAAACAACTCAGCGATCGGACAAATGTCGCTGAAAACACAACCGTTGTAATGATCAACGGCATGGTTGCGGATGGTCTGGTCGAGCGCAGGCAACAGCTTGGCGACCGGCGCAAACAGAACATCGTGCTGACAGAGCCCGGTCGCGAGCTGGAAACCAGGCTGATGCATCATGCCACCAGCATCAATGGCTTGGCGTCAGCCGATATTCCGGCAGATGAAGTGGCAATCTGCCTATCGGTACTCGCAAGAGTTTCGAGAAACCTGGCTGCCGAACTCCGATTGCGGACCGAAGCAGTCGCTTGCGACGATTGATGAGATGAGCAGTCTGATGCGGTGGACAGCCAAATAGTCGGTGGAAGGCTCAGTATTCTTTGGTCGTTCGGAGTCAAGCCAGACCTTACCATGTAGGAATGACAACGAGCGCGAACCAAGCCGAATTTCGTCTGGCAATGCGGCGGCTAGCCGCAACTGTGACCGTCCTGACGCTGGAGCTTGAAGGTCAACCATTCGGAATGGTTGCAACCGCGGTTTGCTCGCTGGCGCTTGAACCGCCAAGCATTCTGGCGTGCATCAACAAGTCCGCTTTCCTGCATGATGAGTTTGCCGGATGCACAAGGTTCGGGCTGAACATATTAGAGCGGTTTCCACTCATTCCGGTTCATACCCGCACGAGCTGAAGTAGTTTGCGCATTCGGCGGGTTGGAAGATGTCGACGAGCCTGCCGATCAGCCCCCACAGCCCGCTGACGGTTCGTTCGCCCGCCTTGCGCAGCATGGCTTTCAGGCGAGAGAATGCTTTTTCTATAGGATTGAAGTCGGGGCTGTAGGGCGGGAGGAAGCGCAGGGTTGCTCCCGCCGCTTCGATCCGTTCTTTCACGGCGGCCCGCTTGTGGCTTGAAAGGTTGTCCATGATGACGACGTCGCCGGGCCGCAACTCTGGCACCAAAACCTGCGCCACATAGGCTTCGAACCAGTCGCCGTTGATCGGACCATCGAGCACCATCGGCGCGACCATGCCGGTCATTCGCAGGCCGGCCACCAGCGTGGTGGTCTTGCGATGACCATGCGGGTAGCCCATCCGCAGCCGCTCACCCTTGGCGCAACGGCCGTGGCTGCGGGTCATGTTGGTGGCGGTCCAGGTCTCGTCGATGAAAACGAGGCGTTCGGGTTCGAGGTCGATCTGTCCGTCGAACCAGCGCTGGCGTTGCCTCAGGACGTCGGGACGATCTTGCTCGATCGCGTGCCCGGTCTTTTTTTGCGCGTGATCCCGTGACGGACGAAAAAGCGATGCACGGTGCCGATCCCAACCAAGGTGCCGCGCTCGATCAGCCGCGCCTGAACCTCGACCAGGGTCATGTCGCCCTGCTCGGCGATCAGTTCCCGAATGAAGTCACCGTGCGCTTCGATCCTGCCCGAATGACGGTCGCCACCTGTGAGCGGACGGAATTGACTGCAACGAGCCGATTTTGAAGCGCCCCAAGGACCGACAAAATTACCTGCAGTGGCCACGGCTACATTTCCGTTCGGCTTCACTTGTCACCTTCTCACCTTCCCCAGCATAGCCGCTGCGGCATTCGAGGCAGGGGCGAGCTTGCGTCCATAGCGCAGCGCGGTCGATGTCGATGTCCAGCGCAGCGCCTGGGCAACAGGGCCTGCATCGGCCCCGCTGGCAAATAGATCCTGTGTCAGCCCGACCCTCAACGAATGCGTACTGAGCGCAGCTATAGCGCGATCGAGCTTCTTGCCCATCAGCGTCACCAGACCCGCATCGGCTGCGGCGCGGGCGCGGCGCTTGATAATATGCCGCACAGCAGTGGGCGTGAGCGCTGCCGACCCGATCGCATAGGTGACTCCGGGATCGCGTGCTTGCACGGCGGCCATTCGCTCCCGGTCCACCTTCGCATTAGGCGCAAGATCGGCCATGGTCAGCGCCCGGCGCGCGAGAACTACTTTGCGTCGCCGCACGGCGATCCGGCAAAACAGCGGGCCTGCGCTAATTGCGCTCACATCGCGCCATAACGCAATCCGCCGCATGGTGTCTGGCGAGACCCAGACATAGCTCCCCTCCCCCAGCTGGTCGGTTTTGGATCGCTCGATATGAAGCAGGCCCGAGCCATCGTCCTGAAGCTGGACACTTTCGCAAGTAGCCGCGACCAGCTCGGACACCCTGAGCCCGGCATCATAGCCAAGCGACAGCAACGCCGCATCGCGCAAGCCCGGCGGATCGCCGCCACAGGCATCGAGCAGCGCGGTGAGAGTCAAGCCTTTGGCTGGCTCGCGGCCGATCTCGGCGCCGAACCGCAAGGGGCCCGCCTGGCGCTGCGCCACGCCCTGTCGCTTGCGCATGCCGCGCAAGGCATCGCGCACCAGCGGTGCCGCAGTCGCCGATGGCAGATCGAGGATACGGTGCACCGCGCCCAGCGAGGCAACTTTGCGCGAAATCGTTGCAGGACTTTGCCGCCTGGCCTCGAGATGGCCGATGTACCCGGTCAAGCGCTCGGGCGAAGCCGGGAGTCCTGGCCGAGGATGATCGAGGCAAAACCCGCTGTAGCATTCAAGATCGGCAGCCAAAGCGCGCAGTGTCGCGCTGCTGCGTGCGGCGAGCGCGGTGGTGAAGTTAAGCTCGGCGACCTGGGTCCCCTCCCCCAGCAAGGATCCGAGGACCGCGACAAGGCGTTCTTTGTGCGTCGGCTTCGTTGACCGGCGGCGTTGCGGCAGAATGCCTTCGCCCGAGGCGAGCACCGTGACAATTTCGGCGCTCGCCGCTGGAACAATAGCGGTGGGGAGTGTTTTGACTTTCCTTGGCGACGCTGCGCGGCTCATTTCCCGGGAATAGCCGCGCAAATTGGCAATGTCACTACCGATAAGATACCATTATCATTAGTGCGTAAAAAGACCATGCCAAGGATGGTGCAGTTAAGTCCTGTTTGCTAGACTTCCTGAAATGGCGAATTTCGAAGCCCATTTTACCGGATTCCATCCGCTCCAGTCGGACGAAGACGCCTCGCCCGAAGCGCTCATGCTGGCCCGTTCGCGCGCCGCGCTTTCATGGGGCCGACTGCAGGGGCTGGTAGCACATCTCGAGCCCGGCGTCGCCCATCTGCTCGCCGCCAGCGTCATTCATGCACAGCTGTGTGAAGCCCT
>FMTU01000026.1 GCA_900100475.1 Sphingobium faniae | reverse complement strand
CCCCCGATTTTGGCCTGCTGTGGCTAGCGCCTTGCGAGCAAAAATCGGCTCCCCCCACGCCCGCTATTCGCGGCGGCAGCGCGTGTGCGCCGCCGTCCCTGACTGCCTGACTCCGGCGTCCCTCCGATGGGCATCTTTCATCAGTGTGATGAGAGAAAATTCCTTTTGGAGGATATCATGACGGACCGTTTCTCGAACTTCGCCGACCTTGCTGAACACTATGCGCGCGAAATCGCCACGCCCGACTACGCCCGGGCATTCATGGAGCAGACCGAGCTGGCCAAGCTCTCGATCGAGCATGAGCCGAGCGCTGTCGAAATGCCCGACCCCGAGGTAGCTCAGGCGGCGATCGAGATGATGCTGGCAACGGTCTTCGACCTGTTCCGCGACACCCGGATGGAGGACTTCGCCAGCGAAGTCGCATGGGGCGTGGCCAACAGCTTTCATATCGTGGCCAAGCGCCTCGATGACCGTGAAGACGCGATGGCGAACCGGCTTCAGGAGAAGCTGCGCGAGTACGATCCGAGCGAGGTCTACGCGACCGACCTTGAGGACCTCACCATGCAGGCCCGCAGCCTTGCCGAATGCCGCGATGCGATGGAATGCATGCGCGACCACGCAGCAAAGATCTACCTCGTGGAAACCGGCCGTCCGTTCTCGCCGGTGCGCGGGTCCAGGGTCTCGTCGAAGACCAATGCCTCGATGATCGAAGCACGCGACTATCTCGCGGCACAGAAGGCGCAGCGGCGCGAACAATATGCCCCATCGGGTCCGGTCGTGGTGTTCTCGGGCGGGCAGCAGTTCACTGACATTGCGCTGGTTGAAGACTATCTCGATGCAATCCATTCCCGGGTCCCGTCGATGGCGCTGGCAACGACCGCCCAGAACAAAGGTGCGGACGTGATCGCGGCGGCCTGGGCATCGCGCCACAATGTGCCGGTGATCCTGTGCAAGCCCGATACCTCGCGGGGACCTTCGGCGCCCTATCAGCGCAACGCCCGCATGCTCGCCTTCAAGCCTGTCGAGGCGGTGGTGTGCAGCGGCGGCGGCATCCAGGCGAACCTGGCCGATCGCCTGCGTGAAGCACGCATTCCCCTCCACATCGTGCGCGACGCATCGGTCCACAACGATGCTCCGGCAGCGCGGACCAAAGCCGCAGCGCAAGCCGAGCGGCCTGCGATGAAGCGCACGGCATGTGGCACCGCCAATGGCGATGAACTCCCGCCATTCTGAGCGGGGGTTGCTCCGATTGCATCAAGCATGAAGGGTGTCCGGCCTCTCCGCCGGATGCCCTTCTTTTTTGTCGATCTGGACGCACAGATTCATGGCCCGGCTCGCTCGCTTCTTGCCCCCGCCAGTAATGGCCCGACGGCCTGCTGACACCTAAGCATCGCTACTGGCGATGCGGCAACCAGGAACGCTGCGAAGGCTTCGCATCGACCGGGCGAGCAAGACCCGTGCCTGGCACCACCGGGGGTGCTGCCCAACCAAGGGTTAAAACTCTCGCAGAATTCCAAGCATGATGGCCGCCATTGGCCCGCGTCAAGAAGGGCGGTTCCCCCAATTTTTGCGCCTGAAGAAGGCGAAAAAATCGGCTCCCCCACCCCCGCTGGCGCGGCGGGCCGCGGGCGGCCCGTTCCTGACCCGGGCCAAGCTCGGCCATCCCTTGAGGTGCCTCTTCAATTCCTTTGACAGGAGGCTTCCCATGAACGCTCTTACCAAGTCCCTCGACATCCCGGCTTTCGACCACATCAGCTATGACGCAGCAGTGCGCGCCGCGACTATCCGGGCCCAGCACAGCTTCTTCGACCAGCACGTCATCGAGGGCGAGTTCGGCGGCTTTCTCGCCATCGACGAGGGCGACTACAATGCCCTGCCCCAGGACCTGATCGACCGGATCGTCCATTCCGTCCCGGGCATGATGGCCGACGACTTTGACGAAGCGAACATCGCCCGCGCCGCGAGCTTCATGAGCGTCGTCATGGATCCCGACTGGGATGCGGATTGCCCGTTCTGAAATGATCATCGACCGCTGCGCCGGAGGGCACCGACAAGGGGCTCTCCGGCCCCCTTTTTTGCGTGTCCCGAAATAAGCGCAGCCGAGGCATCGAGCCCCGGCTGCGCTGGCCTCTCTCGAGGCCGGTTTCAGCTTGCCCGCAGGCGCTTCTCCGCTTCCTCCAGGCCCAGTTTTCCGAGCGCGGCGAAGAAGGCTTCGACCCGCTCGAAAGGTGCCTTGCCGAGTGCTGACTTCCTCAGCAGTTCGGCCATGGCAACCTGCTCGCTTTCCCGCAGCTTCGCTTCGCGCGCTTCCAGCGCACTCCGCTCCTTTGCGATCGCCTGTCGTTCCGCTTCAAGACTTCCTTTCCTGGCCATGATGATACCTCGTGGGTTGGCGCTGAAACCTCCCGCCCCATGGATTCCAAGCAGCGCCGTCAGTGGCAAGCCCTTTGCCACCAGTCCTGAAAATAAATCGTGCGTCCCGTCCTGTAATCAGCGGCGTTCCTTGGCTACAGGACAAGCGGTCAAGGCTCGACTCTATGCGCATCAAAGACCAGCAACCGCCCACCAGACACAAGGCATCGGATTGAGGGGAAGAGTTGCAGACCGTACACGGCAGGGCCGTCAGGCGAAGTGGCAGAATTTTGCGCGTATACAGCAATCGTCTCTGTGTATCACAAAGTGTGCAAATTGCTGAACACAAATGCAGACAACGCAAATGCGCCATTTAGAGCGTAATACATACGAATACGGCAGGCGCCGGCCTCCCCTTCCCTTGCCAAGCCATCGACGATGGCCTAAAACATTCAGGCGCAATCCCCACCGGGCCCTTTTTGAAGGGTTTGGTGATGACAGAAACAGTCCTGATTTCGGTCCGGCTTCCCGGATCGGTTGCCGAGGCGGCCAATGCCGCTGCGGCCTCGCGCAACATCTCCCGATCGAAGCTCCTGCGAATCGCCATCGAGCGTTTCCTCGATGACCTTTCCGGTTCGTCCGAACAGGACCGGAGGCGGCAATTCTCGGCCGAGTATACCTTCCTCGCGCTCGACCTCATGGTCCAGCGCGAATATCCCGAGGTGCACGATGAACTCCTGACCGAAGCCGAGCGGCGCATGGAGGTCTTCCATGGCGGGGCCTGACACCTGGTCGGACCGCGCTCGACCGGGCAAGTTGCAGCACCATTCGGCGCGCGGAACCATGCCGCGCAATGCCGGTGATTTCACTCGTGGCTCGCAGCTCATCACGCATGAATTCCTGATGTGGTTTGCCTCGGCCCGGCTACCCTTCCTGGTCTGGTTCTTCACGTTCCTGTTCGTGCTCTCGGTGGTCCTCGCACTGCGGCTTCACGAACACGAAATCGAGATGATCCTGATGCGGATCTATGCCGCAGGCTGGGCCTTCATGGAGTTCTCGCCGAGCAAGGTGATCAACATCACCGTGCCATCGGGCGAAGTGATCCCGGCGCCGATCTCGATGGTCGCCTCGCACCCTGATGTGGTGATCGCCTGGAACAAGCTCATGCGTGCCATTTGGGGTTCGCTGTTCATCTCGCTGTTCGTGGCCGTCCCGCTCGCGGTCTGGTTCGTCGATTTCTCGAAGCGGCGCGGCAAGTCGATCCTCGAGGAGCGACATCAACGCGGCGCGATGCTGGTTGATGGGGTGGAGCTCGCCAGTGTCATCAACGCCCACAATCGCGCGCTGCTGGACCAGGAGATCACCGAGAAACTGCCCGGCAAGAGCTTCGATCAGGTCATGGCAATGAGCCTCGAAGACCGCAAGGCGGCGGGTATCCATCATGTCTATTCGATGGCCGGTATCCCCTTCCCTTGGCGCACCGAACAGTCGCACACGATGATGATCGGCTCGACCGGTACCGGCAAGACAACCCAGATGCGCGCACTCATCGCGCAGATGCGGGTGCGGCGCGACCGGGCTGTCGTTTTCGACCTCACTGGCGCCTACGTCGAAGCCTTCTACAACCCGGAAACCGACATCATCCTCAACCCGATGGACGAGCGCTGTCCGTCGTGGTCGGTGTTCGCAGAAGCGAAGAACCACGCCGATTTTACCGGCATCGCCGCCGCGCTGCTGCCCGCCGATGGCGGCGGCGCGGAACCCTTCTGGATGCTCGCTGCGCGCACGCTCTTCGTCGAGTCCTGCATCAAGCTCATCAAGGAAGGGCAGGCGACCAACCAGGCGCTCGCAAGCCGCCTGATGATGGCCGACCTCAAGGCGGTCCACAAGATGCTCGAGAACACCGTCGCCGACCCGCTGACCGCGCCCGAGGCGGCCAAGATGGCGGAATCGATCCGGGCCGTGTTCAACACCAACGCGCAGGCCCTTCGCTTCCTCCCTGAAGGCAAAGCGCCGTTTTCGATCTGCGACTGGGTCCGCTCGAACGACAAGCCGGGTTCGATACTGTTCATCACCTCCTCGCACAACGAACTGGTGCTCAACCGGGCGCTGCTGTCGCTGTGGATGAACCTTGCAGTTCATACCCTGATGCGCCTGCCGCGCACGCGGGACCTGCGCACCTGGTTCTTCTTCGACGAGGTGCATGCGCTCCACCGCCTGCCGGCAATCGAGGACGGTTTGCAGACCGCGCGAGGTTTCGGCGGCGCCTTCGTGCTCGGCATCCATTCGTTCGCCAAGCTCTCGGAGACTTACGGCAAGGAAGGCGCGCAGAACCTTGCCTCGCTGGCGCGCACCAAGCTCATTCTGGCCGCGGCCGACCGTGACACCGCCGAGCATTGCTCGGACTACATTGGCCACCGCGAAGTGCGAATGATGGATGAAGCCTATAGTTACGGCTATTCCAACATCCGCGACGCCGCGACGATCACTCCGCGCTCCGAAGTCCAGCCCCTGGTGCTCCCCGACGACATCATGAAGCTGCCCTCGCTGCGCGGCTTCGTGGTGTTCCCCGAAGGCTTCGACGCCGCTCGGATCAAGCTCGCCTGGAAGGACTATCCCAAGGTCGCCGATGGCTATGTCCTGCGCGAGAATGTCGAGCCGATCGAGTTCTCGAATGTCGCTGGCGGCGAGGCTGACGATGCGGAAGACAAGGGTGGCCGGGAGACCAGGGATGAGCTCCAACCTGCAAATCTGATCGAGCCCGATGAGAAACAGGCAAGGCCCGCCGCGGCGGCGCCGGGGCAAGATGAGGCAGAGCCTCTACCGCCGCAGGTCGGCGCCGAGAGCGGCGCGCCCGCGGTCCGTATCGCAGCGACAATGTCGTTCCGAGCGGGCGGTGCCTCGCCTGTCGCCGATACCCATTCCCGCCATGCGCCCAGCGAGGCAAAAGCAATCACACAGTCAGCTGCCAAAGCGGCCGGACAGCGCGCGAACCAGAACGCGCGCGAGCTGGGTGAAGCCCTTGAACCGGAAACCCGGATCGAGCGATCCGCGGGCGGGCCTAAAGGCACCGATGAACCCGAGATCGCGCCTGACGACGGCATGGAGATCTAGGCCATGCATTCCATCGCAGCGGTTCGTTCGTCCGGCGGTGCTGCCGACTATTTCGCGAACGACAACTACTACACGGCACAAGAGAGCGCGGAAGCGGGGGTCTGGGCTGGCGAGGGTGCGCGCGCACTCGGGCTCGAGGGAACGGTCGGGCGCGATGCGTTTGAAGCCATTCTCAACGGCCATCTGCCCGACGGGGACAAGGTGGGACAGGTCGAGGGGCGCAGGCTGGGTCTCGATCTCACCTTTTCCATGCCCAAATCGGCCTCGATCCTGGCTCTGGTGTCGGGCGACCGGCGGATCCTGGATGCCCACATGGCGGCCGTGCGCTCGACCATGTCGCAGCTCGTCGAGAAGCAGTATGCCGAAGGCCGCAATTACGAGCGCAGTCGCAGCGGCGAGCCTGAGAAGACCGGCAACCTCGTCTATGCCCTGTTTGCCCACGACACGAGCCGCGCGCTCGATCCCCAGGGGCATGTTCACGCCGTCGTCGCCAATCTGACCCGCGACCTCAAGGGCAACTGGAAGGCGCTGTGGAACGGCGAGATCTGGAAAAACAACACGACAATCGGCCAGTTCTATCACGCCGCCTTCCGCGCCCAGCTCCAGAAGCTCGGTTATGAGACCGAGGCATCCGGCAAACATGGTGCATTCGAGATCAAGGGCGTGCCCACGGCTGTGATCAAGGCGTTTTCGACCCGTGCAAACGAGATAGAGGCCAAGATCGCCGAGACCGGCGCGACCCGCCTCGCCACCAAGAAGCAGATCACCCTTTACACCCGTGACCCCAAGCTCGCAGTGGAGGATCGGGCCGCGCTGGCCGAAGGCTGGAAGACCCGCGCCGCCGAACTGGGATTTGATGGCAAACCCCTCATCTCCGAGGCCATGGCGCGGGCCGCCCATCAGGCTCGCCCGACGTTGCGCGAAACGGCGAGCCAGGCCTTTGCTGAAGTCGCCGAACGGATCAGCGCTGCCATGCGGCCGCCAAGTGCGCTCGCGGTCAGCGGCCCGGCCGCACTCTTCCTTTCCGCCGAGACGATCAAGGCCCAGCATGCCACGGCCTCGGCCATCCGGCACCTCTCGGAGCGCGAGGCCGCCTTCAGCCCGCAGGCGATCCTGAGCGCCGCGCTCGGCTTCCAGATCAAGGGTCTCGAAGGAGGCGCTGTCGCCCTGCGGATCGGCGAACTGATCCGTGAGGGGCATCTGATCCCTGGCAAGTCAGACCGGCTCGATGGGCATTACGATCTCGTGACCACGCCCGCGGCACTTGCCCGAGAGCAGCAGATACTGGACCGCATCGATGCCGGTGCCGGCAAGGGCCGGGTGTTCATGGCGCCTGACGTCGCCATGGCGCGGCTTCAGGCGGCGGCACGCGAACTCGGGATCGAGCGCGTCGGCAGCGATGGCTGGCAGCTCAATGCCGGACAGCTAGCCGCAGGCGTGGCCGTGCTCTCAGGCAAGGACCGCTTCCTCAACATCCAGGGCGTGGCGGGCGCGGGCAAGTCGACGCTGCTGGGTGCGCTTGACAAGGTGCTGGCCGCCGACGGGATCAAGCTCGTTGGCCTCGCTTTCCAGAACAAGATGGTCGCCGACCTGCGCGGCGGAGGCTCGGGCGCGATGACTGCCGAGCAGATGCGCGAGGCCGGGATCGAAGCCTGGACGATTGCCAGCTTCGTCAACCGCTATGCCGGGCCCGCCGCGCAAGGCCAGGGCGAACGGTTCGAGACCGCGCGCACCGCACTCCAGAACACGGTCATCATCACCGACGAAAGTTCGATGGTCTCCTCGCGCGACATGGCGAGCCTGACCATGATCGCCGAGCGTCTCGACCTCGCCAAGGCACCCTTCATGGGCGACCGCCAGCAGCTCTCGGCGATCGAGCAGGGCAAGATGTTCGCGGTGTCGCAGGCCGCGGGGCAGGCGACGGTCAGGATGGACGAGAACATCCGCCAGAAGGGCTCGCCGCTGCTGCTCGCGGTGGCCGGTCTGTCGAATGAAGGCCATGCCGGCCTGGCGCTCGATCTCCTGGCGGTGCACGGCCGGGTGATCGAGGACAAGGCCGACCATATTGCCGCCGCCGCCGACCTCTGGTTGTCGCTTGCCGCAGAGGAGCGCGCGCGCACGGCGATATTTACGGCCGGCCGCGACGACCGCACCCGGATCAACGGCCTCGTCCAGCAGGGCCTGCTCAAGGAGGGCACCCTCACCGGTCCCGGCGTCCCCTTCTCGACCCTGCAGAGCGCCAACGCCACCCGCGAGGAGATGCGCTTCGCCTCGACCTACCGGCCCGGCCAGGTGCTCGAAGCGCGGATGGACGTGCGCGAACTGGGGCTGAAGCGCGGCGAGTATGACGTGGTGGCGATCGGCCGCGACGGCAAGGTGACGCTGGAGCGCGAGGGCAAGCGCAAGGTCATCGACCCCGACAGGATCGATCCGCAGCACCGTTTCGACCGGATCGGGCTCTACGACCGCAAGGACATTACCCTCCATGGCGGCGAGACGGTGTTCTGGCGCGAAAAGGATGCCGCCCGTGACATCGCCAAGTCGACCTATGCGACGGTCGTCTCGGCAACTGGGCAAGCCGTGACGCTCGAGCTTGCCGACAAGCGGCAGATCACCCTGCCCTCCAGCGATCCGATGCTGCGGCGGCTTGACCTGGGCTATGCGCTCAACGCGCACATGGCGCAGGGCATGACCCAGGCCCAGGCGATCGAGGTGATCTCTTCACGGCAGCGCAACCTCGCCACCCAGCGCACCCAGAACGTTCTCAATACCCGCGCGACCGACGACATGCGGGTCGTGACCAACGACCTCGAGGCGCTCAAGTTTCAGCTCGACCGGACGCCGGGCAACAAGACCTCGGCGCTCGAGACGGTCGGCAGACTCGAGGTTGACGCGCGGCCCGCGAACCCGATCGAGCCTCGCCAGCTCCCCGAACTCAGGATGAGCCCGGAACTGAAGGCGAAGCTCGATGCTGTTCTCGGTCCGGTTGCAGCAACGGTGCGACAACTCCCTGTCCCGGAAAAATCGTTGGGGCTCGACCTGTGAGGCCCCTGCATTTGTTTTCGCGCGAGCGGCGCACACGCCTGTTCGATGGCTGCCAGGCGGCGCTGGTCTGGCTGGCGGTGCTCGCCAGTGTTGTCGCCGATCGCGAGGTCGAGAGACTGGCGCTTGCCGCCATGGCGGCCGTGGCGCTCGCTGCGGCCTTCGTTGCGCTTTGCCCTGCGGCCCCTGCCCCGAGCCTGCGAGATGCATCACCCACAACCAGGGAGGACGAGAGCCATGTCCTATGACCATCAGGAAATCGGCGACTTTGCCAATGCACGCGACGCTCAGGACTGGGCCGAGCGCAATGGCATCGATGTTCGCGACCTGCATCTGCGCGCGGTGCGCGGGCGCGGCGTGACCCTGAGTGTGCGCCGGTCGGCGCTCGGGGATTCTGCAACCAGCGACCTCTCCTACGGCCGCCGGACCGGCTTTTTCTGATGCCGACAGCGGAACCGGCCAGAACCCAATCGCTTCCCCCGGGTGCGCAGCGCACATCCGGACGGAAGGCGCGGCCCGGGACGCCTCCCACCGGGCCGCGCCAGTCTTGCAGCCGGACATTGCTGGCAAGCGCGGTGGAGGACGCTGACCTGCTGTGCGCTCGCAGCGGAGCAGCGCCGCGCGACATGCTTGATGCGCCAGAGCGGGTGGACATGGCCGAAGCCATGCAGGCAACCAGCGAGCCGCGATCAATCGACCTCATCGGCGATATCAATGTGCTGACCGCGGCCTTGTCCTGCCTCTCTGCGCGCGAGGAGCGTGTCATACGGTTGCGCTTCGGACTTGGCGGTCACGGCGAATGGACCTTGCAGCAAATTGGCGAGGAGTTTGGAGTAAACCCCCAGCGAATCCGCCAGATTGAGATGAAGGCATTGCGCCGACTGCGTCATCAGTTTCGCAAGCGTTATGGCCCATTGCCAATGGATCCCAAGCCCACATCGCTGCCGGCGGCCGCCCAGGCAACCGGGTCCAAGAGCGTCAAGGCTTCGCCTGCACGAGCCCCAGGACCAGGTCCAGTGGTGCGGCGCGCCAAGACTGTGCCCACTGCCACCGTGGCAAGACCAGTACCAGTCCGGCATGGCGCTGACCCTGGCCGCGAAAATGGCATATCGGGGGGGATCCTGACATTGCTGATCGGCATGTTCCTGTTCGCGGTGACCTTTGACCAGACGGTTGGCTTCCATTTGGGGCGTCATCTCGGTCCAGGTCCTGCGCTCTTGGCCTGCGGTCTGAACTGCATCTGCGGCGCGGCGGTTTTTTGTCAGGGGTGGACTGCAATCCGGGAGGGTGACGCCATCGTTGGCGGCCGCGCGGCGGCAGTGCGCACCTTGATGCTTGGCGCTTGCCTCGGCCTTGCCGTCTATGGTTCTCGCTCGCCTGAACTTTACCAGTTTCTGCTCGATATGTCTGCGTCGACACCGCCCCGATTTCGTGGGGAGATGCCCCTGAAAATATCGGTATTCATGGGGCTGTTCATCATCATCGGCGCCTTGCACTTGCCGAACCGGCTGCTGTCATGGCGAAAAGGACAGCCATTGCCGGCATGACTTGCATCCCGATCTCGCCACAAACACCCCCGCCCGCTATCAGGATGCCAAGGTGATTCCATGATCCAGCCCGGCCGCCTCTCTGCAAGCACATTCGTCGGCACCATCGAACCGGGTGCGCGCGGGCTGATCCTGCGCGACGATGACGGGATGTGCTGGCGGCTCGGCTTTGTCGATGAAGCCGTCGCGGTCGGCTTGAGCGGGCGCGTTCGCGTGCGCGGCCGTATCGTCGAGGTCGACCGGATCGAGGCCGAGTACGTTGACGTCAGGGATGGTGCCTGAGCGGTCCTGATCATTTCTCCGCAAGCGACTGGCTCGCCTTCAGCAGGGCATTCCAATCCTCGGGCGGGTTGCCCTTGTCGAGCATGGTCTTGAACACGGCATAGGCATCGGTCTTCGCGCCATAGGTGCGAAGCGTGTCGCTGTCGTTGACCCAGGCCAGGATAATGATCTTCGCTGCGGTCGAATAGCGGAAGAACAGGCGGAAGCGGCCATTGCCGAACTTTGCCCGAAACCAGTGCTTGCGCGCCGGACCCAGCGTCCCGACCTGGCGGAATTCGGGACGAGCGGGATCGATGGGGATCACCTCGAACATGAGCTTGCGGAGCGCTGCCAGAAGTTTGGCGTTGGCAGTCGACGCGTATCCACCCGGATCCTTCTCGCGGGCGCGTTCAACCGCAAGCGTCAGCTTCTCAAGCTGTTCGAGAAAAAGCGGATGAGCGTAAAGCGTCCATCCGTTGACCGTCAGCCCTTCAGGAATGGGCTTCTTCTTCAAAGGGCGACGTCGCCATCGATCGCGTCATCGAGATCGACCGGAACATCGGCCGTGAGCGCCGTGATGCGCGCGGCCAATTCGGGGCCAAGCGCCTTCACGGCCTCGGGATGACGCTTCAGATCGGCCGCGAGGAAACTCAGGAAGCTGTCGATTGCCGGATCTTCGTCGTCGGCACGGCAGACGGTGACCCCCCCATCGCTCACGCGAAAGGCAATGCGGCCGCCGTAGTCGACGCCAAGCGCCTGACGCACAGCCTTGGGGATCGTCGTTTGACCCTTGGCGGTGATGGTGCTGATTTCTTCGAGTGAGATCGCCATGATGCTCTCCATGTCGGGGATTGAGGTAAGGAATAATTCTTACCTTGTCAAGGTTCCTACCTGGGATCGACCGGACTCTCTGTATTTGTTCTCCGCATCTCCGCCGATGGGGGCCGAGGTGATCGGCGCTTTGCGCCTGGGAGTACGGAGGTTCGAAATGGGTGCGGGGGGCTTTCCCTTTTCCTGGCAGATCATTGAAAATCCGGCGAGAGCCGGATATGATCCTGCCAGCGCAAGGAGCCTCGCCATGGACCACAATCGTTACGGACTGGATGGCTTGCCGATCAATGTGAAAGGCATCGATTGCGACCCTGTGACTGGTGAGCGCTTGTCGGCTCCTGACACCTCCCCGGCCCACGGAGAATTTGCTCTCGAGCCATATTCGATTGCGTTCGTCGTCTTGGCGATCGCCTTTTTGGCGTTTTTTGTGATTGAAGGAAAACTGCTGGGGTAGTCAGCTAATTCTTTCGCTTCGCCACATGTAAATGGTCTTTGCCTGGCGCATCCGGGAACCTTTCAAAATCGACCGCATAATTCGGGCCCAGGCGCTCGCGCACGCGTTCCGCCCACTGTTCTCCTTGTTGGTCGGAGATGTTGTTTCCGCGGAAATCGAGCGCCCGATTGTCGTAGTGCGCCGAGCCAGAAACATGCTGGGTGCTGTCATTTCCGGATGTGACTACCGGGCGCGGCAGCCCGAGTGCCTTCGCCTCTTCGGCGACCACGCCCATAGCCGGTACCAGATCGCCATCCATTCGGCCGAGCCGCGCCCCGGATTTGACGCCCATACCCAGCTCGCGCGCCAATCTGGCGCCGTCGACCGGGCCATTGGGTGCCGCGAGCAGCGTGCCACCTTCGAGCGGCGAAGCGACTAGCGACGGCGAGCTATCGGCGGACGGGAGCGATGCGCCTTGCGGCATACCGAGGTCGGCATTGCTGCCAAGCTTGCCCTGCCCGGCGATCGCCGCCACGTCTTCCAGTTCGTCGATCCGGCGGTTCCTGAGGTCGCTCAGCAGGTCATCCATGATGTAGCTGATCGCCTGATCGCGCCGTGCCATGTCGCGGTAATCGAGCCGCGGGTTGGCAATGTCTGGCAGGTGCCACTCGGGATGCTCGCGCTGTAGCGCCTCGTAACGATCCTGGATCAGGTTCGACATGTCGCTGGAGACCTGGAACCCGTGGCTCTCGGCATAGCTCGCTTCGTTCATCATTCGGCTGCCGATCTCGCGGTAGCGCGCCGCAGCCGCGCGCCGTTCGTCTGCTTCGGACACCCGCCAGTCGGTGCCCTCGCTGCTGGTCCGGCTCTGGCTGGCATCGGTATAGTCGGAGTTCTGGCTGAACGTGCCCGAAGACTGGACGTCGCCGCTGTTGCCGCTGACGACGACGCGGCTGCTGACATCCTCGGACTTGTCGGTGCCGCGGGTGACTTGGTTCGTCGCGGAGCGTTCGCTGCTAACTCGCGAATCTTCGCCCCATTCCTTTCTTCCGTATCCATTGATGCCGAGCGAGCCCGAGAGGCCAGCGCCTTTGGAACGAGAGGCGCCTTCCCCTTTCCCACTTGCGTTAGGCGTGGTCTCATCGCCCCCGCCTGCTCCCGGAGAGGAGGCGCCCAAGCGCGCACCAAGGCCAAGAGAGTAACCAAAAGTACGACTTTCAAAGTCCGAATAAGAACGGCTATTGCCCTGCCGCAGGATCAGATCGTCGTTGGTCACCTCGCGTGTCGACTTGCCCGCCGAGCCTTCGACCATGACGTTGCCGCCGACATTGTGGGTGTCGGACGCGCGCGATCCGCGTTCGCTGCGGCTTCCGGTCACCTGGCTGCTGGCGGCGACTGCGCTGCCGAAGGTCCCGCGCGTGCTGCTCCAGCTCGCCGAGGTGCCGTTCTCGATCCGGTCGGCCTCATTGAGGTACCACTGGCCCTGATTGCGCAAATCGCTGGCATAGCCGCGCGTCATCGAGGCCTTGAACGGCAACTGCGAGATTGCCCCGCTGGTGTCGATCACCCGCGCGCCGCTGCCATAGGCATGGACCATCGCGCCATCGTCGTTTCTGAGGCCCATGTGGCTTGCGCCCACAGCCAGATTGGGGGCCTGGTTCCACTGCGCCATCTGGCGGTTGTTGGCGTTGAAGTTGCCATGGCTGACATCGCCGAATGTGTAGTTGCCGGTGGTCCGCTCGAGCGCGGCAGCATCGGCCGCCCCTTGCGGCGCGCTCAGCATCGAGCCCATGTTCGAGGCAACCGACATGGTGCCGCGCATAACCATCAGCGCAAGTGCCGGCACCGACATCATCAGGAACCCGGCCATCGTCGCGATGTCCTGGTTGACCGCGTCGATCCCCGCCCAGTTGGCAAGCGCAATCCCGCCCGGCGCCGCCGCATTGGTCTGAGCGGTCAGCCGGTCCATGATGAACATGTGGATGAGGACGTAGATCGGTCCCCAGGCGGCGAGGTAGAAGAACCCGGCGAAGTAGCCCTTGAGCGTCGCAATGCCGCTTTTCGGGAACAGCAGCAGCGGAAAGACGATCGGAAAGAGCGCATAGAACACGACCGTCAGCACGACGTTCAGCACCGGAATCCAGATCAGCCCCTGCTCGGCCGTGGTGGTCATGGCGTTGCGGGTCTGGGCATCGGCGCGCTGGAGAGCGAAGGAATCGCTGTCGGCATTGCCAAAGTCGAGCTGTGCGGCCTCGAATGCATCGACCACGCTCTTCTGTTTCAGGAACTGGTTGCGCGGCATGGCGGCGCCGGTGAGGAGCTGCGAGATGAGCGGCACGTCGGCGGCGAGCTTGGCCCCCGCGGCGGCCTGGCTGAGCTTGGGGTACATGGTGTGGGCAAAGGGCAGCGCATAGGCATTGATCTCGGCTTCCCATTGCCCGTCGATCAGCGCCCAGGCCTCGGCACAGGTCTTGCCCTCGATGTCGACCGAGCCGGCGCCGGTATCGGTCAGGTACTTCATGCCGCGGTTGGTCGCGGCACCCGCCCCAAGGTCGGCCCACAGATCGGTGGATTCGCTGAGCAGCTTCAGACTCTTTGTGCCCAAGAGAATGTCGTAATAGGCGCACTGCTTGAGGTAGCCGTCGAGGTTGGCCTTGAAGACGGGATTGCGGATCTCGAAGCCGCGCACCTTGTCCCACATCCGCGCGCCGTAGACGAAGCCGCCGTTCGAATAATTGAGAGCGGCGGGCATGACGAAGACCGTCTCGGCCGTGCGGGTGAAATAGTCGCTCACCTGGCTGGTGAACGAGGCCATGACGCCGAGCCCGATCGGCACATTGGCCACCGTGGCGGGGGCAAGGCCGGGATTGACGCGGTCGGTGACCTTGACGGTGACCGTCGGCACCATGAGCACGAGGTAGATCAGCGTCGACTGGATGAACCAGCGAAACCAGGCGCGCCAGTCGAGATCCATCGCGGTGACGAGGAGCGCGTAGATCAACCCCATCACCATCACGACGCGGATCAGCGACTTGAACCCGCCCGAACCGGTCCAGGCGGCGATGGCGTTGAAGGTATTGACGAGGTACTCGCCGCCCCCGATCGTGAAGACCTCGAGCATCGTGCGGCTCCCGCCCCTACTGGACCTGTTGATTGAGCGTGCGCGAGAAGCGCAGCGCCGCCGACATCTGCGGGGAAAGCTGGCTGCGCAGGGTCTTCTCGAGCATCTGCGTGCGCTGGATCAGCGCGAAGGTTTGGTCGAAGCGCTGTGAGGTGCGCGCCGCGAGCCCCAGGAAGTTGCGCCGGGTCTCGTAAAGTCCCTCGCGCCATTCGCGCAAACTATCGGCGTCCGCCCCGTTGAAGTCCGAGCGCGCGTTCACTGCCATGTCGATGAAGCGCATGGTCATGGTGGTGACGAGGTCGACCGCGACGATTTCGGAAAGGTCGTTGATCTCCTGGGCGGAGATGCCGAACTCGGCCGCCGCGCTCACGGTGATGATCTTGTAGACGGGAACGCTCGCCATGCCGAGCAGCTGGACTTCGGCAGGCGTCAGTGAAGCGCCGGGATCGCGGACCTTCAGCGCCATCGACTCGATCAGCGCGCGGACCTTGGCCTTCAAAGCCACATTGGGTCCGATCACCAGCGAGGTCTCAGTGGGAGCCATGCACTTGGCCGTGTCGCCGCCGCAGGACCAGACCTTGTGCGGCGCGGCCGAAGTCCCGTCGAGCATGGCGCTGATCAAGGCCGAGTCCGCCGGGCCGATGAACTGGACCCTGGGCTTGCCGCCGCTCCCGGCAGGATCGTAGATCACCGTGCCGACCAGCGTCATCAGGAACTCGCGGAACTGGGTGTCGAAGCCGCCGTACTTCTTGCCGAGCGCTTCCCAGGTGTAATTGTTGGGCATCCCGGCCTGTTCCTTCATGTCGGGATCGGAATTCGCGCTCTTCAGGGCCTCGCGCTGCCCGCCATTGTTGCACTGCTGGCGGGCCCGCGCCCAGTCGGCGACCGCGCCCTGGCTGTTGGCGATCGCCTCGCAGATGACCGACGAGGCGGTGTCCGAGGTCGGCCAGAGTCCGCCGACCAGCGCCTGCGCGGTCTCGCAGGACGAGATGTTCATCTGGTTCATCTGTTGCACCTTCTGGGCAAGCTCATCCATCACCTTGCCGATCTCGGGCGAGATCGTGTCGATCGCGAGCTTGAAGGCGAAACCGAGCGCATTGTTGGCCGTGGCTTTGAGCATCGCCACCAGTTCGGCGGTGTTGATGAACGAGAACGAGCCGGCAAACAGGTCGATGCCGCCGCAGCCGGCGCGTGCATGCGGCAGCTGGATGTTGAAGGGCTGGATGTTCTTTTGCGGGAAGCGCGACCACATGGCGCCGCCCGAATAATAGCCCGCCGACTGGCCCTGATAGGCGCTTGGCCCGGTGACATTGGCCTGCGCGCCCATGTCGGACATGAAGTTCTGCATCTCGCCTTCGACGCCCGCGAGCGCAGGCGTGGGGGCAGCCAGCAAAACCGAGGCTGCGAGCACGCAGGTCAGAGCCTTGCGCGAGGCGCCGGCGAGGCGATGCGTGAGCGCGCCGCGCATCAGAAGTCGCTCCCGGGCTGGACCTGGGTCAGCTGGAACACCCGGTCCATGATCTCGTCCTGGCTGAGGATCCCGTAACCGATCGGCATCGGCTGCTTCGTCACGGAGTCGAACAGGACCAGCGCGGGCACCTGGCGATCGGTGCCGAGTCCGAGCCGTTCGTATTGCCCGGCATCGACGACATAGTTCGGGAAAGTCGCGGTCGGGCCGCCGTCCATCGACACCGCGAGAACGGCAAGCCCGTACCTGTCGCTCACGGCTTTGAGGATCGGGGCGAAGATATCGCAGGCGCCGCAGCTCGAGGCGTAGAAGTAGAACACGCCGTAGCGCCCGGAAAGCTTCGCCATGGCAAGGTCGCGGTCGGTCTTGCGCTGGTCGATCCAGGCGCGCTTGCCGAGCGTCGAGACCGGGCGCTGCAGCGTGTAGTCGAGCCCCGGATCCTGCCACAGAGCGCGCTGCCAGACATCGGCGAACAGCGAGGAGCGGTCGAGCTGCTCGCGCTGGAAGCGGACATAGGCGGTGACGTTCTCGGCGCTCGGATCGAGGATGGCGCGCGCCTTCAGCTCCTCGAGATTGGCGGAGATCGCCGCAAGCTGGCTGCGCGCAGAGGCCGCGGGGCTTGCCGCCGCGCGCGGCGCTTCTTTGGGCCGCTCGCAGTAGAACCAGGTCCCGAGCCTGCGCTCCTTGCAGTAGAAATCATCCTCCTGCCTTTCGACTTCGATCCCGCCGGGGCTCTCGGCACGGGCGGACGGAATGGGGGCGGCAGCGGCGGCGAGCAGGCTGGCGGCAAGGTGGAAAGCCTTGGGGTTGATCATGATCACTTCCTGACCTCTTGGGGGCTCATGGCTTGTGCGCGGCGTAGTAGTCCGCAATTTTCTGCTGGATCTGGACAAGGGCGGCGGCCTCATCGGGCAGCTTCGCGGCTTCCATGAAGTCCGCGTAGACCTCGGAAAAATCCATCACCGACAGGTCAAGCTGCTGGAACTCGAAGATCGTAAACCCCTCGCAGGTCTCGGTCTTGGGCTTGCCCCAGGGCTTGCCGATCTGCGGGCGGCCCTGCTCCTGAAGGATGCGGCTGATCTTGGACTGGAAGCAGCAGTAGACGTCCTTCTTGGTGACGCAGATGCCAAGGAAGCTCGACGAGCAGTAGGTCCCGACCTTGTGGCACAGCCCCGCATCGTCCTTCTCGTCGAGGAGCTTCTCGGCCGAGGAGCAGAGCCAGGGGGTGAGGAGCGGCACGCCCTTGCCCGAGCAGCAGTTCGAAAGCCCAAAGACCTTGTGCGAGCAGCTTTCGCGCGTCCCCCTGAACAGCGTGAGCGCGGCCTCGTCGAACTCGGCATTGGCCTGGCCGAGTGCGTTGAGCGCGACCACGGCATCCTTGAATTCGTCGGAGGCTTCGCGTTCCACCGCCTCGCAGTCGCCGTTCACGCAGTAGACGTCGCCGCCGCAGATGTACTGCGCAGGCTCCTCGCTGGTGCCCGGGATCGGACAGGAATAGACCCGCTCGCTGACCGCGCAGGAGCCATCGGCCGAGGGCGGATCGTCAAGGCAGACCTCGCGCGCAAGCGAGCATCCTGCCTGGGCCTCGAGCGCGCCGCAGTCGTTGCCGCCGCCGACCACGCTTTGGCACAGGTACGTCCGCGTGCGTTCCCAGCACGGGCGGGTGACCGCCACGCCGCCGATGACCCTGGTTTCACCCGGCGCAGTGCAGGTTTCCGAGGACAGGCTGCAACTGGCCGGATCGATGCTGCAGGCGCCGTCGGTCCACGCTTGCGTGAACCATTTCGAAACCGCGCTTTCCGGCGTCATTCCGGCCAGATCCGACGAGCAGAGGTAGACCTCCTCGGGCGCGGCGGGCTCGATGCAGGTCAGGTATCCGCCGCCGCCGAAGGGGTCGCCGATGAAGTCCCAGGTCTTGCACAGCGCTCGCTCGGCAAGACCGGCCGCCGCCGCGCTTGTGCGCGTGCAGGTGGGGTCCGAGGCAATCGTCCCGCACTGCTGCAGGCCGGTCACATATTGCAGCGGCATGCCGGTGACGGGATCGAAGGTCAGGGCATCGCTGATGCCTTGGGCATTGCAGCGATAGGCGTTGCTCACGACCGCGAAAGCATCGGCTGGCGGCGGCTTGGGCAGCGTGGCGATCAAATAGGCGTTGGGATCGCTGACAGCGGCGTCGCAGTCGTAATAGTCGACGGTGAGCCCGTATTCCGGAACCGGGAAGCTCGAGGTCATGCGGCATTGGGCATTACCGGCAAGCGAAGTGCAGCCGGCAAAGCTGGGACTGGTGACGCAAATGTACTGGTAGAGAGTATCATTCCATTCCGCGACCGCGAGGCTGCTGGTGCAGGTCCGTGGCTGTTCGACCACCTGCGAGCCGACATGGCAGGTCCATTCCGCGGTGTTGGGCGCGCCCGAGCCGGGCGGGAGCGGCACGCAGTCGCCGGTCGATCCATCGGCGCTCATGCCTTCCAGATAGGCATCGGGATTGGCTTCGATCGCAGTGGCGCGGGCAAGATCGCTGCGTGTCACGTCGACCGTCGGCCGCGTTGTCGAATTGGCCGTTCGGTAAGCCTCGCTGTTCCAGCCCGCCACCGCGCCGTCGGTCTGCAGCGCTTCCGGATTGGTGTAATACTGGGTCTGGCCGGGATAGCTCTCCTGATAGCCCGGGACCTGGCCTGCGGCGCCGGCCTCCTGGGTCAGCCCCTGGTAGGCACCCCGCAGCACGGCGCCGGTGCTCCTCGCCTCGGCCTTGGCTTCCTCAGCGCTCATGGTGCTTGGCGCGGAAGGTGGCGGGGGTGCGGGTGCAGGCAGGACGGGATCGACGTCGAGCGGCAGGACCGGCAGCTCTTCGACGAGGTCATCGGGCGGCGGGATGTAGACCTGCGCCTGGGCCGGGAGGGCAGCGAGCACGAGAAGCAGGCAGGGGAGAGCAAGACGCGCGAACCGGCCCGCCCTGCCCCTTGCCATCCGTGATCCTGCTCCCGTCATGTCAGCTGCCCTTGCGCAGCTCGGCGAGCGCCACCCGGGCGACGCCCGCACCGGGTCCGCGGCTTGTCGCAAAGCGCTCGAGCGCATATTCGACCGTGACATTGCCGGTCATGCGGTCGTGGTCGGGGACCATGCTGGTGCAGTCGAAACCGTCGCAGAGCTCGTAGGCGCGTCCCGTCACCACGAAGGTCGGCGCGGCGGTGACGGCAAAGGCGCGAAACAGCCGCGGGTCGATCGCGATATGGGCTTCCTGCCTCTCGTCGGTGACGACGCGCTTGAGCCCCTCGGCAAAGGCCTTCGTGCTGTTTTGCGGGAAGCCGCGAAAGACGACCACGCCCCCGGCCTGGGTGGTGTCGCGGATCAGGCGGGAAAGCGAAGCCTGCGGCATCGAGAGGCTGGCGAAGACCGTGAACAGCGGCCCCTCGCCCATCGGCGCCTGACTGTTGGCGGCCGCACCGGCCAGGATCTCGTCGAAGTCGACCGGGCCTTTCGGACCCTGCGGCAGGCTCGCGGGATCGAGCGAGGTCGCCGCCGCGAGCCCGGCGTCGCGCAGGTCTTCGGCCTCGGCCTGGTGCGCCTCGCCGCGATGAGCCACGGCATCGACCAGGGCCTGCGCTTCCCTCACCTGCTCGCTCCCCCGCGCCTTGATCGCCGCCAGATCGAGTTCCTCGACCGTCTGCGCTGCACTCTGGGCGAGCGCGGCCGAAACGGCTGCCAGCGCTACAAGGCTGGCGGCAGCACGCGCGCGGGGGCGGGTAAGATGGCGGCGCATGGCGGCTAACCTCCTCACAACATGCAGCAATTGCGTTTCCTCCAGACGAGGTAGCCAAAGTCCTCGCCCTTGACGGGAAACGACTTGCCGGTGTGGGGAATGATCGTCGTCGCGCCGATGGGGGCGCAGGCGTAGCGGCCCTTCACGGTGGAGACGGGATTGGTCATCTGCAGCCGGTATTGCTGCTTCCTCATCACCGGCATCAGGTACTTGTGGCACAGCGCCTTGGAGCCCATCGTCCCCCAGGCGAGCGCCTGGCGGTGGACCTTGTAGAGCATGCGTTCCGCGACAAGCCGCGAAGCCTGGACCGGGCTGACGTGCGCCGAGACATGGCCGTTCAGCGGATACATCGAGCCGTTGCAGCCCGCGCACCAGAACATCTGGTCGATCGGCAGTTTCGCGGTCGATGCGACGCAGTCCGCCGCGCAGGCGGCCGTCGCGAGCGGGTTGGCGAAGAGCGCGACCTCGGGATTGAGGATCGAGGTCAGCGCCGAATCCTGCCAGAGCGGGTCGAGCTCGGTCACATAGGCGACATCGAAGGTCGTCTGCTCGAAGCAGAGGAAGTCGGTGAGGATCTCCATCCAGTAGAGCAGCGGGTAGATGTAGTAGTGGGCCTGCCACTGCGACGAGTTCTGGGTCTTGCCGCCGACCTGGCTGCGCCCCTGGACATGGCCGTTGCCGATATCGAAGCCGGGGTTGAGCCCGATCCCGCCGAGGTTGGGAAAACACCAGGCCTTGTTGGTGACATCGACGAGCCGGACCGGCTCCCAGAAGCCCACGGAGATGCCGATGCGCGGGATCGGCGAGCCGCAGGCGCATAGCGGGAATGTCGGGTTCTTGGGATCGGGGCGCGAGCCCTTCCAGATCGAAAGCCCGCCGATCGACAGCGGAAACAGGCATGACCAGCACACGTCGGTAATCGGATTGACGAACTTGCCGTGGCAGGTCGCGTTCGCCCTGGCGGGCGCGGCGCCAAGCATGGCGAGCGCCAGCACGGCGAGAGCGCCAAGCACCAGGCGGCGCAGCCGCTTCATGGCTCTTCTCCCGGGTTATGACTCTCGTCGGCGCGGGCCTTGGCGCGAAAATAGACGACTCCAGTTATCGGCGCCGCCGCCAGGAGCAGCAGCGCCGGGAGCGCGCCCAGAGGACCGAACAGGGCGACGCTGGCCGTGTTGAGATGAGCTGCAATGGCGAGACACAGGCAGAGCAGCACCCAGCTCCGGCGCAGCCTCTTGAGGCGCGGCGTCTCGGGCGCAGCCATCGGGGTCAGCAGGAATGCGACCAGCGGATGCCTCATGACGCGCGGCCTTTGGAAGCAAGCGGCACTTCGCTGACTTTGAGCGCCTTGACGCCGCTCGAAACTGCGGCGCCGGTGACCACGGCGGGGGTATGGCGGATGCCGAACCTGGCGGTCAGCTGCCCGCCCTGGTCGAACCAGAACCGGCGCTGGTAGGGCTTCATCGCATCGAAGGGCGAACCGGCGACGAAGATGACCTTGGCGCGTGCCGCGCTGTAGGTCCTCACCGCCCAGTCGATCTGGGCGGCATCGGTGCCGTCGACAAAGACCAGGTCCTGGCCAAGCGCCACATGATCGAGCGGGTTCACCCGGGTGCCGCGCGGTGCGATCAAATTGCCCTTGGCGTCGACAATGTCGTCCTCGAGCACCATAGAAGGGTCGTAGAACCATTCGCGCCGCGCCGTCGCGGGCGTGAGACCATCGACTGGCTTGGGGCGGCGCACGCTGGCGACGGCCTGCTCACGCATCTGGTTCTGCAGCCGCTCGATCCCGCCATTGGCTTCGAGGGTCCGAAGCCGCGTCTCGATCGTCGCCAGCAGGTCGGTCTCGATGATCGGGAAAGTCTCGCCCATCTGTCCGTGGTCTGCGGCGCGGACCGCCGAGACGACAGGCCATCCGGCAAGCGCGGCAAGGCCGAGCGCGAGGACAAGGCGGGTCCGCCGCCTCACAGCAGCGCATCCCCGGTGCCGACGATCCGCTCGGCGCAGACGAAGCCGATTGCGGCATAGCGGCTGTCGAACCCGTCGGGATGCGCCGTTCCGAGATAGTAGCAGCGCGCGGGGATCGGCCCCGTCGGACCGGGCACCAGCGTCTCGCCGCGCTTGGTGAGGGGTTTGAGCGTCGCGACCGTCTCGCCGTTGACCTCGACCCGGTCGCCCTCACGCGTCACCACATCGCCCGGCACGCCCAGCGCGCGCTTGGCAAAGGGTGCCGGGTTTTTCCCGAAATGCGCGGTGATGAGCGCGCTCTTCGGCGGGTTGAACACGACAAAATCGCCGCGCTGGGGCAGCCGTCCCTTGTCGATGAAGAAAGCCCAGTTGGGGAGCGACTCGGTGGTGTTGATGAGCACCGCGTGCTCGTCGCGCCATTGCGAAAGCGCCGAGCTGGCGGCAAGACCGGCGCCGAGCACGCCGATCGCGAGCCAGCGCGCGCGCTGGCCGAGCTTCGCGGGCGCGGCCGGAGCGGAAGGCTCAGTTGCCGGGGGCATGGAGCGGGTTTCCGGTGGGAACATTGGCGGCGGTCGGGGGCATGGCCATCGCCGCGCGCATCGCCCCCATGACATCGCCGGCATTGGCCGCGGCCGCCTGCGGCATCTTGACCCGCGCATAGACCTCGCGGCGCAGCTCGGCGGTGATGTCGGGAACTTCGCCTGCGAGCACCGCCTCGCCCACCAGCACGATCTGTCCCGCTTGCCCGCGCGCGGCAAGGTTGCGCTGAATCTCGGCCATGAAGGCCCTGGTCTCGGCGGTGACCTGCTCGGGCGGGGTTGCCGAACGCGCCTGGGCCTGGACATATTCGCCGACCAGCCCGGCGAGCTGGACCTTGGCCATCGGCGGCAGGTCTCCAGCAGCGAGCACGTTCTTGGTCACCCAGGCGCCCCAAAGCCCTGCGGCAACGAGCCCGCCGACAAGCGCGACCGGCATCCATCCAAGCTTGCGCGTGTTCGCCGGGCGCGGGGCGACTGGCGGGTTCTCGCCCGGCCGCTCGCCCGCTTCCTCGAACAGCGGCCCATCGCCGCTTGGCGCCTTAGACCTGGCCATCGGCAGTCTCCTTGCTGTGGGGGAAGAGATCGCGAAGCGCGTGACGGCGCAGCACACCGGCCACGAGGAAAAGCACGGCGCTGGCGATCCAGAATTGCGCTTCGAATGCCGCGCGGCGCTCAAGGTCCGCCGCGACATAGCGCGCCGCGAAATTATCGAGGTGGAGGACGGCGCCGGCAAAGGTGAATTTGCCCAGCATCACGAAGAACAGCACCCAGAGCGCGGCGACGATGGCCACTGAGGTCGCAAGCCAGCCTGCAAGCCGCAGCGCGGCATAGCAGGCGTCCGCCCAGCGCGAGGTAGGCGCCGGACTGGCCAAAGGGGCCGCAGCGGTCATTCGGCTGCCTCCCCGAATTCATCGGCATGGAAGTCGGGCGCGCCGGGCTCGGGGGGCACGAAGTCGGGAAATGCTACGCGCTCGATGGCATCGGGTAGTGCTAGCCCTTCGCGCACCCGCTCCTCGATCTCGGAGAAGACTCTCGGGCTCGAGGAATAGAGTGTCGCCGAATAGGGATCGAGCACGAGGCGGCCGACGCAGAGCGTTTCGGGGCCCTTGATCAGGACATCGGAATACTCGGTGCCATTGCGTTTCAGCGAGCGCAGCAGCGTCTCGGTATAGCGATCCATCTCGAAGCGCTGGTGCTTGGCGAGATCGTTGATCGTCTCCTCCTTCTGCTGGAGCACGACCGACCAGTCCGAGTTCTCGAGCGCGGCCAGGGACCCTTCGGACTTGTAGAAGTCATTCAGGGACTGCGTTGCGGTGATGAGCGAGCCGCCGTACTTGCGGCAGGTGCGCGCATAGGTCTCGATCGCCTGGCCCATCTGCCCGCCGCCGAGCAATTGCCAGGCCTCGTCGATCATGGTGAGCTTGGGCACCGAACGGTCGAGGTCGCGCATGACCCTGAGGGTCAGGAACATGAGCGCGGTCAGCGCGACCGAGCGCAGCTCTGGCTTCGACGAAAGGTCCGAGAGCTCGAACACGGTGAGCCCCGCCGAAAGATCGATCGAGCAGGCGCCGGCAAAGAACCGGCCATAGGTGCCGCCGGTGAGGAACGGCGCCATGGCGTCGGCGAGATCGCCGGCGAAGGGCGATGGCGCCGAGCGCAGCGCTGCCGCGACATCATCGATTGTGCCGGCGCGCTGCTTCTCGCGCCAGACCGCGCTCACGGCCGAATCAATGAGCCCGCGCTCGGTGTCGGAGAGGCGGTCCTGCTGGCGCGCCATCTGGCCGATGATCGCTTTGAGCATCGCGAGGCATTCGACCTCGTAGTCCTCGCCGTCCTCGTCGCTGGTCAATGCGGCGGCATCGATCATGTCGAAGGGGTTCAAGGAAAACCCCGAGGAGAGTTTGAACTCGACGAAGGCCCCGCCGAAGGCCTTGGCCATGTGCTCGAACGAGCGGCCATCGTCGATGACGATAACCTTGGCGCCAGCCCCCGACATCGCGGCGCAGACGTCCTGAAGGAAGACCGATTTGCCCGAGCCCGACTTGCCGAAGACCGCGACATTGTGGTTGCCCGCCTGGTTCTGGAACGGCGACCAGAAGAAGGGCTGCCCGCGCCGGCCGATGAGGAGCACGTGCGGGATCGGCCCGCCCATGTGTTCGCCCTGCAAGGGTGCAATCGAGGCGGCGGTCGTCGTCAGCATGG
>FMTU01000002.1 GCA_900100475.1 Sphingobium faniae | reverse complement strand
GTGCTCAACGGCGTGGTCATGCTGAGCTTCATCCGCCAGCTCCGGGAGACGGGCAACAGCCTTGAGGACGCGATCCGCGAAGGCGCGCTCACAAGACTGAGGCCGGTACTGATGACCGCGCTGGTGGCGAGCCTGGGGTTCGTGCCGATGGCGTTCAACGTCGGCGCGGGCGCGGAGGTGCAGCGCCCGCTCGCAACGGTGGTGATCGGCGGCATCCTCTCCTCGACGCTGCTGACGCTGCTTGTTCTGCCCGCGCTCTATCGCCTCGTTCACGGTCGCGAAGCGCGCCCGGAAGACGAACATCCATCCCCCGATACGGCTCCGGCGCAAGCCTGAGTCAGCCACTCCCACGCGCCGCCCCCCGGCGCGTGGGAGACCGGAAAGGAGTTTTTCATGAGTTTCTACGCAACCATTTTCGAGAACGCCTTACGAAACAGGCTGAGTCTTGCACTCGGCATTCTTGCGCTGACGTTCTGCTTCGGTTTCGATGCCTTGGCGCATGGCGTGGCGGAAGGCGATCAGGGCTATATTCAGGAAAGCAGCGGCGTCCTGTTCATGCCCTTCGTCTATCTGGGCGCCAAGCACATGGTCACGGGATACGACCATCTGCTGTTCCTGTTCGGCGTGATCTTCTTCCTCTACCGGATGAAGGACATCGGCCTCTATGTAACACTGTTCGCGATCGGCCATTCGACGACGATGCTGTTTGGCGTCCTCACCGGGATCAGCGCCAATGCTTATATCATCGACGCGATCATTGGCCTGTCGGTGGTTTACAAGGCGCTCGACAACCTGGGCGCATTCCAGCGCTGGTTAGGTTTCCAGCCCAACACCAAGATCGCGACGCTGGTGTTCGGCTTCTTCCACGGGTTCGGGCTCGCCACCAAGATTCTCGAGTTCGAGATCTCAAACGATGGCCTGATTCCCAACCTCATCGCCTTCAATATCGGCGTCGAAATCGGCCAGCTTCTCGCGCTTGCCGCCATCCTGATCCTCATGGGCTTCTGGCGCCGGACGAGCAGTTTCCATCGCCACGCTTTCGTCGCCAACGTCGCTCTCATGACCGCCGGCTTCATCCTCGTCGGTTACCAGCTCACCGGCCTCGCGGTCGCGTAACAAGGAGTAATGCAAATGTTCAATTCCCAGATGCCCCGCCTGGAAGACCTGCCAACGACCCGACAATTGGTCCGGGCGACGTTCATCGCTGCCGCAGCCGCAAGTGGCCTTCTTGTCACCGTCATCCTTCCTTCGGAATATGGGGTGGATCCGATCGGCATCGGAAAAGCACTTGGTTTGACCGAGATGGGCGAGATCAAGGTGCAACTCGCCGAGGAAGCGGCTGCCGACGCGGCTACCGATGCGGTGGCATTCGAAAAAGCTGCCCAGGCGGCAGTGGTGCGGGCAGCTAGCGGCGGCGCTCAGTCGGCACCGGCTTCGACTCAGCCAGCCGCGCCGACCGCGACAGCAGGCCGCAGCGATACGACCCGCCTGACGCTGGCGCCGGGAGAAGCTGCCGAGATTAAGCTGACCGCAGCAAAAGGCACACGGATCGTGTTCGACTGGTCGGTGGAAGGCGGGCACGTCAATTACGACACTCATGCCGACGCACCGGGCATCTCGTATCATGGTTATGGCAAGGGACGGGAATCGACAGGCGAGCAAGGTGAAGTCCTCGCCGCGTTCGACGGCAAGCACGGCTGGTTCTGGCGCAACCGTTCCGACGCGCCCGTCACGATCACTCTGCGTACCCAAGGCGAATATGGTGAGGTCAAGCGGGTTGTCTGACACCCCCGCCTCGCCATTGAGCCTACTCCGCTTGAGCGCAATGCGCGCACGCCTTGGCGGGGCGGCAGGTGTCTTGCGGTTTACTCGGGAGTGTTCTGCTGGCGAACGTCGATATTATCGCGCTGGGCTATCCCGGCCTCTTTCTCGCCGCGCTGATCGCTGCCACGTTGTTACCGGCTCAATCGGAGTTGCTGTTGCTGGCTATGCTGGCAACGGGCCGGTTGGAGCCGGGTTGGCTTCTCCTGGCCGCAACGTCGGGCAATGTGTTTGGTTCGACAATCAATTGGGCATTCGGACGCTTTTTAGCACGTCATCGAGGCTCCCGTTGGTTCCCGGTATCGGAAGCCGCAATGGCGAAAGCGGAGCGGCGCTATCGGCGGTTCGGCGAGCTTTCGCTGCTTATGTCGTGGCTGCCGCTCATTGGCGATCCATTGACCCTGATTGCCGGCGTTCTGCGCACGCCACTTTCCCGTTTTCTCGTGCTCGTCACGATCGCCAAGGCCGGACGCTACGCCGTCCTGATGGCTATTCACGGTTATCTGACAGCATGAGGCATCGATCCATTGCAACCATAGTGAGGTAGCGATGCTCTCAATATTGGCCAATCGAACCTACCGGCACCTGTTCCTGGCGCAGATCATAGCCCTGGTCGGCACCGGCCTCGCCACCGTCGCGTTGGGCCTGCTCGCCTATGACATTGCTGGTGCTAACGCGGGTGCAGTGCTGGGCACCGCGATGGCAATCAAGATGATCGCTTATATCGGTGTTGCACCGATTGTCGGCGCCTATGCAAACCGATTGCCGCGCCGTCGTTTCCTGATCGCGATGGACCTAATCCGTTGCCTGGTCGCACTCGCGCTACCGCTCGTCGATCAGATTTGGCAAATCTACATCCTGATCTTCGTGCTGCAATCGGCTTCGGCAGGGTTCACGCCGACCTTCCAGGCCACCATCCCTGACGTGCTGCCCGAGGAAAAGGACTATACTCAGGCGCTGTCCCTCTCGCGCCTCGCCTATGACATGGAGAGCCTGACCAGCCCGATCCTGGCTGCCGCGCTGTTGACGGTTATGAGCTTCCACTGGCTGTTTTCAGGCACTGCGATCGGCTTTGCCTGCTCGGCGCTTCTTGTGTTGACGACCGTCCTTCCGCGTGCCGCCGCCAGCAGGCCGACTGGCGGCATCTATCACAATACCACGAGCGGCGCCCGGCTTTATCTCAAAACGCCTCGGCTTCGTGGCCTGCTCGCCGTGACCCTTGCGGCCGCAGCTGCCAGTGCGATGGTGATCGTCAATACGCCGGTGCTGGTGCAGGCGTCCCTTGGGCGTGGACAGAGCGCGATGGCGATCACGCTCGCCGCTTTCGGTGGCGGCTCAATGCTGGCGGCGCTGTTGCTGCCGCGCTTGCTTGAACGCCTTTCCGACCGGACAGTGATGCTATCGGCCGCTTCGGCGATGACAGTCACGCTGGCCGCGCTTGCATTGTCCTGGCAGGGCCATGCTTCGTCCCATTACTGGGGCGTGATCCTCATCGGCTGGTTGATGCTTGGTATCACCTATTCGGCGAGTATTACGCCTGGTGGCCGACTGCTGCGCCGCTCATCGGGCGAGCAGGATCGGCCCGCCCTGTTTGCAGCGCAATTCGCTCTCAGTCATGTGTGCTGGCTAATTGCCTATCCGCTGGCAGGGCAGACCGGCGCATTCGGCGGCATGGGCGCAGCGCTTGGCGTGGCCGCTGCGTTGGCGCTGGTCGGCACGGTCATCGCGTTTCGCATATGGCCGGCGGAAGATCCCGAAGTGCTCGCCCACACCCATGACGATCTACCACCGGATCACCCTCATCTCGTCGAAGGGCACTCCGAAGGGCGAACCGCCCATACCTTCGTTATCGACGAACTGCATCCTCACTGGCCCACGCGATAGCTTCGGTCAGAATATGCCTTTCGATATTCGCCAGCTTCGCTACGCCATCGCTGCGGCCGATCACGGCAGCTTCTACCGTGCCGCGCGGGCGCTGGACGTGGAGCAATCGACGCTGAGCCGCGCCATCCTGAAGCTGGAGCGTGTCATCGGGGACAATATCTTCAACCGCTCGCGGGCCGGCGTCACCTTGACCATTGCCGGTGCGCTGTTCATCCGCAGCGCCCGGCCGATGGTCGCGAACGCAGACAAGATGGTGGAGATGATGCGGGCGGCGGGGCAAGGCCGTGCCGGCGGTCTTATGATCGGGCATTACAATTCGGTGTCGGCCGGGAACCTGCGCGCAACCATGCTGGGGTGGCGCGACGCCCATCCCGATGTCGATCTGGACGGCGTGGAAGCCGACCGGGGCGCGCTGTTCGCCGGGCTCGATACCGGCGAGATCGACATTGCGATCCTGCTCGGCGATGCCAGCCATGACGGATTCCGGCATGAACCGTTCTGGAGCGAGCGTGTGATGATCGCGCTGCCGGCCAGGCATCCGCTGGCTGAGCGTAACCTGCTCCATTGGACCGATCTGCGGCGAGAGCGGTTTCTGCTCACCGCCGCCGATCCCGGCCCGGAAGCCCGCGATATGCTTCTCGGCCGCCTGTCGGTCTCTGGGATGCAGCCGGACATCAGAATGCACCAGACCAGCCGGGAAAGCATTCTGAGCGTGCTGGGTGGTGGCCACGGACTCACGGTCGTCTGCGAGGGCGGAACCGGGGCGCGCTATCCCGATGTGGTCTATCGACCCGTTTATGGCGAACAGGGACCGGCGCTCATCGAATATTCGGGCTATTGGCGAAAGGACAACGACAATCCGGCGTTGCGGCGTTTCCTTGCCTTCGTCCGCGATCGCTACTCGCTCGCCTTCGATATTCCATGATCGGCCATGGTAGGACGGACATGCGACATTAACAGACCCGATTGCAACGAACGGACTGTCTGATTTGAGCACTGTGGGAAAGGAGCCATCATGGCACAAGACAAGACACTGATCATCGTGCTGGTCGCGCTCATCATCGGGTTCGGCGCGGGCTTCGTCTTGCACCCGGTGATCGTGCCGGTCGAACAGACCATGGCCGCCGCGAACCCGGCCCCTATCGCCGCCACGTCGGCCGAACCGCGCGGCAAGCAATATTTCGCGGCGCATCCCGATGAAGCGCACCAGATCCTCGCTGGATGCATGGACGGCTCGGTGCGCGGCGAAGAATGCTTCAACGCCGAGATGGCCGTGGTGGAGGCAGACGGCCGAGCGCGGCACAAGAAATTCTTCGGGAAGTGACCGCGCAAGCGCGTTTTCAATTCCCCTGCGCGCGATGCCGGCGAAAGGCGCGGTCGGTTTCCATGAACCGGGCGAGCATCGGCGCGACCAGCTTCTCGCAAGCGGCGGGCGGGCCGCCGGTCTCTGCCGCAAGCGCGGCGGCATAGGCGACAAGATCGCGGTGAACGGGCGCGGGCACCTCCACGGTGAGCTTGACGGGCTTGTCATCGACCAGCGGTCCCAGTTTCAATTTCGTCATCGTGTCGCTCCTGCCTGCTGTGCGCCGTCGAGGATCAAGTCGCGCGTGATAACCACGCGGAGCGGATGCCCCGGCCGGATGGTGAGCGTCGGCGGCACGTTCAATTGCCGCCGCACGATCTGCTGGCCGGTCTGGTTGATGGTGTCCTGACTGCCCCGGCGCAGGGCGCGGATAAGGTCGTCGTCGCTGTCGGCAGCCAGTTCGGTCCCCATGCCTAGCAGCGTCGAGATGGCGGCGGCTTTGAGCATATTGCCCCAATGCTGGTTTACGCGGTCCTGTAGCCCCGCAAACCCGGCCGCATCGGCGCCGGGCTGGCGCTCGAGAGCGATCGAGCGGCCGTCCGGCAATATCAGCCGATCCCATGCCAGCAGCACGCGCGTCTGCCCGGCGGCGATCTCGGAATCATATTCGCCGATCAGCCGCGCGCCCTGCGGAATAAGCAGGATGCGCCCGGTCGGGCTGTCATAGACGTTGGCCGTCACCTGGGCAGTGATCTGGCCGGGAAGGTCGGAGCGGATGCCGGTAATGAGCGCGGCCGGGATGATGCTGCCGGCCTGCACGATGTTAGGCGAGGCCGGTCTTGTCAGCCGCTCGACGCTCACGGTGCGCTGGCTTGACGCCTGCGCCATGAAGGCACGCTTGCCGGCCTGATCGCCCTGCGGCGCCGCGCTATCCGGCTGTGATGCGGCGGCGGAGTCCGGCGCAGCGCCGATCATCGGCAATACGGCCGTGCTGCCCGCGCTGCTGCCGCCGAGAAACAGGCTGGCGGTGCGGGCGGCGTCGCGCTCCTGCTGGGCACGCTGCCGTGCGGTTTCGGCCGCCTGCACGCGCGGATCGGACTGTCCGCTCCCTATCGGCGGAACCGGCACATTCTCCCCGCGCTGCTGTGCCGAGACGATCGGACCCCCGAGATCGCCGGGAAGCCTGGGGCCGAGTTTGGGCACCTGGCCATAATCTTTCGGCCCTGAGGTGATGGTCTCGGCTGCGGCGCGGCTTTCGGTGCTGTAGAGTTCCTTTGCCGCCTTTTCCCCTTTGGGCGCGAGCGCATAGATCAGCGAGCCGCCGATGCTTAAGCCAGCGACGACGCCGAGAGCGGCGAGCGCCTTCCTCGACAGGCGCATGACGCGCGGCGTCGGCCCGCGAAGCTGGAACGCACCGGGGTTCGCGGAGGCGGGTTGCGGTGTTGCCTGCGGCGCTGGCTGCTGCGGTGCAGGCTGGGCGGGCGTATTGGCGGGATCGCTCACGGACGCCGCTCCCGGCGCGTCTCCGCGCCGTCCCGCACGATGCGGACGCGCCGTTCGGTGCGCTTGTCGCCGAGACGCAGTTCCGCGCTGGCGAACAGGCGGTCCACGACCATATAGCGGCCCTGCACGCGGTAATTGACCAGTTCGGCGTCGCCGCGCGCGCGTGTCACGAACAGCGGCGGCATCTCGCCCTGCGAGATCTCGGCCGGAAACTCGATGAACACCTGCCGGCCATCGTCGAACGCGCGGGCTGGACGCCAGGCCACGCGGTCGCCTTCGATCCGGTAATGGAAATTGAGCGCGGACACGTCCACGCCGCTCGCAACCGGCGCGGCCGATGCAGCCGCCGCATTGCGGCGCTGCAAGGCGATCAGCGCGTCCTGCGGATAGGTCCACGAGACCGACGCCATGTAGGTCGAAGGGGTCGCGCGCAGTTCCAGATGGTAGGTGCGCCGGTCGGTATTGATGACGAGGTTGGTACCGATGTCGGGCCGCGTCGGCTTGACGAGGATATGGACGCGCGCCGTCGCTCCGCTGCCGCTTACCGTATCGCCGATGATCCAGCGTACGGTATCGCCAGCCGCGACCGGCCCGGCGCCGACAAGCTGCTCGCCTTCCTGTAGCGCGATGTCCGTCACCTGGCCGGGCGCGGTATAGACCTGATAGAGCGCGCCGTCCGTCCAGGGATATTGCTGGATCGCGTTGAGGAAACCGTCGCGCACCGGCTGCACGCGGGCTGCGGCATTGGCCGCGCCGACACGGCTGCGCGGATCGACGGGCTCGGACGGTCGCGCGCCGGCCGCGAGCGGCTTCAACTGGCCGGGGAGCGGCAGCGGCTCGGGGATCGTCACCACCTCGACGGCGCGCGGCGGTTCGGGGGCCGGCGTCGCCGCAATCTCCGCTGGCGGAGCGTGAAAGGGCGTCTTCGCCGATGTGGTGGCGCAAGCGCCGAGTGCCGACGCGGAGATAAGCAAAGCCGGCATGGCGGCCTTGCGGAAGCGGGGATTTGTCATTGGGCGAGTTCCTTCGACCAGTTGATGGCGTTGACGAACAGCCCGAGCGGGTTCTTGCGCAGCGCGTCGGGCGTGCGCGGCGGTTGTACGACGATGGTGAGGATCGCCGACCAGCGCGTCGTTTCGGCAAGGCTGCCGTCCTGATAGCGCCGCTCGGTCCAGGCGACGCGGAAAGACTCGGGCGATGCGCGGATGACGCTCGACACGTCCACGGCGACCTGCACCCGCCCGACATTGGCGAACGGATCGTTGGCGCGCGCATAGTCACTCAAGGCTTGTCCGCCCTTGTCGGTGGTGAAGTCGTAGGCGCGCAGCCAGTTCTGGCGGACGATGACGGGATCGGCGGGGATGCTTCTGACCTGCTCGATGAACCGGGCCAGATGGAATGCGATCTGCGGATCGGTCGGCCGATAGCCCGCTTCAGCCGGCGCGACCGCCTGCGCTTCGCCCAGCCGGTCGACCTGCACCACCCAGGGGACGATATGCCCCCGCGCAGATTGCCAGACGAGGCCGGCGGCAAGGCCGCCCGAGAGCGCCAGCGCGCCGAAGAAGGCAAGCCGCCAGTTCTTCGCCTGGACGCGCGCGGAGCCGATGCGGTCATCCCAGACTTGGGCCGCGCGCTGATAAGGAGTGACGGGTTCGGGCGTCTGGCCATAACGAATGGTCGGTCTGCGGAACATGGGGTTACTCTCTTTCCTTGATGTCGGGACTGCCGCCGCCGCCATGGCTGTCGCCCGCCTTCATCGTGTGGGCGAGGACGGTCGCGCCGTGGGTGGCCGACTGGCGCTGCTTCATGCTGGCGGCCCAGGCGGGCGGGGATGCGGCGGGAGATGAAGCCGGCGTGCTTCCCGCTGCTTGAGGCGCGGCGCCCATCCCGGCGCGGACGCCCGAACGGTAATTGTCCTTGAGCGATGCCGCGGCCTTGCGCAGCGGCGAGAGCGCGGCATGGGCGGCCACGCCCGCCGTCTTCTGCCCGGCAGTAGCCATGCCGCCCGCCACCGCACCCGCGCCGCTCTTGCCGAGCGAGCCGACGCTGTAGGCGCCCGCCGCACCGCCCGCCATGCGCGTGCCGCCACGTACGGCGGCACCGGTCATTCGGCCGGTCGCGCCGATGGTCGAGGCGGCAGCGCCTACGCCGAGCTTTGCGGCGGCCGCGCCACCGACCAGCGCACCGCCCGCCGCCAGCGCGGTTCCGGCTGCGGCACCCGCGCCAAGCTGCGGGCCGCCCGAGACGATGCCGTTGGCGATGCCGGGGCCGAAGATGGCAAGGCCGAGCAGCGACAGCGCGCCGAGCGCGATCGCCAGCACCTCCCGCGCATCGGGGTCGGTGCCGACCGTCGCCGTGAAGGTGCTGAACAGGGTGGTGCCGATGCCGGTGATGACCGCGAGCACCAGCACCTTGATGCCGGACGATACGATATGGCCCAGCACCTTCTCGGCCATGAACGCGGTGCGGTTCCAGAAGGCGAACGGCAGCAGGACGAAGCCGGCGAGCGTCACCAGCTTGAACTCGATCAGCGTGATGAAGACCTGGATGGCAATAACGAAGAAGGCGAGGACGACGATCAGATATGCGAGCAGCAGCACGACAATGATCGCGAGGTTGGCGAACACCGCCCACAGGCTGTTATAGGCCTCCATCGCATCGATCAGCGGCTGCGCCGCATCCAGCCCCTTGGCGGCGATACTGCCCGGTTTCATGAACTCCGCGAGGCTTATGGAGTCACCACTCGCCTTGAGCCCCAACCCCGCGAAGCTGTCGAACAGTATGGTACTGAGTGTCTGGAAATTGCCGATGATGAAGGCGAAGGCGCCGATATAGAGGGTTTTCCTGACCAGCCGCTGGATGACATCCTCGTCGGCGCCCCAGGCCCAGAACAGCCCGGCAATGGTCACGTCGATCGCGATCAGGGTCGAGGACAGGAAGCCGATCTCGCCGCCGAGCAGGCCGAAGCCCGAATCGATATAGCTTGTGAAGGTGTCGAGGAAGGTATCGACGATGCCGGTATCGCTCACGGTACGGTGCTCCCGGCCGGATCGGCGGGGATGGCCGGGCTATCGCTGCCGTTCCCGATTTCCGGTTCGGGCACGGCGATATCCTTGCTGAAGAAGCGGCGGCGGTTCGCCGCCCATGCCTGTTCGCAGCCTGAGTCCGGCATGGTGAGCGCGGCGCAGCGGTCCAGTTCGCGCGCCAGAAGTGTCTGCTGCTCTCCTTCGTCAAGAAGCGGCAGGACAGCGTCGAGTGGCATGTCGCCCGGTTCCCGCAAGGCTTCCACCGCCGCCACGGCCAGCATGATCCCGGCGAGCGCCGCGACACCGGCGATCTTCGCATTGCGCGACATCGGGCCGTTCATGTCAGTCGCGGCCGAAGAAGCGGCGGAAGCGTTCGCGCCCTTCGGCTTCGACGGCGGCGTTGCGCGCCGAATCCAGCGCCTGCGCCCGGCCCTGCGCGGCGAGCAGCGCCGTCAGGTCCGCGAGCTGCTGCGATTGCAGCGCGAGAAGCTGGTTGCCCGCCTGTGCCGCCTGAAGCGCGCCGGTCGCCGACTGGCTAGACGAGACCAGGCCGTCCATCGTCGTGCGCGCGCTCTCGATATTTCCGACAACGCCGGCCTGCACGCGCAGCGCGTCCTCGAACGCGCCAACGCTATCCTCCCAACGCGCATTGGCGTTGGCGACCATCTGCGCATGGGTGCCAGTCAGCGCCGCACCCTTGTAGCGGCCCTCGAACGCCTGCTGGATATTCTCGACATCGTAGGCGATGCGCTGCGCTTCGCCGAGAAGCTGCTGGGTTCGCTGCACCTGCTGCTGCAATTGCTGGAGCGAGTTGAACGGCAGCGAAGCCAGGTTGCGCGCCTCATTGATGAGGCTGGTCGCCTGCTGCTGGATTTGCCGGATCTGGTTGTTGACCTGCTGGAGCGACCGCGCTGCCGTCAGCACGTTCTGCGCATAGTTGGTCGGATCATACACGATCCCGCCGAACTGAGCGTGCGCCGGCGTGGCGGCGGTGATGCCGATCATGCTCGACGTGGCGATGGCGCCGGCCACGACGGCGTGACGCAGGATGGAGGGCTTCATGGGGTCATGTCCTTCAAGGCAAGGGGGAGCTGGCCGGCATCTTCCCGGCGACCGGCCAGTGGATCGGGTTGAGGTTCGGGAAGAAGATCGACCGCCCAGGCCAAGCCGCGATGGCGCAGCCACTCGGCGGCGAAGCGCTCGCGGCCGTGGGTCTCGACCAGCTCGGTGATACGAAGCTGGTCGGTCTTCGACGACGCGGCGGCAAAGGCCAGCGCGACCTCGCCCAGCCCCAACTCGAACAGCCGGTTGCCGCGCCGGCTCTGGCAGTAATAATCGCGCTTGGGGGTCGCCCGGCTTACTATTTCGATCTGGCGTGCGTTGAGCCCGAAGCGCTCGTAGATCACCGCGATCTGCGGTTCGGCGGCGCGCTCGTTGGGCAGGAAGATGCGCGTCGGGCAGGATTCGATGATGGCCGGTGCGATGCTTGACGTCTCGATGTCGGCAAGGCTCTGCGTGGCGAACACCACGCTGGCGTTCTTCTTGCGCAGCGTCTTGAGCCATTCGCGGAGCTGTGCGGCAAAGTCCGGGCTGTCGAGGACAAGCCAGCCCTCGTCGATGATGATGAGCGTCGGCGAGCCGTCCAGCCGACCCTCGATCCGGTGAAACAGATAGGACAGCACCGCCGCGGCCGATCCCGCGCCGACCAGGCCCTCGGTCTCGAACGCCTGGACCGACGCTTCGCCGAGTTGTTCGGCCTCGGCGTCGAGCAGCCGGCCCCACGGCCCGCCGATGCAATAGGCCGCAATCGCCTGCTTGAGCTGCTGATTCTGCAACAGGACCGCGAGCCCGGTCAGCGTGCGCTCCGACATCGGTGCGGACGCCAGCGAGCCGAGCGCGGACCAGATATACTCCTTGGCCTGCGGATCGACCGCGACGCCTTCGGACGCGAAGATTGCCGCCAGCCATTCGGCTGCCCAAGCGCGCTCGGCCGGATCGTCGATGCGCGCCAGCGGCTGAAGCTGCACGCCGTCGCCGGCCTCGTCGGCAAGCATCCCGCCGAGATCCTGCCAGTCGCCGCCCATGCCGATCGCAGCGGCGCGAATGCTGCCCCCGAAGTCGAAGGCGAAGACCTGGGCGTTCTCGTAGCGGCGGAACTGCATCGCCATCAGCGCGAGCAGAACACTCTTGCCCGCGCCGGTTGGGCCAACGATCAGGGTATGGCCGACATCGCCGACATGAAGGGAAAACCGGAACGGGGTCGAGCCTTCGGTCCTGCCGTAGAGCAAGGGGGGTTGTTCGAAGTGCTCGTCCCGTTCCGGCCCCGCCCATACTGCTGACAGGGGGATCAGGTGGGCGAGATTGAGGGTAGAGATCGGGGGTTGGCGGACGTTGGCATAGGTATGACCGGGGAGACTCCCTAGCCATGCCTCGATCGCGTTCATGCCCTCGGGGATCACGGTGAAGTCGCGGCCCTGGATGACCTTCTCGGCCAGCCGCAGCTTCTCCGTCGCAATGGCGGGATCGCGGTCCCACACCGTCACCGTTGCGGTGATGTAGGCCATGCCGGCATAGTCGGCGCCCAACTCCTGCAACGCCGTGTCGGCGTCGGCGGCCTTGTTTGAGGCGTCGCTGTCGAGCAGCGTGCTCGCCTCGTTGGTCATCACTTCCTTGAGGATGGCCGCGACCGATTTGCGCTTGGCGAACCATTGGCGCCGGATGCGGGTGAGCAGCTTCGTCGCGTCGGTCTTGTCGAGCATGATCGCGCGGGTGGACCAGCGATAGGCGAAGGCGAGCCGGTTCAACTCGTCGAGCAGGCCGGGGAATGTCACGCTGGGAAAACCGACGATGGTGAGCGTGCGCAGATGATGGTCGCCGAGTTTCGGCTCCAGCCCGCCGGTCAGCGGCTCATCGGCCAACAGTGCGTCGAGGTGCATCGGCGTCTCGGGGACGCGCACGCGCTGGCGCTTCGTGGAGATCGTCGAATGGAGGTAGGTCAGCGTCTCGCTATCATCGAGCCAGCGGACCTCGGGCATGAAGCCTTCGACCAGATCCAGCACCCGATCGCTGCGGTCGGTGAAGCCCGCCAGCAATTCTTGAGCATCGACGCCCGTGCCGGAACGGCCTTCATAGAGCCAGCCTTCAGCGCGGGCGGCATCTTCGGCTGGCGGCATCCACAGCAGGATCAGATAATAGGCGCTCTCGAAATGCGCGCCTTCCTCGCGGAACTGTTCGCGCCGCTCCAGATCGACCAGCGCAGAGACCGGGTCGGGAAACTCCGATTCCGGGTAGTCGAGCGCGGGCGTGCGCTGCGCCTCGACGAAGATCGCCCATCCCGAGCCGAGCCGGCGCAGCGCATTGTTGAGCCGCGCCGTGGTGGCGACCAGTTCGGCGGGCGTGGCGGAATCAAGGTCCGGTCCCCGGAAGCGGGCCGTGCGCTGGAACGAGCCGTCCTTGTTGAGAACGAGGCCTTCGCCGACCAGCGCCGCCCAGGGAAGGAAATCGGCCAGATGCGCGGCTTGCCCACGGTATTCGCGCAGGTTCATCATGGCCGCATCCACGCCGGATAGCGAAGGTGGCGGCGGGCCACGTCCACAAATTGCGGATCGCGCCGCGCGACCCATACCGACAGCGCATGGCCGATCGCCCAAATGGCGAGGCCCGCGATCCAGAGGCGCAGGCCAAGCCCGATCGCACCGGCAAGCGTGCCGTTGACGATGGCGAGCGAACGCGGAGCGCCGCCGAGCAGGATCGGCTCGGTCAGCGCCCGATGGACCGGCGCATAGAAGCCGGGGATCGGTTCGCCGGATTCCATCAGACCAGCGCCCCGCCGCCGAACGAAAAGAAGCTGAGGAAGAAGGAGCTGGCCGCGAACGCGATCGACAGGCCGAACACGATCTGGATCAGCCGGCGGAAGCCGCCCGAACTGTCGCCGAAGGCCAGGGTCAGACCGGTGACGATGATGATGATCACCGCGACGATCTTCGCCACCGGCCCCTCGATGCTTTCGAGAATCGACTGGAGCGGCGCTTCCCACGGCATCGACGATCCGCCCGCATGGGCGGGAGCGGCGATGGTCAGCGCGATCACGCTGGCGGTAACGGCGAGCAGAGCGCGGCGTGCGCTGCTCGGCAAGGCATGGATCATGGGGTGTCTCCGGGGTTGATGCCAGGTTTAGGGGGCGTGAGAGAGGTCAGCCGGTAGTCGCCGGTCGCGGGGGCGAGCCCTTCGACACGGGCCAGTTCGGCGAGGCGCCGGCCGTGCCCGTCGCGGACCAGCACGGCGATGAGGTCGATGGTCTCGGCCAGCAGCGCGCGCGGGACCGTGACGACGGCTTCCTGAATGAGCTGTTCCATGCGGCGGAGCGCGCCCAGCGCGGTCCCGGCATGGATGGTGCCGACGCCGCCGGGGTGGCCGGTGCCCCAGGCTTTGAGAAGGTCGAGGGCTTCCGCGCCGCGCACCTCGCCTATGGGGATGCGGTCGGGACGCAGGCGTAGGCTGGAGCGCACGAGGTCGGACAGCGAGACGACGCCATCCCTGGTCCGCATGGCGACGAGGTTGGGCGCGGCGCATTGCAGTTCGCGCGTGTCCTCGATCAGAACGATGCGGTCGGTGGTCTTGGCGACCTCGGCCAGCAACGCATTGACCAGCGTGGTCTTGCCACTGCCGGTCCCTCCCGCGACGAGAATGTTAGCGCGAGTAGCGACGCCCTGGCGGAGCGCTTTCGCCTCGGCGGCCGACATGATCCCGGCGACCGCATAATCGTCGAGCGTGAATACTGCGACGGCGGGTTTGCGAATGGCAAAAGCGGGTGCGGCCACCACGGGAGGCAGCAGTCCCTCGAACCGCTCACCGCCTTCGGGCAACTCGGCCGAGACGCGCGGCGACCGCGCGTGAACCTCGACGCCGACATGGTGCGCAACGAGGCGCACGATCCGTTCGCCGTCTGCGGCGGCCAGCGTCATGCCGGTGTCGCTGATGCCTTCGCCGAGCCGATCGACCCACAGCCGGCCGTCCGGGTTCAGCATCACCTCGATCACGGCGGCATCGTCGAGCCAGCCCGCGATCGACGGCCCGAGCGCGGTACGCAGCATCCGCGCGCCGCGTGTCTTCGCCTCGGGTCGGATCGGGTGGGTGGTCAAATGAAGGCCCCTGCAATGGGCCGGGCGAACCGCCGCCCGGCGTCAAGGGCACATCAAGAGAGGCAGGAAATCGCGCGAAGCAACATCTATGTCAGGGTGTAGTAGAGACGGCGGCAGATAAGTGCGCGTTGCGGTGCGACACTTGTCGTGTCGCGTCCGTCAGGCTCCTATTCCGTGATTACCTTTGCCGAGTCGCGCATGGTTCGTCGATGAATTTACACCACCATCATGTGCCAAGATTACTATCGTCCTGTTCTCCAATATCCTCCGGTATTTCATCGAGCAGGGTCTTGCCGCTGGCATAGCGCCGGCCGAGCGTCTCGACGAAGCCCTCATAACGCTTGCGGCCCTTCACCTGGGCGGCCGCCTGGTCCTCGTCGGGAAGCGGCGGCGTGACCGACAGCCAGAAGCGCACAAACAGAGCCAGCGCCTCGGTGGTGAGGCCGGTATTGCGCTCAAGCCGCTGGACCTGGCGCGAGAGCCGATCGAGCCGCCGCGCGAAGGCCGCCTCCAGCCGGTCGGCGCCGTCCGGCGACATCCAGGAAGCGACCGCCGCTTCCACGATCGCCGAGCGCGAGATGCGGCGCCGGATCGCCAGTTCGCTGACCTGCCTGGCCAGTTCGGGCGGGAAATAGACATTGAGTCGGACACGCATGACATGCTCCTACAGTTCGATACCGTCGTCGGGGTCGAGCGACGCCTGCCGCGCGATGCCCTGCATCCGCCGCCGCGCCGCCGCCTGGCGCGCAGCATCCTCGGGCTCGTCCTCGAGAATCGAAAACTCCTGCGCGGGCGGCGTGGGCGCCGTCTCCTTTACGATGGCGACATGATCGGGCAGTTCGGGTTCGCGGCGCAGCCCGCTATTGGCGGCGTCCTCCTGTGCCCGGATGATCGCCGCGACCGCGCCGGGATCGGCCGCGGCGGCAAGCCCTGTCCAGTCGTCGGGACAAAGTTCCCGATTTTCCCATGCGGCCGGATCGGGCGGCGCCATGACTCGCGTGTCCAGACGCCGATCGGTGTAATAGGCCGCTTTCTTCGCGCGGATCGGATGGACGCCCGACACCATGATGATTTCCTCGTCGGGCGGAAGCTGCATGACCTCACCCTGGGTCAGCAGCTGGCGGGCGGTCTCGGAGCGCGAGACCATCAGATGCCCAAGCCAGGGCGAGAGCCGGTGGCCGGCATAATTCTTCATCGCCTTCATCTCGGTCCTGGTGCCGAGCGCCTTCGACACGCGCTCTCCCGTCTGCTCGTTGTTGGTCGCGAAGCTTACCCGGACATGGCAGTTGTCGAGGATCGCGTTGTCCCGCCCATAGGCTTTCTCGATCTGGTTCAGCGACTGTGCGATCAGGAAGCCCTTGATCCCATACCCGGCCATGAACGCCAGCGCGGATTCGAAGAAGTCGAGCCGGCCCAGCGCCGGGAACTCGTCGAGCATCAGCAGCAGGCGATGGCGCTGTCCGGTCGGGTTCAGTTCCTCGGTCAATCGCCGGCCGATCTGGTTGAGCATCAGGCGAATCAGCGGCTTGGTCCGGCTGATATCGCTGGGCGGCACGACGAGGTAGAGCGTCGCCGGCCGCTCGCCCGCGACCAGATCCATGATGCGCCAGTGGCAGGCTCGCGTGACGGCCGCCACTACCGGATCGCGATAGAGACCGAGGAACGACATGGCGGTGGACAGCACGCCCGACCGCTCGTTGTCGCTCTTGTTGAGTAGTTCGCGTGCGGCTGACGCCACCACCGGATGCACGCCGGCTTCGCCGAGATGCGGCGTCGCCATCATCGCGGCCAATGTCTGCTCGATCGTCCGCGCCGGGTCGGACAGGAAAGCGGCGACCCCGGCCAGCGTCTTGTCGGGTTCGGCATAGAGGACATGCAGGATCGCGCCGACCAGCAGCGCGTGCGAGGTCTTTTCCCAATGGTTGCGCTTTTCGAGGCTGCCTTCGGGATCGACCAGCACGTCGGCCACATTCTGGACGTCGCGAACTTCCCATTGGCCGCGCCGCACCTCCAGCAGCGGATTGTAGGCGGCGGACGCCGCGTTGGTCGGATCGAACAGCAGCACCCGGCCATGCTGCGAGCGGAACCCCGCGGTCAGTGTCCAGTTCTCGCCCTTGATGTCGTGCACGATCGCCGATTCCGGCCATGTCAAAAGCGAGGGCACGACGAGGCCGACGCCCTTGCCGCTGCGGGTCGGCGCGTAGCAGAGCACATGCTCGGGGCCGTCGTGACGCAGATAAGCGCGGCCCAGCTTGCCGAGCACCACACCGTTATCGCCGAGCAGTCCGGCCGCGCGCACCTCGTCTTCGGTCGCCCAGCGCGCCGAGCCATAGGTTTCGGCGTTCTTCGCTTCCCGTGCGCGCCAGACCGACATGGCGATGGCGACCGCGATCGACACGAAGCCGCCAGAGACGGCGATATATGCGCCGGTCTGGAATATGTCGGGGGCATAGGCGTCGAACGAGAACCACCACCAGAAGAAGGCGTATGGCGGATAGACCGGCCAGCCGAGAGCCATGCACCAGGGCGGGCCAAGCTCGGGCTGATAGGCCAGCGCCGATGCCGTCCATTGCGTCGCGCTCCAGATCGCGATCAGCACGATCAGGGAAACGGCGGCGATCTGGCCCCACAGGATTTTGGTCGCGGACATGGGAAGTCTCCTTGTTCAGATGCCGAGACCGCGCTTGCGTCCCAGCGACCAGCCGATGCCGCCGCCATCGCGAGCAACGCCGGCGATCTGGCGGCCGATCTGGCGGTCGAGGTCGTTCGACCAGGGCACGAGCCGGAAGCCCAGTGCCCCATCTCCACCCAGACTCTCGATCATGGCGAAGCGACCGGAGGAAAGCGCGAGACGCTGGCGGCAGATACCGGCGACCTTGTCGCCGGGATTGGTGGGCCGGTAGGCGAGTCCCGTCCGGCTTGCGGTTTCGGCGCCCGTCGCGTCCAGTTCGCGGCGGCGCAGCGTGTCGAGAAGGCCTCGCTGGAAGACGACGCGCTCGCCATAGCGCCGGGCCAGTCCCTCGCGGACAAGATGGTCGGTGCGCTCGTCCATCGCCCGGCGCACTTCCGCGCCGAAGCCGCTTGTCCCGATATTCGTGCCGCGCTCGATCAGCCGATGGTCGAGCCAGGTCGCGCCCGGCGCTTTCACCTGGGCGGCAAGGTCGAAATCGGAGCGCGTCGCGAGGAACAGCCTCGGCTTCTGCTCGCCCGCCCGGCCGATGGCGCGCAGCTCGACGATACCGCCCACATCGGGGCTGTGTTCCAGCGCCTCGATGCCGGGAAGCCGGAGATGGTGGGTGCGCCCGTCCGTTCCATCGATCACCGCATAGGCCGTGCCGGTGAGTTCATCGTGCAAGCCCTTGTCGATCAACCGGCCAGCGATGGGCTTTTCGGGCGGCGCGCTCACGATCGCATAGCTGTCGAGCGGGCGATCCTGTCCGCGATCGTTCAGCGCTCGGCCGATGGTGCGGATGATGTCGCCGCGCGCGCCCAACTCGCGCAGCTTCGCTTGCGCGTCCTCGGCCATGACCCATTGGCCGCGCTCGGCTTGGGCGGCGAGGCCCATCGTCTCCAGATGCTGCAAGCGGCCGATCATCAGGCGGCGGACGCGGGGATCGTCGGGGCCGGGATGCTCGGGGCGCAAGTCGATGACCCCCAGCTCGTCGGCCGAGCGGCCGATCTCGGCATCCAGCTTCGTCCAGCGTTCGGCTGTCACCTCTTGGGTAAGCGTGCGCTGGATTTCATGCTCGGGCTTCGGGCCGAGTTCGGCCTGCGTCAGTTCCTCGGCGCGCGAACGCAGGTTGTGGCTGATATAGTCGCGGTTGATAACAAGGTCGGCGCCCTGGTCGTCGACGCCGCGCACCAGCAGATGGACATGCGGATTGCCGGTGTTCCAGTGATCGACCGCGATCCATTCGAGGCGGGTTCCGAGGTCCACCTCCATCTGGCGGACGAGATCGCGGGTATATTCACGCAGGTCGGTGAGGTCCGCCGCGTCCTCGGGCGAGACGATGATCCTGAAATGATGCCGGTCATCCTTGCAGAGATCGGTGAACGCGCGATCGTCGGCGCCGTCGCTTGTCGCATCGAACATCCGCGCGGGCGAGCCGTCGCGGGTGACGCCCTCACGTTTGAGATAGGCGATGTGCGCGGACAACGGCGCTCTGGGTCGGCCGCTCCGGGAGAAGCGGGTGACGGGCACCATCTTGACCAGCACGCGCCGCCCCGATCCGAACAGGCGGCTGCGCGCGAAGGCCGTGCGGCCCCGGCCGAAGTTCGATTGCCCGCGCGGGCGCGATCCGCCCGATCGCCGGCCGCCACTACTCCGCGCGGCGACGCGCAGCACCTGGGCGACAAACCCGCGCGCTTTACGGCCCTGTCCGGCCGCCCTGTCCCTGACCTTGCCCGGCCGGATGCGAAAATCGCCATCCTCACTCATGGCCGGGCCGCTTTCCGCCGAAAATGGCCTATGGTGCCATTGCGCGCTTTGAATTTGCTTGCTTTTTCCTTCCGAGCGGCACGCTCGTCGACCGACGCACCCGCATGAACCCCATGAAAAGCCGTGGCTTTTCGAGAAAATGGGGTGCGGCTTCTATCTTGCCCTCCCTTCCTTCGGCTTTTTCCTGCCCTTCCAGGCACTTCCACTTTCCATGCAGGCACTTTGAAAACGCGGGCGGTCATGGTGTGCCGGCCTCCCGCTCGCCGGGAGACGACGCGCAGCCCGACCGCGGCGGAACAGCGGCCGGATCGTCCGGCAGCGCGAACTTGAGGCGCCAGGTTCGCCACGCTTCGGCGACGGCGCCGGTGCCGGGGAACAGGTCGTCGAGCGTGTCGTCGGGACGCGCTGCGGCCGTCTCGAACGCCCAATGGCAAACCGCTTCGGGCTTGGCGCCAGTGAGGCCGCGGCGCAACGTGATCGGGCATTCGATCCAGTCGCGCAGGACCAGCCGTTTGCTGACCACGGGCTTGCGCGCGGGCTTTACGATGACGGGTTCCCACGCATAGGCGACCGGCACATTGCGCTTGAACGCGGCGAAACCCTTGACCCAGGCCATCCACCGCGCGCCGGTTTGGTGAACCAGCGGCGCGAGCGTGGCGACCGATTCCGGCGTCGCGGCGGCGTGCAATATCCAGCCGTCATAATCGCGTTCGAGCCGCTCGATCAGCGCGCGGTGATCGACCTCGCCCGCATAATCGGGATGGTCGCGGTAGAGATGCGCGCAGCCGATATAGGGCGGGTCGGCATAGGCTATCTTCATGGCTGCCTCCGCCCCGACAGCGCGACGAACAGACTGTTCGCGGCTGGTTCGACCGCAGCGCGAATATCGGCCAGGCGTGCATCCGGTGACGGTTCCAGTGCAGCCGGATCGTCGTTCGCCCGCGTCGCGAACAGTGCAGCGCGACGCCAGGCAAAGGGATCGGGTGGCGTCGCGGCGACAAGCTGGACGTCGCCCACACCACCGACCATCGGCGCCAGCTTCACCAGATAGGCGCGCGTCTCGGCGGGCAGCGGACGGCCGCGCGACAGATATTCGTCATAGCGGCCCGGTCCCGCATTATAGGCAGCAAGCATGGCGGCCGGATTGCCGTAGCGGTCGTGCATCGCGCGCAGATAGGCCGCGCCTGCCATGATGTTGTCGCGGACATCATAGGGATCGTTCCCCAGCCCGTAGCGGGCACGAAGGTTCGCCCAGGTGCCGGGCATGATCTGCATGAGACCCATCGCCCCGGCCGTCGAGACGGCGCGGACATCGCCGTTGCTCTCGACGTGCATGACAGCCCATATCCAGCGATCGGGGATGCCGAAGCGCCGGGCCGCATCGGCGACATGGACGGCATAAGGATGGACCGCTGTCGTGCGGTCGGCCGATGCGTCCTGCACCTGTGCGGCGACGGGCGTGGCGCCCGCCGTGAGCAGCAGCAGGACTGCGAACAGCGCAGCCGACCCGCCCCCGCTTCGCCGCCAGCCTGCCAGCGTGCTCGCTCCGGTAAAGGGTGCGCGCAAGGCGCCGGCCGAGGGCCGCCCTTGACCTTCACTGCGCGCGCCGGCCGGCCTGCGACCGAGCGGGACGAAGGGGTGAAACGGCCTTTCCGCGAACAAAAGGGTGAGCAGGATCGGCACCGATCAGCTCCGATCGTCGCGCGGCCTGGGGCGCTTCCACGTCAGCCGGAACGTCTGCCTGTCGTCGTCGGCGCGGAACAGCACCGGCCGGAACGGCGCGGAGAAAAGCGGGCTGTCGATCTCCAGCGCGATATAATTGCCCGCGCGTTCGCCGACCCGTTTCCAGGCGCCGCCGATCTCGGGGCCGTGCTCGTCGTCGAGATGGATGCGGTAATCGGGCGCGTTCTCGGTGTCGCCCGGATCGATCGCAACCAGCATGATTTGCTCGTCGATGCCGAAATACCGGGCGCGGCCTGCATAACCGCTGGCGGTGGGTTCAAAGATATTCGTCGACATGGCCGATCTCCTTTTTGCTGGGGGTTGAAGGTGACGGGGATGCCGCGCGCAGATGCAGCGGCGTTGCGCGTCCGATGACGGTCGAGATCGGCAGCGGGCCGAAATAGCGGCCGTCGAGACTGTCCGGGGCGGACGGGTTGAGCAGGAATATCTCGCCGCGTTTGAGCGTGCGGCAGCCCTGCCAGACCGGCAGCGGACGGCCCCGGCTGTCACGGGCGCGGGCGATGGCGACGCGCCGGGCATCGACGCTCACCGCGTCGCCAATGCGGCAAACCCGCTGTCCTGCCTTCGCCGCGACAGCTTTGAGCAGCGGCACGCCCTCGGGCAGATAGGCGCGCTCGGCCATCCAGCGCGACCACCGCTCCGGCGGCGTGATGGCGACCAGCGAGCCAATGGCCGGATCGCTGTCGGGCTGTATCCGGTAGAGCCCGATCGGCGCGCTGGCGCTGGCGTTCCAGATGACGCGCGGGAACGGATCGACAGCCGCGATAATGCCGAACGCCGCAGCAAAGATCGTCCCGGCAAAGGTCGCTACGAAGGCATAATGCTTGCGCGTCACCCTTCGATCTCCCGGCGCTTGAGCCAGGCGCGATGCCGCTCCATCGTGTAGGGGCGCGGCTGATGACCGGCGGCGATGCGGTTGTGGACGTGCCGCCAATGATCGGCCGCCGCATCGCAGGGATCGACGCCTGCAGCCTCCACCGCGTCGATCGCGGCGAGCACCTGTTGGACTTTGGGCCAGCCCTCAATGTGCAGGAGGATATCGCCACCCGGCCGCACGAACGGCAGCGTCGTGTAAGGCTCGCCCGGCGCGATCGCGCGCACCACGTCGATGCATGAGATGACCGTGCCATAGTCGTTGGCGGTCCAGCGCACGAAGGCGAAGATCGCGCTGGGCCGGAAGCTGACGACACGGGTGCGGCGTGTCAGGATGCGATCCTGCGCGATGCGGCCGAAGCGTATCCAGTGCTCCAGCTTCTTCTCGATCCAGGTCAGTTCGACCTCGGTCAGGCGTGAATGCGACGCCAGTGCCGATGGAACAGGCGGTGTGCCGTGGGCTTGCGCCTGCTGCGCCGCCTTGCGGCGTAGCGCGGCTTCAAACCCGCTGAAGTCGATGCGCTCCGGGCGCGCGGGATCGCTCATCGTTCGTCTCCGGTGATGTCGATGGGGGTCTGCCCGAACGCGAGGTCGAGCGCGGCTTCGGTGCGCAGGATCGCGCGGCCGATGGCTTCGGGGATTTGTGGGAGAACGGCGTCGCCGAACGCCTCGACGATCAGACTGGCCGCAGCCGTCCCTTTGCGACTGCCGAGCGCAATGCGCGTGCCAGCCACCCAGGCGGATAGCCCATCATCCAGCCATAGGTGATGGGCAAGGCCGCCGTTCCAGTCAGCCCATGGCTCCGCAGCATTGCCGCCAGCGCGCGGGCTCCTGCCCATTTGTCCGGCGCCCGGTCGGTCATCGCGCCGTCCATCACCGCGTCCATCGTCGGCGATTTCCGCCGGTCGTAGGCCGGACTCCAGCCGTCCATCCGGCTGTCCCGCTTCGTCGGCGTCGGCAGGATTTCCGCTGCATGGCGCAGCAGGTTCGGCGTGTCGATCTGCGCCTTCGCGCCGTTCGCCCGGCGTCCCGTCTCGATCTCCTGTCGGCTCAATCGCCGGCCGCCGTTCGGTTTGACCGGCGTCGGCATCATCCCGGCATGACGGCTCGCATGGCCCTGAAGCTGGCTCAATACGTCGCCCCGGCCGCCGCGATCCGCGTCCGACTTGCGCGGCGTCGCGAGGATCATCCGCAGCGGATATGTCGATCCCGCGCCGCCGCCCGCGCCGTCCTGCATCCCGTCCGTCGCCATCGGGGTCGGCAGGGTGTTCAATGCCGCCGGATGCATCATCGTCGGCAGGTTCATGCCCGTCCGCTTCTCGCCGCGAACCTTGCACATCTCCGGGCCATGCCGAGTGTCGCTGCTGCGCGGCGTCGGCAAGCTGTTCGGGATCGTAGCCGATAAGCCATGACCGCTTGCGGACATGGTTGGCGCCGACATTTTCAGCAGCCACCACGCACGGTTCGCAGGCGTAGCCGATCGCTTCCAACTCGCCGAGCAGCCGGTCAGCGCCGCGAGTTCGGAGGTTAGCGCTGTTCTCAAAAGCGAACCAGCGAGGGCGGCAATCTCCGACCAGGCGGACGGCTTCGAGGTAGAGGCCCGACCGCTCGCCGTCGATGCCTTTGCCGCGTGTGTTCGCGCTGCTGATGTCCTGGCACGGCGGCGATCCGACGATGATGTCGGGGAGAAATCCAAGGTCGGAAACAAGTCGCCCTGCCGTGAGGGATCGGACATCTTCGTAGAGCCGGACATGGGGATTGTTCTCCGCATAGAGGATGCGGCGCCATTCGATGATCTCGCAGGCAGCCACGGTGATGAAGCCGGCGTGATGCAGGCCGAGCGACCATCCGCCCGCCGCGGCGCTGAACAGGTCGAGCGCGCGCATCATTCGCACAGCCCGTATTCGCTATCGCAGAGCAGGCCGTGCTCGTCGGCTTCGCGCTGTTCCAGATCGATGAACAGATCGTAGTTGCGGCCGCCCTTGCCGGTGCGCGACCAGTCGATCGCCCTGTCGATGGTCGCCCGACCGTGATCGGCGGGATCGCCAGGCACCATGTTCGCCGACAGGAGCGAGGATGGGCGGTCGAACGATGCCGTGCGGCGCGAGACCAGACCGACCAGCCGCTCCCATTGCCGCACCCGGTCCACCTCGGCCGGGAATCGCATGGCCCACATGCGCAGTTCGCGCTTCCTGACCATGATGCAGGTCGAGCAGCCGACCCGGCTCATGCCCATCGTGTAGAGCGGGTTATGCCTGAGGCCGTGGCGTTCCGAGATCGCGAAGGCGTCTGCCGCCGACCAGCGGAGGATCGGGCGATAGAGTATATTGCGAGCGCCGGAGAGATGGCGTGTAGACTGAATGGGCGGCTTCTTCGCGCGCGCCGGGCTTTCCGCCGCGCGCTCGCCGATCCAGTCGATGACTGGAATGCCCGCATCGAGCAGCGGGCGCTTGCGGTGCATGATGGGAATGAGCTTCGTCTGGTCGGTGCAGAAGCGGACCTTCGTGCTGGGGAAGCGACCGTGCAGCATCGCCACGTCGAGAAACGGGATGCCGGTCGGATGCAGCAGTCCCAGCGCGCGTTCGATCAGATGATCGGGGACCGGCGGCGACACCATGACGGGGCACTCGCAGCGGGCGAGCCACTCGGCCCTGGTGATCGTGCCTGCTGCCTGCCAGGCCGCCCGGCGCTGGTTGCACGCGCCCTTGTGGCGCGTCCGGCGCCTCTCCTTTGACCATTCCTCGTGCAGCATCGCGCGCTTGCGAGCGAAGGCTGCGGCATCGGTGAGGCCGGGCACGTCGTTCGCCGAGACCGTCTCGATGCACAGGCCGGTGCGCTGCCGCAGCCAGTCGTCGAGATAGGCGATGTGATCCAGCGTGACCGGGTTCTCGTGGCCGTTGTCGGCTGAGAGGAAGCGCGGCGCGCGGTTGCCGAACGCGGCCAGCCCCTTGCGTTCGATCCGCTCGACCATCCGGCACAGGACCGCCTGGCTGTCCTTGCCGCCCGAGATGCTGCCGAAATGCTGGGCGACGATCATGGCCGCTGCCCCGCAAGCCAGCCTTCGATGTCCGGCTGGCGCCGGGCGAGGTCGAGCGGCGGCAGGGCGGAGGCGAAGCGCGAGACGCCCGATCCATCGAAACTGTCGGCCCCGGCCGCGGCGCACAGGCGGATGCGCCGCACGGTGTTGACGCGCCCGACATGGCAGATCGCGCCATGCTCATGCGCGAGCCGCGCCCACATCGCCATCGTCGCCAGCTTCCACGATGTATCGCCGCCGACGAAGATACCGGTCTCCGGGCCGACAAGGGCCGCGATATCCCGCGGCTCCATGCCGTTCTGGACGGCGAGCAGATAGCGCGCGCCGCGCAGCGCGGGCCGGTTGCGCAACGCGCCCAGCCAGTCGAGCGAGAAGCGCAGCGACGTGAGACCGCCAGCCACAATGTCGGGCAGCACGATCCAGTCGGCTTTGGGGCCGAGCAGCGTGACCGCCTTGTCGAACGCGGGAGCGTCGAAGGTCTCGCCCCGCTGGAAGGCCGTCCATGCGCCGTTGTCGAGCGCATAGCGGAAGCTCTCGGTCCGCAGCGGTCCCTTCGCCGAGACCATCAACCGCCAGCCCGCGCGCCGCAGGGCGTCGAGATTGCGGCGGGTGCCGGTGCGGGAAGCATAGCCGATCACCGGCCGTCTCCCGGCGTCATGATCGGACGGCGGTTCGCCTTCGGATCAACCTCTCTGGAAAATTGATCACGCGGATGAATTGGCGTAGTAGTGTAGCGTAGTAGATACGGCGGAATACCTGCCGGATACTTGGCGTTGCCGCGCACGTTATCCACAACGCGAAACCGCGTTAGAAAGAATACGTAGTATTCTTTACTGTTAGCACAGTTAGAAGGGGGCTGATTCTGTCTGTGATTCCAAAGGCTTGTGCGGGGGTCTGGTTTTTTATAGGCCGAGTCAGCGGTTTTTAATCGGCCGAGTCCGGCGGTTTTCAATAGGCCGACTCTCATGGCCGGTTATCCACAGCCAGCCCCACGCGCCGCGCCGCCGTCTCGAAGGGATCGGCGGGCATGGGCGCGAAGGTCAGCCGCTCGCGGCCGAACGTGCGCTCGATCGCCAGCGCGTAGCCCGGCAGGGACTGGCGGCGAACGATGGCGCGCAACTCGAACGCAAACTGCTTCAATGGCGAGAGCGCGCCGGATTTGAGGTGAAGGTGAGAAACGTCGAAGGACCAGCCGCCTTCCTGCTGGCCGCCATGCTTGCGCACGATGCGGTAGAGCCAGCGTTCCAGGCCGCCCGTCAGATCGAAATAGGCCCGGTCGATGGTGAGGATGAACGTGCGATCGACCACCCCCGCATAGAACCAGTCGGGCAGAATCAGTTCGATCCCGAGCGGGCGGCCCTCGCCGTCGAGTCGCTCCTGCCACTCGTTGATCCAGGAGAAGCGGTGGCGCCGCCGCTGGTGCTGCTGGCGGATTGAGGTCGCGACGGTTGTTGTTTGCAGGCGGTCGAGCGCCGCCTTCAGCCGGTCGTAATGATCCTTGCCGGTGCCGCGCCCGGTGAAGGTGAGGATTTCATGCGGGGTCGTGGCCATCAGCCGCGAGGTCGGCATCCCGGCGTCGCGCGCGGCGACGATCTGGCTCGCCGCCCATATCAGCACGTCGGCATCCCAGATGGTCGCCATGCCGTGCTCGGGCACGGCTTCGACCGAGATCCATGTCTGCCCCATGCGAAAGTCGATAGGCGTCACCCGCCTGCGCTTGGCGAGGCTGAAGAACGGCCAGGCCATCAGGTCCTGGGCGTCGCGCGGCGCGATGTCGCGCCCGAGCGACGGGAACAGCGCGAGCTGGGCGCGCTCGCCGGAACGGGGGGCTGCGCGCGGTTTCATCGGCGGCTCTGCGCGATCGGCGCATCCCGCCGCGGCATGAGATCGTCCTGGCCGGGATCGGACGTCGAATATTTGGTGCCGAGGTCGGCCCAGGCGCGCAGATCGTCCACCGAATAGACCACCCGCCCGCCGATCCGGCGATAGGCCGGCCCGCTCCCGAAATAACGATGCTTTTCCAGCGTGCGGCCGGAGAGACCCAGGAAGCGCGCCGCCTCGGGCGTCCGCAAATAGCGCGGCGGAAGATTGACGGGCGGTCTGGACAAGGAGCGTCTCCTGCAAAGCGGGGTGGCAGGAGGCGAAAATGGCGAAGTGCCGGCGGCAGGGTGGAGAACGAAGAATCGTAACCGCAGGGATGTGACCACCCTCTGCGCGCGTCCTGGCGGGTCGATGCAGGCCGCCAGTCAGTCAGCGGATGCGGAGCAGCTTGCGGTAGTCGCCGTTCATCATGGCGGTGCCGTCGCGCACCAGGCGATAGACGAAGGACCGGGCGGCCGAGCTTTTCCATTCGGTCGCGGACAGGTAGGCGACCTCGTCCTTGCCGAGCGCGATCGCGATCTCCCGATAGGTCGCGCCGTCCATGCGCAGATCGAGTGCGCGCAGCATCAGTTCGAGCCGCGCGCGCCGGTAGGCGGTGAGCGGCCAGCCGCGTGGCAACGGGCCGGACTGTTTCGCGAACAGGCGGCGATGGAAGCGCAGCAAGCTGGCGATGCGCGTCCCGAAATCCCTGTCGAGCGGGATGATCGCGGCGAGCGGTCGGCCGGGCGTCGGATCGCGCAGCCAGAACCGATGCTCGCCTTCCGCGTCGGCGACGACGACATGACGGCCGTCGATCCCGGCCCGGTCGGCGAGCAGCGCGCCAAGCACCAGCGGGTCGATCGCCTTCGCGCCGGTATAGCCTGCCGGCGCGGCATCGAGAATCACGGTGACAGCGGTCAGGTCCGGCCGCCAGATCACCGTTTCCGACAGGTCATCCGGCATCCAGGCGAAAGGACAACCCCCATCGGCGGGCGAGCGCGGTTCGCTCGTTCGCCGCGGCGTCGCGGTTGAGGCGCGCCTGATCGGCGCGATACTGGCGGTTGCGTTGCAGGAACGCGGCGGCGAACTCGGGGCGGCCCGGCGTGTCCGGCGCATTGCCGGCACGCCGGACACGCCGTCGTGGCGGTGTCGGCATGAGCATCCTCCCCAGCCGCCTGTTGCGGATTCTGGACAGGCGAGGATCGTGCGACGCGCCACATCCCGACAGTGCGAATGCCGCGCCGGGACATGCCCGCCGCGCATCGTGATCAGGAGCCGGAAAATCCATTTTGCTCTGAATGTTAACCCTGTTCGGTAGCGCGCGGGCCGAGCAGATATGCGTAACCCACTTCGGTCATCCACCGCGCGCGGGCAAGATGGCTCTCATGCATCGCGTGCGCGCGTTCCGGTTCGGCCGCCGGATCGATCCCGAAGATAGGCGCCGCCGTCTCGGGCCAGTCGGCGCCCCCGTCCTCCGCGTCGAGCAGCCGGATATAGTCGGCCAGATGGTCCTCGTCATAGGCGGTGAGCCGCGGCGCGTCGGGCGCGCGATCCTCGAAATGCTTGCCGGTCATGACGCCCCGTTCCTCCAGCCCCGTTAACCTTGTTAGACCGAAACGGAGACGATTCCATGTGCGCGGCGGGCATGGTTCCGCGCGTCCTCCGCAACGGCCGGCATCCGGGCGAGCAGCGAATTGTCTGCGGTGCGCCCCCGCAAACTTCGCTCCTGACCCTGATCGGGGAGTTGGAAAACCGGAATATTTCGGTCCCTGTGACCTTTAGCCCGGAAGCCTGTTGCATACGCCACAGGCTCCCCGACCACATGGTCAAGGATGGCAGCGCCGTCACGGCCGGCGCCAAACCGAATATTCAGGGGTTTCCACGCCCCAGGCCGCCGCGTAGCGGCCCGCGCCTTTCATAGAGCGAAGCGATGATTTTGGCTACTATGATCCGCGTTCCGGGCGGTGCCCGGCGAGCGCACGCAATTCGGCCGCGCGGACCTGTGGGACGCGCGGCCGCCGCCGATCCGGGCAGGACGGCGGCGGTGCCACTCATCAACACTTAGTCGAGTGGCATTGGATGCTGCATCAAGGTGTCTCGGCTACAAGCTTATAGCTTCTGCCGCGTCCGTGAACCTCCACCGTGGTTTCATCCGGGAAAACCCAAATAATCATCGGCCACCCTTTGTTGCCTCTCGGGTCGTCGTCACGAAAGGCGCCCATTTTCAGAGCGATCTTGTTGAACGATCCTTTGCGGTCATTCGCCTCGTAAGCCGCAATCGCCTGCTCTGCCAATGTCGGGAACGTCAAAGGCATAATATCCTCCATCTATTTCCGTGTGAGAGATAGGGGGCGACCTATGCGGCCGCCCGGTGATGCTGCTGCGCGGCAAGCCGCTTGCTGGCGGTGTGATAATGGCCGTTGTCCAGTTCGATACCGGTCCAGTCGCGGCCAAGGCTCTGCGCTGCCGCCAATGTCGAGCCGCTGCCGCTGAACGGGTCCAGCACAAGGTCGCCCGGCTGCGTGAAAGCCTCGATCAACGGGGTTAGCGCCTCGATTGGCTTTTGCGTGGGGTGTAGTCGGTTCCCCGAATAGGGGAAGTCCAGCACATCGGGGATAGGCCGTGCAGGACGGGACGGATTGCCCTTTGCCAGCAAATACGCCTGTTCGTGCTCATAGCGGAGAAAGCGGGCCGATGACGCATAACGCTTGCGGAACACAAGATGGCCGACAACGCGGAAGCCTGCCGTCTTCCATGCGTCCATGAACAAATCAACCTTGTTCCAGCCGTAAAAGGAAACCGCGAAGCCGCCATTCTTCAAGACGCGGTGCATCTCGCGGAACGCCGGACGGAGCCACCGGCCGTTATCGTCATTGACAACCTTGCGTCCCTGGCGGTCGCGGTAGCGGGTCACATAGGGCGGATCGGTCAAAATGAAGTCCACCGTGCCGGCGTCGAAAGCCTGCATCACGTCGATGCAATCGCCGTTGAAGATCACATTGCGCGGGGCTTTGGCGTTGCTGGTCATGTCTCAAATCCTTTGAGTCTGAAGTTCAGCGAAGCGGAACGCCGCGCCTGAACTTCTGCCCGTCGGCGAGACCAGGGTAGCAACGGGACAAGGGCGGCCGGGGTGGAGGGGGTTCGCCCGATCTGCACAAGCGAAGCGCGGAAGATTGGGGATACCGCCCCGGACGGTTCCACTTCCCTTGCCCGGCGCGAGGGCGGAGCCATTAGCCACGATCGCGCGGCCGGACGGCCGCGCAGGACAAAGCGCCGGCTATGCCGGTCCCGGATAGATTCAGGAGATGCTGTTGAATCCGGGTGCTTCTCAACGTGTGCAAGCACGCCATCCATCGTATCACGGGTGTTCCCGGACCAGCTATGGATGGACCATCATGGAGATCATGTCGGAAAAGATGGATGAAGGATTGGCTTGTGCCAGACGGACCATCGCTGATCTGGAAGGAATCGACTTCGACGAACTGACGGACAATGCAGCGTTTCAGAAGCAATATGGTGAGGCGGTGATGGTGATCATAAAAATGTTCGCGATTCTCGAACAGGCGCGCATGCCGGGCATGTTGAACTGACGAGCGGGACGGAGTTTGCCAGATGAGCAAAACGGACGCGGAGATAGTGGAGGCATTGCTGGCTTTTGAGACGGCCCTGGCGATGCTCGAGCGGTTCAATCCAGACCGGCACGCGGAAGATGTGGCGGTGCTCGCCATGTTCACGGTTGCCGATGATGGCATTTACGAACTGATCGACACACTCAGCAGCCATCCTTTGACGGAGAAGCAAAGCGCCGCTTTTCTTGCACGCGTGGCGCGCTTCAAGGCGCTCGATACCGCCAATATTCGTGATGCGCTCGCCCGGTATGGATGCCGTCCGGCCCCGCGGCGTCTTGCAAACTGAAGCCGGAAAGGACGCCCCGTTCTCCTGAGCGGGGCGTCTTTCGCCAGTCAGCGGGACCAGAGCAGGACGTATTCGCCGGGGCGTTCGTTGCTCTCGACCAGGCTCGCGTAAAGCGGTGTCGGTAGCCAAGGGTCGTCGATCTTGACCGAGAGATAATCGCGCTCGTTGCGGCTGGTCTTGATCCAGGCGGCGCCGACCTCGACGTCGATGTGATCCGTGTTGGCGAAGGTCAGCCGGTAGTCGGGCGCCCGGTCGGCATCCTTCTCGATCGGAACAAAGCTGGCGCGGGTGTTGATGGTGAGGGTGACGACCTTGCCTTCGATGATGCCGTCCTTGCCCCTGGTGAAAGTGCCGATGGTGCTCATAATGATACTCCGTTCGCTTGTCCGGGCCGCGCCCATCGCGGCCTCGTGGCGGTTCGGAGAGCGGAGACGCTCGGCGGCGCACCGCTGCCCGGTGTTCCCGTCGCGTTTGTGCGATGGGGTGGGCTTGCGGCTATCGGACGGCCGAAGGGCCGCTTTTTTGTTTCGCGATGCAAAGCGCGCCGCGCGGCGGAAAAAAGCGACCTGGCGCCGTTGCGCCGACAGGCGGACCCGATCAGATCAAGCCATGAGGGAGGTCGCGGGGGTCGGTCGGGCAGGCAGGACGGGAGACGATGACGTTCCCGGCATTTCGGTATCAGGGGCAAGAATTCCACGCGTGGCAGGTGTTACGTCCTTCCGCCCGGCACGGCAGGGTTAGCGGCGGGCGAATAGCTCGCGGAACAGGCGCTCGGCTTCGGCCATGCCTTCGTCGGTCAGATGGACGGACTTTGCCTTGCGTGCCGGATCGGAGATCAGCCTGCGTTCATGCAGGCGGGACATGGCGCTCCAGTCGAGACCTTTCCAGGCCGTTCCCGTGGCGCTGAGGTTGAGCCACAACAGGGCAAGCACCGCCTCGTCGATTCTGTCGGTGTCTATGTCTGTCCGCGAGTCCATTGAACGGGAGGATAGCAAACCCGGCTGCACACGGCATCTGCGAACCCGCCATGAGCACTTATCTGCCGCCCTCACTACTACGCCATGGTTCGCTATTTCCGCCCTGCGCCGCCGCGCGCCGAATCTCGCCGCCGTGGCTATGCTCCGGCCTGCGTGGTGACGGTGGCGATTTTACTGGATTCCAGCAGTGGGTGCGGCAGCTTTAGACACATGGCACTCCCTCGCAAACGTCGCTTTCGCACACCCTGGCGCTGGTCGGAAGGTCTCGAAGACCTCCACGACTATATGCACCCGCCGCTGACGCGCGCGTCAGCGCGCGCCAGTGCCACCAACGCGCCGATCGTCGTTATTGACGACTGGCCCGAGCAGGTTCCCATCGGCGATGCCGAGTTGCGCGTCATCGAAGGCGCTTTTCGCAAGGAACTGGACGCCCTGTTCGGGCCGCTGCCATGATGCAATACGGCTCTGCCCTCCCGTGTTTCCGTGATCGGATGATGCGGCAGGCGCGCTTCGGCAAAGTTGACCGGCACGGTATTATGCCGTACATTTACGGTCAAAGGAGATCGGGCATGTCAGCCGTCCAAAAACGCCGGAAACCGGAGCGTGAGATCAAGCGCGAGCGGATCGAGTTGCGCGTCAGCGCCTCGGCCAAGGATTTGATTCAACAGGCGAGCGCGGTCACTGGCCTGACCGCTGGCGATCTGGCCTATGAAGGTGCGCGGCGCGTGCTGGACGAACATCAACGACTGGTTCTGACCGGCGCGGATCGGGATGCCTTCTTCGAGGCGCTGATGAACCCGCCGGAGCCGTCCGAACGGCTGATCGCCGCCATGCGCCGTCACCGCGATCTCGTGGGCTGACGATTGGCGGTCGCCTTCGAAGCTCTCGGCAAGCACCATGATCGGTCGCGCTTTTCTTGCGGGCAGGCCGATCTGGATGGCTGGTTCCGGCGCCGCGCTGGTCAGGATGACCGCCGCGATGTCGCGCGCGTCTTCGTCGCCACGGATTCGGAACTGGGCGTCGTCGGCTTTTACAGCCTGAGCGCCTTCAAGCTGGATTTGGGCGAGTTGCCGGAAGAAATCGCGCGCAAGCTGCCGCGCTATGAAAGCGGTTATCCAGCGGCGCTGATCGGGCGCCTGGCGCGCGACGTTAGGATGCGCGGCAAGGGCTTTGGCGAAGTTCTGGCGGTGGATGCGATCCGACGCATCCTCGGCGCCGCCGAGACGCTGGCGGTATTGGCCATCATCGTCGACGCCAAGGATGAACGCGCGGCGGCATTCTACGAGGGGCTTGGCTTTGCGCCTTTCCCGCAGCGGCCGAACCGGCTGTTCCTGCTGGCTTCGTCGGCGGTGCGGGGGCTGGAGAAGATGTAGTCGCGGTCGCAGACCGCAGATTGATGAAAGGATGTTGTCATGGCGACTGTCGCCCGCGCCGAAACCGAAACGTCGCCGGTCGTGGCGACGGCCCGCGCCGCGCTTTACCTGCGCGTTTCCACGCCCCGCCAGGCGGACCATGATCTGTCGATCCCCGATCAACGTCGTCAGCTTGAGGGCTATTGCCTCTCGAAAGGCTGGGAGGTCGCGGCCGAGTTTATCGAGCCGGGCGTCTCGGGCACCGATGATCGTCGCCCTGCTTTCCAGGACATGATCGACGCTGCGTCGGAGAAGCCTCCCGCGTTCGACATGGTGGTCGTCCATAGCTTCTCGCGCTTCTTCCGCGATCAGTTCCAGTTCGAGTTCTACGTCCGCAAGCTGGCGAAGAATGGCGTGCAGCTCGTCTCCATCACGCAGGTTCTCGGCGATGATCCGGCAAGCGAGATGATGCGCAAGATCATGACGCTGTTCGATGAATATCAGTCGAAGGAAACCGCCAAGCATACGCTGCGCGCAATGAACGAGAACGCGCGCCAGGGCTTCTGGAATGGCGCTCGCCCGCCGATCGGCTATCGCGTGATCGAAGCCGAACAGCGTGGCACGAAGATCAAGAAGAAGCTGGAAATCGACCCGATCCATGCCGGGACGGTGCGGCGGATTTTCCGCCTGGCGCTGGAGGGTGCCGATGGCCGCGGGCCGATCGGCGTCATGGCGATCGCGTGCTGGCTCAACGAGAATAATATCCGCACCCGCTATGGCGGGCGCTGGGGCAAGGGCATGGTGCATCAGGTGCTTACCCGGACGACCTATATCGGCCAGCACCGCTTCAACACCTATGACGTCAAGAAGAAGCGTCGAAAGCCCGAGGCCGAGCACGCCATCATGGAAGTGCCGTCCATCGTCTCGGTGGCGGAGTTTGAGGCGGTGCAGCGATCCTTGAAAGCGCGCAGCCCGAAGATGATGCCGCCGCGCGCGGTGGGCGGATCGACGCTGCTGACGGGCATCTGCTTCTGCGCCTGCTGCGGTGGGGCGATGACGCTGCGCACGGGCACCAGCCGGAGCGGTCAGGAATATCGCTATTATACCTGTGCGACGAAGGCCACGAAGGGGAAAACGGGCTGCCCCGGCGTCTCGCTCCCGATGGACCGGCTGAACGAGGCGGTGATCGAGCATCTGGAGAATCGGCTGCTCGATCCCGCGCGGCTCGAAGTGCTGATGGACCAGCTTATCGCCCGGCGGGAAGACTGGGTGACCGAGCGCCGCCAGCACGTCGCCGAGATGGAACGGCGGGCGACGGAGGCGGACACCAAACTCTCCCGGCTTTATGAGGCGATCGAGAACGGACTGGTCGATATGGGCGATCCGTCGCTCAAGGCGCGGATCGCGGAGCTGACCGCTCTCCGCGACCAGGCCAGAGGCGATGCCGAGCGCGCGGTCGCGCACATCGAGCGTATCAGCCCGGAGATCACGGTCGAAAGCCTTCACGCCTTCGCATTGGCGGCCAAGCGGAAGCTCCGCCACGACGATGGCTCCTATGCGCGAAATCATATTCGGGCCGTGGCGCAGCGGGTCGAGGTCCATAGCAAAACGGATGTGCGAATCCTCGGCACGCGCACGGAATTGCTGCGGACCCTCACCGCCGTCTCTGGCGTAGAGGCGGCGGTGCTAGGGACTCGGGCTTTTGGACCGAAATGGTGCGGGCGGTCGGACTCGAACCGACACTCCTTGCGGAACCGGATTTTGAGTCCGGCGCGTCTACCAGTTTCACCACGCCCGCGCATGGTTGCGGAGCGCCAGATGACAAAATCAGGCTCACCCGTCCAGACAAAAATCATCGCGTGCGAATTGAACATGATAATAGCCGCTTCATATTGCGGGAGCGGACCCGTGCCGATAGCCTGCTTGCGCCGCCAAAGCGGCCCGCTATGCGAGCGGCCCCGCGCAGGCATGACACTCCAACGGAAAAGGGCGATTCTTTGACCGAACCGTTTGCTACATTCCTGCTGTTCGGCGCCACCGGCGATCTGGCGCACCGGATGATCTTTCCCTCGCTCTATAATCTGCTGGCGGATGGGCTGCTGCCGGACGACTTCCTCGTCATCGCCTCGGGTCGCTCGGACATGAGCGACGAGGCGTTCCGCAAGGACATCAAGGAAAGCCTGCCCAAATTCCTCCCCGCCGATGGCTATGACGACGCCGTGGCCGACCGGCTCGCCGCCATCATCTGCTATCAGCCGGTCGCGGCGGACAAGGCGGAGCAGTTCGCGGCCCTTGCCGACCGGCTCGACGGACGGCTGGACCGGGGCGTTGCCGTCTATCTTTCGACGCCGCCCTCGCTCTTCGCGCCCACGGCTCAAGGTTTGGCGCAGGCGGGCCTCATCACGCCTAACACCCGCATCGCGATGGAAAAACCCATCGGCAAGGACCTGGCTTCTTCGAAGCAGGTCAATGACACGATCGGCGCGCTCTTCGCCGAGGATCAGATTTTCCGCGTCGACCATTATCTTGGCAAGGAAACGGTGCAGAACCTTCTCGCCTTGCGTTTCGGAAATGTGATGTTCGAACCGCTGTGGAACGCGTCGGCCATCGACCATGTGCAGATCACCGTGGGCGAGACGGTGGGCCTCGAAGGCCGCGTCTCCTATTATGACGGGGTCGGCGCGCTGCGCGACATGGTGCAGAACCATGTGCTCCAGATCCTTTCGATCATCGCCATGGAGCCGCCCGCCCGCATGGACCCGACTTCCGTCCGCGACGAGAAGGTGAAGGCGCTCCGCTCGCTCCGCCCGATGACCGCCGAAGCCGTCAAGACCAACAGCGTGCGCGGCCAATATACCCCCGGCGCGGTCGGCGGCGAGATCGTCACCGGCTATGCCGACGAATTGGGCAAGCCGTCCGACACCGAAACCTTCGTGGCCTTGAAGGCTTATATCGACAACTGGCGCTGGCAGGGCGTGCCCTTTTACCTGCGCACCGGCAAGCGGATGCCCGCGCGTCAGTCCGAAATCCTGATCCAGTTCAAGCCCGTCCGCCATTCGATCTTCGGCCGCGACGGGAAGCATTCGGGTGGGGGATCGGGGCTGGAGCCGAACACGCTCATCATCCGCCTCCAGCCGGAGGAATATATTCGCCTGCTCATCATGACGAAGCGCCCCGGTCTCGAACGGCAGGTGCATCTGGAGGAGGTGACGCTGGACGTGTCGCTGACCGCCGCCTTCGCCGGGCAGCGCCGCCGCATCGCCTATGAGCGGCTGCTCCTCGATCTGCTCGCGGGCGACCAGACGCTGTTCGTCCGCCGCGACGAGGTGGAGGCGCAATGGACATGGATCGATTCCATCATCGACGGCTGGAAACAAGCCGGAATGAAGATTGCGCCTTATGCCTCGGGGAACTGGGGACCGTCCTCAGCCATTGCTCTTATCGAACGCGATGGAGCAAGCTGGCATGACTGACCTCAACCCGGTGATCGCGAAGGTCACCGACCGCATCGTCCATCCTCGCGGCGATGGAAACCGAACTGTAGGGCCAGCGGGAGAGCATCAGTGACCGACATCATCGCAGCCGACATCGGCGGCACCAACGCCCGTTTCGCTCGCGCGGCGGTCGACGCGCAGGGCGTTCCCACGCTCGGCAAGGTGCGGAAATACAAGGTCGCGGACTATTCCAGCCTGCAAGCCTGCTGGGCGGCTTTCGCGCGGGAGGAGGGGAGCGACATTCCCAAAGCCGCCTCCATCGCCTTCGCCACCGCCATCGGCCGCGACGTCATCAAGCTCACCAACAGCAACTGGGTCATCCGCCCCGAAACGCTGGACGAGGAACTGGGCCTCGATCAGATGCGTCTCGTCAACGATTTCGAGGCCGTCGCCCACGCCGTCACCCGCTTGCCGCCGGAAAACCTCCCGCTGCTTTTTGGCGAGGATCGGCCTTTTCCCACCGATGGCGGCGTGTCCGTGATCGGTCCCGGCACGGGCCTTGGTGTTGCGATGATCGCTTATGACGACGGCGTCCCGCATGTCATGGCGACCGAAGGCGGCCATCTCAATTTCGCGCCGCTCGACAGCATGGAGGAGAAAATCCTGGGCTATCTGCGCGACGAATTCCTGCGCGTGTCGGTGGAACGGATCGTGTCAGGCCCCGGCCTCAACAATATCTACAAGGCGATGGCGACTATCGGCCATGAGCGCGTCCTGCTGATGGAAGACCCCGAACTGTGGCAGGCCGCGCTGGACGGTAGCGATCCCTTTGCCCGCGCGGCTTTCGACCGTTTCTGCCTTTGTTATGGCTCGGTAGCGGGTGATCTGGCGCTGGCCCACGGTCCCCATGCCGTCGTGCTGGCGGGAGGGCTCACCCAGCGGATGCGCGGCCTGCTGCCCCAAAGCGGTTTTCACAACCGCTTCACCGCCAAGGGGCGTTTCGAAAGCCTCATGAAATCCATCCCGATCCGCCTGGCGCTGCATGACGAGATCGGGCTGTTCGGCGCCGCCGCCGCCTTTCGCGAGAGAAAGTGAGTGTCGCTCAGCGCAAAGAAAAAGCCCCGGAAAATCCGGGGCCTCTCCTTCTTGTCCTGCAAGTCCGCTCAGGCGGTGGCGAGGCGGGCCATCTTGCCAAGGCGATCGCCCGCGATCCGCATCATCGCCTTTTGCAGCTTCTCGAAGGCGCGGACCTCGATCTGGCGGACGCGTTCGCGGCTGACGCCGTAAACCTGGCTCAGTTCCTCCAGCGTCTTGGGCTCTTCCGCCAGACGCCGTTCGGCCAGGATATGCTTTTCCCGGTCGTTGAGGTCGTCCATCGCCTCGACCAGCATGTCGTGGCGCATCTCGCGCTCCTGCTTGTCGGCGACGCGTTCGTCCTGCAACGGATCGGTGTCGGCCAGCCAGTCCTGCCACTGGCCTTCGCCATCCTCGCGCACCGGCACGTTGAGCGACGTGTCGCCGCCCATCGCCATGCGACGGTTCATCGACACGACATCGTCTTCCGACACGCCCAGGTCCGTCGCGATTTTCCTGACGTCATCGGGATGCAGGTCGCCATCCTCGAACGCTTCGATATTGTTCTTCATCCGGCGCAGGTTGAAGAACAGCTTCTTCTGCGCGGCGGTGGTGCCCATCTTCACCAGGCTCCACGACCGCAGGATGAATTCCTGGATCGAGGCGCGAATCCACCACATCGCATAGGTCGCCAGCCGGAAGCCGCGATCGGCCTCGAACTTCTTCACGCCCTGCATCAGGCCGATATTGCCTTCGGAGATCAGTTCGCTGACCGGCAGGCCATAGCCGCGATAACCCATCGCGATCTTCGCCACCAGGCGCAGATGCGACGTGACGAGTTGCGCCGCCGCCTCAGGGTCCTGATGTTCCTCATAACGCTTGGCGAGCATATATTCCTGCTCGGGCGTCAGAAGCGGAAATTTGCGAATTTCCGACATATAACGGTTCAGGCTGGCTTCACCGCCCAGCGCTGGCACCGTAGGGACATTGCTCTTGTCAGCCATGTCGCTTCACCTTTCCCTTTCATGCGCGGCGGGACCCAGAAGAGGCGTCGCTGCGCCGTCGCAAACTTGTCGAATCCTATACGTGGAACTGCCTTAACAGTTCCTGCATATCGGGTGGCAAAACACTTTCAAAACGCAAGGTTTCGCCTGTTACGGGATGTATGAACCCCAGCGTCCGCGCGTGCAATGCCTGCCTTTTGAAACCTAGCGTTTCCAGTATTGATTTGAAACCTTTCCTGTTTCTACCGTAAACCGGGTCCCCGATCAAGGGGTGTCCGATATGGGCCATATGGACCCGAACCTGATGCGTCCGCCCGGTTTCCAGCCGGCATTCCATCAAAGCCGCGCCCGTCAGCCGCTCGACCGTTCGATAGTGGGTGACGGCATGTTTGCCGCGCCCTTCCCGATGAACGGCCATCTTCTTTCGATCAGCGTCGGAACGGCCGATCCATGTGTCCACGCTTCCGCTGGCGGGTGCCGGAACGCCATGAACGATCGCGGCATAGAGCCGTTCGATGCTATGATCCTTGAACTGGCGGGCCAACCCCTCATGGGCCTTGTCCGTCTTTGCAACGACCAGCAGGCCGGAAGTATCCTTGTCGATGCGATGGACGATGCCGGGCCGTGCCACGCCTCCGATGCCTGACAATCCGCCCCGGCAATGATGCAGCAGCGCATTGACCAGCGTGCCGTCCAGATTGCCCGCCGCCGGATGGACGACCAGGCCCGCCGGTTTGTCCACGACGATCAGGTCCGCGTCCTCATACACGATGGCGAGCGGAATATCCTGCGCCACCGCTTCGGCCTCGACCGGGGGAGGAAGGGTGATGGTGAAGCACTGGCCTGCCGCGACCTTTGCCGAAGGATTGGGCACTCGCCCGCCTGTCGTGACCTGCCCTTCGAGGATCAGCGCCTTCAGCCGCTCGCGCGAAAGGTCGGGCAACAGGTCTGCGAGGGCGCGATCGAGCCGCATCCCGGCCTGCGCCTCTCCAATCGTCGTTTCAATGATGGAAACCCCCGAACCCATTGCTAAGGATGTAGGAATGAAAGCCTCCATTTCAAGGGAAGATCTGGACAGGATCAGGCATCTGGCCGCGTCCTGCAAGGATGAGATATGCGGCCTGCTGCTGGGCGGGGAAGGGCGGATAGAGGCGATCCGGCCTGCCGCCAATGTCGCCCCCGATCCTGCCCGCCATTTCGAACTGGACCCGGCCCTGCTGATCGCCGCGCACCGGGCCGCGCGGGCAGGCGGGCCGCGGATCGTCGGCCATTATCACTCGCATCCCGGTGGGGAGGCGGTCCCTTCGGCCACCGATGCCGCCTACGCGCGACCCGATGGCAGCCTGTGGCTGATCGTGGCGGGGGATGTGGCGCGGATCTGGGTGGCGGGGCCGGGCGAGGGCGAACATGTGTGCTTTGCCGAGGCCGCGCTCGACATCATGTGAGGGAAAGCGGGCGAGCCGGGCTTGCATCCTTCAGTGGGGCGGCGCATTAGCGTGCTATCCCCCCGATGTTCAACCCATTGACCGGCAGCCATCCTTCATGACTCATCCGACCGACAGCATCGAATTTGCCAGCCTGCTTTGCTCGCGCCTGTGCCATGACCTGCTCAGCCCGGTCGGCGCGCTGAACAACGGGCTGGAACTGATGGCGGATGAAACCGACCCGGACATGCGCCAGCGTTGCCTCGACCTGTTGACGGACAGCGCCCGGACTTCGGCGAACAAGCTTAAATTCTTCCGCCTCGCTTTCGGATCGGCGGGCGGTTTCGGGGACGCGGTGCCGACGCATGAAGCGCGGGTCGCGATCGAAGGGATGTTCTCTACGGTGGGCCGGGTGAAGGTCGGCTGGCTGGTCGAGGAAGACATGCTCGGCAAGCTGCCGGTCAAGATCCTGCTCAACCTCGCGCTGATCGCGGGCGATGCGCTGGTGCGCGGCGGGCAACTCGACATCGGCGCGGAACAGCGGACCGGCGTGACGGAAATCGTGGTGCGGGCGGAAGGCCCAAAGCTGGTGCTGGACCCGGACCTGCGCTCGGCGCTGGCGGGCACCTTGCCACCGGAAGGGCTGGCTTCGCGGACCGCCGCCGCGTGGATGGTGCGCGAACTGGTGGTCAAGGCAGGCGGCGAAGTGGCCCTGTCGCCGCCGGGGGAATCCGTGCTGCTGTTCGGCGTCTCCATCCCCGGTTGATCCGCTTTCGGCGCGCAAAGGACGTGCGCCGCATATAAATCCGTTCTTCCTGAGCAGGGCAGGCGCTCCCATATGCCCTACGACATCGGTTTTGTACGCTGCACGATCCCCAAAAAAGAATAAGGGCGGCGCCATGATGGCGCCGCCCCGATCTTCTCTCCGCACGGTGCGGAGCGAAAAGCTTATTTGAGTTCGACGGTCGCGCCGGCTTCTTCAAGCTGCTTCTTGAGCTTTTCGGCTTCGTCCTTGCTGACGCCTTCCTTGACGGCCTTGGGAGCGCTTTCGACCAGCGCCTTGGCTTCGGTCAGGCCCAGGCCGGTGATAGCGCGGACTTCCTTGATGACGTTGATCTTCTTGCCACCGTCGCCGGTCAGCACGACGTCGAATTCGCTCTGCTCTTCAGCAGCAGCGGCGGCCGGAGCGCCAGCGGCCGGGCCAGCGACGGCGACGGCAGCAGCGGCCGAAACGCCCCACTTTTCTTCCAGAGCCTTCGACAGCTCAGCAGCTTCGAGGACGGTCAGAGCCGACAGTTGGTCGACCAGAGCATTGATATCTGCCATATTAATTTACCTGTTCCCTTCTGGGCGGGGCGTTGAAAAGCCCCTTGAATAAGAGTTGAAACGAATGTCCGGCGGTCCTGAAGATCAGGCCGCGTTCTTTTCCGCATAGGCGTTGAAGACCCGCGCGAGCTGCGCAGCCGGCGCCTGGGTGACGGTCGCGAGCTTGGTCGCGGGCGCAACGAGCAGCCCGACGATCTTCGCACGCAGTTCATCCAGCGACGGCATCGAGGCGAGCGCCTTGACGCCCTCCGCGTTCAGCAGCACTTCGCCCATCGCGCCGCCAACGATCTCGATCTTGTCGTTGGTCTTGGCGAAATCGACCACCACCTTGGCGGCGGCGACCGGATCGGCCGAGGAGGCGAGGCCGACGGGGCCGGTCAGCAGGTCGCTGATGCCGGTATAGTCGGTGCCTTCAAGGGCGATCCTGGCGAGGCGGTTCTTCGTAACCTTGTAGGTTGCACCGGCTTCGCGCATTTTCCGGCGCAGGTCCGTCGACTGGGCGACGGTCATGCCGAGGTTGCGGGTCACGACGACCACGCCCACCTCTGCCAGATGTGCGTTCAGCGCGGAAACGACCTCAGTCTTCTGATTACGATCCATGCCATTCTCCACATATTCATGCGCCGGACGGCCCGGCGCACAACGAACCCGCGCAAAGCCTTGCGGCCGCCGCGCGGGGCACTGGTCCGAATGGGGAGAGGTCGACTGGCCAGATTCGCCTCAACGGCAACAGGCAGCCCCGGACCATGGCGCAAAGCCCTGTCCGGCAAGAACTTTTCCCCGTCTAGGCTGGACATTAAGAAGGGCAAATTCCCTTCACCAACTGTCTCGGACGGTGGACCCGCAAGGGGTCCGGTGGCGGGCCTCTAGGTGATTTCCCTGTGATTGTCACGCGGAATCTGGCGCCTGCCGCTCTCTATACCCTATCCGCCTGCGCCACGGCATCCAGCGCCCGCAGCGCCGAGATGATGCGGTTGAGATGCTGCGCATCGGCTACCTCCAGGTCGATGATGTCGGTATGGAACGGCCCCTCGCGGTTCACCAGTTGCAGGTTGAGGATGTTCGCCTTGGTGGCGCCGAACACATTGGCGACGGCGGCCAGAGCGCCCGGCTGGTTCTTGACGATGACGGAAAGGCGCGCCGTGCCGCCCTTCGACCGGCTGTCCCAGGACAGGTCGATCCAGTCGTCGTCCTGCCCCGCCTCCAGCGACGGGCAGTCGATCGTATGCACCTCGATCGGCTCGCCGGTGCGGCGCACGCCGACGATGCGGTCGCCTGGAACCGGATGGCAGCAGTCGCCCAGATTATAGGCGATGCCGGGCGTCAGGCCGCGGATCGACACCGGCTCATGCTGGCGCGGATGCGCTTCCTCCATGCCTTCCGCCTCGGTCGATCCGGGGATGAGCGCCTCCATCACCTCCCGGTCGCGCAGGCGGTGCGTGGCGATGGCGATCATCAGCGCGGGGCGGTCCTCCAGCTTCAGCCGCTTGAGCGCCGCGGCAAGCGCCTTGTCGCCCAATTCGCTCGCCAGTTCGAGCGGGAAGCGGCCGACAATCTCTTCGTAGAGTTTTTCGCCCAGCGCGATTTCCTCGCCCCGTTGCTTTTGCCGGATATAGCGCCGGATGGCCGCGCGCGCCTTGCCGGTGATGGCGAAGGTCAGCCAGCCGGGCTGGGGCTGTTGCCCTTCGGATTTCAGGATCTCGACCTGATCGCCATTTTCCAGTTGCGTGCGCAGCGGCACGACGCGGCCGTTGACCTTGGCGCCCACCGTCTGGTTGCCCAGCGACGTATGCACCGCATAGGCGAAGTCGACCGGCGTCGATCCCTTGGGCAACTGGTGCAATTCGCCCTTGGGAGAGAAGGCGAAGATGCGGTCCTGGTACATCGCCATGCGGGTATGTTCGAGCAGCTCGTCCGCGTCCTGGCTTTGTTCCAATATCTCGACCAGATCGCGCAGCCACGCCGCGTGATGGTCGTTCGCGTCGCCCTTCTGCTTATAAGCCCAGTGCGCCGCCAGCCCCAGTTCGGCGTCATGATGCATGTCGCGGCTGCGGATCTGCACTTCGATACGGGCGTTGTCCTGATGGATGACGGTGGTGTGCAGCGAGCGATAGCCGTTGCGCTTGGGTGTCGAGATGTAATCCTTGAACCGCCCCGGCACCATTTTATAGGTCTGGTGGATCACGCCCAGCGCCTTGTAGCAGTCGGCGGTCGTTTCCGTGATGACGCGGAACGCCATCACGTCCGTCAGTTGTTCGAAGCTGATATGGCGTTCCTGCATCTTCTTCCAGATGGAATAGGGATGCTTTTCCCGCCCGGAGACGGTGACGGGCAGGTCGTTGCTGCCCAGCAGCAATTGCAGTTCCGCGCCGATCCGGTCGACCTTGTCATGGCCGCCTTCCTTCAGGTGCTCCAGCCGCTTGGTGATGCTGTCATAGGCTTCCGGCTCCAGTTCCCGGAAGGCGAGCAACTGCATCTCGCGCATGAAGTCGTACATGCCGATCCGTTCCGCCAGCGGGGCATAGATATCCATCGTCTCCTTCGCGATACGGCGGCGCTTGGTCTCATTCTTGATGAAGTGCAGCGTCCGCATATTGTGCAGCCGGTCGGCCAGCTTCACCAGCAGCACGCGGATATCGTCCGACATGGCGAGCAGGAACTTGCGGAGATTTTCCGCTGCCCGCTCATTCTCGCTCATCGCCTCGATCTTGCTGAGCTTGGTCACGCCGTCGACCATGCGCGCGACATCGCTGCCGAACGCCTGCTCGATCTCGTCATAGGTGACGAGCGTGTCCTCTATGGTGTCGTGCAGCAGAGCGGTGACGATGGTCTGGTCGTCCAGCCGGAAGTCGGTCAAAATGCCTGCGACTTCAATCGGATGGCTGAAATAGGGGTCGCCGCTCGCGCGCTTCTGGCTGCCATGCTTCTGCACCGAAAAGACATAGGCGCGGTTGATCATCGCTTCGTCCGCATCCGGATCGTAGCTTTTTACCCGTTCGACAAGTTCATATTGACGTAGCATCCTTTCCCGATTGTGAGAGAAGCGCCTTGCCGTGCAACTAAAAAATCCCATTTTGATGGAAATCTGCTGCACTTTTGCAACGGAGGCCGATTTACGCTATCGAGTGGGTACGATGAGACACAATCTTGCGCAGGATCTGGACCAGTGCGCGCTGCCAAGCGCGCTGGAAATGATGGGAGAACGCTGGTCCTTCCTGATATTGCGCGGGGCGATGGGCGGAATCCGCCATTTCGAGGAATTTCAGTCCGTGCTGGGCATCGCCCGCAACATCCTGGCCAACCGCCTCACGCGGCTGGTCGAAAATGGCATCATGGTTCGCGAGCCGATGCAGTGCGACCGGCGCAAGGTCGAATATCGCCTGACCCAAAAGGGGCAGGAACTCGCGCCCGTCATGGTGGCCCTGCGCCAATGGGGCGAAAAATGGGGCTGCGGTCCGCCATCCTGTCAGGTGCTGGCCGACAGCCGCGACCGCCAGCCGATCCGCCGCATGACCATTCAGGCGCATGACGGCCGCGACCTGGCGATTGAAGAGATGGTCTGGCTATGCCCGGACGGCGTTGCGCCGGTGATGGAGGAAATGGTGATGACGGAAAACGCGGCCGCCTGAGCAGCGGAGGCGGGCGGCGTCCCGATGATGGGAAAAGGCGCTCCCGATCCGATGTCTGATCCAGGTTCCTGCCTGTGCGGAGTATGGTGGGGCCAGCCTCTCCCGAACCGCTTTGCCCATGCCATGAAAAAGGGCGTTTTCGCTCCGGGCGAAATCGCCTAGTCTGCACGCGATGTCACCGCCTCGTATCCAGCCACAACCCTTTTTCGCGGACAAGAATCGCGCTTTCTGGAACCTCCAGTCTCTGGGCTGGGCAGGGGCCTTTCTGTTGCGCGGCTCTTCCACCATCGCCAATGGGCAGCCGCTTTCCAGCCTGATCTCGGTGCTGATCTCGACGGTCAGCGGCTATTCGGTGACGCTGTTGATCGCGGTGATCTTCCGCCTCTTGCTCAAGCAGAAGCCGGTCGTCACATGGGGCGTCTCGATCGTCACGGTGCTGGCGGCGGCGGGGCTGGTGGCCTTCATCGACGCCTGGGTCTTCTCCACCCAGAACCGTGCGAGCGAGACGGCGGGCGTCCAGCTTTTCCTTGGCGCCTTCTACCTCAGCGTCACGCTGCTCGGCGCATGGTCGGCGCTTTATTACGCCATCAACTTCTACCTGACCGTCGAGGAACAGGCGGACCAGCTTCTCCATCTGGAAAATCAGGCGTCCAGCGCCCAACTGGCGATGCTGCGCTATCAGCTCAATCCGCATTTCCTGTTCAATACGCTCAACAGCATCTCGACGCTGGTGCTGCTCAAGCAGACCGACCGGGCCAATGCGATGCTGTCGCGCCTGTCCTCCTTCCTGCGCTACACCCTTATCAACGAACCCACGGCGCAGGTGACGATCGAGCAGGAGGTGGAGACGCTGAAGCTCTATCTGGAGATCGAAAAGATGCGGTTCGAGGACCGCCTGCGTCCCGTGTTCAACATAGACCCGGCCGTCGCGCAGGCGCGCCTGCCTTCGCTGCTGCTGCAACCTCTGGTCGAAAACGCCATCAAATATGCGGTGACGCCCAGGGAGGAGGGAGCCGAAATCTCCATCACGGCGCAGCCCGCCGGTGAAAACGTCCGGATCATCGTATCGGACAGCGGGCCGGGATTGAATGACGGGGCCATGCGCCCGCACAATCCGGTCAGCGCGGGAACGGGCGTTGGGCTGGCGAACATTCGTGATCGCCTTATTCAGGCTTTCGGGGAACGACAGACCTTGGAAACGCGTTCCACGCCAGGCGGCTTTTCGGTCATCATCGAAATGCCGCTTAATCTGGATGAACCATCGAAAGTGGCCGCATGACCATCAGAACAATCCTCGTCGATGACGAAAGCCTGGCTATTCAGGGCCTCAAGCTGCGTCTGGAAGCGCATGAGGATGTTGAAATCGTCGAAACCTGCTCCAATGGCCGCGAAGCCATTCGCGCCATAAAGACGCATAAACCCGATTTGGTGTTCCTCGATATCCAGATGCCGGGGTTCGACGGTTTTTCCGTCGTTCAGGGCATGATGGAAGTCGAACCGCCGCTCTTCATCTTCGTCACCGCCTATAGCGACCATGCGATCCGCGCGTTCGAGGCGCAGGCGGTCGATTATCTCATGAAGCCGGTGGAGGAGGGCCGTCTTGCCGACGCGCTCGACCGCGTGCGCCAGCGCCTCTCTGAAAAGAGGCAGGTGCAGGAAGTGGAAAAACTGCGCGAAGTGCTGGCCGAAGTCGCCCCCGAAGCGATGAGCGACCTTTCCAGTGACGAAGATGCGCCCGCGTCCAACCGTTTCGAAAAGCTGATCAACATCAAGGATCGCGGTCAGATTTTCCGCGTGGACGTGGATTCGATCGAGCGCATCGACGCGGCGGGCGACTATATGTGCATCTACACCGCCGACAATTCGCTGATCCTGCGAGAGACGATGAAGGATCTGGAAAAGCGCCTCGACCCCCGCAACTTCCAGCGCGTCCATCGCTCCACCATCGTGAACCTGTCGCAGGTGCGTCAGGTGAAACCCCACACCAATGGCGAATGTTTCCTCGTGCTGGAATCGGGCGCACAGGTGAAGGTCAGCCGCTCCTATCGCGACGTGGTGGCGCGTTTCGTGCATTAGGACGTGCCGCTGCTCCGGTGGAGGGGCGCTGGATGCTACCGGAACACCCATTGCCGGTTGAGCAGGAACACCACCGCCGGCGTCACGAAGAGCATGGCCGGGATGGGCGACCATTCCGGCCATCGCATATGCGTGACGCACAGCCACACCCACAGCGCATTGAGCGCATAACTCACCAGCGCCACCGCCACGAAGCGCGCCCCGCGTTCCGCATGGCCGTCCCGCCCGCCATGGCCGCGAAAGGTGAAGGCGTTGTGCGACACATAGCCGATCGCTACCGCAGCGACAGTGCCGATGCCGTTGGCGATCTGCACATGCAGCCCCGCGACCGCCGCCAGCACCCAATAGATCGCCGCCTGACAGGCCGTGACGAACAGTCCCGTCACTCCATAACGGACGATCTGCCAGAAAAGGGCCTGCCGTTCCGCCGGCCATTGCTGGATGATTTTCATATGTCCCCGTTGCGCTTTGATGCGGAGGCTCTAATCCACCACCCATGAACTTGCAAAGCTGGTCAGCCCTGCGCGCGCGCGCCGCCCCTTTCGCGGCTGGCTTTTCCGACTATGCGGCGCGGCACTGGAAATGGCTGACCCTGCTGCTGTGGGTCGCCATCGTGGCGGGCTTCCTCGTCAATCGCTGGCCCGCGATCCACTGGTTCGTGCTCAGCGATACGGACGACAATATCCGCTATGTGCAGGTGAAGGACTGGCTGGCGGGGCAGGGCTGGTTCGACCTGCGCCAATATCGGCTTGATCCGCCCAGGGGGTTTGACATCCACTGGTCGCGGCTGGTGGACCTGCCGCTCGCCGGGTTGATGCTGTTCTTCCGCGCCTTTGTGGATCAGGGGATGGCTGATCGCCTCGCCTGCGCCATCGCGCCGCTGCTGCCGTTGTTGCTGCTGATGCTGAGCCTCGGCTTCATCGCGCGGCGGTTGTCGGGCGGCAACGCCTGGATCATCGCCGCGCTGGCGCCGCTCGCCGCGCAGATGGCGCTGGGCATGTATGCGCCGATGCGGGTGGATCATCATGGCTGGCAACTGGCGCTGGCCGTCACCATGCTGGCGGGCCTGGTTGACCGCAACTGGCTGCGCGGCGGCATCGTCGCGGGGATCAGCACGGCGCTGTCGCTCGCCATCGGCATGGAGATGATCGTCTATCTGGCAGCGGGCGGCGCGCTGATCGCCTTGCGCTGGGTGTTCAGGGACGGTGCGGGCCGCCGGATGCTGCCCTATGCGATCAGCCTTGCCGGCGCGACATCGCTGCTGTTCCTGCTCTTCGCCAGCGATGCCAATCGCCAGATGGTGTGCGATGCGATCTCGCCCATCTGGATCGCCATTTTCGCGGCGGCGTCGGCGGGCATGGCGCTGCTCTCGCTTTTGCCGCTGCGAAGCTGGCAGGCGCGGCTGGCGGCAGGCGTGGCGGTGGGCGCTGTGGTGGCGGCTTTCGCCTGGCTGAACTGGCCGCAATGCCTGAGCGGCGCCTATCAGATATCGCCCGAACTCCAGCGCCTCTGGCTCGCCAATATCCGCGAGGCAAAGCCGCTGACGGCCCAGACCCGCGATGTCGCCGTGCCGCTGATGGCGCTGCCGGTGGCGGGGTTGTTCGGCCTGCTCTGGGCCTTGTGGGATTCGCGCCGCGACGCGGAGCGGCTCTGGGCGTGGGTGACGGTGGGGCTGATGATGCTCTTTTCCACGGCCCTGCTGTTCTGGGCCTTGCGCGCGGGGCCGGCCGCGCAACTCATGGCGATCCCGCCAGCGGCCTGGGCCGCGCATCGCCTGCTCCTTCTCATGACCACGGCCCGTCCCGTCATCAGGGCCACCGCCTGGGCGGCCATGCTGCTGCTGGCTGCCTTTGTCTTTGCCTATCCGCTCTATCCGAGGATCAAGAACGACCTGGCCGCGATGCTGGGCGAAACGCCCAAGTCATGGCGTCCGCAGGCCAAGGCGCGCAGCGACGCGATCAAGAAGGCCAATGGCCGCTGCCGGTCCCTGCCCGCGCTGGAGGTGCTGGACGACCTGCCGCCCGCCACCATCTTCACCATGGTCGATCTAGGCCCGCGCATTATCGCCACGACGCATCATAGCGCGGTCGCTGGACCCTATCACCGCAACGGCGCGGTGATCCTCGACATCCATCATGCCTTCGATGGGCCTGCCGACGCCTTCCGTCCCATCGCCGCGAAGCATCATGCGACCTATCTGCTGATCTGCCCCGACTTCCCGGAGGGCACCATCTATCAGGCGCGCAGCCCGCGCGGCTTCTATGCCGACCTGATGCGCGGCAAGGCGCCAGCCTGGCTCCACCCCGTCACGATCCGGAGCGGCGCCACCTTGCCCTACACATTATATCGCATAGATTATTCAGCGTCGGGCCGCGAAAAAACCTCGCAACAACGCTGAAGCCTCCGCCTCCGCCAGCCCGCCATAGATTTCGGGCCGGTGCAGGCATTGCGGCTGGGTAAAGAGGCGCGGCCCCTGTTCCACCGCGCCGCCCTTGGGGTCCGACACGGCATAATAAAGCCGTGCGATCCGCGCATGGGAAATCGCCCCCGCGCACATCGGGCACGGCTCCAGCGTCACCCACAGGTCGCATCCAGTCAGGCGAAAGTCCCCGATCCGCCGTGCCGCTTCCCGGATCGCCACCATCTCCGCATGGGCGGTCGGGTCATTGTCGCGCCGGTTGCGATTCTCGCCCTCGCCGATAATGCGCCCGTCCAGCGTCACCACCGCGCCGATCGGCACCTCGTCCGCCCGTTGCGCCGCATGGGCAAGGTCAAGCGCACGGCGCATGGGATCGGGCAGGGGGAAGGGCGACGCCATGGGCCGCCCTGTATCACGCTATCGGCGCCTGCGAAACGATCAGGGCTTCTTCACGTCCACGGTGGGCACTTCGACCGTTTCGTTACGGCTTCCCACCTCCACCTTGGCGACATTCGCATCATATCGAGGAAGCTGGCCGCCCTTGACGGACACTTCGGGCAGGCTGCCTTCCCGCGTCTTTTGCAGGTCGATGAAACCCGTCGCGATGCCCGCCGCCAGAATCAGCAGCACGATCAGCAATATTCCACCGATGACTCGCATTTTTACCCTCCTTCGGAATACAGGTCTGGAATATAGGGGCAGCAACGCCCGGCTCTTGCAAAAGGTTGCGATGGCGGCATGATCCGGGTCGCCCGATGGCTTGACGGGCATGGGGAATCCCGTTACTGGCGCGGCTTTCCGAACGAAACCGAACAGCAAGGTTGAATAGATTATGTCGCGCATTTGCGAGCTGACCGGCAAGGGTCGCCAGGTGGGGCACAATGTTTCCCACGCCAATAACAAGACGAAGCGTGTGTTCCTGCCCAACCTGCAGAATGTCACGCTGATCTCCGAATCCCTGGAAAAGGGCGTGAAGCTGCGCGTGTCGACCCACGGCCTGCGTTCGGTCGAACATAATGGAGGCCTCGACAACTGGCTGCTGAAGACCAGCGACGACAAGCTGTCGCTCAAGGCCCAGCGCCTGAAGCGCGACATCGCCAAGAAGAAGGCTGCCGTCGCAGCCTGATTCCCCCGATTCGTTTCGGTGAAAAGAGCGGTCTGGCAACAGGCCGCTTTTTTCGTGGGGTGATAGGATGCAGGACAGTTTGCGGAGTTCTGCGCGATTGCGGCTCATTTTCTTCGGAGAAGATGAGCCGCTGGGTTATCTTGCGCTTTAGGCGGGGGTGGATAGAACGCTACCCCAGAAGGCTTGGGCGTCCGCATCGAGCATGTCTGCGCCATAGGTGATCAGGCTATTCTCAACCCGGTACAGCATGGCCCATTCGTAATTGATACTTTGCCCGCTGGCGGCACTCTTGCGATAGGCGCGAGCATGAACGAACGCGCATTGTTCATCAATGCCGGTAATGGCGATAATTTCGTCCTGCCGTTCTGAAAGGGCTTCGCTGCAGCGCTGGGCAAATGTGAGAAACGCATCCCGTCCGACGAGTGTTTCCTTGGTGCCGGTTGGACCAAACAAGCTGTGCACGACTTCGGGATGAAAGTAGGAAGTAGGCGAATGGCCTCCATCGGTTGTGTCCGGAAAGACATCGGGATTTTTCTCCCCAATATCATTGATGCCGAACATCCTTTTTATCACGCTCACTGCATCATTCATGACAATATCCTAGGGTAATTCGTTTTTTCGCTGCTGGGCCTGGGTGCCGAACAGTTGATCATGGAACAAGAGCCAAAATATGTGATCAGAGGAGCGATTGCATAAGCACATGGGCAAAGATGGGCTGCGTGCGGGCGGAATCAGTCCGTTCCGGGTGGGGCATCGTTTGTTATCCATCCGCAAACCCGAACGGCGCATGGGTCTGCCGGAAATCGTCGGGCATCACCTCGCGCCCGATGGGCGGGGCGGAGCGCGCCATGCACCGGCTGCGATGGCACAGGCGGCACGTCACTCCAATTGGCGTCGGCTCGGCAGGGGCGGCGTCCTGCGTGTAGATCAGCCGATGGGCATGTTCCGCCGCGCAGCATAGCGCAATCGCCCGGTCGACGCGGGGCGCTCCCCAGCCGCCGCCGCCCGCCCGCACCGACCGCGCGATGGAGAAGAACCGTTCGCCATCGGGCAGTTCCAGCCATTGCGTCACCACCTCGCGCGGGGTTTCGAACACGCGATGCACCGACCAGAGCGGGCATGACCCGCCATGGCGCGCAAAGGGAAAGCCTGCGCCGTCCAGCCGCTTGCTGACATTGCCCGCCGGATCGACCCGGATGAAGAAGAAGGGCACCCGTTCCTGCCCCGGTTTCTGCAAGGTGGTCAGCCGGTGCGCCGTCTGTTCGAAGCTCGCGCCGAACTGCCGTGCCAGCGCCTCCACATCGTAACGCCGCGCCTCCACCGCCTTGGCGAAGGCCGTATAGGGCATCAGGATCGCCGCCGCGCCATAGCTGGCCAGCGCCCGCCGCGTCAGCCGCCGTCCGCTCTCGCTGGCGAACTGTCCTTCCTTCAACAGCGTGTCGAAGGCTTTGCGCATCTCCAGATAGGCGATCTGGAGCGCAAGCTGGAAGCTGGTGCTGGCCCCGTCCAGCGCATCGTCGATCAGCACCGCGTCGCGATGCCGGTCCAGCCGCCGCATCGACCCGGCCATGACGTCCGAAGGGAGGCGGCGCACCCGCAGGCCATGCTTCGCCTTGAGCCAGCCGCTCAATCCGCCCGCCTCCTCGATTCCCGCCGCCAGCGTTTCCGCCATATCGTCCAGCAGCGGGAAGCTGTTCCGTCGCGCCGCCACGAAGCGCCGCGATTCCGCCACGGGATCGGGCGCATCCGCGACCTCCTCGCGCCCGCCGCCCGCACCCCTGTCGGCCAGCGCGAGCTGCTCTTCGCGATAGGCCGTGTGGAGCCGAAGCAGTGCCTCGGTCATGCCCGGATAGTTGACCGCGACATCCTGCGTCGCGAGCGCCGGCAGGTCGATGTCGGCGAACATCGGGTCTTTCAGCACCGCCTGCAATCGCGACGTCTGTTCCGCGCCGCCGTCTCCTGCCAGTTCGCTCATGTCGAGCCGATAGGTCCGCGCCAGCCGCAGCAGCATGTCGGCGGTCAGCGGCCGCTGGTTCCGCTCCAGCAACGCGACATAGCTCGCGGAAATCTCCAGATCGGTCGCCATGTCCGACTGTGTCAGCCCCAATTCGCGCCGCAGTCGCCGCAAGCGCGGCCCCATGTAAACCGGGCGATCCTTGGCCATCTTGTTCAGTGCTCCTGTGCAGGCTTTACAACTTTACACCAGATTTTTGTAAAGATCGACAACTGAACTTCGCGCGGGCTGTCAGCGGCACCTCGTCCCTTTTACGGCGATGCCAGTATGTAACCCCCCAAATGCATGGAATCGATGCTCATGACTTACAGCCAGGAAATCGCGAAGGCCGACACGTTGATCGGCGGACAGGGCCATTGGGACGGCATCGCGCCCGCATCCGTCGCCCGCATGCGCCTTCAGAACCGCTTTCACACCGGCCTCGACATCGCGCGTTACACCGCCGGGATCATGCGCCGCGACATGGCGGCCTATGACGCTGATCCGGCGGCCTATACCCAGTCGCTTGGTTGCTGGCACGGTTTCATCGGGCAGCAGAAGCTGATCTCGATCAAGAAGCATTTCGGCACGACCAAGGGGAAGTATCTCTACCTTTCCGGCTGGATGGTCGCCGCGCTGCGTTCCGAATTCGGCCCGCTGCCCGACCAGTCGATGCATGAAAAGACCAGCGTCCCCGCGCTGATCGAGGAACTCTACACCTTCCTGCGCCAGGCCGACGCCCGCGAACTGAGCCTGTTGTTCCGCGATCTCGACGCGGCGCGCGAGGCTGGCAACGATGTCGAAATCCAGCGCCTGACCCACGCCATCGACAATTATGAAACCCATGTCGTCCCGATCATCGCGGATATCGACGCTGGTTTTGGCAATGCGGAAGCAACTTATCTCCTCGCCAAGAAGATGATCGAAGCGGGCGCCTGCGCGTTGCAGATCGAAAACCAGGTGTCGGACGAAAAGCAGTGCGGCCATCAGGACGGCAAGGTCACGGTCCCGCATGAAGACTTCCTCGCGAAGATCCGCGCCTGCCGTTACGCCTTCCTGGAACTGGGCGTGGACGACGGCATCATCGTCTCCCGCACGGACTCGCTGGGCGCTGGCCTCACCAAGCAGATCGCTTACAGCCGCGAGCCGGGCGACATTGGCGACCAGTATAACAGCTTCCTCGATTGCGAAGATGTCGACCTGACCAATATCGGCAATGGCGAGGTCATCATCAGCCGCGAAGGCAAGCTGCTGCGTCCCAAGCGTCTGCCGTCCAACCTGTTCCAGTTCCGCACCGGCACCGGCGAGGATCGCTGCGTTCTCGATTGCATCACGTCGCTTCAAAATGGCGCGGACCTGCTCTGGATCGAGACGGAAAAGCCGCATGTCGAACAGATCGCCGGCATGGTCGACCGCATCCGCGAAGTCATCCCCAACGCCAAGCTGGTCTACAACAACTCGCCCAGCTTCAACTGGACGCTGAACTTCCGTCAGCAGGTGTTCGACAACTGGCAGGCGGAAGGCAAGGACGTTGGCGCCTATGACCGCGCCCGGCTGATGAGCGCGGACTATGACGCGACCGACCTCGCAGCCGAAGCTGATGAGAAGATTCGTACCTTTCAGAAGGATGCAGCGGCCCGCGCAGGCATCTTCCATCACCTCATCACGCTGCCGACCTATCATACGGCGGCGCTCAGCACCGACAATCTGGCCAAGGAATATTTCGGCGAGGCCGGGATGCTCGGTTATGTCGCAGGTGTCCAGCGCAAGGAAATCCGTCAGGGCATCGCTTGCGTGAAGCATCAGAACATGTCGGGTTCCGACATCGGCGATGATCATAAGGAATATTTCGCCGGGGAAGCCGCGCTGAAGGCGGGTGGCGTCCACAACACGATGAACCAGTTTGCGGCCTGAAGGGCCGCGGGGGAACCCGTTCGCGGCCTGACAGGCTTGCGGAAAAGTTTTGCGGCTGGGGCCGTGAAAACCATGTCGCAGGGGCATCTTTGCTCCTTGCGATAAGGGTGGAAGGACTGACGGCTCGGTGCAGACATGCTCCGGGCCGTCTTTTTTGACGGCGGGAAAGGGTGTTGCTTCACTTTCTTGTTCGTCGGGGCGGTGAAACGGCGGATTCAGGCTCCATTTCCTCTTTCGCCGAGCGCCCGACAGGTCTAGGGGGAAGGGATCATGGTTAAACCGAGCACGCTTTACGAAAAGATCTGGGACGCCCACGTTGTCGAACGCCGTCCCGATGGAACCTGCCTCATCTATATCGACCGTCACCTTGTCCATGAGGTGACGAGTCCTCAAGCTTTCGAAGGCCTGCGCCTTGCCGGGCGCAAGGTGCGCCGTCCCGACCTGACGCTGGCGGTGCCGGATCATAATTTGCCCACGACGCCGCGCCGCGACGCGCAGGGCAACCGCATCCCGATCGCTGACCCGCAAAGCGCGCAGCAATTGGCCGCGCTGGAAAAGAATGCGCCGGAATTCGGCGTGCGTCTGTTCGGCGATGCCGATCCGCAGCAGGGCATCGTCCATGTGGTCGGGCCGGAACAGGGGTTCACGCTGCCCGGCACGACGCTGGTCTGCGGCGACAGCCACACCAGTTCGCATGGCGCTCTGGGCGCGCTGGCCTTTGGCATCGGCACCAGCGAGGTGGAGCATGTGCTCGCTACCCAGACGCTGCTGCTCAAGCCTTCGAAGACGATGGAAGTCCGCATTGACGGCGAACTGGGCTTTGGCGTGACTCCCAAGGATGTGGCGCTCGCCATCTGCCAGCAGATCGGCACGGCGGGCGGCACCGGCTATGTCATGGAATATCGCGGTTCCGTGTTCCGCGACATGTCCATCGAGGGGCGGCTGACCGTCGCCAACATGTCGATCGAAGCGGGCGCGCGCTCCGGTTTGTTCGCGCCCGATGACAAGACCTTTGCCTATCTGAAGGGCCGCCCCATGGCTCCCAAGGATGAGGCGTGGGATGCGGCCGTCGCATGGTGGAAAACGCTCAAGAGCGATGAAGGCGCGGTTTTCGACAAGGTGGTGGTGATCGACGCGGCCGACATCGTGCCCAATGTCACATGGGGCACAAGCCCGGAAGATGTGGTGCCCGTGACCGGCGTCGTTCCCGACCCGGATAGCTTTGCCGACGCCTCCAAGCGCGCCGCCGCGCAGAAGTCGCTCGATTATATGGGCCTCAAGCCCGGCCAGCGGATGCAGGACGTGCCTGTCGAACATATCTTCATCGGCAGTTGCACCAACAGCCGGATCGAGGATTTGCGCGCCGCCGCCTCCCTGCTCAAGGGACGCCACATCGCGAGCGGCATCAAGCAGGCGATGGTGGTTCCCGGTTCGGGCCTCGTCAAATTGCAGGCGGAGGCCGAAGGACTGGACAGCATTTTCAGGGAAGCGGGCTTTGAATGGCGCGAGCCGGGCTGTTCAGCATGCCTCGGCATGAACCCGGACAAGGTGCCTGCGGGCGAACGCTGCGCATCGACCAGCAACCGCAATTTCATGGGGCGGCAGGGTCCGGGATCGCGCACGCATCTCGTCTCGCCGATCATGGCGGCGGCGGCGGCGGTGACCGGCCGGCTGACGGATGTGCGTGAATTGCTGAACGATAAAGAGGGGGCGGTCGCATGAAGAAGATTTTCTGGTTGCTCACATTGGGTGCGCTGGCAAGCGCCGCCATGGCCGCGACGCTGGGTCGCGCCGAAGGCGGTCCCGCCGCGGAGGCAAAACAGGTCCACTGATGGAAAAACTGACTGAAGTCGAAGGCCGGGCCTATCCGTTCGGCATGAAGAATGTCGACACCGACATCGTCATCCCCGCGCATTGGTTGAAGACGATCAGTCGTGAGGGACTGGGCAGGGGGGCGTTCGAAGTGCTCCGCAAGGAACCGGGCAATGTCTTCGACGACCCGGAATATGCGGGCAGCCCGATCCTGATCGCGGGCGACAATTTCGGCTGCGGTTCCAGCCGCGAACATGCGGCATGGGCGTTGGCGGACCTTGGCGTCAAGGTGGTGATGGCGCCCAGCTTTTCGGACATTTTCTCCGGCAATGCCTTCAAGAACGGCATCCTGACCGTGGTGCTGCCGCAGGAGGCGATTGATCGCCTGATGGAAGTCGCGAAGACCGATCCGATTCATGTGAATCTGGAAGAGCAGACGGTGACGACCCGGTTTCAGGACCGCTTCCGGTTCGAGATCGACCCCTTTCGCAAGCATTGCCTGCTGGGCGGTCTGGATGAAATCGGCCTGACGCTCGATAACAGGAGCGAGATTGACCGTTTTGAAGGCCGGCTTGCGGTCGAAAAGCCCTGGCTCGTTCCGACCGTTGCTTAAGCGCGCGGTTCGGCATATCTGCGACAAGGACAACGAGCTTTTGAACAGGGCATAGCATGACCACTTTTGACGATCGCGAACGGGCCTTTGAAAATATGTTCGCGCATGACGCGGAAATGCAGTTCCGCATTCAGGCGCGCCGCAATCGCCTGGTGGGCGAATGGGCGGCCGCGAAAATGGGCCTGACGCCGGAAGAGACGGACGCCTATGCGAAGGCCGTGGTGCAGGCTGATTTCGAGGAAGCGGGCGACGAGGACGTGATCCGCAAGATCCTGGGCGACATGACGCAGGCTGGCGTGGACATTGACGAACCCTCCGTGCGCGCGGCGCTCGAAGAACAGCAGGTCATCGCGCGCCGCCAGTTCATCGAAGCGCAGTCCTGAAGGCACAGCACAGGGGAAACCGCCATGCCGATGGCCGCCGATGAAATCGCCGACATGATCCGTGCCGCCATTCCGGACGCGCAGGTGGAGATCACCGATCTTGCCGGCGACGGCGATCATTATGCCGCCCGTGTCGTGTCGGAAAGCTTTCGCGGACTGACTCGCGTGGCGCAGCAGCGCGCCGTCTATGCCGCGCTCGGCGGCCGGATGGGCGGCGTGCTTCATGCCTTGCAACTGACCACCGCCGTTCCCAACTAGGCGGCAGCAAATGATGCGCGCTCGCGGGATGCGGGCGCCAGACAGGAATGGACCGAATTCATGAACGACGCCGTGCAGCAGCGGATCGCCGATATCGTCAATGGCAATGACGTGGTGCTCTTCATGAAGGGGACGCCGCTTTTCCCGCAATGCGGTTTTTCCAGCCGCGCCATCGCCATATTGGAGCATCTGAGCGTCGCCTATGAAAGCGTCGACGTGTTGCAGGATCAGGGGATTCGTCAGGGAATCAAGTCCTTCTCCGACTGGCCGACCATTCCCCAGCTTTATGTGAAAGGCGAATTTGTCGGCGGCAGCGATATCATGATGGAAATGTATGAAGCGGGCGAATTGGAGCAGTTGATGACCGATCAGGGCGTGGCTTCTGCTAACTGACATGGGATTGTGAGCGTTCGGGAGAGCGGTCCGAGATTTCGGGCCGCTTTTTTTGTGCCGTTTTTGGAGAGGACCGGGTGGGGGATGCGGCGGAGATCGGCCTGCATCCCCCGATAGTTGAACGGTCGGGAACGGCTTTCAGGACGCAAGCGTCATGCCAGAGCGGAAAAGCGCAGGAAAAGCTCCCTTCCAAAGGTTAATGCCTCTGCGCCGAACAGCGTGAATGTAAAATATCCCGACGATCCGCACGGGAAAGCCGCGCCCGTTCCCATCTGTTCTGTTGACTACACATGTAATCAATGCGACTACATATGTAGTTGAAGACTCGGGACTCGAAGCGCATCATGGCTGTCAGCGAAAAAATCAGCGAAGCCGAACTGGTGGTGATGGAGGCGCTGTGGCACCGCGCTCCGCTCACCGCTGCCGATGTCGCTGGTCAGGTGACGGCGGATCGCGGCTGGAGCATCCAGACCGTCAAGACGCTGTTGTCTCGCCTGATGGCGAAGGATATCATCGCCGCCGATCAGGACGGCCGCCGTTTCCTCTATCGTCCCATGGTCGCGCGGGAAGACTATGTCGCGAGCGAATCGGGCCGCTTCGTCAATCGCCTGTTCGGCGGGCGCATATCGCCGCTGATCGCGCAACTGGCCCAACAGGACCAGTTGACGGCGGATGACATCGCGGAACTGGAAGGCATATTGAAAGGGCTGAAGTCATGAGCGTCTGGCTGGCCGAAACGCTGATCGCCACGACCCTGTTGATGGCGCTGGTCATGATGATGCGCCGTCCCGTGGCGCGATGGCTGGGGGCGGGGGCGGCCTATTGGCTCTGGGCGTTGCCGATGGTGCGGATGCTGTTGCCCGCCCTGCCGGAGCGGATCGTTGCCCCATCCCCGCTCCAGACAGCCGTCGACCAGTCCGGCATTCCCGATTTCATCACCATCGCCTCCGTCTCCATGCCGGCCGATACGGCTCCCGGTCTGCCATGGCTGGAAATCGGGGTCGCCATCTGGCTGACGGGCATGGTTGTCTTTCTGATGGTGCAACTGGTCGGCTATTTCCGTTTCCGGCAGCATATGTTGGCCGGTTCCATCCCGTTCGGGCAGGAAGGACGCATCCGGATCATCTCCAGCCCGCAGGCTGGCGGGCCGCTCGCCTTCGGTATTCTGCGTCCTTATATCGTGCTGCCAGTCGATTTCGCGCACCGCTTCGATACAGAGGAGCAGGCGATGGCGATCGCGCATGAGCGCGCGCATCATGGCCATGGCGATCTGGCCGCGAACCTGGCCGCGTTGCTCCTGGTCGCTGTCCATTGGTGCAATCCGGTCGCCTGGATCGCCTATCGGGCCTATCGCGCCGATCAGGAGCAGGCCTGCGACGCTCGCGTGCTGGCGCTTTACGGCCAGGATCTGGCCCATGTCTATGGTCGCGCCATATTGAAGGCGGCGGGTGGGCGGCAGTTCGCCGGGGCCTGCCATCTCACCCATATCGCTGCCTTGAAGGGGAGGCTGAAAATGCTTTCAAATCATGAAATGTCGCTTCGCCGCATCAGTTTGGGCATGGCTCTTGTGGGGCTGATGACGGTCGCTGGCCTTGCTTTGACCGCTTCAGGCGGCCGCGCCGCGCAGCAGGTGGCCGCGATCGCCGGACAAGTGGAGACCGTCAATTTCAATCGGCTGTCCGCTCTGGTGGCGCAGCCTGCGCAGGCGGATGAACCTGTCGCGCTGCAAGGGGACAATGCGTTGCAGATCGTTGCCGAGCCATCGAACGCCGTGGTTCCGGTGCAGGCCGATCATGCGCTGCCTACCCCGCCGCCGCCTCCTTCGGCGCTCGCTGCCGACATGGTGCCGCCGGTTCCTCCAGCTCCGCCCGCGCCGCCTGCGGTCGATGCAGGGGCGGCGGCTCATGCCATTCCCAGCGGAGCGGATATCCGCCGCCAGATTCCCAATGTCGACGTCCGCAATGGTTGCGAGGGCGATCGGGCGGTAAATCATCAGGAAACCGTCGACGCAGACGGCCGCCGCCACATCCGCGTCCGCATCTGCGATACCGCCATCAAGGCGCAGGCCGCTGGCGCGGCGCGGGCAGGCCTTGTCAAGGCCCGTGCCGAGGTTGCCCGCGCCATTAAGATGTCGGATGAAATCCGCGCCGAAGTGCTGCGTGACCTGGATGAGGAAATCGCCCGGATCGACACCCGCGCAGCGGATTGATCCTCAGACGGCGACGATTTCCGGCAGAATCGCGTCGAGCAGCAACATGCCCGCCGGTTCGATCCGTAACGTTTGGCCTGTCTTCGCGACGAGGCCATGGCCGGAAAGCTGCTCGATGGCTTTCGCATCGACCAGATCGGTTTCCGCAACGCCGGAAATCCGCGCGATCCGCCTCAGGTCGACGCCCTCCGCCAGCCGCAGCCCCATCAGCAAAGCCTCCCGCGCGCGATCCTGCGGCGCGAGCGTCTCTTCGCCTTGCAGCCCATGGCCGTTGCGCTGGACCGCGCCCATCCAGTTTTCCGGCTTCCGGTGGCGCAGGGTCGCCATGCCCAGTCGCCGCCCATGCGCGCCGGGGCCGATCCCCATATAATCGCCATAGCGCCAGTAAGTGAGATTATGGCGGCTTTCCTGTCCCGTCCGGGCATGGTTGCTGATCTCATAGGCGGGGATGCCCGCGGCGGCCGCCATGTCCTGCGTCTGTTCATAGAGGATCGCGGCATGATCGCCATCGGCGGGCAGGAGCTTGCCCTGCGCCACCAATGTCTCAAAGCGCGTCCCCGGTTCGATGGTGAGTTGATAGAGCGACAGATGATCCGTCCCGAAAGACAGGCCGCGCGCCAGTTCCGCCGCCCAATCGCTTTCGCTCTGTCCCGGCCGCGCATAGATGAGGTCGAAATTGACGCGGCGGAACACGGATTGGGCGACATCCAGCGCGGCGAGACCCTCCCGCACATCATGCGCGCGTCCAAGGAAATGCAGCGCTTCGTCCTCCAGCGCCTGCAAGCCCAGCGACACGCGATTGACGCCTGCCGCCGCCAGATCGGAAAAGCGCGCCGCCTCGACCGAACCGGGATTGGCCTCCAGCGTGATTTCCAGATCGGGGAAGGGCCGCCAATATTCCGCCGCAGCCTCGACCAGCGACGCGACGATGGCGGGCGGCATCAGCGAAGGCGTACCGCCGCCGAAAAAGATGGAGGATAGCGGCCGTCCGCCCGTAAGCACCGCTTCATGCCGCAGGTCCGCCAGCAAAGCCGTCCGCCACGCGTCGGCGTCCACCTGCTCGCGCACATGGCTGTTAAAGTCGCAATAGGGGCATTTGGATACGCAAAACGGCCAATGCACATAAAGGGCAATGGGATCGGTCGAAGCCGATATGGCAGTGAAAGGAGGAAGGGGCATGAGCGGCGCTTCTTATACGGCTTTGCCGCGCGCCGCCAGTGATGGCGTCCGGAGCGGAATCTAGAAAACCGCCGCCACCATCTTCGCAAAGGCGTCGGCGCGGTGGCTCATGCCGTGCTTCTTGTCCGGCTCCATCTCGCCGAAGCTGATTTCATGGCCCAGCGGCTGGAACATCGGGTCATAGCCAAAACCTTTATGCCCGCGCGGCGGCCAGATCAGCGTGCCATCGACGCGGCCTTCAAATGCTTCGACATGACCGTCCGGCCAGGCCAGCGCCAGCGCGCAGATGAAATGCGCGTCGTGGCCCGCGTCCGGTCCCCTGGCCTCCACCGCGTCCCACACATTTTGCATGGCGAGCCGGAAGTCCTTGTCCGGCCCTGCCCAGCGCGCCGAAAAAATGCCCGGATCGCCATTCAGCGCGTCCACGCACAGGCCACTGTCATCGGCAAGGGCAGGCAAGCCGGACAGGTCCGCCGCCTGTATCGCCTTCAACTCCGCATTGGCGATGAAGGTCGTGCCGGTCTCGTCCGGTTCGGGCAGGTCCAGCGCGCTGGCGGACACCGTTTCGATGCCATAGGGCGACAGCAGTTCGCCGATCTCCCGCACCTTGCCCGCATTATGGCTGGCGATCACCAGCTTGCCGGGGGTCAGTTTGCGGATGGCCTGTTCCTGACCGAACTCGTCTGACATGATCTGAATACCTTAAGCCGTTCGTTTCGAGCCCTTCGACTGCCTGCCAGGACAGGCTTAGTCGAGAAATGCGATGGGCGCACTATCGGCTTCCTGTCTTCGCTCGAAGCGAACGGATTGCCGGGAACAGGGGAGGGGCGTTTTACCGCCCCGTGGCCTTGTCCTGCGCCGCGAAGATCTTCGCGCAGCCGATCCGGGCCAGCCGCAGGAGGCGCAGCAGTTCTTCCTCATCATAGGTCGCGCCTTCGGCGGTCGCCTGCACCTCGGCGAACTTGCCGTCCTCGGTCAGGATCAGGTTGGCGTCCGCCTCTGCATTGCTGTCCTCGGCATAGTCGAGGTCGAGTACCGGGGTTCCCCGATAGATGCCGCAACTGATCGCCGCGACCTTCTGCACGATGGGGTCTTCCTGAAGAGCGCCCGACGCGATCAGCTTGTCGATTGCGATCCGCAACGCGACCCAGCTTCCCGAAATCGCCGCCGTGCGGGTGCCGCCATCGGCCTGGATCACATCGCAATCGACGACGATCTGCCGCTCGCCCAGCTTTTGCAGATCGACCACCGCGCGCAGCGAGCGGCCGATCAGTCGCTGAATTTCCTGCGTCCGGCCCGACTGCTTGCCTTTGGCGGCCTCACGACTGCCGCGCGTATGGGTGGCGCGGGGCAACATGCCATATTCCGCGGTGACCCAGCCCGATCCCTTGCCACGCAGGAAGGGGGGCACTTTTTCCTCCACCGAAGCGGTGCAGAGCACCCGCGTGTCGCCGAAGCTGATGAGGCAGCTTCCTTCGGCGTGGACGGTGAAGCCGGGTTCCATGGTGATGTCGCGCATCTGGTCGGGCGCGCGGCCGGAAGGACGCATATATTTTTTCTCCGAAGCGTTCAGGGGGCGGGCTTAGCGTCCGTTGCGGCGTCTTGCCAGTACCGATAGAGGATGAGAGCAGGAAAAGGAGGTGCGCGATGCGGACGATCATGGGTTTGGCGGCTGCCGCGCTGCTGACGGGCTGCGCTGCGGAGCGGGCGGAACTGGAAAAGCCGGTGCGGGCAGGGGACACGATTCGTTTTTCCGCCGGTCCCTGTTTTGGCGTCTGTCCCAGCTACACGCTGCGTGTCACGCCGGATGGATCGGGCCTGATCGAGCCGGGGCGTTTCACGACCGTTCCCGGACCGACGCGTTTCACGGTCACGCCCGCGCAATATCGCCGGTTCCTGAACACCCTTGCCGCCTATCGCCCCGCGCCCGGCACCACGAAGCGGATCGCCCATGGCGAGAATTGCGAACGTTTCGCCACCGACATGCCTGGCTATGTCATCGAATGGATGCGCGGGGAGGGGGCTCCCACGCGGTTGGAATATCAGTCCGGCTGCATGGATGCGCGCTATGGACGTCTGCGCGCGACCATTGCCTCGGTTCCGCGGATGCTGGGGCTGGAAGCCATGCTGAAGCCTACCCAGTCCCGCAAATCCGATACTTGAGCGTCGCGCTCGCCTTGCCTAGATAGATGCCCATGGCGGTCACTCCCATCTCGGAACTGAATGAGCGCGCCCGCGACGTTTTCCGTCTGGTGGTGGAAAGCTATCTGGGCACGGGTTTGCCGGTCGGATCGCGCACGATCAGCCGCATGGCCTCGCTCAGCCTGTCGCCTGCTTCCATCCGCAATGTGATGCAGGATCTGGAAGAACTGGGCCTGCTCGCCGCGCCCCATACCTCTGCCGGACGGATGCCGACTGAAACGGGCCTGCGCCTGTTCGTGGACGGCATGATGCAGGCCGCCGAACCGTCGCCGGAGGAACGCCGCGCCATCGAGGCTGGGCTGACGGAAAGCGGCCCGATAGAAGAGGCGCTCTCGGCCGCGACGGCCGCCCTGTCGGGCCTCTCGGCTTGCGCGGGCATCGTCATGGTGCCCAAGCGTGAGCCGGTGTTGCGGCAATTCGGTTTTGTGCCGCTCAACGCCCGGCAAGCGCTGGCGGTGTTGGTAGGGCAGGACGGCTCTGTTGAAAACCGTGTCCTTGACTTGCCCGATGGCGTCACACCCTCCCTGCTGGCGGAGGCGGCGAATTTCATGTCCGCGCGCTTCACCGGCCTCACGCTTGGGCAGGCGGGCGACCTTCTGCGGCAGGAACTGGAGAGCGAACGCACGGCGCTTCAGGGCGCGGCGCGCGAACTGATCGAGCGCGGCATCGCCATCTGGTCGCAGGATGCCGACGACCGCCCCGTGCTGATCGTGCGTGGTCAGTCGCACCTTCTGGATGATGGCACCGCCGCCGACCTTGAGCGGGTGCGGCAATTGCTGGAACAACTGGAAGGCAAGCAGGAGATATTCGGCCTGTTGCAAAGCGCCCTGGCGGGCAATGCCACCAAAATCTTCATCGGTTCGGAAAACAAGCTCTTTTCCCTGTCCGGTTCTTCGGTCATAGCCGCCCCTTACCGGGGCGGCGATGGCCGGGTCGTCGGCGTGGTCGGCGTGATCGGCCCTACGCGCTTGAACTATGCGCGGGTGATCCCCATGGTGGACTTTACCGCCCAGACATTGTCGAGATTGATGAGATGAGTGAAGAAAAAGAGAATATTGAAAATACCGAAGTCGTGGACCAACTTCCCGAAGATATGGCTCCCGCTGGCGATGCGGCGGAGGACCGCCTGACCACGCTGGAGAGTGAATTGGCGACGGCCAGGCAGGATGTTCTCTATGCCCATGCCGAAACGCAGAATGTGCGTCGCCGTCTGGAAAAGGAACTGGCGGACGCGCGTTCCTATGCCGCGACGGCCTTTGCGCGCGATATGCTGTCGGTGGCCGACAATCTGACCCGCGCGCTCCAAGCCATTCCCGCCGACCTGCGCGAGGATGAGAAGTTCAAGGGGTTGGTCGCGGGTCTTGAAGCCACGACCCGCGAACTGGAAAACGTGTTCGGCCGCAACGGCATCCAGAAGCTGGAATCGGTCGGCCAGCCGCTCGATCCCAACAAGCATCAGGCGATGATGGAAGCGCCCTCTGCCGATGCGGAGCCGGGCACCGTGCTGGTAGAGATGCAGGCAGGCTACACGATCAAGGATCGCCTGCTGCGCCCCGCGCTGGTCAGCGTGGCGAAGAGGCCGGATTGAGATTTTCCACGCAGAGGTAGGTAGAAAGCGGCGCGGGCTTTGTCCGCGCCGCTTTTTGTGGGGCGCAATTCGTCCGAAAATAGTGCTGTTCCATAAAAAGATATATCTTAAATCTTGCGCGTGAAATTTTTTGAGATATATCTAGATGCATCAAGAAATAGCAAAGAGGCTAAGATGCATTTTCACACTCCTCATCGCGGTCATGAAGGCCGCTTTGCGCATCGCGGACATGCCCGGTTTGCTGGCCCCGGCGGCTTTGGCCATGGCTTGGGCGACGGTGGCCGCTCCCGCGCCTTCGGCGATGATCCCTTCAGCGGGGATGGCCGGGGCGGTCGTGGTGGAGGGCGCAGGCGGCTTTTCACGAACGACATGTTGCAACTCATCCTGCTGCGCCTGATCGCCGATACCCCACGCCATGGCTATGACCTGATCCGCGAGATCGAGAGCCTGTCGGGCCAGGTCTATGCGCCCAGTCCGGGCGTGGTCTATCCGACGCTCACTCTGCTGGCCGACATGGACCTGATTGCCGAGCAGCCTGGCGGAAGCAGCCGCAAGCTCTTCGCCATCACCGAAGCGGGGGCCGCGCATCTGGCCGAACATCAGGCCGAAGTGCAGGCCGTCACGGAACGACTCGCTCATCTGGCGAAAAAGGCGGAACGTAGCGATGGCGCGCCCATTCGCCGCGCCATGCAGAATCTGGCCATGGCGGTTCGCGGCCGCCTTCAGAAGGAAGGGGTGGAGGCGCAGACCATGTTCGACGCCGTCGCCCTGATCGACGAGGCCGCACACAAGATTGAAAGGCTCTGAGAATGACGCTTACGGCTCAAGTTCCGACCGGCCATGCCAGCCGTTATCTGCAACAACTCTGCAAGCATTGGAGTCACAAGTTCGAGATTGATTTCGACGCGGAACAGGGCCGGATCGCCTTCCCCATGGGGCCGATCCGCATGACGGCCGCGCCGGACGCGCTGACGGTCACGATAGAGCCGATGGAAGACGCGGATGTCGAACGCTTCAAGCAGGTCGTCGCCGACCATCTCGACCGCTTCGCCTTTCGCGAAGCCCCGCTGACCTTCGACTGGAAATAGGAGGGGTGTGACGACGGATGCTAGCGCGTCGGTATCCGCCGCGCACTGGCAAGATGATGGGCGTGGGTGATCGCGACCGCCAGCGCGTCGGCGGCATCCGCGCCCGCGATCTTTGCGCCGGGCAGCAGCCGCGCGACCATGGCGTGCACCTGATCCTTGGATGCGTTGCCCACGCCGACGACGGATTTCTTGACCAGCCGCGCGGCATATTCGCCCACGACTATACCGGACCGCGCCGCCGCCAGCAGGATCACGCCGCGCGCTTGCCCCAGTTTCAGCGTCGATTGCGGATTGACGTTGACGAACACTTCCTCGACCGCCGCGCCATCGGGGCGATGTTCAAGGATCAGGTCAGTCAGCGCCATGTCCAGCGCCATCAGCCGCGTCGGCAGCGGCAGTTCGGAATCGGTCTTGATCTGGCCATTGGCGAGATGGGTGAGGCGATTGCCATCCGCTGAAATCAAGCCCCAGCCCGTCGTGCCGAGGCCGGGGTCGAGGCCAAGCAGGATCATGTTCTAAATTCCGTTCGACGCGAACTGAAAGAACATTCAGCCCAGCTTTTCGATCACCGCGTCGGACACTTCATAATTGCCCCACACCGTTTGGACGTCATCATCGTCTTCCAGCGTATCGACCAGTTTGAGCAGAGTCGCGGCATTCGCCTCGTCCACTTCCATGGTGGTCTGCGGTTTCCACGCCAGCTTGGCGCTCTCCGCCGGACCGAGCGAGGCTTCCAGTGCCTTGGCGACTTCATGAAGCGCGTCCATCGCGGTCCAGACTTCATGCTCGTCCTCATGGGAGGACACGTCTTCCGCGCCCGCTTCCAGCGCCGCTTCGAAGATCGCGTCGGCATCGCCCGCGTTTGCCGGATAGGTGATGAGGCCCATGCGGTCGAAGCCATGGCTCACCGCGCCCGAAGCGCCGAGATTGCCGCCATTTTTGGAGAAGGCGGTACGAACGTTGGTCGCCGTGCGGTTGCGGTTGTCCGTCAGCGCTTCGACGATGATGGCGACGCCGCCGGGGCCATAGCCCTCATAGCGGACCTCTTCATAATTCTCCATGTCGCCGCCCGCCGCCTTGTCGATGGCGCGCTGGATATTGTCCTTGGGCATGGACTGGGCCTTGGCCGCGTTGATCGCGAGGCGCAGGCGCGGGTTCATGTCCGGATCGGGCATACCCATCTTGGCCGCGACGGTGATTTCGCGGCTGAGCTTGGAAAACATGGACGAGCGCTTTTTGTCCTGCGCGCCCTTGCGATGCATGATGTTCTTGAATTTGGAATGGCCGGCCACAGCCCGCTCCTGAAACTGTTGTGCTGTTGAGGCGCGTTCTCTAGCGGCGGCGCGCCTTTCGTGCAACTCACACGAGTATCGCCGTGCCCGAAGCCGACACCATCAGCATCGACCCGTTCGATCCCAGCACTTCATAATCAAGGTCAACGCCCACCACGGCATTGGCTCCCAGCGTCGCCGCGCGCATCCGCATTTCGCCGATGGCCTGTTCGCGGGCGCGCTGGAGCACGTCCTCATAAGCGCCCGACCGCCCGCCGACGATGTCGCGGACGCTGGCGAACAGGTCGCGGAACAGGTTGGCGCCCACGATCACCTCGCCGGTGACGATGCCGAGATATTCCTTGGCCGGCCGTCCTTCCAGACGGCTGGTGGTGCTGACGACGATCTCGGTCATGGGGCGCTCTCCTGCTTCGTGGGGCCTATTCGATCCCCAGGGCGCTCTTGTAGGTTTCCAGCAGCGCTTCGGCTTCCATGCGGGCGTTGCGTTCCATCTTGCGGAGGCGGACGATGGTCCGCATCGTCTTTACGTCATAACCATTGGCCTTGGCTTCCAGGTAGACGTCCTTGATATCGTCGCCAATGCCCTTCTTTTCCTCTTCCAGGCGCTCGATGCGTTCGATGAAGAGGCGTAGCTGTTCGGCGGCGACATTGCCATCGCTCATGGGAATCTCCGTGTGAGTGTGAATCGGTTGACGCACGCTCCTAATGGCTGCGGGCGTTCTTCGCCACACTCTCCTTCATCTTCTGCATCTGCTATCGGTGATGCTTCGGTCTGATGACGGTCCTGATCGCGGATCAGCTTGCCGTCCGCCCCGGCGATCCGGTCCGGCCAGACGAACCGCGCCCAACCCCAAAGGCTTCAAATCTCGTCGATCATCTCGGCCAGCACGGCGAGGCAATCCTTGCCCAGTTGCATCGAGCGCGCGGGCGACCAGCCATAATCGGCGTCGGGCAGGTCGTCATTGTCCTTGAACGGCATTTCCAGCGTCATCGCCACTGCGCCGAAGCGCTCGGCAAGCTGATTGGTGGACATGGACAGGTTCGCCTTGCCTTCTCCCGCCACGGGATAGCCGCGCTTCGTCTGGAAATCCGGCGTCCGCGCCGCCAGCGTGTCGCGATAACGGTGGAAAAGGGCCATTTGCCGTTCCGTGATCGAGGGAATGCCCTCAAACCCGGCCAGGAAGACGGCGGGGATGGCTTCATCGCCATGCACGTCCATGGCGAAGTCGATCCCCGTTTCATCCATCGCCGCGCGGACGAGGAAGACTTCCGGGCTGCGCTCCACCGACGGTTCATGCCATTCGCGGTTGAGGTTCACGCCGGCCGCATTGGTCCGCAGGTGGCCCCGGCGGCTGCCGTCGGGGTTCATGTTGGGGACGATGTGGAAGGTCGCCTTTTTCCGCAGCAGGCGGGCAACGGCGTCCTCTTCGTCGGTCAAACGCTCCAATGCGCCTTCCATCCACCATTCGGCCATGCTTTCGCCGGGATGCTGGCGGGCGTAGAGCCAGACCTTCTTCGGCCCTTCTCCCAGCGTCAGCAGATCAAGCGGCTGGCCATCGAGCGTCAGTCCCAGTTCGCGATGGACCACGCCCGGCTGGCAGGCGGCCCAGGCGATCAGGTCATGGTGCCGCTCCATCGAATAAGGCGCGAAATAGGCGAGCCAGACGGCATTGACGTCCGGTGACAGGCGAATGGTCAGCGTGCCGTCCGCATAGTCCGTGTCGGCGAGCAGCCAGTTCTCCCGATCCTCGCTATAGCGCGCCTTGTAGCCCGACCAGCCGTCGGGATAGGCCGACCGGCCGCAGTTGACGATGGCCAGTTCCACGTCCCGCCCGGCCGCGCCCGCCACCCGGAAATGGAACCATTGATAGAAGTCGCTCTGATGATCGCGGACGATCTCCAACTCGGCGCGGACGCCCGATGGCGTGTCATGGATGGAAAGAACGCGAATATTGCCGCTGTCGAAAGCGCTGGAAATCGAGATGGTCATTTGACCGTTATAGTGCGCCCGGACTCGCCCGGATAGCCCCGGATGAGCGCCGTCGCGAGCTTTCCGGCGGCAAGGCCGGGCTGGGCGGCGGGCGTTCCCTCGCGCGCTTGCGTGATGGCGCGGCCTTCCCAGATGGTCGTCGAATCGGAACGGCGGCGAATCTGGACCTGCAATTCGGTGGACACGATATCCTTGGGCTTGCCCGACAGGTTGATGCCGATGCCCACGCCCAGGCCGGAATAACCGCCGCTGCCCACGCCGCCGCCTACGCCCACGCTGACGGGCTTGCCGCTGCGGTCATAGCCGGTCGGGCGGAAACCCCGGCGAAACGCGACCAGCGCTACATAATCGCTCTTCGCGCCCTCGACCGCGGGAGTGAAACCCACCGACTGCAATTCCTGAAGCACGGCGTTGGAATAGGTGCGATATTCCAGACTGACGTCCGGGTTGCCGGGCATTTCCTCCACCGCGATGGTGCCGTTGCGAACCGGATCGCCGACATGGAATCGCGTCACTTCCACCGGCGGCACGGCCGTCGCGCAGGCGGCGAGCGAAAGGCCAAGGCAGCAGGGAAGGACGATCTTCTTCAACATGAATGCACTCCCGATGATATGACGCCCTGACACGTTGCCGCATGGCGGATTCCTTCCTAACGCATCAGCCACGGCTTTGCTGCATGCAGGATGAACGGCGGGAAAAGAGCGGCTCGCGCCCTTGACTTTCTTCCGCCCCACCCATAGGGGCTGCGCTTCGATTTTCCGATCACAAAGATTCATCAAAGGCTGACTTCCATGAAGATCCGCAATTCGCTCAAGTCGCTCAAGGGCCGTCATCGGGACAACCGCGTGATCCGTCGTCGCGGCCGGACCTACGTCATCAACAAGACCAACCGCCGCTTCAAGGCGCGCCAGGGCTGAACAAGCCGTGGCGGAGGTCGCCGCCGTTATCGTCGACGTCGGCAATGTCCTCTTTCACTGGAACCCCAGGGTTCTTTACGAGCGCCTGATCCCCGATGATCAGGCGCTTGATGCGTTTCTGCGCGATGTCGTGACGGCGGACTGGCATTTTCAGCATGATGCGGGGCGGCCTTTCGCCGAAACCAGCGTGGAATTGATCGCGCGGCACCCGGAGCATGAGGCGCTGATTCGCCTGTGGGGCGAGCGCTTCATCGACAGCGTGGCCCCCGTGGTGGATGGCATGGCGCGGATCGTCGCGGACTTGCATGAAGCGGACGTTCCGCTCTTTGCCCTCACCAATTTCAGCGCGGAGTTCTGGGGGCCGTTCCACGCGCGGGAAGCGACCTTCTTCTCGCCCTTTCGCGATATCGTGGTTTCAGGCGCGGAGAGGCTGGTGAAGCCCGACGCCGCGATCTTCCGGCTGGCGCTGGAGCGGTTCGGCGTCGCGGCCGCCGAAACCCTTTTCATCGACGACCGGCAGGAGAATAATCCGGCGCGCAGGCTTCGGGGATGCGCGGCCATCTGTTCCGCGATGCGCGAACGCTGCGGGAGGAACTGGCCGCGCTGGGGCTGATCGGCCCTATTCCCGCCCTTTAAGTTCATCCCCGCGAATGGCGGCGACATGCAGCACATTGGTCGATCCCGGCGTGCCGAAGGGGACGCCCGCCAGCACGACGATCTTGCCGCCCTTTTCCACCATGCCGTGACGCAGCGCCATGCGGCGCGCTTTCCCGATCATCTCCTCGAAATTGCCGATATCCTGGGTGCGCACCGCATAAACGCCCCAGGTAAGGCCCAGTTTCCGCGCCGTGTCGAGACGCGGGGTCAGCGCCAATATCGACACCAGCGGCCGCTCCCGGGCCACGCGCCGCACCGTGCTGCCCGACGCGGTGAAGCAGGTGATGGCGCTGGCGCCGACGACGGAAACGATGTTGCCCGCGCCTTCCGCCAGTGCATCGGCAGTGGTGGGATCGGGCAGGGTTTCGGTAAAATGCAGCCGCGCGAAATAGCCGGGATCGCGCTCGACGCTGTGGGCGATGCTGTCCATCATCGCGACGGCCTCCTGCGGCCAATCGCCCGCCGCCGTCTCCGCCGAGAGCATGATCGCATCCGCCCCGTCATAGACCGCCGTGGCGACATCCGACACTTCGGCGCGGGTGGGCGTAGGCGCCTTGATCATCGATTCGAGCATCTGGGTCGCGACCACGACCGGGCGGCCCATGCGACGGGCGGTGGCGACGATCTGCTTTTGCAACGGCGGCACGGCCTGCGGCGGCAGTTCCACGCCCAGATCGCCGCGCGCCACCATGACGCCATCGGCCAGTTCTAGGATTTCCTCAAGGCGTTGCACGGCGGCGGGCTTTTCGATCTTCGCCATCAGCGCGCCATGGCCGCCCATCAACCGGCGCGCCTCGGCCAGATCCTCCGGCCGCTGAACGAAGCTGAGCGCGATCCAGTCCAGCTTCTGCTCGATCGCGAAACTGAGGTCGCGGCGGTCCTTGTCGGTGAGCGCGGGGACGGGCACGACCACGTCCGGCACATTGACGCCCTTGCGGTTGGACAATGCGCCGCCGACTTCCACGACGGTTTCGATGCGGCCGTCCGTGACCGCCTTGACGCGCAGCACCAGCTTGCCGTCATCCAGCAACAGCCGCGTTTCGGGCACCAGCGCGGCATAGATTTCCGGGTGGGGCAGGTTGACGCGCTTGGCATCCCCCGGCTTTTCATCGCAATCGAGGGTGAAGTGCGTGCCGGTTTTCAGAACCGCCAGTCCCCGCGCAAAGGTGCCCACGCGCAGCTTGGGGCCTTGAAGATCGCCCAGGATCGTGGTGGGCCGCCCGAATTCCTTTTCCAGCGCGCGGATCGCGGTGATGCGCGCCGCATGATCTTCATGGGCGCCATGGCTCATGTTGATGCGAAAGGCATCTGCGCCGGCGACGAAGAGCGCGCGGATCATTTCGGGCGTGTCGCTCGCAGGGCCGAGGGTAGCGAGAATCCGAACCTTTCGCGAGCGGCGCGGCAATCGTGTCATCATAGTCTCCTCAGCATAGGGTCGCCTCCGGCTGGTTTCGGCGCGGTTGTCGATTATCCATGCTGCACGACAGGATTGTGTAGATCAGCGAAAAGCTTTGCCGTGAGCGACAGCATAGTCAACGATGCCGTGGCCGCAACTACCTTACGATGGTCGAACAGGACCATATTTTTCAACCGGCTCGGCCCCTTCATGCAGGATGGTCCGCCGCTGATTCTCATGATCAGATGCTTCCGAATCCCCAGGCTTCACCCCGTTCGGTGCGGTCGAAGCGGAGGGGGCGTTTCCAGCCGATCCGCGGCCGCTTGCGCAGCCGCAGCGTCGGCCAGTCGGCCCGGTCGCTTCGCTCCGCCAGCCGCATTCCCTGCGCACGATAGGCCGCCAGCACGGCGTCCGCCTGTTCCTTGAGCAGGCCCGCGAGCACGATGGTCCCGCCTTCCTCCACCAGCGCGCAGAGAGAGGGCGCGAGTTCGATCAGCGGCCCGGCAAGGATATTGGCGATCAGCAGGTCATAGGGCGCGCGTCCGATAATGGCGGGATGATCCACGCCCGCCGCGGTGAACAACGCGGCCTGGCCCGCGCCTGCGCCCAGTGGCACGTTGTTGGCAAGCGCATTTTCGGCGCTGATCTCCACCGCCACCGGGTCGATATCCGACGCCGTCGCATAGGCGCGCGGCCAGAGGCTGAGCGCGGCGAAGGCCAGCAGGCCCGTGCCCGTCCCGATATCGGCGACATTGCCGAATCGCATCCCGATGCGTCGCATCCGGTCCAGCATCATCAGGCAACCAGACGTGGTTTCATGCTGCCCGGTGCCAAAAGCGCGGCTCGCGCCGATCAGGAAATTGACGTGGCCGGGCAGTTCGGGATCGCCGGGCAGGTTGCGGACATGAAAGCGCCCGGCGGTGACCGGCTCCAGCCCCTGCTGACTCATCGTCACCCAATCCTCGTCGGGAAGCTGCTCTATCACCGGCTTGGTGGCCCCGGCGCTCGGCACCAGAGTCCGCAGCAGCTTGACGGCGGCCGTGCTGGGCTTGCCCTCGAAAAAGGCGTCGAGTCGCCAGCTATCTTCGTTATCGGGTTCCGCTTCGCTGGTCATCAGCACCGGCGGTTTGTCCATCATCGCAAAGGCGGCGATCTCCCCGGCCAGCGCCTCCGCTTCCACGCGGGTGCAGGGCAGGGTGACTTTCCAGCTTTGGACGGAGGCGGCATCGGTCATGCCGCCGCCTTTACTGCACCGGACGGGGAAGGGAAAGTGGGAGGCGGACAGGTCCACGAGGAAGGGTTCCGGCCATTCCGAACCGCTGGCCGGTACTTCCTCCCAGGCCGAATGCCGGGTGCTCTACGCCACTTGCCGACTGAAATCGGAAGACGCTGCTCGCAGACCCGACAGCTTGTCCTCTACCGTCATGAAGCCGCGCTCAAGCTGATCGATTTCCGATGCGACGACTTCGGTGTCCTGCCGGATCGCGGAGATGGTGGTCGACATCGAGTCGGCGGCGAGGGCGGTTTCGTCCACGGCGGCCGTTATCATCGTCACGGTCTGGGCCTGCTGGTCCATGGCGTGACGGATGCGCTGGGCGCTGGCCTGGACTTCGCCCACCGTGTCGCGGATGCGTTCGTTGGTTTGCACCGACTGGCGGGTCGATGTCTGGATGTCGGCGATCCTCCCCGCGATCTCATCGGTTGCCCGCGCCGTCTGATTGGCGAGGCTTTTCACTTCCTGCGCGACGACGGCAAAGCCGCGCCCCGCATCGCCCGCCCGCGCCGCCTCGATCGTGGCGTTGAGCGCAAGCAGGTTGGTCTGCCCCGCAATGTCGCGGATCAGGCTCAGGATGGATTCGATCGACTTGGCATGTTCGGAGAGCGTAACGGACATGGCCACGGCCTCGCCCGATTGTTCAGCCGCGCGCAGCGCGACCTCGGCGGCGCCTTCCACTTCGATGCGGGCATCCTCGATAGCGCGGATAAGTCCGGCCGATGTCTGCGCCGCGTCCCGCATGGCGAGCGCCGACTGCTCGGCGGCGGCGGCCACTTCGGATGCCTTGCCCAACATCCCCCGCGTGGCGGCGGAGGCGTCCTTGGCCTGTTCACGCAGCGATTCGCCCAGATCCGAAGCGCCGTCGATCTCGCCGACGATTCGCTGCTCGAACAGCATGCCGAAGCGCATCCGTTCGACGCGCTGGGCGTCGGCCATATCCTGCGCCATGACGTTGCTCAACATGCCCATGCTGAGCATGGACAGGCGGTTGACGGTTCGCAAAAGCCGCTGACAACGCGGCCTGTCGTTCCAGATGCGGTCGCAGATCAATTCCGCGATCTTTTCGTCTGCGCGCGCGACGGACGCCAGCACCGCCGCCACCGGCAGGCTGTGCTTGTTCGCGTGGCGGACGCATTCGGTGACCATGCGGCCCCATTCCCCGGCATTGTAGCGTGACAGCTTTTCCCGCGCATATTGGTGGGTGGCCGTCTCGATCTTTCGCAGCGTTGCAGGCGGCAGGTGATCGGCCAGCTTTGCCTCATCCACATAAGTGTCGAAGAATGTCCGCGCGACAATATCGAGGGAATCTTCGATCAACTCATATATTTCCAGCGCTTCCGGCCCGATGGTGGGATCGATGTCGGCCAGATTGTCGATCCGGATCAGCCCGCTATTGTTGACAGACGGCATAGGTCGATATGTCCCCTAAAGGTGGTGCGCGGTCATTTCCCGGTCTGATTAGTTCCTTTTGGTTAATTGATCCTTTATTCCACCGTTCGCGCGCTACCTTCCGCCGTGCCTTGCCCTTCGCCGCGTTCGCTCCTAAGGGAGGCGGAACAAAGGACAAGATCAGGGACACGGGTAGACATGGCGCGATCCACCAGCCGGCCGCTCTCGCCGCATTTGACGATATGGAAATGGGGGCCGCATATGGCGATCTCCATCCTGCACCGCATCACCGGCAATGGCCTCGCCATCGTCGGCGCGCTGGGGCTGGTTTGGTGGCTGATGGCCGCCGCGACCGGGCCTGAAGCCTATGCGACTTTCCTGAAATGCGCGACTTCGCCCATCGGCACTATCGTCATGATCGGCCTGACCTGGGCCTTCTTCCAGCATCTGTTTTCCGGCTTGCGCCATTTCGTCCTCGACATGGGCGCGGGCTATGAGCTTCGGACCAACAGGACATGGTCCATCGTCGCGATGATCGGTTCGGTCGTCGTCACGGCGATCATGTGGGCCTATATCTGCGGGGGGAAGTTCTGATGGGAACGGGAACCGGAATCGGCCGCGTTCGTGGCCTCGGATCGGCGCGGCATGGCGCGCATCACTGGCTGGCGCAGCGTTACACCGCCGTCGGCAATCTGTTGCTCGTCCTGTGGCTGATCTTCAGCCTGCTGACGCTGCCGGGCCTCGATTATCAGAGCGTGGTCGAATGGATCGCCAACCCGCTGGTCGCGGTGCCGATGATGCTGATGCTGGTCAGCATTTTCTGGCACCTGCGTCTTGGGATGCAGGTGATGCTGGAGGACTATGTGCATGACAAGGGCCTTGCCTTCCTGTCCGCGCTTCTCCTCAACTTCTACGCCATTGGCGGCGCGGCCGCCGGCATCTTCGCCATCGCGAAGATCGCCTTCATGGGAGCTGCCGCATAATGTCGACCGAAGCCTATAAGATCATCGACCACACTTACGACACCGTGGTGGTGGGCGCGGGCGGCTCCGGCCTGCGCGCGACCATGGGCAGCGCCGAAGCGGGCCTCAAGACCGCCTGCATCACCAAGCTGTTCCCGACCCGCAGCCATACCGTCGCGGCGCAGGGCGGCATCGCTGCGTCGCTGGGCAACAACTCGCCCGATCACTGGACCTGGCACATGTACGACACCGTCAAGGGATCGGACTGGCTGGGCGATCAGGACGCGATCGAATATATGGTGCGTGAAGCGCCTGCGGCCGTGATCGAACTGGAACATGCCGGCGTACCCTTCAGCCGCAACCAGAACGGCACCATCTACCAGCGCCCTTTCGGCGGTCACATGCAGAATATGGGCGAAGGTCCCCCGGTGCAGCGCACCTGCGCCGCCGCCGACCGCACCGGCCATGCGATGCTGCACGCGCTCTATCAGCAATCGCTGAAATATGACGCGGACTTCTACATCGAATATTTCGCCATCGACCTCATCATGGAAGACGGTCCCAACGGCAAGGAATGCCGGGGTGTCATCGCCATGTGCATGGAGGATGGCTCCATCCACCGCTTCCGCAGCCAGGCGGTCGTGCTGGCGACGGGCGGCTATGGTCGCGCCTATTTCTCCGCTACCTCGGCGCATAGCTGCACCGGCGACGGCGGCGGCATGGTGCTGCGCGCGGGTCTGCCCTTGCAGGATCTGGAGTTCGTTCAGTTCCACCCGACCGGCATCTACGGCGCGGGCGTCCTCATCACCGAAGGCGCGCGCGGCGAGGGCGGCTACCTCACCAACTCCGAAGGCGAGCGTTTCATGGAACGCTATGCCCCCTCGGCGAAGGATCTGGCCTCGCGCGACGTGGTGTCGCGTTCCATGGCGATGGAAATGCGCGAAGGGCGCGGCGTGGGTCCGAACAAGGATCACATCTACCTGCACCTCGATCATATTGATCCCAAGGTGCTGGCGGAACGTCTGCCGGGCATCACCGAAAGCGGCAAGATTTTCGCGGGCGTCGATCTGACGCGCCAGCCGCTTCCCGTGACGCCGACCGTCCATTACAATATGGGCGGCATCCCCTGTAACTATCATGGGCAGGTGGTGACGAAGGTCGGCGACGATCCCGAAGTCGTCGTGCCGGGCCTCTATGCGGTCGGCGAAGCCGCTTGCGTGTCGGTCCATGGCGCGAACCGCCTTGGCTCCAACTCGTTGATCGACCTTGTGGTGTTCGGCCGCGCGACCGGCCTGCACTTGAAGGAAACGCTGAAGCCCAACGGCTCGCATCGTCCGCTGCCCAAGGATTCGGCCGATCTGGCGCTGGGCCGTCTCGATCATTATCGCAATGCCAAGGGCGGTTCGCCCACGGCGAAGATCCGCCTCGAAATGCAGCACACCATGCAGAAACACGCTGCCGTGTTCCGCGACAGTGCGCTTCTGTCCGAGGGCGTCGAGAAGATGGCGCAGGTCAACAAGAGCTTGCAGGACGTGTCCATCGCCGATCGCTCGCTGATCTGGAACACCGACCTGATCGAGACGCTGGAGCTGGACAATCTGATGTCGCAGGCCGTCTGCACCATGGTCGGCGCGGAAAACCGCAAGGAAAGCCGTGGCGCGCACGCGCATGAGGATTATCCGAACCGCGACGATGAAAACTGGATGAAGCACACGGTTAGCTGGTTCGAAGGCTGGGGCGGCAAGGGTGGCAAGGTGTCGCTCGATTTCCGTCCGGTTCACGACTACACGCTCACCGACGAGGCCGAATATATCAAGCCCAAGGCGCGCGTTTACTGATCGTAGCGCATTGGTGGAATAGGGAAGGGGCGAGCCGCAGTGCAGGCTTGCCCTTTTTCTTGGCCGCCGCCGTTTCCTATTTTTCGGCAGGTGGGCCGGTTGAGATACGCCCCTCCCCATAAGGAGAGGGGATTTAGGCCCGCTCCGGTCGAAACCTGTCGGGGCATCGCTCCCATGCCAATGGAGCGAATCCTTGTTACGCCTCCACGGCCGCCCGGTCGTCATCGAGAAACGCGGCGACATCGGTCAGCGCGACGTCCTTCGACAGGAAAGTCTGTCCGATCCCCCGCGCCAGCAGGAAGGGCAGGGTGCCCGCCGCCATCTTCTTGTCGTGCAGCATATGTGCGACCAGCGCGGCGCCGTCCGCCTGCACATGAGCGCTGGCGAGATCATGGGGCAGGCCCACCGCCTTGAGGTGGGCGGTCACGCGCTCCGCTTCATCTGTCGGACAAAGGCCCAGCCGCGCCGAATAACGGAAGGCCAGCGCCATCCCCGCCGCCACCCCTTCGCCATGAAGCAGCGTGTCGGAAAAGCCCGTATCAGCCTCTAGCGCATGTCCGAACGTGTGGCCGAGGTTGAGCAGGGCGCGGCGGCCCGATGTTTCGCGCTCGTCGTCCGCGACGATGGCGGCCTTGGCGCGCACGCTGCGCTCGATCGCATATTCGCGGGCCTGCGGATCGCCCGCCAGCAGCTTTTGCCCCTCCCGCTCGCACCATGCGAAGAAATCGGGATCGTCGATCAGGCCGTATTTCACGACCTCCGCATAACCCGCCCGCGTTTCGCGCAGGGGCAGGCTGTCGAGTGTGGAAGAGTCGATGAGGACAAGGGCAGGCTGATAGAAGCTGCCGATCAGATTTTTGCCCGCTTTGGCGTTGATCGCCGTCTTGCCGCCCACCGAACTGTCGACCTGAGCCAGCAGGGTGGTGGGCACCTGGATGAAATGGCAGCCGCGCTTCAGGATCGAGGCTGCGAAGCCGGTCAGATCGCCGATCACGCCGCCGCCCAGCGCCACGACATGGTCGCCCCGCTCGATCTCCAGCGCCAGCAGATCGTCCAGCAGCCCTTCGAGATGCCGCCAGCTTTTGGTCTGTTCGCCGGGCGGCAGAATGATCGGTTCGACCGCCACATTGGCGGCGCGCAGGCTCGCTTCCAGCCGGGGAAGTTGCGCCGCCGCGACATGGGCGTCGGTCACGACCACCAGCCGCCCCTTGCGCGCATGGCTCGCCAGATGGCTGCCAGCCCGGTCCAGCGCGCCCTCTTCGATCACGATGTCGTAACTGCGCGCGTCGAGCGCGACTCGCACTATTGCCATGCCGGGAGTTGCTCCAAAATCCGCTCGACCGTGACTTCATGCGGCGCGGCGATGCTTTTTACATGAATGGGGGCGAGCGCGTAGACGGGATTGCGGACGGCCGCCAGTTCGGTCAGCACCACGCGCGGATCCTTGCCTTTGAGCAGGGGGCGTCCTTCGCGGCGCGACACGCGGTCGACCAATATGTCGATGTCCGCGTCCAGCCACACGGCGGTCGCCTGATCCAGAATGAGGGCGCGCGTATCGGACTGCATGAACGCGCCGCCGCCCGTCGCGATGATCTTTGGCTCATCGTCCATCAGGCGGGCGATCACGCGGCGTTCCCCGTCGCGGAAATGCGCTTCGCCGAAGCGTTCGAAAATGTCCGTGACGGTCATGCCCGCCGCCTTTTCGATCTCGTCGTCCGCATCGACGAAGGCGAGGCCGAGGCGCGCGGCGAGGCGTCGTCCGACAGTGGATTTGCCGACGCCCATCATGCCGACCAGGACGATCGGTCCCCGCTTCTCGGCGGCTGTCGTGGATTTGCTGTTTCGCTGCATGACGAGGGGGGCTATACATCCAGCCGTCAGCCAGGCAAATCGCAACTTTCCTTTCTTGAAACGGCAAGGGCCGCAGAAGGACACATGAAGAATAATCGTTCCTACAGCAGTTTCGAAGGCAGTTCCCGTCGCCGGACGCGGTTGCCGATCATTCCCATCGTGCTGGTGATCCTGTTGATTGCGCTGATCGCCATCCTCTGGTCGCGGGGCGGGGAAAGGCCCCAGCAGCGCGTGGAAAAGGCTATTCCCGCTGAACAGCTAGGCAAATAAGGCAGATGCCGCGTCACAGGGGGAATGCGAAGTGGACGCTGGGCACGCTTGCCCTGGCGCTGGCCCTGCCGGTCGTGGCGCAGGACGCGCCCGAATCCCTGCTGCCCCCCGGCTTTGGCGACGCGCCCGCCACGCCCGCGCCTTCGCAACCCGGGCCAGCGCCGTCTTCTTCGCCTTCGCCGGCAACGGCTGTCGCCACGCCGCCTCCCGCGCTCTCGCTGACCCTGCCGCAAGAGGCAGCGAACAACAGCGCGGCTGAGAAGCAGAGCGCAGAGGAGCTCGCCGCCCAGAAGGCGAAATATGACCTGCCGCAGAGCGCCCGCCGCTCGCTCGATCGCGTCGGCCCGCTGACGCCGACGACATTGGGGCTGGAGCCGGACGCCTTCGGATCGGAATCGGGGCAATATCTCGCCGTCCTGATGAAGGAAACGCGCGCGCCGATCGTGTCGCGCTGGGGTTCCATCCTGTTGCGCCGCGCGCTGCTGACAGCCACGGATACGCCGCGCGGCATCGACGGGGCGGACTGGGTGGCGGAACGCGCCTGGTTGCTGCTACGCATGGGCGAGGCCGACAGCGCCCGCCTGCTGGTGCAAAGCGTCGATGTGGATCGCTTCACGCCGCGTCTCTACGCGGTCGCGATGCAGACCTATCTGGCGACGGCGGACCCGGCGGGCTTGTGCCCCCTGTCGGCAGGCGCGCTCAAGGTCAGCAAGGAACCCGGCTGGGACATGACCCGTGCGATCTGCGCGGCGCTTTCGGGGGATCAGGGGTCGGCCAGCGGCGCGCTCAATCAGGCGCAACGCCGTGGCGTCGTGCGCGGGGTCGATTATCGGCTGGCGGAAAAAGTGGTGGGCACTGGTTTCAACGCCCGCCGCTCCGTGAAGATCGAATGGGAAGGGGTGGACCGGCTGACGGCATGGCGCTTTGGCCTTGCGACGGCGTTGAATGTCGAAATTCCGGATAATCTTTACGCCTCGGCCGGTTCGCATGTGCGGGCATGGGAAGCGCGCGCGCCCGCTCTCTCTGCCGTTCGCCGCCAGCCAGGCGCGGATATGGCCGCGCGTCTTGGCGTGTTTTCGAGTCGGGCGCTGGTCGGTTTCTACAGTCAGTTGGGCACGGGCAGCGATGTTCCGGCGGCCATGGCCGACCGGGCGGAAGCCTTGCGCGCCGCTTATGGTGGATCGACCGTTGGCGCGCGGCTTCAGGGAATGCACACGGTCTGGCAGGATAATGCCCGGCCGGATTATGTCGGCCTGATCGCCACGGCGCGAGCGGCCGCCGCTCTGCCCACGGCGCAGGTCGAAGCGCGTGATGCCGCCAATCTGGTCGCGGCGATGCTGACGGCAGGCTATGATCGCAATGCGGCGCTCTGGTCGCGGGCGGCGGGGACGCTGAACGGCGATGGCGCGTCCGACCTCTGGGCGCTGCTGTCGGTGGGCGCCCCCAGTGCGGTTGTCGATATCAGCCAGAGCCGGGTGTCGGATTACATCAAGGAAGCCGGGGATGAGCGCGGGCGGTTGCTGGTCGCGGCGCTGGCCGGGCTTGCGCGGCTCCCGCCGTCCGATGCGGCTTCGCTGGCGCAGGACAATGGCTTCACCCTCGCCGCCAACAGCCGCTGGGCAAGGGCCATCGGAGCCGCCGCGCAGCGGGGAGAGAAGGGCACCGTCGCCCTGCTCGCCGCCGTCGGGATGCAGGCGGACGAATGGAGCCGTTTGCCGCCGGCTCATTTGTTCCACATTGTCGCGGCGCTCCATCGCGTTGGGCTTGACCCCGAAGCGCGCATGATCGCGGCGGAAGCGCTGACCCGCGCCTGACCATGGATGACGATGCCGTCCTGATCGACCGCTTTCTGGAAATGATGGCGGCGGAGCGGGGCGCATCCCGCAACACGCTGCTGGCCTACCGCACCGATCTGGCCGGAGCCGGGGAGATCGTCGGCGGGCTTGCTATGGCCAGCAAGGAAAGTATGGCCACGCTGCCGCAAGCATGGGCGCAACTGGCGGCTTCCACCGTCGCGCGCAAAGCCTCCGCGCTGCGCGCCTTCTACGCCTTTCTGGAGGAGGAGGGGTTGCGGAACGACAACCCTTCCGCCAGCCTTCCTCGACCAGTCACCCGCCGCCCCCTGCCCAAAATCCTTTCGGTGCAGGATGTGGAGCGGATATTCGAACAGATCGAACAGCGGGTTGCGACATCGTCTCCCCCGCCGCTCGACCTCCGCCTGTCCGCGCTGATCGAACTGCTCTATGGCTCTGGCCTTCGCGCCACGGAACTGGTGTCGCTGCCGCGCCGGGCACTGGCGACGGACCGGCCCTTCCTGATCCTCAAGGGGAAGGGCGGGCGGGAGCGACTCGTCCCCATTTCCGACCGGGCGCGGGCGGCGGTCGCCGCATGGCTGGCCCATGTGCCCACCGACAGCCCATGGCTGTTCCCATCCGGCAAGAGCCACCTCAGCCGCATCCGCCTCTATCAACTGATCAAGGCGCTGGCCGCCGGCGCGGGCATCGCGCCCGACCGGGTCAGTCCGCATGTGTTGCGCCACGCCTTCGCCACGCATCTGCTGGAGGGCGGGGCGGACCTGCGCGCGCTGCAATCCATGCTGGGCCATGCGGACATCGGCACGACCCAGATCTACACCCATGTCGACAGTCGCCGTCTGGTCGAACTGGTCAACAGCCGGCATCCTTTGGCGACGATGCCAAATCGGCGCGTTGACGGCGAAGCCTCTGCGCCTTAACGCCTCTGCGCATGGCAAGTTTTCTGGAATTCGAAAAGCCGATCGCGGAGCTTGAGGCTCGCATCATCGAACTGCGCGCGACCGCGAATGTCGGCGACATCGACATAGATGGGGAGATCGACAAGCTGGAGCAGCGCGCCGCGAAGATGCTGACGGACAGCTATGCGAAGCTGACGCCCTGGCAGAAAACGCAGGTTGCCCGCCATCCCGAACGCCCGCACTTCAAGGATTATGTCGCGGGCATGTTCGACGATTTCATGCCGCTGGCCGGGGATCGCGCCTTTGCCGATGATCAGGCGATCTTGGGCGGATTCGCGACGCTGGGCGACCGGCGCGTGATCGTGATCGGCCATGAAAAGGGCGACGACACCGCAAGCCGCGTCCGCCACAATTTCGGCATGGCCAAGCCCGAAGGCTATCGCAAGGCGATCCGCCTGATGCAGCTTGCGGACCGTTTCGGCCTGCCGGTCGTGACGCTGGTCGATACATCGGGCGCTTTCCCCGGTGTACAGGCGGAAGAGCGCGGCCAGGCCGAAGCCATCGCCCGTTCGACCGAGCAATGCCTTGCCCTCGGCGTGCCGATGGTGGCCGCTGTCGTGGGTGAAGGCGGATCGGGCGGCGCGGTGGCGCTGGCGGCTGCGAACCGCGTGCTGATGTTCGAACATGCGATCTATTCGGTGATCTCGCCCGAAGGTTGCGCCTCGATCCTGTGGCGCACCGCTGACAGGGCGAGCGACGCGGCCACCGCCATGCAGGTGACGGCGCAGCATCTGCTGGCGTTGGGCGTCATCGACCGGATCGTGCCGGAACCGCTGGGCGGCGCGCATCGGGAACCCGCCATCGCCATCGCCCATCTCGCCGCCGCCATCGGCGAGGAACTGGACGCCTTGTCCGGCCTGAACGCCGAAGCGTTGCGCACGGACCGGGCGGACAAGTTCCTGGCCATCGGGGCCTGAGAATATGCCGATCCTCCCGTGTAAGGGAGGAATGAAACGGCAGTCATCACCCCCTTTCGGGAACAGGTGACAGCCCTTTATCGTTCCGCCATCATAAAAGCGGAAAGGGGTGATGGAGCCGTGAAGAAACGATATTTCTGGACCTGTGCCGCCACAGGAACGCTGGTGCTGGCGGGCGCTATGGTCGCCGCGCCGTCCGTGATCGGGCAACAGCGCGCGATTCGCACCGTTTCGTCGATCAATCCGCAGGAAAAGGAAGCGGGCGCAAAGCAGCATCCGCAACTGCTGCAGGAATTTGGCGGCGCCTATTCCGGTCCGCAGACGCAATATGTGGAGAGCGTGGGCCGTCGCATCGCCGTCCAGTCGGGCCTCTCCAACGCCCAGAGCGACTTCACCGTCACCCTGCTCAATTCGCAGGTGAACAATGCCTTCGCCATTCCCGGCGGCTATGTCTATGTCACGCGGCAACTCATGGCGCTGATGAATGACGAAGCGGAACTGGCGGGGGTGTTGGGCCATGAAATCGGTCATGTCGCCGCCCAGCACGGCCAGCGGCGGCAGAAAACGGCGCAGCGCAACGCCGTGGGCGGCGCATTGCTTCAGGTGCTGACCGGCGCGTTGCTGGGCGATTCGGCGATGGGCGACCTGCTGCAAAAGGGGATCGGAACCGGCAGCCAGTTGCTGACGCTCAAATTTTCCCGCTCGCAGGAATATGAAGCCGATGACCTCGGCATCCGCTATCTGGCGTCGGGCGGCTATGATCCGCGCGCCCTGTCCGACATGCTGGCCTCGCTCGCCGCGCAGAGCAGTCTGGACAGCCGCCTGGTGGGGAAGGGCGGTTCCGTGCCCGAATGGGCGAGCACGCACCCCGATCCCGCATCCCGCGTCGGTCGCGCCGCAAAGGAAGCGTCGCGCAGCGGCTCCACCAGCACTGTCCGCAATCGCGACGCCTTCCTGAACGCGCTCGATGGCGTGCTCTATGGCGACGATCCCGATCAGGGCGTGATCGAAGGCAATCGCTTCCGTCATCCCGACATGCGCCTTGCCTTCACGGCCCCATCGGGTTTCGGCATGGAAAATGGCGCGAGCGCGGTGACTGTCGCGGGATCGGGCGGGCAGGCGCAGTTCAGCGCCGCGCCCTATTCAGGCAATCTGGCCGCCTATATCGACTCGGTCCTTGCGAAGCTGGGCGGCGGCAAGGCGCCGCAGGGCGAAGTCAGCCGCACCACCGTCAACGGCCTGCCGGCCGCCTGGCGCACGGTGCGGGCCAATACGCAATCGGGTCAGGTCGACGCGACCGTTTTCGCTTATGATTTCGGCGGCGGCAAAGCCTATCACTTCCTGCTGTTGACGGGCGCGGGGCAGGGCGTGGGGCCGTTCAGTTCGATGGTGCAGTCCGTCCAGCGCCTGTCCGCGCAGGAAGCCGCCGCGATCAGGCCGCGCCGGGTGGATGTCGTCACTGTCAAGGCGGGCGACACCGTGCAGTCGCTGGCGAAGCGCATGGCCTATACGGATTATCCGCTGGCACGGTTCCTGACGATCAACGCGCTGACGGCGCAATCGGTGCTGCGGCCGGGGCAGCGGGTGAAGATCGTGATCTGACGATAGCGGCGCATGAGAAAAGGCAGGAGAATTGCTTCTCCTGCCTTTTCTTGATCAGGCTCTTTCGAGCGGCGAGTTATTCGACGCCGCTTCCATCGTCGGCGTCAGCCGGCGTCGTGGCCAGCTTGCCCGAGACGGTGTTAAAGGTGCCGCTCAAATTGCTGCCCAGCGATGTCATCGCGCCGATGGCGGCGACGGCGATCAGAGCCGCGATCAGGCCATATTCAATGGCGGTCGCGCCCTTTTCATTCTTCAGCATCTTGCGAATAAACTGCATGTTCGTCTCCATACCCAAGTAAATCATTCAACTACCCGGCCTCTCTTCCTAGATATGAAGATCAGCAAAAACCGATTTAGAGAGTTTCGGTTGAGAAAAACTTAATGCGCGATCCGATTTGTCAATTATTGATGGTTAGTGGGAATTAACCTGTTCTGATACATGATCCCACATCGCGATGGACTTGTTCGCGAATTGACTGACGGCGGAAATGATCGCCAGAAAGACCAGCGCCAATATCAAGCCATATTCGATCGCCGTCGCGCCGCGCTGGCATCGCGCGAGGCTGCATCGGGCGATAATGTCGACAAGCCTCCGCATTCCCATTCCAGTCCGTTGCAGACAGTCCCGGCGGACTGTGTAAAGGAGGCGCGGTTAATAAAGCCCTTTCACGGACTGATATGATGCAAATTTCTCCTCTTCTGGTCGTGGCCGCCGCGCTGGTCGATGCGGACGGCCGCGTCCTGTTGCAGCAGCGGCCGCCGCACACATCCCTGCCGAACCTCTGGGAATTTCCCGGCGGCAAGGTGGAGCCGCAGGAAACGCCCGAAGCGGCGCTGGTGCGCGAACTGGAGGAGGAACTGGGCATCGGCACCCACGCAAGCTGTCTCGCCCCCGCGACCTTCGCGAGCGCGGCGCTGGGCGAGCGGCATTTGCTGCTGTTGCTCTATGTGTGCCGCAAATGGGACGGCGTCCCCGAAGCCCGCCACGCCACGGCGCTCAAATGGGTTCGCCCGGCGCAGATGTACGCGCTGGACATGCCCCCCGCCGACCTGCCGCTGATCGGATTGCTGGAAACGCTGATCTAGAGGCTGTCCCTTGATGGAGGGTGCCGTACGCGGCAGGCGCGGATTTCAGGCGGATGGCTCGATGGGTGTGCCGCAGCCTTGCGAATGGCTGTTTCCGGCCGAAGCGGGCATTTGCGCATCCTTCTCCGTTGGATGAGGGGTGGAGGGGGATGCTACGCCATTCTGACGTCGCATCCCCCTCACCCAGCTACGACCAGGCAGCAAGCTGCCAAGTCTGCGCAACCCTCTCCCCAAAGGGGCAAGGGGTTAAATTCATGTCCGCCATCCACTCCAAGCCGTCCTAACGTTTGCGGGTAAGTTCCCGCATCGCGTCGTCGATGCCTTCGATGGTCAGGGGATACATGCGGTCGTTCATCAATTGCCGCATGATCTTGGTCGACTGGCTATAATCCCAATGGCCGCGCTGCGTGGGATTCAGCCAGACGGCGGCGGGATAGGTGTGGGTGACCCGCTGCATCCAGACCGCGCCGGATTCCGGGTTCATATATTCGACCGCACCGCCCGGATGCGTGATCTCATAGGGACTCATCGCCGCGTCGCCGACGAAGATCACCTTATAGTCATGCCCATATTTGTGGAGGATGTCCCATGTCGGCGTGCGCTCGGCAAAACGGCGGGCATTGTTCTTCCACACCGATTCGTAGAGGCAGTTATGGAAATAGAAGAACTCCATATTCTTGAATTCGCCGGTCGCGGCCGAAAACAGCTCCTCGCATAGCTTGATATAGGGGTCCATCGAGCCACCCACGTCGAGGAACAGCAGCAGTTTCACGGCATTGTGCCGTTCCGGCCGCATGCGGATGTCGAGCCAGCCCTGACGCGCGGTGCCGCGGATGGTTTCGTCGAGGTCCAGTTCGTCCGCAGCGCCTTCGCGGGCGAAGCGGCGCAGGCGGCGCAGCGCCACCTTGATATTGCGGGTGCCAAGCTCCCGGCTGTTGTCGAGATTCTGGAACTCGCGCTTTTCCCAGACCTTGATGGCGCGCTTGTGGCGGCTTTCCCCGCCGATCCGCACACCCTCCGGATTATAGCCGCCATGGCCGAAGGGAGAGGTGCCGCCGGTGCCGATCCATTTGTTGCCGCCCTGATGACGGCCCTGCTGTTCTTCGAGGCGCTGTTTCAGCGTCTCCATGATCTTGTCCCAGTCGCCCAGCGACTTGATCTTTTCCATCTCCTCGGGCGTCAGGAATTTCTCCGCGACAAGGCGCAGCCATTCCTCCGGGATTTCCGCCTCGACGCCTTCCTGGCCCAGGACGCCCTTGAATACCCGCGCGAACACCTGATCGAAACGGTCGATCAGCCCTTCATCCTTCACATAGATGGCGCGGGCGAGATAATAAAATTCCTCGGGACGGCGTTCGATGACGTCGCGGTCCAGCGCCTCCAGCAGAAGCAGATGCTCCTTGATGCTGGCCGGGATACCGGCGGCGCGCAGCGCGTCGAGGAAGTTGAGCAACATGGCGGCGCCTTCCCGCTAAAAATCCGTTCGTTTCGAGCCGTTCGGCTGCCTATCCGCTTCCCGACTGCGTTCGAAGCGAAGGGAAGCCATATTCTTACCGCTGTTGCCGCCGCGTCATGAAGGCGAGGCGTTCGAACATCATGATGTCCTGTTCATTCTTCAGCAGCGCGCCGTGGAGGGGCGGGATCGCCTTGGTCGGGTCGCTGTTCTGAAGCACGTCGAGCGGCATGTCCTCATTGAGGAGCAGTTTCAGCCAGTCGAGCAATTCGCTGGTGCTGGGCTTCTTTTTGAGGCCGGGCACTTCGCGGATGTCGTAGAAGATATCCATCGCCTTGCTGACGAGGATTTTCTGGATGCCGGGGAAGTGCACGTCGACGATGGCCTGCATCGTCTCACGGTCGGGGAACTTGATATAGTGGAAGAAGCAGCGGCGCAGGAAAGCGTCGGGCAGTTCCTTCTCGTTATTCGAAGTGATGACGACGACCGGGCGTTCCTGCGCGGCGATGGTCTCGCCGGTTTCGTAGACGTGGAAGGCCATGCGGTCGAGTTCCTGCAACAGGTCGTTGGGAAATTCGATGTCAGCCTTGTCGATCTCGTCGATCAGCAGGACGGGGAGCTTGGGAGAGGAGAAGGCTTCCCACAGCTTGCCCTTGCGGATGTAGTTGGAAATCTCATGGACGCGCGGGTCGCCAAGCTGGCCATCGCGCAGGCGGGCGACGGCGTCATATTCGTAGAGGCCCTGATGCGCCTTGGTCGTGGATTTGACGTTCCATTCGATCAGCGGGGCGTTGAGCGCCTTGGCGATTTCCTGCGCCAGCACGGTCTTGCCGGTGCCCGGTTCCCCCTTCACCAGCAGCGGACGGCGCAGCAAGACAGCGGCGTTGACCGCGACCTTCAGATCATCGGTGGCGACATAATCCTGCGTGCCTTCAAATCGCATCTTCGTTCCGCTCTATGGTTCTCGATCGCCTGACGGACTAGGCAAAGCAGAGAGCGGGTGCAACGCGTTTGTGCGGGCATAGCCCAGTGGCGGGATCAGGAGCGGGTGCGGACCTGGGCGCGGGCAGCCAGCAGATCCCACAATCCGCGATGCTGGTTCAAAAGCTGGCGCGCGCCGAACTGGATCGCGCGGTCGATGGCGTTGTCGCCGCCGATGGCGCGGGCGACCTCCAGCGTGACGGCACGGTCGGGAAGGATGGAAGGCGCCGGTTCCAGTCCCGCGCGGATCGCGGCCTGATCCAGCACGCGGCGCACCATGCGCCAGTCGAGCACCAGCGCCAGCGCCGCCCCCAGGGCGCAGCCCCGCCGGTCGGACTGGGCCAGCATATCAAGCGCGTGGCGCTGCTGGCTGACGGTGGTTTCGCAATCGGCCTGTCCCGCCGTGCTGGGGGCAGGGCCAACAGCGACCGTCACCTGCGTCAGATAGGCGCGCTCGTGGGCGAAGCCGTCGGCCGCCTGAATCAGCCACTGGCGCGCGGCATTGTCGGCCGATCGGGTGGCGGCATGGTCGATGACGCCCGGATGACGGCCATGGAGCAGACAAAGATAATAGGCCGCGTCGGCCAGGTCGGAGAGGGAGAGCAGCGCGTCGTGCACGCTCTTGCCCCCGGTTGCCTGATGCGCATAGGGGTGGGCGCCGGTGCCATCGGCCGTGACCAGCGCCTCCAATATATGCGCTATGTCTTCTGACTGATGGCGTTGCGCCGCTTCATTCATCACCGGAAAATCCCTGTGCCCGCATGCATTTAAGGCTGAAGGGAGACACTATCGCAGCGGGGTAAAAGAGGGGTTAAGCCGGATCTTCGAGCGGCCGAATTTTTCATTCGCTTCGGCGGCAAAAACGCACCGTTCAGCGCCCATGGCCTGGCCGCGCAAAAGCAAAACCCATGCGGGCCGCATGACGATCATCACCATCCTGCTGAGAGGACAAGGAAGCCGATCCGTCGAGCGGGTGCGAAACCTGCCCGCGATGTGATGCGTTCTATCCGCGTGGAGAAGGCTGGAGATATGCCATGACATTCATTTTACCCGGTATTTTGTTGCTGTCCGCCCTCCTTTTCCTCGGCACCATAGGTTATCTCATCGCCAACGGTGGGGCGGTCGCGAATCTGTTTGGCAAGCGACGTTCCGACGCGCAGCCTGGAGACATCATCACGGACCCCAGGGCCGCTCGTCGGGAAGCCTCGCCACGAGCCATCAAAGCTGCCCTTGCCCTTCATATGCTGGGACTTGCAGGTCTGGTCCTGGGCGGTCTGGTCGTAAGCGGGATCGTTTTGCAGGATCATCCCGACGCCGATCCGCTGCCGCCGGAGATGATGCCCGCGCCCGCCGTGGATTAGGAATTGATGGATTTCGGCATTAAAAAAGGCGGCCTTTGGAGCCGCCTTTTTTAATGCTTCGTCCCCAACGCCGCCTATTGGTCGAGGAAGCTGCGCATCTTGCGCGAGCGTGAGGGGTGCTTGAGCTTGCGCAGCGCCTTCGCTTCGATCTGACGGATGCGTTCGCGGGTCACGCTGAACTGCTGGCCCACTTCCTCCAGCGTATGATCGGTGTTCATGCCGATGCCGAAGCGCATCCGCAACACGCGTTCCTCGCGGGGTGTGAGGGAAGCAAGGACGCGGGTGACCGTTTCCTTGAGATTGGCCTGAATCGCCGCGTCCACCGGGATGATGGCGTTCTTGTCCTCGATGAAGTCGCCGAGGTGCGAATCCTCCTCGTCGCCGATCGGCGTTTCGAGGGAGATCGGCTCCTTCGCGATCTTCATGACCTTGCGGACCTTCTCCAAAGGCATGGAGAGGCGTTCGGCCATTTCCTCGGGCGTGGGTTCGCGGCCCTGCTCGTGCAGGAACTGGCGGGACGTGCGGACCAGCTTGTTGATCGTTTCGATCATGTGGACGGGGATGCGGATAGTGCGGGCCTGATCCGCGATGGAACGCGTGATCGCCTGCCTGATCCACCAGGTTGCATAGGTGCTGAACTTGTAGCCCCGGCGATATTCGAACTTGTCGACCGCCTTCATCAGGCCGATATTGCCTTCCTGAATAAGATCAAGGAATTGCAGGCCGCGGTTCGTATATTTTTTAGCGATGGAAATGACGAGGCGCAGGTTCGCCTCCACCATTTCCTTCTTGGCGATGCGGGCTTCGCGCTCGCCCTTCTGCACCATGTTCACGATACGGCGGAACTCGCTCAGCGACATGCCGGTCGCTTGCGCGATTTCGCCCACTTCGTTGCGGATGCGGTCCACCGCGCGCCCTTCGGCGGCGGCGAAGGCGGCCCATTTCTTGTCGAGGCCGCTCACCTTGTCGAGCCAGCCGTCGTCCAGTTCCTGATTCACATAACGGTCGAGGAAATCCTTGCGGCTGACCTTGTGCCGCTCGGCCAGGCGCAGCATCTGCCCCCCCAGCGCGGTCAGGCGGCGGTTATAGGCATAAAGCTGATCGACAAGATATTCGATCTTCTGCTGATGGAACTGGACGCTTTCGACCTCGGCGGTCAGTTGCTCGCGCAGTTCGTGATAATCGTCTTCCGCCTTCTGGTTCAGGCTTTCGCCAGTGGACATGGCGGTCATGCGCGCAGCCTGCGCGTTGGAGAAGGCGCGGAAAATCTCCGTGATGGTGGCGAATTTCTCCAGCGCCATCGGCTTGAGCGCTTCTTCCATCTGGGCGAGGGAGAGGGTGTTGTCTTCCTCCTCTTCCTCTTCCACCCGGCGGGAGCGGCGTTCGGTCAGGCCGTCCTCATCCTCGTCGGAGTCGGCGGATTCCTCCTCCGGCTCTTCTTCTTCCTTGAAGCTCGGGCCAGCGGTCTTCTCGCTGATTTCGCCGTCGTCGTCCTCGGCCCCTTCCTCCAGATTTTCCGGGGCGGGGTCCTTGGACAGCATGGCGTCGAGGTCGAGGATCTCGCGAAGTTGCATTTCGCCATTGTTGAGCGCGGTCGACCATTCGATGATCGCATTGAAGGTCGTCGGACTTTCGCACAGCCCCAGAATCATCGTGTCGCGGCCCGCCTCGATCCGCTTGGCGATGGCGATTTCGCCTTCGCGCGACAGCAGTTCCACCGCGCCCATTTCGCGCAGGTACATGCGGACCGGATCGTCGGTGCGATCTATGGTTTCTTTCTTCTTTTCGGTGACGAGACGTGGGGCGCCGTCATCCTCTTCGGCCGAATCGGCGCTGTCATCAGCATCGTCGTCGCGCTGATCCTCGCCGTCTTCGCCGCTTTCCTCATTTTCGACGATGTTGACGCCCATCTCGTTGAGCGCGGACATGATGTCCTCGATCTGCTCGGAGGACATCTGGTCCTGCGGCAGGGCGTTGTTCAGTTCGTCATAGGTGATGTAGCCGCGCTTCTTCGCGCGGGCGATCAGCTTTTTGACCGATGCCTCGTTCAGATCGAGCAGCGGCGCGTCGCCGGTATCCGTATCCTCACCTGAAGCCTTGCCGTTCGCTTTGGTCGCCATTTACTCGCCTTAACTCCACACCGATCCCGAGGGGATCGATCCAATCAGATAATGTCTTCGGACTGCGCCAGTTCCGCCAAGCGGCGATCATGGTCCATCTTCAGACGATGAACCCGTTGCTGCTCGGCAAAGGTTTCTTCGCTCAGGTCTTCCCTTGCCCTTTTCGTGGCCTCCGCCAATGCCGCCTCAAGTTCCGGTCCCTGCGCCATCACCCGAATGGCCTCATCCAGATCGCGCGTCACGCGATCGGGGTCTGCCGTCATCCTGTGAGGGGTGAATGTGAACGTGTCGGCCCGGAGCATCCCCTTCGCCTTATTATACACTTCACCTTGCCCCAATATGGTAAGGAGGCCCTGCGTTTCAACTGTTTCTTTGCGGAAAGACGCGGCGATCATCGCATCGAGCAATCGTGCGAGCGTGGAGTCGGCGATCTGGAGGCTCGCAAGGCTCTCCCGGTGGAGCGCGATCTGTTCGGGATGACGCAGCAGGCTGGCGAGGATCGCGCGCAAAAGGCGCTGCTCCATCCCGCTTTCGCCAATGGCGCGAGCTTCGGTCCCGGCGGGCGGGAGCGGGGGTTTCCAGTTGCCGCGCCGGTCGCGCTGCCAGCCGCCGCCCGCGCCGCGCGGATTGTGGCGGGGGCCGGCGGTGAAGGCGGGGCGGCGGGCAAAGAACAGAGCGTCGTAACGCTCGCGGAACGCCTGCACATAATGGGCGCGCACATCGGGATGAGCGATGGCGTCGGTGAGGGCAGAGAGGCGCTGCTTGAGCGCGGCCCGCTGTTCGGGCGTGTCGAGCGGAGCGGCTCCATGTTCATGATGCCAGAGGCGTTCGACCAGTGGCTGCGCGCGTTCCAGCACGGCTTCCATGGCGGTGGAGCCTTCGGCGCGGATGAGGTCGTCCGGATCTTGTCCGGCGGGCAGGGTGGCGAAGGCAAGGCTCATGCCGGGGCGCAGCAGGGGCAGGGCGCGGGCGGCGGCGCGGATCGCGGCCTTCTGCCCTGCCGAATCGCCGTCGAAGCAGAGGATCGGCACGTCCGCCATCTTCCACAGGCGCTCGATCTGATGTTCGGTCAGCGCCGTGCCGAGCGGGGCGACGGCTTCGGCGAAACCGGCCTGCGCGAGAGCGATTACGTCCATATAGCCTTCGACCACGATGATGCGGCCGGACTGGCGGCTGGCGGGCGAGGCGCGGTCGATATTGTAGAGTGTGCGGCCCTTGTCGAAGAGGGGCGTGTCGGGGGAATTGAGATATTTGGGCTCGCCCTGACCAAGGATGCGCCCGCCAAAAGCGATGACCCGGCCACGAATGTCGCGGATCGGGAGCATCAGGCGGCCCCGGAAACGGTCGTAGCTGTCGCGTTTTCTGGTTTTTCTGCCATTCGGCTCGGCGCCGTCCGGGTCGATGAGAAGTCCTGCCTCGATCAGCATCGGATCGCCAAAATCCTTGAGCGCGACCTTGAGCCTGCCGCGCGAATCCGGAGAATAGCCGAAACCGAAGGCGCGGCGGGTGGCGTCCGTCATGCTCCGGCGCTGGAGATAGGCACGGGCCTCTGCGCCTTCGATGCCGTCGAGTTGTTCCTCGAAGAAATTCTGGGCGGCGGCCATGGCGTCATGGAGGCCCCTGGCCTGTTCGGCGCGTTGGGCGGCGCGGGGATCGGGCGCGGGAACGTCCATGCCCGCTGTCTGCGCCAGTTCCTTCACCGCCTCCATGAAGGGAAGGCCGCGATGGTCGGTCATCCATCGGATCGCATCGCCATGCGCGCCGCAGCCAAAGCAGTGGTAGAAGCCCTTTTCGTCGTTGATCGTGAAGCTGGGCGTTTTTTCGTTATGGAAAGGGCAGCAGGCCTTATATTCGCGGCCCGCCTTCTGGACCTTCACCGTGCGGCCGATGAGGGTCGACAGCGACGTGCGCGCGCGCAGTTCGTCGAGGAAGGCGGGGGAAAGGCTCATGCAGAGGCGGACTCCTCTCCACGGAAGTTCAGGGAAACTCGCGTCTTATGCCAAAGCCGCCTTCACCAGCCCGCTCGCCTTGCTCATGTCGAGCACGGAGCCATGGCGTTCCTTCAGCACCGCCATCACCTTCCCCATGTCCTTGACGCTCGCCGCGCCGGTTTCGGCTTTGATGGCCTCGATCGCGGCCTTTGTCTCATCCTCGCTCAGTTGCGCGGGAAGGAAGCTTTCGATCACGTCCAGTTCGCCCTGCTCCTTCGCGGCGAGCTCGTCGCGGCCGCCGTTCCTGAACATCTCGATCGACTCGCGGCGCTGCTTCGTCATCTTTTGCAGCACTTCGACCACGATGCTGTCGTCGTCGGGAACATTGCTGGCGGTCCGCAGTTCGATATCGCGATCCTTGAGCTTGGCGAGGATCAGGCGCACGGCGGCCAGGCGCTCCTTATCGCCGCCCTTCATGGCTTCGATCTGGGCGCTCTTTAGCTGCTCGCGAATCATGGCGATAAGAATCCTGTTCCTAGGAAAGAGACAGATATAATGCGAAAAGAGATTTTTAACAGGAGTTGACCGCAAGGGCGCGGAGGCATAGGTGACCGGCCGTTTAACCCGCCGCAGACGGGTTCCCGAAAAAGCATAAGAAGGACTCAGCAAGCCATGGCCGACGCCAAATCCCTGACCGTGCCCAAAGGAGCCACAGGGGTATTGGTTTTCGCCGATGGCTCCGCCGTGTTCGGGCGCGGGTTCGGCGCTGTCGGCGAGGCGGTGGGCGAGTTGTGCTTCAACACCTCCATCACCGGCTATCAGGAGATCATGACCGATCCGTCCTATGCCGGGCAGATCATCAATTTCACCTTTCCCCATATCGGCAATGTCGGCACGAACCTGGACGACGTGGAGGCGGACAGCCCCCATGCGCTGGGCTGCATCGTGCGGCAGGACGTCACGGAACCCAGCAATTTCCGCAATGTCGAACCCTTCGACCAGTGGATGAAGGAAAATGGGCGCATCGGCCTTGCGGGCGTCGATACCCGCGCGTTGACGCGAATGATTCGTGTGAAGGGCGCGCCCAATGTCGTGATCGCTTATGATCCCGAAGGCCGGTTCGACCTTGCCGCTCTGGCGCAGAAGGCGGCTGGCTGGCCGGGGCTGGAGGGCATGGACCTCGCCATCGAAGTGACGGGGCAGGAAAGCCGCCAATGGAAGGACGGCATCTGGCGTCTGGGCTTTGGCTATGGCGTGGGTGAAGCGGGGGACGAGCGGCCCCATGTCGTCGCCATCGACTATGGCGCGAAGAACAACATCTTCCGCAATCTGGTGAAGGCCGGCGCGCGCGTCACCGTGCTGCCCGCCAATGCGAGTTTCGAACAGGTGATGGAGCAGAAGCCCGACGGCCTGTTCCTCTCCAACGGTCCGGGCGATCCGGCCGCGACCGGCGAATATGCGGTGCCGGTGATCCGCAAGGCGCTGGAGGCGGACCTGTCGATCTTCGGCATCTGCCTTGGCCACCAGTTGCTGGGGCTGGCCGTGGGCGCGAAGACGGTCAAGATGCATCAGGGCCATCGCGGCGCGAACCATCCGGTCAAGCGGCTGGAGGACGGCCTTGTCGAGATCACCAGCATGAACCATGGCTTTGCGGTCGACGCCGACACGCTGCCCGCCAATGCAAAGCCGACTCATGTCTCGCTCTTCGACGGTAGCAACTGCGGCATCGAGCTGACGGACAGGAAAGCCTTTTCGGTCCAGTATCACCCCGAAGCCTCGCCGGGGCCGCAGGATAGTTTCTATCTGTTTCAGCGTTTCGTCGAGGGTCTTAAGTGAGCGTCAATCTGCCTCCGGTCGACGAAGCCCGTCTCGCCGCAGAGTGGGAAGCGGACAGGGCCGTCCTCGCCAATCTTGCGCAGAATGGCGACGTGGCGCGCATCGCTCGCCCGGTCGACGTCAGCTTCAGGGGCAGCGAGAAGGATTTCGAACGCGTCCTCACCATCGCCAGCCAGTTCGGTTTCGTCGAACTGGATCGCGAAGAGGATGAGGATGGCGACCTGTTCCTGTTTCTGGAATGCGTGCAGCCGGTCGATGAACAGTCGATCCGCGCGCTGGCCCGCAAGTGCCTCCAGATCGAAATCCTGTGCGGCGTCGAATATGACGGCTGGGGTTGCGAAGCGCAGGCTGGAGGCGTGCATTGACCAGAATATCGCAAGCCGCCTTCCCCGACGCCGATCACCAGAAACCAGAGGCCGAATAATGCCCAAACGCACCGACATCTCCTCCATCCTCATCATCGGCGCGGGTCCGATCATCATCGGTCAGGCGTGCGAGTTCGACTATTCGGGCACGCAGGCGGTGAAAGCGCTCAAGGAAGAGGGCTATCGCATCATATTGGTGAACTCCAACCCGGCCACGATCATGACCGACCCGGAGTTCGCCGACGCCACCTATGTCGAGCCGATCACGCCGGAAATCGTGGCGAAGATCATCGAGAAGGAGCGGCCCGACGCGGTGCTCCCGACCATGGGCGGTCAGACGGCGCTCAACACCGCGCTGGCGCTGTTCAATAACGGAACGCTGGAGAAGTTCGGCGTCAAGATGATCGGCGCGGATGCCGAAGCCATCGACAAGGCGGAAGATCGCCTGAAATTCCGTGATGCGATGGACAAGATCGGGCTGGAATCCGCCCGCTCGCGCATCGCGCATACGATGGAGGAGGCGCTGGAGGCGCTGGAGTTCACCGGACTTCCCTCCATCATCCGGCCCAGTTTCACGCTGGGCGGCACGGGCGGCGGCGTCGCCTATAACAAGGATGAGTTCAGGCAGATCGTGGAAGCGGGCCTCGACGCGTCGCCCACGACCGAAGTGCTGATCGAGGAATCGCTGCTCGGCTGGAAGGAATATGAGATGGAGGTCGTGCGCGACAAGCACGACAACGCCATCATCATCTGTTCGATCGAAAATGTCGACCCGATGGGCGTCCACACCGGCGATTCCATCACCGTCGCGCCCGCCCTCACGCTGACCGACAAGGAATATCAGATCATGCGGAACGCGAGCATCGCGGTCCTGCGTGAAATCGGCGTCGAAACAGGCGGTTCCAACGTGCAGTTCTCGGTTAATCCGAAGGATGGCCGGCTGATCGTGATCGAAATGAACCCTCGCGTGTCGCGTTCTTCCGCGCTGGCGTCGAAGGCGACGGGCTTCCCCATCGCCAAGGTCGCGGCGAAACTGGCGGTCGGCTACACGCTGGATGAGATCGAAAATGACATCACCGGGGCGACCCCCGCGAGCTTCGAGCCGACTATCGATTATGTCGTGACCAAGATCCCGCGCTTCGCCTTCGAGAAGTTCAAGGGCGCGGAACCCCTGCTCGGCACCGCGATGAAGTCGGTGGGCGAGGTGATGGCCATCGGCCGCAACATCCATGAATCCATGCAGAAGGCGCTGCGGGGGCTGGAAACGGGTCTTTCAGGCTTCAACAATGTCGATCATCTGGAAGGCGCGCCGAAGGACGACATCATCGCCGCGCTCGCCCAGCCGACGCCCGACCGGCTGCTGGTCGCCGCGCAGGCCCTGCGCGAAGGGTTGAGCGTCGAGGAAATCCACGCCGTCGCCAAATATGATCCCTGGTTCCTGGAGCGGATCAAGGAGATCGTCGATGCTGAAGCGCAAGTGCTGGAAAACGGCCTGCCGCAGGATGCGGACGGGATGCGCCGGCTCAAGTCCATGGGCTTTTCCGACAAGCGGCTGGCCTTCCTCGCGCTCAAGTCCGCCAATCTGCGCGGCATGGAGCGGGGCATCGCGCGTGGTTCGGGCCTGATCCACGATGCGGTCGTCGCCATGACCGGCGGCGTGACCGAAGAGGAAGTGCGCGGCCTGCGCCACAAGCTGGGCGTGCGTCCGGTTTTCAAGCGGATCGACACCTGCGCCGCCGAGTTCGAGGCGAAAACGCCCTATATGTACTCCACCTATGAAGCGCCGATCTTTGGCGAGGCGGAGAATGAGGCGCAGCCCGGCGCAGCCCGGAAGATCGTGATCCTGGGCGGCGGCCCCAACCGGATCGGGCAGGGGATCGAGTTCGACTATTGCTGCGTCCATGCCTGCTTCGCGCTGAGCGAGGCGGGTTATGAAACCATCATGATCAACTGCAACCCGGAAACGGTGTCGACCGATTATGACACGTCCGACCGCCTCTATTTCGAGCCGCTGACGGCTGAGGATGTGCTGGAAATCCTGAACGTCGAAATGTCGAATGGCACTCTGGCGGGCGTCATCGTGCAGTTCGGCGGGCAGACGCCGCTCAAGCTGGCGCAGGCGCTGGAGGATGCGGGGATTCCGATCCTGGGCACTTCGCCCGACGCCATCGACCTTGCCGAAGATCGCGAGCGGTTCGCCGCGCTGATCGACAAATTGAAGCTCAGGCAACCCGCCAACGGCATCGCCCGCAGCCGGGAGGAAGCGATCGCGGTCGCCAACCGCATCGGCTATCCGGTGCTGATGCGCCCGTCCTATGTGCTGGGGGGGCGCGCGATGGAGATCGTCGAGGGGCAGGCGCAGTTGGAGGAATATATCACGACCGCCGTTCAGGTGTCGGGCGACTCGCCGGTGCTGATCGACCAATATCTGCGCGACGCGACCGAGGTGGACGTAGACGCGCTGTGCGATGGCGACGATGTGGTGGTCGCAGGCGTGCTCCAGCATATCGAGGAAGCGGGCGTCCATTCGGGCGACAGCGCCTGCACCTTGCCGCCCTACAGCCTGCCCGACGCCATCATCGCGGAGATCGAGCGGCAAACCGATGTGCTGGCCCGCGCGCTGCATGTTCGGGGCCTCATGAACATCCAGTTCGCCGTGAAGGACGGCACGGTCTATCTGATCGAGGTTAATCCGCGCGCCAGCCGCACGGTGCCCTTCGTCGCCAAGGCCATCGGCACGCCCATCGCCAAGATCGCGAGCCGCGTGATGGCAGGGGAGAAGCTGAAAAACCTGCCGAAGATCGACCGCAATGCGATCAGCCATGTCGCGGTCAAAGAGGCGGTTTTCCCCTTCGCGCGCTTCCCCGGCGTCGATCCCGTGCTTTCACCGGAAATGAAGAGCACGGGCGAAGTCATGGGAATCGATAGCGATTTTGCGACCGCCTTCGCCAAATCGCAAATTGGCAGCGGCACGGTGCTGCCGACCGAAGGCACAGTGTTTGTTTCGGTCAAGGACAGCGATAAGCCGGTGATCCTGCCCGCTGCGCGCAAACTGGTGGACATGGGCTTCAAGATCATCGCCACGGGCGGCACCACGCGCTTTCTGGAAGAGAATGGCATTCCTGTCGAAACGGTGAACAAGGTGGCGCAGGGACGTCCGCACATTGTCGACCGGATTACCGACGGCGGCGTGGACCTGATCTTCAACACCACCGAAGGCTGGCAGTCGTTGAAGGACAGCAAGGCGATCCGCACCAGCGCGCTGCGGCAGAAGGTCGCGATCTTCACCACGGCGGCGGGGAGCGTCGCGGCTGCCGACGCGATCGAGGCGCTGCGCGGCCATGCTCTTGAAGTGCGATCGCTCCAGTCCTATTATCCGGGGCCGCGAGCCTGACCCCCTGCCTGAAGGAACATGCTGCGGGCGGCCTCAACCATGGGGCCGCCAAAGGGACGTTTTGACGAAGGATTTGCAATAATGGCGACCGTCGAGAAGATGCCGATGCTTCAGATGGGCTATGACAAGCTCACGGCGCAGCTTCGCGAATTGAAGGCTGAGCGGCCGCTGATCGTGGACGCGATCGAAGAAGCGCGCGCGCATGGCGACCTGTCGGAAAATGCCGAATATCATGCGGCGAAGGAACGGCAGGGCCAGGTCGAAGCGACCATCGCCGATCTGGAGGACAAACTGTCCCGCGCGCAGGTGATCGACCCCACGACCCTGTCGGGTGACAAGGTGGTCTTCGGCGCGACGGTGACGCTGCTGGACGAGGACGACAAGCCCGTCCGGTATCAGATCGTGGGGCAGGCCGAGGCGGATGCCAAGGCGGGGATGATTTCCTACAACAGCCCGCTGGGCCGCGCGCTCATCAGCCGGCAAGTCGGCGATGAAGTGGAAGTGTCTGTCCCGTCGGGCGACAAATTCTATTTCATCGACAAGATCGCGTTCGTTTGATCCCGTGAAACTGCCGATCGGTCGCATGACCAATGGACTCGCGGCGATCACTTTCGCCGCGTTTCTGTTGCTGTATCTGACGAAGCATGTGGACAACGCGGCCGTCATGGGCGGGTTCATCCCGGCCCGGATCGGCGATTCCCATCTTCTCGACGGCATGTGGGCCGTGCCTGTATGGCTGACGCCCCTCAGTTGCACGCTGATCCATGCGGGCTGGCTGCATATCGGTTTCAACCTGCTGATGCTCGTCTTTTGCGGGCGGCAGGTAGAGCATGTGCTGGATCGCTGGGGGACGCTGATCCTTTATGTCGGGGGCGCTTATGGCGCGACCCTGGTGCAATGGGCGATTGATCCCGGCTCCACATCACCGATGGTGGGAGCGAGCGGGGCGATCTCCGCGATCATCGCGACCTATTCGTTGCTCTACAGCCAGCAGAATGTACGGCGGATCGGGCCGTTTTCCGCCAATCTGGTGCGGGTGCTGTGGCTGGCGGCGGGCTGGATCGCGATCCAGTTGATGATCGGCGTGGCGACGGCGGGCGGCATCGGCGATCTGGGCCGGATCGCGGTGGCCGCGCATATCGGCGGCTTTCTGGTGGGCCTGGCGCTCACGCGGCCGCTGCTGCGGTGGCGGTTCAGGAAACGCCCTCACGCGGTGAACTGAGCGGTTTGGAACTGGCGGGTAAAGGCGGGTTTTAGCCATGAACGGATTGGGCCTCTCTCCTCCCCTGAAGGAAAGGGGCTTATGTCCGCTTTCCATTCAAACCGTCATTCCATTCAGGAGCTTTTACAGGCCCGTCAATCGGGCCTCTGGAACATTGGAGGCATCCGAAGCATTCCAGCCTGGTTCAAGGGAAGGAAATTCAAGTTCATGATTCGCCGCTTCATTCTGTCTGCCGGGCCTCTGGCCGCGGCTCTCGGTCTCGTGCCATCGGCCTTCGCTCAGGAAGAGGATCACAGCAATCTGACCATTGGCGTCGGCGGCGTCTATATCCCAAGCTATGAAGGGTCGAACGACTATCGCATTATCCCCATCGCGCAGGCGCGGGGCAAGGTGCATGACTTCGCCTTCTGGACGCGCGGCCCGGCCCTTTATGTCGACGCCATTCCCAATCGCGCCGGCGATAGCGTGGATTTCGAACTGGGGCCGCTGGTCAATTTGCGGTTCGACCGCACCAGCCGGAAGGGGATGAAGGATGACGCCGTCCGCGCGCTGGGCAAGCGGGACATGGCGGTGGAAGTGGGCGGATTCGTCGGCATCGGCAAGACCGGCGTCATCACCAGCGCTTATGATAATCTCTCCGCGCGCGTCGCGGTCGCCAAGGATGTGGCAGGCGCGCATCAGGGCTATGTCATCACCCCCGCCATCGAATATATGACGCCACTGTCGATCACGACCTTCGTCGGCATGTCGGTCTCGGCGGAATATGTGAGCAAGAAATATGGCCGCTATTATTTTGATGTCGACGGCGCGGATGCGGCGGCTTCGGGGCTGCCTGTCTATGACCGGGCCGGTGACAAGGCGGGCTTCAGGAAGGTCGGCGTCAACCTGACGGCGGGCAAGTCGCTGTCGGGCGACATCCGCAAGGGATGGGTTGTCTTCGTGCTGGGTGGTTATTCGCGGATGCTGGGCCGCTATGGCGATTCGCCGATCGTGTCGGTGGCGGGATCGAAGGATCAGTGGGTCGGCGCGCTGGGCGTGGGCTATACTTTCTGACCCAATGCCGCCGCACCCTTGTGGCGGGAGGGTGACGCTTCCCATATTGCGCTGTATGGAGGCGGCAACGACCGCATGAGGCAGGAGACGACAGCGTGGCAACCCTGGGATTGAGCGACACCGACAAGGCGTCAGTAGAGGCGTTTCGCCGGGACGTGGTGGAGCCGTCGCATACTCAATTGATGATCGTGGATTTCTGGGCGGAGTGGTGCGGGCCGTGCAAGCAACTTGCCCCCGTGATCGAGAAAGTCTGCGCCGACTATGCGTCCAAGGGCGTGAAGCTGGTCAAGATCAATGTCGATGAGGACAAGTTCATCGCCGCCCAGTTCCGCGTGCAGTCGATCCCGACCGTCTATGCCGTGTTCCAGGGACAACCCGTCGCGGACCTGAGCCAGGCGCGGACCGAAGCACAGTTCAAGCAATATCTCGACCAGCTTTTGAGCCAGTTGCCGATCGAATCGGACGAAAAGGCGCAGGCGCAGGAGATCGCACCCCTGATCGCCATGGGCGAGGAATTGCTGGCGGGCGGCGAGAATGAACGCGCCCTGTCCGTGTTCGATCAGATCGCGCAGATGGCGCCGGACAAAGCGGAGGTGGCGTCGGGCCGCGCCCGCGCTCTGGTGGCGCTCGAGCGGGTGGATGAAGCCGAGGCGGCGCTGGACGCGCTGCCGCCCGAAGCGGCGAAAGACGCCCATGTCGAGCAGGCGCGGGCGGCCATCGCGCTGGCCCGCAATGCGCGGCCGGTGGCGGACCTTTCCGCTGTGGAAGCGCGGGTCGCCGCCGATCCCGACGATCATGAAGCGCGCTTTGAACTGGCGACGGGCCTGATGGGCAATGGCGACCGGGACGGCGCGGCCGACGCGCTGCTGGAAATCGTGCGGCGCGACCGCGACTGGAACGAAGGCGCGGCGCGCACGCAGTTGCTGACGCTGTTCGGGGCGGTCGGTCTGGAAGATCCGTGGGTCGCGGCGCAGCGCCGGCGGCTGTCGCAAATCCTCTTTTCCTGACGGCGCGGCCGGTGCCGAGCGCGCGCGTCTCGATCTTTCCGCTCTCCGGGGCCTTGTTGCTTCCGGGAATGGAATTGCCGCTCCATATTTTTGAGCCGCGCTACCGGGCGCTGATCCATGACGCCATGGCGCGGGACCGGCGCATCGGCATGATCCAGCCACGTGGCAGCGGCCTGACGCCCGCGCTGTTCAATGTGGGATGCCTGGGCCATATCTCTCATATCGAGGCGCTGGACGACGGGCGGTTCAATATCGTGCTCAAGGGGCTGGCGCGTTTCCGTGTGGTGCGGGAACTGGAGGTATCCACGGCCTTCCGTCAGATCGAGGCGGATGTGGAGCAGGCGCCCGACCCGGGCGAAGTGCTTTCCGCCGTGGAGCGCGCATCGCTGGAGCAGGAGGCGCAGCGTTTCGCCAAGATGCTGGGCTATGTCGTCGACTGGACGGCAGTGGCGCGGCTGGACGATCAGGCGCTGGTGAACGGCATTGCGCAGATCGCGCCCTTCGACCCCGCCGCCAAGCAGACCCTGCTGGAGGCGGACACGCTGAACGAGCGGGCGGACCTTGTCATCCAGTTGATGCAGATCGTCGGCCGCGCCGAACGCGACGGCGGCGCGACGATGCAATGAGGGGATGGAGGCCATGACGGCGGTTCCGGTCGATCCCTGGCTACTGGCGAAACTGGTGTGCCCGGTGACGCGCGCGCCGCTGCGCTGGGACGCGGAGCGGAGCGAATTGCTGTCCGACGCGGCGGGGCTGGCCTATCCGGTGCGTGACGGCGTGCCGGTGCTGGTGGCGCGGGAAGCGCGGCGACTTTAGCGGAAGATGAGGCCGGGTCGGTGGCGGTCCAGGGAGGGGAGGTTGCAAATTACCCCTCCGCCAGCACCTCGCGCTGCCCCTCCCCCTTGCAGGGGAGGATGGACGTGGTACCCTGCAAGCCTTAGCGGATCGGGGAATCCGGCGACAGGCGCATGTCGAGATAATTGTCGACCGACTTCATGAGCTGATCCAGTTCATGTTCGAAAAAGTGGTTCGCGCCACGGATTTCGTCATGATGGATGGTGATACCCTTCTGCGTCCGCAGCTTATCCACCAGCTTCTGCACGGCGCTGGCCGTAACCACTTCGTCGGCGGTTCCCTGCACGATGATGCCCGAAGCGGGGCAGGGCGCGAGGAAAGAGAAGTCATACATGTTGGCGGGCGGCGCGACCGAAATGAAGCCGCGGATTTCGGGGCGGCGCATCAACAACTGCATCCCGATCCACGCGCCGAAGGAGAAACCGGCGATCCATGTCGTCTGCGCTTCGGGATGGAAGCTCTGCACCCAATCGAGCGCGGCGGCGGCGTCGGAAAGCTCGCCGATCCCGTTGTCGAACGTGCCCTGGCTGCGGCCTACGCCCCGGAAATTGAAGCGCAGGACGCCAAAACCCCGCCTGACGAACGTCTTGTAGAGCGCTTGCGTGATGCGGTCGTTCATCGTGCCGCCGCCCTGCGGATGGGGATGCAGGATCATCGCGACGGGCGCGCGCGGGCGGGGCGGGGGGCTGAAACGGCCCTCAAGGCGACCTTCGGGTCCGGGGAAAATTACGTCGGGCATGGCACCTGTTATCGTTATGGCCGGCGGGCGGCTGATGGATGCTTGGAGCGCGGACAAGGCTTTGCTGGCGCTGCGCCGCAGACCGCCTATATAGAGAGCGCGACCATTTCCGCAATCAATGAGTGTCTCCCTTTGGCCGCCGACCGTCTCTATCTGGACCATGCCGCAACCACGCCGATGCTGGCGGAGGCGAAAGCCGCCATGATCGAGGGGATGGAGCGATGGGCCAATCCGTCCAGCCCCCATGGCGACGGCCGCGCCGCCCGCGCCGCGCTGGAAGATGCGCGGCGGCGGATCGCGGCGGCGCTGGGCTGGGACGGCCATGTCCTCTTCACCTCCGGCGCGAGCGAAGCCATCGCCATCGCCTTCAACAGGGCGAAGGCGGCGCCAATCGTCACGTCTCCGGTCGAACATGATTCGGTGCTGCGCGTGACGCCGGGGGCGGAGCGGCTGAAAGTCACGACGGAAGGGCTGGTCGATTCAGCCTCCGTTCCTGCCGGACCTTCCCTGCTCGCCATCCAGCACGTCAACAATGAAACCGGCGTGATCCAGCCGCTCGACCGGATCGGGCGCGAAGGGGCGATTCTCTTTGCCGATTGCGCCCAGAGCGCGGGTAAGCTCCCCTTGCCGGATGCGGACATGATCGCGATCAGCGCGCATAAATTCGGCGGGCCTCCGGGTGTGGGCGCGCTGCTGATCCGCGATCTGGCGTTGCTCGAACCCAGCGGCGGGCAGGAACAGGGGTACAGGGCGGGGACGGAAAATCTCCCCGGCATCCTCTCCATGGCCGCCGCTCTGGAGGCCTGCACCGACTGGCTTCCTGTCGCCGCGCAATGGCGCGCCCGGCTGGACGCAGGGATAGAAGGGGCGGGAGGTCAGGTCATCGCCCGAGACGCGCCGCGCATTGCGTCCATCGCCAGCTACCGGATGCCCGGAATGTCCGCCCGCGCCCAGCTTATCCAGTTCGATCTGGCGGGCATTTCGGTGTCGGCGGGCAGCGCCTGCTCCTCCGGCTCGCTCAAGACCAGCCACGTCCTGCGCGCCATGGGTCATGACGAAGCGGCAGCGGGAGAGGTGGTGCGCGTCAGCTTCGGCCCCGCGACAGGAGAAGCGGACATAGATCGCTTCCTTGCCCAATGGACCGCCATGGCGGAGCGGGCGCGGGCATGACCGTCTATCTCGACTATCAGGCGACCACGCCGCTCGCGCCCGAAGTCTTCGACATCATGGCCCCGCTGCTGCGCGACCAGTTCGCCAATCCGCACAGCGCCCACCGCCCCGGCCGCGCTGCCGCCGCGCAGGTGGAAGTCGCCCGCGAGGAGGTGTCCCGATTGCTGCCCGCCCATGGCCGCCTGCTCTTCACCTCCGGCGCGACCGAGGCGCTCAACATGGCCATTCAGGGCACTGGCGCGGGTCGCATCGTCACCATCGCCACGGAACATGCCGCCGTGCTCGACACGGTGGAGGCACTGGCGCGGGAAGGGCGCGATGTCACCATCCTGCCGGTCGGGCTGGACGGGCTGGTCGATATGGACGCCGCGCGGCGGGCCATCGTTCCCGGCATCGCACTGGTCGCGGCGATGCTGGTCAACAATGAGATCGGCGTCATCCAGCCCGTCGAAATCCTCGCCGACCTTGCCCACGCAGCCGGAGCCGTCTTACTCTGCGATGGGGTGCAGGGCTATGGCCGCGTGCCGATCCCTTCGGCCTGCGACATGATCGCGATCAGCGGCCACAAGGTCCACGGCCCCAAGGGCATCGGCGCGCTCTGGATCAGGGACGGCGTGAGGCTCCGTCCGATCATCCATGGCGGCGGGCAGGAGGGGGGATTGCGTTCCGGCACGCTCTCGCCAGCGCTCTGCGCTGGTTTCGGCATGGCCGCCCGGCTGATGCGGGAACGTGCCGAGGCCGATCACGCCCATATCGAGTCGCTCTGGAACCTCGCGCGGGACCTGTTCCGCGACTGGACGCTCAACGGTGACGCGGAGCGGCGCTATCATGGCAATCTCAACCTGCGCCGCAGCGGAATCGACGGCGCCCGGTTGCTCTCGGACTGTCGCCATATCGCATTTTCGCTCGGCAGCGCTTGCGCGAGCGGGTCGGGTCGGCCTAGCCATGTGCTGCGCGCGCTCGGCCTTAAGGACGGGCAGGCGCGGGGATCGGTCCGGATCGGCTTTGGCCGTTATACGACGCCGGCCGAACTGGAGGAGGCTGCACAGGCGATCAATAAGGCGGCGGCGCTGCAAGGCGCGCCGCGATAAGGGAGCGTCGCACAATGACCAGGGTCGTCTTCATCAGCGCGGATGGCGAACACAGGCAGGAAGTGGATGCGCCTGCCGATTCGGTTTTGCTGAATGTTGCGCAGGCGGCCGGGCAGCCGCTGGAAGGTACTTGCGAAGGGCAGATGGCCTGTTCCACCTGTCATGTGATCGTCGACGCCGCCGATTTTTCCAGGCTCCCTCATGCGAGCGAGGAGGAAGAGGACATGCTGGACCTCGCAGCCTCCGCCACGCGCACCAGTCGCCTCGCCTGCCAGATCGTGCTGGACGACGCGCTGGAAAGCCTGACGGTCCGCATCCCGTTCGAAAGCTTCAACATGCAGGGTATGTGAGAATTTTCATGAAGAATCCGATGCGCCTCGCGCTCCTGACCGCCTGCGGCCTGCTCGGGTCCGTTCCGTCCCTCGCGCAGGAGGGCGAGCGCCAGTCGTTGATGCCGCCCGCGCCGCGCTATGTGATCCCCCAATCCGCGCTCAAGGCCGTTCGCAATCCCAAGGAGATCGAGGAGGAAACCGGTGGTCGCCTCGGCGTCGCGCTGGTCGACAGCTCGGGCGCGCTGATCCTGGGCTTCAACCGGGACGAGCGTTTCGCCATGTGCTCGACCTTCAAGGCGCCGCTGGCCGCCGCTGTCCTGCTCGGCGCTGAAAGCGGCAAGTTCGGGCTGGAAGGACAGGTGCCCTTCACCAAGGACGACATTCTTCCCCATGCCCCCGTCGTGAAGCAGAATCTGAAGCGCGGCCGCCTGTCGATGGCGGAACTGGCGGAGGCCGCCGTGGAGGTAAGCGACAACAGCGCCGCCAACCTTCTCCTCCCCATGATCGGTGGGCCAGAGGGGCTGACGGCCTTTTTCCGTGCCCATGGCGACAGCTTCTCGCGCCTCGACCGCAAGGAGCCAGACCTCAACGAAAATGAGGAAGGCGATCCCCGCGACACCACCAGCCCGGCGGCGATGGCGGAATTGATGACGCGCCTCATCTTCAAGGACATGCCACCGGAAAGCGCCGAAAAGCTGCGGGGCTGGCTGAACGGAAGCAAGACCGGCGAGCGCCGCATCAAGGCGGGCCTGCCCACGGGCTGGACTTCGGGCGGCAAGACAGGAAGCTGCGGCACGGCCTATAATGACGTGGCGCTGGTCAAATCCCCCTCTGGCGCGGAATATCTGCTGGCGGTCTATCTCGACCGTCCCACCGTGGATGAAGCGAAAGCCGAAGCCGCCATCGCCGAAACGGCGGCGTCCGCTCTGGATTTCGTGGCGCAGGCGAAGCGCAACGAACCGGAGTGATCCTTCATACCCCTTGTCATCCCCGGCGCGCTTCGCCATAAGCCGCGCCGGGAGTCGGGCGGACGTGATCGTCGCCAACCGGGTCAGGTCCTGACGGAAGCAGCCACAACGATTTCGTCACGGGTCGTTCCGGCTCCCACCCCCCTTCATGGTCATGCGATCATCATCTCAAGAAGGTTTTTGCGGCTTCGACAGCATCGTTCCAAGCCGCTAGATTGCGCCCCATGTCCGATTCCCCCCAGCCCTATCGCGTTCTTGCGCGCAAATACCGCCCGCGCAGCTTCCATGAACTGATCGGGCAGGACGCGATGGTCCAGACGCTGGGCAACGCGATCCAGCGTGGGCGGCTGGCCCATGCCTTCCTGATGACGGGTGTGCGTGGGGTGGGCAAGACATCGACCGCGCGCCTTATCGCCAAGGCGTTGAACTGCATCGGCCCGGACGGGCAGGGCGGTCCCACCATCGACCCCTGCGGCGTGTGCGAACCGTGCAAGGCCATCGCCGAAGGCCGCCATATCGACGTCATCGAAATGGACGCCGCCAGCCACACCGGCGTCGATGACGTGCGCGAGATCATCGAGGCGGTGCGCTATTCCGCCGTTTCCGCGCGTTACAAGGTCTACATCATCGACGAAGTCCACATGCTCTCCAAGAACGCGTTCAACGCGCTCCTGAAGACGCTGGAGGAACCGCCCGCCCATGTGAAATTCCTGTTTGCCACGACCGAAGTGAACAAGGTGCCGGTGACGGTGCTGTCCCGCTGCCAGCGGTTCGACCTGCGCCGCATCCCGGCCGAACTGCTCGCCCGCCACTTCTCCCATGTGGTGGAGGCGGAGAATGTCGTGGCGGAACCCGATGCACTCGCCCTCATTGCCCAGGCGGCGGAAGGCTCCGCGCGTGATGGCCTCTCGATCCTCGACCAGGCCATCGCCCATGCCGAAATGGGGCCGGATCAAAAGGAATCCGCGCCGCTCGTCACCGCCGCGCAGGTCCGCGAGATGCTGGGCTTGTCCGACCGCGGATCGGTGCGCAGCCTGCTGGGGTTGTTGCTGGAAGGACAAACCGCGCCGTTGCTCACTGCGGTGCGCGATCAATATGCGCTGGGCGTCGATCCTCTGTCCCTGATGCGCGGGTTGCTCGAACTGATCCACGCCGTCACCCTCGTCAAGGCGGGTCGCGACATCGCCACCCCCGGCCAATCCGTCGAGGAGCGGGAAGCCATTGCCGACTGGGCATCGCAACTCGGTTTTGCGCCGCTGCATCGTCTGTGGCAATTGCTGCTCAAGGGGCATGATGAAGTGGCGAGCGCCGTCCTTCCCATCGAAAGCTGCGAAATGGCATTGCTCCGCGTGATGCATGCCGCGACCATGCCCGACCCCGGCGAAATCGCGCGGATGCTGCGCGAAGGCGGGCCGATGGCCTCTGGCGCGCCCATTGTCCCGGCCGAAACATCCTCCGGCCCTTCGGCCAGCCTGCCCGCCAGCTTCGAGGAACTGATCGAAGCCTTCTGGCAGCGCGGCAAAGGGCAATTGGCGCAGGAACTTCACGATTGCGTCGGCCTCGTCCGTTATGCGCCGCCCGAACTGGACTATAAGGCCGCGTCTTCCCTCGCACCCGATTTCACCGCTCGCCTGACGCCCGCCCTGCGCGAAGTCACGGGCGTCGCATGGCGCGTCGCGCAGGCCGATGGCCCGGCCGCGCCCACGCGGCTGGAACAGGAACAGCGTCAGGCGGCGGAAGAACGCGCCGCCATTCTGGAAACCCCGGTGGTAAAGGCCGCGATGGAGGCCTTCCCCGACGCCGATCTGGACGATCGGCTCGAACAATGGAGTGCATGACGGATGAAGGATCTCAACGAAATATTGGGCATGGCCAATCGCGTGCAGGAGGAATTGCAGCGCGCGCAGGAAAATCTCGACAAGATCGAGGTTGAGGGCGCGGCGGGCGGCGGGCTCGTCAAGGTGCGCGCTTCGGCCAAGGGTCGCATCGTCGGCGTGACGATCGACGAAAGCCTGCTCGCGCCGTCCGAAAAGCAGATGCTGGAAGACCTTGTGACCGCCGCTTTCAACGATGCGCGCAAGAAAGCGGACGAAGTCAGTTCTTCGGAAATGGCCAAGATGACGAGCGGCCTGTCGCTTCCTCCCGGCTTCAAACTGCCGTTCTGACGCGCAGGGGATGATATTTGCTCGCCTCTCGCTTCCTGCGGGCGATTGATTGGCGTCCTGGTCATCCCCATAAAGGCGTTGAATCATATGTGGACCTGAAAAGCAGGCCCAGGAGAATGAATGACTACGCAATATCCGCTTCTGCCCCTGCGTGACATCGTCGTCTTTCCGCAGATGATCGTTCCGCTGTTCGTCGGCCGCGACAAGAGCGTCGCCGCCCTCGAAGCGGCGATGGAAGACGATAAGGAGATATTCCTCGTTTCCCAGCTTGATCCGGCGGAGGACGACCCGGGCAAGGACTCGCTGTACGACACGGGCGTCGTGGCGGTGGTGCTCCAGCTTTTGAAGCTGCCCGACGGCACCGTGCGCGTCCTGGTGGAAGGCAAGCATCGCGCCCAGCTTCAATCCATGGAATCGACCGACGGCTATCTGACCGCCACGATCTTCCCGGTGGAGGAAGCGGCGGCGGAGGGGCCGGAAGCAGCCGCCCTGATGCGCTCGGTCGCCGAGCAATTCGAAAATTACGCGAAGCTCAACAAGAAGCTGCCCGCCGAAACCCCGGTCCAGCTTCGCGAGATCGAGGATGCGAGCCGGCTGGCCGACGCGGTTGCCGCCAATATCAACGTCAAGGTGTCCGACAAGCAGTCGCTGCTGGTCGAGGCCGATCCGGTCAAACGCCTCGAAATGGTGTTCGCCTTCATGGAAGGCGAGCTTGGCGTGCTGCAGGTCGAAAAGAAGATTCGCGGCCGCGTGAAGCGGCAGATGGAAAAGACCCAGCGCGAATATTACCTCAACGAACAGTTGAAGGCGATCCAGCGCGAACTGGGCAATGCCGATGGCGAGGAAGGCGACGAACTCGCCGAACTGGCCGAGAAGATCGCCAAGACGAAGCTCAGCAAGGAAGCCCGGACCAAGGCCAATGCCGAGCTGAAAAAACTGAAGGCCATGCAGCCCATGTCGGCGGAGGCCACGGTCGTCCGCAATTATCTCGACGTGCTGCTGGGCCTGCCATGGGGCAAGAAGGGGAGGGTCAAGACCGACCTCAAGCGCGCGCAGGCGATTCTGGACGAGGATCATTTCGCGCTGGAGAAGGTCAAGGACCGGATCATCGAATATCTCGCCGTGCAGGCGCGCACCAACAAGCTCAAGGGGCCGATCCTCTGCCTCGTCGGCCCGCCGGGCGTGGGCAAGACGTCGCTGGGCCGGTCCATCGCCAAGGCGACGGGCCGCGAATTCGTGCGCCAGTCGCTGGGCGGCGTGCGCGACGAAGCGGAAATCCGCGGCCACCGCCGCACCTATATCGGCTCGCTGCCGGGCAAGGTGGTGACCAATCTCAAGAAGGCGGGCACGATGAACCCGCTCTTCCTGCTCGATGAGATCGACAAGCTGGGACAGGATTTCCGGGGCGATCCCGCTTCGGCTCTGCTGGAAGTGCTGGACCCCGAACAGAATGGCAAGTTTCAGGATCATTATCTGGAAATCGACGTCGATCTTTCAGACGTGATGTTCGTGACGACCGCCAATTCCCTGAATTTGCCTCAACCTTTGCTCGACCGCATGGAAATCATCCGGCTGGAGGGCTATACCGAGGACGAGAAGGTGGAGATCGCCCAGCGCCATCTGGTGCACAAGCAGATCGACGCCCACGGCCTGAAGGAAGGCGAGTTCGAAGTGACGGAGGACGCGATCCGCGACCTCATCCGCTACTATACGCGCGAAGCGGGCGTCCGCACGCTGGAACGCGAAGTGGCCCGCCTTGCCCGCAAGGCGCTGCGGAAGATATTGGAGGGCGCTTATGACAGGATCGTCATTACGCCCGAAAATCTCGCCGATTATGCGGGCGTCCGCAAATTCCGCCATGGCGTGGGCGAGGAAGAACATCAGATCGGCGCCGTCACCGGCCTCGCCTGGACGGAGGTGGGTGGCGAACTGCTGACCATCGAAGCCGTGACCGTCCCCGGCAAGGGCGCGATCAAGACCACCGGCAAGCTGGGCGACGTCATGAACGAATCGGTTCAGGCGGCCTTTTCCTATGTGCGGGCGCGCTCGCCGGGCTACGGGATCAAGCCCAGCCTCTTCAACCGCAAGGACATCCACATCCATTTGCCCGAAGGGGCCGTGCCGAAGGACGGCCCTTCGGCGGGTATCGGCATGGTGACGACCATCGTTTCCACGCTGACGGGCATCCCGGTGCACAAGGATGTGGCGATGACCGGCGAAGTCACGTTGCGCGGCCGGGTGCTGCCCATCGGCGGCCTCAAGGAAAAGCTGCTCGCGGCCCTGCGCGGCGGCATCAAGACGGTGTTGATTCCGCAGGAAAATGAAAAGGATCTGGCGGAAATCCCGGCCAATATCCGCGAAGGGCTGGAAATCGTGCCGGTCGCGCATGTCGACGAAGTGCTCGCCCGCGCGCTGGTTTCGTTGCCCGAAGCGATCACCTGGACCGAGGAGGACGACCTTGCGGCGCAACCTTCGACCGCACCGGGTCGGGAAGGAGACGCCGCGCTACGGCACTGACGAAGCGATGGAGCGGCATTGGGGCACTGATTTTTCTGCTTTTTGTCCCGAAACGGGCAAAAGTGCGGCGAACAGGGTTCGTTTGTCGCTTTCCCTTTGACAGTCGGGAAAAGCTGGGCCTTATTGCCGCGCCTACGCCGCGATTCCTAAGTCACCAAACAGCTACAAGGGGGTTCCCAAGGCATGAACAAGCAGGATCTTATCAGTGCGGTTGCCGAAAGCAGCGGTCTTAGCAAGAACGACGCCAGCAAGGCGGTCGAAGGCGTATTCGATGCAATTACCGGCGCACTGAAGAAGGGCGACGAAGTACGTCTGGTCGGTTTCGGCACTTTTTCCGTTTCGCAGCGCAAGGCGTCGACCGGCCGCAATCCGCGCACCGGCGAAACCATGACCATCAAGGCATCCACTCAGCCCAAGTTCAAGGCCGGCAAGGGCCTGAAGGACGCGGTCAACTGACGGTCGGGCTGTTTCCTGCGGGAAGCGCCCAAATCGCATATAATGCCGGCGTCGCGGCCGGAAGCGTTTCAGGAGAGTGAGTTCGCATCGGATTTTTCCGAATGCGGACATATGCCGGAAGTGGAAAGGGGAGGGGCGTGAAGCCTGCCTCCCTTTTCTTTTGCAGGGGCGGGTTTGCCTGCTTGACGGGGGAGAACAGGCCGCATATGTGCCCCTTCTCTGGACGCCGAAAGGCGCTGTGGCGATCGTAGCTCAGTTGGTTAGAGCGCCGGTTTGTGGTACCGGAGGTCGCGGGTTCGGATCCCGTCGATCGCCCCATTTTCTCCAGGGCGTCCCCTAATAAGGCTTCGCATCTGCCGCTTCGCCTTTTATAGCGCTGGGCATGGACGAAGCGCGCGATCAGGGGCTGACCCTCAATCCCAAATATGACGATCATGGCCTCATCACGGCGGTGGTGACGGACGTGGCAACGGGCGACGTGCTGATGGTCGCGCATATGAACGCGCAGGCCCTGGCGCTTACCATCGAAACGGGCCTTGCTCATTTCTGGTCCCGCAGCCGCCAGTCGCTGTGGAAGAAGGGGGAAACGTCCGGCAACATGTTGCAGGTCCGCGATCTGCGCATCGACTGCGATCAGGACGCGGTATGGATCAAGGCGGTGCCTGCCGGTCCCACCTGCCACACGGGCGCGCGCTCCTGCTTTTTCCGCCGCATCGGCCCGGATGGGCTGAGCAGGGTCGATGAAGCGGGCTAGCCTTCTTCTCTTTCTGCTTCTGACCGCCTGTCAGCGGGATGCGAGCTCCGCGCCTGCCGAGAGCAGTCTTGCGCCATCTTCTTCCGGGCTGGAACGCGCCGCGATAGAGACGGGCGTGATCGCCGATGTCCACAAGCTGTCACCCGTCGGTCTCTATCAGCGCAGGCATGAAGCGGGACGCGACATCCTGTGCGTCGCGCCGGACCGGAGCGGCCATCTGCGATTCGGTCTGGAAGCCGTCTTCGGCGAGAAGGAAGGCTGCCGGGGGCAGGGCATGGCTCGCAATGCGGGCGACAAGCTGATCCTGAGCTTCCAGGGGAATGGCAAGTGCATCATCGTCGCGCAATATGACGGCGATCAGATCATGCTGCCCGGCGTTGTGGATGTGAATTGCGCGGCGCTTTGCGAAGGCAAGGGGTCGGTGGAGGGCGTCAGCTTCCCGCGCATCGCCAGCATGGCGCGCGCCGCTCTGGATGCGCGGGACCGCGCCGGGGCGGCGCTTTGCAGCGGTAACTAATGATGGGCAGGGGATGAGGGCGTTTTGGTTGCCCCCGCAACGCCATCGCGAGATCTGTGCTTCAGGCTCCGACCTGCGCCTTGCTCACGTCGAGCATTCTGCCGTTGGTGATGATCGCGACGTCGCCCAGTTTCGTCGCGCCGAACAGCTTTTTTGCGAAGGGCGTCGGAACGCCGATGCAACCATGGGTGGCATTGCCCCATTGCACGTCGCTGCCATGGATCGCCACCCCGTCATTGGTCAACCGGAGCATATAGGGCATGGGCGCGTCATAGAGGTTCGACACATGATCGGCATCTTTTTCCGTAATCGGAAAAGCGCCGAGCGGGCTGGGCTTGTCATCCGCGCCATAGAGGATGACCGCCGCCCCAATCTCATGGCCCCCGCGAAAGACCGACAGGGTCTGCGCCTTGAGGTCGATGGTGATGATGACTGGCCCGGTGGCGGGCGCGCCGCTTTCGTCCCAGACATAATCGCCATGCCGGAAAGGTCCGTCGATCCTGAGCACGCGCTTCACGAGCAGCGCATGGGGATCGACCTCCATCGGCTGGGACCGCGAGCGTTCGACGGGATGCGGTTCGACAGGAGCGGCGGTTGCCTGGCCTCGCTCCGGTATGGGCTGAGCCTGCTTGTCGCCGGTCTCTGCCGGGCGGTCGATCATGCCCGCGACCAGCAGGCCGACGCCGCCCAGCCCGGCCCCGATCGCCAGTTTCGGTCCCGCGCTTTTGAACAATCCCGTCAGGAAACCCGCCATGATCCGCTCAATTCGCTCCGCTTCCACGCCAATGTCGGGCGCCCTTGTGACAGAGAAAGGTTAGGAAGTGATGTAGGGTGCGGGCAAGCGCGCCGGTCAGGACGCCATCGCCTCCTCGATCAGCTTGTGGGCTTCTTCTCCGTTCCAGTCCATCGCGCCGATCACGCGCGCCACTTCCTTGCCCTGTGCGTCATAGAGGATGGTCGTGGGCAGCATCGCGGTCGCATAATGGAAGCCCAGCCCGTTTTCCGGGTCCACCCAGCCCTTGAGATGCGGCAGGTCGTATTTTTCAAAGAAAGCCGTGATCACCTTTTCGCCCTGCGTGTCCTGAGAGATGGTGAGGACGGCAAGACCCTTTGGTCCGTAGGAAGCGGCCAGGGCGTCAAGCGTCGGCATCTCCGCCACGCAGGGCGCGCACCATGTCGCCCAGAGATTGACCAGCATCGGCTTGCCCGCGAAGTCCGCAAGCGTCGCATCCCCTCCATCGGGATTGCGGAAGACGAGGTCGGGGGCAGGGCTTCCGGCCTTGGACCGATCCAGTGTATAGCTGAATTCGCCCTTGCCGCTTGCGGCAGGCGCGGTCGCTTCGCCGCTGGTGATGGGCGCGGGCGCTCCGGCGTTCGCAGCCGCTTGCTCCGGCGGCGGCGATTGCCTATCGCACGCGGCAAGGCCAGCCAGCAGGAGCAGTGTCATTACGGATCGCAAGGAAGTTCGCACGGGGAAAGGCTCCAACAGCATGTGGGGCGGACGCTTTGCGGCGGGTCCGGCTTCGATCATGCGGGAGATAAATGCCTCCATCCCTTTCGACAAGCGATTGTGGAGGCAGGACATCGCAGGGTCCAAGGCGCATGTCGCGATGCTGGCGAAACAGGGCATCGTCGATGGCGAGGACGCACAGGCGATCACTGAGGGGCTGAGCCGCATCGCGGAAGAATATGAAGCGAACGGCGTGCCGGTGAACCTCGACCTTGAAGACATCCATATGGTGACGGAATCACGGTTGGCGGAACTGATCGGCCCGGCGGCCGGACGGCTGCACACGGCGCGTTCGCGCAACGATCAGGTGGCGACCGACTTCCGCCTGTGGGTGCGCGATGCGATGGACGAGGTGGAGGCCGGGCTGGCGGCGTTGCAGGATGCGTTGCTCAAGCGCGCCGAGGAACATGCCGATGCGGTAATGCCGGGCTTCACCCACCTTCAGTCCGCGCAGCCGGTGACGCTGGGGCATCATCTGATGGCCTATCATGAGATGGCGCGCCGCGACCGCAGCCGCTTTGCCGATGCGCGCGCGCGGATGAACGAGTGCCCGCTAGGCGCGGCGGCGCTGGCGGGAACGGGCTTCCCTATCGACCGCCATGCGACGGCGGCTGCGCTGGGTTTCGCCAGGCCGACCGACAACAGCCTTGACAGCGTATCGGATCGCGACTTTGCGCTCGATTATCTGATGGCGGCGACGCAGTGCAGCCTGCACCTGTCGCGGCTGGCCGAAGAGTTCATCATCTGGGCGAGCCAGCCTTTCGGCTTCGTGAAACTGCCCGACGCCTATTCGACCGGCAGCTCGATCATGCCGCAGAAGCGCAACCCGGACGCCGCCGAACTGGTGCGCGGCCATGCGGGGCGGATCATGGGCTGCATGAACGCGCTCTGCGTCACCATGAAGGGCCTGCCGCTCGCTTATTCGAAGGACATGCAGGACGACAAGCCGCCCGTGTTCGAGGCGCATGACCTGCTGGGCCTTTCCATCGCGGCGATGACGGGGATGATCGATACGGTCACGTTCCGCACCGACCGGATGCGGGCGTTGGCGGAAAGCGGCTTTGCGACCGCGACCGACCTTGCCGACTGGCTGGTGCGGGAAGGGGACGTGCCCTTCCGCGAGGCGCATCATATTACCGGGCGCGCGGTCGCCGCGGCGGAAGAAGCGGGCGTGGCGCTCGCCGATCTGCCCATCGACACGCTGAAAGCCATTGATTCGCGCATTGACGAGCGCATCTATGCGGTGCTGACGGTCGATGCGTCGGTCGCCAGCCGGAAAAGCCATGGCGGCACCGCACCCGATCAGGTGCGGGCGCGGATCGCCGAGGCGCGGGAGAAGAAAGCATGAGGATGCGGTTGCGCGAAGGAGTGGTGCTGGTGGCCCTGGCGGTGGCGCTGGCCTCCTGTGGCGGGCGTCAGCCGCTCAAGCCCGTTGAGGGGCAGAAGCTGCCTGCCGTGCCGGTGGGCGCCGCGACCGCGCCGACCGCGCAGGATCTGACCACGCCTTCGACCCAGGCGCGACCCGAACGCAATGTGGAATTGCTGACCCAATCGAAGCCGCGCGGCGACGATGAATTCGATCTGCCGCCCGAAAGCACCCCGCAATAAAAGCCGACAGGACAAAGAAGCCTTGGACCATTTCGATTATCTGGACGGCGCTATGCATGTGGAGCAGGTGCCGATGGCCGCGATCGCCGACGCCGTGGGCACGCCGGTCTATGTCTATTCGACCGCGACGCTGACGCGCCATGTCGGCGTGTTCCGCGATGCGCTGGGCGCGCTCGACCATCCGCTGATCGCCTTTGCGGTGAAGGCCAATCCCAATGCGGCGGTGCTGGCCACGCTCGCCAAGCTGGGCCTTGGCGCGGACGTGGTGTCGGGCGGGGAATTGCTGCGTGCCATCGCGGCGGGGATTCCGGCCGAACGCATTGTCTTTTCGGGCGTCGGCAAGACGGCGGAGGAAATGCGGCTGGCGCTGGAGCATGGCATTTTCCAGTTCAATCTCGAAAGCGAACCGGAAGCGGAAATGCTTTCCGAGATGGCGCTCTCCATGGGCAAGCGCGCGCCGGTCGCCTATCGCATCAACCCGGACGTGGATGCTGGCACCCATGCCAAGATTTCGACCGGCAAATCGGAAAACAAGTTCGGCATCCCCTATGATCGCGCGCTGCAATCCTATGCGGCGGCGCGGGATTTGCCCGGTTTGGACGTGCGAGGCGTGGCGGTGCATATCGGCAGCCAGCTCACCGACCTTGCGCCGTTGGAAGCCGCCTTCGTCAAGGTCGGCGCGCTGATCGGGAAACTGCGCGAGGCGGGGCACGACATCCGCACCGCCGATCTGGGCGGTGGCCTGGGCGTTCCCTATGATCCGTCCGAGCCGCTGCCGCCCAGTCCCGCCGATTATGGCGCGATGGTGACGCGGGTCGCGCGGGGCTGGAATGTCCGCCTGATGTTCGAACCGGGCCGGGTGATCGTCGGGAATGCGGGCGCGCTGCTGTCCCGCGTGGTGCGGGTGAAGCAGGGCGCGCAGGCGCCTTTCGTGATCGTCGACGCGGCGATGAACGACCTGCTGCGGCCCAGCCTTTATGACGCGTGGCATGACATTCGCGCCGTGAAACCCGCAGCCGGGCGCGGCGCGGCCAATGTGGTGGGTCCGGTGTGCGAGACGGGAGATACTTTCGCCATGCACCGCGACATGGACGTGGTGGAGGCGGGCGATCTGGTCGCCTTCATGACGGCGGGCGCTTATGGCGCGACCATGGCGAGCACTTATAACAGCCGGGCGTTGACGCCCGAAGTGCTGGTTTCCGGCGATAAATGGGCCGTGGTGCGCGCGCGGCCTCCCATCGAGACGTTGATTGCCGGGGACAGCATTCCCGATTGGGTGAAGGATTGATGCACAGCCTGCCCGTCTTTCTGCGACTGCAAGGGCGGGCCGTCATCCTGATCGGCGAGGGGGAATCGGCGGACGCGAAAAGGCGGCTGCTGGAACGGGCCGGCGCGAAAATTGTGGAGGAAGGGGCGCAGGCCGCGCTGGCCATCGTCGCCAATGGGGATGAGGGCGCTGTGGCGCGGCTCAAGGCACGGGGAGTGCTGGTGAACGCGACGGATCGTCCGGAACTTTGCGATTTCACGCTGCCCGCCATCGTGGACCGAGATCCGGTGCTGATTGCCGTGGGCACGGGCGGCGCTTCGGCGGGATTGGCGAAGGCGTTGCGGCAGCGGATAGAGGCTCTGCTCCCTGCGCGGCTGGGGACGCTGGCGACGGCCCTGCATGTAGCGCGGGAGGCTATTCGTCAGCGCTGGCCCGATGCGGCGGCGCGGCGGAGAGCCATTGACGCAGGGCTGGCGAAGGGCGGCCCGATGGACCCGCTGCGCGAGGATGCGGAATCAGGGGTCGCGGCGTGGATTGCGAGCGCCGCCGGTTCGCGGGCAAACAGGTTGATGACGATCCGTCTGTCGTCGAGCGATCCCGACGATCTCACGCTCCGGGCCGCGCGCTTGCTGGGAGAAGCGGACCGGATATTCCATCAGGCCGATGTGCCGGGAGCGATCTTGAATCGCGCTCGCGCCGATGCCGCGCGGATCGTCGCGGAAGCGCCGCCGGATTTGGCGGGGGAAGGACTGTCGCTCTGGCTGGAGATGGACCGTTAGGCGCGGGCGGCGCTCAGCCGGGCGATTTCATCCTGAAGAGCCTGAATCGAAGAAACGAGCCGAAGGCGGTCGGTCTGCATTTCATGCAGCGCTTCGCGCGTTTCGCCCAGTTCCAGCGCGCGACGGGCGATGCGGGCGTCCAGTTCCGCATTATGGCGGCTGAGCGCCTCCATCCGCTCGGCCCTGACGCATAAATGACGCAGCCGCGCGTCGAGCAGATCGAAATCCAGCGGCTTGGCGATGTGCGCGTCCGCGCCCGCTTTCAGCGCCTCGACGGCAAGAGCGCGTTCGAGGCGGCCCGCTATGGTGACGAAGCTGGCATGGGGAGAAAAGCCGGACGCGCGGATTTTCTCCATCGTCGCGACGGCGGACAACTGCGCCAGCCCCATGTCGATCAGGATGATGTCGACAGGTCGCGTGACCAGCAGGCCGAGCGCCGCGAAACCGTTTTCCGCAAGCGCCACGTCATAGCCCAGATGAGACAGACGGCGGGCCAGGACGGCCCGCGCCGTGGGATTTTCGTCGATGACGAGAACCGACGGGCGTCGTTCGATGCGGCTCGCATGAGCCTGTTGCGCCTTTCGAGCGCCGCCTCTGAAAATCTGCATCGTGTCCCACCTTTGATCCATGAGCAGAATAGGAAAGGGGCGCGAAGAATTGGTTAACGAAGCCGTGCGTTCCGGGAGCGTCAGTGGGCGGGAGCCATTTCCGGCGCATGGGCGCGCATGAAGACGCCGACCGTGAAATCGGCGTCGGCCGCTATCATGTCCGGCGTCACGGCGACGATCTCCCCCACCAGCAGTTTCTGGTGGCATCCGGATGTGATGAGCGCGGTGATGACGCGCGCGGCGGCCTCCGGATCGGCTTTACGCAACTGTCCTCTTTCCATGGCACCCGACAGGAATTCGGCAATCAGCATCCGTGTCTGGTGCGGGCCGCGCCGATAGAAGATCCTGCCGATTTCGCTGATCCGCCCGGCTTCCGACATGGTCAGCCTGTGGAGCGCGATGGCTTCGGAAGAGGTCATCTTTTCCAGCAGGCTGACACATGCGCGGTGCAGGGTTGTGACCAGATCGCCGCACGGATCGAGAATCTGGGAAAGCTGGGCGCGATAGGCGGACGTCTTTTGATCGAGGACGGAGGCGAACAGTTCTTCCTTCGACGGAAAGTGGCTCCACAACGTCCCCTTCGATCCGCCCAGCGCCGCCGCGATTCCCGACATGGTCGTCCCGGCATAGCCATTTTCCAGAAAGGACCGCGCCGCCACGCACAATATGGCGTCGCGCCGGTCGCGCCGCCGCACTTCACGCCGGCTGAGGGAAGGTGAGGAGGAAGAGTCCATCATATTGCCGTACCATATAGTATCATATTTCCGTTGACAAGGCGGTGCGGTGGGCGCAAGGGCGAGCCGCATACTAGTCGGTACGGTTTGACATGCCCTTGATTCGTCCTTTATTTTCGGTCCGTGGCGCGTTCGCGACGGGCCTCATCCTATTGTTGCCGGCTTGCGCGACGGTGCCCGATCTGGGGAAGAAGCCGGACGTCCGGTTTCCTCGGGATGTGGCCGCGACGCGCAGCCTGGCGGCCAGCGCGCGGGCCTGGCCCGGTGAAGGCTGGTGGACGGCCTATGGCGACCCGCAACTGACGGCCCTGATCGAGGAAGGGCTGCGCAACGCGCCTGACATGGCCGTCGCGGCTGCGCGATTCCGGCAGGCGCAGGCCATGGCACAGCAGGCCGGGGCGCCGCTGCTCCCTTCGGTCGATCTGGATGCGAAGGCGGGCGCGACCAAACAAAGCTATAATATGGGCATGCCCAAGGATTTCGTACCGAAGGGCTGGCTGGGCACCGGGCAGGTCGCGCTGAATTTCGGGCTGGACCTCGACCTGTGGGGTAAGAATCGCGCGGTGCTGGCCGCCGCCACATCCGAAGCGCGGGCGGCGAAAATCGACGCGCGGCAGGCCCGGCTGGCGCTGACGACGGGAATCGCGGACGCTTATGCCGATCTGGCCCGGCTTTATGACGAGGCGGATATCCAGCAACGGGCGCTCGACATCCGGCTGGCGAGCCAGAAGCTGGTGTCGGACAGGCAACGCAACGGACTGGAAACGCGGGGCAGCACGCGGCAGGCGGATGCCACCGTGTCCTCCGCCAAAGTGCAACTGGCCGCAGCGAAGATGGCGATAGAACTGCGCCAGCACCAGATCGCGGCGTTGATCGGCGCGGGGCCGGATCGCGGTTTGGATATCGACCGGCCGCAGGTCGGCGGGCTGGAACCGCTGGGCCTGCCAGCCGACGCCACGACCGAACTGGTGGCGCGCCGTCCCGATATCGCGGCGGCGCTCGCCCGGACGGAAGCTGCCGCCAAGCGGATCAAGGTGGCGCGGGCGGACTTTTTCCCCGCGCTCCGGCTCTCCGCGCTGGTGGGGGTGCAGTCGCTGGGTTACGACATGATGTTTGGCGAAAACTTCACCCCGGCAGGACGCGCCAAGCCCTTCACCGATACGCTGTTCAATAAGGGGTCGCTGTTCGGCAATGCCGGTCCGGCGATCAGCCTGCCGATCTTTCGGGGCGGCGCATTGCAAGGCCAGTATCGCGGCGCGCGCGGAGCCTATGACGAAGCGGTCGCGATCTATGACAAGACCGTGCTGACCGCTTATCAGGAAGTGGCCGACGCTGTGACCGGCCGCAGGACGCTGGACGAACGGCTGACCGATGCGCGGGCCGGGCTGGCCGCGTCGGAAGAAGCCTATGCCATCGCCCAGAAGCGCTACAAGGGCGGCCTGTCCACCTATCTCGACGTGCTGAACGTCGAGGATCAACTGCTCTCCGCGCGCCAGTCCGTCGCGGAACTCGAAGCGAGCGTTTTCTCGCTCGACGTCGCTCTCATTCGCGCGCTGGGCGGCGGTTTCGCCGTCAGCGACATTACCGCCAAGGATCGCCCCAATGGCTGACGCCACCCAGGAATTCACCGCCGAGACGGAACAGGCCCCCGATGCCGCGAAGGAAGGTCGGATGGCGGCGCGGCGGAAATGGCTGCTCCGCCTGCTGGTCGTCGTGCTGGTGCTGGGAGCGCTCTATGGTCTCTGGTATGTGCTGATTGGGCGCAACCATGTCAGCACTGACAATGCCTATGTGAATGCGGAGGTCGCGCAGGTGACGCCGCTGGTGTCCGCGCAGGTGATCGAAGTGGGCGTCACCGATACCCAGGCGGTGAAGAAGGGCGACATATTGGTGAAGCTGGACCCCACCAATGCGCGCATCGCGGTGGAGCAGGCGGAGGCGGACCTTGCCGAAGCGCGTCGTCGTTTCCGGCAGACCACGGCAACCAGCGGCGCCCTGTCGGCGCAGGTGACGGCGCGCGGCGCGGACATCGCGCAGGCGCAGGCGCAGCTTGCTACGGCGCAGGCGGATTTCGAGAAGGCCCGGATCGACCTACAACGGCGCGAGGCGCTGGCCCCCGATGGCGCGGTGTCGGGCGATGAACTGACCAGCGCGCGCAAGGGCTATGCGGCGGCGAAAGCGGCGCTCGATCTCGCCCGCGCGGGCGTGGCGCAGGCAGAAGCGACCCGCGTGGCGGCCACCGGGCAGCTTGCCGCCAATGATGCGTTGATCAGGGGATCGACGGAGGAGACCGATCCCGCCGTGCTGGCGGCAAAGGCGCGGCTGGACAATGCGAAGCTGGATCTTGATCGGTCCGTCATCCGCGCGCCTATCGATGGCGTCGTCAGCAAGCGGCAGGTGCAGATTGGCCAGCGCGTGACTCAGGGCAATCCGATCATGAGCATCGTCCCGATCTCGCAGGTCTATGTCGACGCCAATTTCAAGGAACGGCAACTGCGCCGCGTGAAGGTGGGGATGCCCGCCGAAGTCACGTCCGACCTTTATGGCGGTGATGTCGTCTATCATGGCCGGGTCATCGGTTTCGCGGGCGGCACGGGATCATCCATGTCGCTGATCCCGGCGCAGAACGCGACCGGCAACTGGATCAAGGTGGTTCAGCGCGTGCCGATTCGCATCGCGCTCGACCCCAGGGAACTGGCCGAACATCCGTTGCGGGTGGGGCTGTCCATGGAAGTCGACGTGGACGTTTCGGGCCGCTGAGGAGAAGGCCGGTGGGCGGTTCTCAAGATACATATTCGCTCTTGCCGCCCCGCCAGCGTTTCCTTGCCGGCATGGTATTGGCGCTGAGCAATTTCATGGTGGTGCTGGACCTCACCATCGCCAATGTGTCGATACCGCATATTTCCGGCAACCTTGGCATCACGCCCGATCAGGGGACGTGGATCATCACATCCTATGCGGTGGCGGAAGCGATCTGCGTGCCGCTGACCGGCTGGCTGGCGCAGCGTTTCGGCGTGGTGCGGGTGTTCACCATGGCCATGGTGGGGTTTGCCTTTTTCTCTCTGCTATGCGGCTTGTCGGTGACTCTGGGCATGATTGTCGTCTCCCGCATCGGGCAGGGATTGTGCGGCGGTCCGATCATGCCGATGTCGCAGACGCTGCTGATGCGGATATTCCCGCCCGAACAGCGCGGCAAGATGATGGGAATATGGGCGATGACGACGATGCTCGGCCCGGCTATGGGACCGATCATCGGCGGTTACATCAGCGACAATTGGAGCTGGCACTGGATTTTCTTCATCAATCTGCCGGTCGCTTTCATCTGCGTTCTGGCCGCGACGGCGCTGCTGACGCCGGTGGAAACCGAAACGAAGAAGCTGCCGGTCGATTTTGCCGGGCTGGCGCTGCTGGTCTTCTGGATCGGATGCCTTCAGATCATGCTCGACATCGGCCGGGACCATGACTGGTTCGCCGATCCGCTGATCGTCATCCTGGCCATTCTGGCGGGCATCGGCTTTTTGGCGTTCATCATATGGGAGTTGACGGAAGAACATCCGATCGTTGACTTGCACGTGTTCCGTCACGCCGGCTTTACGTCGGGCGTGTTCACGCTGGCGCTGTGTTTTGGCGCCTATTTCGCCAGCATCGTGATTGTGCCGCAATGGTTGCAACTCGCCATGGGCTATACTGCGACGACAGCGGGTTTCGTCACGGCTTTTACCGCGATGACGGCGTTGACCGTGGCCCCGTTCGCGTCAAAGTTGATTGGGCGGGTGGATGTGCGGCTCCTTATATCCCTAGCGGTGGCATGGATGGGCGTCATGGCCTTCTGGCGCGCGCACTGGACCAGCGGCGCGGATTTCTGGACCCTGTCCTATCCGCAGATATTCCAGGGATTCGCCATGCCTTTCTTCATGATCCCGCTGACGACCCTGACGCTGAGTTCGGTGCATCCGTCTGAAACGGCGTCGGCGGCAGGGATGCAGAATTTTCTGCGGACCATGGCGATCGCCATCTCCACCTCGGTCGTGCTGACGGCATGGGGCGATGGCCAGCGCGTGTCACGCAATGAAATGGCGTCCGTGCTTCAGGCGGGCGACACACAGGCACAGCTTTCCGCCAGCGGCTTTTCCGTGGAGCAGACGCGGCAGATCATCTCCAATATCGTCGATCAGGAAGCGGCGGTCATTGCGATGGATTATGTGTTCTTTCTCAGCATGATCATATTGTTCGTGGCGGCCATGGTGGTGTGGCTGGCGCCCAAGCCCACGGGCAAGGTGGATATGTCGGCGGCGCATTGACCTGACCGACGGCCAGGCAGGCAGGGATCAGGCGGACGTTTTGCCCAGAGTGCGGGCGATTTCGATGAACTCCTCGACGCTCACCGTTTCGGCGCGGCGTTGCGGGTCGATGCCCACGGTCTCCAGCGCCTCCAGCGCGCCCGGCAGTCCTTTCAGGCTCTGGCGCAGCATCTTGCGGCGCTGACCGAAGGCGGCGGCGGTCAGGCGTTCGAGATGCCTTAGTCGCACCCCTTCCGGCGTGGGTCTGGGGGTGATGTGGACGACCGCCGACATGACCTTGGGCGGCGGAGTGAAGGCGCTGCGGTGCACCTTCATGGCGATGCGCGCATCGGAACGCCACTGGGCCAGCACGGCGAGGCGGCCATAATGATCGCCGCCGGACCTGGCGACGATGCGTTCGGCGACCTCCATCTGGAACATGAGCGTGAGGGACGACCACCAGGGCAGCGGATTCCACTCGGCCGAGAGCCAGCCGACCAGCAGCGCCGTGCCGACATTATAGGGCAGGTTCGCGATGATATGCGTCCCATCGCCCACTTCGGCGCGGGCGTCGACTTCCATGGCGTCGCCGGAGATCACGCGAAGCTGGTCGGGGAAGACCTCCGCCAGTTCGGCAAGGGCGGGCAGGCAGCGCGAATCCCGTTCGACCGCGACCAGTTGCGCGCCCGCTCGCAACAGGGCGCGGGTGAGGCCACCCGGGCCGGGGCCGACTTCAAAGGCCCGTTCACCCTTCAGCGGGCCGGGGATAGCGGCGATGCGGTCCAGAAGCTGTTCGTCCAGCAGGAAGTTCTGGCCCAGCGCCTTGCTGGCCTGAAGCCCGTGCGTGGCGATGACCTCGCGCAGCGGCGGCAGGATGGGACGCAGTTCAGCCGTCATGGGCGATGCGGGCGCGGGCGGCTTCGGCGGCCATTTTGAGCGCGGCCATCATCGCGCCGGGGTTGGCGCTGTCCTTGCCCGCAATGCCGAAGGCGGTGCCGTGATCGGGCGAGGTGCGGACGATGGGCAGGCCCAGCGTCATATTGACTCCATCGTCGAAATGCAGCGTCTTGAGGGGGATCAGCGCCTGATCGTGATACATGCACAGCGCCGCGTCATAGCTTTCGCGCGCGCGCGCGTGGAACAGGCCGTCGGCGGCGAAGGGGCCTTTGATGTCCAGCCCTTCGGCTCGCAGCGATTCGATGGCGGGGGCGATGACCTCGATCTCTTCCCGGCCCAGCGCGCCGCCTTCGCCCGCATGGGGATTGAGACCCGCGGCGATCAGGCGCGGGCGGGCGATGCCGAAATTGCGCTGCAACCCCTTCGCCGTCGTCAACGCGCGGGCGCGGATCAGGTCGATGGTCAGGGCAGCGGGCACCTCCGCCAGAGGAATGTGGATGGTGACGGGGACGACTTTCAGCGAAGGACCGGCCAGCATCATGACGGCATTATGCGGGGCCACGCCGCAGCGTTCGGCGACGAATTCGGTCTGGCCCGGATGAGCGAAGCCAACGCCGTAAAGCTGTTCCTTGCCCACCGGGGCGGTCACGATCCCCGCTGCCGAGCCAGAGCGAGCGAGGCCGACGGCGGCTTCCAGTGCCTGAAGCGCGGCCCGCGCGCCATCAATGCTGGGCGTGCCCGGAACGATCTCCCCCGCTTCGGCGACCTGAAGGCAGGGAAGGGCGGAACCAAAGGCCTGGGCGGCTTCTTCCGGCGTGCTGACGGTTGCGATGGGGCCGAGCCATACCGCGCGCAGGGACGCGGCGTCGCCCACCGCGAAAAAGGCCGGCAGACCGCGCGCTTCGCGCATGACCCAGCTTTTGGCGACGATTTCCGGCCCGATCCCCGCCGGATCGCCGAGCGAGACGGCGAAGGGCGGGAGGGGGGAGGGATCAGTTATATTCGATGATGGCATCGCGTCGCAGGTCGCGCAGGTAGATGCGCGCGCGCTTGTTGACCCGTTCCTCTTCCATCTGCGCCATGATCTGATCGGCGCTGGGCGCGCCGCCCGCGCTGGCGTCGTCGCGGCCGCACAATATCAGCACACGCACGCCTTCGTTGATGGAACCGAAAGGCGGGGTGGCCTCGCCGATCTGAAGACCGAGCAGGATGTCCTGCAACTGGGGCGGCAGGTCGCGGACCTTCACATTGTCATTGTCGATGACATCGGCCCCGATCTTCGCGCCCAGTTCATTGGCCTGACCGCAACCCTTGATGTCCTTGATGGCGTCGGCGAAGGCTCCGGCTTTCTGGCTCGCCTGCTCCTTCGTCGTGCCGGCGGGGAAGGAGATGGAAAGCTGCTTCAGGCTGAGCAGCGAATCACGCGGATCGGCGGTCAGCACCTTGCGCTTGTCCATCACATAGAGGATCGACATGCCGCCTGGCACCGCGATGGGACCGGCAAGCTGACCGACCTGCATTTCATGCGCGGCCTGCGCCAGCGCGTCGGGAAGCTGCGCCGGACGGACCCAGCCCAGATCGCCGCCGACTGCGGCCGTGGAGGCTTCGGAAAACTGGCGGGCATAGGCCTGGAAGCTGCCGCCCTGCTTGATCTGTTCGATGATGTTGCGGGCGTTGCTTTCGATCTGCGCCGTATTTTCGGGCGTGGAGGACAGATAGATTTCGCCGATCCGGAATTCGTCGCTGCCCTTGGCCGCGTTCAGGCGGTCCACGACCGACTTCACCTCTTCCTCGCTCACATTGACGAAAGGCTGGATGTTGCGGCGAAGCAGGCGGCTCCATGCCAGTTCGCCCTCGATCTGGCGCTTGATGCTGGCGGCGGAACTGCCCTGCGCGCGCAGATATTGGTCGAACTGGGCCGGAGACTGGCGAAAATTGGCCGCGACCCGCTCATAGCTCTGGTTGATTTCCTCTGCCGGCACGCGGATGTCGTTGGCGGCGGCTTCCTGAATCTGGAGCGTTTCGTCGATCAGGTTGCGAAGCACCTGGACGCGCAGCCTTTCCTTTTCCTCGTCCGGCACCTTGCCGCCATTGGCCGCGATGATGAGGGCGAGCCGCTGGTCCACGTCCGTGCCGGTGATGATCCGGCTGTTGACGATCGCCGTCGCCTTGCGGACATTGGGGTCGCTCTTGCCGAATACGGTCAGGTCCTGCGGCAGGTTGAGTTGTTGCGCGGCGATCGCGTCGTCGTCATCTCCTGCCGTCTGCGCGATCGCTCCCGATAATGTCATCGCCAGCGCGGCGGTGGACAGCAAAAGGGTGCGCGCGCCCGAACCAATGGTCCGCGACATCCGGTTCGACAGGGGAATGGCAGGCTGCATCGTCGACAAAACTCTCCATACGGTCCGGCGCGTCATGCGCGGGTCCGCCTTAACCCGTGCTGAGCGATGGCGGGAACGCCGACCCTTATATGCCAATATTGCGAAAAGCCAGACGCAGTTGGAAGGCGTTGCCCTTTCGCGCGTCGCCCGTCGTCTGATAATCGCGCCGCCATGTCAGCCCCAGCGTCAGGCAGTCGTCCTCATAGGCGACGCCGAGTCGGTGCCGCACCGGCTCATAGCCATCGGCGGCGCTCAATCGGTCATCTTTCTCGTCGGTCAGGTCGATCACGGTTGATCCGAACAGGGACCAGAATTTGGCGAACTGGACCCGCGCGCCCAGGCGCAACTCTTCGCGGTCGCGCAGATCTTCCAGCCCCGGATCGACATTGCGGTTTAGCCGCAGATAGCCGACCATGGCATAGGTTTTCCGGCTGCCGATGGTCGCGTCGACCTCATTGCGGCGGATGGCCAGATTGTCCTTATCCAACCGGAAGCGGTGGGTGAGGCTGATGAAATCCTTGAAGCGGGCGGTGGTGCGTCCGACGATGTCGGAGGTGCGGCCCGACAGGCCCGTCCCGTCAGGCAATATGCTTTCCCGGCTGTTGAGACGGTAGCTTTGGCCGACGACGCTTTCCAGCGAGAAATCGGGCAGTGTCAGGCCATATTCCAGGCCATAGGTGATGCGGGTCGAATCCTCGAAACGGTCATAGCCCGCGAAACGGTTGAGCGCGAAGAGATTGCTGTCTTCCAGATCGACGGCGCGGGCGTCTTCATTGGGCACCGACAGATTTGCCAGACGGGGCGCGGCGACGACCTGAATGCGCGGCGTGATCCGCTGCACCCCGCCGAACGCTTCGCCCATGAAGGGCCAGCGCATGTCGATGGCCGCCGCCGCGATGCCGCGCGCCTTCCAGCCCGGATCGCCGGCATAGCTGTCGATGGCGGTCAGCCGATTGCCGCTGTTGTGATAGACGTCGCCGCGCAGATAGGTGGTGAACGTCACCTCCTGCCCCATGCCGGTCAGTTTGCGCAGGTTCCATTCGAAGGCACCAAAGGCGCGCTGCGTATCCTGCCCGTGGGTCCGGGTGATGGCCAGCGTGTTCGCCTGAAGCTGGATGCGCCCGCCCAGCAGCGGATCGGCCATCCGCAGGCGATAGTCCATGACCGGCAGCACGATCGGCGACTGTCCCTGCGAATCGCCTGCGCGCAACGTCTGCACCGCCCAACCCGCCAGCGAGAAATAGCTGTTCCTCCCGATCCGCTGGACCCCGACGGTCGAGCGCAGCCGGTCGTCCCGGCTGATGTCGTAGCGGCGCAGGAAGGTGCGGTCGGTCGCCACGCGAATCGATCCGTTGACGCTCCATTCCGGCGAGAGTTGCAGCCCGCCGCTGGCATCGAAATAGCCGCGAATGTCGCGTTCCGATCCTGCCGTGCCGCTGGGCAGGGCGTCGGCGATGCCCACGCGGCGGCCCTGCGTCACATAACCTGTGATCTGATAAGCGCCCCGGTCCCACAGATGCCGGAACGTTGTTTCCAGCATCGGCAGCGTATCGGTATAGATATGCGGCGTGACGGTCAGGTCGCGATTGGGCGCAAGCTTGAAATAATAGGGCAGCGCGACTTCAAAGCCGTTAGTGCGGTCATAACGGATGTTGGGAATGAGCAGGCCCGTGCCGCCATTGTCGCCCACCGGATGCGACAGGCCCGGCAGCGGGATCAACGGCAGGCCGAACAGTTCGATCGTTGCGCGATTATAGGTCACGCGCTGGCGATTGGGGTCGTAAGTGACCTTGACGGCATTGATCTGCCAGGTGGGTTCCTTGGGGCACCCTTCGCTGTCTTCGACCGAACAGCCGGTATAGGCGGCCTTGTGCAGCGTGTAGACGCTGTTGACGCGCTCGCCCCTTGCGGCGGCGAGACGGCCCCCCTGTTGCAGCACCAGCAATATATTGTCGACCGCGCCATCCTTCAGCGTGTCGGTCACGTCGAAGCGGTCGCCATAGGCGATATTGCCTTCCGGATCGGTGACGGAGACATCGCCCTGCGCCTCCACCTGACCCGTGGTGCGGTTCCATATCACCTTGTCGGCGCGCAGCCGGTTCCCTTCGCGCAACAGTTGGACATTGCCGCTGGCGGTGACGATTTCCGTGTCGCTGTCATAGACCAGCGTGTCGGCGGCAAAGCCGATCTGGTCGTCCGTTTCCGGCACCGGCGCGTCGGGCGCGCTGATCGGCGTCTGCGGATCGTTCAGTTGCTGTGCCATGGCTTGCGGGGAAAGCGCCGTCAGGGACAGCGCGGCGCCGGCGAGCAGGGCAGTGCGGGAAAAGGAGGAAGAACGGGCTGTTTGCAAAGGATTGTGCCTTATCGGGGGCGCTTCTTTGCCTTCGCCTATCGCATTGCTTGACGCGCGCCGCAATCGGTCGTGGCGGCTCTTTTGCGCTAAAATCGGTCGAACGGCCTTTGCCAGACGAAGAAAGCCTCCTATCTGGCAGGCATGGGTCCGCGCAGGCCGGATAAGATTGAAGAAAAGGTTCCAGGATGGATATTGCATTCAGCCCCTCTCGTCCCGATGCCGACACGCTGGTGTTCGCCCTGCCGAAGGGCGCCGTTGAAACATTGCCGCTGGCGGCATCGTCTATATTGACCGCAGGCGCTGCCGCCGCGCGCTTCGCGGGCGAGGCGGGGACGAGCTTCGAAAGCTTCGCGGAGGAAGGCGGCAAGGTGCTGCGCGTCGTCCTGCTGGGCATCGGCGCAGGCGACGAGGCGGACCTGGAACGGGCGGGCGGCGCGCTGACCGCCAGGCTGGCGACCAGCGGAGCGGTCCACGCCGCCGTCGAGTTTCCGGGCGGCGTTTCGGGCAAGGGCGCGGCGCGGCTGGCCTTTGGCGCGCTGCTGCGGGGCTGGCGGATCGAAAGCTATCGCACGCGCCAGCCGGAAAAGGCCAAGCCGACCCTTCAGGCCGTCACCGTCGTTTCCGCCGATGCCGGGGCGGAGTGGGAAAAACTGTCGGCCGTCGCGGCTGGCGTCGCCTTCACCCGCGAACTGGTGTCGGAACCGGCCAACGTCCTTTACCCTGAAAGCTTCGTCGAACGCTGCCAGCATCTCAAGGAACTGGGCGTCAAGATCACCGTGCTGGACAAGGCTGCGATGACGGAGCTTGGCATGGGCGCGCTGCTGGGCGTGGCGCAAGGTTCCGTGCGCGAACCGCGCCTGCTGGCGCTGGAATGGGACGGCACCGATGGCGCGCAGAAGAAGCCGGTCGTCTTCGTCGGCAAGGGCGTGACCTTCGACACAGGCGGCATCTCCATCAAGCCTGCCGCGGGCATGGAGGACATGAAGTGGGACATGGGCGGCGCGGGCGCGGTCGCGGGCGCGATCAAGGCGCTGGCCGGGCGCAAGGCGAAGGCGCGGGTTGTCGGCATTTGCGGCCTTGTCGAAAATATGCCGGATGGCGCGGCGCAGCGGCCGGGCGACATCGTGACGTCGATGTCCGGGCAGACGATCGAGGTACTCAACACCGATGCCGAAGGGCGGCTGGTGCTCTGCGATGCGGTGACATGGGCGCAAAAGATCTACGAGCCGGAAATACTGGTCGATCTCGCGACGCTGACCGGGGCGATGATCGTATCGCTGGGCAGCGAATATGCGGGCATCTTCTCCAATGACGATGGCCTTGCCGACGGTCTGGTCGCGGCCGGACAGGCGGCGGGCGACCTGTTGTGGCGCTTTCCGCTGTCCGATGCCTATAACAAGCTGATCGACAGCCCGATCGCCGACATGAAGAATATCGGGCCGCGCTTTGCCGGTTCGATCACGGCGGCGCAGTTCATCAAGCGGTTCGTGGATGACGGCGTGAAATGGGCGCATCTGGACATTGCCGGCATGGTCTGGGCCGACAAGCCCGGCCCGGTCTGGGACAAGGGCGCGACCGGCTATGGCGTGCGCCTGATCGACCGTTTCGTGGCGGACAAGTTCGAGCGCTGATGCAGGTGGACTTCTACCAACTCAGCCGCGATCCCGTGGAACAGGTGCTGCCCGCTATCGCGGCGCGGGTGCTGGGTCTGGGGGAACGGCTGCTGGTGGTCGCCACCGGACCGGAAAAGCTGGCGCGGATTTCCGCCGGGCTTTGGGGCGGACCGGCGGAGAGCTTCCTCGCCCATGGCCATGCCGGGGAGGAGCGGGAAGGCATCCAGCCCATCCTGCTGTCTCAGGCTTGCGCGGCGGGCAATGGCGCGCGGCATGTGGCGCTGGCCGATGGCCTCTGGCGGGACGAGGCGCTGGAGTTCGAGCGGGCCTTTCACTTTTTCGACGCCGACACGATCGAGGCGGCGCGGGAAAGCTGGCGAACGCTGGCGAAGCGGGAAGGGGTCGAGCCGCGTTTCTGGCGGCAGGATGGCCGCAAATGGGTTCGCGTCGCCTGATCCGCCGCCTTCACACGCCTCTTGCAGCGGAAAGCCGCCCGGTCTAAAGGGCGCGCGATCTTATCCCAAACATTTCGGAGTTTTCGGGTTTTATGGCCGTCACGCGCACATTTTCGATCATCAAGCCCGATGCGACCCGTCGCAACCTGACGGGCGCCGTCACCCGGAAGCTGGAAGAAGCGGGCCTGCGGGTCGTCGCTTCCAGACGCATCCGCATGAGCCGCGAGCAGGCCGAAGGCTTCTACGCGGTCCATAAGGAACGCCCCTTCTTCGCCGATCTGGTAGCCTTCATGATCTCCGGCCCGGTCGTCGTGCAGGTGCTGGAAGGTGAAGACGCCGTGAAGCGCAACCGCGACATCATGGGCGCCACCAATCCGGCCAATGCCGACGAGGGCACCATCCGCAAGGAATATGCCGAATCGATCGAAGCCAATTCGGTCCACGGTTCGGACAGCGAAGAAAATGCCGCGGTCGAAATCGCCTATTTCTTCAAGCCGGAAGACATCGTCGGCTGATCGCTGCGAGGCGTAAAGAGACAAAAGGGCCGGGGGCGATATGCTCTCCGGCTCTTTTTATTTCCGTGAAGTCTGCTCCTGTAAAGACCGCTTTGCGGTCGGGAGCTATGATGACGGAAAAGGACGCCGGTTCGCCTCCATTGCTTTCCCTTCCCGCCCTGTTTGGCGGATTCCTGCGTTTCGGCTGCCTGGCCTTTGGGGTAGCGGGGCGCCGTCGCTATGACGGCAGGGATTTTCCTCCCCCCTTTGCCTTTTCCATGATCTTCGAACGGTTGGAGGCAGTGGTCGAAAATCGGTTGCTGCACCGCTTTCTCGACGCAGTGGATTCGTCGGCACGATCGTTGCGACGCTGCTGCAACTGGGCGCATCGACCTTTGGCCGGACGGGCGACTGGTTTCCGGCGGTCCTGCTGGTCGGGGCAAGCCTGTTCGCGTCGTGGCGGCTCAAGGGAGGCTGGGCGACGCCTGCCTCGTCGTCACGGGCGCGGCAGTGGGCTGGCTGGTCTGGCGATAGGCTTCAGGCCCGGTCGTCTGCCTGTGCCGGCGCTTCGAAGCGGTCGATCACCCACTCCTCGGCCTGCGCGCCGCCGATCCATTCCTGCATCCACGGATGGGCTATGACCGCCCGCATATAGGCCTGCGCGAAGCGGGCGACGGGGAGTTGGTATGTGATGAACCGCGTCACCACCGGCGCAAACATCACGTCCGCCGCCCCGAACTCCCCGAACAGGAAGTCTCCTTCCCCGTCATGGCGCGCGCGCGCCTCCGCCCAGAGCTGCATGATGCGGGCTATGTCCTGCGCCACCGCTTCGGACGGAGGCGCGGGGTCGTAGATCTGGCGGATATTCATGCCATGCTCGCGACGGAGCGCGGCAAAGCTGCTGTGCATCTCCGCCGCCATGGAACGGGCCATGGCGCGCGCGGCGGGATCGGTGGGCCAGAATCTGTCGCCGCCCGCCTTCTCATTGAGATATTCTATGATGGCCAGACTGTCCCACACGACGATGTCGTCGCCATCCCACAGGATCGGCACCTTGCCAGAGGACGGCGCGAATTCGTCGCCCTCGCGTCGCTTCTCCCAGGCTTCGTCATAGAGGGGGACGACCACCTCCTCGAACGGCAGGCCAGACAGCTTGCACGCCAGCCAACCGCGCAGGGACCAGCTCGAATAGGCCTTATTGCCAATGAACAGCTTCATCATGTCCCAGCTTTAGACGGCGCGAGGTGCGAAAGTCGAGAGCCGGGCAGCGCCAGGCAGGATTTTGGAGGCCCGAGCCGGAATCGAACCGGCGTATACGGATTTGCAGTCCGCTGCGTCACCACTCCGCCATCGGGCCGTCCTGAATGGTGGAGGCCGCAAATGTGCGGCTTTGGTGGCAAAGTCAAGCGCGCTCATCGCCATATCTTCCAAGAATCTGGCCCCGCTTCGCGCAAAGGCGCTTGGCGTGGGCTTTGCGCTGCTCTAGAGGTCAGGGAACGTCTTGCTGTATTGTATTATCAATACAGTTATGCCAAGCGAGGAACGTCGTGACCGAGCAGAGTTTTTCATCGATGCGGACCGCCATGGTCGAAAGCCAGCTTCGCACCAGCGATGTGGACGACCCGCGCGTGATCGCGGTGATGGCCCGGGTGCCGCGGGAGGATTTTCTGCCCGCCGAACGCCGCGCTATGGCTTATATCGACCGGGCAGTGCCCCTGTCAGGCGGGCGCGCGCTCAATCCGCCGCTGGCGACGGGCCGGCTGCTCAAGGAAGCGCAGGTCGAAACCGGCGACAAGGTGCTGCTGATTGGCGCGGCCATGGGCTATAGCGCGACGCTTCTCGTCGAACTGGGCGCTGTCGTTACTGCCGTTGAGGAAGACGGCGGGCCGGAGATCGCGGCGCCCGGCGCGACCGTGGTGCGAGGATCGCTTGGCGCGGGCGCGGCGGCTGGCGCACCTTATGACGTGCTGTTCATCGACGGCGCGGTGCAGGAAGTGCCGGCGGCCCTTGTCGCCCAACTTGCCGAAGGCGGGCGGGTCGTGACGGGCCTTGTCGAACGGGGCGTCACGCGCTTGTGCAGCGGCCGCGTCGTGGCGGGCGCGCTGGGGCTGTCGCGGCTGGCGGACATCGAAATGGTGGTGCTGCCGGGCTTTGCCGCGCCAGAACGTTTCACTTTCTGAAGAGACGGGAACTGATGACGGCAAGGCGATCTTCCTTCCGGCTCTGCGCCGCTACGGCGTTACTGCTGGGTTCCTCCGCTATGATCGGCCCGGCCTGGGGCGAGACATTGCAGGGCGCGCTTGTCAAGGCCTATCGCTCCAATCCGACGCTGACGGGCGCGCGAGCAGGCCAGCGGGCAACGGACGAGAATGTGCCGATTCAGAAGGCCGCAGGACGGCCTGCGCTGGACGCGACGGGCAGCTATTCCGAAAGCATATTGAAGCCGACGATCAGCTTCACCTCGCCGCAGCGGACGGTCGACGCCAGCGCGCAACTCAGTGTCCCGATCTATTCCGGCGGGGCCGTGCGGAACGGCGTCAAGGCGGCGAAGGTCAGGGTCGAAGCGGGGCAGGCCAATCTGCGCGGCACGGAAGCGAGCATTTTCTCGCAGGTGGTGGCCGCCTATATGGACGTGATCCGCGACAGCGCGATCGTGTCATTGAACCGCGCCAATGTGAATGTGCTGGACGTCAATTTGCAGGCGACGAACGACCGGTTCGAGGTTGGCGACGTGACGCGCACCGATGTCGCGCAGTCCCAATCGCGTCTGGCGCTCGCACGGTCCGATTTGCAGACGGCCGAAGCGAACCTGATCGCCAGCCGGGAAAATTATGTCGCGCTGGTGGGCGACGCGCCGGACGATCTGGAGCCGCCGCCCGCTTTGCCGGGCCTTCCTGAATCACCGGCAGCAGCGGTGCAGGTGGCGCTCAACGACAATCCCGACATCCTCGCCGCGAAGAGGGCCAGCGACGCCGCGCGCTATGACGTGAAGGTGGCGAAGGCGGGCACATCGCCGCGCCTGTCGGCCTTCACGCAGGCCGGTTACACCAACTATCTCGATACGCTGCCCGACAATGTGTTGGAGGATGGCACCACCGTTCGCAGCCCCCAGATCAACAAGCAGGCGGTCGCCGGAGTGCAGCTCAACATCCCGCTTTATCAGGGCGGTGGCCCCGGCGCGCGGGTGCGGCAGAGCCAGGCGTTCGAATCGCAGGCGATGGAGCAGCAGATCGAGGTGGAGCGCGGCGTCATCGCCCAGACGCGCGCATCCTACGCCAGTTGGCAGGCGTCGCTCCAGACCATCGCGTCCAGCCAGAAGGCGGTGGATGCCGCCAGCCTGTCGCTCGAAGGCGTGCGGGCGGAAAATTCGGTGGGCAGCCGGACAATCCTCGACATCCTCAATGCCGAGCAGGAGGCGCTCAACGCCCGCGTGGAACTGGTGTCGGCGCGGCGCAACGCCTATGTCGCGGGCTTTAGCCTGCTGGCCGCCATGGGCCATGCCGAAGCGCGCGATCTGGGGCTGGAGGGGGGCGCTCTCTACGATCCGATGGTCAATTATGACCGGGTAAAGGGTAAATGGTTCGACTGGGACTATGATCGCGCGCCCACGCCGCAGGCGACGCGCACCGTTGACACGCCCGCGCAAAACGCCAATGTGGAAGCGGAAACCGCACAGCCCTGAGCTGGCGGGTTTGTTTACATGGTCTTGAGAGCGGGCAGGGCCGAAAAAAAGCCTTTAGGGGACGTCCATGGGTGACATGAGCAAGGAACCCTCGATGGAAGAGATCCTCTCGTCCATCAAGCGCATCATCGCCGAGGAAGGCGAGGAGGCCGTGCAGCAGGCCGCGCCGCGCCGCGGTCGTGGCGAAGCGAAAGCCCCGGTGGAACTGGGCGTGCCTGCGCCGGCGATCGAACCTGTTGCCGAGGAAGTGCTGGAACTGACCGATGAGGTCGGGATGGAGGACGAGTCCATGTCCGTTTTCTCCCCTGCCGCCGCCGCGCCGGAGGCACTGGAAGGCGACGGCATCCTGTCGGTCGAAAGCGAAGTCGCTGCCCGCCATTCGCTGTCGGCGCTGTCCTCGATGCTGGTGACGCCCAAAGAGGGTGGGGAGAACACGCTGGAAGGATTGGTCCGCGCCATGCTGCGCCCGATGCTGAAGGAATGGCTGGACGCCCGCCTGCCCGCGCTGGTCGAGGATATGGTGGCGAAGGAAATCCAGCGCATCACCGGGCGCTAGAGTGATTTCGAGCCAGATGGAATCATCTGGCGACTCGGAAATCACGATAATCAAAGGATAATTTAGAGGCGTTTCGGTTCAATCAGAACCGGAACGACTCTAGGACCAATCGACATTCAGTTCTGACGGCCTGCAAATGGCGGCTCTTCGTGCTTCCGGTACTCACATACTTTGAGTACGCTGCGTTGAAACGAGGCACGTGACTCGTTTCAAGGGTCACGGAAATCCACCATTTTAGCTGGCGCTGGCCTTCGGCTCGTTACGCCATCTCCTGAATGTCGATCGACGCCAGGTTTTTTGGGGCGTTCGGCCAGTTGCGGACATTCGCTGATCCTTCTTCCCTTGTGGGAGAAGGTTACAAAGCCTTGTCGAGCGGAGCGAGGCCAGGCGAAGTTGGGCGAGGGAACTCCCCACCCGTTTCTGTCCTCACTTCGCCAATGCGGCGAGGCGATCGAGGCCGATGGCGTTCACGGCGGCTTTCAGTTCGTCGATATTCGCGACGGTGCCGCTTGCTTCCACCATGAAGCGGTTGGCCAGCGTGGTGCCGAACTTTCCATGGCGGCTCTGGCCGTCCCATTCTTCCGTCACGATGCGGCCGTCTATGGTCTCCGTCTTTTCATAGCCGGTCGCGGTCTGCTTGCTGGACTGGACGTTGAGCGCAGCGCCAAGGCCGGCAAAGGCGCCCGCGACGGCTATGTCCGTGACTTCCAGATCAATATCGTCATCGCCCGCCGTGTAGCGCGCGCTGGCGCGGGCGCCCGCCGACATGCCGCTGCTTTCGACTTCCGTGCGGGTGAAGCGGCCGATCTTTTCAGGCAGCAGCGCCTGAAGCGCGGCAGGGGCGATGGCGGCGGACGTGCCGTTCCGGGCGGCGTCTTCCATCTTCTTCGCGGTGGCTTCCATCTGCTTGCTGGCGGCGTCGAGTTTGCCGAGGTCTACCTTGCCGACGCCGGGGACGGTCATTTCGCCGCTCACCGTGGAAGGGCCATAGCCGCCGCCGAACATGGAGCCGAAGGGACGCGCCAGCGCGCCAGCGACGATGAAGAGAATCGCGGCGGCGATCACAGTGACGATAGTGTAAACCAGCGCCTTGTCCTCCGGCGTTTTCATCAGGCGCGGCAGGCCGAGATAGAGGAGGTAAAGGCTATAAAGGCCAAGGATGCCGAGGATCGAGAGCGACGGCACCAGTGCGAAGATGCCCGCGAGCCAGCCCGCCGTGCCGGAATAGGCGGCGACCTTGAACGCCTTCACCCTGTCCTTCCGGCCGCCGAATTGCGGCGCGAGGAAGTCGATGATGAGCGCAAGGACGAAGAGGCCGATCAGCGCGAAGACATAATGGGCGATGGCCATGCTGATCGCGCCCATGAGCGACGGGCGGAAGGTGATGCCCATGGCGCCATAGCCGAAAATCTGTCCCCCGATCAGCGCAGCGAGCGGCGGGATGGCGGCGAGGATCAGGACATAGCCGGTGAAGATGCCGCCGATGGTCGCCGGTTCGGCGTCGATGACGCCCCATTCTTCCTTGGGCTTCAGGATGATCGCCTTGGCCCTGTCGACGATGCTGGGCGGGGTGGAAACCGGGTTCACGTCCGTCATCTTGGCATTCTCCCTGTTCGTTACGGGGGAGTGGATCAATTTCGGGCGGATAAGGCAAGCGCTATCTGGCGCGCTTATCCCCAGCTTTCGATGTCGCGGGGCTGGCGTTGAAGCGCCGGGGGTGCATAATACGGCCATGTCTCACGCCGGTTTCGTTCCCCTTCGCATATTGTCATCCTTCACCATGCTGGAAGGGGCGATCGACCCCAAGAAGATCGCCAAACAGGCCAAGGCGCTGGGCTTTCCGGCGGCGGCGATCACGGACCGGAACGGGCTTTACGGCTCCATGGCCTTTTCCGACGCCTGCAAGGGCGAAGGGGTGCAGCCGATCATCGGCGCGATGGTCGGCGTGTTGCGGCCCGGACGCCCGCCCAATGCGCCGCCGGTGCATGACTGGCTGACGCTCTACGCTCAGGACGCTGCGGGCTATGACAATCTCTGCGCGCTGGTGTCGATGGCGCATCTCGACCGGCCGGTCGAGGAGGTTCCGCACGTCACGCTGGAGGCGATGGAAGGGCGGACCGATGGCCTGATCGCGTTGACGGCGGGGGGCGAGGGCGCGATTGCCCGCCTGTTCGCGGAGGACCAGTCGGAGGCAGCTTTGGCCTATGTCGGGCGGCTGGAAACTCTGTTTCCTGACCGGCTCTATGTCGAGATTTGCCGCAGGCTGGACCCGGTGGAGGGCAAGGCGGAACCGCATCTGCTCGACCTCGCCTATGACCGGAACCTGCCGCTGGTGGCGACCAATCCTACCTGCTTTGCTGAGCCGCATTTCCATGAAGCGCATGATGTGATGCTCTGCATCGCTGACAGCGCCTATGTGGAGACTCCGGACCGGCGGACCAGTTCGCCCGACGCCTGGATGAAGCCGGCGGCGGAGATGAAGCGGCTATTCGAGGATTTGCCCGAAGCGCTGACGAACACGCTCGTCGTGGCGCAGCGTTGCGCGGTGGCCGCGCCCAAGCGCAAGCCGATCCTCCCCAGCCTGGCGGGCGATATCGAGGGCGAAGCGCGGATGCTGCGCGAGCAGGCCGCCGCAGGGCTGGAAGCGCGGCTGGAAAAGCTGGGCATCACCGGCGAGGAAGCGCGCAAGCCTTATTTCGACCGGCTGACCTTCGAAACGGACATCATCGTCCAGATGGGCTTTCCCGGTTATTTCCTGATCGTCGCGGACTTCATCAAATGGGCGAAGGCGCAGGATATTCCGGTGGGGCCGGGGCGTGGGTCGGGCGCCGGGTCGGTGGTGGCGTGGGCGCTCACCATCACCGATCTCGATCCGCTGCAACTGGGGCTGCTGTTCGAACGCTTCCTCAACCCGGAGCGCGTGTCGATGCCCGACTTCGACATCGACTTTTGCGAAACGCGGCGCGGGGAAGTGATCCGTTACGTCCAGAATAAATATGGCGCGGATCATGTGGCACAGATCATCACCTTCGGTAAGCTGAAGGCGCGCGCGGTGCTCAAGGATACCGGCCGCGTACTGCAAATGAGCTATGGGCAGGTGGACCGGCTCGCCAAGCTGGTGCCCAACCATCCGACCGATCCGTGGACGCTGGAACGATCGCTGAACGGCGTGTCGGAGTTCCGGGCGGAATATGACAATGACAATCAGGTCAAGCGCCTGATCGACTATGCGATGAAGCTGGAAGGTTTCCCGCGCCATAGTTCGACCCATGCGGCCGGGGTGGTGATCGGCGATCGGCCGCTGAGCCAGCTCGTGCCGCTCTATCGCGATCCGCGATCCGACATGCCGGTGACGCAGTTCGACATGAAATATGTCGAAGGCGCGGGGCTGGTGAAGTTCGACTTTCTCGGCCTGAAAACGCTCTCCGTTTTGCAGAAGGCGGTGCAACTGCTGGCCGCGCGGGGGGAGAAGGTCGATCTCGACAGCCTCAGTTGGGATGATCCGGCGGTTTACGAACTGCTCCAGCGCGGCGACACGGTGGGCGTGTTTCAGTTGGAATCGGAAGGGATGCGCAAGACGCTCGCTGCCGTGCGTCCGACCAATTTCGGCGACATCATCGCGCTGGTGTCGCTCTACCGTCCCGGTCCGATGGACAATATCCCGATGTTCGGCCGTCGCAAGAACGGGCAGGAAGAGATTGAATATCCTCATATTCTCCTGAAACCGATCCTCGAAGAAACCTATGGCATCTTCGTCTATCAGGAACAGGTGATGCAGGCCGCGCAGATATTGGCGGGCTATTCGCTGGGCGACGCGGACCTGCTGCGCCGAGCCATGGGCAAGAAGATCAAGGCGGAGATGGACGCCCAGCGCGCCCGCTTCGTGGAGGGTTGCGCCAAAAGCGACATCAAGCCCGCCAAGGCGAACGAATTGTTCGACTTGATCGACAAGTTCGCGGGCTATGGTTTTAACAAGAGCCACGCGGCCGCCTATGCGCTGCTGGCCTATCAGACGGCATGGCTGAAAGCACATTATCCAGCGGAATTCTATGCCGGGTCGATGGCGTTCGATATCCACCTGACCGACAAGCTGACCGTGTTCGTGGACGATATGCGGCGCATGGGGCTGACTTGCCTGGCGCCGGATATCAATCGCAGCGAGGCGGATTTTTCCGTCGAGGCGGTGGAGCATGAGGGCGACGATCCGCGCCTTGGTTTCGCGGTGCGCTATGCGCTGGGCGGCCTCAAGGGCGTCGGCGAGAAGGCGATGGAGCAGCTTGTCGAGGAACGGGAGGCGCATGGGGCCTTCCAGTCGCTCGACGATTTCGCCGACCGGATCGAACCGCGATTGCTCAACCGGCGACAGTTGGAAAGCCTCGCGGCGGCAGGGGCGTTCGATGATATTCATGCCGATCGCGCGGGCGTCCATGCGGCGGCGGAAACGATCCTGACCGTGGCGGCGAGCAATGCCGAGGCGCGGGCGAGCGGGCAGGGCGGCCTTTTCGGCGGGGAAGAAACGCCCCATGCCGATGTCCGGATTCCGCCGCACCAGACATGGTCGACGGCGGACCGCATGGCGCAGGAAAAGGAGGCGTTCGGCTTCTATTTCTCCGCGCATCCGGTGGACCGCTACCGGCATCTGGCCGATGCGCGCGGGGCGAAAAGCTATGGCATGATCTGTTCCGAGCCGGTGGCCGAGGGTGGACGCGTCAACGGCGTGATGGCCGCTATGGTCGAGGATGTGCGCTGGCGCGAGACGAAGCGCGGCGCGCGCTATGCGTCGGCGACCTTCTCCGACAATAGCGGGCAGTTTCAGGCGAGCTGCTTCGACGAAGACGCCTGTAAGGCGATTGAGGACATGGCGCGGGAAGGCGATTGCGCGTTGCTGATGGTGGAACTGGACCGCCTGCCCGGTGAGGAAACGCCGCGCGTCACCGTGCGGGGGGTCGAGCCTTTCCGGAAAATCGCCAATGTGTCACGCATGGAACTGACGGTGGACGTGAGCGATCCGATGGCCGTGGCGGCGCTGGCGCAGCTATTGTCGCGCGCGCGGGGCGGTCGGAGCGAACTGTTCCTTCGCGCGCCGGTGCAGGACGGGAAGGCGGCCCGGATTTTCCTGGGGGACGACTATTCCCTCGGCGCGGATCAGGTGGACGCGATTGCGTTGATTCCGGGGCTTGCGATCCATGCGTTCGAGCGGATGGAGCCGAAGGCGGATGGATATAGGGCGCGTAACCGACGGTCGGGATTCCGGCTGGTGGCGGCGGAATAGCGTAGAAGTTGGACATAAGTTCAATCCCTCGTTCCTACGAGAGAAGGGAAACAAGTGTCCGGAATTGGCCGAAACTAGCCTTTCCCTTGTCGTCCGTGCAATCACAAAATCTGGCAGGCGTCCTCGAATTTGAGGCGGGGCAGGCGGTCGAAGGATTTGTCGATGCCATGACCGATGGCGCAGAGGAAATTGGACCTGATCTGCGTGCCCGCAAAGAAATCGGCGTCCAGCGCTGCATTGTCGAAACCCGACATCGGGCCGCAATCGAGACCGAGCGCGCGCGCCGCGAGCATCAGATAGGCGCCCTGCAAGGTGGCGTTGCGGAAGGCAGTGTCCTGCTTCAGCTTCTCATCGCTGAACCAGTGCTGCGCGTCGGGATTGTGCGGGAAGAGTTCGGGGATTTTCTTCGCGAATTCCAGATCCTGCGCGATGATGACGATGGCGGGCGCGTCCACGCTCTTGGCGGCATTGGTGTCCGACATGTGCTTTGCGGCGCGAGCCTTGGCCTCCTCGCTGGTGCAAAAGACGAAGCGGGCAGGGGAGGTGTTGACCGAGGTCGGACCCATTTTCAGCAGGTCGTAGATTTGGCGCCATGTGCTGTCGGGCAGCGCTTCCTTGCGCCACTGGTTGCGTGAACGGGCGGTATGGAAAAGCTGGGAAAGCGCGGCATCATCAAGATGTTCGGACACGGGCTGGATTCTCCCTTGGGAAATGAAGGCGTTGTTGCCGCGCCTTCCATGAGAAAAGGATGGGCGGTCAGTCTTTCAGGCGCGACGCCGCAGCGAAGGCGCCGTCGACCCAGACCAGCGGGTCGATGTCCGGATGGTTCAAGATCCCGGTCACTTCGCCGGTGTAGAGGATGTGGGTCGACATCTCGATCGCGCCGGATTTGCGGCACATCATGCTGGTGGCCGCGTCGCTCAGAACGGGCGGACGTTCGGGATCGAACCGCCAATCGCCGGTTTCGAAGCGTTCGCGCCCCTTTTTCTGCCCGCTGAAAACGCCGACCAGATGCTGATGCCGGGCAGCGAGCAGGTTGACGCAAAATTCCTCTTCTTCCACCATGAACGCCGCGATGCTGGCGCTGCGGTTGACCGCGACGATCAGCGTGGGCGGATCGGCCGTGACGGACATGACAGCCGTTGCCGCCATGCCGGTGCATGAATCGCCCTTGCCGGCCGTGACGATGGCGATGGTGGTGGCGAGACGGCGCATCGCCTGTTTGAAATCATCCGTCAAATGGGTCATCAATGCCTTCTTCATCAAGCCACGTTCCTTGTCACTCCCTTATCGAGCGTCCTGCCGATAGGGAAGGGCCGCCATTTTCAGAAAAGTCGCATCTGCGGACCTTCGGGCGGACGAAAGAGATCGGTCCTGACTGTCAGCCGTTCTCCGGTGAAACCCACGCGTTTCCTTGCCTTGACGAAGCGAGCGCGGATCAGGTCGGCCCATACGCCCTGACCTCTCATGCGGGTGCGGAAGTTCGGGTCATTGTCCCGTCCGCCGCGCATGTCGCGGATGATGGACATCACCTTTGCCGCCCTGTCCGGATAATGCGCGTCCAGCCATGCCCGGAACAGGGGCGCGACTTCATGGGGAAGGCGGATCGGGATATAGCTGGCCTCGCGCGCGCCGGCTTCCGATACCCGCGCCATGATCGCCTCGATTTCATGATCGGTGATCGCCGGAATGATCGGGGAAATGCTGGCGAGGACGGGGATGCCGGCCTCGGCAAGCTGGCGGATCGCTTCGATCCGGCGGAGGGGGTGGGGCGCCCGTGGCTCCAGCGTACGCGCCACCGCCGGATCAAGCGATGTGACGGAAACCGCCACTGATATCAACTGGTCGCGGGCCATGTCTGCCAGCAGGTCGATGTCTCTTAGAATACGGTTCGATTTGGTGGTGATGAAAACGGGGTGGCGACATTCGGCCAACACCTCCAGGCACTGGCGCGTTATCCGCCAGTCCTTTTCGATCGGCTGATAGGGATCGGTATTGGTGCCCATGGCGATGGGCACGACCGCATAGCCGCTGCGCGACAGTTCTTCTCGCAGCCGCTTCGCCGCATCGGGCTTGGCGAACAGGCGTGTTTCGAAATCGAGACCCGGCGACAGGTCGAGATAGGCATGGCTCGGCCGCGCGAAACAGTAAATGCAGCCATGCTCGCAGCCGCGATAGGCGTTGATGGACTGGCTGAAAGCGATGTCCGGCGAGTTGTTTCGGGTGATAATGCGCCGGGCCTGTTCGACGGTCACGCTCGTGCGGCGGCGCGGGGCAGGGCCGTCGATGGCGGGGAGCGCGTCGAGCCAGTCCCCATCCGCTTCCCTCGACGGAAGATGGAAGCGGCTGCTCGTTTCGTTCCGCGTTGCGCCTCTGCCTTTTTCACCAGCCATGCATGATTGGAACATACCATGAACAATTTGACAAGCCGATATCAATCGGGCCACAGGGCGGGAAAACCAGCCAAGGACGTCCCATGCGCCATATCCTGACCAGCCTTGCCCTTGCGGCTGCCGGCTTTTCCGTGCCCGCCTTCGCGTTGGATGGGGAGCCCTGCGGCAAAAACATGGTGTGCGCCAGCAATCCGCAGTCGGTCGTCGATGGCGTGCAGGCGGCTGGTTACAAGGCGGTGCTGTCCAAAAGCAGCACGACCGGCAATCCGATGATCGAAAGCGCGGCCAACGGATATAATTATTCGATTTTCTTCTATGAATGCGAAGAAGGGAAGAAATGCGGGTCGGTCCAGTTCCAGATCAGCTTCGAGGATGACGGAGCGAATAGCTTCGAACTCGCCAACAAATGGAACAGCGCCAAGCGGTTCAGCCAGATGGCGGTGTCCGACGACAAGTCGCTGGTGGTCAGCTATGACGTGGCGACCATCGGCGGCCTCAACCGGAAAAATTTCGCTGATGTGGTGGACTGGTGGGCGCTGATGCTCAGCGAACTCGGCAAATTCTTCAAGGAAAATCCCGCGCCCAAGGCATGAGGCGGGATGGGCGCCGCGCTCAGCGTTCGTTGAGGCGTGGCATCAATTCGACGAAATTGCAGGGGCGAAAGCGGCTGTCCAACTGGCTGACGAGGATACCGTCCCACCCATCCCGCACCGCGCCGGTCGAGCCGGGCAGCGCGAAGATATAGGTGCCCCGTGCGACGCAGGCGGTAGCGCGCGACTGGATGGTCGACGTGCCGATGCCCTGATAGCTCAGCCAACGGAAAAGCTCCCCGAAACCGGGGATTTCCTTGTCCTGCACCTGGCGCAACGCTTCGGGCGTCACGTCCCGGCCGGTCACGCCGGTGCCGCCGGTGGTGATGATGCAATCAATCTGCGGATCGTCGATCCACGCATGAAGGCGCGCAACGATGGCGGAGCGATCGTCCCGTTCGATATAGCGATCAGCGAGGATATGGCCTGCCGCCTCGATCCGTTCGGCCAGCGTGTCGCCGGATCGGTCCTCCGCCAATGTCCGGCTGTCGGAAACGGTGAGGATGGCGATGCGAACCGGCAGGAAAGGCCGACTTTCATCAATGGGCATGTCAGTCGCTGCCCCCCGCCATCGCGATTTTCCCGTCGGCGCGCGACAGACGGACCAGGCGGCTGCCCTTCACGCCGGGAAAGGTGGGCCATAGCCCCTGCGCCATGCCGGTCAGGCCGCCCGCCTTGCCCTGCGCCTGAATCTGATACATCCAATAGTTGCGCATGACGATGTTCACATAGGCGCGGGTTTCATAATAAGGCAGCGATTCCATGAACAGCAGCGGATCGCCATTGTCCTTCACCTGCGTGTTCCACCGCTGCACGGGGAGCGGCCCGGCATTATAGGCGGCCATGACCTTGGGCAGCAGACCGCCGGTCGCGCTCATGTCGCGCAGGGTTTCCAGATAGCGCTGGCCATATTCCATATTGGTGGACGGCACGAACAGTTCCGCGGCGGACGTCATCCCCATGTCGCTGCCGGTGCCGGGACGCACCTGCATCAGGCCGCGCGCGCCCGCCGAACTGACGGCATCGGTGCGGAAACCCGATTCCTGAAGCGTATGGGCGAACACCAGCGAGGGGTCGACGCGCCAGCCGCCATCGGGCTTCCAGTCGGGCGCAGGGAATCGCGCGAAACTTTCCGGCTGCATTCCGGCAGGGCCGTTATGGGCGAGCCATAATTGGGTCGCGGGCAGGTTGAGGGCGCTGGCAAGGCGGAGCAGCGCATCATAATGCGCGGTGCCGCCCAGCTTCGCCTGATAGCGCAGGGCTTCATCGGCTTTGGCCGACTGGCCGATGGCGGCCAGGACGATCGCCGCGCGGACATTGGGATCGGCCTTGAGCTGTTGCCATTCCGCTTCGCCAAAGCGCGCGCTGACCCGCGCGCCGCCAAGCGGCAGGCCCAGGGATTCGCGGGCGAGAAGGCCGTAGAAGGTTTCCTCGGAACGGGCCGCGGTCCGCAGCAGATTCTGGACTTTTTCAGCCTGACCGCAGACCATATAGGCGCGCGCGGCCCAATAGGCGCCCGCCGAGCGCATGTCCGCATTGCCCGCCAGCGCCGCCACATTGGCGAAGGCCGGAGCGGCGGCCACGCAATCATTCTGCCGCCAGGCCGCAAGGCCCGTGGTCCAGTGCGCCTGCACCGCCCAGTCACCGCCGGACCGCGCTTCCAGAGCCTTGGCGGCCAGACGGCGCGCATTGCTGTCGTCGCTTTCGATATAATAGGACCATGCGACCCGCTGGCGCACTTCGGTCAGCCCCTCTGGCGTCAGGCCCGCTTCGCCGGTGGCGAGCAGCCCTTCGGCCCCCGCCGGATCGTCATTCTTGACAAAGGTCTGAATCCGGCTGGCGAGGTTCTGCGCCAGCAAGTCCGTCCTGGTCGCGCGCACATATTCGCGGCGCGGCGCGGAACCCAGCCAGACGAGCTTCTGGATTTGCGGCAGGTCGGGAAGAATGGTCGCGCCGCGCTTCTGGGCGAGGCGGGAAAGCTGATCCGCTTTCGGCAGCCACGATGCCTTGTTGAGCAGGTCGAGCAGGTCGAATAATTCGACGCGCGGGGAATCCTTCGCCGTATACAGTTCGGCCAGCGCCATCGAACGCATGGGGTCCTGCTGATCAAGGGACAGGATCATGGCTTTGGCGTCGGCCCATCTCTGATCCTGAAGCGACGCGAAGATGGCGGCATAGCGCACCTTGTCGCCGTCGCTGACACGCAGGGGACCGGAATCCGATGCGCTTGCCTTCAAGGGCAGGGCAGCCATCGCCGCCGTCGTTTCGGCCTTGGCGGGAATGACCGCCGCCACTCCGATCATCAGGCAGGCGAGGCGGGAGATGCGGGTTGCGGCGCGAATCACGGACGGCTTTCCTCGATCAGGCTTTGCAGGACACGCCAACATTCCGCCTTGGCCGCCGGTTGGGTAAGCAGGAGGCGCGGATGAAATGTGGCAATGACGGGCAAGGTGCCGCCATCATGGTTAAAAAATCGTAAACTATCGGCGCTGCCGGGTGCATCCGGCGGCAAAAGGACACGGCTTGTCCGATCCCCTAGCAGCAACAGCCGCTTCGGCGCGGCGAGCGCGACATGGGCGCGCATCCGCCGAACGGCGAAATCCATGTCGCCCGCCTCCACCATGCCGCCGGGCGGTCGGGCGGTGAAGAGGGAAGCGATGTAGACATGAGCGCGGCTCATGCCGATGGCTTGCAACATTGCGTCCAGCAAGGCTCCGGCGCGGTCGGCGAACAGGCTGTTCGCGCTTATGTCGGCCGGGTCGGGCATGTCGGTGACGATCATGACCGGCGCGCCCTGCGGCCCTGCGGGCATGATCGGGGAAGCGGGCCAGCGGCGTTCGGGCTGTGTGTCGTCGTTCGCCAGCCAGTCGTGAAAGGCTGGGAGCGTGGTGGGCATGGCTGCGGGAGCCGGGACGGCGGCGGCCGGCTTTGGGGCAGCGTCGGGCGCTGGACGCAGCCAGTTCACGGGAGCCTCACTCACCGCGCCATCGACGCCAGCCTGCGCCCACCATGAAAGATAGGCGTTTGCCGCCGTCGGCAAATCCATCTGCACTGCACCCCGCATAGTTCTTGCAGGACCAGAGGTTGACGCCGTGGTCAAGAATCTTCATCGCGCTAGATGTCGGATTGTTGGAGTAATGCGGCGACCGGATGGGGAGGGAAGCCATCGGTTTGCCCAATGGAGGGAATATGAGCGAACGGGAATCGATGCCCTATGACATCGTCATCGTGGGCGGCGGGCCTGCCGGTCTGTCGGCGGCGATCCGGCTGAAGCAGCTGGCGAACGACGCGGGACAGGAACTGGCGGTATGCGTACTGGAAAAGGGGTCGGAAATCGGCGCCCATATCCTGTCCGGCGCGGTGGTTGATCCCAGGGCTCTGGATGAATTGCTGCCCGAATGGCGCGATCAGGGCTGTTCGCTGGCCGAAGTGCCGGTGACGGACAACCAGCACTGGTTCCTGACGAAGGGCGGCAAGATGGCGATGCCGCACATCATGACGCCGGGCTGGATGCATAACAAGGGCACCTATACCGGGTCGCTGGGCAATCTGTGCCGCTGGCTGGCGGTGCAGGCCGAAGGGCTGGGCGTGGAAATCTTCCCCGGCTTCGCGGCGGCGGAAATCCTCTATAATGAGGATGGCAGCGTGAAGGGCGTCGCGACCGGCGACATGGGCATCGACCGCGAAGGCAATCGCAAGGGCGATTATCAGCCGGGGCTGGAGTTGCACGCGAAATACACCTTTTTCGCGGAGGGCGCGCGCGGCCACCTGACCAAGATCCTCAAGCGCCAGTTCGATCTGGAGGCCGACAGCCAGCCGCAGGTCTATGGTCTTGGCATGAAGGAATTGTGGGACATCGACCCGGCCAAGCACAAGCCGGGGCTGGTCATCCACACGCAGGGCTGGCCGCTGACCGATGCCTATGGCGGCGGCTTCCTCTATCATCAGGCCAATGGGCAGGTGGCGTTGGGCTTCGTAGTGGGCCTTGGCTACCGCAATCCCTATCTTTATCCGTTCGAGGAATTTCAGCGCTGGAAGCAGCATCCGGCGATCCGCGAATTTCTGGAGGGAGGCCGCCGCGTGTCCTATGGCGCGCGCGCGATCAACGAGGGCGGCTGGCAGTCGATCCCGAAACTGGTCTTCCCCGGCGGCGCGCTGATCGGCTGTTCGGCGGGCTTCGTGAACGTGCCGCGCATCAAGGGCACGCATACCGCGATGAAGTCGGGCATGCTGGCCGCCGAAGCCGCGTTCGAGGCGATCCAGAACGAGCGCGCCCGCGACGTGTTGCACGACTATGAGGACCGCCTGCGGTCGAGCTGGGTCGCGAAGGAACTGCAACTCGTCAAGAATGCCGAGCCGCTGCTGTCGAAGTTCGGTAACACCATCGGCACGATGCTGGCGGGCATCGACATGTGGATGCGGACGCTCAAGATCGGCCTGCCCTTTACGATGAAGCACAAGCCGGACAATGAGAAAATCTGGCCCAAGGACGCCTGCCAGAAGATCGACTATCCCAAGCCCGACGGCGTCATCAGCTTCGACCGCCTGTCCTCCGTGTTCCTGTCGAACACCAATCATGAGGAGGATCAGCCGGTCCATCTGCAACTGAAGGACCCGTCGATCCCGATCAGCTACAACTTGCCCTTATATGACGAACCGGCGCAGCGCTATTGCCCGGCGGGCGTCTATGAAGTGGTGGGGCTGGACGAAGGCAATCCGCGGTTCCAGATCAACGCGCAGAACTGCGTCCACTGCAAGACCTGCGACATCAAGGACCCGACCCAGAACATCAACTGGGTGGTGCCCGAAGGCGGCGGAGGGCCGAACTATCCCAATATGTAAGCGCATCGTCATTTTGGGACTGTTGGCGCTGCCGGTCGCCGCCCCGGTCGCCGCCGAGGCATCGGTGGCGCCGGACAGCGCGCTTCACGCCTATGCGCGCGCGCGGCTGGCCGATGCGGATGGCGCATTCTCGCTGGCGGTTGCGAATTACCGGCTGGCGCTGGACGGCGATCCGGCCAGCCCTGCCATCGCGCGGCGATCCTATCTTCATGCGCTGGAAAGCGGTGATTTTGCTCTGGCGCTCCGGTCCGCGCGGTTGCTGGACGGGGAGGGTCTTTTGCCGCGTGACGGAACCTTGCTGCATATCGGCGAGGCGCTTGATCGCAAGGATTGGGCGGCGGCGCGGACATGGACCGGCCGGATGACGGAGGAGGGCAATTTCGCCTTTCTCGGGCCGCTCGTGCAGAGCTGGATTTCGCTGGGCGAGAGGAATTATGCCGCGCCGATCCTCGTCGCGAAGGATCGCGTCAGCGCGCTCGCGCGACGCTATCTGGACGAGCAGGTCGCGCTGCAGGCTCTGGCGCGGGGCGATGTGGAGGCGGCGCTTCCCGCCATTCAGGGCGCGCTTGCCGCGCGCGGCAGTGATCAGGACGCGTTGCGCCTGACCTTTGCCGCCCAATTGGCCAATTTGCGCGCAACCCGGCAGGCGCTTGCGCTGTTGCCCGACGATGAAGCGAATTTCGCTCTGGCGCGCGCGGATATCCAGAAAGGCCGGATCCAGAAAGGCCGGAGCAGGAGGCTGCGTCAGGAAGGCGCGCCGCTGACGCCTGCTCAGGGTTTCGGGCGGCTGCTGGCGCGGCTGGCCGTCGACGCGGACGCGATGGAAGGCGGCGGGAAGCTGGCGGTTCGGCTGGCGCGGATCGCGACCTTTGCCGATCCGGGCGCGGAAAGCCGGATCGTGGCGGCGCGGCTGCTGACCGAAAACGGCCATTCGGCCCTGGGCATGGCCGAAGCGCGCAAAGTGCCGGAAAAGGCCTATCATGGCGCGCTGGCGCAAGCGGAACTGGTCGTGGCGATGGACGGCGCGGGACAGGATGATGACGCCATTGCGCTGGCGCGGTCGCTGGCCAAGGCCCCTCATGCCGAAGCCGAGCGGTTCGTGCGACTGGGCAGCCTGCTGGCGGGGCGGAAGGATTTCGACGGCGCGGTGGAAGCATTCCGCGCCGCGCAGGCCCGTTTCCCCGCCGATGCCGTCCCCTGGACGCTGCTCCTGCTCGAAGGCAGCGCGCTGGAGCAGGGCAAGCGTTGGGAGGAGGCGCGCGCCGTGCTGGAACGCGCCGCGAAGATCGCGCCGGACGAACCGATGATATTGAACTATCTCGGCTACGCGCAGATCGAACGGCGACAGAATGTGGACGAGGCGCTGATATTGTTGAAAAAGGCGAGCAGCCTGAAGCCGGACGATCCGTCGATCACCGATTCATTCGGCTGGGCGCAGTTCATCGCGGGCCATGTGGAGGCGGCCGTTCCCGTGCTGGAAAAGGCGGCGGCAGGCGCGCCGGGCGATGCCACGATCAACGAGCATCTGGGCGATGCGCTGTGGGCGGCCGGGCGTCGTTACGAAGCGCGCTATGCGTGGAAGGCGGCCGCCGCCTTCGCCGAAGGCGCGGCGGTCGAACGGCTGGAAGCCAAGGCGAAAGAAGGCATGAAGCCCGAATATGCCGCACCTTGAGTCCGGCATGATTCAGGGCATGGGCGACGATATGCAAGCCTTTGAGATTGCCTATGCCAAGGTCAATCTGGCGCTGCATGTCCGCCATCGGCGGGCGGATGGTTATCACGCGCTGGAAAGCCTGTTCGCCTTCGCGCACGATGGCGACAATATCGAGGGTCGCGTCACGGATGACGGGGCGATCACGCTTCGGGTGGACGGGCCATTCGGCAAGCAGTTGGAGGAAGGCGCGGGCAATCTGGTCGTGAAGGCGGCCACGGCCCTGCGCGACCGTTTGGGGGAACCTCGTGGAGCCGCGCTGCGCCTGACCAAGAATCTGCCCGTGGCGTCCGGCATCGGCGGCGGGTCCGCCGATGCGGCGGCGACGCTGCGATTGCTGGTTCGGCTTTGGGAGACGAAGATCGAACGGCCCATGCTGGAGAAACTGGCGCTGGCCATCGGATCGGACGTGCCCGCCTGCCTCGCCAGCACGACCCGGTTCGTCCGGGGGCGCGGCGAGGTGCTGGAGGATCATGGTCTGGCGGGACTGGCGGGAAAGCCGCTGCTGCTGGTCAATCCCGGCGCGGCGCTTTCCACGGGGCGCGTCTTTGCCGGATGGGATGGCGTGGATCGGGGGGCGCTGGTCGCGGACAGTCTGGCGCGTCTTCGCGCGGACGGGCGTAACGACCTGGAAAGCGCGGCGATCCGGGAAGCGCCCGTGATCGCGGACGTTCTTGACCGGCTGGCGCAATGCGAGGGGCGGATTCTCTCGCGCATGTCGGGATCGGGAGCGACCTGCTTCGCGCTTTTCGAAACGGATGCCGTCATGCGGGCGGCGGCGCGAGCATTGCGCGCGGAACATCCTATATGGTGGATCATGGAAACGCGGATCAGAACGGCATGAACGAAGCTTATACGCAGGTCGACGGCGGCGATCTCGACATCCTGATCATCGCCGACCATGCATCGGCCCATGTGCCGGGCGACATTGATCTCGGCATCGACCCGGCCCTGCTCAGGAACCATGTCGCCATCGACATCGGCGTGGCTGAGGTGAGCGCGGCGATTGCGCGGCAACTGGGCTGCACCGCAATTCTGGGCGGCGTGTCGCGTCTGGTGATCGACCTCAACCGCGAGGATGACGCGCCCGGCCTGCTGCCGGTGATGAGCGACGGTCACCCCATTCCCGGCAATCGTGGCGCGGACCTGACGGAACGGATGATCCGTTTCCATCATCCCTATCATCATCAGCTTGGCCGCTTGCTGGACGGCATGACGTCACCCTTCATCCTGTCGGTACACAGCTTTACGCCGCGTCTTGCCAGCGATCCCGATCAGCAGCGGCCATGGGATATCGGCGTGCTTTATAATGAGGACGACCGCGCGGCGAGGATCGCCATCCCGCTGCTGGAGGCGGCGGGCCTTCATGTCGGCGACCAACTGCCCTATTCCGGCCAATTGCTGAACGCGACGATGAACCGCCATGCCGAAGCCAATGGTATCCCTTATCTGGGGGTCGAGATGCGGCAGGATCTGGTCGCTGACGAAGCGGGGCATCGGCGGTTTGCGGAAATATTGGGTCCCATTGCACTGGAATGCCGCAATAGACTTGCGTGAATCGCTCCTTTTTGGAAAGAGACGCGCGCAACAAGGGTAGGTTTTATGTCTCATACGTTCGACAAGTCGAAGCTTCCGAGCCGCTATGTCTCGGTCGGTCCGGAACGCGCGCCGCAGCGCAGCTATTATTATGCGATGGGCCTGACGGAAGAAGAGATCGCCCGACCCTTCGTAGGCATCGCATCGGCGGGCAACGATTCCGCGCCCTGCAACACCACGCTCGACATGCAGGCCGACTGGTGCCGCCGGGGCGTGAACGAGGCGGGCGGGATGCCGCGCCGGTTCAACACCATCACCGTGACCGACGGCATCGCCATGGGCCATCAGGGCATGAAAAGCTCGCTGGTGAGCCGTGAAGTGATCGCGGATTCGGTCGAGCTTTCGGTGCGCGGCCATTGCTATGACGCGTTGGTCACTTTCGCCGGGTGCGACAAGTCGCTGCCGGGCATGATGATGGCGATGCTGCGATTGAACGTGCCGTCGATCTTTGTCTATGGCGGCTCGATCCTGCCGGGCCGTTATCAGGAACGCGACCTGACCGTCATCGACGTGTTCGAGGTGGTGGGGCGCTATGCCGCCGGAAACTGCCCGTTGTCGGAAGTCACGGCCATCGAGAAGGCGGCCTGTCCGGGCCATGGCGCGTGCGGCGGGCAATATACGGCCAACACCATGGCCTGCGTGGGTGAAGCTATCGGATTATCCTTGCCGAACAGCAATATGGCGCCTGCTCCTTATAAATCGCGTGAGGAAATCGCGGTCGGGGCAGGGCGGCAGGTGATGGAATTGCTGGCGAAGAATATTCGCCCGCGTGACATCTGCACGCGCGAGGCTTTCGAGAATGCCGCGCGGATCGTGGCGGCGACGGGCGGCTCGACCAATGGCGCATTGCACCTGCCGGCCATGGCAAGCGAATGCGGCATCGACTTCGACCTGTTCGACGTGGCGGAAATCTTCAAGACGACGCCCTATATCGCCGACCTGAAACCCGGCGGCCAATATGTCGCCAAGGATATGTATGACGCGGGCGGCATCTACATGCTGATGAAGACACTGCATCGCGAAGGTTTCCTGCATGGCGACTGCATGACGGTCAGCGGCAAGACGTTGGCCGAGAATATCGACGAGGTGACGTGGAATCCGGACCAGAAAGTCATCTATGACGCCCGGACCCCGATCACCCCCACCGGCGGTGTCGTGGGCCTGAAGGGATCGCTGGCGCCCAATGGCGCGATCGTGAAGGTCGCGGGAATGCACCGCCTGCAATTCAGCGGCCCGGCCGTGGTATTCGAGCGGGAGGAAGACGCCTTTGCCGCCGTCGAGGCCAGCCAGATCAAGGAAGGCTCCGTCGTCGTGATCCGCTATGAAGGCCCCAAGGGCGGACCGGGCATGCGTGAGATGCTGGCGACGACCGCCGCGCTTTACGGGCAGGGGCTGGGCGAAAAGGTGGCGTTGATCACCGATGGCCGCTTCTCCGGCGGCACGCGCGGTTTCTGCATCGGGCATGTGGGTCCGGAAGCGGCCGAGGGCGGTCCGATCGCGTTGGTCGAAAATGGCGACATCATCGCCATCGACGCGGAAGCGGGCACGGTCGACCTTCAGGTGGAGGACGCGGTTCTGGCCGAACGGCGCAGGAATTGGCAGCCGCGCCAGAATGATTATCAATCCGGCGCATTGTGGCGCTATGCACAGAATGTGGGTCCGGCCTACAAGGGAGCGGTGACGCATCCCGGAGCGAAGGCCGAAACCCATGTCTATGCGGATATCTGATGGACTGATCGGGGCGGGGCTTGCGTGCCTCGCCCTTACGGCCTGTGGCCAGCCTGCGCCGGGTGGCGATCGGGCGGCGGGCGAGGGTGGCAGGATCGAATGCGCCATTGGCGTGAAAGCCGCCTGGGCGCGTGACTGCGCGGCGCAGCGGCAGGGCGATATGCTCATGCTGCGTCATGCCGATGGCGGTTTCCGGCGGTTCACGATCGTGAAGGACGGGCGCGGCCTTGTCCCGGCCGATGGCTCTGAACAGGCGCGGGTCGATGTCGCCGGCGATCGTCAGATCGAATTGACGGTGGGGGACGATCGCTACCGCCTTCCCGCCACCATCGCGCAAGTGGCCCACTGATCATGGGCGATCCTGTACTGACGGCGGCCCGGATGCGCGCGGCCGAACAGGCGGTCATCGCGTCGGGCGTTCCCGAATATGCACTGATGGAGCGCGCGGGCGCGGCCGCTGCCGAGATCATCTGGCGGGCGGGAGGATCGCGTGACACGTTGGTCCTGTGCGGGCCGGGCAATAATGGCGGGGACGGCTTCGTCATCGCGCGGATCTTGCGGGCGAAGGGCGTGCCGGTGCGGGTCGCCGCGCTGGGAGAGAGCCGGACGACCTCCAGCCTTCAGGCCCGCGCCGCATGGGCGGGGCCGGTGGAATCGCTGATCGGCGCGCAGCCCGCCACGCAATTGGTGGATGCCCTGTTCGGCACGGGACTGACGCGCGGACTGGACGAACGGGTCGCGGGGGAGTTGCACCGGCTCGTCGCGCTGGCCAGCCATAGCCACGCCATCGACCTGCCGAGCGGGGTGGAAACCGATAGTGGCGCGTTGCTGTCGCCGGTGCCGCGCTTTGACACAGGGATCGCATTGGGCGCGTTGAAGCCCGCCCATTTGCTCCATCCGGCGGCGGACAGGATGGCCCGTCTGCTATGCGCGGACATCGGCATCGCGGCGACGTCCGATATTTGCCGCCTTGCGCCGCCGTCCCTTCATCCTCCCGCCACCGACGCGCATAAATATAGCCGCGGTCTCGTCGCGGTCATGGGCGGAGCGATGGCGGGGGCCAGCCTTCTCGCCAGCCATGCCGCCGCCCGATCCGGCGCGGGCATGGTGCGAAGGATCGCCGCCGACACGGGAATAGCGGGCCTCGACGCCATCGTCACCAGCCCCGCGAAGACGGCGGCGGCGGTCGAGCAGGCCCTGCATGACGGGCGGCTCGCGGCGGTTCTGGCCGGACCGGGGCTGGGCCGGGACGAGGACGCCCGCGAGCGGCTGAACATCGTCCTCAAAAGCGGCCATCCTCTGGTTCTGGATGCGGACGCGCTCAATATATTGGCGGAGGCGGGCGTCGATCATCTGCCCGCCGGCGCGGTCCTGACGCCCCATGAAGCGGAGTTCGCCCGTCTGTTCGGCGATTTGCCCGGCAGCAAGATCGACCGCGCCCTGGATGCGGCGCGCCGGTCGCGCTGCGTCGTGATCCATAAAGGGCCAGATACCGTCATCGCCGCGCCGGATGGCCGCGTGGCGGTTGCAAGCCATGGCTCCTCCTGGCTGTCCACGGCGGGGACGGGAGATGTGCTGGCGGGGCTTGTCGCGGGGAGGCTGGCCGTCACGCGGGACGGATATCAGGCCGCCTGCGAAGCCGTCTGGCTGCATGGCGAAGCCGCGCGACGGGCGGGCGTGGCCTTTGTTGCGGATGATTTGATCGAACGGCTTCCCGGCGCTATTGCCCGCCGGCTGTGACCCAAGACAATAACCTGATCGTCCGCATCGCCGCAAAGGGCGATGGCGTGACCGCCGATGGCCGCCATGCGCCGCTCACCGCGCCGGGGGACCGGCTAGAGGCGGATGGCGGCATCCATTTCGGCCCGCATCATGTCGATCCGCCGTGCCTTCATTTCCCGGCCTGTGGGGGATGCGAACTCCAGCATGTCGACGATGCGAGCTATGCGGATTTCGTGACGGAGCGGGTGACAGGCGCACTGGCGGGGCAGGGCGTGGTGGCGTTCCATGTCCTGCCACCTCATGTTTCGCCGCCCCGGACCCGCCGCAGGGCTTCCCTGCGCGCCGTGCGCCAAGGCAGGAAGGTCACGATCGGTTTTGCCGAAGGGGGAAGCCATCGCCTGATCGACCTGAACATGTGCGAAATTCTGGACCCGCGCCTGTTCGGCCTGTTGAAGCCGCTCCGGTTGCTATTGGCGCTGCTGCTACCCGACGGACGGGGCGCCCATGCCCGCATGTCGATCACGAACCAGGGCATCGACCTGCTGCTGGAGGGCGTGACGGTCAAGGGGCTGGCCGCTGACGAGGCCTTGCGGGATTTTGCCGTCGCCCAAGGGCTTGCCCGATTGACCATAGATGAAGGCCATGGTCCGGAAACGCGCTGGGAGCCGGAGCCGGTGACCGCCAGTTTCGGCGGCGTCGCAGTCGGTTTTCCGCCTTACGCCTTTCTTCAGGCCACCCCGGACGGGGAAACCGCGCTGGTGGAGGCCGTGCGTTCCGCCCTGCCGCAGCAGGGAGCGGTGGCCGATCTGTTCTGCGGCCTGGGGACTTTTGCCCTGGGCATAGGGGAAGGCCGCCCGGTTTATGCGGCGGAAGCTGCCCGTGATCTGATCCTGTCGCTCAAGGCGGCGGCGGGCAGAAGCCTGAGGAAACTGGCGGCGGACCATCGCGATCTGTTTCGCCGCCCCCTGTCGCCATCCGAACTGGATCGCTTCGCCGCCATCGTCATCGACCCGCCGCGCGCGGGGGCGCGGGAGCAGGTTCTGCAAATCGCCGCTTCGAAGGTTGCGACGGTCGCTTATGTCTCCTGCAATCCCGCCAGCTTCGCGCGCGATGCGGCACATATGATCACGGGAGGCTATGTGCTGGAAAGCGTCAAGCCGGTGGGCCAGTTCCGCTGGTCGACCCATGTCGAACTGGTGGGCGTCTTCCGCCGATCCTGAACTTCCCTCGCCACCGCGGCGGCGAGGGATTTCGAACGGGGAGGGGGCCTCCCTTTAACCGATCTTGACGATGGTGGCGCTACGGCGCGCGGGAACGGGATCGGCGTACAGGGTCGCCATCGGCTCGTCTTCGACCTCCACCACCGTTTCGGAGGTGAAGCCGTTGAATCCGGTCCGCATCGCCGCGCCATAGGCGCCGAGCATCCCGATTTCGATATAGTCGCCCGCCTGCACATCGTCGGGCAGCAGGAAGGGGCCGACCATATGGTCCATGTCGTCGCAGGTCGGGCCATAGAAGGAAAAGCCCGTCAGCCCGGCGTGGCTTTCCTCGTCCCGCAGCAGTTCGACGGGGAAACGCCAGCCGATATGCGCCGCATCGAACAGCGCGCCATAGGCGCCGTCATTGATGTAGAGTTCGGTGCCCCGGCGGCGCTCCACGCGCACGATGACGGAACTATATTCGGCGGACAGCGCGCGGCCCGGTTCGCACCACAGTTCAGCGGAATAGCTGATCGGCAGGCTTTCGAAACCGTGATGGATCGCGTCGAAATAGGGTTCCAGCGCGAGCGGTTCCATGCCCGGATAGACCGAGGGGAAGCCGCCGCCGACATCAATGATGTCAACCGTGACCGAAGCGTCCACAATCGCCGCGCGGACGCGTTCGATGGCGTCGCTATAGGCCTGCGGGCTCATCGCCTGGCTGCCGACATGGAAGCAGATGCCGAGGGCGTCCGCCGCCTGACGGGTGGCCATCAGAAGTTCGCGCGTTTCCGAAAGCTCCGCGCCGAATTTGGACGCGAGGCTCAATTCGGAATGTTCCGACGACACGCGCAGGCGGACGCACAGTTCCAGATCCTCCGCGCGATCCGTGGCGCGCATGATCTTTTCCAGCTCGTCCATCGTGTCGAGCGAGAAGGTGCGCACGCCATGGACGTGATAGGCTTCTGCGATCGCTTCCTCGGCCTTGACCGGGTGCATGAAGCAGAGCTTCGCCTGATCCTTCACGATCCCCGCGACAAGGCGCACCTCCGCGATGGAGGCCACGTCGAAATGCGTGATCCCGCTGTCGAACAGCGTACGGATCAGATCGGGAGACGGATTCGCCTTGACCGCATAGAGCGAGCGTCCCGGAAACTTCTCAATGAAGAAACGGGCGGCCCTGGCTGCTGCCTGGGGGCGAATAAGCGTTACCGGTGCTGCCGGTTTGAGGGTGGTCGCTACCCCCAGCGCGCTATGGTGCTTGTGCAACTCAAGGGACCTCCAGTGGTGTCGTGGCATTGAAGCTGCCTTGCGGTGGAAGTCCCATGGGGCAGCGGATGGCCGATATATGCGGAGGGGTCCCCCCTGTAAAGCGCCTCTGTGAATTTTGTTGCGCGCGGGGCTACGAAACGTGCTTTACGATAGACGACTCTTGAAGTCTTCATAGGAAAAATGGCAGATTTCCTTGAGTTCGTCGGTTTCGGAGTTCCACAGCCAGATGGCGGGCAGGGGCACTCCGTTGAAAGTATTGGTCTTCACCATCGAATAATGTGCCTGGTCCAGGAAGGCGATCCGTCGCCCCGGAGTCGCGCCGCCGGGGACTCGATAGTCGCCGATAATGTCTCCCGCGAGGCAGGACGGGCCGCCGAGTCTCGTGGCGGGGCCGTCCGTTTCCTCATGCAGCATGGCGGGCCGGTAGGGGGCTTCGATCACATCAGGCATGTGGCAGGTCGCGGATATGTCCGTGATCGCGACCGCCATGCCATTGTCGATCACATCGAGGATTTCGCCCACCAATATGCCCGCGTCGAGCGCCATGGCCTCGCCGGGTTCGATATAGAGTTGGAGGCCGGTCTTTTCCCTGATGTCGCGCAGGAAGCCGATCAGCGCATCGCGCTGATAATCCGCGCGGGTGACATGATGTCCCCCGCCGAAATTCAGCCATTTGAGGCCGCCGGCATGCGGCAGGATTCGCGATTCGATGGCGGCCCATGTTCGTTCGAGCGGCAGGAAATCCTGTTCGCAAAGAGAGTGGAAGTGCAGGCCGGAGACGCCCTCCAGATGCTCTGCCTTCAACTGGTCGACAGGAAAGCCGAGGCGGCTGTGCGGTTGGCAGGGGTCGTATTTGGCGACCTCTCCTTCGGCATGAAGGGGGTTGATGCGCAGGCCGATGTCGAAGTCGCGGCCGTCCGCGCGGGCCGCGTCGATGGCCGGCTTCATGCGCGCGATCTGGCCGGGGCTGTTGAAGATCACATGGTCGGAGATCTTGAGGATTTCGGCCAGTTCTTCCGGCTTGTAGGCGGCGCAATAGGTCGCGACTTCACCGCCATATTCCTCACGGCCAAGGCGCGCTTCGTAGAGGCCGGAGGCGCAGACGCCGTCGAGATATTGCGTGACCACGGAGCCGAGCGACCACATGGAAAAAGCCTTGAGCGCCCCCAGAACCCTGATCCCGGCGCGTTCACCGATATCGGCGAGGATCGACAGGTTACGGCGAATCGCGGCCTCGTCCACCACGAATGCGGGCGAAGGGACGCGGTGCAGATCGAAGCGCGCGAAGGCGGCGGGGTCGCCGGCTCTGGTTTCCATGGGGACAAATCTCCACCGTTCGCCCTGAGCAGGGGCTGATCCAGGTCGCGGACCCAGGCTCAGGATGAACGGTTTCCTGGCTTAAAAGTCGAGAGGTGCAGCAAGTTCCTTCACCTGCCAGGGCAGGCCGTGCCGGTTCAGCATGTCCATGAAGGGATCGGGATCGAACTGTTCGATGTTGAACACGCCTTCGCCCCGCCAGGCGCCGATCAGCATCATCGCCGCGCCGATCATCGCCGGGACGCCGGTGGTGTAGCTGACGGCCTGATTGCCGGTTTCGGCATAGGCGTCCTCATGGTCGCAGACATTATAGACATAGACGGTTTTCTGCTGCCCGTCCTTCTCGCCCGTGGCGATGTCGCCGATGTTCGTCTTGCCCTTGGTCGTGGAGCCGAGGCTCGACGGTTCGGGCAGGACGGCCTTGAGGAACTGAAGCGGGATGATTTCCTGCCCGTTGTAGATCACCGGGTCGATGCGGGTCATGCCGACATTCTGGAGCACTTCCAGATGTTTGAGATAAGCGTCGCCAAAGGTCATCCAGAAGCGGATGCGCTTGATTCCAGGATAGAATTTGGCGAGCGATTCCAGTTCCTCATGATACATGAGGTACATGTTCTTCTTACCCACCTGATCGAAGTCGAACACCTGCTTGTGCTTGAGCGCCGGGCCTTCGACCCACTTGCCGCCTTCCCAGTGGCGCGAGGGGGCGGTGACTTCGCGGATGTTGATTTCCGGGTTGAAGTTGGTGGCGAAATGCTGGCCATGGTCGCCCCCATTGCAGTCGAGAATGTCGAGCGTGTCGATCCGGTCGAGCAGATGCTTCCTGATATAGGAGGCGAAGACGCTGGTGACGCCGGGGTCGAAGCCCGACCCCAGCAGCGCCATGATGCCCGCTTCCTTGAAGCGTTCCTGATAGGCCCATTGCCAGCTATATTCGAACTTCGCGGTATCGCGCGGCTCGTAATTGGCGGTGTCGAGATAGTCGGTCTTTGTCGCGAGGCAGGCGTCCATGATCGCCAGATCCTGATAAGGCAGGGCCAGGTTCACGACGAGCCTGGGCTGGACCTTTTCGATGAGCGCGATGGTCTGCTGAACGTCGTCGGCATCGACCTGTGCCACGTCGATGGTGGCGCCGGTGCGGGTCTTCACCGATTCGGCCACTTTCTCGCAACTGATGATGCGGCGGCTGGCGAGCGTGATGTGGCTGAAAATGTCACTGTTCATCGCCATCTTGTGAACCGCGACAGATCCGACGCCGCCCGCGCCGATGACCAGAACCTTGCTCAATTCCACTGCTCCATGATGATGGCCGCGCCCAACGCACGAATGCGCCCATATAGGGGCTGCGCGTGACAGCGCAAAGTCAGACTGTCAGAAGCTGGCGCCGTCGACCTTTTTGATGGTCAGCGCGTCAAGGTCGATGCCCGGCACGCAACGCAGGTTGACGGCCTGCATCGCCGAACCGTCCGCCCCCTTGCCCTCTGCGAAGGGTTGCGCCCCGCACGTCCTGCAAAAACGATGCGTGATCCGATGCTTGTAGAATTGGTAATCGGTGAGCTGTTCCGCCCCGCCGTTCAGGGTGAATTGCGCCGCGGGCACGAAGGTCAGGAGGAACCCCTTGCGGCGGCAGTGCGAACAGTTGCAACTCATGGCCTCTGTGGGCGGTTCGGTGTCGACCCGGAACGTGACCGCGCCGCAGTGGCAGCTTCCTTCATATGACATGTGCGTTCTCCTATTGTTCCAGTTTGCGCTGGCGGACGAGGCGTTTCAAGCCCTCCATGGTGTCCGCCACGTGCATGACAGGGAGAGAAGGCGGGAAAGGCCATGGCGGTTCCGCAAGCCCTTTCATGAAACCGCAATCCATCCGTCATGTCGGCGACATGCCCCTGTCCTACGGCGCGACCAGACATCGCTTGGAACGGAAAGGCGCTTTCATGACCACATCGGCGCATCAAAGAGTGACGAAGGCAGTTCACCGGCATCGCCATCTGTCGAAGCAGGGATTGCTGGAGCGCGCCTTCACCTTCGCCTTTCGCGGCCTTGTCTACGCGCAAATCTGGGAAGACCCGGAAGTGGACATGGAGGCGCTGGAAATCACGCCCGACTGCCACGTCGTCACCATCGCGTCGGGCGGCTGCAATGTGCTGAGCTATCTGACGGCGAGCCCGGCAAAGATCACCGCGGTAGACCTCAACACCGCGCATATCGCGCTGAACAGGCTGAAACTGACGGCGGCGAAGGCTTTGCCCGATCATGCCAGTTTCCATCGCTTCTTCGCGCAGGCGGACAGCAAGGATAATGTTGCTGCCTATCGCCATTTCGTCGCGCCGCATCTGGATGAAGCGACGCGGCGCTATTGGGAAGGGCGCGACCTGATCGGGCGGCGGCGGATCGGCGGCTTTTCGCGCGGCATCTACCGGCATGGGCTGCTGGGGCGGTTCATCGGCGCGGCGCATCTGCTGGCGCGGTTGCATGGCGTTAATCCCCGCCGGATGCTGGAGGCGAAATCGCGGGACGAGCAACGGGCCATTTTCGAACGGGAACTTTCGCCGATTTTCGACAGCGCCTTCACCCGCTGGCTGACGAGCCAGCCCGCATCGCTCTTTGGCCTCGGCATCCCGCCCGCCCAGTTCGAAGCGCTGGCGGGTGAGGAGCGGATGAACGACGTGTTGAAAGCCCGGCTGGAAAAGCTGGCCTGCGATTTCGACCTTAAGGATAATTATTTCGCGGTGCAGGCTTTCGGGCGGGGTTATGCGGGCGGGGAGGGGCCATTGCCGCCCTATCTTCAGGCCGCAAACCACGGAGCGGTGGTGGAGCGCGTCGGCCGGGTCGATGTGCGGCACGTCAACTTCACCGATTTCCTCGCCAGCCAGCCCGCGGCTTCGGCGGACCGTTATGTACTGCTGGACGCGCAGGATTGGATGAGCGACGCGCAACTGAATGCGCTCTGGGCGCAGATCACGCGGACGGCGCGGCCAGACGCGCGCGTCCTGTTCCGCACGGCGGGCGAGGCGACCATCCTGCCGGGGCGCGTCAGCGAAGCCGTTCTTGCCCGCTGGTCCTATCACGCCGATGAATCGCGCGATTACACCGCCCGCGACCGTTCGGCCATTTATGGCGGCGTGCACCTCTATCGGTTGAAGGGGGAAGGGGCGTGAGCGGTTCGCACGATCGGCTGATGGACAGCATCTACCGGCGGCAGCGGCATATCTACGATCTCAGCCGCAAATATTATCTGCTGGGGCGCGATGGCCTGATCGCGGACCTGGCTCCCCCCAAGGGCGGCGCGGTGCTGGAAATCGGATGCGGCACGGGACGCAACCTGATCGCCGTTGGCAAGGCATGGCCGAACACGCGGCTTTATGGCGTCGATATTTCCGAAGCCATGCTGGAAACGGCGCGCATGTCGATGGGCAAGGCGGGCATGGCCGACCGCGCCACGCTGGCGCAGGGCGATGCCTGCTCTTTCGATGCGGAGGCGCTGTTCGGTCGCGCTACGTTCGAGCGGGTATTCATCAGCTATGCGCTGTCGATGATTCCGGACTGGCGTGGGGCTTTGGTCCATGCGGCAAGGCATGTCGCGCCTGGTGGGCGGCTGGAGATCGTCGATTTCGGGCAGCAGGAAGGATTGCCGGGCCTCTGGCGGCGCGCGCTGTTCGGATGGCTGGCGCGTTTCCACGTTTCCCCGCGCGGAGAACTGCCGGGCGCAATCAGTGCATTGGCGGCGGATATGGGCGGCTTTCCGCATAGCCGCACATTATATCGCGGCTATGCGGTCAGGGGTGGGCTGATCCGGATTTAAGGGCGTTCAGGGTTTTCCGGCCGCGCCCGAAAGGAACGGAGGCCGGTAAATCTCAGGCCGCCTTGCGAAGTTCCAGCCGGTCCCAGATTTCGACCAGCGCGTTCACCAGATCGCGCATCATCGCGTCGTCATGGGTCGGACCGGGCGTGAAGCGCAGGCGTTCCGTTCCGCGCGGCACGGTGGGATAGTTGATCGGCTGCACATAGGCGCCATATTCGGCGAGCAGGATGTCGCTGATCCGCTTCGCCTTGACCGGATCGCCGACCATCAGCGGCACGATATGCGTGACCGACGGCATGACCGGCAGGCCGGCGTCGCGCATCATCTGCTTGAGCTTGGCGGCGGCCGCCTGCTGCCCTTCGCGTTCCTCGCTCGATTGCTTGAGATGCCTGACGCTCGCCAGAACGCCCGCGACCAGCACCGGCGAAAGCGACGTGGTGAAGATGAAGCCGGGCGCATAGCTGCGGATCACGTCGATGATCATCTGATCGGCGGCGATGTAACCGCCCATGACGCCGAATGCCTTGCCCAGCGTTCCTTCGATGATGGTGAGGCGATGGGCGACATCGTCCCGTTCGGAAATGCCGCCACCGCGCGCGCCATACATGCCGACTGCATGGACTTCGTCCAGATAGGTCAGCGCATTGAACTCGTCCGCCAGATCGCAGAACTCCGCGATCGGCGCGATATCGCCGTCCATCGAATAAACGCTTTCGAACGCGATCAGCTTGGGCGCGTCGGGGTCTTCCGCCGCCAGCAGTTCGCGCAGATGCTCCACGTCATTGTGACGGAAAATGCGCTTTTCGCAGCCCGAATTGCGGATGCCCGCGATCATCGAAGCATGGTTGAGTTCGTCCGAAAAGATGATGCAGCCCGGCAGCAGCTTGGTCAGCGTCGCCAGCGTCGCTTCGTTCGACACATAGCCGGACGTGAAGATCAGCGCGCCTTCCTTGCCGTGCAGGTCAGCCAGTTCGGCTTCCAGGTCGACATGATAATGGGTGTTGCCGCCGATATTGCGCGTGCCGCCCGATCCCGCGCCGACATCGTGCAGCGCTTCTTCCATGGCGGCGACGACCTTGGGATGCTGGCCCATGGAGAGATAGTCGTTGGAGCACCAGACGGTGATCGGCTTTGGCCCGTTATGCCCATGAAAGCATCGCGCATTGGGGAATGCGCCCTTGTTGCGCAGGATGTCGATGAAAACCCGGTAGCGGCCCTCTTCATGGAGCCGGTCGATCGCCTGCGCGAAGATGTGCTTGTAGTTCACGAAAAGCCCTATCCCTCTGGCCCGCATCCTCTTGTTGCGGGCATTTACCTGCTCCAGCCCGCCATTACCAGCGATAACCACTCGCAAATATAGGGAGTTCTACCAGGATCGAAACCGGACTTTTTGTCCTAGAGGGCCTCAATCCGATCAAGACCATAGCCAGCCAGGGCATCCCGCAGGGCGCGAACATCGTCGTCGACCCGCGTGAAGACCGCCGCGCCGGGCGAAGGGGCGGTGGGCCAGGGCTGTCCTTGCGTCAGATAAGCGATTCGCCGCGCAATGCCTTCGCCGCCATGCACGAAGCGCAGCGGATGCGGAGCGGCGGCGCTCAATTCCGCTTCGACCAGAGGGAAATGCGTGCAGGCCAGCACCACCACATCCATCCGGTCGCCGCCGGGCTGATCCAGCAATCCGGCCAGCGCGTCGCGGGCAATCGCGGGATCGAGCGGTTCGCCCCGCAATTTCGCTTCGGCAAGCTGCACCAGCGCGGCGCTCCCATGCCGCAGCACGATGCAATCGCTCCCGAACTCGGCGGCCAGCCGGTCGACATAGGGTTGCCGGACGGTCGCATCCGTGCCGAGCACGCCGAACACCCGGCTTTTCGACAGCAGCGCGGCAGGCTTGATCGCGGGCACGGTGCCGACGACCGGGATGTCCAGCGCGGCGCGGACCGCCGACAGCGCGATGGTGGAGGCGGTGTTGCAGGCGATCACCGCCAGACGCGGGCGATAGCGTTCCACCAGCCGTCCCAGCAGCGCGGGAACGCGGGCGGCGACCTCCGCCTCGCTTTTGGTGCCATAGGGAAAACCCGCGCTGTCGGCGGCATAGATGACCGGCGCGGTCGGAAGAAGCTGCCGCGCGGGGCCGAGGATGGACAGCCCGCCGACGCCGGAATCGAAGAAAAGCAGGGGAGCGGTGGGTGCGACCTTCATGGGTGCCCACATCTCGCTATGCCGGTCGCGGCTGTCAACCGGAAGGAAACGGCAACCGGGAGGAAGTGGCTTGACGGCGCGCTTCGCCATTGCCGGATGTGGCGGGAACGCTATGGTCGCGGCGCAACTCCTGTTCGGTGACATCATGACAATCCCCTGGTTCCTTCCCGTTACCGTCCTGCTGATCGGCTATGTTCTGGGGTCGATCCCCTTTGGCCTGCTGCTGACGAGGGCGATGGGCGCGGGCGATCTGCGGCAGATCGGATCGGGCAATATCGGCGCGACCAATGTGCTGCGGACCGGGCGCAAGGGGCTGGCGGCGGCGACGCTTCTGCTGGACCTTGCCAAGGGCGCGGCGGCGGTGCTGATCGGCGAATCGCTGGTGAGCGGAGGCGGGGCCATGGCGGGGGCGATGGCCTTTATCGGGCATTGCTATCCGGTCTGGCTGCGCTTTGCGGGCGGCAAGGGCGTGGCGACCATGATGGGCGTGGTGACGGCGCTTTGCTGGCCCGCGGGCATCGTCTTTGCGCTGGTGTGGCTGGCGGCGCTGTTCGGCACGCGATGGTCGTCGGTGGGGGGAATGGCGGCGGCGGTCAGCGCGCCGGTCGCCATGGGGGCGATGGGGCGTTTCGATCTGGTGCCGGTGACGCTGGCATTGACCCTGATCCTGTTGTGGCGGCATCGCGGCAATATCGCGCGGCTCGCGAACGGGACGGAACCGAAGATCAGGGCATCCAAGGGGTGAGTGAACAGGAACGGTTCGACCGGCTGCGCCTGATCCGATCGCCCCGGATCGGGCCGGTCAGCTTTCGTCAGCTCATGGCGCGTTTCGGAACGGCGGGGGAAGCGTTGCGCGCCGTCCCTGATCTGGCGGCGCGGGGAGGCGGCAAGGGACAGGTCGCCGATGCGCGGGTGGTGGAGGCGGAAATCGCCCGGAGCCGATCTCTGGGCGCACGTTATCTTTTGATGGGCGACGCGGATTATCCCACGCTGCTGGACCAGATGGAAGGCGCGCCGCCTGCGCTGATCGTGAAAGGGGAGGCGGCGCTCGCCACCCGGCCATGCGTCGCCATCGTCGGCGCGCGCAATGCTTCGGCGGCGGCATGCCGTTTCGCCCGGACATTGGCGCAGGAACTGGGGCAGGCGGGAGCCGTGGTCGTTTCCGGGCTGGCGCGGGGGATTGATACCGCCGCGCATCAGGGATCGGTGGCAAGCGGGACCATCGGGGTGATCGCCAGCGGCATCGACATCGTTTTTCCTCCCGAAAACGCCGCCCTTCAGGAGCAGGTGGCGCGCGATGGCCTGCTCATCACCGAACATCCACCCGGCGCGCAGCCGCTCGCCCGCCATTTCCCGGCGCGCAATCGCATCATCGCGGGGCTGGCGGCGGGAACCGTGGTGGTGGAGGCCGCGCCGAAATCCGGCTCGCTCATTACCGCGCGGCTGGCGGGGGAAGCGGGGCGGGAGGTGATGGCCGTGCCCGGATCGCCGCTCGACCCGCGCGCGCAGGGATGCAACCAGTTGATCCGCGAGGGGGCCATCCTGATCCAGAATGGTGGCGATGTGATGGAAGCCATCGGCTCGCTCGACGCCCGCATGGTGCGGCAGGGGCGGATGGATTTCCTTGCCGAACCCGCCAGCACCGATGTCACGGAGCAGGAGCGCGCCGCGATCATCGCCCTGCTCGGACCGGCGCCCGCTCCGGTGGATGAAATCGTGCGGCTTTGCGGTCTTGCGCCTTCCCTCGTGCAGACCGTGTTGCTGGAATTGGAACTGGCCGACCGGCTGGACCGGCATGCCGGCAGCCGGGTCAGCCTGCGCTGATGGGGCAAGAAAGACTTGCTGGCCTTTGAAGCGCTTCCCCCTTAATCACTCCGCCGCTTGACGCCAGCCGTCGGCGCCTTCCAGACTCGCGCGTACGTGTGAAGACATCCAGTATCGGGGCCAGAATGCAGCTAGTTATCGTCGAATCGCCCGCCAAGGCGAAGACCATCGAGAAATATCTGGGTGGCGATTTCCATGTGCTCGCCAGCTATGGCCATATTCGCGACTTGCCGCCCAAGGACGGATCGGTGGACCCCGATGCGGGCTTTGCGATGCAGTGGGAAAATTACGGCGACAAGGGCAAGCAACTCAAGGCGATTACTGATCAGGCGAAAAAGGCCGACCGCCTGATCCTGGCGACTGACCCCGATCGCGAGGGCGAGGCGATCAGTTGGCATGTGCAAGAGGTGCTGCGCGCGAAGAAGGCGTTGCCGCAGAAGGTCGACCGCGTCACCTTCAACGCCATCACCAAACAGGCGGTGACGGACGCCATGGCGCATCCCCGCGCGCTGGACGAGGATCTGATCGACGCTTACCGCGCGCGACGGGCGCTCGACTATCTGGTGGGCTTCACGCTCTCGCCCGTCCTCTGGCGCAAGCTGCCCGGCGCGAAATCGGCGGGGCGCGTGCAGTCGGTGGCGTTGCGTCTGGTCGTGGACCGCGAACGCGAGATCGAAAGCTTCACCGCGCAGGAATATTGGTCTGTCGCCGCCGAGATGGAGCAGGGCGGGCAAGGCTTCACCGCACGCCTGGTGCGCTGGCGCGGCGAAAAGATCGAGCGCCTGACCATCGGCAAGGAAGGTGACGCCATGGCCGCGAAGGCGGATGTGGAGGCAGGCCGCTTCACGGTGGAGAAGGTGGAGACAAAGCCGCTCACCCGCAATCCGCCGCCGCCCTTCACCACCTCCACCTTGCAGCAGGAAGCCGCGCGCAAGCTCGGTTTCTCCGCCAGTCACACCATGCGGATCGCGCAGCAACTCTATGAGGATGGCGCGATCACCTACATGCGGACGGACGGCGTGCAGATGGACGGCAGCGCCATTTCCGCCGCGCGCAAGGCGATCGCGAACCGCTATGATGGCGGCTACCTGCCGGAAAAGCCGCGCCAGTATCAGACAAAGGCCAAGAATGCGCAGGAAGCGCACGAAGCCATCCGGCCGACCGAATTTGGCCGTGACAAGGTGGGGTCGGGCGATCATGCGCGTCTGTATGACCTGATCTTCAAGCGCGCGCTGGCGAGCCAGATGGCGTCGGCGCGGCTGGAACGCACGACCGTCGATCTGGTGGACGGCACCGGGCAGCATGCCCTGCGCGCCACGGGGCAGGTGGTGATCTTCCCCGGCTTCCTCGCGCTGTATGAGGAAGGTCGCGACGACAGCGAAGATGATGATTCCAGGTTGCTTCCCCGCATGGCGGCGGGCGATGCTCCCGCCAGGAAGAAGGTGACGGCGGAGCAGCATTTCACCCAGCCGCCGCCACGCTATTCCGAAGCCAGCCTTGTCAAGAAGCTGGAGGAACTGGGGATCGGCCGGCCTTCGACCTATGCCTCGACGCTTCAGGTGCTCAAGGACCGGGATTATGTGCGGGTGGAGAAGAACCGTTTCTTCGCCGAAGAGAGCGGGCGGCTGGTGACGGCCTTTCTGGAGCGTTTTTTCGAACGCTATGTCTCCTACGACTTCACGGCTGGGCTGGAGGACGAACTGGACGAGATTTCCGGCGGCCGCGCGCAATGGCAGGCGGTGCTGGAAGCCTTCTGGCGCGACTTCAAGCCCAAGACCGCCGAAGTCATGGAACAGAAGCCGTCCGATATCACGGCGGAACTCGATAAATTCCTCGAACCGATGCTCTTCCCGCCAACGACGGACGGAGCCAATCCGCGCGCCTGCCCCACATGCGGCGACGGACAATTGTCGCTGCGCGGTGGCCGCTTCGGCGCGTTCATCGCCTGCTCCAATTATCCGGAGTGCAAATATACCCGCAAATTCGGTCAGCCCGGCGGCGGCAATGGCGGCGAGGATACGGGGCCGCAAGTGCTGGGCCAGCACCCCGAAACCGGGCAGGACATCGTCCGGAAATCCGGCCGTTTTGGACCCTATATCGAAATGGGCGAGGGCAAGGAGGCGAAGCGCGGCTCCATTCCCAAGGATCTGCCGGACGGCGAACTGACGCTGGACTGGGCGGTGAGGCTGCTCAGCCTCCCTCGCGAAATCGGCCTGCACCCGGAGACGGGCAAGCCCATCGTCGCCAATATCGGCCGCTTTGGCCCCTATCTGCTGCATGACGGCAAATATGGCCGCCTGTCCTCCACCGCCGAGATTTTCGAGGTCGGCATGAACAGCGCGGTCGCCAAACTCGCCGACGCCGCCAATCGCGGCGGCCGTTCGGCAGGTGGGCGCGAGCCGCTCAAGGTTCTGGGCAAGCATCCCCGCACCGAGGCGGAGATCAAGCTGATGGCTGGGCGCTATGGGCCTTACGTCACCGATGGCACGACCAACGCGACCCTGCCCAAGACCATCGAGCAGGACGCGCTGACGCTGGAGGAAGCGGCGCAACTGATCGACGCCCGCGCGGCGGCGGCTCCGGCGAAGAAGGGCAAGAAGAAGGCCGCGCCGAAAAAAGCGGCGGCCAAAAAAACGCCCGCCAAAAAGGCGCCTGCGAAGAAAGTCGGAGCCAAGGCCGAAGCGGCGGATTAACTCGTCCTTGCCCCCGCGAGCACGTATTCGGTCCGGTGATGCTGTCAAACGACACAGAATCAGCGCCAGAAAGGCGGCCGCGAGCCGCTTGAGGTTGATTGCGGCGGCGGTCAGGAATGCCTGGCATCGGCCTTTTGCGGCGTGGACCAAAGCGATTGCGTAGCTTACCCTCGGCAGTCTGCACCTTGGCGATGATGTTGTGCCGTTGCAGACAGCGATGCAGGGATTAGCGCGTCAGGTGCGGGATCGTCGCCTGGGGCGCGTAAAGGCAGTCATCGAGCGGCAGCAGCCTGTGCTTGCGGAAAGCGACGATGATCGCATTCGGTTCTCGCCGATCCCGGATCGGCTGCGCTTCCTCATTTGCGATCCATACGGTGCTGACCGATAACGGTATCCAGTTCACCAATCAGGCACGTCACAAATACGCTTTCCACCATATCTTCATCTTCGACGGGGTCTGCGACGAGCGCAATATTGAGCATCGCCTGACCAAGCTGAAACACCCGTGGACCAACGGCCAGATCGAGAGGATGAACCGGGACCATCAAGGAAGCGACGGTCAAACGCTACCACTACGATAGCCATGCCCAACTGACCGCGCGCCTCCACGACTTCATCGACGCCTGTAATTACGGCCGACGCTTGAAGACGCTGGGCGGTTTCACCCCCCCCCCCCCCTACGAATACATCTGCAAATGCTGGGCAAATGAGTCCGAACGATTTACTCGAAACCCGCACCATCAAAGGCCCGAACTAAACACCTAAACAACTCACCCTTCAGGCGCGTAATGGGCCGCCAGGAACATGCGCCTCCGCTTTGCCGCGCCCATATGGAGCCTTCAGGCTGGGCCACATCGCATGGGAAAGGCGCTTCATCGCATGATCGCCGTTAAGCCCTAGCCCTCAAAGATCAAGTTGGGAGAGGGTCCCGCAGAGTTTCTTAACCTTGCGTAAACCGCCGGGTGTCAGTGAGTAGACCCATGTCCATCAACGCCATCCTCGAACCGTCCGAAAATTCGGAGAACCTGCGCGAAGCCCAGCGGCTCCACATCCGCATCGAAGCAGCAGGCGAACTGGAAGAAGGCGAACGGGCAACGGTCACGATCCACAATCTGTCCGCCTCGGGTATTCTGATCGAGACGCGATCCGAACTGGCAGTCGGGCAGAAAATCAGAATCAGCCTTCCCGAAACGCGCCCCGTACCGGCAACAGTCGTGTGGCGGAGCGATTCCCTTTACGGCTGCCGTTTCGACCATATTCTCTCGCGCGCCGTGTTAAGCGCAGTTCAACTATGCAATCCCTTGCCTTCAGAAATCGACCCGGCGTCCCCGCCATTGGCATCGCCTGATAACGAGCCGCTCGCTGCTCGCATCTTTCGCCTTCGCCGTGCGCGGGGACTTAGCCGCGCGGAACTGGCGGCACGAACCGGCATCAGCAAACCCAGCATATGGTCATGGGAGACGGGCAAGGCCGTTCCGCGGCACAGCAACATCACTCTGCTGGCAGACGTGCTCAACATATCCGAAGAGGAACTGCTCACCGGCGAGCCTGTTGTTCTTCCTGTCGTCCATGCGCCCCATGGCCTCGAACAACCTTCATCCCTGGAAATCGACGACGAAAATTTGTCTGTCCGGACGGTGATTGATGCATCCAGGAAAAATATAGCGCGGGCGGCTGGAGTGGACGAAAGTTGCATCAGAATATCTATAGATTATTAGGAACAATGCCTTCCGAACCGCCTCATATGTCGTGATCCGGATCATACCGGGGTAAAGGCAGGCGCTGGATTTCATATGTCCTGTGACGCTCGGCAACGGCTTTGGATACGACTTTTGTTCGGGTCAGGCTGGCCCGGAGCGGTCGATCAGTCCGCTGTCCAGCAGCGGTGCCGCGTCGATATTCTGAGCATCCATCAACGTGGCGAGGCGTTCGACGGCCGCCAGGATCATCGCCTGTTCCCACGGCGGCAATGCCACGAAACGATCGGTGAAGGTCATTTGCAGCGGGTCCGGCGCGTCGGCGATGGCGGCCTTGCCTTCGGGAAGGGGGCTGAGGTGAAACTGGCGCTTGTCCCTTTGGCTCCGCTGGCGTCGCACGAAGCCTAGCGACTCCAGGCGATCGACGATGGTGGTGATCGTTGCCTGACTGAACTGCAGCGCTTGGGCAATGGTGCCCGGTGTCGCCGAACCGCGCGTGTCGATCTCTCGCAGGACGAGCAGTTGCGAGGGGGTGAGGCCGGTTGCGGTCGCTAATTGGCGGCTGCCGATTTCGGTGGCGCGCAATACCCGGCGAAGCGCGCGGAGGGTCAGGGAAGCGATCTCGGAAGCCATGACGCCTGCATAGCCGGACGATGGAGGAGTCAGCAATATGAAGCATGTTTTGGCTACATTTTTGGACAGATGCTTCGGTATTCGAAATATTTTTCCGGGAGGTGGGGTTGAAAACATGCTGATAATCGGCATATATCGCGCCAACTTCACAGGTTTTTGACCTTCTGAAGCGAAAATATAATTCGGGAGATAAATAATCTTCGATTCCCAAGCTACAGCGGCCGCCGCGCCGCCAAGGGCTTCTGTGCGCTCCGATCGGAGCAAGGGGCAGGTCTTTGAATTTCGCAAACCCGTCGGGACGGACGGGCCAGCCATCACGGCGCTGATTGCGGCCTGTCCGCCGCTCGACGCCAATTCCGCTTATTGCAACCTGTTGCAATGCACCGACTTCGCCGATTTCTGCATTGTGGCGGAACGGGGCGGTCAGGCGATGGGGTGGGTGTCCGGCTATCGTCCGCCGTCCGCGCCCGTAAATTTCTTCGTCTGGCAGGTGGCGGTTTCGGCCGAGGCGCGGGGCCAGCGGCTGGCGGGGCGCATGATCGAAGCCTTGCTGGCGCGCCCTGAAAATGCGGGCGTCACCCATCTCACCACCACGGTGACGGACGACAATCGGGCATCCTGGGCCTTGTTCGAGGGGCTTGCCCGCAAGTGGCGGACCGCTTTGGAGAAAAGCCCCCGCTTTGAACGCGATACGCATTTCGCCGGTGCCCATGCCACCGAATGGCAGGCGCGCATCGGCCCGCTGCCTGCCCGCAGCGCCCCCATTGAGGAGAATTGACGACATGACCATCACTCTTCCCCAACCCACTCCGGCCATTCCCGACACGGCGATTTACGAGCGGCGCGAATCGGTTGTGCGTAGCTATGCCCGCTCGATGCCGCGCCAGTTCACCAGAGCGGAAGGCGTGTGGATGCGCGACAATCAGGGGGGGCGCTATCTGGACTTTCTGTCGGGCTGCTCGACCCTGAACTATGGTCACAATCATCCCGTGCTGAAGCAGGCCCTGCTCGATTATATCGCGGCCGACGGCATCGCCCACGGCCTTGACCTGCATACCGACGCCAAGGCGGATTTCCTCGAAACCTTCGAGGAGGTCATCCTGAAACCGCGCGATCTGGATTATCGCGCGATGTTCACCGGGCCGACCGGCACCAATGCGGTGGAGGCAGCGATCAAGCTCGCCCGCAAGGTGACGGGGCGCGAACTGGTGATCGCCTTCACCAACGGTTTCCATGGCATGACGCTGGGCGCGCTGGCCTGCACGGGAAATGCGTCCAAGCGCGCGGGCGCGGGCGTGCCGCTCAACCATGTCGCCCATGAACCTTATGACGGCTATCATGGACCGGAAGTCGATACCGCCGAACTGCTGGAACGGCGGCTGGCCGATCCGTCCAGCGGCCTTGATGCGCCCGCCGCCATATTGGTGGAAACGGTGCAGGGCGAAGGCGGCCTTAACGCGGCTTCCCCCGAATGGCTGCGCCGGATCGCGGATATCGCCAGGCGTCATGGCGCGCTGTTGATCGTGGACGACATTCAGGCCGGCTGCGGCCGCACGGGCGGCTTTTTCAGTTTCGAAGGCATGGGCGTGACCCCGGACATCGTCACTCTGGCGAAGTCCCTTTCGGGCATGGGCCTGCCCTTTGCGCTGACGCTGTTTCGCCCCGAACTCGATCAATGGCTGCCCGGCGAACATAACGGCACCTTCCGGGGCAATAACCATGCCTTTGTAACCGCAACCGCTGCATTGCGCCATTTCTGGAGCGACAGGCAGTTTCAGACCGACGTCGCCCGACGCGGCGCGCTGCTCGAACGGCGGCTGGACGGGATGGCGGCGGAACATGGCCTTTCGACCCGCGGTCGGGGCATGATGCGCGGCATCGACGTCGGATCGGGCGAGATCGCCGAAGCCATCACGACCGCCTGCTTCGCGCAGGGGGTCATCATCGAAACCAGCGGTGCCCATGACGAAATCGTCAAGGTGCTGGCCCCCCTCGTGATCGACGATGCCGTGCTGTCGGCGGGACTCGACATTCTGGAGGAGAGCGTCCGCGCCGCGCTGCCCGCCGCCTATGGCGTGGCGGCGGAATAAGGAAAAAGGAGACAGACATGATCGTCCGCAAGCTTCAGGACATCCGCAAATCCGATCGCAACGTGAAATCCAACGGCTGGGAAAGCGCTCGTCTGCTGTTGAGAGACGACAGCATGGGCTTTTCCTTCCACGTCACGACCATGTATGCGGGCGAGGAACTGCACATGCATTACCAGAACCATCTGGAAGCGGTTCTGGTTCTCAAGGGGAAGGGCACGATCGAGGATCTGGGCACGGGTGTGACGCACCAGCTCGCGTCCGGCGTGATGTATGCGCTCAATGCCCATGACAAGCATATCGTGCGGCCTGAAACGGACATATTGTGCGTCTGCGTTTTCAATCCGCCCGTCACGGGCAAGGAAGTGCATGACGAGAACGGCGCCTATCCGGCCGCCGCCGACATGGGGCGCGAGGCTGAACTCACGCACTAGAGCATCGTGCGGAAAAGCGGGAGCCGGTTTTTCGCTTAAAACGATGCGAAAGCAAATAACCAGAGTGCAGGGCCTGCGTCCGATCAAACGCAGTGTGCTCTAAATCCGATGGAGGGGGAAGTCCCGTGCAAGACATCTACCCGTCCCGCCACGCACAGGTGGCGGAGTTTCTGCCGCGTCTCGATCCGGTCGTCCACAGCGACTGGAGCGAAGGCGCGCCGCTGAGCCGCGAGCAGGCCGCCCGGTTCGACCGCGACGGCTATCTGGTTCTGGAGGATATTTTCTCCGACGAGGAAATCGCCTTCCTGCAAGGCGAGGCGGGCTCGTTGCTGGCCGATCCCGACGCGCTGGAAGAGGAAACGGTCATTACCGAGCCGGGCGAGCGGGAAATCCGTTCCATTTTCCGCATCCATGCCCAAAGCCGTGTGCTGGAACGGCTGGCGGCCGACGATCGGCTGGCCGGGGTCGCCCGTTTCCTGCTGGGCGACGATGTCTACATCCACCAGTCGCGGCTCAATTACAAGCCGGGCTTTCAAGGCAAGGAATTCTACTGGCACAGCGATTTCGAAACCTGGCATGTCGAGGACGGGATGCCACGGATGCGAGCGCTGTCCATGTCGATCCTGCTGGCGGAAAACACGCCGCATAACGGGCCGCTGATGTTGATTCCGGGATCGCATCGCGCCTTCCTCACCTGCGTGGGGGAAACGCCCGAGGATCATTACCGCATGTCGCTCAAACGCCAGGAATATGGCGTGCCCGACGAACATAGTCTTGCCGAACTGGCGCATGAGCATGGGATCGTCGCGCCGACCGGCAAGCCCGGCACGGTCGTCATCTTCGATTGCAACATCATGCATGGATCGAACGGCAATATCACGCCTTTCCCGCGCGCCAACGCTTTCCTCGTCTACAATGCGGTCAGCAACGCGCTGGAGCGCCCTTTCGGGACCGAGAAACCCCGCCCGGACTTCATTGCCGCGCGGGGGGAGCCGCAGACGATCCGGCCGCTGTCGGGCTCTTTGATGAAGGACGCGGCGGCCACAGCCTGCCCGGCGGCCTGATCTCCATGGCCGGGGGTGAACCGGCCGCAGGATAGTTGATATGACCATGGCCCTTCCCCTTGCCGATTCTGCCCTGACGCAGCCGGAAACGGATGAAGCCACGCTTCGCCGGGCCATCACGGCGTCAGCGATGGGCAATGCGACCGAATGGTTCGATTATGGCATCTATGCCTATGGCGTAACCTATATCTCCGCCGCTCTCTTTCCCGGCGATGTGGACGACGCGGTGCTGTTCGCGCTGGCGACGTTCGCCATCTCCTTCCTCGTCCGGCCGTTGGGCGGCCTCTTCTGGGGGCCGCTAGGCGACCGGCTGGGGCGCAAGTCCGTGCTGGCCTTCACGATATTGCTGATGTCCGGCGCGACGCTCTGCGTGGGATTGATCCCCGATTATGCCAGCATCGGATTCTGGGCGCCCGCCCTGCTGATCCTGCTGCGCATGGTGCAGGGATTTTCGACCGGCGGCGAATATGGCGGGGCGGCCACCTTCATGGCCGAATATGCGCCTGACGACCGGCGTGGATTTTACGGCAGTTTCCTGGAGTTCGGGACGCTGGCGGGCTTTTCGCTCGGCGCGTTCCTGATGCTCGCTTTTTCCCTGCTGCTGGGGGACGCGGCGATGCATGAATGGGGCTGGCGCATTCCCTTCCTCGTCGCAGCGCCCATGGGCCTGATCGGCATGTACCTGCGATCGAGGATGGAGGATACGCCGATCTTTCGGGAGGAGAGGCATGGCGGCAAGCAAACCGACGCGCCTCGCCTTTCCGCGCTCATGCGGCGGCATTGGCGGCCGATGCTGGTCGTGGGCGGTCTCGTCGTCGCGCTCAACGTGGTGAATTATACGCTGCTCAGCTACATGCCGACCTATCTTCAGCGACGCATCGGCCTGTCGCCGGATCAGGCGCTCATCGTGCCGATCATCGGCATGTTGTTCATGATGGCTTTCCTGCCGCTGGCCGGCGGCCTTTCCGATCGAGTGGGGCGGCGCTTCATGTGGAAACTGTCGCTGGTCGGGCTGTTTCTGGCGGTGGTGCCGCTCTACATGCTGATGGCGACGGGCCTTGCCGGGGCGATCATCGGCTTCGTCCTGCTCGGCCTGCTTTACGTGCCGCAGCTTGCGACCATATCGGCGACATTCCCGGCGCTGTTTCCGACCTCTGTCCGCTTCGCCGGCTTCGCCATCGCGTATAATATCTCCACCTCCATCTTCGGCGGCACCGCGCCCGCCATGGGCAGCGCGCTCATCACCCTGACCGGCAATGAGTTGATGCCCGCCTTCTACATGATGGCTGCCTGCCTCGTCGGCCTTGCCGCCTTGCGCTTTATGCCCGAGACGGCGGGGCTGTCTCTTCGTCATGATCCCTTTGCCGACAGGAAGCGAGGCTGATGCCCACTTTTCTCGACACGTCGGGTCCGATCGGTCATCTGGCGCGCGGATGGGCGCAGGAGCCATGGATGCAGGCCGGCCTGTCCCTGCTCCTGCTGCTGGCCTTTGCCTGGTTGAGCAACTGGATCGCAAAGCAGATCGTGTTCCGGATCGTCATGCGGGTGCTTGGCCGTTTTCCTTTTCAGATCGGGGCGCGGCATATCGGGGCCATAGTGGCGCGCCTGTCCAATATCGTGCCGGCGCTTGTGATCCAGGCGGGTATTGCCGCGGTCCCGCACCTGCCTTCCGGCGCGATCGCCTTTGCACAGAGCCTTTGCGCGGGTTTCATCATCCTGACGATCGCCATTGCCCTGAGCGGCGCGCTGGACCTGCTGAACGACCTCTATCAGCGCCGTCCCGACGCCGCCAATCGCCCACTCAAGGGCTATGTGCAGATTGCCAAGATGCTCGTATACGGCGCTGCGGCCATCCTTATCATTGCGGTGCTGATGAACCGTTCGCCCCTGCTGCTGCTTTCGGGCCTTGGTGCGATGGCGGCGGTGCTGATGCTGGTGTTCAAGGATACCATCCTCTCCTTCGTCGCATCGGTGCAGATCGGTTCCAACGACATGATCAGGCTGGGCGACTGGATCGAAATGCCGCAGCTCAATGCCAATGGGGACGTCATCGACATCGCCCTGCATACGGTCAAGGTGCAGAATTTCGACAAGACGATCACCACCATTCCCACGCATCGGCTGATCAGCGAAAGTTTCCGCAACTGGCGCGGCATGTCGGAATCGGGTGGGCGGCGGATCATGCGTTCGTTAATGATCGACCAGAACAGCGTGCGCTTTCTCGATGAGCGGAGTTTGGCCAGCCTCTCGCGTTTCGGGCTGTTGGCCGATTATCTCCGCGCCAGACAGGACGAAGTAAGCCGCTGGAACGCGGAACATGCCCAAGGGGAGATCGTCGATCGCAGACGGCTCACCAATATGGGCACCTTCCGCGCCTATGTGTTCGCCTATCTGAAGGCGCGACCGGATATCGCCGGTGACAAGACGCTGCTTGTCCGCCAGCTTGCGCCGGGCGAACATGGCCTGCCGCTTGAGATCTACGCTTTTACCGGCACGACGGCATGGGCGGATTATGAAGGCATACAGGCCGATATTTTCGACCATCTGATCGCCATCATGCCAGAGTTCGGCCTGCGACTGTTCCAGCGCCCGTCAGGCACCGATTTTTCGGCATTGGCGGACATGCGGTCGCCGTCTGCTGACATTCTTTCGTCATCATATCGTCGCCATGGTGTAAATATATAGTCGCGACAGCGTCATCATCAGGTCAAGGGCTTGTCATGCCGGGCTGGTAACAGCATGCCATGCTGAACCATATCGACCGTTGCGTCCGCATCTCCTCGGCCGACAAAGCCCGCCTGCATGTCCTCTTCCTCGCCAAACATGCGCGGGCGACGGGCGCACCCGATACCGTGGACGGCAATCATGCCATCTATCATCATGAGATGCGCACGACGCTGGAGGAGATCGGCCTCCAGATCCGTGTCGCCAACAGCTATGATTTCCTGTTCGAGCGGCCCGATGCCGACTTCGTCATCACCCTGCTCAATCGCGGCGGTTTCCAGAATAGCGAGATGATGGCCCCGCTGCTGCTGAGTTGGCGCGACGTGCCGCATCTGGGCGCCAGCCCGATCCTGCGGGGCGTGTCGGACGACAAATATTTGAGCAAGCTGATCGCCTGCGCCCGTGGCGTGCCGACCATGCCCGCGCAGATCTTCCGGCGGGGTGGTCTGCCCGCTGAACCAGCCTTTCGAGCGGAGCGTCTGGTGGTGAAGCCCAACGCCTCCTCCGCGTCCTGGGGCCTTGCGATGGTCGACAACTGGGCAGAAGCGCAGGCGCAGATCGATTATCTGCATGACGAAGGCCATGACGTGCTGGTCGAAGCCTGGGCGCCGCTGCTCGACGTTGCCGTCCCCGTGGTAGGCGGCAGTGGCGGCCAGCCCTGGATCCTGCCGCCGATGATGTATGCGCCCGCCGATCCCCATCAGGTGCGAAGCTATGAGGAGAAGCGCGGCCTGATCGACGTGGGCGACGATCCACTGGTGCTGATCGAGGATCGCGGGCTGCTGGCGCAGTTGGAAGACATGACCCGTCGATTGTTGCCCGAACTGTGGCCGTTCGACTATGGCCGGTTCGAGTATCGCTATGACCCGGTCAGCGGCGCGGTGCAGTTCATGGAAGTGAATCTGTCCTGCAATCTCTGGTCGAAGAAGACCATCTCGCGTTCGGCCCGGTCGATCGGCGTGGACCATCAGACCCTGGTCGAAACCATCGTCGGCCATAGCCTGGAGCGGCAGGGATTGCTGATCGAAGCGCCGTTGCGGGTTGCTGCCTGAGATGGGCGGCGTCATGACCGCTCTCGTGCTGGCCGGCAAGCGCGACGGCGCGACGGACCCGCTCGCGCTGGAGGCGGGCGTCAGCCATAAATGCCTGGTCCCGGTTGGGGGCCGCTCCATGCTGCTCCACGTCATCGACGCGCTGGTGGCGAGCGACCGGATCGGCGAGATCCGCGTCGCGATTGAAGACCCGCAGGTGCTGGAGGGATTGCCCCAATTGCACAATCTCATCGCCACGGGCCGGCTGGTGCCGGTCGCCGCTCAACCGAATCTTGTCGATTCAGTGCTGGCTGCGGCGGACGGCGCGCGCTTCCCGCTGCTCATCACCACCGCCGACAATGTATTGCTGAACCCGCCCGCCATCGCCGAGATGCTGGATGGCAGTAACGCGAAGGCAGCGGATGCGACCGTCGCCTTCACCCGGCGCGAGTCCGTGCTGGCGGCCCATCCCGACGGGCAGCGAAAATTCTATCGTTTCGCCGAGGACAGCTATTCCAACTGCAACACCTATTGGTTGAAGGACCGGGCGGCGCTAACCGCGGCGGAGACGTTCCGTTCGGGCGGGCAATTCGTGAAGCATCCGCTCCGCATCGTCGGCGCCTTCGGTCTGATGAACCTCATCCGCTTTCGTTTCGGCATCGGTACGCTGGCGGCGACTTTTGAGCGTTTCTCGCGCCGCTTCCGCATGACGATCGCGCCGGTGATCCTGTCGGATGGGGCGGTGGCGATTGATGTCGATCATGCGCGCTCCAAAGGCGTCGCGACGCAGTTGCTGGATCGGCGCATGGCCCTGGCCCAAGTGTCGGAATAACCTTTGCTCACCCTGAGAGCGATCCCTTCGCGGGACGATAACAGCCTGCTCGCCGCCTATCATGACGGTTTGCGACGGCATTGGCCCGCTTCCGTCCGCGCCCTATCCCGTCTGCTGGCAGGCGCGGGGCGGGGGGGATGGACGGGATCGGAACGGCGGCTGCTGTCGGACGATGTGCGGCAGGCGGGGCTGTCGATGCGCGACCGCAAGGGATTGCACCGGCTGCTCAATCCCGCCGCCTTTCCGCTCACCGCCAATCCGCTCAAGAACAAGCAGCTTTTTACGCGCGTCGCTCATGATGCCTGCCTGCCGGTCGCGAGCGCATGGGATCCGGACAGCGAGGATCCGGGCCGTTGGCTTGCCGGTCAGACCGGCATCATCGCCAAGCCAAGCTTTCGGTCGAAGGGGCAGGGCGTTGAACGGTTTCAGCGGCTCGAGGATGGATGGCGGGGAGCGGAAGGGCGACTGAGCGACACGGCCCTGCTCGACCACCTGAAGGCGCTATGGCGCGCGGGCGGCGTGATACAGCGCGACTTGCCGACCCATCAGGGGCTGGCCGACCTGTCGCCTGGCGCTCTGCCGACCTTGCGGGTGGTGACGTGCCTTGACGAAGCGGGCGTCCCGGAAGCCTGTGGCCTCGCGCTGCGCCTGTCTGCGGGCGGACCACGGCCGGTCGATAATTTCAATGCCGGCAATCTGGTGCTGGCGGTAGACGATGGGCAGCGCTGTCTGACAGCCTGGGCAAAAGGGGCGGAAGGCGCGCCGACGCCGCATGAGCGGCATCCGAAGACAGGCGCGCCGATTACCGGCGCGGCCGTTCCCGATCTGGACGCGGCGGTGGCGCTCGCCCGTATCGCCCACCAGCCGTTCGTTCGGGGTTTCACCGTGATCGGCTGGGACATTGGTCTTACCGCTGAGGGGCCGGTGGTGATCGAGGGCAACTGGAACCCGGGCACCGATATTCTCCAACTCGTCCTTGGCAGGGGACTGGCCGACACGCGGCTGGGCGATCTCTATCGCTATCATCTTCACAAATTGCCGGCCGATTGTTGGCGAAGCGCGCGGGTGCTGGAATGGGATCGGCGCGGCCGGTGATCTGCGTCTATGTCCACGCGTTGGCGGCGACGGGCGTGGTGCGCAACGCAGGGCTGATCGCTGCCGATCTGGCCGCCCGTGGTCATGAAGTGCAACTGGTGACGGCGTTGCCCGGCGGCGAAAGCCCACCCGGCGTGGCGCATCATGCGCTGCTGCCCCTGGCGCACCGATCGCGTCTGAAGGAAAAGGCGCAAGCGGCCATGGCCCTGCGACGTCATCTTCGCGCGGTTGGCCCCGCCATCCTCCTTTCGGCGGGCAATCACGGTCATGGCACGGCCTGGGCGGGCAGCCACGGTGTTCCGGGCGTCAAGCGTGTCTATCGCATCAGCAACGACATCATGCGACAGGTTCCCCATGCGCCGTCCGGCGGCCTGAAGCGATGGGTCCGCAGCGTCATGGCGAGGCTGATCGCGGCGGACGCCGCCCATCTCGTGCTGGTATCCCCGACGCTGATGGGCACACCTGCCTTTGCCGGCGCAGCGCGGACGGGGCGGCTCAGCGTCATCGCCAATGGCATCGACGCTGCGACCGCGCGCGGCCGGGTGGGGAATGAAACGCCGCATCCCTGGTTCGAAGACCCGGTTCCAGTGCTGCTTGCCATAGGACGCCTCGCCCCGCAGAAGAATTTCGACACCTTGCTTCGCGCGTTTGCGATGCTGCGCAAGCAACGGCCGGCCCGGCTCATCATTCTGGGCGGGAGTCGCGACGATGCGCGCGCGCGGCTGATGGTCGATGCGCGGGAACTGGGGATAGACGAAGACATGCTGCTCCCCGGCACGGTCGGGAACGTCTTCCCCTGGCTGGCGCGGGCGGATGCGTTCGTCTTGCCGTCGTGGTGGGAGGGGTCGGCCAATGTGCTGCTGGAAGCGATGGCGGTCGATGCACCATGTATCTCGTCGCGCAGCGCCGGCAACGCCGCGCAATTGCTGGGGCATGGCCGCTATGGCGTGCTGGTCGATCCAGCAGATGTGCAGGAGATGGCGGCGGCGATGGCGCGGCAGATTGATCCCACCAGCCGCATCCGCCCCGGCGACCAGATCAACTGCTTCGCTATGGAAAGCGTATCGGCGGCCTGGGCCGGATTGGTGGATAATCTGCTCGCCGGCCGCATTGGAGAAGCGGTGGCTGATCGGCTGACGAGGGTCGCCGGCGGAAAAGGGGACGAAACCAGCGGCTTCGTGCCACATTAAGCGCTGCGAGGCAAATGAGCCTTCACTTCTGAAGCTATGGCATAACGCAATTATAAATCATTGATTTCTGGTGAGCCCTGCTGGGTTCGAACCAGCGACCTACTGATTAAAAGTCAGTTGCTCTACCGACTGAGCTAAGGGCCCCGAAAGAGGTTGGCCCGCACTAGTGAGGCTGATGCGGATGGTCAACCTCTTGCGGTATCTTTTGTTCTCGCTTTCCTGAGGCGGTTGCAAAGCTGTCCGATGGTCAATCCCGACCAGGGATCGCGCCATGCTGGAGCGATGCTTGCAAGGGGTTTCAGAACAAAATCGCGATGCCGAAAAGCGGGATGAGGAATGGAGAGGGAGGGGCTGGCCCAGCGTCCGCCGGACCATAAGATGATGTCGATATCCATGGTCCGCGCTCCCCATCGGCGGAACCGACGGCGACCCAGCAGATGTTCCAGATTCTGCAATTCCCGCAGCAGTTCTTGGGGCGGCAACGCGGTTTCAAGCACCAGCGCGCCATTGGTGAAAACGCGCCGTGACGGACCAATTGGCGGCGTCGTGAACAGGTCGGAGGCACGGCTCACCCGCCCGATCTTCCCAAGCCGTTCCGCCGCCTCGCGGAGAAGGCGCGCTGGAGGACGATTCCGGGACAATGGCCGGTTTGACCCTAAAGAGAGGGCGTAGATATGAGTATGGCTTGTGCCCGGCATCCCCAAGCGCCTATCTGCTTCCCGTGATGCTGGAAAGTCCCCTTCCTGAAACCGAGCCGCCGCATGATTGCCCGCGCTGCCCCCGGCTCGTGGATTTGCGGGAGTCCTGTCGGGCGGAACATCCGGATTGGTGGAATGCGCCGGTGCCTGCCTTCGGCGATCCCGACGGGCGAATCGCGATCATCGGCCTTGCGCCGGGGAAGCATGGGGCGAACCGCACGGGGCGTCCCTTCACCGGGGATTATGCGGGCGATCTGCTGTTCGCGACGCTGGCGAAATTCGGCCTGGCCGAAGGGCGCTATGAAGCGCGACCCGATGACGGGCTGGTGCTGCGCGACATCATCATCATCAATTCGGTCAAATGCCTGCCGCCGCAGAACAAACCCCTACCCGAAGAAATCCGCAATTGCCGCCCGTTCCTGGCGCAGGCGGTGGCGCAATTGCCCCATGCGCGCACCTTCATCGCCATGGGCCAGATCGCCCATCAATCGGCGGTCAAGATCCTGGGCGGAAAGCTTCCCAAGGCGCGCTTCGGGCATCTGGCGGAACACAGGATGCCCGACGGACGCATCCTGATAGATAGCTATCATTGCTCGCGCTATAATCAGAATACGGGACGGCTGACGGCGGACATGTTCGAAGCGGTTTTTGCGCGGGCGGTGGAACTGGCCCGCGCGGATGCAGGCGGCGCCGGAAACTGAGGCGGCCGGGGAAAGTGGGCGGAAGCGTTCAGATGTCCTGAACGATCCGCGCATAAAGCTCCGGCCGGCGGTCGCGGAAAAAGCCCATGCCGGCCCGATGCATTCGCGCCTTGTCGAGATCCAGCGTCGCCACCAGCGCCCCGCTGTCCCGCGCATCCGCTTCGGCCGCGAAGTCGCCCCATTCGTCGCTGATGAAGCTGTGGCCGTAGAATTTCTGCTTGTCTTCCGTGCCGATCCGGTTGGCGGCGATCACCGGCATACAGTTGCTGACGGCATGACCGATCATCGCGCGCCGCCACATGCGGCTGGTGTCGAGATCGGCATCATAAGGCTCGGAGCCGATGGCGGTCGGATAGAACAGCAACTCCGCGCCCATCAGCGCCATTACCCGCGCCGTTTCAGGATACCATTGGTCCCAGCAGATACCGACGCCGATGGTGGCATGGCGGGTTTTCCACACCTTGAAGCCGCTATTGCCCGGCCGGAAATAATATTTCTCCTCATAGCCCGGCCCGTCGGGAATATGGCTCTTGCGATAGACGCCCATCACCTCGCCCTCATCGTCGATCATGGCGAGGGAGTTGTAATAATGATGCCCGTCCTTCTCGAAGAAGCTTGTGGGGATATAGACGCCATGCGCCTTCGCCACCTTGCGCATTTCCTGCACGGCAGGGTGGCTCTCCAGCGGTTGCGCGTTGGAGAAGAGAGCTTCATCCTCGACCTTGCAGAAATAGGGGCCTTCGAACAGTTCGGGCGGCAGGACGATCTTGGCTCCACGCGCGGCGGCCTTGCCCACATGCAGGGCGACCATGTCGATATTGTCCGCCATGTCGTCGCAAAAGGCGAGCTGGAGCGCGGCAACGGTAAGCTGTGTCAATGTCTTGCTCCGTCAGGAATGCGGATATGGCTTCGGTCAGGCCAACGGCATCTGCTGGCTGGTGCAGTGGAAACTGCCGCCGCCTGCCAATATGGCGTCGCTGGACAGGCCGACAATATCCCGTCCCGGAAAGAAGGGGCGGAGCGCTTCCAGCGCCGCCTGATCGTTCGGGCGACCATAGACGGGCACGATGACAGCGGCGTTGCCGATATAGAAATTCATATAGCTCGCCGGAATGGCCTCTCCCCCCATCTCGACGCGGCCGGGGGAGGGGATGGGGGCGACCTCCACGCCATGCGCTTTGGCGCGGGCCTTCGCATCAGCATAGATGGCGGCATTGGGATCGTCCCTGCCGTCCGGCTCCGGCAAGGCGAGGACGCCCGGTGCGACGAAGCGGGCCAGATTGTCCACATGGCCGTCCGTATGATCGTTCATCAGGCCATCGCCCAGCCAAAGCATGTCGGACAGCCCAAGGCTTCCCGCCAGCAGCGTTTCGATCTTCCCGCGATCAAGGTCCGGGTTGCGATTGGGGTTAAGCAGGCATTGTTCCGTTGTGACGAACAGTCCCGTGCCGTCCGTGTCGATCGCGCCGCCTTCCAGCACCCAATGCTGCGTGTCGGTGGGCAGCCCCGTGGTGGCGGCCAGCCGCGCGCCGATATCCTCATCCCCCGGCATTCGGTATTTGCCGCCCCAGCCGTTGAAGCCGAAATCCACCAACGCCCGTTCGGCGCCCTTCTGCACGGCGACCGGCGCGGTATCGCGCAGCCATACGTCGCCCAGTTTCTGCACCAGGATGGTCACGCCGGCATGGGCGAGCTTCGCGGCGGCATCCGCATCCGCGTCATGGGCGACGACCAGACGGACTTCCTCACCGCGCCCGTCCGCATGGACGGCGTTGGCGAAGTCCGCGATCTGCCGCCGCGCGCCGTCGAAAGCGCCGGGCCATTCGGCGGGGTTTGTCGGAAAACCGATCCAGACCCAATCATGGGGCGCCCATTCGGCGGGCATATGGAAAGTCATCGCGATCCTTTCAGGAAGAACGCGCGGGCCTTAGCAGGAGAGGCGGGGAAGGGGGAGGGGCATTTCGCGGCCTGCCCCCCTTGTTCATTATTGCCCGGCGCGGCTTTTGTCGCGGATGGCGCGGAACTCGTCGCCTTCCACCCAATTGGGCCAGTCGGTCGTGTTGGCGAGCGCCCGGCCCACGTCGTAATAGAGTTGCAGGTCGGCCTTCACTCCGCTCCAGTCCCAATGGGGATCATATTCGTCCTTGGGGCCATGATAGCGATGTTCGCTATAATCCTCCGCCGCAGCCATGCCCGCCGCGGTTCCGCCCTTCACCAGATCCTCACCGCCCTCGAAATAGAGCATCGGCACGCCATGCTTGGCGAAGCTGAAATGGTCGGAGCGATAATAGAACCCTTTTTCCGGCGTCGGCTCGACAGTGGCGACCCGTCCTTGCGCCGCCAACGCCCGTTCCAGATAGGCGTCGAGTTGTGATTTGCCCTTGCCGATCACGACCACATTCTTCGCCGGCCCCGCCATGCTGAGCGCATCCATATTGACGCCGCCCACCGTCCGGCCAAGCGGAAAGACCGGATGGTCGCCATAATAGGCGGAACCCAGCAACCCCGATTCCTCGCCGGTGACGGCCAGAAACACCTGGCTGCGATCGGTCGGCCCCGCCTTCGCATTGGCCTGCGCCAGAGCGACAAGCGCCGCCGTGCCAGTGGCGTTGTCCACCGCGCCGTTGCAGATGTCATCGCCGTCCGGGGCCGCCTGGCAATGGCCCAGATGGTCCCAGTGCGCGCTGTAGAGCACATATTCGTCCGGGCGCGTCTTGCCGGGCAGCAGGGCGACGACATTCTTCGACAAATGTTTGCGAAGGTCATTGTCGAAAGAAACGGATGCCTTCACGCCCTTGAGCGGCACCGCCCTGAATCCCGGCTTCTTCGCCTGCGTCATCAGCGTGTCGAGATCGAGGCCCGCGCTCGCCATCAGCGCCGCCGCCTTGTCCTTCTGAATCCAGCCGATCGCGGCGGACTGGCCTGCATTGCCATCCGCGCTGTCGGCAACCTGCTGCGCGCCGGTCCAGCTAGATTCGACGACGTTCCAGCCATAGGCGGCGGGCACCGTGTCATGCACGATGATCGCGGCGGCCGCGCCCTGCCGCGCGGCTTCCTCGAACTTGTAGGTCCAGCGGCCATAATAGGTCATGGCGCGCCCGTTGAAGGGGCCTTCCAGCCCCGCCGTCTCATAGTCCGGATCGTTGACCAGAATGATGACGGTCTTGCCCTTCACATCCATCCCGGCATAGTCGTTCCAGCCCTTTTCGGGGGCGTTCACGCCATAGCCGACGAAGACGACCGGACTGTCCTTCACCGCAATATGCGGCTGCGTCGTGCGATAGGTGGCGATCACCATTTCCGGCCCGTAAACAGCCTGCACCTTCGCCTTCCCGCCGGAAAAGATCAGGGGCGACACATTCTTCGCCGTGATCTCCACCAGCGGCACATCCTGAAACCAGCTTCCTTCATTGCCGGGTTTCAGGCCCAGCTTTGCAAATTCGCTCGACAGCAGGGCAAGCGTCTTTTCCTCGCCCACGGTGCCCGGTGCACGGCCCTCGAAAGCGTCGGAGGACAGTTCCTCCACCAGCCGCTTCATCGTGTCGATGGAGGGTTCGGCTTTCGCGGCGGTGGGTGTCGATGCGGCGCCAGCGGAAGCAGGCGGCGCGGCCCCGTCGGAAGCGCAGGCGGAAAGGGCAAGGGCGGCGGCAAGCACCACGACGGAACTACGCATGACAGAGACCCTCGAAAATGACGATGCTCTGGTGATGCCAGCGGTTTCAACCCCGCGCAAGATTATTACGCCAAAAAGAAAAGGGCGACCCTTGGGGGCCGCCCTTACACGAATTTGAACTGCTGGAAACCGATCAGCGCGAATAGAATTCGACGACCAGATTGGGTTCCATCTTCACCGGATAGGGCACTTCGTCCAGCGTCGGAACGCGGATGTACGTCACCTTGGCGGCGCCATCGGGCGAGACATAATCAGGAATGTCGCGCTCGGGCAGGCTCTGCGCTTCCAGCACCAGCGCCATTTCCTGCGCCTTCTTGCCCAGCGTGATTTCATCGCCCGGCTTCACCAGGCGCGAGGCGATGTTGCACTTCACGCCGTTCACATAAATGTGGCCGTGCGACACGATCTGACGGGCCGAGAAGATCGTCGGCGCGAACTTGGCGCGATAGACGACCGCATCCAGACGGCGCTCCAGCAGGCCGATCAGGTTCTGGCCGGTGTCGCCCTTCATGCGCGCGGCTTCGATATAGTTCTTCTTGAACTGCTTTTCGGTGATGTCGCCGTAATAGCCCTTCAGCTTCTGCTTGGCGCGGAGCTGGATGCCGTAGTCGGACATCTTGCCCTTGCGGCGCTGACCGTGCTGGCCGGGGCCATATTCACGCTTGTTGACCGGGCTTTTGGGGCGGCCCCAGATGTTCTCGCCCATGCGGCGGTCGAGCTTGTACTTGGCGCTGGTGCGCTTCGTCATGATGATTTCCTTCGATATGCCAACTACGTTATTCCCGGTCGTCGCCTGCTGGCCTCGAACGAGGGGCAGGGCCACCGCTTCACCGGGATGCGGGGCCAATCGCGAAGGCGCGCCTATGGAGAAGCGGGCGAGGCATGTCAACCCTCGACAGGAAGGCCCGATGAGCCTAGGCAGCCACCCCATGAAGCCCGAAAGCTATACGACCATGGCGCAGGTTCGCGCCGGCGTGGACGAAATCGACCGGCAGATCGTGGCGCTGCTCGCGGCGCGTTTCGCTCATATGCGCGCCGCCGCCCGGATCAAGCCCGAACGTGGCCATGTGCGCGATGAGGAACGCAAGGCGCTGGTCATCGCCAACGCCCGCGCCGAGGCGGAAAGCCTGGGCGCGCCGGGCGATGCCATTGCGACGCTGTGGGACCAGTTGGTTGAGGCGTCCATCACCTATGAAATGGAAGAGTTCGATCGGCTGAAGGGCTAACGCACCCGCGGATTGCCCAGTGCGGAGAGAACCCCGCGCAGCGTCCGCACCTCCAGATGGTTCCAGCCCGGCTTGGTCAGCAAATTACGCAGCGTCCGCTTGGTCGCGGGCGCGCGGTCAGGCGGGAAGAAATAGCCCGCGCCTTCCAGCAATGTTTCGAATTGCATTATCAAACCTTCCAACTCCGCCTGCGGAGCCGGTTCACCCAACTCGGTGAGGGTGGGCTGCTCCAGCACCGCCTGTTTCGACCATTCATAGGCGCACAGGATCACCGCCTGCGCCAGATTGAGGGACCCGAATTCCGGGTTGATCGGCACGGTCAGGATCTTGCGGGCAAGCGCCACATCTTCTGTCTCCATCCCCGACCGCTCCGGCCCGAAGACATAGGCGCAGCGCCCCTGCGCTGCATGGATTTCCCGCGCCGCCTCCTCGGGCGTCACGACCGGCTTGGTCACGCCGCGCTTGCGAACCGTGGTGGCATAGACATGCGCGCAGTCCGCCACGGCGTCGGCCAGCGTCTCGAACAATTCCGCCTTGTCCAGCACGGCATCCGCGCCTGCCGCCGAAGGCCCCGCATCGGGATTGGGCCAGCCGTCGCGCGGAGATACCAGCCGCATCTCGGCCAGCCCGAAATTCATCATGGCCCGCGCCGCCTTGCCGATATTCTGGCCCAGTTGCGGACGGACGAGGACGATCACCGGGGGCAGGGCAGGGGCCGAAGCCTCACTCACTCCCGACCTCCTTCACGGTGCTGGCGAAGTCCTCGAAATCGCGGGCATCGGTGAAGTCCTTATAGACGCTCGCAAAGCGGATATAGGCCACGCTGTCGAGCCGTTTCAGCCCCTCCATCACCATCTCGCCGATCGAGCGGGCGGGGATTTCGCTGTCGCCGCTCGTCTCCAACTGCCGCTGGATGCCGGAAATCAGCTTTTCCAGACGGCTGGGGTCGATCTGCCGCTTTCGGCAGGCGATGTCGATGGAGCGGGCCAGCTTGTCGCGGTCGAAGGATTCCTTTCGCCCCTCGCTCTTCATCACCCAGATGTCGCGGAGCTGTATCCGCTCGAATGTGGTGAAGCGCGCGCCGCAGGCTTCGCACTGCCGCCGCCGGCGAATGGCGTTGCCGTCCTCCGTCGGGCGGCTGTCCTTTACCTGGCTGTCCTCATGCGAGCAGAAAGGGCAACGCATTCAACACTCCGTTCGTTTCGAGCCTGTCGAGAAACGCGCTGGCCGTGTCTCGACTTTGCTCGACACGAACGGCCCGATGGTCAATCCGCGTAGATCGGGAAGCGGGCGGTGAGCGCCGATATGCGCTCGCGCACATTGGCCTCGACGGCCGGATCGCCGGCTTCTCCCTTGTCGCGCAGCCCTTGCAGCACGTCCGCGATCATGTCGCCAATGGCTTCGAACTCCGCCACGCCGAAGCCGCGCGTCGTGCCCGCCGGAGAGCCCACGCGGATGCCGCTGGTCTTGGTCGGCGGCAGCGGATCGCCCGGCACGCCATTCTTGTTGCAGGTGATGAAGCTGCGCTCCAGCGCCTCGTCCGCATCCTTGCCCGAAATACCATAGGGACGCAGGTCGATGAGCGCCAGATGCGTGTCCGTCCCGCCTGAAACGACCGCCAGCCCCCGCTGCTCCAGCTTGCCCGCCAGCGCCTGGGCGTTGGTGACGATGGCCTGTGCGTAGGTCTTGAACTCCGGTTGCAGGGCTTCGCCAAACGCGACCGCCTTCGCCGCGATGACATGCATCAGTGGTCCGCCCTGAAGGCCGGGGAACACCGCCGAGTTGATCTTCTTCGCTATGGCTTCGTCATCGGTCAGGATCATGCCGCCACGCGGGCCGCGCAGCGTCTTGTGCGTGGTAGTGGTGACGATATGGGCATGGCCAAAGGGCGTGGGATGCGCGCCGCCCGCAACGAGGCCCGCGAAATGCGCCATGTCCACCATGAACAGCGCGCCGACCTTGTCCGCGATCGCCCGAAAACGCGCGAAGTCGATATGGCGCGGATAAGCGCTGCCGCCCGCGATGATGAGCGTGGGTTTCGCTTCGATGGCCTGCCGTTCCAGCGCGTCATAGTCGATGAGGTGCGTATCTTCGCGCACGCCATATTGAACGGCATTATACCATTTGCCCGAAAGCGCGGGCTTCGCGCCATGGGTCAGGTGGCCACCCGCGTCGAGCGACAGACCCATGATCGTGTCGCCCGGCTTGGTCAGCGCCAGCATCACCGCGCCATTCGCCTGCGCGCCCGAATGGGGCTGCACATTGACGAAACCGCAGTTGAAAAGCTGTTTTGCGCGGTCGATGGCGAGTTGCTCGACCTCATCGGACGGCGCGCAGCCCTGATAATAACGCTTGCCGGGATATCCTTCGGCATATTTGTTGGTGAAGACGCTGCCCTGCGCCTCCAGCACCGCCTTCGAAACGATATTTTCCGAAGCGATCAGTTCGATCTGATCCTGCTCGCGCTTCAATTCCTTGGCGACGCCCGCGAAGACTGCCGGATCGGCATCCGCCAGACTGCGCGTGAAATAGCCTTCCGAACGAATGTCGGACAGATGGGGCTGGTCGAGGGTGGCAGTGCTCATAGGGCAGGCTCCTTAAAGCGCGGGCTTGGACAGTTTTTCGACGCGGCCTGCGTGGCGGCCTCCGCCGAATGACGTGGAAAGGAAGGCGGTGACGCAGGCTTTCGCCATGTCCACGCCAATCAGGCGCGCGCCCAAGGCAAGAACGTTGGCGTCATTATGTTCGCGGGAAAGGGCGGCGGAGAGCGGCTCCCCGACCAGCGCGCAGCGGCAGGCGGGGTTGCGATTGACCGCGATGGCAATGCCGACGCCTGAGCCGCAGAGCGCGATGCCCCACTCCACAGCGCCCGAAGCGACGACTGACGCGAGACTGTAACCATAATCGGGATAATCCACCCGGTCGGTGGTCGCGGGGCCGAGGTCGTCGACATCATGTCCCTCGGCGCGCAGCCATTGCGCAAGCTCCGCCTTCAGATCGACGGCGGCATGATCGGAAGCGATGGCGATTTTCATCGGATATGTCCCTTCACCGCTGGGGCGATTCGTTTCACGCGCCTCTTAGGCTGAGCGGCGGCGGATTGCCACAGTCCACCGGCGCGTTTATGGCCTGAACCATGGCAGCCACGATTTTATCCATCCTGATGCTGGCGGGCGTTCTCCTGACCAGCGGCGGCATCTATGCTCTGGTGAAGAAGAGGGACCGCAAGCGCGGCATCCTGATGATCGCTGCGGGCATCGTCATTTTCGCCAATGTCGCGATCTCCGCCATACCGGGGCCGGATCTGCCAGTTCTGGAAAATTCCAGCCGCTGACAGGCGCAAAGACGCTGCGGCCCTGCAATTCTTTCAAGCCCTGAAAGCCAAAGTCACCCTTCCCGCGCCACTTCCGCCGCCGCGATCGCCGTCAGGTTCAGGATGCCGCGAGACGTCACGCCCGGCGTCAGCACATGGATGGGCTGAGAAAGCCCCATCATCATCGGCCCCACCGTGGGCGAACTGGATGACGCGGCCAGCGCCGTCAGCGCGATATTCGCCGAATCCAGATTGGGCATGACCAGCAGATTGGCCGACCCCTCGAAACGGGAATCGGGGATCAGCTTTTCGCGCAAGGGCTGGCTCAATGCCGCGTCGGCATGCATTTCGCCGTCCACTTCCAGATCGGGCGCGGCCTGCCGCACCAGCTTCAGCGCCGCGCGCATCTTGCGCCCGCTGGGGCTGTGCGATGATCCGAAATTGGAATGGGAGAGCAGGGCCACGCGCGGCTTCAATCCGAAATGGCGCAGTTCCGTCGCCGCCAGCAGGGTCATCTCCGCCACCTGTTCCGGTGTGGGATCGGGCACCATGTGGCTGTCGGTGATGAACAGCGCGCCTGCGTCGAGGATCAACCCCGACAGGGCATAGGCGCGACCATAGCCCGGCTTCCGGTCGATGACCCGCAGCACATGTTCGACCTGGCTCCAATATTCCGAATTGCCGCCGACCAGAGCCGCTTCGACCTTGCCGAGGCGCAACAGCATCGCGGCGGTCACGGTCGGGCGTCGATAGACATGGCGCACGATCTCGGCAGCGGCCACACCCTTGCGCGCCGCGATCGCGCGATAGCCTTCGACCAGTTCCTGCATGATGGCATGATCGGTTTCGGGGTCGATCACTTCGATATCCCGATCCAGTTCGAAACGCAGGCCGAGGTCAGGCAGTTTCCGTTCCAATATTCGCCGTCGCGCGATAATGACGGGACGGGTGATGCCTTCATCCAGCGCGTCCTGAATGGCGCGCAGCACGCGATTATCTTCCCCTTCGCCATAGACGATGCGGCGCTGCGAACCGCGCGCCGCTTCGAACACCGGCAGCATAAGCTGGCCCGAGCGCGTATTCTGCCGTGCCAGCGCGCGCCGATATTCGTCGATATCGAGCGTCCGTTTCGCCACGCCGCTGTCCATGGCGGCCTTCGCCACGGCGGGCGCGATCACCGCGATCAGGCGCGGGTCGAAGGGCGTCGGGATGATATATTCCGGCCCGAACGCCAACTTACGACCGCCATAGGCCTGCGCCACATCGTCATGCGCGGGCAGGCGGGCGAGGGCGGCGATGGCTTCGGCGGCGGCTGCCTTCATCGCTTCGTTGATCTGCGTCGCGCCCGCATCCAGCGCCCCGCGAAAGATATAGGGGAAGCACAGGACATTATTGACCTGATTGGGAAAGTCCGACCGCCCCGTGGCGATGATGGCGTCCGGCCGCGCCGCGCGCGCCACGTCGGGCAGGATTTCCGGCTCCGGATTGGCGAGAGCGAAGATCAGCGGGTTGTCCGCCAGCAAGGGCAGCCATTCGGGTTTCAACACGCCCGGCGCCGACAGGCCGAGGAAGATATTCGCGCCCGGCAGCACTTCGGGCAGCGTCCGCGCATTGGTGTCGCGGGCATAGCGCGCCATATTAGGCAGCATCCCTTCGCGGCCCGAATGGATCACGCCATCCTTGTCTGTCATCGTCACATTGTCTGGCTGAAGCCCCATGGCCACGAGTAGGTCAACGCAGGCCAGCGCCGCCGCGCCCGCGCCCGACGTCACTAGCCGCGCTTCCGCCAGCGTCTTGCCTTGCAGCACCAGCGCGTTGCGCACCGCCGCCGCGACGACGATGGCGGTGCCATGCTGATCGTCGTGAAAGACGGGGATGTTCATCCGTTCCTTCAGCCGTGCTTCGATGGCGAAGCATTCGGGGGCCTTGATGTCCTCCAGATTGATGCCGCCGAAAGTCGGTTCCAGTAGGGCGACGGCTTCGACGAACTTGTCCGGGTCGGTGGTGTCCACTTCGATGTCGAACACGTCGATATCGGCGAATTTCTTGAAGAGCACCGCCTTGCCCTCCATCACCGGCTTGGAAGCCAGCGCGCCGATGGCCCCCAGCCCCAGCACCGCGGTGCCGTTGGAGATCACCGCGACCAGATTGCCGCGCGCGGTATAATCCAGCGCCTTGTCCGGGTCCGCCGCGATCTCCATGCAGGGCGCGGCGACGCCAGGCGAATAGGCCAGCGCCAGATCGCGCTGGTTGACCATGCGCTTGGTCGGTTCGATGCGGAGTTTGCCCGGCTGGGGAAAGCGGTGATAGTCGAGCGCGTTGCGGCGGGTGTTGTCGTCCATAGCCGAGCCTTAGAAGCCCTGAGCCGCCGGGGCAATGGCCGTCCGCTCCCATGGCGGCGTGGGCTGATATAATTCCGCCAGAAAATCCATGAAGGCATTCAGCGCCAGCGGCGGGTGGGGCTGGGGCAGGTGAACCGCGAACAGGCCGACATCGGCGGACCCTTCGCACCGGGGAAGTATCTGACGCACATGGCCCGAAGCCAACGCCGCGCTGATGTCCCAGAGCGACCGTAGCGCGATCCCCGCACCCGCGATCGCCAGTTCGCGCACGACTTCGCTGCTGTTGGTGCGGACATGGCTCACCCCGTCCACGGTAACGGGGCCGTCGGGGCCGGTCAGCCGCCATGGCAACTGCTCGTCCGCCGCCAGCAGGCGATGCTTTTTCAGATCGGCGATATCCTGGGGAACGCCGAACCGCTCCAGATAGGCGGGCGCGGCGCACAATATCCGCCTGTTGGTCGCCAGCCGCCTTGCCGCCAGACCCGGTCCCGGATCGACGGTGATGCGGATGGCAAGGTCGGCGCGGGTGGCGAGCAGGTCGGCATATGCATCCGACAGGTCGATATGCAGCGTGACGCGCGGATTCTCGTCCATGAACTTTCCCAGCCAAGGAGCGACATGCATCCGGCCGAAGGATGTGGGAGCCGATACGCGCAGGGTTCCCGACGCCTCTGCACCGGCGCCCGACGCCCGTCGTTCCGCTGCATCCAGCGCCGCCATGATATCCCGCAGGTCGTCATGCAGCCGTTCGCCCGCCGCCGTCAGCGCCAGCCGCCGCGTGGTGCGATGGATCAGCCGCGCGCCCAGCCTTTCCTCCAGCCGCACCAGCCGCTTCGACACCATGGCGGGCGAAATCCTCAGCCGCCGGCCAGCCGCGGCCAATCCGCCTTCCTCCGCGATGGCGGCAAAGAGGTCGTAATCCGGATCCATCATAAATTCACCAGAGGAAATTCTGAATTTGAATAATGGTCTCTATTGCACATAATGGCGAACGTCTATGGTGCGCCGCCAAAGGAGCATCCGATGACCAACATGATCGACAAGGCAGGCCTTCAGGTCGCGCAGCCACTCGCCACCTTCATCGAGGAACGCGCGCTTCCCGGCACGGGCGTGGATGCGGCGGCCTTCTGGTCCGGCGCGGCGGCGATCTTTGCCCGATACGCCCCTGAAAATGCGGCCTTGCTGGAAAAGCGCGACAGCCTCCAGAGTCAGGTCGACGCCTATTATGAGGCGCGCGTGGGCAAGCCCGCCGACGCTGCCGCGCTGCGCGCTTTCCTGAGCGAGATCGGCTATCTCGTCCCGGAACCTGCGCCTTTCGCCATCACCAGCGAAAATGTCGACGATGAAGTGGCCCGTCTTGCGGGGCCGCAACTCGTGGTGCCCATCCTCAACGCCCGTTTCCTGCTCAATGCCGCCAATGCGCGTTGGGGCAGCCTCTATGATGCGCTTTATGGCACGGACGCCATTCCCGGCGCAGCAACGGGCAAGGGCTATGATCCCCGGCGCGGCGCGCAGGTCATCGCCTGGGCGAAGGCGTTCCTCGACAAGGCGGTGCCGCTGGCGAGCGGAAGCTGGGCCGATCTTGCCAGCGAGGACATCGCGCTCGCCGATCCCGCGCAATATGTCGGACGGAGCGAGAAGGGCCGCCTTTTCCGCCACAACGGCCTTCACATCGAAATCGTCTTCGACCGCAACCACCCCATCGGCAAGGACGATCCGGCGGGCATCGCCGATGTCATCCTCGAATCCGCGCTGACCACCATCTGCGACCTCGAGGATTCGGTCGCCGCCGTGGATGCGGAAGACAAGGTCGCCGCCTATGCCAACTGGCTGGGCCTGATGCAGGGTGATCTGACCGACACGTTCGAAAAGAACGGCGCGATGATGACCCGCGCCCTCAACCCCGACCGCAGCTATACCGCACCGGACGGAAGCAGCTTCACCCTGCCGGGCCGCAGCGTCGTTCTGGTCCGCAATGTCGGTCATCTGATGACGACGCCCGCCATCCGCCTGCCCGATGGCTGCGAAGCGCCCGAAGGCATTCTCGACGGCATCGTCACCAGCCTGATCGCGATGCACGACCTCAAGAAGCCGGACGGCAACAGCCGCACCGGCAGCGTCTATATCGTCAAGCCCAAGATGCACGGGCCGGAGGAAGTCGCCTTCACCAACCGCCTGTTCGACGCGATCGAGGATATGCTGGGCCTTGCCCGCCATACGCTGAAGGTCGGCGTCATGGACGAGGAACGCCGGACCTCCGCCAATCTGGCCGCCTGCATCGAAGCGGTGAAGGGCCGCATCATTTTCATCAACACCGGATTTCTCGACCGCACCGGCGACGAGATGCACACCGCGATGCAGGCCGGCCCCATGATCCGCAAGGGCGAGATGAAGGCAAGCGACTGGATCGCCGCCTATGAGGACCGCAATGTCCAGATCGGCCTTGCCTGCGGCCTGTCCGGCCGCGCGCAAATCGGCAAGGGGATGTGGGCCGCGCCCGATCGCATGGCCGACATGCTGGAACAGAAGATCGGTCACCCCAAAAGCGGTGCGAACACCGCCTGGGTGCCTTCGCCCACCGCCGCCACGCTCCACGCGACTCACTATCATCAGGTCGACGTGTTCGCCCGCCAGGCCGAACGTCGGGCCGAGCCTGTCGCTCCGATTGAAAGGCTGCTGACTGTCCCTGTCGCTTCCGGCCGCAACTGGTCCGCCGAGGAGATCGCCGAGGAACTGGACAATAATGCGCAGGGCATTTTGGGCTATGTGGTGCGCTGGGTGGATCAGGGCGTCGGCTGCTCGAAGGTGCCGGACATTCACGATGTCGGCCTGATGGAAGACCGCGCGACGCTTCGCATTTCTTCGCAACATATGGCGAACTGGCTGCTGCATGGCGTCTGCACGGCGGAGCAGGTCGATGCGGCCTTCCGGCGCATGGCCGCCAAGGTCGACGCGCAAAATGCAGGTGATCCGCTTTACAAGCTGATGAGCGGGCATGAGGACAGCAGCCTCGCCTGGCAGGCTGCGCGCGCGCTGGTGTTCGAAGGCGTGGCGCAGCCCAATGGTTATACCGAACCGCTGCTGCATCAATATCGCGCGCGCGCCAAGGCCGCCGCCTGATAAAAAGGGACGGGCTGCGCGATTTCCGCCGCCCGTCCCGCCATATCATCCAATCGGCCGCTGCGGTGAAAAGCCCCGCTTGTGCGCCGGGGCGCTTCCCACTAAATCGCCCCCATGACCTCGACCAACGACATTCGCCGCTCCTTCCTCGAATATTTCGGGGCGAACGGCCACACCATCGTCCCGTCCGCGCCTCTGGTGCCGCATAACGACCCGACGCTCATGTTCGTCAATGCGGGCATGGTGCCGTTCAAGAATGTCTTCACGGGCCTTGAAACCCGGCCTTATACGCAGGCGACATCCAGCCAGAAGTCGGTCCGCGCGGGGGGCAAGCATAACGATCTCGACAATGTCGGCTATACTGCGCGCCACCATACTTTTTTCGAGATGCTGGGGAATTTCAGCTTCGGCGACTATTTCAAGGAGCAGGCGATTCTCCACGCCTGGACGCTGCTGACGAAAGAGTGGGGCATTCCGGCGGAGAAGCTGACGGCGACGGTCTATCACACCGACGACGAAGCCTTCGACCTGTGGAAGAAGATCGCGGGCCTGCCCGAACACAAGATCATCCGCATCCCGACCAAGGATAATTTCTGGGCGATGGGCGACAGCGGCCCTTGCGGTCCCTGTTCCGAAATCTTCTACGATCATGGCGAGCATATCTGGGGCGGCCCTCCGGGAAGCCCGGAAGAGGATGGCGATCGCTTCGTCGAGATCTGGAACCTCGTCTTCATGCAGTATGAGCAGGAAGCGAACGAGATCGTCGGCAACCTGCCCCGGCCCAGCATCGACACCGGCATGGGGCTGGAACGCGTCGCCGCCGTCATGCAGGGCGTCCATGACAATTACGACACCGACACGTTCAGGGCGCTAATCGCCGAAAGCGGCGCGCTGACCCGTACCACCACCGATGGCGAGCATAAGGCCAGCCATCGCGTCATCGCGGACCACCTTCGTTCGACCAGCTTCCTGATCGCGGACGGTGTGCTGCCCGCCAATGAAGGGCGCGGCTATGTCCTGCGCCGTATCATGCGACGCGCCATGCGCCACGCGCACATCCTCGGCGCGAAGGAGCCGCTGATGTATCGTCTCGTCAGCAGCCTCGTCTCCGAAATGGGTGGCGCTTATCCCGAACTGGTCCGCGCGCAGCCGCTGATCGAGGAGACGTTGCTGCGGGAGGAGGCCCGGTTCCGCAAGACGCTGGAAAACGGCCTCAAGCTGCTGGATGAAGCCACCGCCGACCTGAGCGACGGGGCCACGCTGCCCGGTGAAACCGCGTTCAGGCTCTACGACACCTATGGTTTCCCCTATGACCTGACTGAAGACGCGCTGCGCTCGCGCGGGCTGGGCGTCGACCGCACCGGCTTCGACACGGCGATGGCTGAACAGAAGGCCGTCGCCCGCGCGGCGTGGAAGGGATCGGGCGAGAAGGCGTCCGATGAAATCTGGTTCGACATAGCGGAAACGGCAGGCAGCACCGAATTCATCGGCTACACCTCGACCGAGGGCGAGGGCGAAGTCGTTGCGCTGGTCAAGGATGGCGCGCGCGTTGACAGCGCAGGGCCGGGCGATGAAGTGTCCGTCATCACCAACCAGACGCCCTTCTATGGCGAGAGCGGCGGACAGATGGGCGACGCTGGCACCCTGTCCTCGCAGGCAGGGCTGGTTGCCGACGTGGAGGACACCGCCAAGCCGCTCGGCCGCCTGCATGCCCACCGCGCGAGGATTGGCGTGGGCAGTATCAAGGTCGGAGACACCATTCATCTCAGCGTCGATACCGGCCGTCGCGACCGCATCCGCGCCAATCACAGCGCGACACACCTGCTGCACGCCGCGCTTCGCAAGGAGCTGGGCGCGCATGTCACGCAGAAGGGCAGCCTGGTCGCGCCGGATCGCCTGCGTTTCGACTTCTCGCATCCCGAAGCGCTGACCCACAGCCAGATCGCGGCCATCGAAGCGGACGTGAACGAACAGATCCGTCACAATGAGGATGTGACCACGCGCCTCATGACCCCCGACGACGCCATCGCGGCAGGCGCCATGGCGCTGTTCGGGGAGAAATATGGCGATGAGGTCCGCGTCCTTTCCATGGGCCGGCGCGATGAACACAGCTATTCTGTCGAACTGTGCGGTGGCACCCACGTCCGCGCGACCGGCGATATCGCGCTGCTCAAGATCATATCGGAAAGCGCCGTCTCTTCGGGCGTCCGCCGGATCGAGGCGCTGACCGGGGAGGCCGCGCGGCTCTGGCTCTCCGACCGTGAGGATCGGCTGCGTCAATCGGCGGCCACGCTCAAGACGACGCCAGAGGAAGTGCCCGCCCGCATCGCGGCGCTGGTGGAGCAGAGCCGCAAGCTGGAACGTGAACTGGCCGAAGCGAAGAAGGCGCTGGCACTGGGCGGCGGCGGTGGTTCGGCGCAGGCAGCGGGCCCGGAACAGGTCGGCAATATCAGCTTTCTGGGGCAAGTGATCGAAGGGCTGGACCCCAAGGAATTGCGCGGCATCGTCGATCAGAACAAGGCGACGCTGGGCAGCGGCGTTTCGGCGGTTCTGGCCGTCACCGAAGGCCGCGCCAGCATCGCCGTGGGCGTCACCGAGGACCTGACGGGAAGCATCAGTGCGGTCGATCTGGTCCGCGCGGGTGTTGAGGCGCTGGGCGGGAAGGGCGGCGGCGGACGTCCCGACATGGCGCAGGGCGGCGGTCCCGATGGCGACAAGGCCGGCGCGGCGATCGAAGCGGTGAGGGCGGCGCTGGCGAAGGTTCCGGCCTGAAGGCTGCCCGAGCCATACTCCCGCGATGGCAGGAGCAGGCAGCGCTTCCATCTGGTCCTAAGGCACCTCGTCCGGCCGCAGTCGGCGCAGTTTGGGCACATTTTCAAGCTGAGCGGCATCCTTGATCCCGATGCGAAGATCTTCGCGCATCTGGTGGATGGAAGCGATTACCGGACCCATGGCGACACCCAGATCGACCAGCGCGGTTTCCGCCAGTTGCAACGAGCTTTCGAGCGTTTCGGGCACGGCGTCGCTGGCTCCCGCCCGGTAAAGCTGGGCTGCATGTTCGGTGTCGCGGGCGCGGGCGATGATGGGCAGGTCCGGCACCCAGCCGCGCACCCGCTTGGTCACGCGGACCGACAGCACCGGATCGTCCATGGTCAGGATCAGCGCGCGGGCATGACCCAGCCGCAACCGGTCGAGCATTTCCGCCCGCGCCACGTCGCCAAAGAGGATCGGATAGCCATCGCGACGGGCTTCGGCGACGACATCGGGGTCGGATTCCACGATGATGAAGCGTTGCTTGTGCGTCTTGAGCAGATCGCAGACCATATGGCCGACCCGGCCAAATCCGATCACCACGGCGGCTGCCTCGATCTGTTCCTCCTTCACTTCCACCGCTTCCTCGCCCAGCGCCATTTCGAGGCGGCGGGCGATATCGTGGCCGATACGGGCGAGAAGCGGCGTGATGGTAAGGCCGATGGCGGTCACGATCTGCCAGAAAGCGGCGGTCGAAGGCAGGATCAGCTTGGCCGCTGCCGCCGCCGACAGCACGATCAGCGTGGTTTCGGACGGGCTGGACATCAGTACGCCGACTTCCAGCGCCACGCCCTTGCGCGCGCCGGAAAAATAGAGGAGCGCCGCCGTCACCAGCGTCTTGGCAAGGATGACGCCGACGACGGCCAGCACGAGACTGGGCCAATTGGCGAGGATGACGCGCAGGTCCAGGCTCATGCCCACGGTGATGAGGAAAACGCCCAGCGCCAGCCCCTTGAACGGCGCGGTCATCACCTCGACTTCACCATGATATTCGGTTTCCGCGATCAGCAGGCCCGCCAGCAGCGCGCCCACAATGGGCGAAAGGCCCGCGATCGAGGTGGCGAGGCTGGAGACGATTACCACCAGCAGGCTGGCGGCCAGAAACACCTCGGGGCTTTTGGTGCGGGCGGCCTGACTGAAGACATGAGGCAGGAAGAAGCGGCCGAGCACCAGCATGACGGCAATGGTAAAGCCGCCTTTCAGCAATGTGCTGGCCAGTTCGCTCCACGCGCCGTCCGGGCTGGCGGCGACCGAGGGGGCCAGCGCGCCCAGCATGAAGATGATGGGGACCAGCGCCAGATCCTCGAACAGCAGCATCGAAAAGGCGGCGCGGCCCACCGCGCTCCGAGTGCCGACCATGGGCAGCACCACGGCGGTCGAGGAAAGCGCCAGCGCAAGGCCGAGGCCGATGGCGCCCGCGGTAGGCTGGCCCAGGATGTAGAGGCCCGCGGCGATCAGCAGGCCGCTGCCGATCAGTTCGGTCGCGCCGACGCCGAACACTTGCGTCCGCATCGTCCACAGACGGCGGAAACTCAGTTCCAGCCCTATGGAAAACAGCAACAATATGACGCCCAGTTCCGCAAATGGTTCAATTGCCTGCTGGTCGGCTATGGTGAAATGGTAAAGCCAGGGATATTCGTCCACCAGCGCCCCCAGCCCCGCCGGGCCGACCGCGAGGCCGACCAGGATGAAGCCGATTACGGGGCTGATGCGGAACCGGGCGAAGCCGGGGATGACCAGACCGGCCGCGCCCAGGATAACGAGGGAATCGCTGAAACTTTGAGGATTGATCGCGCCGGTCATGAAACATTATTGCGGCGCGACGTGGGAATATCCAGAGTTTTTCAGTAGAAAATGACAGCTCGGCGTCAGCCGTCGCGGCTGAAGATGAAGGCCGTCGATTTGGCAAGGCCGTTGGAGATGGTGGCGAGCGCATGATGCGCGCCGGACACCTGCCTTTCGCCCGCGCGGTCCGTCACCTGCATCACGGCTTCGGCCAATTGGGTCATGCCGTGCAGCCGCCCTTCGCCCAGCGCGCCGCCGCCGGTGTTGATCGGCAAGCGGCCGGTCAGGCTGCCATGACCTTCGCGCAGGAAGGCGAGGCCTTCGCCCTGTTCGCAAAACCCCATGCCCTCCAGCCATGTCAGGACCAGAGGGCTGAACCCGTCATAAAGCTGGGCCGTGTCGATGTCAGCGGGTGAAAGGCCGGTGGCGGTCCACAGCCGTCCGGCGGTTTCGCGCGCGCCTTCCCACATATCGTCCATATTCATCGGCGTTCCCCCCGCGCCATGTCGTGTGCCGGCTGCAAAGCCGGTGAGCAGGGCAGGGCGCTGGCGCAGATCGCGGGCGCGCTCGGTCGATGTCAGAATGAGCGCGCAGCAGCCGTCCACCGGGATATCGCAATCGAGGATCGACATCGGATCGGCGATCATGCGGGAATTCAGATAATCGTCGGCGGTAATCGGCTTCCCGCGCCAGAATGCGTTGGGGTTCAACTGGGCATTGGCGCGATTGTCGGCGATGTAGCGCGCGAAATCGGCGCGTTCATAGCCATAAAGTTCGAAATAGCGGCGCAGGGCGATCGCGGCCCAGGCAGGCGGCATGTTGAAACCATAGGGCGCGAGATACTGGTCGCCCCCGACCGCATGGGCGGTATCGAAATTGACATAGCGGCCATCGGGCACATGCAGCGCGCGATAGACGATGACATGGCGGCACAGGCCCGCCGCGATCGCCAGCGCGCCGTCGATCAGGCTTTGCGTCACCATGCCGTTGGTCGATCCCGTCCACGCCACGTGGCCGGAAATGCCGAACAGGTCGGACAGATACCATGGCGTCACGATATCAATGCCCTCATCCACGCCCTTTTTCCCGCCATAGCGGGGCATGGCGGGACTGGTGGCGACCCCGTCCAGGTCGTGGCGGCCAAGGCCCGCATCGGCGAGCGCGGCATCGCAGGCCTGAACCGTCAGGGCTGCCAGGGATTGCGCCGAGCGCCGTTCCAACGGGCTATAACCCACGCCTGCGACGGCGACTTTGCCGCTATTCGCCCACATTTTCAGGCCCCTCCGGCAAAATGAATGAAGGTGCAGTCATCACTTACATCCTCAAACCGAACCTCCACAGGAAGGTCGATGCGAAGCGTTTCGGGCGCGGTGTCGATCAGGTTGGTGCTGAGCAACAGGCCTTTCCGCTCCTCCAGTTCCACCACCGCCAATATGACGGGCAGCCGGTCGCGAAAGCCCGGAGAGGGCGGGTCGCGCAGCACGGTCCAGCTATGCAGTGTCGCGCGTCCTGATACTTCCCGAAAATACAGATCGCCGCCGCTGCAGCCACGACACGCGATTTCAGGCGGGTAAGCGAGATGATCGCATTGGCGGCAAGCCTGAACGCAGAGCCGATGCTCCCGCGCCGCGTCCCAGAAGGGCTGCGACAGCGGGTCGGGCAGCGGAAGGGGGCGTTCAGTTGCCGGGGCCATCATTCGATCCTGCTCCACCGACGAGCCAATCCCGCCATTATAATTGTGATCGTTGGTGCAATATTATGAGGCAAGCGATTGCCATGTCAATGCGAGATTCGCATTTGACAAGGGCGCAATATTGCACCAATGTGCAATAAATTCGAACACCGTCGCGCGCTTCAGGAGAGGGACGCATGAAAAGAAAGTGGCTTGTATTTACTGCTGGCGTGGCGCTGACCGGCGGCCTTTGGGGCTGCGGTGCACTGACGGCCAGCGGAAATCAGGATGTCAACTGGTCCAGCTATGGCGGCGACGACAATGAGCAGCATTATAGCAGGCTCGAAGAAATTAACGAGCAGAATATCGGTAATCTGGGTCTCGCCTGGTCCTATGATATCGACACTTTCGATTCCTATTCCCAACCGCTTCAAGTGGATGGCGTTCTTTATTTCGCGGTCGGGTTGAGCGTCGTTCACGCACTGGATGCGCGCACGGGCAAGCTGTTGTGGCAATTCGATCCTGATGTGGCGAGCCAGCCGGAGTCGCAGACCCGCCAGAGGGCAGGGTGGGGCACGCGCGGCATCGCCTATAAGGACGGGCTGGTCTTCACGGCGACCCGCGAAGGGCGCCTGATCGCGGTCGATGCCAAAACCGGCAAGGAACGCTGGTCGGTCAAGACGCTGGACGAGGCGGAAAACGGTTATATCACTGGCCCGCCATGGGTTGCGGGCGACAAGGTCGTGATCGGTTTCGGCGGGGCGGATTACAGCCCGACGCGCGGTTATGTGACGGCCTATGACATCAAGACGGGCAAGAAGTCGTGGCGCTGGTATGTCGTGCCGGGCGATCCGGCCAAGGGCTTCGAGAACAAGGCCATGGAAATGGCGGCGAAGACCTGGACCGGCGAATGGTGGAAATATGGCGGCGGCGGCACGGTGTGGCACGCCATGGCCTATGACGCCAAATATGACCGCCTCTACATCGGCACCGGCAATGGCTGGCCCTGGAACCAGAAGATCCGCAGCCCCGGCGGCGGCGACAATCTTTTCCTTGGCTCCATCGTCGCGCTGGACGTCAAGACGGGCGAATATGTCTGGCATTATCAGACGAACCCCGGCGACAGCTATGATTTCAACAATGCCATGGACATCGAACTGGCCGACATCGAGATCGGCGGCAAGAAGCGTTCCGTGCTGATGCACGCACCCAAAAACGGCTTTTTCTATGCGATCGACCGGGAGAACGGGAAGCTGATCTCCGCTGGCGAGTTCGCCAAGCAGACATGGGCCAAGCGCATCGACCCCGAAACGGGGCGTCCGGAAACCAATCCGGATTCACTCTATCCCGATGGCAAGACGTTCCTGATGTATCCCTTCGCCAACGGGGCGCATGGCGTACAGGCGATGTCGTTCAGCCCCAAGACGGGCTACAGCTATATCCCGGTCATGGAAGGCGGGCGTTATGTCACCGATCCGGCCAATCTGAAGGACTGGAAATATAAGCCCGGCATGTTCGTGAATACGGGCCTTGGCGCGGCTTCGCCCGATCTGCCGCCGCCGCCCCCGGCGGTGAGCAAGCTGGTGGCCTGGGACGTGGCGAACAACAAGATCGCATGGTCCATCCCCCAGCCGCAGGTGTTCAACGGCGGGACGCTGGCGACCGGCGGCAATCTGGTCTTTCAGGGGACGAATGACGGCAATTTCAATGCCTATTCGGCCACGACCGGGCGCAAGCTCTGGTCCTTCCCGGCGCAGAATGGCATGTTGTCCGCGCCGATCAGCTATTCGATCGGCAACAAGCAATATGTGTCGATCCTCACCGGCTTTCGCAGCAGCTTCCCCAATTCGCCCAACTGGGACTATGCCCAGCAGCCGCGCCGGGTGCTGACCTTCACCATCGGCGGGACGAAGGTGCTGCCCAAGGTCGAGATGGCCGACATGCCGATTCAGGACGATCCGGGCTTTGTCGTCGATCCGGCAAAGGCGCAGGTCGGCGCGGGCATCTACAACACGTCCTGTGTCATCTGTCACGGTGTCGGCATGAAGGCGGGCGGCGCTGCTCCCGATCTGAGGAAATCCGCCGTTCCGCTCGACGCAGACACCTTCCGCTCGGTTGTCCATGACGGGGCGCTGATGGCGCGCGGCATGGGCGCCTTTGGCCAGTTGACCGATGCGGAACTGGAAGGGCTGCGCCACTATATCCGTTTGCAAGCGCGTGAGACCGCAAAGAACGGGAAGTAGAGAAAAAACTCCCAGTCCGCCGCGAGATTTTCATGCGGCTTCGGCTACAAGCTCCCTTGCCTTGTGCGGCGGACTGGAAGAAGGCGAAACGGGATCGGTCGATTTGCGCTGCCGTGCATGTTCCTTATCATGGCAATGCAGGTCGCCGACTGTCGGGCGGCTAGAAAAACGGAGGATGTAGAGGTTTGGAAGGCAAGGATAGCACATCAATCAGGGATGCAGGCGATCGCCCGCAAACCTATTCCAGTCCCAAGATTATCGAGCGCAGGCGCAGGATTCTGGAAGAAACGCGCAAGGTCATTGCCGAGCAGGGCATAACCGCGCTCAGCATGAACGAGATCGGGCAGCGCGCCGGCGTGGCCAAGCGCACGCTTTATAATGCGTTCCAGACGCGCGAGCGCATGATTGCCGCTGCCATTCAGGAATATTTTGACGATTTCGTCACCCGGATTTCCTACGCCAGCGAACCGTGAACATTGCAGCACAATCTGGAGCGGATGATTTCCGTGGTCCAGCGCAACCGGAAGATCCGCAACTATATCCGCGCGATCATGTCGCTCTATTTCAGTTCGGATGTCGACTATGACATCTGGTCCGCGATGCATTCGCCCGCCATGCATCATAACCGCGAGTGGATTGGCGCCCTGGAAGCGAAGAAGCATCTTCAGCCCTGGGTGAAGGTCGATAGCCTGGTCGAGGATATCGTCCGTTTCGAATATGCGACAATCAACGATTGGGCGCAGGGGCGCATCCCCGATGACGAGATCATCGTCCGGCTGGTGAGCGGTTATCTGTCCTGCATGCTGGGTGCGCTGCGCGGCGCGGCGCGCAAGGAAGTGGACGCGCTGATCAAGGATATCGGCGAACGAGGAATGGAAGCCCTGCCCCTGGCCCGCAAATTGCGCGAGCATAAGGAAGCGGCGTAAAATCTATACCGATATGCAAATTTACTTGCGCCGGTCGGTCCGATTGCGTTAGTCCTCTCTTACCCCGTTTGCGATGGGAAGGGAGAGCGAATATGGCCGAGACAAGTCCTGAACCCGAGCTGCTGTTCGAGCTGCGGGGTAACGACATAGCGGTCGTCACCTTCAATCGCCCGCGTTACCGGAACACCGTATCCTTTTCCATGTGGGAGCAGTTTTCCGCCGCGCTCGACCGACTGGAAAATACCACGCCCGTGCGGATGCTGATCCTTTGCGGCGCGGAGGGCTATTTTGGCAATGGTGGCGACGTGAAGGTGCCGCCCGCGCGCGGCAATGGCGCGCTCGCCCTGGTGTCGCGGCTGGAAATGGGGCAACGGATCATCCGTCGCCTGCACAGCCTGCCGATCCCCACCATAGCGGCGGTGGAAGGCGGCGCGTTCGGCATATCGTGGAGCATCGCCATGGCCTGTGACATGATCTTCGCGGCGGACAATGCGCGTTTCGGCGCGCCTTTCATTGACTTTGGCGTCGTGCCCGATGGCGGGTCGGCATGGTTCCTGACGCGGCAGCTTGGTCGCGCGCGGGCGGCGGAAATCCTCTTTTCGGGGCGGACGGTCAGCGCGGCGGAAGCTCTGTCGCTGGGCCTTGTCAGCCGGATCGTGCAGCAGGGCGCCGCCGTCGCCGAAGCCGAGGCGATGGGCGCCACCATGGGGCAGGGCAACCGCCAGACCATCGAAATGAGCAAAAGGCTGCTGGCGGCCGCGGAAACCGGCGATCTCACATCCACTCATGCGCTGGAACTGGCCTATGGCCATATGTGCCAGGCGGGCGATGAGGCCATGAAGGCGCGCGAAGCGTTCAAGGCGCGATCGGCCGCAAAGAAAAAAGCGGCGGAATAAGGGGACGGTTCATGCAGTTCGACATGCGCGCATTGCCGATGGGTACGCGCTACAAGATCATCAATTCCACCATCACGCCCCGCCCAATCGCCTGGATCACGTCCATGTCCGAAGCAGGGGTCGTCAACGCCGCGCCATACAGCTTCTTCAATGCGGTCGGCGCGGAGCCGCCCCTGATCGTGCTGGGCCTGCTCAAGGACCCCGCGACCCGTGGGTTGAAGAACACCGCCGCCAACATCATCGCCACCGGCGAATTCGTGGTGAACCTCGTCTGCGAGGATGACGCGGAAAAGATGAATCAGTGCAGCGTGGACGCGCCCGCCAATGTCAGCGAGATCGACTATGCCGGAATAGAAGTGGAACCGTCCGTCGTGGTCGCGCCGCCCCGGATCGCGTCCAGCCCGGTGAGCTTCGAATGCCGCAAGGTGGCGGCGCTCGACATTGGCGCTCTCCAGACGGTGGTGATCGGCGAAGTGCTGATGGCGCATATCCATGACGAATTCATCAGCGATCCAAAGCGCGTCTATCTCGACACGCCCGCGATGAAACTGATCGGACGCACCCATGGGGGGGGCTGGTACGTCCGCAACAGCGACAGCTTCCAGATGGAGCGCCCGCTTTACGACCCGACGCGCCTGTCGGGAAAGGAAGATGCTGCGGCAGAATGAAATTGAACCCGTAGTGCAAAATTACTTGCGCTTCGGATCAAAGTCGTGTCTCTTTCCATTCAGAAATCCGATGGCTCTCGCGATAGGCGGAGCTGGAGGAAAGTCGCACAATGGCTGCGGCGCAGACCGTATAGGAGATTGTGATGCCGGGTCCGCTGGATCATTTGACGGTAATCGAGCTTGCGACGGAAATGCCGGTCGCCATCGCTGGCATGTTGCTGAGCGATCATGGCGCGGATGTCGTGAAGGTGGAGCCGCGCGGCGGCGCCTATTTCGCGCATGAACTGAGCCGGAAGAGCTGGGACCGTTCCAAGCACAGCGTGGAACTGGACGTGAACGACCCGGCGGATTTTGCCTCCCTGCGTGGCCTGCTGGAAGGCGCGGATATCTTCATTCACGCGCTGGAGGACAAGGAAGCCGCCGCGCTGGGGCTGGACGCGGCGAGTCTTGGCCGCGATTTCCCGCAACTCGTCGTCTGCGCGCTGACCGCCTATGGCGCGGACACGCCCTTTGCCGACCGCCCGCGCGGCGAATCGCTGGCGGCGGCGCTGCTGGGCACGATGATCGACCGGAGCAGTTCCTTCCGGCCCGGCCCGGTCTATCTGGGGCATCCGGCGCTGCATTATGGCCAGGCTTTCCTTGGCGTGATCGGCGCGCTGTCGGCGATCCGGGCGCGGCGTCACAATGGAACGGGGCAGAAGGTCGAGGCGTCGTTGCTGGATGCCATGCTGGCCCAGTCACCGATGAACAACTGGTGGCAGGAAGACGGTATTTCATACATCAAGGCCGGTGATTCCGGCGCGATGGACCGTTTCGGGCGGACGCGACTGGTGACGGGCATGTTCGAGTGCGCGGACGGCCTGTTCCTGCAAATCCACACCGGCGGGCAGGGCGGTTTCAAGGCTGCGATGGATATATTGGGTTTTGGCGACAGGGTGCAGCGCGTGACCGCGCCGGAAATGTCGGTGCCCCTCACCGATGATGAATATAATATCGCCCGCGTCGAGATTTTCGAAGCCTTCAAGGCAAAGTCCCGCGCGGACTGGATCGCGCTGTTCCAGGCAGCCGACGTGGCGGCGCTCCCCGTGCTGGAGCCGGCCGAAGTGCTACTGGACGATCAGGTGGAATTTGTGGGGCAGCGCATTGCAATGCCGGACCCGGATTTCGGCACCATCTATCAGGCCGCGCCTGCCGTGCGCTTCAACAACACGCCCACCGTCGCGCCTCGTCCGGCTCCAGCCGTGGGTGCGGACAATGGCGCGCTCCACAATCTGATCGCGCGCCGCCGGGCTGAACTGGCGAAGCAGGGCAAGCCGGTCGAACGGCCGCTCGAAGGGCTTAAAGTCGTCGACTTTTCCTCTTTCTTCGCAGTAGGTTATGGCGGCAGGCTGCTGTGCGACCTTGGCGCGGACGTCATCAAGGTGGAGACACCCGGTGGCGATCAGATGCGCCCGCTGCCCGACTGTTTCGACGCGGCGCAGCGCGGCAAGCGCGGCATGGTGTTGAACCTCAAGACGCCCGAGGCGCTGGAGGCGGCGCTCAAACTGGTGGCCGAGGCCGATGTCGTCACCCACAATCTGCGGCCTGGCAAGGCGGACAAGCTGGGCATCGGTTATGAGGCGCTTTCGAAGATCAACCCACGCCTGATCTATTGCTATTTGCCCGGCTATGGGTCGAAGGGTCCGAAATCGCTGCTCAAGAGCTTCGCGCCTCTGGTGTCGGGCTGGACGGGCCTGCTTTACGAAGGCGGCGGCCAAGGCAATCCGCCCACCCGCGCCGTGTTCGGCAATGAGGATTATAATAACGGCTTCCTCGGCGCGGCAGGCATCCTGATGGGACTGGAACATCGCTCCGTCACCGGCAAGGGCGACTATCTGGAAATTCCGCAACTCCATTCGAGCCTGTGGACCACCTCCGAGCATTTCCTCGATGCCGACAAGAAAGTCGTCTACGGCTTCCAGCTTGACCAGGAACAGGCTGGTTATAATGCGCTGGACCGCATCTACCGGACGAACGACGGATGGATCTGCATCTGCTGCCGTCAGGACGACCGCTTCGCCGCGCTGGCCAAAATCGTCAACCATCCCGAATGGCTGAGCGATCCGCGGTTCGCCACGCCGCGTGACCGTTCCGCCCATGATGCGGCGTTGCTTGAAGCGCTCAAGCCCTTCTTCGCGGACAAGACGAGCGCGGAGGCTTTCGCCCTTCTCGACGCGGCAGGCGCGCCCTGCGAAATCACGCGGGAAACGAGTTGGGTGCGCGAGGCGCTGTGGCAGGATTGGGCCGTGGACAGCAATCGCGTGATCGAGAATCTCGATTCCATGTACGGCCATGTCCGCCAGTTCGGCAGCTTCATGCATTTGAGCGCGACGCCGGGTTTCGCCAAAGGCTCGGCCCCGCGTCTGGGCGAACATACGCGACAGATATTAGGCGAGATCGGCTATTCGGGAAGCGACATCGACGCGCTGATCGACAGCGGCAAGGCGATGCAGGCGGCGGACGTCAAAGGCCGCATTCAATCGCGCGTATCAGCGGCCTGATCGCCCGGAACAGGATAGAGACGAGAGGAACCGTCGGGTGCAACTGAACCTTCGTTACGATATGAACCGCCCCGATTTCGGCGCGCCTCATCCGGAGCTTTACCGGACGGCGATCGAGCAGGCGAAATGGGCCGACAAGCTGGGCTTCACGCAGGTGTTCCTGGCCGAACATCATGGCGCGGAGGGCGGCTATTGCCCGTCCTCCATGGTGCAGGCCGCGTCGATCCTTGGCGCGACCGACCGGATTGTCGCGCATCTCTCCGCGCTGGTCGTCACCATGCACGACCCGTTGCGGCTGGCGGAGGATCTGGCGGTGCTGGACAATATCGCGCCGGGCCGCATCTGGCTGACCGCCGGCATGGGCTATCGTCCGCATGAGTTCGAAATGTTCGACCGCGATATCACCAAGCGGCTGGCGATCATGAACGAGGCGATGGCGACGCTCAAAAGCGCGTGGACGGGCGAACCGTTCGAGTTTCGCGGGCGCACCGTCCGCGTGACTCCTGCGCCCGCAACGCCAGGCGGGCCGAAAATCTACATGGGCGGATCGACCGACAAGTCGGCTATCCGCGCGGCCAAGGGCGGCTATCAATATTTTCCCGGCCATCCCGACCTCTTCACGCTCTACAAGGCAGAGCGCGAGAAGGCCGGTTTCCCGCCACCGGAAAAATTGCGCAAGCCCGCCGCCAGCTTCCTTTATGTGTCGGATGATCCGGATCGGGACTGGCCGCTGGTGGCGCCGCATGTCGCCTACGCGACCAATCTCTATGCCGAATGGGCGAAGGAACGGGGCACCGGCCAGACCCGCTACGGCGCGGCCGGAACGGTCGAGGCGCTAAAGGCGATGCCCAATATCAAGGTGCTGACGCCAGACGAATGTTTCGCCTATCTCAAGGAGCTGGGCAGCGGGACGGCGGTGACCTTCCATGCGCTGCTTGGCGGACTGGCCCCGGAACTGTCGTGGAGGAGTTTGAAACTGTTCGAGGCGGAAGTGTTGCCCCGCCTGCGGGCCGAACCCGGCCTGCTGGAAGATGTGGCCTGAACGGAGAATGGCTATGGAAGAACGCAATCGTCGTGTAGCGCTGGCAGCCATGCTGGCCGTGCCCTTCGGCATGGCCGTCGCAAACGGAGCCTCTGCCGCCGCCCCGAAGCGCAAGGGAGAGGGAAGCGTGGCCGACCGCCTCGACATATTGGAATCGCGTGGGCAGATCACGGATCTGCTCTATGCCTATGCCCGTGCGAACGACCGGGCGGACGAGGCGCTGCTGCGCTCCTGCTTCTGGCCGGAATCGACGCACAAGCATGGCCGTTTTGAGGGCAAGTCATCCGATTTCGTGGGCTTCGCCTTCAAGATCGTGGCAGGCCTCAAATATGCCTGCCACCATATCTCGAACGTGTCGGTCGAGGTGAAGGGGGACAGGGCCTTTTCCGAATGCTATTATTTCGCGCAGCACCGCCGCGACCGGAAGGACGGGGCGGGCGAGGAGGACCAGTTCTTCCAGGGGCGTTATCTGGACATTCTGGAGCGCCGGAATGGCGAGTGGAAGATTATCCGCCGCCGCGGCCTTTCGGACTATACTTCGCCTGCTTTCCCGGCCGAAACGCCCTATGCCCAATGGCCTGCCGGGCAGCATAGCGAGAAATATCCGAACGATGATTATTACGCCATGCGGCAGCAGTTTCTGGAGGGCTAAAAGATGCTGGCGTTGATGTGATCCGCGATCCGGTGGATCATGGATCGCAAGGCGCTGGGCAAGGTCGTGGTGGAGATGGCCTCGGCCTGAAGCCTGCCCCCGTTCAAGAGGAACAATGCTCCTGCGTTGGTTATGCCACCCTTCAGGCCGCAGGAGCATGTAACCGGAATCTAGGCGGACGGCCAGTTGGCGAGGGGAACGCCCGCCACTTCCGTCCGCGCCCTGACGATATCGCCGCTTCCGCGCGACACGACATAGAGATCGCGCCGGTCCGCTCCACCCCAGCAGAGATTGGTCGGCACCGCGATCCGTTTGCCTTCCGGATCATGGACGATGTCGATTTTCCGCCCATCGGGCGTCAGCGCGACGATCCGGTTGGCGAAGGGCAGCGTCACCCACAAATTGCCCGCCATGTCGAAGGCCATGCCATCGCAATAGCCGAGCGTGGCCCGCTCCGTCATCGGCATGGCGCGGATGGCCTGCACCGTCTGGTCGGGAATGACCGTGCCCAGTTGCGGACCGTAATCCTCCGGATCGGTTAACGAGCCATCGGCCTGTCTCCGCCAGCGCCGAACGCGTCCTTCGGCCGTGATGGAGGCGTAGACATGGCGCTCATCCCGGTCGAGGCACAGGCCATTCACGCCACGCAGGTTACGCGCGACGATCGAGGCACCGCCATCGGACGCAACCTTGTAGATGAACCCGGCCGGGACCGTCGTGCCGATATTGGCCACCGGCCCCCACGAACTATGCGTGCAATAGATGGTGCCGTCCCGCGCCGTAGCCGGGTTGTTGGAGGCAGCCAGCGCGCGGCCTTCCAGTTCGGAAACCAGCGTTTCGACTGTCCCGCTTCCTACATCGACACGCTGTAACGACCCCGGCCCATTGTTGAGTAAGCCCATATTGGCAACGATGACGCGGCCCTGCGGATCAACGGCGACCCCTGTCGGCATGAGCGGCTGCCCGACCTGCCGCAGCGTTCCATCTGGTTCCAGCACGCCGATCGCGCCGCCTGCGTTGGACAGGAACAGGCGCCCGTCGGGACTGGCGGCAATCCCTTCGGCATGATCCAGATTGCCGATAACGAGCGAGAAGTCGGCAGGGGTGAGCGGAGACGGCACGTCCCGGCTTCCTCCCAACCCAGCACCGTTCGCGCATCCCGCCAGCGTTGCCGCCAGTCCGCCCAGCAATATTTCGCGCCGTCCGGTTATCATGACCTTCTCCTCACTCCTCAACCGGCGGGAGCAAACCCCGCAATCTTGTGATCGCCTGCCTGTACCGGGCGGAAGCGCAGGCGCATCTCGCAGCGCGGCTCCACGCCTTCGGCATCGACCAATATGCCCGGCACGCGCACGCCGGGCGCGTCGTCCGGCTCGAAAAGGACCACGGTGAAGGGCACTTCGGCCTTGTGATCGCCCGGCAGCAGGCTGCGCGTCACGGTGGTGAAAGTGTAGGCCCGCCCTTCGGGAGATACCTTGCGCCATTCCAGCACGGCGTCGGGCTTTCCGGGCACGACTTCGGGCGGATACCAGATCCACTCGCCGGTTTCGGCATCGGCGGTGATGCGAAGTTCGCCCGCTTCCAGCCCGTCATAATAGCCCTGAAACAAGGGGACTTCGATGGTGGGGGAATAGATCGGAATGCCCATGATGTCAGTCCCGCGCCAAAATGGTGGTGGAATGGGAATTGCCGCCCAGTCCCGCGACGGCGCAGAGGCGCGCATCGGGAACCTGCCGATCGCCTTCCTGCCCGCGCAACTGGCGGACGGCTTCGATGATGAGGTTTATGCCCGGCACATAGCCGCCCGACATATGGCCCCCGCTGGTGTTCACCGGCATCCGCCCGCCCGGTTTTGCATGACCGGCGGCGTAGAAGCGCGGTGCTTCGCCCTTCTCGCACAGGCCCAGCATTTCCGTCTGCACCAGCGCCGAGATGGTGAAGCCGTCATAGACCTGGGCGAAGTCCATATCCTTTGGATCGCAATCCGCCATTTCATAGGCGCGCCGTGCCGACACTTCTCCGGGGAAAGCGAACGTGGAGGGGGTCTGGGTAAAAAGAATGCCCTGCGGCCAGTTGGTGAAGCCAAGCCCCATGCCCCGCACCGACACGACCGGATGCGGCATGTCGCGCGCTTCCTCGACCGCGCTCACCACATAGGCTCCGCCGCCATCGGTGGTCAGGCAGCAATCGGCGGCGCGCAAAGGCGTCGCGATCATCGGCGACTGGCGATAGACATCGAGGTCCATCGGTTCGCGCCGCTGCGCGCCAGGCGTCAGCGTGGCCCAGGCGCGATAGGTCATCGGCACGGCGGCCTGCTCTTCCTCCGTCATGCCATATTCATGGGCGTAGCGATTGGCCATGCTGGCGAAATAGGTCGGCTGGCCGAAGAAGCCGACCGGCATCTCTATACCCGCCTTCTGCGGTTCCCGCGCATGGACGCCATATACGCCCCCCGGCTTGGTCGAACGGATCGCATAGGGGATCAGCACATGCCGGGCCAACCCTGCCTCTATCGCCATCTGCGCCAGTTGCAGCGCCTGCCCGGTGGTCGCCGTGCCGCCCGCGCTGTCGGCTATGGCGCAGAACCGTTTTTCGCCCGCGCCGATGGCATGGGCGACCTCATCCGATCCATGTCCCGCATATTTATTGGAGATATAGCCATCTATGTCCGCAGGCGTCAGGCCCGCGTCGGCGATGGCGGACAGGCTGGCGCGCGCCATCATCATGAGCACGCTTTCCTCGCCCTTGCGGAGGAAGGGGGTTTCACCGACCCCTGTTATCGCGATGCGATTGCCCTTCATCATGCGTCCCTGAACCCCTTTCCTTCGGAAGCCAGACGTTTGATCAGCGGCGACGGCACAAAGGCATCGCCATATTCAGCCTGCAAGGAATTCAGCTTTTCAATCACTTGCGGCATACCTTGAAGATCGGCCCAGAACATCGGCCCGCCTTCATATTTGGGCCAGCCATAGCCCGTGATCAGGATCACATCTATGTCGGACGCGCGCGAGGCGATGCCTTCATCCAGCAATTTCGCGCCTTCATTGACCATAGCATAAAGAATCCGGTCGCGAATTTCCGCGTCACCCAGTTCGCGACGGACGATGCCTTGCTTCGCGGCAAAATCCTCAATCACCTTTTGCACGACGGGGGAAGGCTTCCGGTTGCGGCTTTCGTCATAGTCGTAGAAGCCGCCGCCCACCTTCTGCCCATGTCGACCCATTTCGTTGAGGATTTCCCGAACGGTGGAGGAACTGCTCTTTTCCCGGTTCCAGCCTACGTCCAGTCCCACAAGGTCGCGCATCTGGAAATGGCCCATGGGGAAGCCGAAGTCGTAAAGCACCTTGTCCACGGCTTCGGGCGTCGCGCCTTCCAGGATCAGGCGATTGGCCTGCGCGTCGCGGGCCGCGAGGATGCGATTGCCGACAAAGCCAAAGGCATTGCCGACCAGCACGCCAATCTTGCCCAGCGTCTTGGCGAGCTTCATCGACGTTGCGATGATGTCGGCCCGCGTCTCTTTGCCGCGCACCACTTCAAGCAGTTTCATGACATGGGCGGGCGAAAAGAAATGCAGGCCGACGACGCTGGTCGGGCGGCTGGTGGCCGACGCGATCTCGTCAAGGTCGAGATAGCTGGTGTTGGTGGCGAGGATGGCGCCGGGCTTTGCGATCCTGTCGAGTTTCGCGAAGACCTCCTGCTTGATCTCCATCTGTTCGAACACGGCTTCGATGATGAGGTCGCAGTCGGACAGATCCTCCATCCTCACCGATCCGGTGAGAAGGGCCATGCGCGCATCCACATCCTCGGCCTTCATCCGGCCTTTTTTCGCGGTCGCTTCATAATTGCCGCGAATGATCCGCAGCCCCCGGGAAAGCGCGTCGTCGCTGGTGTCGACGAGAGTGACGGGAATGCCCGCATTGGCAAAGCTCATCGCGATGCCGCCGCCCATGGTGCCGGCGCCGATGACGCCGACCTTGCGGATCGGCAAAATGGGCGTATCGGCGGGGATGCCGACGATCTTGCCCGCCTGCCGTTCGGCAAAGAAGATATGGCGCTGCGCGGCGGACTGGCTGTCCGCCTGCAATTCGATGAAAAGCGCGCGTTCGAAGGCCATGCCTTCGTCGAAAGACTTGTCCTCCAACGTCGCCTCGATGCAGCGGATGATCGCTTCGGGCGCCTTGAAGCCACGGAATCTGCGCGCGTTGGCCTTGCGGAAATCGGCGAAGATTTCAGGCTTGCCGCGCGCTTCGTCCAGTTTCTCCGCGCGGTCGCGGACCTTGAGCAGGGGGCGGTTCTCGTCGATTACCCGGTTCGCGAAGGCGATGGCGTCGGCGCGCAGATGGCCTTCCGCCGCAAGCTCATCGACCAGTCCCATGTCCTTCGCCGCCTTGGCGGAGACGGGCGCGCCAGAGGTGATGAGGTCGAGCGCCTTGGGAATGCCGACGATGCGGGGCAGGCGCTGCGTGCCGCCTGCGCCGGGCAGCAGGCCAAGATTGACTTCCGGCAGGCCGCATTTGGCCGATGGGACGGCAATGCGATAATGGGCGACCAGCGCCAGTTCCAGTCCACCGCCCAGCGCCGTGCCATGGATGGTGGCGATGACGGGCTTTGCCGCGTTTTCGACCATCAGTTGCAGGTCGCGCAGGCTGGGATCGACGGTCGGCTTGCCGAATTCGGTGATGTCGGCCCCGGCGAAGAAGGTGCGGCCTTCGCAAATCAGCACCATGGCGCGGACATCGTCATCCTCCAGCGCCATTTTCAGGCCATCGGCTATGCCCTGGCGCACGGCGGCGGACAGCGCGTTCACCGGCGGAGAATTCAGGGTGACGACCGCAACCGGCCCTTCCACCTCATAGGTGGTGACATCATTGACCTTCATTCAAGCCTCTATGCGTTTGGGCGTCCGGCTGCCCGGCCTTTTGCCGGGCCAGCACGTCACGCGCCCGTTGACGGAAATAATGTTGGAGACCGGCGATTTCGGCATCGGTCAGTTCCTCGAAACGAGGCATCCCCCGTTCCCGCAAAATGCCTTCACGCAATACGCCCCGGAAGCTGTCGATATCCAGCGGCACGCCCGATTGCAGCAGGTCGGGCGCAGCCCCGCCCGAAACTCCATTGGCGCCATGGCAGATCGAGCAACGCTCGGCATAGACAGTCGCGCCGATGGCGGCCTTGGCCGGATCGACCGTGAAATCGGGCATGTCGATCACGGGCGTCTCCACCTGCTGCGCGGGCGGCAGCTTCGCCTTCCCGTCGAGCGAGAAGGTGAGGACGCGCCATTGCTGCGTACGATAATTCCACTCGCGCGGCAGGCCCGCCGCGCTGGGAAAACGCGATCCGGCGATCACGGTCACATATTGCCTGCCCCGCGCGCGATAGGTGATGGGTTGCGCCATAACAGCGGTCTGCGCGTCGAAGGACCAGAGCGGTCGGCCGTTATTGGCGGCATAGGCCATGAACTTGCCCGTCGCATTGCCCTGAAAAAGAAGATTGCCCGCCGTGGTCGCCGTTCCGCCACCACCGCGCAGGCCGGTCATGGGAATGCGCCATGCCTCGCTTTGCGTGACAGGGTTCCACGCGAGCAGGAAACTGGTGGCGGCGCGGTCGGGCGTCACTCCGGCGGGAGGCGCTCCTGTGCCGACACTGAGGCGCTGGCCGTCCAGATGCTTCCATCCCTGGAGCGGCCCGGCAGGGTCAATATAGACGCGGCCCTGATCCATCGTGGGGATATAGACCAGCCCCGTACCCGGATTGAACGACATCGCCTCGATATTATGGGCGCCGAAGGGGGAGGGGTAGACGATGGCGGGCTTGCCGTCGGGATAGCGGGCCGCCGGATTTTCGATGGGGCGGCCGCTCTTGATGTCGATGCCGCTGGCCCAGTTGACGGGCACGATGTTGCGGGCGGAGATCAGTTTCCCGCTTTCCCGATCGATGACGTAGAAGAAACCGTTCTTGGGCGCATGCATCAGCACGTCCCGTTCCTGGCCGTCGATCTTCAACCGGGCCAGTTCGATGTCCATGGCCGAATTGAAATCCCAGGTTTCGCCGGGATTGGTCTGATAATGCCAGACATATTCGCCTGTATCCGCGTCCAGCGCGACGATGGAGCACAGGAACAGATTGTCCCCGCCTTCGGGCGATCGAATCTTCTGGTTCCACGGCGACCCATTGCCGACGCCAATATAGATGCGGTTATATTTGGGGTCATAGGCCATGGCGTTCCATGCCGTGCCGCCGCCGCCATATTTCCACCATTCGCCGGTCCAGGTCTTCGCCGCCATTTCCATGGCCTTGTTCTCGAAACCCAGCTTGGGATCACCCGGCACGGTGTAGAAACGCCAGAGCTGCTTGCCCGTCTTTTGATCATAGGCCGTCACATATCCCCGGATCGGCGCGAAGTCCGCGCCGCCATGGCCGATGACGACCTTGCCGTTGAACACCCATGGTGCGCCGGTGACGTAACGCTCATCATCCTTGCCGACCGTCTGCGCGCTCCAGACTGGATGGCCGGAACGCGCATTGATGGCGATCAGGCGGCCGTCTATCGTCCCGGCAAAGATCATCCCATTGCCATAGGCGATGCCGCGAATGCCCCATGCGGCGCGCATCTTCTGTCCCGCGACCTTCCAGCTTTGCGGGTCGTAGGTCCATAATTCCCGTCCCGTGGCCGCGTCCAGCGCATGGATGACGCTGTAGCCCGATGCATAATATAGCACACCATCGACCGCGATGGGCGCGGACAGGCTCGACCCGCCCGTATGGATATCCTGGAACCATGCGAGTTTCAGCCCGGCGACGTTGCTGTCATTGATCTCTGTCAGGGGGCTGTAATGATTCTCGTCGATCCCGCCATAGCCCGGCCAGTCGCTGCCATCGCGCCGCGCTTGCTGCGACGGGGTGCAGGCAGCCAGCAGGGCGAGGAGCGACAGGATGAGATAGGCGGGACGCATCGTCTTCAACCTCCGATGGTGCGGTCGGATGGCCAGAAGCGCTGGCGGAGCGCCTTTTTGTTGACCTTCCCCATGATGGTGCGGCCGATATCGTCCACCACCTCATAGCCGCGCGGGCATTTGTAACCGGCAAGCGACGCGCGGCAAAAGACATTGAGTTCCTCCGCCGTAGGAGGATCATTCGGGTCTTTCGGGATGACGAGCGCGCGGACTTCCTCGCCCATTTCCGCATTGGGCGCGCCGATCACGGCGATGTCGGCAACCTTGGGATGGCGCAGCAACACATGCTCGGCTTCGGCCGGGTAGATGTTGACGCCGCCGCTCACGATCATGTCGGACACGCGGTCGGTGATGAAGAGATAGCCTTCCTCATCGACATAACCCATCTCGCCCAGCGTGAAGACGCCCGGTGCGATATGGGCGGCAGCGGTCTTTTCCGGGTCGCCGCGATAGACGATGCCATGGCCGCTCGTGTCGCGGAAATAGACCTGCCCGATTTCATTGGGGCCAAGGGTCTGCCCGTCCTCGCCATAGATCACCGTCTCGAACGGCGGCAACGCCTTGCCTACCGAGCCGGGGCGCTCCAGCCATTCCTGCGATGTGATGAAGGTGGTGGAACCCGCCTCCGTCCCGCCATAGGCTTCCACCAGGACGGGACCGAACCAGTCGATCATCGCCTGCTTGACGGCGCGTGGACAGGCCGCCCCGGTATGGGCGAGCCGCTGGATGCTGGACACGTCATATTTGCGGCGGACGTCTTCCGGCAGGGCCAGCATCCGCTGGAAATGAGTCGGCACCATGACGGACCCGGCAACCTTGTATTTCTCGATCAGGGCGAGCGTCCGTTCGGCATCGAAATGCTCGACGGTGATGAGGCTCATGCCGCCAAAGACGTTGCGCGCCATGCCCAGCGGGCCGGTATGGTAAAGCGGGCCGACCGCGATCCCCGGCGAAGGCGTGATCCGGGGACGGATCGCTTCGGCCAAAGCCTTCACGGTCGCGACGCGGGGGAAATATTGCGGCGGCGTTTCGGTGGCCTTCGGGCGGCCGGTCGTGCCCGACGTATAGTGCAGATGCGGCAAGGGCGGAACATCATGATCCGGCTCTTGGGTCGAGGCGGCCGCGATCCAGCTTTCCCAGGCGATCACTCCCTCCCGCTCCGGACAGCGCCAGCCGATGACCGTTCCGACCCCTGCTTCCGCGGCGGCGGTAAGACCCGCCTCCATCGTTTCTGGTCCGACGAAAAGAGCGACGGCGCCCGAATCCTTGAGGATATAGGCCGCTTCCGAAGGCGTCAGGTGAAAGCTGACCGGCACGCTCGATATGCCCGCTTCCAGACAGGCGACATAGGCGATCACCGTTTCGGCGCTGTTGGGCGCGAACATGGCCACGCGCCGCTCAGTCAGATTGAGCGAATTAAGCGCGTTGGCGGCGCGGTTCAGCAGTTCGTCGAGCTGGTTCCAGTCATAGGTCACGCGCTCGTCGATCAGCGCGAATTCGCTCCGGCGCGCGGGATCGACGCCACCAATGGTCAGGGACATGGGCAATCCTTTCTGAAAGAGGGGGCGCACGGCTCAGCCATGGGCGGCTCGCGCGGCGATGGCGGGCGCGAGGTAGCGCAGCGCCATACGGAAGGAAATCAGGGCGGCGGTCGAACAGACGATCACGACGATGGCGAGCGATTGACCGAGCGCGCCTTCGTCATGGAACACATATTGCGTCAGCGCGGCGACGATGGCCGGCCCCGCGCCAAGGCCCAGGATCGTGAAGACGAACAGGAAGAAGGCCAGCAACCGCGCCCGGATCGTCGCGGGGGCGATCAGGCCCATGACCGACGACACATAGACCATGAACGGCACGGTGATGAACTGCGCCACGCAATAGCAGGCGAGGAACACATACACGTTCGTGGCGAAGAACATATAGGCGATCACCGGCAGGAAGGCGAGGATCAGCCAGCCATAAAAGCGCAGATGCGCGTCCTTCATGCCGCGCACGAACAGGCGGTCGACGATCCATCCGTTGATCACGAGCGACACCGCCGACACGATGTTCATCAGGCTGAGCGCCACGCCATATTGCACGGGCTTCCAGCCGAAATGCCGCTCGATATAGGCGGGCACCCAGTTGGTCATGGAATAGCCGCACATGGCGAGGCAGGACGTGCCCACCAGCATCAGCACCAGCAACTGCCAGTTGCCCGACACGAAGGCGCGGATTTCGCCCTTTTGTGTCGCGGGGGAGGAGGGGGTCTTCACCCCGCGCTGCCGGCCCGGATCGGGGAAGGTGAAGAGCAGCAGCGCGATCAGGATTCCCGGAACGCCGACCATCATCATGACGAGCTGCCATGGCTGGGCCGGGCCGTGAAAGGGGATGTGGATGCCCGTATGCGCGGCGGCAAAGGCAATGGCCACGCCGCCCAGCGCAAAGGCCGTGGCCGATCCGACCTTGCCCGCCATCTGGAAAGCCGACGTAGCGCGCGTCAGCAGATGGGAAGGGAAGGCGTCGGATATCAGCGAATAGGCGGCGGGCAGCAGCGCCGCTTCGCCCACGCCCACGAAGATGCGCCCGATCAGCAATTGCTCATAGGTTTGGGCAAAGCCGCAGGCGGTGGTCGCCACGGCCCAGATCACCACCCCGCCGAAGATGATCCAGCGCCGCGAAAAACGGTCTGCCGCCCAGCCGAGCGGCAGACCGAAGATCGCATAGAAGATCGCGAAGGATGTGGACGTGATCATGCTGATCTGCACGTCCGACAGCAGCAGGTCCTGCTTGATCGGCGTGACCAGCATGGCCACGATCAGCCGGTCGATCCACGCCAGCACATAAAGGCCGAACAGGACCGCCACCATCCACCATGCCGTGCCCAGTCGGGCGACGGCGGGATTGTCCATGGTCTGCACCTGTGCGGTCATGCCCTCATCCTCTCGCAACGTCGCGGGTCAGCGCACCGGCAGTTCGTTCAGCTCCGCGATCTTCAGCTTGCCGAGCTGGGCCAGATGCACTTCATCCGGGCCATCGGCGAAGCGCAGATAGCGCGCATTCATGAAGGCTCCGGCGGGCGGGAAGTCGCTCGATATGCCAATGCCGCCGAACACCTGCATGGCGCGGTCGGCGACCGTCTGCGTCATGCGCGGCGCGATGACCTTGATCGCAGCGATCAGATCCTTGGCGACCTTGTTGCCATAGCGATCCATGGCATCGGCGGCCTTCAGGGTCAGCAGACGGGCCTGCTCGATCTCGCAGAAGGAAAGGGCGACGTCCTGCCGGATGCTGCCCTGCTCAGCGAGCTTGCGGCCAAAAGCGACACGGCTGTCCACGCGGCGCGCCATATATTCCAGCGACCGCTGCGCCTGCCCTATGAGGCGCATGCAATGGTGGATGCGGCCCGGCCCAAGGCGGCCCTGCGCGATCTCGAAACCGCGCCCTTCGCCAAGGATCAGGTTGGCCTTGGGCACGCGCACATCCTTGAACACCATCTCCGCATGGCCGCCCGGCGAATGGACGGAGTGCATGACGTCAAGCGGGCGGATGATCTCGATGCCGGGCGTCCCGGCGGGGATCAGGATCTGCGAATGCTGCTTGTGGCGCGGCCCGTCATTGGGCGTCTTCCCAAGCAGGATGAAGATCTTCGTATTGGGATCGAGCGCCCCCGAAATCCACCATTTGCGGCCGTTGATGACATAATCGTCGCCATCCGCGATAATGGTGGTCTCGATATTCGTGGCGTCGGAGGACGCGACCTCCGGCTCGGTCATGACATAGGAGGACCGGATCTCGCCGTTGAGCAAGGGCTTCAGCCATTGTTCCTGCTGCTCCGGGGTGCCGTATCGCGCCAGCACTTCCATATTGCCGGTATCTGGCGCGGAACAGTTGAAATATTCCGAAGAGCCGATCACGCGCCCCATGATCTCTGCTAGCGGCGCATATTCGAGGTTGGTGAGGCCGGGGCTCCATTCGCCATATTCATGCGGCAGGAACAGGTTCCACAGGCCCGCTTCCTTTGCCTTGGCCTTCAGTTCCTCGGTGCCGGGCCACCGCTTCCACAGATTGGCGGGATCGTGATGGAAATGATCGCGCTCCTTTTCCCTGGGATAGACATAGGCGTCCATGAAGTCGGTCAGTTGCGCCCGCAGCGCCTTCACCTTGTCGGAATATTCGAAGTCCATGAGAGCTCATCCTTCTGGAATGACGAAAAAAAGGATTCAGGTCAGCGTCAGGCCGCCGTCGACGATCAGCGTCTGGCCGCAGATATAGGCAGAAAGGGGAGAAGCGAGGAAAAGCGCCACGCCCGCCATTTCCTCGACCGATCCGAAACGGCCCATCGGTATGCGGGAAAGGGCGCGGCCGCGTCGTTCGTCATTGTCCATCGTGACCTTGGTCATCTTGGTGTCGACCAGGCTGGGGGCGATGCCGTTGACGCGGATGCCTTCGCCCGCCCATGCGATCGCCAGCGCCCGGACCAGGTTGACCGCGCCCGCCTTGGACGCGGCATAGGCCGGGTTGCCGAAGGTCGCCTTGAACGCGCCGATGGAACTGACGACGATCACCGCGCCGTTGACAGCCGCCAGCGCTTCGCGGAAGCGGTTGGAGATATGGAGGACGCTGTCGAGGTTGACGGCCATCACCTTGTTCCAGCCTTCCGGCTCGAACTCCTGACGGCGGTAGAGCACCGCGCCCTGCGAATGGATCAGCACGTCCAGCCGCTCGAACGGCGTGGGCGCGGCGGCGATGGCCGCAGGATCGCTCACATCGACCTGCGTGTAGCCCAGCCCCTCCACGTCGGAGCCTTCCTCGCCCGCATAGTCGGCGGCGCTGGGGCGGGTGCCCCAGACATGCACGCTCGCGCCGCGCTGGCGGAAGGCTTGCGCCATGCCGTTGCCGATGCCGCTCGATCCGCCGACCACCAGCACGGTCTTTCCGGTAAAATCCAGTTCGTTGCTCAAAGGGAGTTTCCTCTCTGCATATCAGCGGATCAGCGTTGCGGCGCGTTCGAACAGGTGGACGGCGCGGCCGTGCAGCTTGTCGCCGGTTTCCTGCGGGGCTTTCCCGGCGCAGGCGCGGGCGTAGGTGCCTTCCAGCAGGATGCCGAGCTTGTAGCAGGCCAGCACATGATACCAGTCCACCGCCGACAGATCGCGTTCCGACCGGCTCGCATAGCGGGCCACCAGTTCGTCCTGCGCGGGAAATCCGTCCCAGGGCGTCACCGCGACGGTGCTTTCCGATTTGCCGTCCGGCCATGTCGCCAGCACCCAGCCAAGGTCCAGCAGCGGATCGCCGATGGTCGCCAGTTCCCAGTCGATGATGGCGGCCAGTTCCGGCCCGTCCTTGCGATACATGACATTGGCGAGATGATAGTCGCCATGCATGATGCCCGGCTTGAATTGGGCGGGGCGGTGCCGTTCCAGCCACGCGCCGACCGCCTCCACCGAAGGAAGCGAAGTGGGGCCGGGCCAGCCGTCGAATTCCGCATAGCCCGCCATCTGCCCACGCCAACGGTCGACCTGCCGCCCCAGGAAATTGTCCGGCCTGCCGAAATCGGCGAGGCCCAGGGCCTCATGATCCAGAGCGCCCAGCGCGGCGATGCCGTCCACCAGGGCAAGGCCCATGGCATGGCGCATCGCCGCCGACCCGGCATGAGGCTGCGGAAGTTCGCCGACGGGGTTGAAGCCGTCCACCGGCTCCATCAAATAAAAGGCCACGCCCAATATGCTTTCGTCGCCGCCATCGGCGATCAGCGCGGGATGCGGAACATCCGTTCCCGCCAGAGCGCGCAGCACCCGCGCCTCGCGGCGCATGGTTTCGTTGCTGTTGGCGCGCGGATGGGCGGGCGGGCGGCGGAATACATAATCGCGGCCATCGCGGGTGAAGCGCAGCAGGATGTTCTGCGTCCCTCCTGCCAGCGGCGTGATATGGGTGACGGGACCGGAGCCAAGCCCCTGGTCCGTCATCCATGCCGCGAGCGACTCGATGTCGACTGCTGATTCCACCTAGGCATCCTTCGCTTTTCCGGCTGTTGCACCGCCGATTAGGTCAAATGGATAATGCACTTGACGAAAACTTATTGCAATGAGATTTTGCACGCATGGTCAGACTTCAACTAGCCAAAGCCGATGATGCCCCGCGTGGAGCCGCCGCGGAGCATATCAAGAAAGTCGCCCTGCGGCTATTCGCGGAACGGGGCGTCGACGGCGTCACCGTGCGGGAAATCGCGGCGGCGGCGGGGCAGAAGAATCATGGCGCTGTCGGCTATCATTTCGGATCGAAGGAAGCGCTGGTCCGCGCCATCGTCATGGACGGCGCCATGGCTTTGGACCGTGAGCGCAATGCCGTCCTCGACCGTCTGGAGCGCGAAGGCGGCCCCCGTTCGATTCGCGAGGTGATCGATGCGCTGATCCTGCCGGTGCTGGCCCTGCCGGAAGAACATTATGTTCCGTTTATCGTTATCTTCGCCATGACGCACCGGGACATGATGCTCGACGCGATCGACCCCGCGTGGAATAGAGCCTATGGCCGTGGCCTCGATCATCTGCGCAGCTTGATGCCCGCTGATCTGGCTCCGGCGTTGCAGAACCAGAGGTTCGTGTTCATGGGCGCTTATATTTCCGCGGTGCTGTCCGCACGGCAGCGGGCGCTTGCGGATCATAGCCGCGACCACCCCATGTGGGGCAGCGACGCCAGCATCGAGCATTTCCTGCAAACATTGGTCGCCCTGCTGGAAGCGCCCGTCGATTTGCCGCCACATCTTCTCGAAGGGATAGGCAAGCGCGACGATGCGGCGCCGCATCTTTCCGGGCCGGTCGGTTAGCCCCCGTAATAGCGTCGAGATCGTTTGACCTGCCGGGGTGATGCCTTGACCTCCGCGCCGATCACCCTCAATCCTCGCTACAAGGTGCCCGGCTCCGGCATCTGCATGAGGGGAGCGATCATTTCATCATGACTGCCATCGTCTTGGGCGCCTTGCCTGTTCGCGAAACCCGAATGGATATTTTCCCATGAGCGTCCTCGCGCTGGCCGGGGGCGTGGGCGGGGCGAAGCTCGCCAATGGGCTGGCCGCGATATTGCCGCCGGAGACTTTGACCGTCGCGGTCAATACCGGCGACGATTTCGAGCATATGGGCTTGCCGATCAGCCCCGACATCGACAGCGTCACCTATGCGCTGGCGGGCATGAACAATGTGGAACTGGGCTGGGGCGTCGCCGGCGAAAGTTGGGCGTTCATGGACGCGATGGCGCGCCTTCACGGCGAAACCTGGTTCCGGCTGGGTGACCGCGATCTCGCGACGCATATATTGCGGCGGCAGCTTTTGCGGCAAGGGAATCTCTCCGCCGCGACAGACGATATCCGCCGCCGCCTTGGCATCGCGCAGAAAATCGTGCCGATGAGCGACGATCCTGTTCGTTCTATTGTGTCGACGGATCAGGGCGACCTGGCTTTTCAGGACTATTTCGTTCGCTATCAATGCACTCCCCGCTTCCTTTCGATCCGTTTCGAGGGCGCGGAACAGGCAAGGCCCAGCGTGGGGTTGCTCGCCGCATTCGACGATCCGGGGTTGGAGGCGATCATCTTCTGCCCGTCCAATCCGCTGCTCTCCATCGCCCCGATTCTGGCCATCCCCGGCGTGCGCGAACGCATTGCGAGTAGACGACTGCCTTGTGTCGCGCTTTCGCCATTCATCGCCCGGCAAGCGGTGAAGGGACCGGCAGCCAAAATCATGGCCGAACTGGGCATCGCCGCCACGGCTGCGGCTGTCGCGGCGCATTATGGCGATCTGATTGACGGTCTGGTGATAGATAGCGCTGACGAAAACCCGATAGCGGACGAGGGGGCAACCCTTTTCGCGACCGACATATTGATGCGCGATTCGGCCGATCAGCAACGTCTGGCCCGTGAAGTGCTGGACTTTGCGCGCCGCCTGACCTGATCTTCCTTCCCGGCGCCCGAAGATCCGTTCTTTCTGCCCGATCCCTTATAATTGGGTTGGACAGACTCCCTCCTGCCATGATAGCTAAAATCTGCATCATGGTATATTATTGGAGATAGGCGGATGGCGGAGGCATATATCGCCGCTCTGGCGCGGAGCGCGGGCGGCAGGCGGGGCGGCAGGCTGGCGGGCGTTCATCCCGCCGATCTGGCCGGGAAGGTTCTGTCCGGGCTGGTCGAGCGCAGCGGGATCGACCCGCAGGCGGTGGAAGACGTCATCATGGGCTGCGCCTGTCCGGCCGGCGAGCAGGGTGCGAATATCGCCCGCAACGCCGTGCTGGCGTCGGGATTGCCCGAATCGGTTCCCGGCACCCATGTCGACCGCCAGTGCGGATCGTCGCAGCAGGCGCTGCATTTCGCCGCCGCCACCGTCATGTCCGGCATCATGGATGTCGTGATCGCCGCAGGCGTGGAAAGCATGACGCGCGTGCCCATGGGCCTGCCCTGGACGCTTCCCGCGCAACATGGCTTCGGCACCCATCGCAGCCCCGGCATCGAAGCACGCTATCCCAACACGCCTTTCAGCCAGTTCGGCGGTGCGGAAATGCTGGCGAAGAAATATGGCTTCGAACGGCCTGCGCTGGATGCCTTCGCGCTGGAAAGCCACCGTCGCGCGATCGCCGCGACGCAGGCCGGCAAGTTCGACGCGGAAATCATCCCGCTGGAGGTCGTGACGGCCGAAGGGGAAACCGTCATCCACAAGATCGACGAAGGCATCCGCTTCGACGCCAGCCTTGAAAAGATTTCCAGCGTCAAGCTGCTACAGGAAGGCGGCGTTGTCTCGGCCGCCAACGCCAGCCAGATTTGCGATGGCGCGGCGGCGCTTCTGGTGGTCAACGAACGTGGGCTGAAAACGCTGGGCCTTACCCCATTGGCCCGCGTGCATCAGATGACAGTGCTGGGCCATGATCCGGTCATCATGCTGGAAGCGCCCATCCCGGCGACGCAAAAGGCCCTGGACAAGGCAGGCATGAAGCTGTCCGACATAGATCTTTATGAGGTCAACGAAGCCTTTGCCCCGGTGCCGCTCGCCTGGGCGCAGGCGCTGGACGCCGATCCGGCGCGGCTGAATGTCCATGGCGGCGCGATCTCGCTGGGCCATCCGTTGGGCGGATCGGGCGCGAAGCTGATGGCGACGCTCGTGAGCGCCCTGCATGATCGTGGCGCGCGCTATGGCCTTCAGACCATGTGCGAGGCCGGGGGCATGGCCAATGTGACCATCGTCGAAAGGCTGTAAGACATGGCGCGCATCACTTTGCCGGAGAGCGAGGGGGAGGAGGCCGCGCGGATGTGGTCGCTGCGCCCTGCGCTCGGCGAGGCCGCGCGCGCTTTTGGCGACGCGTTGCAGGATGAGGCCGAGCTGCCACTGCGGGTGCGTGAAGCAGCGCGCATCCGCATCGCCCATATCAACGGGTGCATCCCCTGTTCCGAAACGCGGGTGGAGGGCGGCGATGCCCTCGGCCTCGACGAGGATTTTTACGCCCATGTCGACGACCCCGCGCGGCGGGGCGACTACGCCTCTGGCGAAGCGTTGGCGATCGGCTTTGCGGAGCGTTTCGCCATCGGTCCGACGGCCTTTGACGATAGCTTCTGGGCGGAATTGAATGCCCACTTCAGCGCCGATGAACTGGTGGAACTCGCCACGCACTGCGCCAAATGGCTTGGGCTGGGGCGCCTTAACGCGGTTATGGAGATCAGCGTCTCCTGCCCCATCCGCATATCGGCCGGATAAATCTGAAATGGGGGCGTGGTCTGGTTGATCAGATCACGCCCCGGATTTCCTGGGCTTCAGCCTTCGCTGGCCTGCTTCTTGTTGGCTGACGCCATCGCCTTCGCATCCAGCCCGCCGACAAGGTTGCCGGTCATGAGCTGGTTATGCGCGTGGGCGAGGTGGTGCATATGGAACACGCCGTCCATCGCCTGCCGCTTGCCGCGCAGATCTTCCACGAAGTTGAAGGCCTGCTTGGTAAGCGCCAGTCCGAAACGGTCGCGTTCGGCGATTTCAGCGGCGATCTTCGCCACTTCCGCTCGCAGCGTTTCACGCGGGTAGATTTCGTTCACCATGCCGAACTGATAAGCCCGCTGCGCCGGCATCCGCCGCCCCAGCAACAGCAGTTCGCGCGCCACCCGCGGCGGCAGTTCGAAGGCATGGGCGAAATATTCCACTCCCGGCTGCGCCATTCGAAGCACCGGGTCCTGGAAAAAGGCGTCGTCCGAAGCGATGATGAGGTCGCACACCCATGCCAGCATCAGCCCGCCCGCGATGCAGGCGCCCTGCACCATGGCGATCATCGGCTTGGGAATGTCCTGCCAGCGGCGGCACAGGCCGAGATAGCCGTCCTGCTCCAACACATATTGCCGTTCCGCGCCGCCCTTGTTGCGATGATCCCACCAGAGCGTCGTGCGCTCGCGGGCCATATCGCTGTCCTTTTCAGGGGTGCCGATGTCGTGGCCGGCGGAGAAATGCTTGCCTTCACCGCCCAGCACGATGACCTTCACGTCATCATCCTCGACCGCCTGCTTGAACGCGGCGTCGAGTTGCGCCAGCAGCCGGTAGTTCTGGGCGTTGGAATATTGCGGCCGGTTGAGCATGACCCACGCCACGCCATCCTCGACCTTGTAGGTCACGAATTCCGGTTGATCCTGTGTCATATTGTCGGTCATTGTCTTTCCTCCTCAGCGCGGAGCCATGCGGATAGCGCCGTCGAGACGGACGTCCTCGCCGTTCCAATAGTCGTTCTCGATCATTGCCACGGCCATCGCCCCGAATTCGGCGGGCTGGCCGAAACGCTTGGGGAAGGGCACCGTCGCGGCCAGCGACTGACGCACAGTGTCGGACGCCCGCGCCATCAGCGGCGTGTCGAAAATGCCCGGCAGGATCGTGTTCACGCGGATGCCGTCATTCATCAGGTCGCGCGCCATGGGCAGCGTCAGGCTGACCACGCCGCCCTTGGACGCGGCATAGGCGCATTGGCCGATCTGCCCATCCTCGGCCGCTGCGCTCGCCGTGTTGATGATGACGCCGCGCGCGCCGTCCTCCAACGGTTCCAGGTCCAGCATCCCCCTGGCCGACTTGGCGCAGCAGCGGAAGGTGCCGATCAGGTTAATCTGAATGATCCGCTCAAACGCGTCGAGCGGGAAATGCTTGGTTTCGCCCGTCGCCTTGTCGCGGCTGGCGGTCTTGACCGCATTGCCGGTGCCTGCGCAATTGACGATGATCCGTTCCTGCCCATGGGCGGCGCGGGCCTTTTCGAAACCGGCATCGACCGACGCTTCGTCCGTCACGTCGACCTTGCAGAAGGTGCCGCCGATTTCCGCCGCAACCTTGTTTCCCGCTTCCTCGTTGAAGTCGAACAGGGCGACCTTCACGCCCTTGGCGGCAAGGGTGCGCGCCGTCGCTTCGCCAAGGCCGGAGGCGCCGCCTGTGACCACGGCGGCTATGTCATTGTTCAGTTTCATGCGTCGGTCCTTTCTTTCTTGCGACGCTGGGCGATGGCGCCTTCCGCCGTCAGCGCATCGAGTGCGCCATCGCCAAGACCGAGCCATTGGCCCAATATGTCGCGTGTATGTTCGCCGACATGCGGCGGGTGATAGCGATAATCCGCGGGCGTCGCCGACAGCTTGCCGGGATAGGCGACCGTCGGAATTTCGACGCCGTCCTCCTCGCGCCGGAAGCGATGCACGGTGTTGCGCGCCTCGATGAACGGGTCTTCGAACACGTCCTTGATGCTGTTGACGGGACCGGCGGGCACGCCGCACGCCACGAAGCGCTCCATCAATTCGTCGCGCTGGAAGGGGCGCACCAGTTCCTGCACGGTCGCCTCGATCTCGTCCCGATGGGTGAGGCGCGCCGTGCTGGTGGCGAAGCGCGGATCGGTGCCCAGCTCAGGCCGCCCCAACTCGTCGCACAGGGCGCGGAACTGCCGGTCATTGCCGACCGCGATGATCATCACGCCATCGGCCACGTCGAATGTCTTGTAGGGCACGACGGTGGGGTGACGGTTGCCCAGCCTGCCGGGCACGATGCCCCCGACCAGCCAGTTCATCCCCTGATTGGCGAGCATGGCGATCTGCGTATCGAGCAGGGACACGTCGATCTGTTGCCCTTCGCCCGTGCGCTCGGCATGGCGAAGCGCCGCCAGGATCGAAACAGTCGCGTACATGCCGGTGGAAAGATCCGCCATGGCGACTCCGGCGCGCAGGGGGTTGCCGCCTTCCTCGCCAGTGATGCTCATGAAACCGCCCATGCCCTGCGCGACGAAATCATAGCCGCCGCGGTCGGCATATGGCCCGTTCTGGCCAAAGCCCGTGATCGAGCAATAGACGAGGCGAGGGTTGACCGCGCGCAGGCTTTCATAATCGAGGCCATATTTCTTGAGGCCGCCGACCTTGAAATTTTCGACCAATATGTCCGCTTCCGCCGCCAGTTTGCGGATCAGTTCCGCGCCCTCCGGCGTCGCCAGATTGATGGCGGCGGAACGCTTGTTGCGGTTGCAGGCCAGATAATAGGCGCTGGTGCCGATTTCCGGTTCGCCCGCTTCACCGGTCAGATAGGGCGGCCCCCAGGCACGGGTATCGTCGCCATGTCCGGGCAGTTCGATCTTGATGACGTCCGCGCCGAAATCTGCGAGAATCTGTGTCGACCAAGGCCCTGCCAGCACACGGGAAAGGTCGAGAACCTTCACCCCCTCCAAAGCGCGGCCGCTCATTGGGCGCGCCCGCCAGCCAGTGTGGATACCGCATGGTGAGAATATCGCATCCGCTCCGCTTCCTGCTTGCTGTCCATTCCGATAGTTCGGGATACAGATAGCGGGAGGCGAAGCGAAGCACAATAATTATTGCACCATAGGATACTTTTCAGGTCATTTTTTCGTGGCGGCAGCGAGGTAGGCGATCAGATTTGCGCGATCGGCGGCATTGGGAAGGCCGGCAAAGACCATCTTGTTGCCCGGCACCAGAGCGGACGGCTTGGCGAAGAAGGCGTCCAGCGTCTTGGCGTCCCAGCGAATTTTGGCTTTCTGCATGGCGGGGGAATAGGTGAAGCCCGCGACCGTCCCCGATGTGCGTCCGAACAGGCCTGACAGCGACGGCCCGATCTTTTTTGGCCCCGGTTCGACGGTATGGCATATCGCGCAACGGGCGAATACCGCCTTGCCCTTGGCGGCGTCTCCGCTTTGGGCCAGGGCGGGAGTAACAGAAAGAAACGCAGCAAAGAGAGTCGCAGCTCCCACGAATTGCGCAATCGGATTCATATTTCCTCTTCCCTTGTCTACCGGCTGAAAATTATACCACTATGCATAATCGAATCATAATAGGGCCGGCAAGCTGAACAAGGATTGAAGACCATTCTTCCCTCCGGCTGGCAACAGGAAAGATGCTGATGAACGACAAGGTCGCAATGGCGCAAAACCGCCTTGGCGCTGGGCCGCTGATGCTGGCCTTGTTGGTCAACGTCATGTTCGCGCTCAATGTGATTGCCATGAAAGTGGTGGTGGATGTGACCGCGCCGCTGCTTTCGGTGGCGTTGCGAATGGGCGTGGTTTTCCTGCTTTGCGCGCCTGCGTTGCGGAAGGTGCCCGGCAGGACCGGATGGCTGGCGCTCTACGGTTTTTTGAATGGCGGGCTGTTCCTGCTGCTTCTGAACATTGCGCTGTTCATGGCGTCCAATGTGGGGGCGCTCGCCATTGCCGGGCAACTCAGCGTTCCTTTCTCTCTCGTGCTCGGAGCGCTGTTGCTCGGAGAGAAGCTCAACCGGCGCAAGCTGGCGGGCGTGCTGCTCGCCTTTGCGGGCGTGGCCGCGCTGGTGTTCGATCCGCATATATTGAGCGAGGTTCCCGCCGTGCTGGTCATGTCACTCGCGGCCATGATGTGGGGCGCGGGCACCCTGGTGCAGCGCCGTCTGACGGGCGTGAGCGTGATGAACGGGCAGGCGTGGAATGGCCTTATGGGCGCGGTGACGCTTGCCCCTTTCGCCCTGATCTTCGAGCAGCCCGCCATTGCGGGGCTGGCCCATGTCGGCTGGACGCCGATAGCCTGGTTCGCCTTTAGCTGCGTCGGCGCGACCGTGGTCGGGCAGGGCGCGCTGGCCTGGCTGCTGCAACGCTATCCCATTTCCTCGATCATGCCATTGATCCTTGCCTCGCCCGTGATGTCCACGATCTTCGCGTCACTCTATTTTTCGACGCCCATCACGGCTATCATGATCGGGGGCGGGACACTGGCCCTGATCGGGGTCGCGATCATCGCCTTCTCCCCCGAACGCAAACCGGATTCATGAAAAAAGGCCCGGACAATCCTATGTCCGGGCCTTGTATCGAGCGTTTGCGAAGGGATCAGGCGGCGGCCGTCGCGGACATCACCTGCCTGCCGTCGCTGGCGAAGGCGCCGATCTCGATATCCTCGCCGTTGCCGCGCAGGGCAAGATTCAGCGCCTCGCCCGCCACCGCAGGCGACATGCCGCGGAAAGCGAAACGCTTGAGCGCATTGTCCCCAAAATGCCGCTGGGCCAGATCGAGCAGCAGCGTGGCCGTCAGCGGACCGTGCACTACCAGCCCGCGATAGCCTTCCTCATCCCGCGCATAGGGCGCGTCATAATGGATGCGATGGCTGTTGAAGGTCAGCGCGGAATAGCGGAACAGCAACGGCTCCGAAGGCGTCAGTTCCCGATGCGCGTCCCATCCGGCCGGATCGAAGCGGCTCTCGCCCGGAGCCGGCGGCGCGGCGGGCGTTCCGGCAGGAGCAGGCTCGCGATAGACGATGGACTGCACTTCCTTCACACACAGCGCGCCTTCCGCATGGGTTTCATGCGCCACGTCCACGAACACCAGCCGGCCCGATCCGCCCTGTTTTTCCGCAACGGACGCGACGCGCGAGGTGCGTAACACATTCTGTCCGGGGCGCAGGGGCGCAAGGAACTCGACCTTGCTCGACGCCCACATGCGGCGGGGTAGGGGGACCGGCGGCAGGAAGCTCACCGGGCTGTCATCGCGCAGCGGATGGCCGTCCGGCCCCAGCTTTGCGGTAGGCGCGTCAGGGGTGCAAAGGCACCAGTGGAACGCCTGCGGAACCGTTCCATCCGAAGGCGCGGCGCGATCCAGCGTGGCGAGCCAGCGGGTGAACAATCCTTCGTCGACGCGGTCGGTCCGTTTTTCCTCGCGGCCGATCCAGTCCTGCCATTCGCTCATCAGTTGCGGCCTCCGATCAATCCGCGCGCAATCACCTGCGCCTGTATTTCCGCTGCGCCCTCAAAGATATTGAGAATGCGGGCGTCGCACAGGACGCGGCTGATCTCATATTCCAGCGCATAGCCGTTGCCGCCATGAATCTGGAGGCTGGCGTCGGCGTTCGACCAGGCGGCGCGCGCGCCCAGCAGCTTCGCCATGCCCGCTTCGATGTCGCAGCGCTTGCCCGAATCCTTGGCGCGCGCGGCGGCGTAGCTCAGTTCGCGGGCGGTGACGAAATCCACCAGACTGGCGGCGATCTTGTCCGACACGCGGGGGAAATGGATGATCGCCTTGCCGAATTGCTTGCGGTTGATGGCATAATCGAGGCCCAGTTCCAGCCCGCGCCGCGCCACGCCGACAGCCCGCGCCGCCGTCTGGATGCGCGCGCCCTCAAAGGTCCGCATCAGTTGCTTGAAGCCCTGGCCTTCCTCGCCGCCCAGCAGGGCGTCGCCCGGAGCGCGCATCCCGTCGAACTGAAGCGCATATTCGCGCATCCCGCGATAGCCCAGCACCTCGATCTCGCTGCCGGTCATGCCTTCGGCGGGGAAGGGGTTGTCCTCTGTCCCGCGCGGCTTGGGCACCAACAGTATGGAAAGACCGGCATAGGCTTTCTCATTCGGCAAAGTCCGGGTCAGCAGCGTCATGAGGTCCGATCGGGCCGCATGGGTGATCCAGTTCTTTGCGCCGTCGATCAGCCATTCGCCATTGGCGTCCTGCCGCGCCCGCGTTTGTAGCGATCCGAGGTCCGATCCCGTATCGGGTTCGGTGAAGACGGCGGTCGGCAGCACTTCGCCGCTGGCGATCTTCGGCAGCCAATATGCCTTCTGTTCATCGGTGCCGCCCAGGACGATCAGTTCGCCCGCGATCTCGGACCGGGTGCCGAGCGATCCCGCGCCGATCCATCCGCGCGAAAGCTCCTCGGTGACGAGGCACATGACCAGCTTGTTGAGGCCAAGGCCGCCAAACTCCTCCGGGATGCAGACGCCGAAAGTGCCAAGGTCGGCCATATGCTGCACCGTGGCGTCGGGGATCAGGTCGTTCGCCAGATGCCATGCATGGGCATTGGGAATGATCTCCGCATCGGTGAACCGCCGGAACTGGTCGCGAATCGAATCCAGTTCCGCGTCATGGAAGCTCTCGGTCGGCCAGTGGCCCTGCGCCAATGCTTGCGCCAGCGCGGCGCGGGTCGGGGCCATATCCTCGTTCAGCAGGGCTTCGCAGGCATCTTCCAACGCGCGGCCGGCCGCGCCGATACCCAGATCGGAAGGGCGGAGAAGCTCATTCTGTCCCATGGGCAGGCCGCCCGCCAACTGGCCGATCGTTTCGGCGAAGGCGATGCGCGTCACCATATCGTCGAGCGGGTTCGCGCCATTGTTGACCTGCGCCCATTCCAGCGTCGCTTCCAGCGCCGCGACGCTGGTCGCGATCCACGCAAAGCCGTGGGCCGCGCGCTGGTCATCGTCGATCCGCCGCGTGGCGAGCCGCTCGGCCAGAGCAGTCTGCGCCACGGAACGGAAGGTCCGGGCTGCTTCCAGATAGGGCTTCAGATCGCCGATGCCTGTCGCCATGGTCAGGCCGCTCGCTCGAATGCCGCCGCGATGCCCTGACCACCGCCGATGCACATCGTCTCAATGCCATAGCGGCCGTCGCGGCGCACCAGTTCACGGGTCAGGTTCGCCAGGATGCGCCCGCCGGTCGCGCCGATGGGATGGCCCAGCGAAATGCCCGAACCGTTGACGTTCAGGATTTCGTTGCGGCTGTCGTCTTCGCTCCAGCCCCAGCCCTTGAGGCAGGCGAGAACCTGCGGCGCGAACGCTTCGTTGAGTTCGACCAGGTCGATGTCGTTCCAGCCAAGGCCAGTGCGCGCGAACAGGCGCTCGACCGCCGGGACGGGGCCGATGCCCATGCGGCTGGGATCGCAGCCCGCCGCCGCCCAGCCATGGAACCAGGCGATGGGTTCAAGGCCCAGTTCCTCCAGCTTGTCTTCGGCGACGACAAGGCAGGCGGCCGCCGCGTCATTCTGCTGACTGGCATTGCCTGCCGTCACCACCGCGCCGGGGATGGTCTTGCCTTCGATGGCCCTGAGCGCGCCCAGCGTCTCCATGCTGGCGTCGGCGCGATAGCCTTCGTCATGGGCGAAGATGACGGGATCGCCCTTGCGCTGCGGGACCGCGACAGGGACCAGTTCGTCGTCGAACAGGCCGTTTTTCCATGCGGCGGCGGCGCGCTGGTGGGAGCGGACGGCATAGGCGTCGCAGGCCTCGCGGCTGATGTCATAATCCCTGGCGAGGTTTTCCGCCGTCTCGATCATGCCGCTGATGACGCCGAAACGCTCGATCGGCTGAGACATGATGCGGCCGCGCGTCAGCCGGTCGTGCAGCATCATGCCGCCGCCGCGCGTCCCGCGCCGGCCTTCGACCGTATAATATTCGACGTTGGACATGGACTCGACGCCGCCCGCGACGACCACGTCCGACATGCCGGTCTGCACCATCATCGCGGCGTTCACAACGGCCTGAAGACCCGAACCGCAACGGCGGTCAAGCTGGTAGCCCGGCACATCGAGCGGCAGGTCGGCGGCGAGCCACGCCCAATGGCCGATGCAGGGCGCTTCGCCATTGCCATAGCCTTGGGAAAAAACCACGTCGTCAACGCGCGCGGCGTCGATTTTGGTCCGTTCGATCAGGGCCTTGAGCACCACGGCGCCCAGCCTTCCGGCGTCCATGCTGGCGAGGCTGCCGCCGAACTTGCCGACGGCGGTGCGGATAGGGGCCACGATGGCTGCGCGTCTCAATGTCATGATAGTTCTCCGGTCAGGCGACGCCGACAATGCCGGTGTCGATCAGGCGGGCGATTTCACCCGATGAAAGCGAAAGGAGGGAAGCCAGCACTTCTTCGCTATGCTGGCCGTTGCGAGGGGCGGGGCGGGGCGCCAGCCTTTCCAGTTGCGGCACGGTCGCGAACGCGCCTGCCGCGGGATAGGTGAAGCCGCTGGGATTTTCCGCCGTGCCGAAAATGGGATTGTCCTTCACCAGCACGGGATCGTTGGCGGCGTCCAGCATGGTGCCGTAAGCGGAATGAACCACGCCGTTTGCATCGAAGGCGGCGGCCAGATCCGCATGAGGGCGCGCGGCGATGGCTTTGTCGAAAAGCGGGAACAGCGCCTCGCGATGGGTGAAGCGGAGGCCATCGTCTTTCGCGAACGACACGCCAAGCTGCGTTTCCAACTCGGCGACGGCCTCGGCAATGCCCAGCGTCGCGATCAGGTTGCTCCACTGACGCGGCGTCACCACCACGATCATCGTGCGGACGCCGTCCGCTGTCACGAAATCGCGCCCGAACAGGCCATAGACGGTGTTGCCCAGGCGGGGCCGATTGGCTCCCTCATAAAGCACTTCGGCGATCCCGCCGAGATTGGCGACAGTGCCGATCGCCACGTCCGACAAAGGCAGCCGCACCTCGCTGCCCGCGCCTGTCTCGCTGCGGCGGCGCAGCGCGGCGAGCAGGGCAAAGGCGGCATAAGCGCCCGTCAGCAAATCCCATGCGGGCAGGACGTGATTGACCGGCTCCGACCCCGATCCCGTGAGTGTCGGATACCCGACCGCGTTATTGACCGTATAGTCCAGCGCGGGCGATCCGTCCGCCCAACCCATGACGCGCACCGTCACCAGATCGGGACGGCCTTGCGCCAGAACGTCATGCGCCATGAAGCCCCCGGCGGGAAAGTTGGTGACGAGCTGGCCGGTCGCCCGCACCAACCGCTGCAACAACTCGCGCCCTTCCGGCTTGCCAAGGTCCAGCGCGACGGACTTCTTCGCCCGATTGAGATTTTCCCAATAGAGCGAGTCGTTATTCCGCGTCACCGGCCAGCGGTGAAAGTCCGGCCCGCCTCCGACCTGATCCACTCGGATCACCTCCGCCCCGAACTGGGCGCAGTAAAGCCCCGCGCTGGGAGAAGCGACGAAGGACGACGCTTCTATGACCGATAAGCCGGAAAGCAGGTCGTACATATGCTTCTGCCCTATGCGCCAGCGTGGAATTCGCGCAGCATATGCTTCGCGATCTGGAGTTGCAGGATCTGCGTCGTGCCTTCGTAGATGCGATAGATACGCGCATCGCGGAAAAAACGTTCGGCATCATATTCGGCCAGATAGCCTGCGCCGCCATAGACCTGCACGCAATTGTCGACCACGCGGCCGCACATTTCGGAAGCGAACACCTTGAAGGCGGCGGCCTTGCGCAGGACATTCTCACCCGCGTCGGCGCGGCGGGTGACGTCCGCCATCATGGTTTCAGCGGCGTAGATGTCGATCTCGCTCTGCGCCAGCATCTGCTGGATAAGCTGGAAGTTGGCGATCGGTTCGCCAAACGCCTTGCGTTCGGTGGCGTAGCGGACCGCGGAATCCAGCGCCCGCCGCGCATAGGCGGTCGCCGCCGAACCCACCGAAATGCGCCCATTGTCGAGGCTCTTCATTGCGAAGATGAAGCCCTTGCCCAATTCGCCACCCAGCAGCGCGTCATCGGGAACCAGCACGTCTTCCAGAATGATGTCGGCGATCTGGCTGCCGGCCTGGCCCATCTTCTTGTCGGACTTGCCGACCGAGATGCCGGGCAGATCCATCGGCACGATGAAGGCCGAAACATGCGCGTTCTTGGGCTGATTGTCCTTGCTGGTGCGCGCCATGATGAGCGCGACCTTCGCATAGGGCGAATTGGTGATGTAACGCTTCGTGCCGTTCAGCACCCACCCCTTGTCCGTCTTGACCGCCATGGTCTGCATCCCGGCGGCATCGGAACCCGCGCCCGGTTCGGTCAGGCCGAAGGACGTGATTTCGCCGGCGGCAATGCGCGGCAACCATTCGGCCTTCTGCGCGTCCGTCCCGCCATTCTTGATGGCCGAACAGAACATGCCGATGTTGATCGACACCAGCGAGCGGAAGGCGGGCATCGCATAGCTCAGCGTATGCACGGTGCGCGCATATTGCGAAATGCTGAGGCCAGAGCCGCCGAATTCTTCCGGTACGGTCAGGCCGAACAGGCCCATGTCGCGCATTTCCTGCACGATGTCGGCCGGGATCTCATCGGCTTCGATGATCTCGCGTTCGGCGGGGATCAGCCGTTCGCGCACATAGCGCTGAAGCTGGTCGATGAACTGTTCGAAGGTCTCGGCATCCATGCCGGGATTGAGCGTGGTCATGGATCGAAACTCCTCAGATGGGATCATAGGGGAAGACATCCCCCGACACTTCGTCGGCGCGCGCGAAGGCAGGGCGGAAAGCGGGGATCAATTCCTCCGCGATGGTTTCAGGCGTCCAGCCTTCGGCCTTCGCCATGGACCGGACGGGGCGGGGCTTTCCAAACAGCAGGATTTCATTGCGGCGGACGCAGAAAATCTGGTTGGTCACATCCTTCGACAGATCGGACGCCAGATAGGATACAAGCGGCGCGATCTTGTCCGCGCTCATCGACTGGAGCCGTTCGACGCGGCGCTTCTGCTCGGGCGTGTCGGATGGGATGGAGGACGTCATGCGACTCCACGCAAAGGGGGCGATGCAGTTGGAGCGGACGCCCGCGCGCGCCATGTCGAGCGCGATCGACTGCGACAGCGCCACGACGCCCAGCTTGGCCGCCGAATAGTTCGCCTGGCCCAGATTGCCGATCAGGCCGCTGGTCGAGGTGAAGTGAATGAAGCTGCCCGACTGCTGGTCACGGAAATAGGGCGTCGCGGCCTTGGACACATTGAAGACGCCGGTCAGGTTGACCTCGATGACGCTCTTCCAGTCCTCATAGCTCATCTTGTGCCAGATGGTGTCGCGCAGGATGCCCGCATTGTTCACCACCGCGTCGATGCGGCCGAACCGTTGCACGGCGTCCTCGATGATGCTGGTCGCGCCCGCGGGATCGGCCACATTGCCCAGATTGGCATAGGCCTTGCCGCCTGCCGCGACGATGTCGTTGGCGGTGGTTTCCGCAGGGCCTGCATCCCCGCCGTCGCCCGCCTGGGCTACCCCCGGATCGTTGACGACGACCGCCGCGCCCTGACGCGCGCAATAGAGCGCGAGTTCGCGGCCGATACCGCGTCCGGCGCCGGTGATGGCGACCACTTTACCTTCCAGAATCATGGCATCCGCCCTGTATGGTTCGAAAATATGATGGAGTCCTGATAGCCGTTTCAGAGAAAACTTGCAACATTGAGAATAATATTTCATGATCATGAAAATTGCAGGATTTCCATGACCGGTCCCGTTCGCTCCGTCTCCCAGGCCTTTTCCATTCTTCGGCTGCTTGCCGAGGAAAGCCCCCTGTCGCTTTCGGACATCGGCCGGTCGCTGGGACTCAGCCCGTCCAGTTGCCTCAATCTGTTGCGGACCCTTGTGGATGAAGGGGTGCTGGAGCGCGATTCCCAGGGTAAGCGATATCAGTTGGCGCAGGCCTGGAGTCGGTTCGATGCGCTGCGGGAGGGGGGCGCGCAGGGCATTGTGGACCGCTCGCGCCCCTTGCTCGGCCAATTCGCGCGAACCCATGATGTGGCGACGGCATTGTGGCAGGTCATCCCCGGTGGGCGTCTGCGCCTCGCGGCCTATGGGGAAAGCACGGCGGCCACGCGGATTCACCTGCTGGAAGGGCAGCGCCAGCCTTTGGGAAGTGGCTCGGTCGGCCGGGCGCTCGCGGCGGCGCAGGGCGTGGATGACGCGGAACTGGAGCGGCGCTTTTCCGCCGTCCGCTGGGAATCCCCGCTTTCGTTCACCGAATATAGGGAGCAGGTCCAAAACGCCGTTCTGAAAGGATTTGCGGTCGACGACGGATATTCCCACACGGGAATCTGTTCGTTGGCGGTCGGCATGCCGCATTTGCGAACGGGCTTTTGCCTTTCCGTTTCGATCTTCGCCGGATCGCGAAATGATGCGGGATTGGGGGAATTGGGGCGGGCGCTCATCGCCCTGACGCAGGCGCCCGCTTTTCAACCATGAGAAAGACAAATCGGGATTCGATGGAAACGGGCTGGAGTGAAATGATGACGCAAATTTCCCGCGATGGCCGACTGGCGATCGCTCCGATCTTTGTACCGGCAACGCGGCCGGACCGCTTCGCCAAGGCGGCCCAGTCCGGCGCGGACGCCATCATAGTCGATCTGGAAGACGCCGTTGCCGCTGCGGACAAGGATGCGGCGCGCGATGCGCTGGCGCAAGCCGACCTGCCCCCGGTAGCGAGAATCCTGCGGATCAACGCGGCCGGCACAAGCTGGCATGAAAAGGATCTTGCCGCCGCCGCGCAGCTTGCTTTCGATGCCGTCATGTTGCCCAAGAGCGAGATGGAAGGCGACATCGCCTTCGTGCGTGCGGCCATCGGCCCCGGCAAGCCCATCATCGCCCTTGTCGAAACGGCGCTGGGCGTGGCGCAGGCGGCGACATTGGCCCGGTGCGAGGGGGTGGAGCGCCTTGCATTCGGCTCCGTTGATTTTTGCGCGGACCTTGGCTGCGCGAATGAATGGGACGCCCTGCTTCACGCGCGCTCCACCATCGTCCTCGCTTCCCGGCTTGGCGGCATTGCGGCGCCGATAGATGGCGTGACGCTGGAATTGAAGGACGACGCAAAAGCGCGGGACGATGCGCGCCGCGCCTCCGCGCTCGGCTTTTCCGGCAAGCTCTGTATCCACCCCAGGCAGGTCGGGCCGGTTCTGGAGGGCTTTGCCCCCACCGCCGAGGAAATCGACTGGGCGCAGCGCGTGGCCAGCGTCGGCGATCAGGGCGCGGTCAGCATCGACGGCCTCATGGTGGACCCGCCAGTGCTTCGCCGCGCCGAGCAGATTCTTGCGCGGGCGCGCGCCATGATCAAAAACTCCTGAAGATGGAATCCGAACTCAGAATGTCACAGCAATCCACACAGCCTTTCTCGCCCGAAGCTCTCCTTGCCCGCGAGGTGCCCATCGACAATGACTGGTCGGAACGGGACACGATGCTCTATGCGCTGGGGATAGGAGCGGAGGAATTGCCCTTCGTCTATGAAAGGCAATTGGTCGCGCTGCCGACGATGGCGGCCGCTATCGGATATCCGGGCTTCGACTTCTGGACAGCGCCCGAACTGGGGATCGACACCGGGCGCATCGTGCATGGCGAAACCGAAGTGCTGTTGCATCGCCCTTTGCCCGCAGCGGGGCAGTTCTCCAGCATCAACCGGGTGGAGCGGATTTGGGATAAGGGGGAGGGGAAGGGGGCTGTCGTCCGTCAGGTCCGCCAGATCCATGACGCGCAAGGCGCTCACATCGCCACTGTCACCAACAGTTCCATGCTGCGTGGCAATGGCGGTTTTGGCGGTTCGACGGAAGGACAACCAGCCCCCCGGCCAGTGCCGGACAATCGGCCGCCCGACGAAGTGGTGACGCTGGCCACTGCACCCAATCAGGCTTTGCTCTATCGCCTGTCGGGCGATTACAATCCGCTGCATATCGACCCGGCGGCGGCGCAGGCGGTCGGCTTTGATTGGCCGATCCTGCACGGCCTTTGCACCTTGGGCGTGGCGGGACGGGCCATATTGGCGGCGCTGTGCGACAATGATCCCGCGCGTTTGCGGAAGATCGGGGTTCGCTTTTCCAGTCCCGTCTATCCCGGAGAAACCATTTCCGTGGAAATATGGAAAGACGCGACTGGCACAGCGTCCTTCCGCGCCATTGCGAAAGAGCGCGGAACCACGGTTCTCAACAACGGCTATGCGGAAACGCTGTGACCTGATCGGATGGCGATAGGGGGAATGGCGTCCGCCGTGAGCGCGGCACTTATGCCTTCCCCCGCAGAGCAACGTGTTCCTGCCGGATAGAGAAGACACTATCTGTCCCCGATAGAAATGACACCATTAATGACAGCAGGGGCTGCGTGGAGCCCTCCAGATAGCGCAGCGCAGACCCTGCTGATAGCGTGACAGTGGTGGGGAAGGGCATGGACCCGCTGCGCAAGCAGCGGGCTCGGTTAGAGCCGCTTTAACGGGCCTTCACAAACTCGAGCGTGCCGCGTGCCCGTAGTTCCGCCTGGCTGAGCCGGGGACGACGTTTGAGTTTGGCACCGCCCAGCCGGCGTCCATCGATCTTCGCCGGCGCCTCCGGTTCGGGAAACAGATGCTCGGACTGATCCCGGCGGGCAGGGGCATAGTTGTTGCGCTGCCGGTGGTGCGGCGCGATTGCCTGGATCTCCTTTGCCAGCGCCAGCGCCGCGTCGAGATGCTTGTTATCGACGATGGCAGGTTGATTGATCCGGGGCATCTTGTCGAACAGGCTATAGGGAAGGGAGCGCCCCTCGTGGCGGATCTCCACCGTGCCGTCAGGATATTCACAAACATCCACGCGCTTGCGGGCCAGTTCGTTGCTGATCGGGTTCGGCTCCAGAAGGAACAGCACTTTGTTATAGTGCAGCGTCAGCGCAGCCGTGACCGTTCGCTGTTCGCGCCAGACCATGACGGAGTGCAGATCATCCCGTAGCGTCAGAGGTCGATGCAGATCACGACTGTCCGCCGCCGGGCGAGCGAAGCGCGCATTGTGCCCAATCATGTAGCTCGGCAGAAAGACGTTCGCTTCTTCGATCGACGAGATACCTTCCAAACGCATCGCCTTGATTAGACGATCCTGCAACGTGCCGTTTGCCCGCTCGACCCGGCCTTTGGCCTGCGGTGAGTTGGCGCAGATAATCTCGATGTTCAGGGTATCGAGTGCACGTCCGAAATGCGTCATGCCATCACCCTTGGCGGTCGCTTTTGGGTTACGAAAGACCGTGTGTTTATCGGAATAAAAGGCCACCGGCTTGCCGTGCTGCTCGATATATTCGCGGGTCGCTTCCATGTAGGAAAAGGTGCTCTCGCTCTCGACCATCTTGAGATGCAGCAACTCGCTGGTCGCGTCGTCGATGTAGACGAGCAGCGTGCATTTCGGACCGCGAGTCTCGAACCAGGCGTGTTCCGAGCCGTCGATCTGGACCAACTCACCACGGCATTCCCGCCGGTGGCGCGGCTGATAAGGGCGAGAACGCCGCGCGGCGCGATCCTTCCATATACCAGCTTCGATCATCATCTGCCGCAATGTCTCGCAGCCCACCACGATATCGTGGCGCTCGGCCAGATACTCACGCGCCAGCGTCGGACCAAAATCCACATAATGCTCGCGCACGATCGACAGGATCCGTTCGCGAAAGGCATCGCTGTGTCGCCGGTTGCCCGGCCGACCCCGCTTGCGCGACACCAGGCCTGAAGCACCATCAGTCCGCAACCGTTCCAGCAACCGGAAGATCTGCCGGCGCTTCAAGCCCAGCAGCGTCGCCGCATCTTCAACCCGAAGTTCGCCGCGGTCCACACGCGACAATGTGTCAAACCGCGAAAGCTCGCCATGGCTCATCGCCACCACCGTCATAAGCGCGTCCTCCCGAACTGCCAGGAGGACCATGCCACCAAGCTCTGCTAAGGACGCCTGAGGGTGTCATTTCTATCTAGCAGAGGGGTGTCATTTCTATCCGGCGCTGGCGGTTTCCATTTGAAGCGCGACACCCGAGGTGATGCGTAGCATTTCATCCGGGGTGGGGCGAGCCCCACCCCGGATGGCAAAATTTATCCGGCCTTGAGGAGGGCGATCTGTTCTCCCAGGACCTCGTGCGGGGTGCGATAGCCCAGGCACTTGCGGGGTGTGCTGTTGAGGCGATCGGCGACGGCCTGGATCTCTTTGTCCGACAGGAGCGCAATGTCGGTGTTGGAGGGCAGGAAGCGCCGTATTCGGCCATTGCAATTTTCCACGCCGCCTTTCTGCCAGGGCGCGGACGGTAAGCAGAAATAACTGGTGACGCCGAGCCTGTTTCGCAGTGTCGCAAAAGCCGCAAATTCCGTGCCGCGATCAAAGGTGATGCTACGCCGGAGGGAAGGGGGGATGCCGCGCAAATGCCGATCGATCCCGGCCATGACACCGGCAGAATGTCGGCTCGGATTACGCGCGAGGAAGGTGAAGCGGCTGCAGCGTTCGACCAGCGAGGTGAGGTTGGCTTTGCCATATTCTCTCCGGAAGATCAGGAGATCGCCTTCCCAATGTCCGAAGCTGCTGCGATCCGCAATTTCCTGCGGACGTGCGCCGATCGTATTGGCCACAGGAATATGGAGACCGCGTGGCTTACGAGCGTAGCGCTGCCGTCGAGAACGGCGGGCAACGGGAAGATGGCGCCACAGCTTCTGGTGGCGTCCATCAGGTCCATAGACATATTGGTAAATGGTCTCGTGGCACACCGCCTCCCGGTTGCCCCGATGACGCCGCAGGTAACCCGCAATCTGTTCTGGCGACCAGGCGGCCGACAAGCGATCAGCGATATAAGCGGCGAGTTCCGGTTGGCGAGCGATCTTCCCGCCACGAACTCGACGCCCGCGCGCCATGGTCTGTGCGACAGTCGGAAAATAGCCGCGAAACAGCGGATTCTCATCCAGATGGCGGTTGCGCTTGAGCTCTCGATAAATCGTCGAAGGATGCCGACACAGCGCGTCAGCAATTTGCTGTGCTGACCGTCCGGTTGCTGCCAATCGATAAATGTCGCGCCGCTCGTCCAAACCCAGATGCTGATAGCCGTTCATTGCGTGCCTTCCTGGAAAAGGGATCAAACCCTTATAAAACCTAGGATTTCGCACTTCGAAATAGAATCCACCGCTTACACAACGATAGTCCGATAATATATATTATGTTAAATAAAACAGTTGATCGGGCGTTGCCGTCACGGGGTCAGAACCATCTCGCCATTTTCCACGCCCCAGCTTTTGAGCCGGGACAGCATGTTCATGCCGATGACGTTCACGTCGTCAAATGCTGGTGAAACGACGATATCCAGATCGCTTGTCCGGACCGGGCCGATCGTCAGCGTCGCAATCCGCGACCTTTGCGCCTGTACGCGACCATTGGCGGTCACCATGAGGACGGGAGATTGCGTGGGGTCGATGTTGAGCGCCGCCGCCTGGGCAGCCTGTTCCGACAAGGCCGTGACGCTCGCGCCGCTATCAATCAGGAAACGCACCGGCGTGCCGTTGACCGCACCTTCGACCCAGTAATGCCCATCGGAAGAAACGGGTATGCGGATGCGGGAGCCTTCGGCTTTCGCCTGCGGCGTTGTCGGGCGCTCCGGCGCCATGGACGGTTGATCAACTGTTTGCAGGAAAAATCCCGACTTTCGCGCCAGATTGAACAGCATCAGCAGAATAGCGAAGATCGCCACCCACAAAAGCGCCATCCGCATCATGCCGCCAAGGGGCATTCGGCGCGTCAGCAGAGCGGAACCGACAAGGACAAGGGCGAGTAGATACCAGATGCCCGACATGGCCTGATCCGTTCCCACATCCATCAGGACGCCCTCTCCTTCAGTTCGGCGACCATGCCGTCATAACCAGGCTCGACGCCTTCCGGCAGGGTTTGGGACAAGGTCGCATAATCCATGCTGTTGTCCATATGGGTCAAGATCGCGCGCCCCGGACGCGTCGTGGCGATGCCCTCCAGCGTCAGGCCAAGATGGGCATGGGTCGGATGCGGCTTTGCCCGCAAGGCATCCACGACCCAAATATCCAGCCGGTCGAACAGGGCCAGCATTTCCGGCGTCAGTTCGTGGAAATCCGTGGCATAGCCGATCGAGCGGCCGCCATGGGCAAAGCGGAAACCCGTCGACATGATATCGCCATGCGGCTGATCGACGCAGCGAATGTCGATGTCACCGATGGTGACATGATCAGGAAGCGCGTGATCCTCGACGATGGGAGGATATCCGGCCTTCCCTTCAAAAGCATAGCCAAAGCGCCTGCGGAGCGCCCTGAGCGTTTCGGCGCGGGCATAGGCTGGCACGGGACAGCCCCGATGGTGAAAAACCTGCCGCAGATCGTCCAGACCGTGGCAATGGTCCGCATGATCGTGCGTCCACAGCACAGCGTCCAGATCGGCTATGCCAGCGGCGAGCAATTGCGCGCGCATATCCGGGGAAGTGTCGATCAAAAGGCGGGTGGTTGGACTTTCGACCAGAATGGACACGCGCGTTCGGGTGTTTTTTGGCTCATCGGGGTCGCAGGCTCCCCAATCATTGCCGATGCGGGGAACCCCCGACGAAGTGCCGCAGCCCAATATGGTGAGCCTGAAACTCATGGAACCGGACTTTTACCGATCTTGCGGAAAAGCGTCAGGAAATTCGCCGAAGTCGCTTCCGCCAGTTGCCCGACGCTTTCATCCCGCAAATGGGCCAGGAAACGCGCCGTATCGGCGACATAGGCAGGCTCGCAGGATTTGCCCCGGTGCGGCACGGGCGCGAGAAAAGGCGAATCCGTTTCCACCAAAAGCCGGTCCAGCGGCAGCCGTGCCGCCGTTTCCTGAAGGTCGCGCGCGTTTTTGAACGTCACGATACCCGAAATGCTGATGTAGAATCCCAGTTCCAACGCGGCATCGGCAAAAGCCCCGCTGGCGGTAAAGCAATGGATGACCCCGCCATAGGCCCCCTTCCCCATTTCCTCCCGCATGACCGCCAGCGTGTCGTCCTCCGCGTCGCGCGTATGGACGATCAGCGGCAGGCCGGTTTCACGCGATGCGGCGATATGGGCGCGGAAGCTCTTTCGCTGCCGTTCGCGGTCGCTATGGTCGTAATAATAATCGAGGCCGGTTTCCCCAATGCCGACGACGCGGGGATGCGCGGCCCGCTCGACCAGCTTGGCGGTGTCGACATGGGGATGCTCGTCGGCTTCGTGCGGATGGATGCCCACCGTGGCCCAGACATCGGGTTCCCGAAGCGCCGTGCCCAGAACATCGTCCCATTCGCTCTCCCGCGTCGCGATATTGAGCATCAGGCCAACGCCTGCCGCCCTCGCGCGTTCAAGCACATTCTGCTGATCTTCGATCAACCCTTTGTAATTCAGGTGACAATGGCTGTCGATCAGCATGGTTCAGGCGTCCGCTTCGGTCAGTTCCAGCCGGGGGAACAACGGTTTGGGCGCGCTGAGCGTGAAGCCCGAAGCGCGCAGGGCCGCATAGCAATCCGCCCCGATGGCATCATAGCTCCGCTGGTCCTTGTCCAGGCCCATTTGATCCAGCAGAGCAGAGGCGCTGGCTGGAATGACGGGCTGGATCATGATGGCAAGGCTGGCGATGGCCTCATAAAGCGTGGCGAGAACCGCTTCCATGCGCGCTGGATCGGTTTTTCGCAACGCCCATGGGGCCTGCGCGTCGATATAGGCGTTGCAGGCGAAGACGGCGCGCATCCACGCTTCAATCGCGGCCGACGGCGCCAGATCCATCATGGATTTCTGAAAAATATCAGCCGCTTCCGATACGGACTTCAGAAGTTCCCGGTCCTCATCCCGCGCCGCAGACTCAGGCAGGCGCCCATCGAGATTCTTCGCGATGAAGCTCAAGGTGCGCTGGGCGAGATTGCCGAAACTGTTGGCCAGATCGCTGTTGGAGCGCGCGACAATGGCTTCCGCGCTATAACTGCCGTCATTGCCGAAGGTCACTTCGGATAGCAGGAAATAGCGGAGCTGATCGACGCCGAAACGCTCGGCCAGTTCCATCGGGTCCGCGACATTGCCCAGCGATTTCGACATCTTCTCCCCCCGATTGAGGAGGAAGCCGTGACCGAAAACCTGTTTCGGCAAAGGCAGCTTCGCGCTCATCAGGAAAGCTGGCCAGTAAACCGTATGAAAACGCACGATATCTTTTCCGATAATGTGCGTGATATCGCCGCCTTCAGCCCAGTAGCGGGCCATGCGCGCGGCATCGTCCGGATAACCGCAACCGGTCAGATAATTGGTGAGCGCATCGACCCAGACATACATGACATGGCCATCGCTGCCCGGCACCTTCACGCCCCAATCGAAGCTGGTGCGCGAAACGCTGAGGTCGGACAGGCCGCCCTCCACGAAACGCATGATTTCGTTGCGGCGGCTGTCGGGCTGAATGAAATCGGGCTGGCTGTTATAGAGATCGAGCAGCTTTTGCTGATAGGCCGACAGCCGGAAGAACCAGCTTTCCTCCACCGTCCATTCGACGGGCGTGCCCTGCGGCGAGAGTTTCTGCCCCCCCTCCCCTTCGCTCAACTCCTTTTCATCGTAAAAGGCTTCGTCGCGGACGGAATACCAGCCCTCATAGCGGCCGAGATACAGATCGCCATTGGCCTCCATGGCCTGCCAGATGGCCTGGCTGGCGCGATGGTGGTCGGATTCGCTGGTGCGGATGAAACGATCATAGCTGATATTCAGCCTGTCATCCATATCCTTGAAATAGGCTGACATTTCATCGGCAAGTGCGCGCGGTTCCATGCCGCGATCACGCGCCGTCTGGGCCATTTTCAGGCCATGCTCATCCGTCCCCGTCTGAAAGAAGACGTCGCGCCCCATCATCCGCTGGAAACGCGCGATCGCGTCGGTGGCAATCACCTCATAGGCGTGGCCGATATGCGGGCGGCCATTGGGATAGCTGATGGCGGTGGTGATGGTATAGGGCTGCGACATGCGCCTTCCCTAGCGAGTGTTGCCCGTCGCGGAAAGCCTGCTTTTCCGCTCCGTGCCTCAACGCTCCCCGGGTGCGAGGGCCGCGACATGACCGGCGATTTCGAAAACCACCGCGCCCGGCTCAAGCGACAGGATGACCGCGCCGCCCGCAAGATGCCGCGCCGCCTCCCAATGATCCAGCGCCTTGCCCAGAGCCGCGCCCTCGCGACTCCGCGCCGTCTGCGCGATGAAGGCGGGCGCGCGTTCAAGAAACGCCTCATAACGAGGGCGGGCCGCTTTCCCGGAAAGCATTTTGGCGAGTGTCAGGCGCTGTCGATTGTCTCCATCGCTCTGGGTGGCGATGGAACGCAATATCTTTTCGATCTCATCCAGATTGAGTCCGGCATAGCGCAGCGCCTTGCCCAGCGAACCTTCGCCGACAGAGACGAGGGATTCGATCTCAGTGTCCTTTGGCCTGGGGTCTGACAGCGACAGTGCCGTCCGCATCAAGTCATCGCTCAATGGATCGAAACGCAAGGTGCGGCAACGGGACCGGATCGTCGGCAGCAACCGGCCCGGAGCGTGGGAAACCAGCAGAAACAGCATGTCTGCCGGAGGTTCCTCCAGATTCTTGAGCAAGGCGTTTGCCGCGCTTCGCTCCAGATCGTCGGCGCTGTCGATCACGACGATGCGGCGCGCCGACAGGGACGGAGCTGACTGGATCAACCGCTGAAGGCCGCGTATCTGGTCTACGCTGATATTGCGGGCGAGGACGCCGTCCTTTTCGAGCAGGGTCAATTCGGCATAATCGGGATGCGCATGGGCGTCCAGCAAGGCCCGGATGGGGTGCCCCTGTGGAACCTCGAAACCTTCCTCCCCTATGGGTGGACCGGCCGCATCCGCGAGCAACCGCATCGCCATGGCTTTGGCGAAACCGGCCTTGCCGATGCCATGGGGACCAGACAGGATCCACGCATGGTGCATCCGCCCACTCTTCGCCGCTTCCAGCAGCAAGCGAGCCTGCGCGTCATGGCCAAGGGGGAAAGTCATGGCAGCAGGTCGTCCAGCCCCTGAAGCAACCGCGTCGTTACCGCCTGCGCTTCGCCCGATGCGTCAATGGCGCGAATGCGATCCGCTTCCATCGTCGCGAAACGGCTGAATGCCTGCGCGACCTGTTGATGGAACGCTCTGTCCCGACCTCCGATGCGGTCGCTGTCGCCGCCATCCCGGGTCTGGGCACGGCTTTCGGCCTCCACATCCGGCAGCGTCAGAACGAAAGTGCGGTCGGGCAGGAAACCGCTGCTGCCGATGCGATGCAGGGTCAATATGTCCTCGTCCGTCAACTCCCCCATGCCCTGATAGGCGCGGCTGCTGTCGATAAAGCGATCGGACACGACCCACGCCCCGCGTTGCAACGCGGGGCGAATGATCTTTCCCACATGATCCGCCCGCGCCGCCGCGAACAGCAATGCCTCCGCCCGTGGCGACCAGCGATCCGCCACTCCCGTCAATAGCAGGTCGCGAACCGCCTCCGCGCCGGGGCTGCCACCCGGTTCGCGCGTTTCCACGACCTCCAGTCCGCGCGCGCGCAGAACCGCCGCCAGCGCGCGCAACTGGGTCGACTTGCCTACGCCTTCGCCACCTTCCAGCGTGATGAAACGTGCGGCTGTCACCCGATCAGCGATTTCAGGCCATTCCAGAGCCGTCCGAAAATGCCCGCCTCGGCCACATCTTCACCAGCGACCAGCGGCATGATCTGCGGAGGCGTATCCGGCGTCGAAACGATAAGCTCGGCGATCCTGTCGCCCTTCTGGATCGGCGCCTTGATCGGGCCGGTATAGGCCACTTTCACGCTAATATTCGTCGATGCGGTGCGCGGCAGTGTCACGGCCAGATTCTGCGGCGCCACCAGGGAGACTTTGGTGGCGCTTCCCAACTGGACTTCTGCGGTTTCGACGGTCTGGCCCTTTTTGAAAAGCGGCTGCGCTTTCCAGGCCTTGAAACCCCAATCCATGAAACGGACGGATTCAGCGATGCGGCCGTTGGAGGTCGTCAATCCGGCCACGACCATGACGAGGCGCCGCCCGTCCTGTTCCGCCGAACCCGTGAAGCCGAAGCCAGCCTCCTGCGTGTGCCCGGTCTTGAGGCCGTCCGCGCCCGCGATCTTCCCCAATATCGGGTTCCGGTTCGCCTGCTCGATATCCCGTCCACCCATGGTCTTGCCCCAGGTGAAGGATTTGGTGGCATAGAATTTCTTGTAGAGGTCGGGCGTTTCCTCGACCGTGGCCTGCGCCAGCGTCGCCAGATCCTCGGCCGTCACATAGGTGACACCTTCGTCCGGCCAGCCATTGCTGTTACCGAAATGACTGTTTTTAAGGCCCAGCCGTTCGCCTTCCTGATTCATCAGGGCGACGAAGGCCTGTTCCGTGCCCGCGATCCCCTCCGCCAGCACGACGCAGGCGTCATTGCCCGAAAGCGTCACGATGCCGTGCAGCAGGTCTTCTACCGACACCTGCTCCCCTGCGGACAGAAACATGGTGGAGCCAGCCTGCGGGCCGTGCCATTGTTTCCAGGTTTCGGGTCGCACGGTGAATTTGGCATCGAGTTTCAACTCGCCCTTCTGGATCATGCGGAAGGCGACATGCGCCGTCATCATCTTCGCCATGGAAGCGGGTGGAATCCGCGTTTCCCCGCCCTTGTCATACAGCACGGCGCCCGAAGACAGATCCTTCAGATAAGCGATCGGCGCTTCGCTGGTATAGGGCGGCGCGGCCGCGGTCAGCGGCGACGCGAGCAGGCCGACAAAAAGGATTGCTGCAACGGATTTGTTCATGAAGCTGCCTTCGCGTGGATGGATTCGGTGGGCCGGGTTAGAAATGACGGACATCATTAGCCATGATCTGCCCGTTCTCAAAGCCCTTGCGCGGGCCGGATCATGGGCGGACCGCATCCGCCAGCAAACCGACGGACAGGGCATAGAAATTGGAACAGTTATAATCGAGGATCGCCCGGTAATTGCCCGTCAGAAGATAAGCCGTCTTTCCGGGGCCATCGGGTTCCAGCAGCGTCGCCATGACATTGTCGGCCGGCCATCCCGCCCTTGACGGCACGATCCCCATGCGCCGCCATTCCGCCATGCTGAGCCAGCGGCTATGCCTGTTGAACACACGGGGACAACGGGCAGGAGCGGTGCGCGCCGCCACCGCCGCGCGATTGAAGCCGCCCGGCACCGACACGGCTATTCCCCAGGGCTGCCCCTTGCGCCATCCCGCATGCACGAAATAATTGGCGATGGAAGCCAGCGCATCGGCTTCGCTGTTCCAGATATCCGCCTTGCCGTCGCCGTCGCCGTCCTTGGCGAGCCGCAGATAAACCGAGGGCAGGAATTGGGGGTAGCCGGTAGCGCCCGCCCAACTCCCCACCAGGCGGCTACGCGGCAGGCCATTATCCAGCATCTTCAATGTCGCGAGCAGTTCCGGTTCGAACAAGGTCCGCCGCCGTCCTTCCCACGCCAGCGTCGCCAGCGAGCGGATCAGGTCGAAATCGCCGGTATAGGAACCATAATTGGTTTCATGGCCGTAGATCGCGACCATGATTTCCTCCGGCACGCCGGTTTCCGCCTCAATGCGCGCCAACCGGGCGCGGTTGGCCTGATAAGCGGTGCGCCCCCGGCTGATCCGCGCGGCATCCACATGCTTCACCCGATACGGTTCAAAGGCCGGGATCGGGGAATAAGCGCCGCCGCCGGGCTGGCTCTGATCCAGTTGCACGACGCGCGGATTGGGCGTCAGCGTCGCAAACACGCCCGACAGCGTTCCATCGCGGATGCCCATGGCGCGCGCCTTGGGGCGCAGGCTTTCAAGATAGGTCCGAAACGCCGCATCGTCCTGACTTTGGGCAGAAGCTGGCGCCACGGCAGGCCCCACGGCCATGACTGCCAAGCCAATGAAAAGCGAAAGGATGGACGAACGCATCAGAATCTCCCTTCACTCCGTTCTGGCACAGGGGAAGCTCAAGGTGAATCCCCTTCTTGCTCGATCGGGACGAAGTGCGGTCCCTCACCCGCTTTTTGCGCTTGGCAATCGCGCCACGTCCGCTAGGAAGCGAGCCGGGGACAGGTGGCCGAGTGGTTTAAGGCAGCGGTCTTGAAAACCGCCGTGGGTTTACGCTCACCGTGGGTTCGAATCCCACCCTGTCCGCCAATTCCTGCCTTACATTGACTTTGCGGACTGAACTGATCATCCTCCCTGCATGAAGGCACGGATTTCCTTTGCGCGCTTCCGTCATCACGGGGGACAGCTTCTCGCGGGCGTTTAGCCCCCGGGTTCCATTCGGCTCAAGCGCCGCGGACTCGGGGGCGCTCTTGAAAAACCATTCAGTCCGGCGCGGCCGGGCACAGAACATCAGGAATCCTGTATCATGAACCAGCCACTTGAGGCGGAGGCGCGTCCGCCGCTTACCCTTGTCGATTCAGAAGCCGACGCCCTTTCCGACCTCGCGTGGAACAGTCGGGATCGATTCCCCGATGTCTGCGACATGCTGTTGCAGGAAATCAACCGGGCCAATATGTGCACGTGGGACAACCTGCCGGGCGATGTCGTCACCATGGCGTCGCAGATAGATTATGTGGACGAACGATCAGGCCAGGGACGCACCGTGGAACTGGTCTACCCGCACCATGCCGATGCATCGTTGGGACGCATTTCCATCATGACGCCGATCGGCGCCGCCCTGATCGGACTGTCGGCGGGCAGTTCCATCTTCTGGCCCGACCGCGATGGACGGCACCGGACGCTAACCATCAAGGCCGTTCGTCAGCCACCGCGGAACTGAAGATAACGCTCCCAGACCACCCCGGTTGACCGTCGCAGCCGGGGTTGCCCAATCGTCAGGCCAGCGCCCCGTGACAATGCTTGTATTTCTGCCCTGAGCCGCAGGGGCAAGGCGCATTCCGGCTGATATTCAGATTCGTGAACTCGCCCGCTTCGGTAGTGCTGGCGGGCGGGCGGGGAATGGTGGTCGTGATGCCGCCCATCTGCCCGGCGTCGATATCCGCGCTGTTGTCCTCCCCCGAAAAGGGGTCGATGTGCGTGGTGATGAAATCGGGCAGCACGGGCAGATCGAATTCCGGCATCGGCGCCTGATCCAGACGGAACTGGACGCGGGCGATGGAGCCGGTCACATCCTCCCGGATATTGCCCAGCATCCGTTCGAACAGGGCGAAGGCTTCCTGCTTATATTCGTTGATCGGCGTTTTCTGGGCATAAGCGCGCAGATGCACGACCTGGCGGAGCGCGTCCAAGGTGGAAAGATGCTCCTTCCAATGATGGTCGAGGCTCTGGAGCAGGATGCTCTTTTCGATCATGTGCCAGTCGGCCTCGTCGATCTCCTTGATCTTCTCTGCAACAGCTTCGTCCGCCAGCGCGACAAGCCGTTCCTCGATCATTTCCGGATCGACCGCATCTTCGCCCAGCCAGCCGTCGAAATCCGGCTCAAGACCCAGAATTTCGGAGGTCCGCGCCTTAAGCCGCTCCATGTCCCATTGTTCGGGATAGGTGCCCGGCGGACAGGATGCGCCGACCAGATCGTTGACCGTTTCATGGCGCATGTCGGTGACGACATCGTCGACCGTATCGGCATCCATGATGTCGGCGCGCTGTTCGTAGATGACCTTGCGCTGGTCGTTCATCACGTCGTCATATTCGACGACCTGCTTGCGGATGTCGTAGTTGCGCGCCTCGACCTTGCGCTGCGCCGTTTCGATCGCCTTGCTCAGCCATTTGGACGGCGGCAGAGCCTCTCCGTCTTCCAGATTGGAGCGGATCATCTTCGCGAACATCGTATCCGGGCCGAAAATCCGCATCAGATCATCGTCAAGGCTCAGATAGAAACGGGACAGTCCCGGATCGCCCTGCCGGCCCGAACGGCCGCGTAGCTGGTTGTCGATGCGGCGGCTTTCATGTCGTTCCGTCGCCAGCACGAACAGGCCGCCAGCCGCGAGCACTTCGGCTTTTTCCGCTTCGATCTCTGCGTCAATGCGGGCGATGGCGGATTCGCGTTCCGGCCCTTCGGGCATGTCGCGAAGCTCGTCCTCGACCCGCATTTCCAGATTGCCGCCCAGCTTGATGTCGGTCCCGCGCCCCGCCATGTTGGTCGCGATGGTGACCGCGCCCTTGCGCCCGGCCTGCGCCACGATATGCGCCTCCTGCTCATGGAAGCGGGCGTTCAGCACGGCGTGCTTCACCCCTTCCTGATTGAGGAATTCGGATAGCATTTCGGACTTTTCGATCGAAACGGTGCCGACCAGGACGGGCTGGCCTTGCTCGGCATGGTCCTTGATGGTCCTGGCGATGCCCCGGAACTTGTCTTCCAGATTCTTGTAGAAAGTGTCTTCTTCATCCACGCGCTGCACCGGACGGTTGGTCGGGATGGTGACCACGTTCATCTTGTAGATTTCGTAAAATTCCGTCGCTTCCGTCGCGGCGGTGCCGGTCATGCCGCCCAGCTTGGGATACATGCGGAAATAATTCTGGAAGGTGATGGAGGCGAGCGTCTGGTTCTCCGGCTCGATATTGACGCCTTCCTTGGCTTCCACCGCCTGGTGAAGGCCATCGGACCAGCGTCGGCCATCCATCATGCGGCCGGTGAACTCGTCGATGATGACGACCTTGCCGTCCTTCACGATATAATCAATGTCGCGGCGGAACATGACATTGGCCCGCAGCGCCTGATTCACATGGTGGACGACGGCGGTATTCTCAAAATCATAGAGGTTGGCGCCCTGCAACAGCCCGGCGGCTTCCAGCATCCGCTCGATCTTTTCCGTGCCTTCTTCGGTCAGCGTGACCGTCCGCTGCTTCTCATCCTTTTCATAATCGGCGTCGTCCACCTGCTTCACGATCGCATCGACCGAAATATACAGTTCCGACTTGTCGTCCGTAGGGCCAGAGATGATGAGCGGCGTGCGCGCCTCGTCGATCAGGATTGAGTCCACCTCGTCCACGATGGCGAAATTGAACGGGCGCTGCACCATGGACGCGCGATCATATTTCATATTGTCGCGCAGATAGTCGAAGCCGAGTTCATTGTTCGTTGCATAGGTGATGTCGGCATTATAGGCGTCGCGCCGCTGATCCTCGCTCAGATTGGGGACGATCACGCCCGTCGTCAGGCCAAGGAAGCGATAGACCTGTCCCATCCAGTCGCAGTCGCGCGAGGCGAGATAGTCGTTGACGGTGACGACATGAACGCCCTTCCCTTCCAGGGCGTTGAGATAGGTCGCCAGCGTGGCGACGAGGGTCTTGCCCTCGCCCGTTCGCATTTCCGCGATTTCGCCCCGATGGAGGACGATGCCGCCGATCATCTGCACGTCATAATGACGCTGGCCGAGTGTCCGTTTGGCCGCTTCCCGCACCGTCGCGAAGGCTTCGGGCAACAGGTCGTCCAGCGATGCGCCCTCTGCCAGCCGCTGCCGGAATTTCGCCGTCTGCGCCGTCAGTTCCTCATCGCTCATGGCCGAGATCGCGGCTTCGAAGGACGCGATCTGGTCAACGGCCTTTCCCATCGACTTGACATAGCGGTCGTTGGACGATCCGAAGAAGGACTTGGCGAGTGCGCCGAACATGGACATTCCTGACAAAAAAGGGACACGCGCCTTCTGGAAGAAAGCACATGCGGACATGCGCCGCGATTTAGGGAGCGCGTGAACTTTAGTCAATCAAAGTGCGGCGTGGGAAGGTGCAAGAAACATATCGCCGCGGGCGTCTCACCCACCTCGGATGCTTTCCACCACATCGCCGTTGACGGCCATGCTGATTGCGTTAATCGGCAAGCATGACTGAATGCTCTCCCCTTGCTCCTTCGGCCTTTCCGCAACTGCCCGCCATCGCGGGCGTGACCCCCCATGTCGCCCGCGCGCGATACAAGGTATGGGATCGCTGCGACCTTACCTATGTGGAATTGAGCGAAGGCACGGCCGTCGCGGGCGTCACCACGCAAAGCAAATGCCCCTCCCCGGAGGTCGAATGGTGCCGCGACGCCATCCCGCTGGGCGCGGCAAGGGCGCTGGTGGTGAACGCGGGCAACGCCAATGCCTTCACCGGCCATCGCGGCCGCGCGGCGGTGGAGGCCATCGCAGCAAAAGTCGCCAATCATCTCGATTGCAAACCGTCCGACATTTTCGTGTCCTCCACGGGCGTCATCGGCGTCCCCCTGCCGGTCGAAAAAGCCGAGGCCGGGCTGGAGGCTGCCTTTGCCGCTGCCGCCTGTAGCTGGGAAGACGCCGCGCTGACCATCGGCACGACCGACACCTATCCCAAGGGCGCCCACGCCTCCGCCATGATCGGCGGGCAGCGGGTGGAACTGGCCGGGATTATCAAAGGGTCCGGCATGGTCGCGCCGGACATGGCGACGATGCTGGGCTATATCTTTACCGATGCCGCCATCGCGCCGGGACTGCTGCAATCCATGCTGTCCGCCGCCAACCGCCAGACCTTCTCCTGCATCACCGTGGATAGCGACACCTCGACCAGCGACACGGTTCTGGCTTTCGCCACGGGCAAGGCGGGCAATCCCCCCCTCGGCTCCATGGACGATCCCGGCGCGGATGCTTTTCAGGCCGCGCTGACCGATCTTTGCCGCCAGCTTGCCCATCTGGTCGTGCGCGACGGCGAAGGCGCATCCAAATTCATCGAGATCAGCGTCGAAGGAGCCGAAAGCGACGCAAGCGCCCATCGGATCGCCCTGTCGATCGCCAATTCGCCGCTGGTCAAGACCGCAATCGCGGGCGAGGACGCGAACTGGGGACGGGTCGTCATGGCGGTCGGCAAGGCGGGAGAGCCTGCGGATCGAGACCGGCTCTCCATCCGCTTCGGCTCTACTCAGGTCGCCACCGGCGGCCTGGCGGTGAAAGGCTATGACGAAGCGCCGGTCGCCGCACACCTCAAGGGGCAGGACATCCGGATCGGCGTCGATCTGGGGCTGGGCAACGGCCAAGCGACAGTCTGGACCTGCGACCTGACGCACGGCTATATTTCCATCAACGCGGACTATCGCAGTTGACGGCGGCAAAGCTGCATGAACAGGTCGCCGCGCTCATGCGGCAGGTGGCGCGCGATATCGTCATGCCCCGCTACAGAAATCTTTCCGCCGACGAGATCAGCGAGAAGGCAGCGGACGATTTCGTCACCATCGCCGACAGGGAAAGCGAACTGAGGCTGGCGGAAGGGCTGGCCGCGATCCTTCCCGAAGCCGGCATCGTCGGCGAAGAAGCCTGCGCGGCGGACCCCGCCATATTGGAGCGCGTCGGTCGCGGGCTGAACTGGATCATCGACCCCATTGACGGGACCGGCAATTTCGCCGCCGGCAAGCCCCCATTCGGCATCATGATCGCGTTGGCGGACGCGGGAACCACATTGGCCGGATGGATATTCGATCCCCTGACCTCCCGGCTCTGCCACGCGGCGCTGGGCGAAGGAAGTCGCATCAATGGAGAGCGGGTCCATGCGCGGGAAAGCCAGGCCGATCTGCCGATCGCCGCTCTGGCGGTCTATTTCATGACGCAGGAGGAAAGGGCCGACATACAAAGCCGGTCCACTGGCAGATTTACCCTCGTCGACATTCCCCGCTGCGCCGCGGAGCAATATCCCCGGCTCGTATTGGGGGAAAATGACATATCCGTCTTTTCCCGCACGCTTCCATGGGATCATGCGGCGGGCACGCTTTTCCTCAATGAAGCGGGAGGGCGCTGCCAAAGGCTGGACGGATCGCCCTACAAGGTCGGGGACCAACGGCGCGGGCTTCTGGGCGCATCATCGCCGCGCCTGTGGGATATGGCGGCGGACACGCTGTTCCGCTGACCGGGGAAGAGGCGGCCAGTCCCGGACTGGCCGCCACCACCTTAAAGAACGCTTTCGATCCAGCCCTTGAGCGCGCTCTTGGGCGCGGCGCCCACTTTGGTCGCGGCCGCCTCGCCATTTTTGAACAGGATCATGGTGGGGATGCCGCGCACGCCATAGCGGCCCGGAGCGTCGGGATTTTCGTCGATGTTGATCTTGGCGATCGTCACCTTGTCCGCCAATTCGTCCGAAATCTCTTCCAGAGCCGGTCCGATCATCTTGCATGGCCCGCACCATTCGGCCCAAAAATCGACAAGCACCGGCTTGTCGGAGGACAGAACGTCATTCTGGAAACTGGTGTCGGTTACCGCCTTGGTGGCCATTTTGGGATTCTCCTCAAATCTGTCAGCAATCTAGGGCGGACACGCCACCGTCTCAACGGGTGAGCGTCACAAATTGTCCTGTGCCGGTGCAAAGCCGGGCTTGTTTGCCTCCAACATCTCAGGCGGCAGCGACAGGAGGCGCGGCGCGCTGGTATACAGCAACCCCGCTTCGATCCTGCGTTCCGGGAAGATCACCCGCAGCGCGGCGACATAGGCCGCCATCTGCCGGACATGCGCCACCGGCACTTCCTCCAGAGAGAGCGGCACGATCCGCCCCGTCTTGAAATCGACCAGTTGGATCAGATCGTCCTCGATGCACAGCCGGTCCACCGTGCCCGCGATGACCGCTTCCCCGACCACGGCCGCAATGGGCGCTTCGGCCAGCGATCCCGGCCCGAAAAGCGCGGCAAAGCCCGGCTCCTCGACCACCTGCAAGGCATGATCGACAATCTCCCGCCGCTGCGCCGCTTCGCCCACGCCCTGCTGCTCCAGCCAGCGTTCCGCGCTTTGGCGGCGTCGTTCGGGCGCGATATCGGGCAGCCGCTGGAACAGGGCGTGCAGCCATCGCCCCCGTTCCGCCGCCGCCCGCATGGCGGGGCTGGGCGGCGGATAGGGCACGTCATCTTCCACCGAGGCAGAGGGCGCGAGCGGACGCGGCGGACGCGCTTCGATCGGGGCGGCGCATTTGAGCCACGCCGGTTCGTCGGCAACGACTTTCTCTTCGCCATGGACCGCCTGCAAAGATTTCGGCGGCAGCGCCTCCGTCCCGCGCCAACGCCGGGTTGCCCCCCATAGCGGATCGGCTTCCCACTCCGCCTCCAGCGAGATCAGCGCATTTTCGACCGCGCCGAACCAGCTTTCGGGCTTCACCTCTCCCTTGGCGCGCGGGCCGAGCGATCCAGCCACCACCAGCCGTTCCTCGGCGCGGGTCAGGGCGACGTAAAGCAACCGCCAATGTTCTTCCCGATCAGCGGCAGCGGCTTGTTCAGCCACCTGCCCGATCGGTCCCTTCCGTTCCTCCTTGCGGGGCGGCAGGATCGGAAGACCATCCCATTGCAGCGCATCCGATCTGTTCCCGGCATCGGGATCGAGGCAGGCATCGGCGAGAATGACGACAGGGGCCTGCAACCCCTTCGCCCCATGCACCGTCAGCAGGCGCAGGGCATCCCCCTGAGCGGCTGCGTCGCGAACGATCTCCACCGCGCCCCGGTCGAACCAGTCGATGAAGCGCTGGAGCGAGGGATAATCGTCCATCTCGAACGCCAGCGCCGCATTCAGCAATTCCTCGATCGGATCGGCGGCCTCCGCGCCCAGCCGCTCGATCAGGCGCCGCCGCCCGTCCATCGGCCCCGAAAGGATCGCCTCCAGATAGCGATAGGGCGTCGTGAAATCCGCCCCTGCCAGCAAATCGCGCAACGGCCGAATCAGACCGTCGTCAAGCGTGGCTGTCAGATGACGCCACAATCCCGTCCGCCGATCCCGCCCGATCAGCCGCGTCATCAGTTCATCCTGACTCCAGCCGATCAATGGGGAAACGAGCAGCGACGCCAGATTAAGCTCATCTTCCGGCTGCACCGCAAAGCGCAGCGCCGCCAAAAGATCGCGCACCGCCAGCGGCGCGTTCAGCCGCAGCCGATCTATCCCCGCGACCGCCACCTTTTCCTCATATAGCCGCGCCACGATCAGGCGCGCCAGTTCGCTGCGGCGGCGGACCAGGATCATGATGTCGCCGGGACGCAGGGGCCTGCCCTTGCTTTCCAGCATCAACCCCTCGTCCAGCCACTGCCGGATCTGCCGCGCGATCCGGGCCGCGAGCACCCGCTCCTGATCGGCGGCCCAGTCCTCCTCCCCTTCAGCATCGTCGTTCAGGCCCGCGACGATGGGCTTCCACAGCAGGACTTCGCCCGGAAAGCGATTGGCGCTGACATGGCGCACATCCTCGTCATCCAGCCCCAGTCGCTTGGCCCGCAAAGTGGCGATGGTGCGATCCACCACGTCCAATATGGCGGGCGTGGAACGAAAACTGCGGTCGAGCGAGAGGTTATGGAAAGAATGCGCCACATTCTCCGCATAACCTTGAAAAGCCCTTCGCGCGGCGGCGAAGGCAACAGGGCTGGTCCCCTGAAAACCGAAGATCGCCTGTTTGAAATCCCCGACCGTGAAGATCGTGCGAACCCGGTCGCCCTTCGCCCCCTCGCCCGCGAAAAACTCCGCGGCCAGCGCACCTATGATCTGCCACTGGCTGACATTGGTGTCCTGCGCTTCATCGACCAATATATGATCTATGCGCTGGTCCAGCTTATAGCGTATCCAGTCGGCGATCCCGTCCTGTTGCAGCAGCGTGGCGGTGCGGGCGATCAGATCGTCGAAATCAACCGCCCCCGCAATCTCCTTCGCCTCGGCATAAGCGCGGGCATAGGCGCGTCCGGCATGGAGCGCCCTGGCGAGCAGTTCGGCATAGTCCGCCAGCAGTTGGACGCCGATCAACTCCGCGCAGCGTTCATGGACATGCGCGGCTATCTCCAGATAACCATCGACCGGGGGAACCCACCCCTTCGCGGAGATGAGGTCGCCATCCGCCTTCGCCCATGCGCCATGAAGATCGCGCAACGCCGCCGCCCGCTCCGCTGGCCCAAGCAGCCGCCATCGCGCAATCCTGTCGCAGCGTTCCAGCCCGCGCCCCGTGCCCCAGTCCGCATTGGCCTGCGCGATGGCCGCCAGCGTCCGCATGTCGAAAACGGCATCGTCGCACTGCTGCGCCAGCCATTCACCGACATCGCCCTCCGGCAACCCCAATTCCCCCCTCAGCCACGGACCGATATCCTCCGCCAGCCCATTCAGGTCATCCAGCCGCGCGGCGCTCCGCAGCAGGAACTGCTCGGCCCCCGCTTCCCCCATTCGCAGACTAAGCGCCTGCAAGGCCGAGGTCAGGGCCACATCCCCCTTTTCATCCGCCTCCACCGCCAGATCGGCCAGAACCTGCCGCGCCAGCGCCGATTGCTCCCGCTGATCGAGCGGCCGGAAACCGGGCGTCAGCCCCGCTTCCAGCGGAAAGGATGTGAGCAATTGCTGGCAAAAGCCATGGATCGTCTGGATCCGCAGCCCGCCGCCTGTCGATTCCAGCACTTCGGCGAACAGGCGGCGCGCGCGATCGCGCATGTCAGGACCAGCCTCTTCGCCCAGTGCCTCCAGATCGTTGAAGAGGTCGCCCTCCTCCATCTGCACCCAGGCTGCGAGCCGGTCATGGATGCGATCCGCCATTTCGGCCGCGCCTGCCTTGGTAAAGGTCAGGCACAGGATATTTTCCGGCCGCACCCCTTGCAGCAGCAGGCGGAACACCCGCGCCGTCAGCACATGGGTCTTGCCCGTGCCCGCCGAAGCGGACAGCCACACATGCGCGTCGGGCGCCGCCGCCAGCGCCTGTTCCCCCGCAAGCGGTTGAAGCGGACTTGCCTTCCTAGCCATCGTCGCGGCCATACCATTCCTCCAGCCGCATAAGCTGGTCATAGTCGCCATAATTGGCGACTTCGGGATTGACCTGCGCCTCGAACGGCTTTGTCCCGTTCAGATAATCCGCAGCCGTCTGTTCGAACAGGTCATAGACATGGCTGGTGAAATCGGCCGTCACGATCTTGTCCCTTTTGCCCAGCGGATCGACCGGGCTTTCCCGATAGCCAAAGGCGTCCCCCTTCTTCGCCAGCGACCAATATTCGAAACACCCCGCCACATGGCGCCCTTCCATGCCCGGAAAGCCGCCCTGCTCCGCGATCAGCCCCAGCAGGCCGAGTTGAAGCGCAAAGCCCGCCTTGACCTGTTTCGCGCTGGGCGGTTTGCCCGTCTTGTAGTCGACAATGGCCAGCGTCCCATCCGGCATCCGGTCGATGCGGTCGGCCTTGCCGGTCAGCACGATGCCGGAAATTTCCGTCCTGCCGTCGCTCTCGACCGCCAATATGGAGCGCCCGTCCGCCTTGTCCGCCGCCACCTGCGCGGCGATCCACCGGATCGCTTCCATCAACCGCGGCTGCCACAAAGCACGCAGCAGCGGATGGACCTCCGGCCGCTCGAACATCGCCCTGGCCCGGCTCTCCAGATCGGCGGGGTCGAGCGTCCCCGCTTCCGCCCAGCGTTGCAGGATTTCATGCACCGCCGTCCCGCGCCATGCCGGCCCCGCATCGGCATCCACCGGGTCGAGCCGGGATAGCCGAAGGATGCGGCGCGCATAAAAGGCATAGGGATCGGCCTTCAGCCGGTCGACATCGGTGACGGGCACCAGCTTGGGCCTGACCGACACCACCGGAGCGGGTTTGGGCCGTGCGGCGGGCGCGAAGAGCGCGGGCCGGTCGATATTCCGGGCCAGGTCGGCATAGCGATCCGCCGATTTCCATTGCGGCCCGGCCATCGCCTTCAGACGCAGCCAGAAACGCGACGCGACCGCCGGACCTCCAGCGCCCCGCCGCGCGCGCGTGATAAGAACCTGCGGAGCGCCCAGCGCGCTCGCGAAATCATGCGCCGCCAGCCCGATGCGCGTCTCCAGTCCCGGCAGCCCCAGTTCCTTGCGGATGCTGGGCGCAAGCCATGGATCGGGCGCGGGCATTCCCGGCCACACCCCTTCGTTAAGCCCGCCCAGAACCATGAGGTCCGCCTGCATCAACCGCGCCTCGATCAGGCCCAATATGGCGATGCGGGGGTGGCCGCCCTGTGGCGGGCGCACGGCGACCCCGCCCAGCATATGATCCAGCAATATGGGCAGCGAGCGGATATCGGCCTCACGCGGCCCGTCGCCTGCATATGCCTCCATCTCCGCGAACAGATCGGCGGCGGCGCGTCCCTGATGGCCTGCCCAGACCGCATCGCGGGACAGCAATCCCGCCTGCTCCCGGACGGCGGCCAGTTGCGCGGCGAGATCGGGCGCACCGGCAAAGGCCGCTTCGAGCGGAGTCAGCAGCATCCGCGCCTGCGGCCACCATGCCCTTATGCGGGCGCGCAAGTCCCGCTGCCGGTCTTCCCCGTCCCGATCCCGAGCCGCCAGCAGCAGGTCCACGCCCTGCAACCCCGCCTGCGGTCGGGGACCGCGCAACAGCAGATCAAGCCCGCGCACCTGCTCCAGCCAGGGCAAACGACCCTCGCCGCGCATCACCAGCGGATGCTTGAGCAGCGCCAGCAGCGCGACCGGCGCAAAGCGTTCCGCCACCGCCTGCGCCATCGCGATCAGCAATGTGCCGGGCGGCAGGCGGGAAAGCGGCTGGCCGGCGGAATCGTCCGCCTCGATATTCCATCTTTTCAGATGCGCCGACACGCGGGTCGCCAGTTGGCGGTCGGGCGTCACCAGTGCCGCCGTCCTGCCTTCCGTTTCCAAAGCCTCGCGCAGGGCGATGGCGATAGCCTGCGCTTCCTCGCCGGGGGTGGCGACTTCCAGCGCCTCCACGCCGCCCAGCGAACGATCCGTCGTCTTCAAATCCCGCCAGCGCGTCGTCAGGCGCGGGGGCAGCATGGCGTTGGAGATATTGCGTCCCCGCACCGCCCGCGCATCATGCTCGCTCCCCCACCGCCATTGCGCCACATCGTCGCGCGTGGCGCTCATGCGGTCGAGCAGGCGCTTCAACGCATATTGCGGATGCGTTTCATGCCCTGCGGGGATGCGCCCGCTCACCGGATCGGGATCGAAGGGACCAATCGCCTCCCACGCATCCGCATCCATATGCTGGTCAAGTCCCGCGAACACCAGCATCCCGCCCGGCATGACCGCGATGCGCCGCAAAAGTCCTGCGATGGCGGGAGCCGCCGTGGCCACCCCCGCCGCGATGACGAAATGCCGGGGCGGATTTTCCTTCCATCGCGCCGCCACGCGGTCGAACAGCCGGTTCCTCCGTTCGGCAAGGTCGATGCAGCCCTGCCGCTCCAACTCCCGCGGCCAGCGGTCGAGCAGGATGGAAAGAAGGTCGAGCGACCTTTGCCAATGGGCGGACAGCGCATCGGAAAGCGGAATATCGCGCAGGGCCGTGACGGGCAGCCGCTCCACCTGCATTTGGTCCAGAACCGCCCCCAGATGCTGCGCCAGTTGCAGCGCCTGTCCCGCGTCCACCGGCCGGGACGACATCTGCTGGACCAGCCGCGCCAGGATCATCTGCCGCTGCATCGTTCCTATGGCGGGCGGGATGGCGTCCTGCTCCCCCAGAGGATCGAGCGCACCGCCCACCTGCTCGCCCAGTTCCGCATCGCCCAGCGCCACCAGCCGGGGCAGCAGCAATCCGCCGCCCGATTTCCGCACGAAGGCATCGCTGATCGCCCGGATCGCCCTGTTGCTCGGCAACAGGACCATGGCTTGCGCCAGCTTCAGCGGGTCGTCGCCATGCCGGGCCAATATGCCTGTGACCAGCGCATCGGCAAAAGAACGGTGCGCGGGTATGTTGAACAGGGCGGGGCGGCTGCGATCACCCATGGCCGAGCATGGATTCCACGACCGGAATAGCGCGCGGCGTGCCCACGTCGAACCACAATCCCTGATGCGAAACGCCATGGAGCCGCCCTGCTTCCATGGCCCGGTTCCAGAAGACGTTGGTCGAAAAGGCGTCCGAAGGCGGATCGGTCAGCAAGGCTGGCGACATGATCTGCACCCCTGTGAACACGAAAGGCGCGACATGGGCCGGCTTGCGCCGCGTCAGCCGCCCCATCGCATCCATATGGAAATCGCCCGGCCCGCCATGGCATGTCGCGCGCGCCAGCGGCACCAGCAGCAGCAGCGCATCCATCCGCGCCGGGTCCCAAAGCGCCTGCATCGCGCCCAGCGTCTCCTGCGGCCCGTCGATCCAGAGATTATCGCTGTTCGCGCAGATGAACGGCTTGTCCCCCAGCAGGGCCTTGGCCTTCATCAGCCCCCCGCCGGTTTCCAGCAACAAAGCGCGCTCGTCGGAAATCAGGAACTCCGCCTCGCTCCGCCGCGCGCGCAGATGCGCCTCGACCGTGTCGGCGAGATAGTGGACATTCACCACGATCTTGCGGATGCCTCCCGCTTCCAGCCGGTCCAGCGCATGATCCATCAGCGCCTGGCCCGCGACCTTCACCAGCGGTTTGGGGCGGGTCGCGGTCAGGGGCCGCATCCGCTTGCCCAACCCGGCCGCCATCAGCATCGCGGTCTCAATCATGCGGGCGCGAACCCGGCCAGCGCATCATGCCGCTTTTCGGCAGGGATATTGGCCGCGAACCACTGGGTGACCGGCGCCAGCGCCGGATGCGCCAGATCGCGCTCCAGCAACCCCCACATGCGCGGCAGGAACGACAGGTAGCGCGGCTTTCCGTCCCGTTTCCAGAGCCGCGTGAAGATGCCGATGATCTTGGCGTTGCGCTGCGCTCCCAGCACCGCATAGGCGGCATCGAAATCAGCGGGCGGAGAAGCCATGTCCCGGTAAAGCGCCAGCATCGCCGCTTCCATTTCCGGCGACACGTCCCGCCGCGCATCCTGCAACAGCGACACCAGATCATAGGCCGGATGCCCCGTCAGCGCGTCCTGAAAATCGAGCAGACCCAGTCCGCGCATGGCAGGGCGATCTATCAGCATGATATTTTCCGCATGATAATCGCGCAGCACCGTCACGCACGCGCTGGCCGACCGCTCGACCACCGGCAGGACAGCGTCCCAGGCGCGAATATAGCCGGCCTCGTCCACGCCGATCCCGGCGGCCGGGCAATACCATTGCGTCAACAGGTCGGCTTCGCGCTGATAGACCGCGCGATCATAAGGGGGGAGCGCCGCCGCCGGACGCCCATGCATATCCGCCAGCAACGCGATGGCGCGCGCATAGACCTGCTCCTCCTGATCGGGATGATCCTCCACATATTCCTTGACCCGCAGGTCGCCGAAATCCTCCAACAGGACCAGCCCTTCCTCCAGATCGCGGGCATAGATGGCCGGAGCCGCGAAACCCTGCCCCAGCAGATGCTCCGCTATCGCAATAAAGGGACGCGGGTCTTCATGCGGCGGCGGCGCGTCCATCAGCACGGCGCGGCGTGCCCCGTCGATCACGCGGAAATAGCGCCGGAAGGACGCATCGCCCGCCAAGGGGACGATCGCCGCATTTTCCCATCCCGCGCGCGTCAGGAAATCGGGAGCGGCGGCGGGCGGGATCATATCTGTGGCCATCGTTCTTTCCAATCTTCGGGAAGTTCCGCTGTCAAGCGCCGGCCGCCGCCCGGTGCGATATCCATGCGCAGCCGCAGGGCATGGGGCCACAGGGCATCCCCCAGCCGCTCAGGCCATTCGATGACGAGCAGGCTGTCCATCAGATAGTCGTCCAGCGCCAGTTCCGCGATTTCGGCGGGATCGTCGATCCGATAGAGATCGACATGCGTCACCGGCAGGCGCACTTCGGGCACGTCATAAGGCTGAACCAGCGCGAAACTGGGGCTGGGCGCTTCTCCCTCCAGCCCCAATGCTTCCAGCAGGCCGCGCGTCAGCGTGGTCTTGCCCACGCCCAATCCACCTTCCAGCGCGATGACGTCGCCAATGCGGACATGTTCGGCCATCGCGCGTCCCAGATTCAGCATCGCCTCCTCATCGGGCAGGAACATGACGTCTTCAGCCACGGGGCAATTCCATGACCGTCATGGTGCCCTGCCCCGGTTCGGAAACAAGCTGGAACGTGCCGCCATGCGCTTCGGTCAACTGTCTGGCGAGCGGCAGGCCGATGCCCGCCTTCCTTCCCTGACGCGCCTGTTCGGACCGCGCCGCCGGATCGAAAAGCGCTGCCTGTTCCTTCGCGCCGATGCCGGGCCCATTGTCCGACACCACCAGCCGCGCCTTGTCCGCGTCCCCGTCCCCATGCAGCAGGACGCGCGCGCCCGCCCCGCAATAGTTCACGGCGTTTTCCAGCAGATGATCGAGCGCCTGCCCGATCCGCCGCGCATCGCCCTGCACCGTGCCCAGACTGTCGTGAAGGGATATAGCGAAATCTATTCCCTTGGCCGCCGCCGCCTGTTCGATCCGCGCCGCGCCTTCCCGCGCCAGCGCGGCCAGATCGACCGGCGCATGTTCGATGGAGAGCGTGCCCGCTTCCCCCTGCGTCAGGTCCAGCACATTGTCGATCATCATCGACAGGCGCGATGTGCTCTGGAGGATGCCGTCGACATAATCCTTCGCCGTGTCGGTCAGCTCCCCGGCATAGCCAGCATTCATCATCTCGGCGAACCCGGAAATGGTCGTCAGCGGCGTCCGCAATTCATAGCTCATATTCGCGACGAAGGCCGTTTTGATCTTGTCCGCCTGTTCCAGCGCCTCGTTGCGGTCGCGCAATATCTGTTCCACCCGGCGGCTGTCGGTCACGTCCAGCATGGTGAACAGCGCATTGCCGTCCGGCAGGGGAATCGCCGCGAATTCGAAGATATGGCCATCGGCGAAACCGACATGCCCCACGCGTTGCTTGCGTTCGATCGTGGCCGCCCGCACCAGTTCGCGGACAAGGTTCACCTGTTGCGGCTTGGCGAGGCGCGACTGCACCGCCTGCATCAGATCGTCGATGCGCGGATGCGCTGCGAGCATCTCTTCCGGCAAGCCCCAGGTTGTCTGGAACCGGCTGTTCCACAGGGACAACCGTCCATCGGAGGAAAACACGCCGATCGATTCGAACAGATTGTCGAACGTCGCCGTCCGCACCCGCAACAACGTATCGCGCGCGCTCGACAGTTGCACCTGCTCTGTCCGGTCCTCGAAGATCAGCAGCAGCCCGCCATCCGGCAAGGGCTGGGCATAGACGCGCAAATGCGTGCCGTCCGCCAACAACCAGTTTTCCTCCAGCGGGTCGGGCGACAGGAACCATTCCCGCCGCTCGCCGCGCCAGGCCGGGAAATCCCGATGCTCGGGCACCCGCCGCGCATCGCGCATCTGGTCCAGAACCCGTTCAAACAGCGGACTGTCGGTCAACCGGTCCTGATGAAGCCCGAACAGGCTGATGAAAGGCTGATTCCAGAAGCGCAGCGCCCGATCAGGCCCGAACCGTGCCACCCCCGCCGACAGCCGGTCCAGCAGGTCGCGTTGCGCCGCCTCCAGCCGTCGATGCTCGACCCGCACCTGTTCCAGTTCATGCTGATCCATGGCGAACCCGGCCACGCCCGCAGCGCCGATCGGCACATCGACCACGGATATCGTCCTGCGCTCGCCGTCGATGGTGGCGGGGACCAGCCGCGTAACCGGCCTGTCCTCCGCCATGGCCTGGGCGGCGGCGCTTTGCGGCGTGATCCCGCCTACCGTCTCGACCAGTTCAGCGCCGCTTTCGATGACGTCCCGCGCGCTGCTTCCATCGACGGCACGGACATAGGCGGTGTTGACCAGACTGAGGCGCATGTCCGGTGTTCGATGCCACATCGGGAAGGGCGCGGCCTCCACCAGCCCCGCCACCGCCTGCAAGGCTTCGCGCAGTTGTTCCACCGTCTCTTTCAGCGTCGCGATTTCGGCCTGGCTGTCCGTGGCGTCGAATATCCACAGGACGACCCCGCCGCTCGACGCCAGCATCGGTTCTGCGGGCGCGCCCCTGACCAGCAGCAGCCGTTCCGAACCGACGCCCCGAATCGGCAGCGAGAAACTTTTCCCGGCTCTTTGCGCGGCCCCGATTTCCCGCCCCAGCGCTACGGCGTCCTCCGGCTCCAGTCCGCCATCTTCTGCGATCAGTTCGGACAGGAAAGCGGGCACCCGGTCCTTGCCCAGCCATTTGGCGAGCCGGTCGGATGCTTCGACATGGCCGTCCGCATGAATGATGATGGGCGCGGCCGGAGCGGAGCCGAGCAATACCGACAGCCGGTCGAACTGTCCCTGCGCCTGCATCCCTTCGCGGCGCATCCGATAGCCGTTCATGACAGCCCACACCGCCGCGGCCAGCCAAAGCGCCAGCACGATGCCCAGCATGACGGCGGCAAGCGGGGTTATGGGCGTCATTGCGCCTTCTTCACCGTTACGTCGACATGGGAACCCCTGCTCATGATGGTCATGGGACTATCCCAACTCGCAGGCAGGGTGAAGCGGCTGGAAGAAAGTTTTTGCGGTCCCGTTCCTGGCCCGCGGGAAAGTGAGGGGGAAAGGCAGGCCCTCCCCCCTCTTGTCCTCAATAGCGGTAATGATCCGGCTTGAACGGCCCTTCGACCGAAACGCCGATATAGGCGGCCTGCTTTTCCGACAGCTTGCTGAGCTTCACGCCCAGCTTGTCGAGGTGCAGCGCGGCGACCTTCTCGTCCAGATGCTTGGGCAGCACATAGACTTCGTTCTGATATTCGCCCGACTTGGTCCACAGTTCGATCTGCGCCAGCACCTGATTGGTGAAGGATGAGGACATCACGAAGCTCGGATGCCCCGTCGCGCAACCCAGATTGACCAGCCGTCCCTTCGCCAGCACGATGATCTTCTTGCCGTCCGAAAACTCGACCTCGTCGACCTGCGGCTTGATCTCGGTCCACTTCATGTTGTTGAGGCCCGCGATCTGGATCTCGCTGTCGAAATGGCCGATGTTGCAGACGATCGCCATATTCTTCATCGCGCGCATATGATCGACGGTGATGACGTCGGCATTGCCGGTCGCCGTCACGAAGATGTCGGCGCGGGTCGCCGCCTCTTCCATCGTCACGACCTCATAGCCTTCCATCGCCGCCTGTAACGCGCAGATCGGGTCGACCTCCGTCACCAGCACGCGCGCGCCGCCGTTGCGGAGCGAAGCGGCGCTGCCCTTGCCCACGTCGCCAAAGCCCGCGACCACGGCGACCTTGCCAGCCAGCATCACGTCGGTGGCGCGGCGGATCGCGTCGACCAGCGATTCCTTGCAGCCATAGAGATTGTCGAACTTCGACTTGGTGACGCTGTCGTTCACATTGATCGCCGGGAAAGGCAGCTTGCCCTTCTTCGCCAGTTCATAAAGGCGATGGACGCCGGTGGTCGTTTCTTCCGACACGCCCTTGATGGCCTTGACCGTCTCCGTCAGATAGCCCGGACGTTCGGCGAGGAAGCGCTTCAGCGTCGCGACGAAGATTTCCTCTTCCTCATTGGTGGGCGTGAACAGTTCTTCCCCGGCCTCGACCCGCGCGCCCCACAGGGCGAACATGGTGGCGTCGCCGCCATCGTCCAGGATCATGTTGCAGGTCGTGTCGCCCCAATCGAAGATGCGGATCACATAGTCCCAATATTCCTCCAGCGTTTCCCCCTTCACGGCGAAGACGGGGATGCCCCGCGCGGCGATGGCGGCGGCGGCATGATCCTGAGTCGAAAAGATGTTGCACGAAGCCCAGCGGATTTCCGCGCCCAGTTCCGCCAGCGTCTCGATCAGCACGGCAGTCTGGATGGTCATGTGCAGCGATCCGGTGATGCGCGCGCCCTTCAGCGCCTTGGCTGCCCCGAATTCGTCACGCAGCGCCATCAGGCCGGGCATTTCGGTTTCCGCGATTTCGATTTCCTTGCGGCCGAAATCGGCAAGGCTGATGTCGCGGATCACATAATCCTGCGCGTGAGCGGCGGGAGCGGTTGCCAAGGGAAATCTCCATCGAACTAGAATTGCCGACGCCACAGGCGTCGAGGACAGGGGCCGCTTTATCAACCGAAGCGAGCCGTGGCAACTCGATATAAAGTTTCCTTTATGTAGAGCCTCGCGTCAGGCTGATCCGGCCCCGCACACCAGATGGGACGCATCAATCCCGGCCGCAGCGAAGATGGCGGACCATTTCCTCTCCGCCCGCGTGTCGAACAGCAGGTCCGCGTCGCCATCGGCAAGGAACCAGCTATCGCCGGTCATTTCCTTCTCCAACTGCCCCGCCTGCCAGCCCGCATAGCCCAATGCCACAAGGTAACGGCTAGGCCCCCTGCCCTCGGCGATGGCCTTCAAGATGTCGAGCGAGCCGGAAAGGCCCCATTTGTCGCCGACCTGAAGCATCTCCTGCCCCGCCCAATCCAGCGAATGCAGCACGAAGCCCCGGCGCGGTTCCACCGGCCCACCGCGCAGCACCGGACGGTCCGGCACGTCCGACGCATCTATATCAAAACTTTCCAGAAGATCGCACAGGCTGACGCCGTCCATCTCCTCCTCCACGGAAATGCCCAGCGCGCCATTTTCATCATGCGCGCAAAGCGCGATGACGGAATGGTCGAAACGCCAGTCCGCCATGCCGGGCAGGGCCAGCAGGAACTGGCCGCCATAGAAACGCACATCGTCCATGCGCCGACTATACGCATTGTTTCCTCATTGCCAAAGTCCTCTCCACCCCGCCTTCAAGGCGATGCAGCCCGAAAGGCGGGTCAGCCCTTGACATGAACGACCCAAGCGCCAACCTCGCGCGCTTTACAGGCCAGGAGAGAACAGCATGACCATAGCAAAAGGCGATCGCCTTCCCGCCGCGACCTTCGCGAAGATGACGGAAAACGGGCCGGAGCAGGTTGCATCCGACTCGTTCTTTTCCGGCCGGACCGTCGCATTATTTTCCGTCCCAGGCGCCTTCACGCCCACCTGCTCCGCCAAGCATCTGCCCGGCTTCATCGAAAAGGCGGATGCGCTGAAGCAGAAAGGCGTCGATGAAATCGCCTGCACCGCCGTCAACGATGCCTTCGTAATGGACGCATGGGGCAAATCGGCCGGCGCGCAGGGCAAGGTGACGATGCTGGCCGACGGCAACGGAGATTTCGCCAGGTCCGTGGATCTCATCATGGACGGCAGCAAATTCGGCATGGGCACGCGCGGCCAGCGTTTTTCGATGCTGGTCAAGGATGGCGTGGTCGAACAACTCAATGTGGAAGCTCCCGGCGATTACAAGCTGTCCTCGGCCGACCATATGCTCGAACAGCTTTAACCTGCATGGCCATGCGCTCCCCATGCAGGTGGGGCGCATGGCCGTGGAGCATCGGCCTTCACTCCTTCCCGTGCCTGTTGTAACAAAGGCCCATGACACAAAGCATTGGCAGCGCCGCCGTCACGCAACTCGACACGATTTACCGTAAATCCATCGAAGAGCTGCGCGAAGCCATGCGCGCCTATGCCAGCAGCGGCGGCGTTTCCCCCGCGGACAGTGCCAGCAAAGCGCGCTTCTGCTACCCCGAACTGCGGATCACTCATGGCAGCGATTCCGACGCGCCGCCGCCCGGACGATCCTTTGCCCGTCTTTCGAAGCCGGGACGCTACGTCACAACCATTACCCGCCCCGCCATGTTCGCCGACTATCTCGCCGAACAGATCGACCTCCTCGTCCGCGACTATGGCGTGGAAGTGGACATCGGCGTCAGCGATCAGCAGATCCCCTTCCCCTATGTGCTGGACGGCCTCGACAGCAGCGCGCTGGACGGCACGCCCCCCACGGAACTGGCGCGCCATTTTCCCGCGACGGAACTGGCCGAAATCGGGGACGAGATCGCGGACGGCCTGTTCGCGCCCGATGCGGAAGGGGTTCGTCCACTTGCCCTGTTCGACGGTCTGCGGACGGATTTTTCTCTTGCGCGCCTGAAACATTATACCGGCACGCCGCCCGAACATGTGCAGCGTTATATCCTGTTCACCAACTATCATCGCTACGTGGATGAGTTCGTGTCCTGGGCCTGCGAGGAAATGCAGCGCCCCGACAGCCGCTTCACCGCGCTTTCAGGCGCGGGTGGCGTCTATGTGACCCCGGAAACCGCCGATCCCGCGCGGATGATCGCCGACAGCGCGTGGCGCAGGCATCAAATGCCCGCTTATCACCTTATCGCCCCGGACCGGAGCGGGATCACGCTGGTCAATATCGGCGTCGGCCCCTCCAACGCCAAGACGATCTGCGATCATCTGGCGGTGCTGCGGCCCGAAGCATGGTTGATGATCGGCCATTGCGGCGGATTGCGCCCCAGCCAGCGCATCGGCGACTATGTTCTGGCCCACGCCTATCTTCGCGATGATCATGTACTGGACGCGATGCTGCCGCCTGAAATCCCGGTGCCTGCCATTGCCGAGGTTCAGGTCGCCCTCGCCAGGGCGGCCGAATCCGTTCTGGGCGGCGCAGGCCCCGAAGATTTCAAGCGCCGCCTTCGCACCGGAACCGTCGTCACCACCGACGACCGCAACTGGGAACTGCGCTATTCCCACTCCGCCCTGCGTTTCAGCCTGTCCCGTGCGGTCGGCATCGACATGGAATCGGCCACCATCGCCGCGCAGGGCTATCGGTTCCGCGTTCCCTATGGGACATTGCTCTGCGTTTCCGACAAGCCGATCCATGGCGAGTTGAAACTGCCCGGCCAGGCCAACCGCTTCTATGAAGAGGCGATCGCCGGACATCTGCGCGTGGGCATAGAAACCTGCGAACTGCTCCGTCAGGAAGGCCCCCGCCTGCATAGCCGCAAGCTGAGAGCGTTCAACGAACCGCCCTTCCGCTGATATGCCCTATGCGGCGGCGCGCCAGATGTTGACGCGATCCCTGCCGTCCTTCTTGGCCTGATAGAGCGCGCTGTCGGCGCGGGCGACCATGTCGTCCAGGCATTGATCGCCCTCGTGCAAGTCCGCGATGCCGAAACTGGCCCGCAATTTCGCGCCGGGCGCCTGCGGCAGCGAGAGGCATCCGAACTCCACGCGGATGCGTTCCATCACATCGGCGGCGGCGGCAGCGTCCGTATCCACCAGCAGCAACCCGAACTCATCGCCCCCCAGGCGGCCCACAATATCGCCGCGCCGGGTGGCGATCGTCACCAAACGGGCAAAGCCACGCAAGGCCGCATCCCCCGCAATATGGCCATGATTATCGTTCAGCGTCTTGAAGCCATCCAGATCGCAGATAACGAACGCCAGCGGACGGCCATGCCGCTTGGCATTGGCGATGGCGCGTGTGGCCGCTTCTTCCAGCCCCAGACGGTTGAGCACGTCGGTCAGGGCGTCGCGTTGCATCCTGTGTCGCAATTCATAAGCCAGATCGCCTGCGACCACCAGCACGGCCGAAACGCATGTCCCCACATAGATGGACGGCAGTCCCAGCGCCAGAATCGCCCGATAGGCGTCCATGTCCTGACGCGGCCCTCCCCAATTCAGGCCCGCGCTCGCCACCAGACAGAGCTGGAACAGAGCGAACAGCAGCAACAGGGCAAAGAAGGCCAGTTCAGGCGCGCTGAATCGGCGCCCGCGCGGCCAGAGCGAAAGGGCCGAACCCAGCATCATGATCCCTGCATAGGCCGGGATCGCCATGCCCTGAAGCGGCGCGTTTTGTGCAAACGCCGCATATTGCCCAGCCATGGCGCATGGGATGCCCAGCGCCAGCAGCCCTGGCCACGTAACACCTCTTTCTCCCCGCTGGCGAACGCCGATGAAGGTGAATGTGGCGCTGGCCATGATCGCCAGCCCCGTCAAGCCGATCAGCAAAGGGCTGCCAAGGAATAATCCCGCGCCGTTCAGCGCCCATTGGACGACCGATATGGAATAAGCGATCGTCCAGCTCAGCACATGGCGACGATGCCCGAATTGCACCCACGCGATACCCATTGCGATCGCCATGATCGCACTGGTGAAGAAAAGCAGGGAAAGGACAATGACAGCCGGGTTCACGGGGACCAGCCCATTAATGCCTTTACTTCATGATTACCAGCCGCAAGACTTGCCTTTATTTTGTTCTCTCAACCATTTCTGCAATGGCGCGAAATAGGCGAGCATCGCCTTGCCCGACATGTCCCGCTGGCCGGTGAAAGCCTGCAACGCATCGGGCCACGGCTTTGACGCGCCCATTTCCAGCATCGCGCCAAGTTTCCGGCCTACCGCCTTGTTTCCATAGAAGGAACAGCGATGCAGCGGCCCCTTCCACCCTGCCTGCCTGCACGCCGCCTCATAGAATTGGAACTGGAGGACGCGGGCGAGGAAGTAGCGCGTATAGGGCGTATTTCCGGGGATATGATATTTCGCCCCGGCGTCGAATTTCGTCTCATCGCGGGACACGGGCGGGACGATGCCCTGATATTGCTGCCGCAGTTCGTTCCATGCCTGCTCATAACGGTCCGGTGCGATGGAACCGTCGAACACGCCCCAGCGCCATTTGTCGATCAGCAGGCCAAAGGGCAGGAACGCCACCTTGTCCATCGCCTGCCGCAGCAGCAGCCCCATATCCTTGTCCGCGCCCGGCGCCTTCGCGGGATCGAGCAAGCCGATCTTCACCAGATAATCGGGCGTGATCGACAGCGCGACGAAATCCCCGATCGCCTCGTGGAATCCGTCATTGGCCCCGTCCAGATAGAGATAGGGATGGTTCTGATAGGCCCGCTGATAATAATTATGGCCCAGTTCATGATGGATCGTCACGAAATCGTCGCTGTTGACCTTCGTGCACATCTTGATGCGGATATCGTCCTTGTTGTCGAGATCCCACGCCGACGCATGGCACACGACGTCCCGATCCCGCGGTTTCACGATCTGCGAACGGTCCCAGAAGGTCTGCGGCAGCGGCTTGAAGCCCAGCGAACTGTAGAAACCTTCGCCCGCCTTCACCATCTTCACCGGATCATAGCCCTTGGCGGTCAGCAGGTCGCCAATATCATAGCCCAGGTCGCCCGTCCCCTTGGGCGCGACGATGTCATAGATATTGCCCCATTCCTGCGCCCACATATTGCCGAGCAGGTCCGCGCGGATCGGTCCGCTGGCAGGCTGCACCGCCTCGCCATATTTCTCGTTCAGCCTGGCGCGGGTATAGCAATGAAGCTCATCGTAAAGCGGCTTCACCTCCGCCCAGATCTTGTCGGTCAGCCTGGCGAAATCGTCGGCGGGCATGTCATATTTGGACCGCCACAAAGCGCCCGTATCGGCAAAGCCCAGTTCCTTCGCCCCCGCATTGGCGATGGAAACCAGCTTCGTATAATCGCTCCGCATCGGCGCGCCGACATTGTCGTGCCAACTGACCCACATTTCCTTGAGTTCGTCGGGATTGCGGTTGGAGCCCATCGCCGCTTCGATATCGTTGCCGTTGATCGGCTGCCCACGCAGCATCCCCATGCCCTTGCCATAGGCCGATTGCAGCTTTGTCGAGAGCGCGTTCAATTCATCCGCCGCGCCCGCCGTGGTCGGCGCGGGCAGCGTCAGCGCCGTGCGCAGCATCATCAGCCGCCGCTTGGTTTCCGCGCTCAGCCCCGGTTTGTCAGCGAACTTCGCCGCCTCCAGCGCGTAATCCACCGTCATCCGCGTGTGGATCGCCCCGAAATAGGCGGCCAGCGCGTCGCTGTCGTCGGTGATGTAGGTCGCGTTGATCCAGTCCGCCCGGCTCTGGATCAGCGACTGGTCGAACATCGCCTTTTCCGCCTTGTCCAGAAAGGCGTTGGCCTCGGTCTGCGCGGCAGTTTGCGCCCCGGCCGGAGAAATGACGAGCGCAGCCGCGAGCGCGGCCATGGACGTAAGGATTTTCATGGAAACAGCCCCTTGCAGATGTCTCTATGGGGCCAGAGTGAATTAGGGAGACGACACAGTCAAGCGGACAGAAAGTCCGCCATCGCCTCCCCCAGTTCCTTGCGCGTGACGGCGCTCATATGGTTGCCGGGAATCTCGACGAAGCGCCCATCGGGAAGCAGGTCCACGATCGCTTCCGCCGATCCATTGTCCTGATCGTCCTTGCCGTTGATGACGACGGTCGGCTGCGTGATGACGGCGATGGCTTCGCGCGGCGTGTCGACAAAGGTGTTCAGCACCTGAAGCAAGGCCTGCGGATCGCCCTTGGTCGTGTGGAGGAAGGCTTCCGTCATCCATTCGGACGACCCACGCTCGAACGTGCCGAGATTGGTGAGCACATGCTGGAAATAATCGCCCCGTCCTCTGGTGTGATGCAGCCCTTCCAGCCCCATGCCCGACAGCATCAGCCGCCGCGGCGCAGCGCCGTTCGCCATCATCCGCACCACCGTCCGCGCGCCCAGCGAATAGCCGCCCAGATCATAGTCGGTCAGGCCCAGTTTCTCCACCAGCGCCAGCCCGTCATGCATCAGCGCGTCGGGCGGATAGGAGGCGGCGTCATGTGGAGTCCCGCTTTCGCCATGACCGCGCAGGTCCGGCATGATGACGCGAAAACCGCGCGCCACCAGCTTTGCCGCATGGCCATAACGTATCCAGTTGGTCCAGGCGTTGGAGAAATAGCCGTGGATCAGCACCACGTCGCGGCCCTCGCCCATCACATGCACGGCGATGGGCAGCCCATCGAAGCTCTGGATTTCCAGCTTCTCGACTTGCGGCTCGCTCACATTTCCATCCTTCATTCAGGCCGCGCCCTTACAGCACATATTTGCTGAGGTCGGTATTCCGCGCGATGCTGCTCAATTGCCCCTCGACATAGGCCTGATTGATGGTCAGCGTCTCGCCCTGCCGGTCCTCCGCCTCAAAGCTCACATCCTCCAGCAGCTTTTCCATCACGGTCTGCAAACGGCGGGCGCCGATATTCTCGACTTCGCCATTCACCTCCGCTGCGATGCGGGCGACGGCGCGGATGCCGTCCGGCGTCAGGTCGATGGTCACGCCTTCGGTCGCCAGCAGCGCTCGATATTGCGTGGCGAGGCTCGCCTTGGTGTCCGACAGGATCGCCACGAAATCATCCTCGGTCAGCGCCTGCAACTCAACCCGGATCGGCAGGCGGCCCTGCAATTCGGGCAGCAGGTCGCTGGGCTTGGCCACATGGAAAGCGCCCGATGCGATGAACAGGATATGGTCGGTCTTCAATGGCCCATATTTGGTCGAAACCGTGGTCCCTTCGATCAGCGGCAGCAGGTCGCGCTGCACCCCTTCCCGGCTCACCGATCCGCCGCGCACGTCGCTGACGGCGATCTTGTCGATCTCATCGAGGAAGACGATGCCATTCTGTTCCGCGCTCGCGATGGCGACGCGGGCCACATCATCCTGATCCAGCCGCTTGTCCTGCTCTTCCTCAACCAGCTTGTCCCATGCATCGGCGACGCGCATCTTGCGCCGCTTCCTCTGTTGCTGACCAAAGGCCTTGGACATCATGTCGGACAGGTTGATCATGCCGATCTGCCCGCCCATGCCGGGAATCTCCATCGGCATGGAGGGGCTGTCGGCGACTTCCACCTCGACCTCGACCTCATTCATCTGGTTGTTTTCGATCCTCTGGCGGAAGGACAGGCGGGTCGCCTCGCTCGCTTCCTTGCCGGTGAGCGCGTCGAGCAGGCGGTTCATCGCCGCTTCGGACGCCGCTTCCCGCACGGCCTCGCGCCTGCGGTCGCGTTCCAGCCGCACCGCTTCCTCGACCAGGTCGCGCACGATCTGCTCCACGTCGCGGCCGACATAGCCGACCTCGGTGAACTTGGTCGCTTCCACCTTCACGAACGGCGCATCGGCCAGCTTCGCCAGGCGGCGGCTGATCTCCGTCTTGCCGCAGCCCGTGGGGCCGATCATCAGGATATTCTTGGGCGTCACCTCGTCGCGCAGGTCGGCGGACAGGCGCTGCCGCCGCCAGCGGTTACGCAGCGCCACCGCCACCGCGCGCTTGGCGTCGGCCTGTCCGATGATATGCGCGTCAAGCGCCGCAACAATGGCTTTGGGGGTCAGATTATCGTTCATGATGTTTCTTGAAATCCGCGGGAAAAAGCAGGGAAGGCAGGCGTCAGGCGGCGCTTGCCAGTTCCTCGATGGTCAGTTGATCGTTGGTGTAGACGCAGATGTCCGCCGCCACCGCCATCGCCTTGCGCGCGATGACTTCGGCATCCTCCTCATAATCCACCAGCGCGCGCGCCGCCGCGAGCGCATAATTGCCGCCCGACCCGATCGCCGCCACGCCGTGCAGCGGTTCCAGCACGTCGCCATTGCCGGTCAGGATCAGCGTCACGTCCTTGTCCGCGACGATCATCATCGCTTCCAGATTACGGAGATATTTGTCCGTCCGCCAATCCTTCGCCAATTCGACGGCAGCACGCATCAACTGCCCGTTATGGCGTTCCAGTTTCGCCTCCAGCCGTTCGAACAGGGTGAAGGCATCCGCCGTGGCCCCGGCAAAGCCGCCGATCACCGACCCGTCATGCAGGCGGCGGACCTTGCGGGCATTGGGCTTCATCACGGTCTGGCCCATCGAAACCTGCCCGTCGCCAGCCACGACGACCTTCCCGTTCTTGCGTACTGACATGATGGTGGTGCCATGCCAGACCGGCATGGAATTGCTGCGTTGGTCGTTCATGGCCCGGCATATGGGATGGACCGCGCGGCCATGCAAGCACCGCCCGCCATCCGTCCAGATGTGTCATTTTAAGGACAATCTACCAATGCGCACTGGAACAGGCTCCATCCCTCTGGCATTGTGCATCGCAACAACAGGGAAAGGACGTGCATTGTCCCTCAAGATCAAAGCTCGCGAAAAAGTCGAGCGCGCGGGAATTTCCAACTATTCGTTCGATCAGGATGTGCTGGTGATGTGCGGCAATCGCTACACGGTCGAAGCCTGCGATTGCGGCGAACCCGATTGCGACGGCGTCCGCCTGCTCAGGGACGCGCCCGTCCCTGTCGGACGCGTCCTCCAATGAATCAGCGCATGATCCGGGTCAGTTGATGACCTTTTCACCGGCCCTGCCGACGGATTCGATATCCCGGCCAGCGCCTTTCACCGTATTGCAAGCGGCCAGGGCGGTAAGAAGAAGCCCTGCAATCACAAGGGCGGCGGTTTGACGCATGGGATAAGCACTCCTTTTCGATAACCGGCCGACTATAGCGTGCGAAAGCGCGGCGCATAACCATTTTGTGCATGTGCCTTGCCCATCTGCTTGACAGGCCGCGCCTTGGGTGCCAATGGCGCTCCTCCCTTAGCGGGCGCGTAGCTCAGCGGTAGAGCACACCCTTCACACGGGTGGGGTCGCAGGTTCAATCCCTGCCGCGCCCACCATGGCTTCTTTGCCATGGCTCGACATAATATGTCCCGACATTGATCTTTTCGACCAAGGCGCGCTAAGCCAGCGCCATGACAAGGCGTTCCAGCAACGTGCTGCCGCGAAAGGATGACAATGCCCGTCAGGCTCCGCTACTCGACCACGCTGCTGACCGCGCTGGTCGCCCCTGCCCTCCCGGCCGTGGCGCAGGAAAGGCTGACGCTGGAGCGCGTCTTCGCCAGTCCCGACCTGTCCGGCCCCCAGCCCCGCGCCCTGAAGCTATCGCCCGATGGCGCCCTCGTCACTCTGCTCAAGCCCCGCGCCGACGAGAAGGATCGCCTTGATCTCTGGGCGATCGACACCGTGACAGGCGCGCAGCGGATGCTGGTCGATTCGAAGAAGGCCGGCAGCGGTGCGGAACTCTCTGAAGCGGAAAAGATGCAGCGTGAACGCGACCGCTCCGTCGCGGGCAGCACCGGCATCGCCACCTATGACTGGTCGCCCGACGGCAAGCACATCCTCGTCCCGGTGGATGGCGATCTCTACCTCGCCGCGCTCGACGGCAGGATCACGCGCCTCACCGCCACTCCGGAAGGCGAACTCAACGGCCTCGTCAGCCCCAAAGGCGGTTATGTCTCCTATGTCCGGGACGGCAATTTCTTCATCCAGCCCATCGGCGGCGAAGCCCGCCCCCTCACTCACGACGCCAGCGACACGCTGAGTTGGGGCGTCGCCGAATTCGTCGCGCAGGAGGAAATGGACCGCCGCACGGGCTATTGGTGGTCGCCCGACGATGCGCGCATCGCCATCGCCCGCGTCGATGAAAGCCCGGTCGGCATCGTCACCCGCACCGCCATCGGCGGCGAGGGCACAAAGGTCTACCAGCAGCGCTACCCCGCGGCGGGCACCCCCAACGCCATCGTCGACCTCTACGTCATGAAACCGGATGGCAGCGCCCGCATCAAGGTCGACCTCGGCCCCGACACCGATATCTACCTCGCCCGCGTCAACTGGTCGAAGGACGGCAAGACTCTCTATGTCCAGCGCGAGAGCCGGGACCAGAAGCGGCTCGACCTCCTCGCCGTCGATCCCGTCACCGGCAAGGCGAAGGTCATCCTCACCGAAACCGCGAAAAGCTGGATCAACCTCTCCAACAATTTCACGCCATTGAGCGATGGAAGCTTTCTCTGGTGGTCGGAAAAGACCGGCCACGGCCATCTCTACCGCGTCCGGGGCAGCCAATGGACGCCCCTCACCAGCGGCGCATGGGAAGTGCGCGACATCATCGGCGTTGATGAAGCAACATCCCTCGTCTACTTCACCGCCAACCGGCAAACCCCGCTGGAGCAGCAGCTTTACGCCGCCCCGCTCGCCAAGGCCGGGCCGCTCCGGCAACTCACCCGGAACGGCTGGTGGAATGACGCCGTGATGGACGGCAAGGCGACCCGCATCGTCATCTCCCGCAGCAACACCGACCAGCCCAAACAGGTCTACCTCGCCGACACGGACGGCAAGCAACTCCAATGGCTGGAGGAAAACGCGGTCCGGGGCGGCCATCCCTACGCCCCCTATCTCGCCACCCACGCCAGGACGCGCTTTTCCACCCTGAAAGCCGCCGACGGAACCATGCTCCACGCCCGGATCATGACGCCGCCGCTGGAGCCGGACAAGCGCTATCCTGTCTTCATGCTCCATTATGGCGGCCCCGGCGCGGGCCGTCAGGTCACGAACCAGTGGGGCGCGCCCATCTACCAATATCTGGTGAGCAAGGGCTGGATCGTCTTCGCCATCGACAATCGCGGCACCCCCGATCGCGGCAAGGCGTTCGAGGACCATATCTATCGCGCCATGGGCACCGTCGAAGCGGATGATCAACTCAAAAGCGTCGAATGGCTGAAAAGCCAGCCCTATGTCGACCCGCGGCGCATTGCCACCTATGGCTGGTCCTATGGCGGATATATGTCGCTCAAGCTGCTCGAAAAGGCCCCCGGCGCCTTTTCCGCCGCCATCGCGGGCGCCCCGGTCACGAAATGGGAACTTTACGACACCCATTACACCGAACGCTATCTCGGCAAGCCGCAGGACACGCCCAGCGCCTATCCCGCGTCCGACGCGGTCGAGGATTCGGTGAAGATCAAAGACCCGCTGCTCCTCATCCACGGCATGTCGGACGACAATGTCGTCTTCGACAACACCACCGCCGTCATGGCGAAAATGCAGGACGCGGCGGTCCCGTTCGAGATGATGGTCTATCCGGGCCAGACCCACCGCGTCGGCGGTTCCGGCATTTCCGTCCATCTGTGGCGCACGATCGAAGACTTCCTCGACCGTCACGACACGGGACCGAACGAAGAAAGCGCGGCTTCCACCCGATAAACCGCATAAAGCTGGACAATTGCCGCAACAGCGCTATGCCGCGCACTCCGCAATTTTGCATGGAGTGGAGTGTTTAGTCATGGGTTACAAGGTCGTCGTCGTTGGTGCCACGGGCAATGTGGGCCGCGAGATGCTGACCATTCTCGCCGAACGCGAGTTCCCGATTGACGAGATCGCGGTGGTTGCATCGCCCCGGTCGCAGGGCACCGACATCGACTTCGGTGACACCGGCAAGACGCTCAAATGCAAGAATATCGAACATTTCGACTTCACCGGATGGGACATCGCCCTGTTCGCGGCCGGTTCCGGCCCGACGGCGGAACATGCGCCCAGGGCGGCGGCGGCGGGCTGCGTCGTGATCGACAATTCGTCGCTCTACCGCATGGACCCCGACGTGCCCCTGATCGTGCCCGAAGTGAATCCGGATGCGATCGACGGCTACAAGAAGAAGAACATCATCGCCAACCCCAACTGCTCCACCGCGCAGATGGTCGTGGCCTTGAAGCCCCTGCATGACGCCGCGACGATCAAGCGCGTCGTCGTCGCCACCTATCAATCGGTGTCGGGCGCGGGCAAGGTCGGCATGGACGAACTGTTCGAACAGTCACGCAACATCTTCGTCGGAGATCCGGCGGAACCCAAGAAGTTCACCAAGCAGATCGCCTTCAACGTGATCCCGCACATCGACGTCTTCCTGGACGACGGCTCCACCAAGGAAGAGTGGAAGATGGTCGCGGAAACCAAGAAGATCCTCGATCCGAAGATCAAGCTGACGGCGACCTGCGTGCGCGTGCCGGTGTTCGTCGGCCATAGCGAGGCGTTGAACATCGAGTTCGAAAAGGAAATCTCGGCCGAGGAAGCCCAGAACATCCTGCGCGAAGCGCCCGGCATCATGCTGGTCGACAAGCGTGAGGATGGCGGTTACGTCACCCCTGTCGAATGCGTGGGCGACTATGCCACCTTCATCAGCCGCGTCCGCGAGGATTCGACCGTGGACAACGGCCTCTCGCTTTGGTGTGTCAGCGACAATCTCCGCAAGGGCGCGGCGCTGAACGCCGTGCAGATCGCCGAACTGCTGGGCCGCCGTCACCTGAAAAAGGGCTAAAGGTTTGGCGAGGCGTCCCCCGGGCAAAGCGGGGACGCCTCGCTCGCCCGATAGCAATCACGGCCCGCCAGACTAAAAAACGGTCAGTAGAGGACATTTTCCCTTCACCGAGGGGCAGAGGCGTCCGGCCAGGACCAAGGCGCAAGCAACCTCCCTATGGGGCGAGGGCCTATCAGTTCCGCTTCCACCGCACTACGGTATAATCCTGCCTGACAACGCCCTCGGCCCTCGATGGTCCGACCCGCTTGGGCAAATCATCAATCCATCCTAAACCCGGCCCATGCTCCCCGCTGCATCCAACAGGCGCGCCCTCCCGCCCGGCCAACGCTGGATGATCCTGCTCATCCTTGCCGCCGTCATCCTCGCGAACATCGCACAGCCCTTTCCCGATCTCGCCCCGCTCCAGCACGGCCCTACGGTCGCGCTTCTGCTCGCGGCGCCATGGCTGCTACGCCGCTGGCCGCTCTCGAACAGCGCCTTCGCTTGCATCGCATTGTTCCTGCTGCTGCACACGCTGGGCGCGCGCTACATCTATTCCTATGTCCCCTATGACGACTGGAGCCGCGCCCTGTTCGGAAAGGATATCTCCAGCGCGTTCGATTTGCGCCGCAACAGCTATGACCGGCTGGTCCATTTCGCTTTCGGCGCCCTCCTTACCTGTCCCTTGGCGGAAATCGCTTGCCGCCATGGCAAGTTCACACGTTGCTGGAGTCTGCTTTTCGCCTTCGCCGCCATCGGGCTTGGCAGCGCGCTCTATGAAATTTTCGAATGGCTCCTGACCATCGTCGCGGCGGGCGGCGCGGCCGATTATTATAACGGCCAGCAGGGCGATGTCTGGGATCCGCAAAAGGACATGGCCGCCGCCCAGATCGGCAGCGCGCTGTCCCTGTGCCTCCTTTCTTTCCGCCGGTAATCCCTCCCTCGTCTGCCGGAGACAAAAAAAGGCCGGGGCAAATATGCCCCGGCTCCAGTCTTGAGGGGAGTTGTCCTTAGAACTTGAAACGCACGCCCGCCGTGAAAGCACGGCCGATGAAATCATAGACGGCGATATTCGTCGGCAGGTTCACGCCCGGCACCGTGCCCGGAATGAGCGGCGGGTCCTTGTCGAACAGGTTGTTGACGTTGCCGAACAGTTCCACATTGCCATTGCCGTGGGGAATGGTGAAGCGCATCGACAGATCGGTATACCAGACCGGCTTGACATGCGAGTTTTCGAACAGGATCTGCTTCACGCCACCTGGAATATCCAGCCGCATCTTGCCGACATATTGTTCGGAAATCGTCACGCCGAACGGTCCATTCGTATAGTCGACCGCCAGGTTGCCGCGCCAGCGGGGCAGGCCCGTCGGGTTGGACCCGACCACGCTGACGCCGGCATAATGGGCGATGGGCGCGCCCGCATATTGCTGGGCATCGAACTTGTCGAGATAGTTGGCATAGAGCCGGATGCCCAATGCTCCATTGCCCACCGTCGTGCGATAGCTGGCGTCGAAATCCAGGCCCGCCGTCTTGAGGAAGGCGATATTGGCGGGGGAGATATTGACCTGGTCCGGGAACGCCGTTGGCGAGGAACGCTGGATCCAGTTACATTCCTGCACGCCCGATCCACCCGCATTAAAGCAGTTGGTCAGGATCTGTTGCGCCGTCAGCGTCTCGATGATGTTCGTCACCTTGATGCGATAATAGTCGATGGACAGCGAGAAGCCGGGCAGGAAGCGCGGCGTGATCACGCCACCGACGGTCAACGTCCGGCCGATTTCCGGCTGCAGGCTGGCATTGCCCGACGTCACGCTGTTGACGTTGACATTCTGGCCGCTGCCATAGATCGGATTGCCGTTGGCATCCCGGATGACCGCGTCGTTGACGATACCGATGCCACTCTGTGCGCCCGCATAAAGTTCGAACAGGTTGGGCGCGCGGATATCGCGCGAGACGGTTCCGCGCAGCAGCAGGTCCTGCACCGGCTTCCACGTCGCGCCGACCTTCCATGTCTTGACGGTGCCGGACGTGGAGTAATCGGTGATGCGCGCCGCGCCGTTGACGCTCAGTTCCTCGAAGAAAGGCGTGTCCCTCAGGATCGGCACCGCCAATTCGGCAAAGGCCTCCTTGACGTTCACGCTGCCATGGGCGCCGCCCACATTGTTCAGCCAGTAATAGAGCGCGCCCGAAGGAACGCCGCGCAGCCCGGCGAAATAAGCGTCCCTGTCGGTCAGGGTCGCGGGATCGGCATTACTGTTGAGGTCGAGCGAAATCTTGCGATATTCCGCGCCGACCACGAAATCGACCGGACCCGCGGGCAGTTCGAACAGGCTGCCGCTCAGGCTTCCTTCAATCGAATCCTGCTTCAGCCGCGCGCGATAGCTGGACGTGCCCGTCGCATAGGCATAGCCATCGGGCGTCGATGCATTGGGATTGCCATGCATGACGTCCATCGGGCGGCAACCGCTATATTGCGACGCGACCGTCGGATCGAGCGACACGCGGCACACGATATTGCCGCTGGGATCGCGTACGGCGTCGACCGCCGCATAGAGTTTCTTGGTGTCGTACAGCCCGGAATTGTCCATCTTGTGCTTGGACTCGCCGTGGGTGTAGCTGACCGCCCATTTGAAGTCGCTGAAGCTGCCCTGCAGGCCCGCCGTCGCCATCCAGAAATCGGTGCGTTCCTTCGCGACCGGCTTGGGCTGTCCGGCCTGCGTCTGGCCGATGGTGAGAAAATCGTCCGCCGTGGCGAGCGAGTTGTTGAGCGCGTCGGACAGATAGGGATTGTCCTTATAGACGCGGACGGCCAGCGACGGCGGCACCAGCGCATTCTGCTGCGTCGTGTAGCGCATGTCCGTGCGCGACCAGATGCCCTGCACATAGGCGTTGATGTCCGGCGTCAGGTCATAGCTGACGCGACCGAAAGTCTGATAGGTCTTGAAAGGCGAGATGGCGGCGTTATCCGCCGGAATCCCATAGCCGTCGCCGCCGATCTGGAAACCGGGGGTTCCCACGGCCGTGCCGGTATCGAAGGGACGGGTCGTGCCGTCATTGTTGATGACCTGCCCGATATAGGGATTGGCGGTATTGCTCGACCCGACGATCCGGCCATTGGGCGCAAGGGCCGAAATCAGGACATTGCGGCCGATGGTATAGGGATTGAGCGAGCCACCCGGATTGCAGCCGGTCGGATCGGTCAGCGGACTGGGATTGACGCAACCCACCGTGCTGCCGACGAAGGCATAGCTGTCATTTCCGCCTTTGCGCTGGCTGCGCAGCAGGCCGTCATTGTTGGAATATTCGCCGCTCAGCAGGATATGGCCCCTGCCGCCGCCAAAGTCCCAGCCACCCGCAAGGCCGATGCGCTGATTGCCCGCATCGCCGCGCGAGGAAATGCCGGCCTGCGCGACGCCCTTGATGCCCGTGAAATTCTTGTCGAGCACGAAGTTCACGACGCCCGCGACCGCGTCCGAGCCATAGCCCGCCGAAGCGCCGCCTGTCACCACGTCGACCCGCTGCATCAGCAACTGCGGCAGCACGTTGGTGTCGATCGTGCCTACATAAGTGGTCGGCGGCACGCGGATGCCGTCGAACAGGATCAGAGTGCGCAGCGGCCCCTTGGGGTTGTTGCTGGGCGTGCCCAGGCTGCGCAGGTTCAGCACGTTGCCGTGAATCGGGATGCTGGCGAAGTTGTTCGCCGACTTGCCGGGGCTGAGCGAGTTGCCGAACTGCGGCAGCTTGTTCAGCGCGTCGGGAATGCTCGATGGAGTGGTCTTGGCCAGTTCGTCGGCGGTCGCGACGGTCACCGGCGTCGGCGCGGTATAGCCGTCGCGCACGATGCGCGATCCGGTGATGACGATATCCGCCGAAGCGGGCTGTGCTTCGTCCTGCGGCGCGGCCGGCTGTGTTGTGGCTGTGGCGTCCTGCGCCAGCGAAGGGCTTGCCATCGCAATGGCGCTGACCCCCAGCGCTAGCGACGAAGCGAAAATCCTGTTCTTGAACATTTGCTGTCCTCTCCCTGCTTGGATGCGCATGGCATGGCCCCTAGAGGATTTTTGACCCCATGTGCACTTTTTCACTACCCCACTGGAAATGAATGTCAACAAATTTTGCACCGCTGGAGACAATCAGATAAAATTCATGCCGCCACCTAATGCCCTCCAGGAAAAATATCCGAACGAAAACAAAGATCTGGATAGCCACCCCTCCTTTGAACCCGGAAAATACAGATATTGACCTATAGTGCAAAAATGTGCGTTATGGCATTTCCCCGCACCCATGCGGGCGTCCCCAATAAGATCGCGCTCATCCGCGCGGCATTAACGACGGAGAATCGAGTGCCCGACAGCCGCGAGAAACGACCGTTTTCATACAGGAATTTCGGTCCGTGGACCAGCCGGTCATGACCGCGACCATTGTTGCCGGAACGGAACCGGACGAATCGCGGCAAGAATCGGTTCCGCCCGATCAATCTGCCGCCACCGAGACGACTTACCCCTCGCCCGCCATGGGCTGGATGACGGTCGCCATCCTGTTCCTGCTCTACATCCTGTCCCTGACGGACCGGAACATCATGGCCTTGATGGTCGGCCCCATCAAAAGGGATCTGGGGCTGTCCGATCTTCAGATCAGCCTGCTGCAAGGCCCGGCCTTCGCCATATTATTCTGCCTGTGCGCCGTTCCCGTAGGCATGGCGCTGGATCGCTACAGCCGCCGCATCGTGCTGTATCTCTCCGTCACGGTGTGGAGCATCGCGGCGGCGTGCTGCGGTCTTGCCGGCAGCTTCATGGCCCTCGCCTTCGCTCGTGCAGGCGTGGGGGCAGGCGAATCCGGCTTTGGCACCGGCAGCTATTCGGTGGTTGGCGACAGTTTCCCGCCGCACAAACTCTCGCTCGCCATGTCCGTGTTCATCATGGGCGGCGTGATGGGGGCGGGCATCGTCTTCCTCGTCGGCGGTCCGATCGTCGGCGCGGCCATGAAGGCCGGACCGACGCATTGGCCGATCTTCGGGCTGTTGCAGCCCTGGCAGCAGGTTTTCATCCTGACCGGCGCGCCGGGCATCTTGCTCGCCTTCCTCGTCTTCCTTTTCCGGGAGCCGCCCCGCCGGAAAGTCGTCCAGTCGTCTGGCGCAGGCTATGGCGAGGCGTGGGCTTTCATGCGCCGTTACAAGCCGCTTTACGTGGCGAGCTTCGTCGGTTTCGGCCTTGCCTATGCGGCGACCATCGGTTTCCAGCTCTGGACCCCGGTTTTCCTGTCGCGCGTCCATGGCTGGGAGCCGGGACGCATTGGGCCGGCCATCGGCATTGCCCAGATCGCGGGCGCGGCCTGCATCCCGCTTCACGGCTGGATCGTCGACCGGCTCTATCGCAAGGGCCGCCCGGACGCGCATCTCTCCTGGTGCTTCTGGACCGTCCTTGCCGCCGCCCCCTTCGGCATCGCCGTGTTCCTGGTCGAAAACCCATGGCTGGCCATAGTCTGCTACTGGGCCTTCATGGCGCTTATCCTCTCGACCTCCAGCATGGGACCGGCTACGGTTCAGGTCGTCACGCCCCAGCATTTGCGGGGTCGTGTTTCCGCCCTTTACGTGCTGACATCGGGTCTCATCGCCATGGCGGGCGGCCCGGCTTTCATCGGCCTCGTCACCGACGTGGTGCTGGGGGACGAAATGAAGGTCGGCACGTCCCTCATCATCAGCGTGCTGTGCGTTCTTTTGCCCGCAGCCTTGCTTTTCGCCCTCGGCCGCCGGTCCATGCGCCGCGCGCATGCCGATCACGCCACAGTTTGAGGTAATATGTCATGATGGAAACCAGACGCCCCGCTTTTCTGGATGGAAAGCCCAAGCAATTGCTGATCGACGGCAAGCATGTCGATGCGCTGTCCGGCCGCCGCTTCGAAAGCTTCAGCCCCTCGACCGGGGAGCTGGTGGCCGAAATCGCCCTTGCCGACGCGGAAGATGTGGATCGCGCCGTCAAGGCTGCCCGCGCCGCCTTCGAAGGGCCGTGGAGCCGCTTCAAGCCTGCGGAGCGGCAGGCCGTGCTTCTCAAGCTCGCCGATCTGGTCGATGCCGAATTCGACGATCTCGCCCTGCTCGATTCGATCGAAATGGGCCGTCCGATCACGGCGGCGCGCGGCCTTCGGACCATGCTCCAGCGCTCGTTGCGCCATTTCGCGGGCGCGGCGACGGCGATTCACGGCCAGACGCTCTCCAACTCCTTTCCCGTCGACCTGCTGTCCTACACCCTGCGCGAGCCTGTCGGCGTGGTCGGCGCGATCATTCCGTGGAACGGCCCCCTGTTCAGCGCCGCCTGGAAAGTCGGCCCGGTGCTCGCGACCGGCTGCACCGTCGTGCTCAAGCCGGCGGAGGATGCATCGCTCAGCCCGTTGCGCTTCGCCGAACTCTGCCTTGAAGCAGGCGTGCCCCCCGGCGTGGTGAACGTCGTTACCGGCGCGGGTCCGGTCGGCGCGGCCCTGTCTTCCCACCCCGATGTCGACAAGATCGCCTTCACCGGCTCGGGTGAAACCGGCCAGCGCATCATCGCGGCCTCGGCCGGCACGGTAAAGCGCGTCACGATGGAACTGGGCGGCAAATCCCCCAATATCATCTTCGCCGACGCCGATCTCGACCTCGCCACGCCAGCGGCGGCCATGGGCGTCTTCAACAATTCCGGGCAGGTTTGCGCGGCGGGCACGCGCCTGTTCGTGCAGCGTCCGGTCTATGAGGAAATGGTGGAACGGGTCGCGGCCTTCGGCGCGGCGCTGAAAATCGGCCCCAGCCTCGATCCCGATACGCAGATCGGCCCGCTGGTTTCAGCCAAGCAGTTCGCCCGCGTTTCCTCCTATCTGGAACTCGGTCCGCAGGAAGGCGCGCGGCTCGTGACCGGCGGCCAGCGCGCCACCGGCGGCGATCTCGACAAGGGCCATTATGTCGCGCCTACCGTCTTTGCGGACGTGAAGGACGACATGCGGATCGCCCAGGAAGAGATTTTCGGCCCCGTCTCGTGCATCATGCCCTTCGACGATTTCGATGAGGTCGTCACCCGCGCCAATGCGACCCGTTTCGGCCTTGCGGGCGGCGTCTGGACGAAGGACATCACCAAGGCGATGGCGGCTGTCCAGCGCATCCGCGCCGGGTCGATCTGGGTCAATCACTATTTCGCGATGGACCCCTCCGTTCCGTTCGGCGGCTACAAGATGAGCGGCTTCGGACGCGAAGGCGGCGCCGAGCATATCGAAGCCTATCTTCAGACCAAGGGCGTCTGGATCAGAACCTGACAGCGCAAACGCCGGAAGCCCGTCAGCGGCTTCCGGCGTAACGCTTGATCAGCGCGTAAAGATAATCGCGCCCCTCATAGACGCTCTTCACCCGCACCCGTTCGTTGACGCCATGCGCGCCATTTCCGTCGGGATCGAGGAAGATGCCCGGCACGCCATAGGTCGCTATGCCCGCCGCGCTCAGATAGCGCCCATCGGTCCCCGCCGTCAGCAGATTGGGGATGACCGGAATGCCGGGAAACTGCTTGCGCGCGATGTCCTCCGCCGGTCCCATGATTGCCGGATCGAGCGGCGGCGGAACCGCGACTATCCGATCCTCGCCCTCCGCGCGGCTGAGGCTGATCGCGGGGTTGCCTATCGCGGCCCGCAATTGCATTTCCACATCCTCCGGTTTTTCTCCGGGAAACAGACGGCACTGGATGGTTGCGCGCGCCCTTTGCGGCAAGGCGTTGATCGCATGGCCCGCCTCCACCTGCGTCGCGACGCAGGTTGTCCGCAACATGGCGTTATAGGTCACGTCGCCGGTCACTTTCGCCATGGCCTGCGGATCGGCTTCTCCTTTGCCCACCGCCGCCATCGCCTGCCCCATGTCGCCGCCGATGATCGGCGCCATCCGCGTGAAATAGCCGCGATTGGTCGGATTGAGCCTGACCGGGAAGCTATGCCCGCGGATTGCCGTCAGGGCGTCGGCCAGGTCATAAATGGCGTTGTCAGGGCGGGGACGGCTGGAATGGCCGCCGCTGTTGCGCGCTTCGATGGAGAAAGTCTGCGAATGTTTCTCGCCCACCGCCAGATAGAGCGCGATGGGCTTCCCCGCCGCGTCGGTCATGCCATAGCCGCCCTCGTTGAGGGCAAAGCCGGCCTCCACCGCGTCGCGCCGATGGCGCAGCAGCCATTGCACGCCGTTCACCGCGTCCCCGCTTTCCTCTCCGCAGGTCAGAGCGACCTTGATCGTGCGGCGCGGACGGAAGCCTTCCTTCTTCATGCGGATGAGGCTGTCGATCCAGATGGCGGACAGCGCCTTGTCGTCGATGACGCCCCGGCCGATGAAATAGCCGTCCTCTTCCGCCAACTGGAAGGGATCGCGCGGCCAGTCCTCCCGCCGCGCGGCAACGACATCGATATGGTCGACCAGCAGCATGGCCCCGGCATCGGGATCGCTGCCCTCGATCCGCGCGATCAGCCCGCCGTCACGCGGGCGCCCTTCCGGCACGAAGACCTCGGCCTGCGCCGCGCCGAACCCCGCGTTTTTGAGCCGCGCCAGCATCCGCTCCGCCGCCAGCGTGCAACTGCCGGTCGGCGCGCTGCTGTCCGTCTCCACCAGTTCGCGATAAATCTCGCGGAAAGCGGTCTGATCCGGACGAAGCGGCGCGGCGAGCGCGCCCTGCCCTGCCGTCAGGACAAGCGCCAGAGCCAGCGCTGTCCCCCGCCCCGCCTTCATTGCTGGATTTCGAGCGCCCGCTCAGGACAGGATTTCGCGCCCTTCCACGCCAGCCGCTCGTCCTCCTCCGCGACGTCGATGTCGCCCGGCATGATATAGCCCTCGTCGTCCAGATCGAAGATCTGCGGAGCCATCGCCCAGCAGCGGGCATGGCCCTGACATTTTTCCTTGTGCACGATGATTTTCATGATGTCCGCTCCTGCCTTGCCTTTCAGGACCAATCCAGAATGAGGTTTTCGATCCCGAACACATGCCCGCCATAGGTGACGGGCGCGGTTCCTTCCTTGATGCGGAAGGTCGGGATGCGCTTCAGCCATTGTTCCAGCCCCACGACGATCTCGCGCCGGGCCAGATGCGATCCCAGGCAGCGATGCGGGCCATAGGCGAAGGCGGTATGGCGATTATCCTCCCGCGCCAGGTCGATGCGGTTGGGTTCGGCGAATTCCTCCGGGTCGCGATTGGCGATCATCGTCGCGCAGGACACATAGTCGCCCTTGCGGATCGGCGCGCCTTCGAAGTCGATATCCTTCGTCGCCACCCGGATCATCTGCACGGTCGGATAGGCGCGCAGCATCTCCTCCGCCGCCAGCACGATTCGCGAAGGATCGCGCCGCAGCAATTCCTGGTCCTGCGGGTTGCGCGCCAGATAATTGAGGTCGAAGCCGATCGCCGCCGCCACCGTATCCAGCCCCGCCACGAACAGCAGCACGCCGGTTCCGCGGATCTCCATATCGTTGAGCAGCCGATCGTCCACCTTCGACTGCACCAGGAAGGACATGAAATCGTCCACCGGCTGCTTGCGCCGCTGCGCCGCCAGATCGTCGATGAAGGCGATGATCGTCCGCGCCGCCGCCGGCCGCTGCCGGTTGTCGCCGTGCAGCAGGTCATTGGCCCAGTCGACGAATTCATCCAGCCGGTCGTCCGGCAGCCCCAGAAAGCGCAGGAAGATATTCACAGCGAAGGGAAAGGCGAAATCCGTCATCACGTCGCAACTCGTTCCCGCCGCCGCGATTCGGTCGATCAGGAAGGCCGCCCGTTCCCGCACCGCCGTTTCCAGCGCCATGACCCGCTTGGGCGACAGCAGCGGATTGAGCAGCGACCGGAATTTCCCATGCTCGGGCGGATCGAGTTCCAGCGGGATCATCGGCCAGTCCTCCCCCAGCGCGGAGGCGAAGATGGCGCGATGGCTGGAAAATGTCTCAGGGTCCTGCAACACCCGCCGCTGGTCCTTCGCGCGCGTGATGACCCATGTGCCGCGCCCGTCCCGGGTGTTGGTGGGGGAATAGAAGATCGGCGGCCCGTCATGCACGATCGCCGTCGCCGCCTGCGGATCGCCATTGGGCGTCGGCGGCATCCCCGGCGCATCGAACAGGTTGAATGCGCCGATCATATGCGGCGGCACATGATCAGGCACCGGCCGGGCAGCCATCGTTTCCATCCGTCACTCTCCTGAATCGACCCCGCCTGATGCGGATCGGTCGTATAAAATTGCAGCGGGGTGCAGTTTATAATGAAGGAATCCGCTGTCAATGATAGTTTCGACGTGGCCGTCGCCTTCCCTCCAAAAAACGCGGTAACGACGCAAAGCGGCGGCTGCCGCGCCGCATATTCTCACTGAATCGCTGGCGATGCCTCAATACAAAACTATCCTTGAGTGCAAAAATATACTAGCCTTGGCGCAAAGAGTGCCTTAATGATTCTGCTCGGGAATGCGGCTCGCCAACTGGCGTGCCCAATATATTGGGAGGGGGCTGCCGGACGCTGCGCGCCACTTTCCATTTTGAAGACAGGGACCAGAAATGACGGACGCCAAAGCGATGGAAGGGCAAGATTTCCGACAGGAAGTTCGTGCGTGGCTAAAGGCCAATTTTCCGCCGTCACTGACGGGAATCAGCGGCCTCGTCTTCCAGAGCGATGTTCACGCGGCGGCCGCCAATTCCGACTTTCAGCTCTGGCGCCAGCGTGTGCAGGAAAAAGGCTGGGGCGTCCCCACCTGGCCGACGCGCTTTGGCGGCGCGGACCTGGGCGAAGCGCAGGTGCGCGTGCTGGCAGACGAAATGACCGCGATCGGCGCGTTCAACCCCATTCGCAGCTTCGGCACGATGATGCTTGGCCCCACTTTGCTGGAATTCGGCAATGAAGCGCAGAAGCTGGAGCATCTGCCTCCTATCGCCGGACATGAACTGCGCTGGTGTCAGGGCTTTTCGGAACCGGGCGCCGGATCGGACCTTGCCTCGCTGCAAACCCGCGCCGTCGATATGGGCGATCACTGGCTGGTCAACGGACAGAAAATCTGGACCTCCGGCGCGGATCAGGCCGACTGGTGCTTTGCCCTGGTCCGCACCGACACCAGCCGCAAGCAGGGCGGCATCAGTTTCCTGCTGATCGACATGAAGTCGCCGGGCGTGGAAGCCCGCCCCATCATCCTCATCAGCGGATCGACTCATTTCTGCGAAGTCTTCTTCAACGACGTGAAGGTGCCCAAGGACAATCTGGTCGGGGAAGTCAATCAGGGCTGGACCATCGCGAAAAGGCTGCTCCAGCATGAGCGCAACAGCCTGTCGGAAGTGAAGGCGGAGATCACCTCCCTCGCCCCGCTCGCCCATCGTCATGTCGGCACCGACGCACTGGGCCGGATCGACTGTCCCGACCTGCGCGCGCGCATGGTCAGGAACGCGATGCGGCATGAAGCCTATATGGCGACTGTCCGGCGTTTCGGCGAGGAAGCCAAAAATGGCGGCTCGGACTCGGCGGTATCGACCCTCAAGAACCTCTGGTCGGAAATCATCCAGCAGCGTTCCGAGCTTCTGGTCGAAATACTCGGCGGCAACGGTCTGGGATGGGCGGGGTCCGCCTATGCCGCGGACGAGTTGGAAGCCACCCGCGCATGGCTGCATAGCAAGGCCTTCTCGATCTATGGCGGCAGCTATGAAGTGCAGAACAACATAACCGCCAAGCGAACCCTTGGTCTTCCGGGCTGACGGCCGGGCTGACGGAAAGTGATGGACAATATGCAGGAGAACGCCCCGTGGCGGTGCTGAACGACGAACAGGCGATGCTGAAGGACATGGCCGCTGAATGGGTGCGCGACCGGATGCCCGTCACCGCCCTGCGCGCGCTTTACGATCATGGCGGCGGCGGCCGGTCCGATTCGCTGGGCCATGATCCTGCCGCATGGGCGGAAATGGCGGAGATGGGCTGGTCCGGCATCCTCGTGCCGCAGGAATATGGCGGGTCGGATTTCGGCTATCTCGGCATGGGTCTGGTGCTGGAGGAACTGGGACGGAATCTTGCCGCTTCTCCCCTGCTCAGTTCGGCGCTGGTGGCGGCGACGGCCCTTCGGCTGGGCGGCACTTCCGATCAGAAGGCCCGCTGGTTCCCCGCCATCGCGGATGGATCGGCGATCGGCACGCTCGCGATGGAGGAAACATCGCATCACGCCCTGGAAAAGACCGCTCTGGCGGCGACGGCTTCGGCAGGCGGCTGGGTGCTCAGCGGAACGAAGCGCGCGGTGCAGGACGGCATGATCGCCGATTTCGCGATCCTCTCCGCCCGCACGTCCGGCGCGCCGGGCGAGCGGGAGGGACTGACGCTCTTCCTCATCGAAACCGGCGCGGATGGCCTGACCCGTGAGGCGATGGACCAGATCGACGCCCGCCGCCCCGCCATCTACACCCTTTCGGACGCGGCTGTCGGCGCGGATGCCGTTCTGGGCGAGGTCGGCAAGGGCGCGGACCTGCTCGACGCCATAGTGGATCGCGCCAATGTCGGGCTTGCCGCCGAAATGCTGGGCAATGCGGCGCAGGCTTTCGAAACGACACTGGATTATCTCAAGACCCGCGTTCAGTTCGACGCCATCATCGGTTCCTTTCAGGCGTTGCAACATCGCGCCGCGCAGATGTTCGGGGAACTGCAACTGACCCGCTCGGCGGTGGAAATGGCCCTGACCGCCATTGACGAAGGGGACGCGGACATTCCCGCCCTCTCCTCCCTCGCCAAGGCGACGGCGGGCGAAACGCTCCATTTGATTTCGTCGCAGATGGTGCAGCTTCATGGCGGCATCGGCATGACGCATGAACATGACGCAGGTCTCTACCTCAAGCGCGCGCGCGTCGCGGAACAATGCTTCGGCAGCACCGCATGGCACCGTGAACGCTGGGCGCGTCTGCGCGGATATTGAAGGAAATCATGATGCAATCGCGCGAAATCCATCTGAAACGCCGTCCCGTGGGCGACACGACGGCGGAAGACTTCGCGGCCGTCACGGTCGACCTCCCTCCTCCCGCCACGGGCGAGGTTCAGGTCCGCAACCTCTGGATGGCGGTGGACCCGGCCATGCGCGGCCGCATGAACGACGCCAAGAGCTACATACCACCGTTCAAGCTGGACGCGCCCATGGAAGGCCCCGCGGTCGGACAAGTGACAGCCTCCAACGATCCGGGTTTCGCGCCGGGCGATCTCGTCTTTTCCCGTCTGGGCTGGCGCGAGGCTTTCAACGCCCCGGCCTCTGCCCTGCAACAGCGCGACCAGGCTTTGCCGCCGCAGGCCTATCTCTGCTATGCGGGGATGCCCGGCCTCACAGCTTATGCGGGCCTGTTGCGGATCGCCACGCTCAAGCCCGGCGACGTAGTGTTCGTTTCGGCAGCGTCCGGCGCGGTGGGGTCCATCGCCTGCCAGATCGCCCGGAACAAGGGACATAAGGTCATCGGTTCGGCGGGCGGCCCGGAAAAGGTCGCCTTCCTGCGCGATGTGCTCAAGGTCGACGGCGCCATCGACTATAAGGCCGAACCCAGCCTCACCAAAGCGCTCGCCCGCGAAGTCAAGGCCATCGGCGCGAAAGGGATCGACGTCTATTTCGAAAATGTGGGCGGCGATCATCTTCAGGCCGCGCTGTCGCTCGCCAATGATTTCGCGCGCTTCGCCATTTGCGGCATGATCTCACAATATAATCTGACGGAAGCGCCCGTCGTGCCCCGCAACCTCACCATGCTGATGACCAAGCGCATCCGCATGGAAGGCTTTATCGCGCTCGACCATATGGACCTTGAACCGCAAATGCTGGCCGACATGGGCGCATGGCATGACGCAGGCCGGATGGCGCAGGCCGAAACCGTCTATGAAGGGATCGACAAGGCGCTGGACGCCTTCTGGGGCCTCTTCACCGGCGCCAATATCGGCCGCACGATGGTGAAACTGGGGTGAAACTGGGGTGAAACCGGGGTGAAACTGGCCTGACGAACCCATATCCTATTTTCTAATAGCTTCGCCATTTCATTCGTGGATTCTCCGATGCCCGCCGATCCCAAAGCTAGCCCCGCCGATATCATGCCGCTCGCCACCGTCATGGCGCGCCTGCGCGATCCCGACACCGGCTGTCCCTGGGACATCCAGCAGGACTTCGCCAGCATCGCCCCCTATACCATCGAGGAAGCCTATGAAGTCGCCGACGCGATAGAGCGAAGCGATATGCCCGCCCTGTGCGACGAACTGGGCGACCTGCTGCTCCAGGTCGTCTTCCACAGCCGCATGGCGGAACAGGCAGGGCATTTCCGGCTACAGGACGTGATCGACGGCATCACCGCCAAGATGATCCGCCGTCATCCCCATGTGTTCGGCGGCACCGCCGACGGCGAGGATCGTCACGCCCAATGGGAAAGCATCAAAGCCGCGGAACGCGCCGAAAAGGAAACCGATCCCAGCGCGCTGGCAAGCGTCGCCCACGCCATACCAGCGCTTCTACGCGCGAAGAAACTCCAGAAGCGCGCCGCCCGAACCGGCTTCGACTGGCCAGACATCACAGGTGTCAGGGCCAAGATCGCGGAAGAACTGGCCGAAGTCGAAGCCGCCACATCTCCACAGCATCAGCAGGAAGAAGTCGGCGATCTGCTCTTTGCCGTCGTTAATCTCGCCCGTCACCTGAAAGTCGACCCGGAAGTCGCCCTGCGCGCCGCCAACGCCAAGTTCGAACAGCGTTTCCGGCAGATGGAGCATAGGGCGGGCGACACCTTCGCAAGCCTGCCTCTCGACGCGAAAGAAGCTCTGTGGCAGCGCGTCAAAGACCAAGCGGAACAGGTCTGATCGGCCTTAGCCGCTATTTCGTTTGAGGAAGCGTGCCAGCGCGGAATCGGACAGCCGAACCTCGACGATCATGTCATCGGCTTCCGAACGGCTCGACAGCACCTCGCCATGCTCATGCAACCAGGCGAGCGCAGCCCCTTCGACCAGGGGCACATGCAGGACATGAACGGTGGCTCCCGCCGTCAACCGGCCGCTGATCGCCCGCTCCAGTTGGTTCACACCTTCGCCGGTCAGGGCCGACAGGATCACCACATCATCCCGCCGGTCCCCGATCTCCTGCACGGTCGCGGCTGCATCCGGGTCGAGCAGGTCCAGCTTGTTCCATGCCTCGATGACGGGAGGCGGCTCATCGCCCGCTTCACCGTCCTCCCGCCGGGCATCGTCGGTCACGCCCAGTTCGCTCAACACGTCGAGAACATCCTCGCGCTGCGCTTCGGTATCGGGATGCGCGATGTCGCGTACATGCACGATCAGGTCAGCGGACAGCACTTCTTCCAGCGTCGCGCGAAAGGCCGCGATCAACTGCGTCGGCAGATCCGACACAAAGCCCACCGTGTCCGACAATATCGCCTTGTCCAATCCGGGCAGGGCTATCTGCCGCATTGTCGGGTCCAGCGTAGCGAACAGCAGATCCTGCGCCATGACATCGGCCCCGGTGAGCCGGTTGAACAGGGTCGACTTCCCGGCATTGGTATAGCCCACCAGCGCGATCACCGGCCACGGCGCCCGCTGCCGCCGCGCGCGATGCAATCCTCGCGTGCGCGTCACCTGATCCAGTTCGCGACGGATTTTAGCCATGCGGTCGCGGATCATCCGCCTGTCGGCTTCGATCTGCGTTTCGCCCGGACCGCCCAGAAAGCCGAACCCGCCCCGCTGCCGTTCAAGGTGGGTCCAGCTCCGCACCAGCCTGCCTGCCTGATAGTCCAGATGGGCCAGTTCGACCTGCAAGCGCCCTTCATTGGTCGCCGCCCGTTCGCCGAAGATTTCGAGAATCAGGCCCGTCCGGTCGATCACCTTGGCGGAGGTCGCCTTTTCCAGATTGCTCTGCTGAACCGGGCTGAGCGCATTATCGACAATGATCAGTTCCGCCTGCTCGAACTCCGCCAGGGTGGCGATGCTCTCCACCTGCCCGCTGCCGAACAGAGTCGCGGGCTTGCGGTCGCGAACGCGAAAGGCCTGCGCCGCGCAGACGTCGATGCCGATCGCCAGCGCAAGCCCCTTCGCTTCTTCCAGCCGCGCGTCGCTATCCCGCCGTTCCGCGCCCTGCGTTTCCGCCCGCACGACAACCGCCCGCGCGCCGCGGCTGACTTCATCGGAGGAATCGCGATTGAAGGTCGCCATGCGGACTTAAAATCCGCGCGGCGGGATGGGGCGGTCAAACAGGGCCAAAGGCTCAGTCTTCGCCTTCACCGGACAGATCGATCGGTTGAAGTGGCTGCACCGTGGAAATGGCGTGCTTATAGACAAGCTGCACCATGCCGTCGCGTTCCAGCAACATGCAGAACAGATCGAACGCCGCGATCTCGCCCTGCAACATGACGCCGTTCACCAGGAACATGGTGACCGGGCTACCGGAGGTTCGCACCGCGTTGAGGAATATCTCCTGCAACAGCCGGGACTTGCCGTTCGCGTCGCCTGCCTTGCGGATATCGGTCAGATCCATCGGCTGCGCGGGCATGATGGTCGAAATCGCATGTTTGTAGACAAGCTGCGATTGCCCGTCACGGCGCAGCAATACCGAGAAATTGTCGAACCAGGTGATGATGCCCTGCAACTTCACGCCCTTGACCAGGAACATGGTCACCGGGGTCTTGCTCTTGCGCAGGCTGTTGAGGAAAATATCCTGAAGATTGTTCACTTTATCGGCCATGGTCTTCACCAGTCCTTTATTGGCGGGACGTTGCCCGCACCCGCATCCCTGGGCAGGATGTCTTGCCTGCCTCCGCCAGCCGGAAGCAGGTGGACGTTACCGCAATTGCGAACAGCCGTCCACCCGCCATCCCATCAGCTATCCTTGCCTTCCGTAATTCCCAACAGCTTGAGCTTGCGATGCAGCGCCGACCGTTCCATCCCGATGAATGTGGCGGTGCGGGATATGTTCCCCGAAAAGCGCCTGATCTGGATACGCAAATATTCGCGTTCGAAGCTTTCCCGCGCTTCCCTGAGCGGAGCGCCCATGATGGCGGATTGCCCCATGCCTTCTTCCCCGCCATTGCTGGTCAGTTCGGCGGGCAGCATATCCAGTTCGATCCGGCCGATCCTGTCGCCCGGCGCAAGGATCATCGTGCGCTCTATCACATTGCGGAGCTGGCGGACGTTGCCCGGCCATTCGTTCGCCTGCAAGGCGGCCATGGCGTCGCTCGCAATCTCTGGAGAGGGAACCCGGCGTTCCGCCGCGAACCGGGCCAGATAATGTTCGACCAGCGGCGGAATATCGTCGCGCCGCTCTGCCAGAGGAGGAATCGTCAGCGGCACGACATTGAGGCGATAGAACAGGTCCTCGCGGAAACGCCGTTCCTCGATTTCCACCGCCAGATCGCGCGCCGTGGACGATATGACCCGGACATCGACCTTGACCTGCCTTTGCCCGCTGACGCGCGTGAAGCTCTGATCTGTCAAAACCCGCAATATCTTGCCCTGGGTCGTCAATGGCATATCGGCGATCTCATCGAGATAAAGAGTGCCGCCATGGGCCTGTTCCAGATAACCGGGCCGGACCAGACCGCTGGGGTCCTCCACGCCGAACAGTTCTTCCTCGACCCTGTCCGGGTCCATGCGCGCGGCAGCGACAACGATAAAGGGGGCGTCGGCGCGACCGCTCCAGCTATGGAGCATGCGCGCAGCCACTTCCTTGCCCACGCCCGCGGAACCGAAAATCAGGACTCGGCTGCCCGTTCCGGCGACTTTCTTGATCGTGGCGCGGACGGCATTGATGGCGGCGGAGGTGCCGGTCAGTTCATCATCCTGCCCAAAGCGCTCGCGCAGCACCTGATTTTCCCGACGCAACCGTTCCGTTTCGGTGGCGCGAGAGACCAGATGCAACAAACGGTCCGCCTCAAAGGGCTTTTCGATGAAATCCGTCGCGCCCTTTCGGATCGCGGCGACGGCCGTGTCGATATTGCCATGGCCCGAGATCATCAGCACCGGGATGCTAGGATCGCGCCGCTTGATCTCATCCAGAAGATCAAGGCCGTCCATACGCGATCCCTGGAGCCAGACATCGAGCAGGACAAGCGATGGCCGCCGGGCGTCCAGCGCCTCGATAGCCGCATCGCTATGCGCGGCGGTCCGCGTCGTGAACCCCTCATCCTCCAGAACGCCCGCGACCAGATCGCGAATATCCTCTTCATCGTCCACTATCAGAATATCAAGCGCCATTGGCCGTCACTTTTCCTTTAGGCAGGGCTATCATCTGCCCATCTTCCAGTTTTTCCAGTGCCATGATCGGGAAACGCAGCGTAACCCGCACGCCCCCGCCTTCGGCATCATCGAAGCGGATTTCGCCCATATGCTCCTCGACAATCTTCTTGACGATAGCGAGACCCAAACCCGTCCCTTTCGAGCGGGTGGTCATATAAGGTTCCAAAATCCGGTCACGTTCAGGGGGAAGGCCGATGCCATCGTCGCGGACTTCGACGATGAGGTTGCCGTCGTCTCGCGTCAAAGACATGCAGATATGCCCTCGCGGCGTTCCATCGTCAGAAGATTCTTTAGGTTCAATGGCTTCAACAGCATTCTTCACGATATTGGTGAGCGCCTGCCCCAACTGCCGCCGGTCGCACACCAGTTCGGCGTCTTCCGCATCGGACTGGAACCGGAACTGAATGTCCGGATGCGCCACCTCATGCAGGAATAATGCGTGGCGGGCTATGTCGCCCACCGCCTCGCGACGGAAAACCGGCTTGGGCATACGCGCGAAGGAGGAAAACTCATCGACGATCCGGCGCAAATCACCTACCTGCCTGACAATCGTGCCGGTCAACCGTGAGAAAGTGGCCTTGTCGCTGTTGATCTCATCCGCATAACGGCGTTGCAAGCGTTCGGCCGCCAGTTGGATCGGCGTCAGGGGATTCTTGATTTCGTGCGCGATGCGACGCGCAACATCCGACCATGCCGCGCGTCTCTGGTCGGAAAGCTGCTGCGTGATGTCATCGAAGGTCAGGATATGGCTGGACGCGTCGGCGGAAACCTTCACGGCCAAAGTACGCATATCCCCATTGGCGCGCACCTGCACGATGCCTGCATCGTCATCCGATGCAATCATCTCCCACAGCTCTGGCGCCAGCTCGGCCAAGGGGCGCCCCACCGGATCATCGCCGTCCTGCGCCAGAATCGCGGCGGCCGAACTGTTGAACAACTGAATGATGCCCTGCCGGTCCACGGAGAGCACTCCGGCGCTCACTCCGGAAAGAATGGCCTCGATAAAGGCGCGCCGTTCGTCAAGTTGGCTATTGGCGGCGACCAATGCGCCCGTCTGCGCCTCCAGTCGTTGCGTCATCCGGTTGAACGCCGATGCCAGCGTGCCGATTTCATCGCGGCTGGCCGGACTCGTCACGCGCGCCGACAGATCGCCCGCAGTGATGCGCCTTGCAGCCGTAACCAGTTCGTTGACCGGCCGCACCATCCAGTCGGCCACGGCCAATGCGATATACACGGCGATGCCCACCAGAAGCAGGGAACCCACGAACAGGGCCATGTTGAAGCGAAGTTGGAGCGCCCGTGATTGCGCGGCAAACAGATCATAATCCGCCAGAACCTTCTGCGCCCGCTCCACATTACTGAAAGCGGAAGAACCGGAATCGCGGGTTGCATAAAGATAAATGCGCCGCCCCGGATAAAGCAGGGTGACGGCCTCGATCTGATTGGGCCGGGCGTCCACCACGACACTCTGGCCCGCCGCCAGCTTTTTCACGGTGTCGGCGGACAGCATTTCGGCTGCGGGACGGCTGTCGGGATCGACCGTCGCGGCGGTGCGGGCGACGCCGTCTCCTCCCACTTCGATGATGGCGGAGCGATTCAGCTTTCGCGTCACCACCTGATAAATATAACCTTCGGCAAAGCGGGGACTCGAAACCTCGGACTGATTGAGATAGTCGCGCAGGTCGCCGGCCATGGTGACTGTTTCGTCGCCGACTTCCCGCAGATTCTGCTCATAATATCCCCGCGCCAAATCGGTGGCGTTCTGGAGCATCCCGCGCGCGCTGTCCGAAAACCAGAACTGCACGCCATATTGGAACAGGAGCGATGCGAAGATCACGACCAGCAGCATGGGCACGCTGGCGACGATCGAGAAAATAGCGACCAAGCGGACGTGAAGCTGACCGTCGCTGCCGATCGCCGATTGTGACGCGCGGCGCTTGGCGACCCTTCGCCCCAACAGCACCAGGAGCGCGATCGCCGGCACGAGGTTGGCGACGAGCAGCAGCGCGACGATAGGCGGCGTCAGCAGCGTATAGGATTGTCCTGGCCCCGACAGCAGACGATAGGTCAACCCCGCCACGACAAAGAACAACAAAAATGTGGTTATCTCGACCAGGGTGGCCAGACGCCCGTTGCGCGAAAACCGGCGAAGATATCTCCTCACCCTGAAAGCCCCGGAGGGCATGGTTGTCGCGCTATCCATAGTGACATGGTTACAACAATAATGTGCCCGATCAAACACAGGAATTGCCCACGGGACCGCCGCTTGTCGAGCGCGGTCGTCCGTTCATCCCAATCCGTTCAATCGTTCAGGCGCAATTGCAGCGGGTCCAGGCCATAATCGGTCAGCTTCTTGCGTAATGTGTTGCGATTGATGCCCAGCAACCCGGCGGCGCGAAGCTGATTGCCATCGACCCGCGTCAGCGTTTCCTGAAGAAGGACAGGCTCCACCACAGCCAACAGATCATCATGCAGGTTGCGATGAAGTTCGGACAGCCCGATGCCGAGTTGGCGCTTCGTCCACTCTCTCACCGCCTCCGCGAGATGCTCGGACGGCGCGGTGAAATCGGCAGGGACCGCGTCCAGCGGCAACGCGTTCTTTAATATGTCCGCAGCAATCACATTCTCGCGGCTCAACACCGCCAACCGCTGCATGAGGTTCTGCAATTCGCGGACATTGCCGGGCCAATGATAAAGCATCAGCAACTGTGCGGCTTCATCGGACAGCGATTTGCGCGGAAGGCCTTCCTGCGCTGCCTGATCAAGGAAATGCCGCGCCAATAACATCACGTCCTCCCGCCGCTCACGCAAGGGCGGGAGCGAGATGGGAACGACATTCAGGCGGTAATAAAGATCCTGTCGAAAGCGATTTTCCTCGATCAGTTGCGGCAAATCCTTGTTGGTCGCCGCAATGATGCGAACATTGACGCGAACGGGCTTCGATCCGCCGACCGTCGTCACCTCTCCGGATTGCAGCACCCGCAACAATCGGGTTTGCGCTTCCATCGGCATGTCGCCGATCTCGTCCAGAAACAGCGTGCCGCCCTGGGCTTGCTCGAATTTACCGGCCGTCCGGACATGAGCGCCCGTAAACGCACCCTTTTCATAACCGAACAGTTCCGATTCGATCAGTTCGCGCGGAATCGCGGCCATATTGATCGCGACGAAGGGCTTCGTTCGCCGCTGGCCAAGGCTATGGATAGCTTCGGCAACCAATTCCTTGCCCGTTCCCGATTCCCCCAACACCAGAATGCTGAGATCATTGGAGAGCACACGCGCCACGGTCCGATAGACCTCCTGCATGGCGGGCGACCGCCCGACCAAAGGCAACCCGTCATGCGGCAGATGGACCTCGCCTAAGCCCGCTCCCTCTCCTTCCTTCATTCTGAGCGCGTCGGAAACCGCTCGGGTCAGTTCGTTCAGATCGAAGGGCTTGGGCAGATATTCGAATGCGCCCTTCTCTGTTGCCCGGATCGCCGTATTCAGCGTATTTTGCGCCGACAGAATGATGACGTGCAGGTCCGGCGAACGCGCGAGGATGCCCGCGACATCCTCCAGACCATCGCCATCGGGCAACATTACGTCGGTGATCAGCACATCGGGCGCGAATGTTTCCAGCGATTCGGAACGCTCGCGAATGGAGGACACGGTTTTCACCTTGTGCCCCTGCCTCCGCAGCGCCTCTCCCACGACGACGCAGATAGCCGGATCGTCATCGACCACCAATATGGAGCCAGTCTTTCCCATCACGCGGTTCCCATAGGCAACAGGATGCGGAAGGCGGACTCGCCGGCTTCATCGTTCCGCGCATATTGGACGATGCCGTTCATGTCGCGAACCAGTTTGTCGACCAATGCCAGTCCCAGTCCCTGTCCTTCACGCTTTCCTGTGACGAAGGGATTGAAAAGATGGTCCAGAATATGATCGGGGACACCGGGGCCATTATCTACCACCAGAATTTCTATCGGCAAGGCAGCGCTGCCTTTCCCCCCTTCCACAACGACCGACACGCCATGACGGAAAGCAGTTTCCACTCTGATCCATGGCCGATCGACATCCGCGAGCGCCTCCGCGGCATTTTTCAGAAGGTTCAGCATGATCTGAACCAGCGCATCGTCATTCATGTTCGCGAATGGCAAGGACGGATCATAGCGCTTTATAATATCAATGTCTTTTGCAAATCCTGCGCGCGCACTCTCCGTTGCGCGATCAAGCAGCGGATAGATGTTGCCCGGTTGGCATTCCGGCAAGCGATCGGAGGTAAAATCCTGCATCCGGTCGATCAGGGCCGCAATCCGATCGACCTCATTGCAGATCAATTGGGTCAGCGTCGAATCCCGGCCGTCATTGCCGGACTCGATCAATTGCGCGGCCCCCCGGATGCCTGAAAGGGGATTCTTGATTTCATGCGCAAGGATGGCCGCGGCTCCCATGGCGGAGCGCGCTCCGGCGGACGTCGCATGGCGGCCGATCGTGCGCGCCTGGCTCTGACTGTGGATGGACACGATCCGCCAGCCTTCATGATCGGCGACAGGCGCGATCAGCAGATCGACTTCCATCTCTGCGGTCCGGCCGGCATGGACCTTCACGTCATAGGCGGCGATGGGCTTGTTGCTGTGCCATATATCAAAAAGCGCGCCGCCGGTTTCCGCCAGGCGGACGGTTCGCGCTATATCGCTCCCCACAATGGCGGAGCGCCCCATATTAAGCAGGGTTTCGGCTCGCACATTGGCGTCGGAGATGTTGTTGTCGGGCCGCACCACCAATGTGGCGACAGGCAAAGCCATCAGCAATTCCGAAAGAGCCGGGCCGTCCTGCTGCGTCCATTGCGGCGGGATAGACGCAGCGGCCATGGTCACGCGGCCTTGCGCGCCTCGTCAGCCTGTTCGGCCGCCATCAACGGCTCGTAAAAGCGGGCGAGCATATCCAGCACCCTGCCGCCATCAGGTTCCTGGTTGACGGCGTTGCGAAACTCCGCCGATCCCGGAAGACCCTTGGTATACCAGCCGATATGCTTGCGGGCCATGTTGACGCCCGTCATTTCATCATAATGCTTCAACATTGCGACATAATGCTCTGTAATAATTTCATATTGTTCAACAAGGGAAGGATCGCAACGTCGCTGCCCGGTAGCGAAATAGTGCATCACCTGCCCGATCAGCCAGGGGCGGCCATAAGCCCCGCGACCGATCATGACGCCATCTGCCCCACTCTGTTCAAGGGCCGTCCCTGCATCCTCTATCGAACAAATATCGCCATTCACGATGACGGGGAGGGAAACGGCTTCCTTCACCTTGCGCACGAAAGACCAGTCCGCCGTGCCCTTGTACATTTGGCACCGTGTCCGCCCATGAACGGTGATCATGCGCGCGCCCAGGCCCTCCGCGATGCGGGCCAGTTCCGGCGCATTGAGGCTGGCATGATCCCATCCCATCCGCATCTTCACCGTCACCGGCACGTTGACCGCCTTCACCGTGGCGTCGATCAGCGCGGCCGCCAGCGGCAAATCGCGCATGAGCGCGCTGCCCGCGTCTCCGTTCACGACCTTCTTCACGGGGCATCCCATGTTGATGTCGATGATGGCCGCGCCACGATCTTCATTCAGCTTGGCTGCCTCGGCCATTTCGACGGGCGAGCAACCGGCAAGCTGCATCGACACCGGCTCCTCCACCGGATCCCACGCCGCCTTTTGCAAGGACTGGCGCGTCTCACGGATCATCGCTGCCGATGCGATCATCTCCGTCACGTTCAATCCCGATCCATAGCGGCGGACGAGCGTGCGGAAGGGCATATCGGTCACGCCGGTCATCGGCGCGAGAACGACAGGCATATCGATCGTTACCGGACCGATGGCGATGGGAGAAAGTCTGCGCATGAATGGATTGCCTAAAAAACAGGCAATTCCCCTAACGCAAAATGCCCGCCACGGCAAGCTGGGGCTAGGCGACCCTCTCCTGCTCGACTATGCGCGCATGAATGATGAGGGACAGGCTGAACAGGGTGGCGCTGCTCGTCGCTGCGGGACAAGGCAGTCGCGCAGGCGGCGACATTCCCAAGCAATTCCGTATCGTCGGCGGAAAGGCGGTTCTCGCCCATGCGTTCGATGCCCTGGCGATGTGCGAGGGGATTGACGCGATCTTCGTGGTCATCGCCCCCGGGCAGGAGCAGAAAGCGCGCCATATCCTCGCGCCCCGCCCCATCGCGGCCTTTATAGAGGGCGCCAGCAGCCGCCGGGGATCAGTCCACGCCGGGCTGGACCATATCGAGAGTCTGGGCGGGGCAAGAGAAATACTGATCCACGACGCGGCGCGCCCTTTCCTGCCGCCCCCCGTCGCCACGCGATTGATCGAAGCCTTGCAGGAAGCCAAAGGCGCGATCCCCATGCTTCCCGTCACGGATACGCTGGTCACGGACGATGCTGGCGTTGCGGGGCCAGTCATCGACCGCTCCTTTCTTCGCCATGTGCAAACGCCCCAGGCCTTTCACTTCGACGCCATATTGTCCGCGCATCGGGCATGGGACAACGCGCAGGAAGCGACGGACGACGCGCAGATGCTCAGGGCCTGCGGTCACGACGTCATGCTGGTCCGGGGCGATGAAAGGCTTTTCAAATTGACCTATTCAGAGGACTTCGAAAAAGCGCAGGCGCTGTTGGCGGTCGGACGCAGGACATGCATTGGCATGGGCTATGACGTGCACCGGCTGGTGGCCGGGGAAGAATTATGGCTCGGCGGAGTGCGAATCGCTTCCCCATTCGGCCTCGCCGGACATAGCGACGCGGACGTCGCGCTCCATGCCATCGTCGACGCGATCCTGGGAGCGTTGGCGGATGGCGACATCGGCAGCCATTTTCCGCCATCCGATCCTCAATGGAAAGGCGCATCCTCCGACCGTTTCCTCGCCCATGCGCGTGATCGCGTTGCCGCGCGTGGCGGCGTCATCGAGCATCTCGACCTCACCATCATCTGCGAAGCGCCGAAAATCGGCCCTCATAGAGAGGCCATGCGACAACGGATCGCCGCCATCGCCGGCATCGCCATTGAACGCGTCAGCGTGAAGGCCACCACCACCGAGCGACTGGGTTTCGCGGGGCGGGGCGAAGGCATGGCGGCGCAAGCGGTTGCAACGCTTTCCCTTCCCGCGCTATCCTGAGTCCATGCCCGATCATATCCTCCCCGCCGCTCTGGTCGAACTGGCCGAGCGAGTCATTACCGCGAACCGGCGCGCGGGCCGGACCGTCGCCGTGGCGGAAAGTTGCACGGGAGGACTGGTGTCGGCGGCACTGACCGAAATCGCCGGTTCATCGGACGTTTTCGAGGCTGGATTCATCACTTATTCCAATGAGATGAAAACCGAGCTTCTCAAAGTTTCCCAGGACGTGCTGGAAACCTTCGGCGCAGTCTCCATCGCGACGGCATGGGCCATGGCGCAGGGCGCTTTGATCAAAAGCCACGCGCAGGTCGCGGTCGCCATCACGGGCGTGGCTGGGCCGGGCGGAGGTTCTGACCAGAAGCCGGTCGGCACCGTGGTTTTCGCACGCGCGGAACGAGGCGGCAGCCCCGACAAAGTCATCGCCGACATGCATTATTTCGAAGATAATGGCCGCGGCGGCGTCCGCCTTCAGGCGGCGCTCTGCGCGCTGGAACTGCTGCTGCCCGATTCGCCCGCGCCGTAAAGCGCCGCCGCTCGCGCCTCGAACGCGCCGATCATCTTGCGGAGCGCCTTGTCGAACACCTGCCCGGCCAGCATTTCGAACAGCCTGTTCTTGAATTCAAACTCGACCTCGAAATCGACCAGCACCCCGCCCTTGCCGTCGTCGCGGAAATTCCACTGATTGTGGAGATGCTTCAACGGGCCATCCAGATAATCGACTCGCACGGCATGGGGCCGATGCTTTTCCACGCGGGAGGTAAAGCTCTCCTTGATCCCCTTGAAGCCGACGATCATGTCCGCGACCATTTCCGTCTCGCTGTCGGAGCGGACACGGATCGCGCTTATCCAGGGAAGAAATTCGGGATAGGCCGCCACATTCGCCACCAGGGCGAACATCTGTTCAGGCGTATAGGGAAGCGGCCGCGTCTCATTATGTTTCGGCATCGCCTTATTTGCCCGCCGCCCTGGCCAGTTGCGCCTCCCGCGCCGCTTTCATTTCCGCGAAATCCTTGTCGGCATGATAGCTCGACCGGGTCAACGGACTGGAGGCGACCTGAAGGAAGCCCTTCGCCCGCGCAATCGCCGCATAGGCATTGAAAGCCGCCGGCGTCACGAACTCCATGACCTTCGCATGTTTGGGAGTGGGCTGGAGATATTGCCCCATCGTCAGGAAATCGATGTCCGCCGAGCGCATGTCGTCCATCACCTGATGGACCTCCAGCCGCTCCTCGCCAAGGCCCAGCATGATGCCGGACTTGGTGAAGATGGACGGATCGAGCCTCTTTACCGCCTCCAGCAATCGCAGAGACGCATAATAGCGCGCGCCGGGCCGGATCGTCGGATAGAGCCGGGGCACGGTTTCCAGATTGTGGTTATAGACATCGGGGCGCGCCGTGACGATCATCTGGACTGCTCGTTCATGCTTGTTGCGGAAATCGGGCGTCAGGATTTCAATGGTGGTATCCGGCGTCGTGCGGCGCAGCGCCTCGATCACCTTTACGAACTGCGACGCGCCGCCGTCGGGCAGGTCATCGCGGTCGACCGACGTGATGACAATGTGCTCCAGCCCCATTTCCGCGCAGGCGTCAGCCAGATTCTGCGGCTCATTGGGATCGACCTTGCGCGGCATCCCCGTTTTCACATTGCAGAAGGCGCAGGCCCTTGTGCACACATCGCCCAGAATCATGACGGTCGCATGCTTCTTGGTCCAGCATTCGCCGATATTGGGACAGGCGGCCTCTTCGCAAACGGTGGCCAGCCCTTTTTCGCGCATCAGCTTGCGCGTTTCGTTGTAACCGGGACTGGTCGGCGCCTTCACGCGAATCCAGTCAGGTTTGCGGACGCGCCCGGAAGGAGCAGTCAGGGGATGGGGAGCCATGTCGTTCATGCGCTTCAGATAGCGATATGGCCAGGGACTTGCCAGCCCTCAACTTGTGCGGCAGAGACAAAATATGACAGATTTTGCCGACATGCTCGATGGCTATCGCCGCTTCCGCAACACCGGCTGGACTGAACAACGCGAACGATGGAGTGAATTGGCCGAAGGGCAAAGTCCCACGGTCATGGTCATCGCCTGCTCCGACAGCCGGGTCGATCCGGCACAGATTTTCGATACCAGCCCCGGCGAAGTTTTCGTGGTTCGTAACGTAGCGGCCCTCGTCCCGCCTTTTGAAACCACTCCCGGCCATCATGGCGTTTCGGCGGCGCTGGAATTTGCGGTGCAGGTGTTGAAGGTCAACGAAATCGTCGTGATGGGCCACGGCAAATGCGGCGGTTGCAAGGCCGCGCTCAGTCAGGAACTGAAGGATGCCCCGCCCGGAGAAGGCGGTTTCATCGCCAACTGGATCGACATGCTTGATGAAGCGCGGGCGAATGTGGTCGCCCGGTTCGGTGACGGAAGCAGTCATGAAGCCCACCGCGCCATGGAGCGCGAAGGCGTGAAGGTCAGCCTCGCCAACCTTCGCACATTCCCCTGCATCCGCAGCAAGGAACGATCCGGTGAATTGAAGCTGATCGGGTCCCTGTTCGCGATTGCCGACGGACAGTTGCATCTTCTCGACGAAAGCACGGGGCAGTTCCACCCGGCTTCGCTGGGCGACGACTGATGTCTTCCGACGTGCGTACGGGCAATGTCGCGCTGCTCATCGACGCGGATAATGTATCCGCCGCTTATTTCGACCCGGTGCTGACCGTTCTGGCGGAGCTTGGAACGGTCAATATCCGCCGGGCCTATGGCAATTGGAGCAAGCCTGCGCTCAAGGGATGGGCCTCCCAGGCCGTCGCCCAGGCCATCGAAACGCAGCAGCAGTTCGATCTGACCAAGGGCAAGAACGCGACGGACATGAAAATGACCATCGACGCCATGGACCTGATGGCGAGCGGTCGCGTCACCGGCTTTGGCCTGATGTCCAGCGATAGCGATTTCACGCCTCTGGTCACGCGTATCCGGCAGGAAGGCATTCCGGTTTACGGCTTTGGCTCCGGGAAGACGGCGCCCGCTTTCCGCAGCGCCTGCACCCGCTTCATTGACGTTGAAGCTTTGGGTCACAGCCGCGACGCGGAGATGTCGCCAAATCCGTTTCCGGAGGAAGGCGACTCCGCCCCCGTCAAGCTGGAGGATGACAATTCCGCCGTTTCGGAAGATGTTCTGAAACTGCTCATCGACGCTTATGGCGCCGTCAAACGCGATGAACAGGGTTTCGCCCGGTTAAGTGAAGTTGGTCAGCTTGCCGGGAACAGATCCAGTTTCGATGTCCGTAACTACGGCTTCAAGCGACTGACCGATCTGGTGAAATCGGTGGGAAATTTCAAAGTCGAAACGCGCGACGGGCAAAGCTGGATCAAGCGGGTTCGATGACCATAGTGGCCCGCCACCTTGTCATCCATGGCCGGGTGCAAGGCGTATTCTATCGCAACTGGATGGTGACGGCGGCCCGTCAGCTTGGAATAACCGGCTGGGTCCGCAACCGGATGGACGGCACGGTCGAAGCCATCGTGGAAGGGTCGCTGGAGGCCGTCGATCGGATGCTCCAGTTGGCGCATGATGGACCGCCCGCAGCGAAGGTCGATCAGATCGCGGCGCAGGAACGAAAGGCAGATGGCTTTTCCAATTTTGAAAAACGTCCCACGGCTTAGCGGTTACTGAGGACGCCGCGCTCCCCCAGACCTGGAAGCGATCAAAGCCGCGGCCCCACGGCAAGCCATACCAAAAGGCCAGCCCAAGACAGGGCTGGCCCATGGTTTCAGGCGAAAACGCCCTCGAAACAGTTTTCTCTCAACGCGTCAGTTTCTTGTAAGCCAGACGTGTCGGACGGTCGGCCGCATCGCCCAGGCGGCGGCGCTTGTCCTCTTCATACATCTCGAAATTGCCTTCGAACCATTCGACATGGCTATCGCCTTCAAAGGCAAGAATATGCGTGGCCAGACGGTCGAGGAAGAAGCGATCATGGCTGATGACCACGGCGCATCCCGCGAAATTCTCTAGCGCATCTTCCAGAGCACGCAATGTTTCGACGTCGAGGTCGTTGGTCGGTTCGTCGAGCAGCAGGACGTTGCCGCCCTCCTTCAGCATCTTGGCCATATGGACGCGGTTGCGTTCACCGCCGGAAAGCTGGCCGACCTTCTTCTGCTGGTCCGGCCCCTTGAAGTTGAACGCGCCGACATAGGCCCGTGTCTGGATTTCATGCTTGCCGATGGTCATCAGGTCATGACCGCCGGAAATCTCTTCCCAGACATTATGATTGGGGTCCAGCGCATCGCGACTCTGGTCGACATAGCCCAGCTTCACCGTCGGCCCGACGTCGATGGAGCCGGAATCCGGCTGTTCCTGACCGGTGATGAGGCGGAACAGCGTCGATTTACCCGCACCATTCGGTCCGATCACGCCCACGATTCCACCGGGCGGCAGTATGAAGTTCAAATCCTCAAACAGCAGCTTGTCGTCGTAGGATTTGGTCAGCCCCTTGGCCTCGATCACCTTGCCGCCCAGACGTTCGGGGGTCTGAATGACGATCTGCGCCTTGCCGGGCGCGCGTTCATTCTGTTTTTCCACCAGTTCGTCGAAAGCGCGGATACGCGCCTTGGATTTGGTCTGGCGCGCCTTGGGGGACTGGCGAATCCACTCCAGTTCTTCCCTGATCGCCTTTTGGCGCCCCGCTTCCTCACGCTCTTCCTGCTCCATCCGCTTGGCTTTGGCTTCCAGCCAGTTGGAATAATTGCCTTCGAACGGAATACCCCGGCCACGGTCCAGCTCCAGCACCCACCCCACGACATTGTCGAGGAAGTAACGGTCGTGGGTGACGAGGATGACGTTGCCGGCATAGTTGATGAGATGCTGTTCCAGCCACTGGACACTTTCCGCGTCCAGATGGTTGGTCGGCTCGTCGAGCAGCAGGATATCGGGCTTTTCCAGCAGCAGGCGGCAGAGCGCGATGCGGCGCTTTTCACCACCCGACAAATTTTCCACCGCCCAGTCGCCCGGCGGGCAGCGCAGCGCCTCCATGGCGATTTCAAGCTGGTTGTCGAGCGTCCATCCGTCGACGGCGTCGATCTTCTCCTGAAGCTCGCCCATTTCCCCCATCAGCGCATCGAAATCGACATCTTCCGGCGGATCGCCCATGATCATGCTGATTTCATTGAAGCGATCGATCATGTCGGCCACGCCGCGCACGCCGTCCTTCACATTCTCAATGACGGTCTTTGCATTATCGAGTTGCGGTTCCTGCGCCAGATAACCGACCTTGATGCCCTCAGCGGACCAGGCTTCACCCTGAAAATCGGTATCCATCCCCGCCATCACCTTCATCAGGGTGGATTTACCCGCGCCGTTCACGCCGATGATGGCGATCTTGGTGCCGGGCAGGAATTGCAGGTGGATGTTGTTGAACACCGGCTTCTTGGCGCCGGGGAAGGTTTTCGTAAGGCCCTTCATGACGAAGCTATACTGGACGGCCATCGGGACAATCTCTTTCGATGCTTGGCAGGAATTTCTGCACGCCGGTTAGCGAACGCGGCGCCTATTGGCAAATGCGGGCCCTGACTGAATCGGGAAGAAAATCATATTACCGCCCTCAATCGCCGGTTCGCCGCTCCCAAGGTGGCTCCTCTGCCCGCATCCGTCGATTTTTCGCAAAGCGCTCCACAATGAGCGAGAAATAAGTGAACTTTTATAGTAGACAACATTCCGTCGCGTGAATCAGCCGCTTCACCGACGCAGAAAAGCATTGATTTGTGCAACGCACACGTTAATGCGGGTCGCTCGCGTAGGGTCACTGTGTAACGTGCCTGACGCGGCATATTGCTATGGGAGCCGTACACAATGAAGAAGATCGCTGTTGTTTTCGCTTCGGCCGGCCTGATGGCCCTCGCCGCTTGCGGTGAGAAGCCGGCCAACGAGACCGCGAATGCTTCGAACGCTGTTGTCGAAAACGTCGTTGAGAACGCTGTGAATGCTGCCGACAACGCCGCGAATGCTGCCGACAACGCTGCGAACGCCGCGAACAACGCCGCGAACGCGCTGTAATTTTTCGCTATAGCGAAAGAAGAAGGGGCGGGTCGCAAGTGCGGCCCGCCTTTTTTTGCGCGCCGGTGATGGAAGGCGGTGGAATGTGGCTGCATCCCGTTCATAATGCGCGATTGACGAAATACGGGATTCGCCGCTAAGGCGCTCGAATATCGGGGAGTAGCGCAGTCTGGTAGCGCGCCTGCTTTGGGAGCAGGATGTCGCAGGTTCGAATCCTGTCTCCCCGACCAAATCAAGAAAATCGCTTATTTTCAATGCGCTATGGCGATTTTGAACATGAAAATTGACAGTGCCCCCGCGCTCACATCAAAACGGCAGCGACGGCGCACTCGACTCCACAGACCAGTTGCTCGCCTAGTTGAAGGCGAGGTTTTTCTCCGTCCTGCAATTCGCGAACGAAAGAGCGGTAGAATTTATCGGGCGGAAGCGCGTCCCACAGCACCGGGCGCATCTCTACCGCGCTTTCCGGCGTTCAATCGCGGGCATGCCCGGCGGACCGATCATCACGGGAATAGGCAATGCCTACGATACCGGCTCGAATTGAAATTGGGATTGGGCGCGATTTCTGTGCGCCATGTGTCCTGCGCCGCGTCATGGTGCCATAAGACCCCGGACGTACCAAAATCACGGAGTTCGCCGGTTTCGACAGACCAGCCATGCAATACACATACGTGTGGGAGCAGCCGAGCCTGCGATAGTTTCTCCCATGAGACGATTTCGTCACACCAACGCTCTTCCACTTGCCGCTTGATAAGGCGACCGGCGCGAACGACAGTATCGATCGATATGCGTTCAGGAGCGCACTGGTGCGACCGGCCGGGACGCTACGGTCGATGGAAGATCGTCCACCGCCGCTTCAGCCGTTGATGTCATGCAGGCGTGTGGGAGCGGGTGTTCGATACGCTGGCTGCCGACCGAGACAATCAGTATCTGATGATCGACAGCACCATCGTCCGCGCTCACCAGCAGGCAGCGGCCGGAAAAGGGGGGCGCAAGATCAGGCGCTGGGGCGTTCCCGAGGCGGACTGACGACCAAGATCCAGATGCTGGCAGATACGTTCGCTCACCCCCTGCGCTTTCTCATTACGCCCGGCCAGCCCAGTGACATTGCCGCCGCACCGGACCTTTTAAGCAGACAAACGGCTGGGGCCGTCCTCGCCGACAAAGATTATGACAGCAACGACTTACGCGAGCGCATCGCAGGCATGAAGGCTAAGGCCGTGATCCCCTCCAAACGAAATCGTAAGCTCTTCATCCCGCACGATGCCTCCATCTACAAGCATCGAAAACCAAATCGAACAATGCTTCGGCCCACTCAAACATTTCCGCCGCTTCGCAACCCGATATCACCGACGCGTCGCACGCTCCAACAGGGTCGTTCATCTCGCTGCTGCCATGATCTGCCTACGCTGAATGTCGATCGACTCTAGCGGAACGGCCGCGCTGGCGAGCCATGCCCATGCCCGCCCTGCGCCATGCGCGCGGAACGCCGTCATCGCGATGACGGCGAAGATCGCATAGCTTGCCATCGTCGCGGCCGCGACAGCCTCTGCCTTGTCGATGCCGATCCGGGCCAGTAGCAGCGACAGGGCGACGGTCGCCAGCGAGGTCAGCCCATAAGCCCCCAGCGTGTGCCCGCAAACGTGCGCGACGCCACCGACCAGCGGTGGCGCGCGGCGTCGCTCAAGAGGACCGTCCTTACCATCACTCGGCGATGAAGCTCAACGAGGCGATGTGCTGGAGCTTCGCCACCTTCTGGCCCGCGATCTCGACATCCGCGGGCGCGGTATGACGCGCAACGAGGATGTAGCGACCCTTGACGCTGGCCGGCACCGTCATCCGGCCATCGGCATCGGTCTTGAAGGTCTTTTCCCAAAAGTCGGGATTGATGACGGTGACTTGCGTTTCGGTCAGCGGTTGGCCCTTGAACGTCAGGGCGAAGCTGTCGCTGCCGGCAGTAACGGGCACCAGTTCGAACGTCTGCACGGCGCGCGTCTCGCTGCGCCCGGCCTTCCTGGAAGGCCGCCGCCTCATAGCCGCCTTCCTTATTCTGCCAGGGCGTCCAGACCTGATCGTTGTAATAGCGCAGATCGCCGCTTGTCGTGACCGTGGCGGCAAGATGGTCGGGCTGCGCGGTCACGGGCGCCGTCCGGCCAGGATCGCCCGCGAACAGTCTCGAACTGGCGACCAGTTTGGCGATGTCCTCGCCCTGATCACGCTCGCCCGTGGCATCGCCGACATAGGCGCGCACCGCATCGCCGTGGCGTTCGAGCCAGGTTTCGTGCGCGGATGCACTGGTGGCGACGCCGACCAGCAGAGCAGTGGCAACGATGGTCTTCAACATGGCAATCTCCAGATAGCGGAAAGGATGGGCGAGCGGCACTTCATGGCCGGACGTTCCGCATGATGCGTTCGCGATTGCTGTGGGCGGTGACCATCAGCGGCCGCGATGGTCAGCCAGCCGAACCATGTCACCGCACCGTAGCCCCAGCCAAGGCCAGTTCCGACCAGGACCAGCGCCAATGCCAGCGCCGCGAAGCCCGACAGGCGGAGCGATATCGGTCCCCGGCACAAGCAAGCCGTCGTCCAGTTCGCCGACATTGTCGCGTATGACGTGATAGAGAGCGACGTTGGCGTTGAGACGATCATCCGCAAATGCGCCCTTCCAGCCGATCTCATAGTTGGAGCCGATGACCGGCGGCTGGTCGATCAATATGGCGGCGCGGTACGGACCAATGACGGGCGGATCGCCGCTGCCCGGCTGCAGTTGGAATATGCCCGGGTGCGGGCGCCCATCACGGGTCACATCGGCCTGCGCGAAGTGGATGCCGGCAATCTCGTGCGTGGGGGCGACACGATCCAGATCGCCATCATCACCCAGATGCAGCCGATCTCGGCGATTTTCACCATCCCGGAAATCCAGATCGACGAGGTGAGACAGGCCATGCGCGGGGACGGGGCGCTGACCGTCGAGGCCTGGGATCGCGGCGAGCGGACATTATTGGCGACCGGGCGGCTGACGACGGTCGACAATCGCATCCATGCCGGTTCAGGCACATTACGGTTGCGCGGAGAGTTCGCCAATGGCGACGAGCGATTGTTCCCCAACCAGTTCGTCAATGTCCGGCTGCGCGTCCGGACGATTAAGGATGCCGTGACGGTGCCCGCATCGGCCATCCAGTACGGCGCACAAGGCTCCTTCCTCTATGTCATCGACAAGGCCGGGCTGGCGCGACGGCGCGATCTGACCATCGGCGCGTGCGACGGCACGCGCACCCAGATATTGCGCGGCGTGGCGGCGGGGGAAAGGGCCGTCCTGCAAGGGCTTGATCGCCTGAAGGAAGGTCAAAAGGTCGAGATCGTCGCCATGCCCCGTGCAGAGGGAGCATCCACTCCGGCCGCGCCCGCACGATGAACATCTCCCGCGGCTTCATCCTGCGCCCGGTCGCCACCGGGCTGCTGATGGCGGCATTGCTGCTCTCGGGCCTGATCGCCTATCGCTTGCTGCCGGTCGCCGCATTGCCGCATTGCCGCAGGTCGATTATCCGGTGATCCAGGTCTTCACCTTCTATCCCGGCGCCAGTCCCGAGGTTGCGTCGAGCGCGGTGACGGCACCCTGCTGCCCGATGATCTGCCGACGCCCCCGGTCTATCGCAAGGTCAACCCCGCCGACACGCCGATCATGACATTGGCGATCAGTTCCGAAGCCATGCCCCTGCCCGACGTCCATGATCTCGTCGATACGCGCATGGCGCAAAAGCTGTCGCAAACGCCCGGCATCGGCATGGTCAGCCTGGCCGGCGGCCAGCGCCCTGCGGTCCGCATCCAGATCGATCCGGCCGCGCTCGCGGCGCGCGGCCTTGCCATGGAGGACGTGCGCGCCGCCATCGATGCGGCCTCCGCCAACCAGCGCAAGGGCAGTTTCAACAGCCCGACCCGGTCGATCATGATGGACGCGAACGACCAGCGGAATATCGCTCGCTGGTCATCGGCTGGACCAACGGGGCGCCGCTGACATTGGGCGACGTTGCGCGGATCGAGAATGGCGCGGAGGATCGACGCCTGGCGACATGGTCGGGCCGGGTGCCCGCCGTGCTGGTTAATATCCAGCGCCAGCCGGGCGCGAACGTGATCGCGGTGATCGGCATCATCCTGCTGATCGGACTGGTGAAGAAGAACGGCATCATGATGGTCGATTTCGCCCTGGAGGCGGAGCGACGCGATGGCCTCTCGCCGCGTGACGCCATCCACCGCGCGGCGCTGCTGCGCTTCCGTCCGATCCTGATGACCACGCTGGCGGCGCTGTTCGGCGCGCTGCCGCTGCTGTTCGCGCAAGGGTCCGGGGCGGAACTGCGTCAGCCGCTCGGCCTCGTCATGGTCGGGGGGCTGGTGGTCAGCCAGATATTGACCCTGTTCACGACGCCGGTCGTCTATCTGTTCTTCGATCGGATGGCGAAGCGGGTGCGCAGCCGCCAGGACAGGATCGCACCCGCCACATGATCGCACGCTTTTTTCTCGCGCGCCCGGTGGCGAGCGCACTGCTGGCCATCGCGATGATGCTGGCGGGCATGCTGGCGTGGCGAATGCTGCCCACCGCGCCACTGCCCGAGGTGGATTTTCCGGCGATTTCCGTCGAGGCCAGCCTGCCCGGCGCCAATCCGCGCACCATGGCGGCGGCGGTCGCCGTGCCGTTGCAACGGGCGCTGGGCAGCATTGCCGGTGTCCGTCAGATGGAATCGACCAGCGGACAGGGCACGGTCGAGATCGAACTGATCTTCGATCTCGGACGGGACATCAACGATGCGGCGCGCGACGTGCAGGCCGCGATCAACGCCGCGCGCGGCCAATTGCCTTCGGGCATGCCGTCCGAACCCAGCTATCGCAAGCTGAACCCCAGCCAGGCGCCGATCATGGCCCTCTCCTCCGAGAGCCTGGCGCCCGGCCGCCTTTATGAGGAGGCGTCGGCGATCCTCGCACAGAAGCTCGCACAGGTGCCAGGCGTCGGCGAAGTCTCGATCGGCGGCGCGTCGCTTCCCGCCGTGCGCGTGCAGATGAATCCCCATGCGCTGGCCGGGCATGGCATCGCGCTGGATGAAGTGCGCGACGCCATCGCACAGGCAAATGCCCTGACACCGCTTGGTGCTACCGAGCAAGATGACAGGCATTGGCAGGTGGGCAGCAACGCCCAATTGCGCCGCGCGGAGGATTATGGGGCGCTCATCGTCGCGCGTCGGCCCACCGGACTGGTGCGCCTGTCCGATGTCGCGACGGTCAGCGAATCCGTGCAGAACCGCTATTCCATGGGGTTCCACAATGATCGGGCCGCTGTGCTGCTCACCGTCAGGCGGCAGCCGGGCGCGAACATCGTCGCCACCACCGATGCCATCCGCGCCGGGCTTCCGGCATTACGCAGCCTGCAGCCCGCCGATGCCCGGCTGGAAGTGGTGCTCGACCGTTCGCCCGGCATCCGCGCGACCCTGAATGAGGCGCAACTGGCGCTGGGCCTTTCGGCTGGCCTCATCATCCTTGTCGTCGGCCTGTTCCCGCGGCGTTGGCGGGCCGCGATCATCCCCAGCCTCGCCATCCCGGTGGCGCTCGTCACCAGCTTCGCCGCGGTGTGGGCGCTGGGTTTCTCGCTCAACAACCTGTCGCTCACCGCCCTGATCGTCGCGGCGGGACTGGTCGTGTTCGTCGCCATCCTGTTCATGGGCGGGGTCATCACCCTGCTGTTCCGCGAATTCTCCCTTACGCTGGCGGCGGCGATGATCATCTCGTTGATCGTTTCGCTCACGCTGACGCCCGCGCTGTGCGCGCGGCTGCTGAAACCGGCTGACGGCCCCGCGCGGTCGGGCAGGGTCTATCCGAAGGTTGCTGCTTTCTATGATCGATCACTGGCCATGGTGCTGCGCCACCCGGTCATCACGCTGACCATATTGGCTGGCGTAATCGCGCTCAACGTCGGGCTTTATATCGCCATTCCCGAAGGGTTCCTGCCAAAGCAGGACACGGGCCAGCTCACCGCATTCGCGCGCGGCGATGACGGCATGTCCTATCAATTGATGCAGCCCAAGATCGAAACCTACCGACGCTATCTGCTGGCCGACCCCGCCATTGCCGATGTGGTGGGACAGGCTGGCGGCGATACCGGGATCAACAACGCATGCGCCAGCCGCTGGGCATCTGTATCGTCGGCGGCTTGTTCTTCAGCCAGTTGCTAACGCTTTATACCACGCCGGTCATCTATCTGGCTCTCGACCGGCTGCGTCTGCGCTGGGCCGCCCTGCTCCTTGTCCACTCCCAGGTCCAGCCCATCGGGTAACCGCGCTGACCGGCAAGGCACTCCGCCCTGTCGAAACGTAGCTTACTCACCATGGCAGGAGAGGTCGAGGCCGCTCGGGGCCGAAACCATGTGAAATCTGCACGCCGGTTCAGCGACAGAACTATTCGCCGATCAAGCCACCACCGGCTCCGATCATCTGCGGCAACAGAATACGCTCGACATTGCCTTCTACCAGCACGGCAGCACCCCACGCCCGCCGCACCGCGAAAGGCTGAATGCGCCCGGACCGCCCCTTGTCAAACGCAGGCAAATCAACGAGCTTCGCTTTGATCGAAAGACAGACGAAGGGATCATCGTGACTCAAAAGAAACTGCATCCGGAAACGCTGGCTATCCATGCCGGATGGCGCGCCGATCCTGCGACCGGCGCCGTCGCGCCGCCTATCTATCAAACCACTTCCTATCAGTTTCAAAACACCGATCACGCCGCGCGCTTGTTCGCCTTGCAGGAATTTGGCGGCCTCTACACGCGGCTCGGCAATCCCACGACCGGCATCCTGGAAGAGCGTCTCGCCGCCCTCGAAGGCGGGGTCGCGGCCGTAGCGACAGCTTCGGGTCAGGCCGCCTCGGCCTATTCCATTCAGAACCTCGCGCGCGCGGGCGACAATATCGTCAGTTCGACGGACCTGTATGGCGGCACCTGGAATCTGTTCGCCAACACGCTCAAGGACATGGGGATCGAAACCCGGTTCGTCGATCCATCCGATCCCGAAGCCTTTGTTCGCGCCAGCGACGAGCGCACCCGCGCCTGGTATGTGGAGACGCTCCCCAACCCCAAGCTCGTCGTCTGTCCCATCGGGGAGATCGCGGCGCTCGGGCGGCCACTCGGTATTCCGCTGATCGTCGACAATACCGCCGCGCCGCTGATCGCGCGGCCGCTCGATCATGGCGCGGCGATCGTCGTCTATTCGACCACGAAATTCATCGGTGGGCACGGCACGTCGCTTGGAGGCATGATCATTGATGGCGGCAATTTCGACTGGAGCGCCCATGCCGCCCGCCAACCCATCCTGAATCAGCCCGATCCAAGCTATCACGGCCTGGTCTGGACAGAGGCGGCCAAGTCGATAGGTCCCATTGCCTATGCGTTCCGGGTTCGCGCGGTGCTGTTGCGCGATCTTGGCGCCTCCATGTCCCCTTTCAATGCCTTCCAGCTTTTGCAGGGCCTGGAAACCCTGCCGCTCCGCATGGATCGCCATAGCGAGAACACCGCCAAGGTCGTGGCCTTCCTGCGGGGCCGCCCCGATGTGACGAAGGTCATTCACCCCTCATGCCAGACCGGCGTGCAGGCCGAACGCGCCGCCAAATATCTGGTGGGCGGTCAGGGCGGCCTTCTTGGCTTCGAACTGGCTGGCGGGCGGGAGGCGGGACGGCGCTTCATCGACGCGCTGGAGTTGTTCTATCATGTCGCCAATATCGGCGACGCGCGCAGTCTTGCGATCCACCCGGCTTCCACCACACATTCCCAGCTTACCGCCGAAGAACAGTTCGCGGCGGGCGTTTCCGAAGGCTATGTGCGGCTTTCGGTCGGGCTGGAACATATAGACGACATATTGGACGATCTGACCCAGGCGCTTGGCCGGGCAGGCGGTTAAATGGCTGGCGCGCTCATCTGGTCCTTGCAACTCCGGTGCCGGACGAATGGGCGCGCCCGTGAAAATCTGCGCATGTACTCTTGAAAGCAGAGGCAAAGCCGTCCAATCACGCGCTCTATAGTGGCAGAGGATAAGCGCGGATGAGCTATTATGACGTTCTGATCGTGGGGGCCGGCCATGCCGGGGCGCAAGCAGCGATTTCCCTGCGCCAGCTTGGGTTCGAAGGATCGGTCGCAATGATCGGCGATGAAAAAGACCCGCCCTATGAACGTCCCCCGCTGTCCAAGGAATATTTCGCGGGCGACAAGAACTTCGATCGCATCCTCATCAGGCCCGCCGCCTTCTGGGGGGAACGGAAGGTCGACATGCTGCTGGGCAAGCGCGTGAAACATGTCGATCCGACCGCCAAATTCGTGACGGCGGGGGATGAGGAAATCGGCTATGGTTCGCTGATCTGGGCGACGGGCGGCAGTCCGCGCATGTTGACCTGCAACGGTGCGGATGCGTCCAACGTCCATGCGGTCCGCCGCCGCGACGATGTCGACGCCATGATGGCGAAGCTGGACCAGATCGACCATGTGACCGTGATCGGCGGCGGCTATATCGGGCTGGAGGCCGCCGCTGTCCTCACCAAGTTCGGCAAGAAGGTGGTGCTGCTGGAGGCGCTCGACCGGGTACTCGCCCGCGTGGCGGGGGAAGATCTTTCGCGCTTTTACGAGGCCGAGCATCGCGCCCATGGCGTTGACCTGCGGACCGGAACGAAGATGGACTGCATCGAGGTCAGGGACGGCAAGGCGACCGCGGTGCTGATGCAGGACGGCGAGCGGATCGAGACAGACATGGTTATCGTCGGCATCGGCATCGTGCCGGAAACCGGCCCCCTGATCGCGGCGGGCGCCGCTGGCGGCAATGGTGTCGATGTGGACGAATATTGCCGCACCAGCCTGCCGGATATCTATGCCGTAGGCGATTGCGCGGCGCATGCCAACCGCTTTGCCCGGGGCGCGCAAATTCGCCTCGAATCCGTGCAGAACGCCAATGATCAGGCGAAGACGGCGGTGGCGCACATCATGGGCAAGGAAGACCCCTATGACGCGGTGCCGTGGTTCTGGTCCAATCAATATGACCTGAAATTGCAGACGGTCGGGCTGTCGACCGGCCATGACCAGACGCTATTGCGGGGCGATCCGGCGGCGCGCAGCTTTTCCGTGCTATATTTGAAGGGCGGGAAGCTGATCGCGCTAGACTGCGTCAATGCGGTGAAGGACTATGTGCAGGGGCGCGCCCATGTGCTGTCCGGCGCGGCGCTGGATCAGGCGCAACTGGCCGATCCGTCCGTGCCGCTCAAGGAAGTGGGGCTGGCTTAGAGTGATTTCGAGCCAGATGGAATCATCTGGCGGCTCGGAAATCACGGTAATCAAAAGATAATTTAGAGTCGTTCCGGTTCAATCAGAACCGGAACGACTCTAAAGATTTTCAAGCGATCGCTGGTTGATAAATCGCGGCAAACAAGGGAATTTAGAGCGGCGATCTGATCCAATCAGATCGCCGCTCTAACCGCGAAAGCGGGCCTTGGCGGCGAGTTCCCATGGGCCATTGCGGTAGCGCCAGGCCGCCAGTCCCATAATGGCAAGCGGACGGAGACGGAACACGGCTTTGAGTTGCCCGGCGAGCGCCCTCGCCTCCTTGGCCGTCACCTTGTTCTGTATGGTGACATGCAGGCGCGGCCGGGCGAGGTCTTGCGGCAGAAGAAGGTCGAAAAAGGCATCGGCCAGCTCAGACCATATATCCATGAGCGCAGGACTTTCGACGCGATAGGCGACGCCGCGCTCCAGCAGGAGGATGCCCGCCAGCGATGCTCTGGGCGGCGGCGAAGCGCATCGGGTCTTGATCCGTGCCGCCACTTCGTCGAACGCGGACGGAGGCAGATGACGAAACAGGGTCAGATGCGCGGGCAGGATATTGCGGTCGGCGGGATAATAAGCCCGTCTCTGGCGGTCGAGCCATGCGAAATCCCCGCTGCCCATGACCGCGGTGACGATGATCGGCGCGGAAGGGTGGCTGGTCATGGATCAGCGCCGCCAGAAAGGCCGCGCGCTATGGATCAAAGCTCGCCGCGCGCCCGGCGGATTTCGAACCATTTGCGGACATTTTCATTATGTTCCTGATAGGTGTCGGCAAAGATGTGCCCGCCCTTCCCGTCCGCCACGAAATAGAGCGCCTTGGTTTCCGCCGGGTGCAGCACCGCCAACAGGGACAGCCGCCCCGGATTGGCGATCGGTCCCTTGGGCAATCCCACCATCGCATAGGTATTATAATCGTTGACCGCCGCGATTTCGGATTTCCTGATGCGGCGGCCCAGCGGCTTTCCCCTGGTGATCGGATAGATGATGGTCGGATCGGCCTGAAGCATCATCTTCGCGCGTATCCGGTTGGCATAGACGCCCGCGACCACCGGCCTTTCCTCCGGGATTGCCGTTTCCTTTTCCACGATGCTGGCGAGGGTGATCGCTTCCTGCGGAGTCTTGACGACGAGGTTCGGCGCGCGCTCGGCCCATAGCTTCGCGAGCAGGCGGTCCATCGCGCCCTGCATCCGCTTCAGCACCGCCTCGCGGCTCTCGCCCTTGTCATAGGCATAGCTATCGGGAAGGACGCTGCCTTCTTCGGGCACCTTGATCTCGCCGGTCAGTTCCTCATTGGCCATCAGCCGCTCATAGACGAGGATCGAGGGCATGCCTTCGGGAATGGCGACGAGGCGGGTGACCGTTTTGCCGCCCTGAAGGATCGTCAATATCTGCGCATTGCTCGCGCCCTTGGGGATGACGAATTCCCCCGCCTTGATCGGCGTTCCGCGCCCGAACACCTTGGCACGGGTCAGGAACGCATCGGCGGAGCGCACCGCTCCTGCCTTTTTCAGCAGGACCGCCGCGTCGGTAAGGGTCGCTCCTTCGGGCACGGCCAGCGTGATATTCTGCGCCGCCGGTCCCGCTTCCGTCCACCCATGGACGAAGCGGAACGCGATGAAAGCCGCGACGGCAAGGCCGATCAGCAATATGCCACAGCCGAGCCGGCGCATGATTCCGTCCTCAGATAGCCTTCATGATGAGCGACGCGTTGGTGCCGCCAAAGCCGAAGCTGTTGTTCAGCACCGCGCGCACCTTGCGCTCCTTGGCGACGTGCGGGACCAGGTCCACGCCCGCGCAGCTTTCGCTCGGCTCGTCCAGGTTCAGCGTCGGGGGCACGATCTGGTCGCGCAGGGCGAGAATGCAGAAGATGCTCTCCACCGCGCCCGCGCCGCCCAGAAGGTGGCCGATGGCGGACTTGGTCGAACTCATCGACATGGCGCCGATATGTTCGCCGAACAGCCGCTTGACCGCGCCCAGTTCCAACTCGTCGCCCAGCGGGGTCGATGTGCCGTGCGCGTTCACATAGTCGATGTCCGCAAGGCTGAGGCCCGATTTCCTGAGCGCCATCTCCATCGAACGATAGCCGCCCGATCCTTCCGGATGGGGAGCCGTGACATGATATGCGTCGCCCGACAGGCCGTAGCCCACGACTTCGGCGTAAATCTTAGCGCCGCGTTTTTTCGCGCGCTCATATTCTTCCAGCACGACCACGCCGCCGCCTTCGCCCATGACGAAGCCGTCGCGGTTGACGTCATAGGGCCGCGAAGCCTTTTCCGGCGTGTCGTTGAAATTGGTGCTGAGCGCCCGCGCCTGCGCGAAGCCCGCGATACCGATGGGGCAGATCGCGCTTTCCGCTCCGCCCGCCAACATCACGTCGGCGTCATCCATCGCGATCATGCGCGCGGCGTCGCCAATGGAATGAGCGCCGGTCGAGCAGGCGGTGACGACCGCATGATTCGGACCCATCAGGCCATATTTGATCGACACCTGGCCGGAGATCAGGTTGATGAGGCGGCCATGGACGAAATGCGGCGACACGCGGCTCGGCCCCTTGTTCGCCAGCACCAGCGATTCGCTTTCGATGCCCGGCAGGCCGCCAATGCCCGAACCGATGGAGCAACCCGCGCGCAGCCGCTCTTCTTCGGTCATGTCGGTGAGGCCCGCATCCTTCAGCGCCTCGCTCGCCGCGGCGATGCCGAAGACGATGAAGAGGTCGACCTGACGCTGGATCTTGTGGTCGACCTCCAGATTCGCGTCGAAGCCATATTCGTGACCGGCGGGCTTCACCTCACAGGCGATGCGGCATTTATAGTCGGTGGCGTCGAAGCGTGTGATCGTGGCCGCGCCCGATTTCGACGCGAGAATATTCTTCCAGCTGGTTTCGACATCCCCGCCCAAGGGGGTTACCATGCCAAGACCGGTTACGACGACACGACGCATATATTGCTCCGAAATTCCCTATGGCTTCATGCCGTCCCTTAACCGCTTGCGACCCGATTGTCGAAAGCTGAGGCAAGGCGATCGGCGAGCCAGATACGAAAAGGCTCCCCAAGACCCGGAGCGACCGGACAGGAGGAGCCGTTTTCCTTCAAGCGAAGCAGCCGGCCGGATGGGCCAGCCGCGAACCGCTCTTACTGCTTGCTGTCGATATAATCGATGGCGTCTTTGACGGTGGCGATCTTTTCCGCCGCATCGTCGGGGATTTCGACGCCGAATTCTTCCTCGAAGGCCATGACCAGTTCGACGATGTCCAGGCTGTCTGCGCCCAGATCGTCGATGAAGCTTGCGTCCTCGGTCACCTTCTCGGCTTCGACGCCCAGATGCTCGACGACGATTTTCTTTACGCGATCCGCGGTCTCACTCATGAGTGGTCCTTTTTACTGGGTATCGTTAGTGGGTATGAATATCCGTTAAGGGATGCCCTAAAGCCAAGCTCCGATAGAGGCAAGAGGCAAGAGAGCCAAGCCCCTACTTCTACGGATATGATTTCATCCATCCATCGGGAAGAAAAGCCACTTCTTTACATATTGTTAGCCTTCCGCTGCCATAAGCTCCAGATGGTTAACGCAACCACCAGCAAGCCGAATCCTCTGTCCGGGCATGATGATGCAAGCTGGATGGTGCTGCTCATCACCCTTGCCATTCTGGGTGGATTCCAATGGGCGGACCCGTTTCACATCGCGCCGGACGGCATCTTGATGCCCGCGATGTTCATCTTGTCGCTTGCGCTTGCAGCCGCCTTCTATCGCCGCCGCCGATCCGACAGAAAAATCGTCGCGATGTGCGTCGGCCTTCAGCAAATGACGCTTTTCAGCGCAGCCGGCGCGATATTGTCCTACATGGTCGCCGCGCAGGGCGGAGCGTTTTGGGATGCGCGGATCGCTGGCTGGGATCATGCCCTGGGGCTGGACTGGATCGCCTATCTGGACTGGCTCAACCGGCACGCGCTCTTCGCCGGGCTGTTGAAACTGGCCTATATGACCATCATTCCCCAGATGGCGATGCTCATCATCGTGCTTGGCCTTGGCGACAGGCTGGCAGCGTTGCGCACGGCCATTTTAGGAGCCATGATAGCGGGACTTACCGTCATTCTCCTGTCGGGAGTCATGCCCGCCGTCGCCGCTTACGCTCATTTCGGCCTGCATCCGGCGGATTATCCGAATCTGCGTCCGGCTGCCTCTCTTGTTCACATGCGTGATCTTCTGGCGCTTCGTTCCGGCGAGTTGCGCGTCCTTTCCATCGACAAGCTGGAAGGCATTATCACCTTCCCCAGCTATCACGCCGCGCTGGCCATCGTCTTTGGCTGGGGATTCCTCAAGGCGCCGCAAGCGCCGGCGCGGTGGGCCGGTGTCGGCTTCGCGGCCCTTACCCTCGCGGCCACGCCGATCGACGGCGGCCATTATTTCAGCGACGTGCTGGCGGGATGCGCCATCGCGGCCCTCAGCCTCCTGTCCGCGCGGCGGCTGATATATCTGCGCCTTTGGTCGGGAGCATGGACGCAAGGCGCCCGCCCGCTTCCGGCCTGAGCATCAGATCATCGCCATGCCGCCATTCACATGCAGCGTCTGGCCGGTGACATAGCCTGCTTCCCGGCTCGCCAGATAGACGACCGCCGCGCCAATATCCTCGCCCGTGCCCAGATCGCCCGCCGGGATCTTCTGGAGGATCGCGCCCTTCTGCGCCTCGTTCAGCGCGTCGGTCATGGCCGAGCGGATGAAGCCCGGCGCGATGCAGTTCACGGTGATGCCGCGGCTCGCCAGTTCCTGGCCCAGCGATTTGGACATGCCGATGATCCCCGCCTTGGACGCGGCATAATTGGCCTGCCCCGGATTGCCAGTGACGCCCACGATCGACGTGATCGAGATGATGCGGCCAAAGCGCGCCTTCATCATCGGCTTGGCCGCGGCGCGGACAAGGCGGAAGGCGGCTTCCAGATTCACCGCGATCACGTCTGTCCACTCATCGTCCTTCATGCGGAGGATCAGGTTGTCGCGCGTGATGCCCGCATTGTTGACGAGAATGTCGATCTTGCCGCCCAGCGCCTCGACCGCCTGCGGCACCAGCGCGTCAACGGACGCCGCGTCCGAGAGGTTGCAGACCAGCGTCTTGTGATCGCCGCCTAGCTCGGCCACGAAGGCCTTGAGCTTTTCCTCATTGCTCCCCGAAAGCGCCAATGTCGCGCCCTGCGCGGTCAGCGACTTCGCGATGGCGGAGCCGATGCCGCCCGATGCGCCCGTCACCAGCGCGGTCATGCCTGTCAGATCGAACATGTTTCTTCTATCCCCGTCTCGTCAGAATTCGGCCAGAGCCGCTTCGATATCATCCATCGTCACGATGCTGCGGACGGTGGCGTCCGGCGCGATGCGCTTGACCATCGGGCCAAGCACCTTGCCGCCCAGTTCCACGAATTCCGTGACGCCCGCGTTCCACATCGCCGCCACGGATTCGCGCCAGCGGACGCGGCCCGTCACCTGCTCCACCAACCGCGCCGCGATCTCGGCCGGATCGGCGATGGGGGCGGCCAGCACATTGGCATAGACCGGCAGCAGCGGCGTTTTGATCGCCGCCTTGCCCAACGCCTCTTCCATCGCCTCGGCGGCGGGTTGCATCAAGGGGCAGTGGAAGGGGGCGGACACGGGGAGCAGCACGCCGCGCTTGATGCCATGGTCCTTGACCAGCGCCACGGCCCGCTCGATCGCGCCCCGGTGTCCGGAAATCACCACCTGCGTCGGGTCATTGTCATTGGCGACGGTGCAGACTTCGCCTTCGGCCGCGGCATCGGCCAGAGCCTGCGCCTTTTCGATGTCGGCGCCCAGCAGAGCCGCCATCGCGCCCTCGCCCACCGGCACGGCGGCCTGCATCGCCTGGCCACGCAACTTGAGCAGCTTCGCGGTAGTGCCGATGTCGAAAGCCTCGGCCGCGCAAAGGGCGCTATATTCGCCCAGGCTGTGCCCGGCGACATAATCGCCCTTGTCGGCCAGCGAAAAACCGCCTTCGCGCTGCATCACCCGCAGCGTCGCCAGCGCATTGGCCATGATCGCGGGCTGGGCGTTTTCCGTCAGCGTCAGGTCGCTTTCCGGCCCTTCCACCATGATGCGGAACAAATGCTGCGACAGGGCGTCGTCGACTTCCTGAAACAGTTCCTTCGCGGCGGGGCTGGCTTCGGCCAGCGCCTTGCCCATGCCGACCGACTGGCTGCCCTGACCCGGAAATAGAAATGCCCTCATGCTTCACCCTCTGAACCCGACGACGCGAAAAAGCGTCAATTTCCAAGACCGTTACACTTTACGACAACATTGTCATTGAGACGCTGCCGCGATTTCGGCAGTTATTTCACCGAACGCCTCAACATCGCCCTTGGGGCGGCTGTCTGCGGCCCCTTTAACGATGACGGAGTGCAAGGAAAAGGTGCGATATCGCATTGCATGGATCAGCGGAACGGCGCTTACGCTGACGGCCTGCGCCGCCGGTCCCGATTACCGCCCTCCCGAAACAGCGTCGCTGGGGGTTCCTCCCGCCTATAGTCAGGGCGCTTCCGTCCCGCTCAGCGAAGCTGATCTGGCGAACTGGTGGACGCGGCTCGACGATCCCGCGCTCAGTCATCTGATTGATCAGGCCATCGCCAGCAATCTGGACATCGTGCAGGCGCAGGCGCGGCTGCGACAGGCGCGGGAATCACTGCGGCAGGCCAATGCGTCCTTCCTGCCGCAGGTGAATGCGTCGGGCAGCGGCGGCCGGAATTACAGCAGCCAGGACGCAGGCGGCCGTCTCGACAGCAGCGGCAATCCCATCGGCGGCGGGACGAGCAACTGGTCCAGCAGCTATTCCCTGCGCGCCAATGCAAGCTGGCAGGTCGACCTGTTCGGCGAACTGTCCCGCTCGGCCGAAGCGGCGCACGCTGACCTTGCCGCATCGGGCTATGACCTCGCCAATGTGCGGATGACCATCATTTCCGAACTGGTCAGCAACTATGTGCAGGCGCGACTGGCGCAGGCGCAGCTTCAGGTGGCGCGGGAAACGCAGACGGTCCAGCAGGATAATTACGACATCGCCAATTGGCGCTTGCAGGCGGGCCTCGTCTCCTCGCTCGACGAGCAGCAGGCCAAGGCGCAACTGGCGCAGACGAGAGCCTCCATCCCGCAACTGGAAGCCAGCCTGAAAGGCAGCCTCAACCGGATCGCGGTGCTGACGGGGCAGGCTCCGGGGGAAGCCACCCGCACGCTCGAAACCCCTGCCCCCATTCCCGTCGTCGCGACGCAGATCGCCGCCGGCATCCCCGCCGACACGCTGCGCCAGCGCCCTGACGTGCGCTCGGCGGAGCGCGCTCTGGCTGCCGCCACCGCGCGGATCGGCGTGGCGCAGGCGCAGCTTTATCCCTCGCTGGGAATCAGCGGAAATATCGGCACCACCTCCAACGCCTTCAAAAACCTGTTCGATCTGGTGACGGGCGGCGTTTTCGCCAATGTCGCGCAGGTGATCTTCGATGGCGGACGGCTGTCCTCCCAGCTTCGCGCGCAAAAGGCCGCCGCCGACGGGGCCTTCGCCGCCTATAAGCAAAATGTGCTGATGGCTCTGGAGGATGTCGAAAATGCGATGGCCGCGCTCACCAGCGCACAGGCTCGCAAGACGGAGTTCCAGACCGCCTTCGAAGCGTCGGACAATGCCGCGATCATGGCTCGCAGCCAATATCAATCCGGCCTGATTGATTTCCAGACGCTGTCCAGCAGTGAATCCACGCTTTTGAACGCCCGCAACAGCCTTGCTTCCGCTCAGGCCGACGAAGTCCTTGCCATCGCCCAGCTTTATAATGCGCTGGGCGGCGGCTGGCAGAACATGGAAAACCGCCCAGATGAGCAATGATGTGACGACGGATCAGGATCTGAACGACTTTCTTGGCGCAAAGCCCGCAAAGCCGTGGCGCAAGTGGATCATCCGGGGCGGCATCGGCGTGGTGCTGCTGATCGTGATCCTGTCGCTGGCTTACTGCTTTGGCCGCGACGACAAGCCCGATTATGCGACGCGCGAAGTACGCAAGGGCGATCTGACCGTCACCGTGTCCGCCACCGGCAACCTGAAACCCATCAATCAGGTGGATGTGGGGTCCGAACAGTCGGGCAAGATCACGGCGGTCTATGTCGACGTGAACGACCGGGTGACGAAGGGGCAAAGGCTGGCTGAACTCGACACCCGCCGCCTGGTCGACACCATCAATCAGAACCGGGCGCAGGTCACCTCCTCGCAGGCCAGCGTGTCGCAGGCGCAGGCGCAACTCGCGCTGGCCAAGGCGACGCTGGACCGGCAGCTCAACGTGTTCAACCTGTCGGGCGGGCGCGTCCCCGCCAAGACGGAACTGGACGCGGCCCGCGCCGATTACCAGTCGGCCCTCGCCAATCTCCATTCCGCGCAGGCGCAGGTCCGCGTGTCGCAGGCCCAGCTTTCGACCGCGCAGACCAATCTTTCCATCGCGCAGATCGTCTCGCCGGTGACAGGCGTGGTCCTCTCCCGCGATATCGAGCCGGGGCAGACGGTGGCGGCGTCCCTCAACGCGCCGGTCCTCTTCACCATCGCCGAAGACCTGACCAAAATGGAGGTCGAAGTCTCCGTGGACGAGGCCGATGTGGGACAGGTGAAGGAAGGCCAGAGCGCCAATTTCTCCGTGGACGCCTTCCCCGGCCGCACCTTCCCGGCGAAGGTCACGAGGGTGAATGTCGGATCGAACAGTTCCAGCAGTTCCTCCTCATCCTCCTCGTCCAGCAGCGCGACGAGCAGCACCGCAGGCGCCGTGGTCGCCTATACCGCCGTTCTGGCGGTCGACAATGAGGACGAAATCCTGCGCCCCGGCATGACGGCGACGGCGGACATCGTGACGCAGGAACTGCATGACGCGCTGCTCGTCCCCAATGCCGCGCTGCGCTTCAAGCCCAGCACGGGCGCCAGTCAGGGCGGCGGCATCACCAGCCAGATCGTGCCCGGCCCGCGCCGCTTCCGTCGCGGCAACGCCCGGCAGGTGAGCTTCGGCGCGGGCAGCAGCCAGACCGTCTATGTGCAGGACGAAAATGGCGAGCCCAAGGCCGTGCAGGTCACAGTCGGCGCGAGCGATGGTTCGCGCACGGCCATCACCGGCGGCGATCTGAAGGCGGGAATGCGGGTCATCACGGGCCAGCTTGCCGCCGGGCAGCAGCAGCCTGTCGAGGACCAGAAAGCCGATCAAGGCAATGGCCAACGTCCAACCGGCCCGCGCAACAGGGCGGCGGACGGCAGCCCGGCCACCGTCGGCAAGCTCGGCAATTCGGGCGATTCGCCGCCCGAAACCGCGCCGGTCGCTCCCACCCCCGCGCCGCAGGGCCAGCGGAGCGAACCGCGCGGCACGGGCCGGACGAACGGAAGCTGACGCCATGGCTTCCCTGCCCCCCTCCGCGCCGATCATATCGCTGCGCGGCATCACCAAGATGTTCGGCTCCGGCCCGACCGCGTTTCAGGCGCTCAAGGGCATCGACCTCGACATTGAGGAAGGCGATTTCGTCGCGGTCATGGGGCCGTCCGGTTCCGGCAAGTCGACGACGATGAATATATTGGGCTGTCTCGACGTGCCCACCGCAGGCGAGTTCCTGTTCAAGGGCCGCCATGTGGAAGCACTCGACCGCGACCAGCGCGCCCTGCTCCGCCGCCGTTATCTCGGCTTCGTATTTCAGGGCTTCAACCTGCTTTCCCGCACCAGCGCGCTGGAAAATGTCGAATTGCCGCTGCTCTACCGGGGCGAGGACAAGAAGACGCGCTATGAAGCGGGAATGGCCGCGCTGGAAAAGGTCGGTCTCAAGGAGTGGTGGGACCACACCCCCGCAGAGCTTTCGGGCGGCCAGCAGCAGCGCGTCGCCATCGCCCGCGCCATCGTGACCCAGCCCGCCGTGCTGCTGGCGGACGAGCCGACCGGCAATCTCGATTCCGAACGATCGGTGGAGATCATGGAATTGCTGACCGACCTTAATCGCAACAGCGGCATCACCGTCATCATGGTCACGCATGAATCGGACATGGCCGCCTTTGCCCACACCATCATCCATTTCAAGGACGGGCTGGTCGAACGGACCGAGGAAAGGGTGAAGGCATGATCATGTCCCCGGCAGCCCCCACGGATCGGGTTTTCGTCCCATGCTAGGCACGACCGTCATCCTCGCCTTTCGCGCGATCAACCGGCACAAGCTGCGTTCCTTCCTGACGACGCTCGGCATCATCATCGGCGTCGCGGCGGTCGTGACCATGGTGACGCTGGGCAACGGCGCCACCGCCGCCGTGCGCGAGCAGATCAGTTCGCTGGGCGCCAATGTGCTGCAACTGCGCCCCGGTCAGGGCTTTGGGCGTGGCGGCGGCGGTCCCCGTCCGCCCGATTTCAAGCCGCAAGACCTCACCGCCATAGAAAATCAGCTCACCGGCGTGCGCGCCGTCGCCCCACTGGTGCAATCCAGCGGCAGCACGGCGATTTACGAAGGCAGCAACTGGTCCACCACCGTCTACGGCACCACCGCCGCCTATTTCGAGGTGCAAAACTGGAAAGCCGATACGGGCCGCCTGTTCATGACGGAGGAGGAAGAGGCCGGAAAACCCGTCTGCATCATCGGCAACACCGTCCGCACCAACCTGTTTCAGGGCAATGATCCCATCGGCAAGCGGATGCGGATCAAGGGCGTGTCCTGTCAGGTGATCGGCACGCTCGCCACGCGGGGACAGGGCGGCTTCGGCGATCAGGACGATGTGGTCGTCATGCCGATCAAGTTCGTGCAGCGCCGTTTCACCGGCGACCGCGACATCAGCCAGATACTGATCGCGGTGGACGACGCCTATGACACTTCGGCTGTCCAGGCCAGTCTTGAGGAACTGATGCGCGAACGGCGCAAGGTGAAAGCGGGCGATCAGGACAATTTCAACGTCTTCGACACGAAGCAGATTTCCGACACGCTGACCGGCACGACCACCATATTGACTCAGATCGTGGCGGCGGTGGCGGCGATCTCCCTGCTGGTGGGCGGCATCGGGATCATGAACATCATGCTCGTGTCCGTGACGGAGCGGACGCGCGAAATCGGCATCCGTCTCGCCATCGGCGCGGTGGCGCGCGAAGTGCTGATGCAGTTCCTGGTGGAAGCTATCGTGCTGTCGTGTCTGGGCGGACTGATCGGCCTGTTCCTGGCGCTCATCGCATCCATCGCCATCGCGCCGCTGATGCAGGTGCCCTTCATCTTCGACGTGAAGGTGAACCTCATCGCCTTCCTGTTCTCGGCGGCGATCGGGGTGGTCTTTGGCTATTTCCCGGCGCGGCGCGCGGCGGCGCTCAATCCCATCGACGCGTTGCGACACGAATAGAATCCCGCGCTGATACAATTTCCGACACAGTTTCCCCTTCCCCGGCACATCCTTGCGACAAGCGCATCCTAATTCTGTCTTCGACGCCCCGAAAGGCGCCAGAGATTGAAGAAGGAGCAGTTACCATGATGAAGAAGTTCCTGATGGCCCTTGCCGCCACCACCATGATCGCCAGCCCGATGGTCACCGCGCAGGCGCAGGCCGCTCCCCATCGCGAAACCGTCCGCGTGGTGAAGCAGGGTCCGCATGGCCGCACCGTGGTCCGCCAGAAGGCGACCGTTCGCAAGCAGGACTATCGCAACAATGACCGCCGCTGGGCCAAGGGCCAGCGGTTCGACCGCCGCCATGCCGCCAATTATCGGGTCGTGAACAACTATCGCGACTATCGCCTCTCCGCTCCGCCGCGCGGTTATCAATGGGTGCGGTCGGGTAACGACGCGGTGCTGGTGGCGATCACCGGCGGCATCATCGGCGCGGTGATCGGCGGCATCCTGCGCTAACCAGCGTGCCCGAGCAGTGGGCAGCGCGCCCCGGGAACTCTCCTCCCCGGGGCGCTTTCGCGCTTACACGAGGCCGGTCAGATAATAGACTGCGATCACGATGAACACCGCCGACGTCTTGATGAGCGTCAGCGCGAAGATATCCTTATAAGCCTGCCGATGCGTCAACCCCGTCACCGCCAGCAAAGTGATGATCGCGCCATTATGCGGCAGGCTGTCCATCCCGCCTGAAGCCATGGAGGCGACGCGGTGCAGCACCTCCCTCGGGATACCGGCCGCATCGCCCGCCGCGATGAACTCATCCGCCATGGCCGCGAGCGCAATCGACAGGCCGCCCGATGCCGATCCGGTTATCCCGGACAAGGACGTGACCGTGATCGCTTCGTTGATCAGGGGATTCGGCACGGATTTCAGCGCTTCTTTTACGATGAGGAAGCCCGGCAAGGCCGCGATCACCGCACCGAAGCCATATTCGACCGCCGTGTTCATTCCCGCCAGCAAAGCGCCGCCCACCGCTGCCTTCGATCCATCGGCGAAACGCCTGGCCACGACAGGGAAAGCGAACAGCAGGATCGTCGCGATGCCCAGCAGCAACGCGCCCTCCACCGCCCAGAGCGCGGCCATCTGCGCCACCTTGACCGTTACCGGCTCAGTGAGGCCTGCCATGGACAGGCTGACTTCCTCTCCGGTCCAGATCTTCGGTATCACCATGGTCAGCGCCAGATTGCCAAAGCCCACGACCAGCAACGGCAGGATGGCGATAATGGCCGGCGTCCGCGCTTCGTCGGAGACCGGCTCCGGTTCATTCACCAGAGTCTCCGGCGCGCCATAGCCCTCCCCCGCCGCCATCAACACCCGCCTCCGCCAGCCCAGATAGGCAAGCCCCATGCCCATGATGCAAATCGACCCGATCAGGCCCAGCACCGGCGCGGCCCAGGCGGTGGTGCCGAAAAAGCTGGTGGGAATGATGTTCTGGATCTGCGGCGTGCCCGGCATCGCGTCCATGGTGAAGGTGATCGCGCCCAATCCGATAGTCGCGGGCACCAGCCGCTTGGGGATATCGGCGCGCCGGAACATCTCCGCCGCAAAGGGATAGACGGCGAACACCGCCACAAAGACCGACACCCCGCCATAGGTCAGCAACGCCGTCACCAGCATGATCGCGGGGATCGCCCTCTCCGCCCCGACGAAGCCGATCACCGCCGTGACGATGGAACGGGAGAAGCCGGAAATCTCGATCAGCTTGCCGAACAGCGCCCCCAGCAGAAAAACCGGGAAATAGAGTTTCAGAAAGCTCGCGACCTTCTCCATGAACAGCCCGGAAAAAGCGGCGGGAACGGCTGACGGATCCGTCAGGAATACCGCCAGCATCGCCAGCAAGGGGGCCATCAGGATGACGCTCATCCCCCGATAAGCCGCCAGCATCAACAATATCAGCGAAAGCGCCGCGATCCCGACCGCCATATTCCCTGCCTCTCTTATGTCCGACACCCGTTCGACCCGACCCTGTCGAAGGCCCGCACGTCTTTCTGTCGTGCGTAGAAGAAAGAGCAGCGCTTCGACAAGCTCAGTGCGAAGAGAAGAGAGAAAGAGCCATGCCCGCCCTTGCCTTTGCCCCGCATTTCCGTCATAGGCGCGCCTTCGCACGGGACCGGGGTGACTCGGCCCTGCGCGATTCAATGGTTGAGACGACAGCCGGAGGGGCGTTCCACATGGGGTGGGCGTCAGCGATCGGCCAACAGATGAGGCAATACCCATGGCTCTTTATGAGCATGTGTTCCTTGCGCGCCAGGATCTGGCACAGGCGCAGGTGGACGCGCTGGCGGAAACCGCCACCAAGATCGTCGAGGATATGCAGGGCAAGGTGACCAAGGTCGAAACCTGGGGCCTGCGTTCGCTCGCATACAAGATCGCCAAGAATCGCAAGGCGCATTATGTGATGCTCAACATCGACGCCCCCGCCGGTGTCGTTGCGGAGCTGGAGCGCCAGACCCAGATCAACGAAGACGTGATCCGCTACATGACCATCAAGGTCGACGAACTGGAAACCGGCCCGTCGGTGATGATGCGCAAGCAGGAACGTTCCGAGCGTGGCGATCGCGGCCCGCGCGGTGATCGTGGTCCCCGTGAAGACCGTGGCGATCGTGGCCCGCGCCGTGAGCGCGAAGAAGCCCCTGCTGGCGAATAAGGAGATCTGAAACATGGCACGCCCGTTTTTCCGCCGCCGCAAGAGCTGCCCCTTCGCCGCCAAGGATGCGCCGAAGATTGATTATAAGGACGTCCGTCTGCTGCAGGGCTTCGTGTCCGAGCGCGGCAAGATCGTCCCCAGCCGTATCACCGCGGTATCCGCCAAGAAGCAGCGCGAACTGGCCCAGGCCATCAAGCGCGCCCGTCACCTGGGCCTGCTGCCCTACATCGTGAAGTGAGGGAGTAAGACCCATGGAAATCATTCTCCTCGAACGGATCGAGAAACTGGGCGCGATCGGTGACGTCGTCACCGTGAAGGACGGTTACGCCCGCAACTTCCTTCTTCCCAACAAGAAGGCGCTGCGTTCCAACAACGCCAACAAGAAGGTCTTCGAAGCCAACCGCGCGAAGATCGAGGCCGACAACGCCGCTCGCCGGACGGACGCCGAAAAGGCTGCCGAAGGCGTCAACGGCAAGCAGATCGTCCTTATTCGCCAGTCGTCCAACGCCGGCCACCTCTATGGTTCGGTCGCCGTCCGTGACGTCGTCGAAGCGCTGCACGCCGATGGCGTGACCAACGTCACCAAGGCGATGATCGTGCTGGAACGCCCGATCAAGACGCTGGGCGTGTTCGACGTCAAGGTCGCGCTGCACCCTGAAGTCGCCGTCGCCATCTCGGTGAACGTCGCCCGCTCGCCGGAAGAGGCCGAACTGCAATCGCAGGGCGTCGACGTGATGGCCGACCTGTTCGAAAAGGACGAGGCAGGTTTCACCGAGGATTACGATCCGAACGCCGAACCCGGCGAAATCGCCACCGAAACGGCCGAAGAGGCTCCGGCCGAGGAAGCCTGAGCTTTCCGACAGGACCGAGAAAGAAAGCCGCCCCTTACCGGGCGGCTTTTTTGTGGCGTCCGTCACGGGCCACGACGCGCGCTCATCCGATCGAGGCGCCGAGTGAGGGCCGAGCGATCTGCCAGTCCATTCTCGCCCGGATCACCCACCCGCCCTCTTGCGCCGGGTCTCCCATCCCTTCTTTGCAGCAGCCGATCGCTCGGCAGCGGAGCGCCGCGCCGATGCGGCCCCGCCTTTGCGGCCGCCCTTGCGCGATGAGGCGTGACTTTCAGGCTTGCCGCGTCCCGATCCCGATTTTTTGCCGCCGCCCGATTCCTTGTTCACCGTGGCCCAGGCGCGCCGTTCCGCTTCCTTGCGGGAGACGCCGCGATCTTCATATCCTTCCTCGATATGCTCGGCTTTGCGCTTCTGCTTGTCCGTGTAGCTGCTTTTGTCGCCTTGAGGCATCGTCTTTCTCCTGCCAGCCCGACCCCATGGAAACCATGCAGAAGGGCATCGGTTCACATCGCTGCGATGACGTCACGAAATGACCGGAACAGGAACCGCCCGTGGACGTTCCCCCGTCATGGAGCAACGCGCCCTCATCGAACGCCTGGCTCGCCATCTTTCCGCCGATCGGCCCGACGAATGGGCCAGCCGCCTGGAGGACGCGGCGAATATCCTCGCCACCCTGAAAGACCCGGACGCGGTCATGATGGAGGTGGGGCGCGGCGATATATGGCGCTCGATGATCGACGCGGCTTTGCTCCAGCGCTGGGAAGCGGCTTGGGCCAGTGCAAAGCCGCAGGAAGTGTCCGGCGGGACGGATGAGGAAGATCAACACACCTTGTCGGAAATGGCCGTCGGCGGCGATCCGGCGGACCAGATACATCTTGGGAAATCGCGGGAGAAAAAATCATGAAAGCATTGCTGAAACTGGCTTTTCTGACAGGCCTTGGAACGGTGGCCTGGAAAAGCTGGCGGGATTGGAAAGCGAAGGGCGCCAGCGACGACCGGGGTGCTGCCGGATCGTCGGGCATCATCCGGGACGCGGGTCCCGCCGAACAGCATGTGAATGCCGAAGACTGGGATCTGGTGGACGAACAGTCGGATGAATCCTTTCCCGCGAGCGATCCGCCCGCAAATTTCCGTGGGATAGCTTGAAACCACGCATCGCATTGCTCGTTGCGCGCGACCCTTCTATGACTCGCAAGGTAGAGAAGCCGATCATCGGATTCCGACAGGGGAAAGCTGAAAATCCATGCCTTCGGGTCTGATCGCGCTGCTGGATGACGTGGCGGGCATAGTGAAACTGACGGCGACCTCGCTGGACGATGTCGCAGCGGCGGCGGGCAAAGCGGGAAGCAAGGCCGCCGGGGTCGTGATCGACGACACGGCGGTGACGCCGCGCTATGTCATGGGCCTGGCGCCGGATCGCGAGCTTCCGATCATATGGAAGATCGCCAAGGGCTCGCTTCGCAACAAGCTGTTGTTCCTCCTTCCAGCCGCCCTGATCCTGAGCGCGCTGGCCCCGTGGCTGCTCCCGCCCCTTTTGATGGCGGGCGGCGCTTTCCTCTGTTTCGAAGCGGCGGAGAAACTGCTTGAGGCGCTGGGCAATGGCCATGATCTTGCCGAAGAAGCCCTGGCCACGCACAGTTCGGCGGAACTGGAGAATCAGAAGGTATCCGGCGCGATCCGCACGGATTTCATCCTGTCGGGCGAAATCATGGCTATCGCGCTCGGCACGGTTGCCACAGAGCCGCTCTGGGAGCAGGCCGTCATCCTCGTGGTCGTAGCAATCCTGATCACTCTGGGGGTCTATGGCGTGGTCGGCTTCATCGTGAAGATGGACGATATCGGCCTCCATCTGGCGCAACGATCCTCCGCTCTTGCACGCGCCGTGGGGCGCGGGCTGGTCCGCGCCATGCCGGTGCTCATGAAGATATTGAGCATCGTTGGAACCGCCGCGATGCTCTGGGTCGGAGGCGGCCTGATCGTGCATGGATTGCATGAATTTCACTGGGATCTGATCCCCGGCGTCATTCATCACATGGGCCAAAGCGCAGCCCACGCCCTGCCCGCCATGGGCACAATCGTCGAATGGGTGGTGAGCGCCATCGGTTCCGGCATCGTGGGACTGGCGATCGGCGCCTTGATCGTGGGTGTGCTCCACCTCATCCCCCGGAAACATTGAAGCGAGTGACATGACCCACGCATGGCGTCCCGAAGCGCGAGCCTTGCTGACGCTCGCCCTGCCCATGATCGCGGGCAATATCGCATGGTCGGCGATTGCGGCCACTGACCTGCTGCTGCTTGGCTGGCTGGGAACCGATGCGGTGGCGGCGGGAGCGCTGGCCATCAACCTGTTTGCGGCCATGCTGATTTTCGGCATGGGGCTGGTCACCGCCGCCGCGCCGCTGATCGCCGAGGAGCGGGGACGCCGTCGCCATTCGGTGCGGGACGTGCGGCGCACCGTACATCAGACGCTGCGCGCCGCCCTGATCTTCGCCGTGCCGGCCTGGCTCATCCTGTGGCAATGCGAAGCAATCCTGCTGGCCATGGGGCAGGACGCCCATCTGGCGCACATGGCCGGGGAACTGATGCGCGGCCTGCAATGGGCGCTTTTGCCTTTTCTGGGCTTCTCCACGCTCCGGAACTTCATTTCGGCGCTCGAACGGCCGCTCTGGGCGGTCATCATCATGTTCTGCGCGATTCCGCTCAACGTGCTGGCCGGATGGGTGCTGATCTTCGGCCATTTGGGAATGCCCGCGCTGGGCATAGCGGGCGCGGGGCTGGCGAGCACCCTGTCCTCCTCCTTTCTGTTCTTCGCGCTGCTGCTCGTCCTTTCGCGCGACCGGGGATTCCGCCGCTACCGGCTGCTCGGCCAGTTCTGGCGGAGGGACAGGGAAAGGCTGAGCGCGATATGGCGGCTGGGCTTGCCGATCGCGGTCATGCTGGGTCTGGAAAGCGCCGTGTTCAACGCCTCGGCGCTGCTCATGGGCCTGATCGACAAGGAGACGCTGGCCGCCCACGCCGTCGCCATCCAGATCGCATCCCTTTTGTTCATGGTCCCGATGGGTATGGGACAGGCCGCGACGGTGCGCGTGGGTCTCGCGCAGGGCCGGAGAGACAAAGCAGGCGTGGCCCGCTCCGGCTGGCTTTCGCTGGCGATGGGCATCGGCTTTGCATGTATCGCGGCCACGACCCTGATCGCTTTTCCTCGATGGCTGATAGCGATTTTCCTCGACACGCAAGCCCCCGCCAATGCGCGGACCGTCGCGCTGGCCATCACCTTTCTGGGCGTTGCAGCGCTGTTTCAGCTTGTGGACGCGACGCAGGCTGTCGCAGCGGGCGTGCTGCGCGGCATCCAGGACACGAAGATTCCCATGCTGTTCGCACTGATCGGCTATTGGGTCATCGGCTTGGGGGTGGGCACGTTCCTCGCCTTTCCGCTGCATATGGGCGGGCTTGGCATCTGGATCGGCCTTGCCAGCGGCCTGTGCGTCGTGGCCATTTTGCTGGTCATGCGCTGGGCGAGGCGCGAGGAGTTGGGCCTCCTTTCGCATTAGCAAAAGGCGCGATTCTTGCCGACGATTTCTTTCAACGAAATGACGCGGCGCACAAAACAATTGAAGCACGGCTGGCGATTCGGTAATGAACGGCCATCATGCAAGCGCCGACTGAAATCCTCCAAGCCATTGCCCTCCAGCAATGCCTGATCGTGACCTATAACAAGATGGTCGTGAAGCTGGCGCCGCATATCCTCTATACGCGCCATGATGAGATGTTCATCGACGCCGTAACAGTGGATCGCGATGGCCGCCCGCCGCGCGAACTGAAGCTGGGCACCTTCAAGCTGACGGGCCTCAGCAATATGGCCGTGGTGGATGAACCGTTCGAAGCGATGCACGGCCTCTATGACGAGTCGGACGACAAATATAAGGGCGTGACCCTCTTCGCCGTCCAACCCGAAGGCGCAACAGCCTGACCTGGCCGGGACGGCAAGTCCCGCTCCCTTCCTATTTCTTCAAACGATAGCCGCTCCGGAACATCCATCCGACGACCGCCAGGCACAGCGCCAGCATGGCCGCGATAAAGGCGATGCTATACTCGATCCCCACATCCCCCTTGCCGAAGAAGGTCCAGCGGAAACCGGAGATCAGATAGACGATTGGATTGAACAGGGTGATCGTCCGCCACGGATCGGCCAGCATGTGGATCGAATAGAAAGCGCCGCCCAGAAAGGTCATCGGCATGATGATCAGCATTGGAATCACCTGCAACTGCTCGAAACTCTGCGCCCAGATGCCCAAAATGAAGCCGAACAGGCAGAAGCTGATCGCGATCAGCACCATGAAAGCGATCATGGCGACGGGATGCGCGACGGAAATATCGACAAACAGATGCGCCGTCGCAAAGATGATGATGCCGACGATAAATGCTTTGGTCGCAGCGGCGCCCACATAAGCGGTCACCGTTTCGGCGGCTGAAACCGGCGCGGAGAGCAGTTCGTAAATGGTACCCGTGAATTTTGGCATATAGATGCCGAAACTGGCGTTGAAGATGCTTTCGGTGAACATCGACATCATGATGAGGCCCGGCACGATGAAGGCGGCATAGGGAATGCCGTCGATTTCCGTCATCCGCGAACCGATCGCCCCGCCGAACACCACGAAATAAAGGGACGTCGTGATGACCGGCACCAGCAGTCCGGTCAGGAGCGTGCGGCGGAAGCGATGCAGTTCGAATGTATAGATCGCCCATATGGCGCGCAGATTGGGACCGCTCATGCCATCTGCTCCCGATGCACCAGGCTGACGAAAATATCTTCCAGGCTGCTCTGCCGGGTGTTCAGATCCTTGTAGCCGATGCCCAGATCGCCCAGCTTCCTGAGCAAGGAGGACACGCCCGTGCGTTCGGCCCGCGTATCGAACAGATATTCCATTTCATTCCCCTCGGCCTTGAGGGACACGTCCCATTCCGCGAGATGATCAGGCACGGCCGAAAGCGGTTCCGTCAACGCGATCGTCAGCGTTTTCTGGCCGAGTTTCCGCATCAGGACATCCTTGTCCTCGACAAGCATCAATTCGCCCTTGTTGATGACGCCGACGCGATCCGCCATCTCCTCGGCTTCCTCGATATAATGGGTGGTGAGGATGATCGTCACGCCGGTCTCGCGCAGTTCGCCGATCAGCTTCCACATATCGCGTCGCAATTCCACGTCCACGCCCGCCGTCGGCTCGTCCAGAAACAGGACACGCGGTTCGTGGCTGAGCGCCTTGGCGATCATGACGCGGCGCTTCATGCCGCCGGAAAGCTCCAATATCTTGCTGTTCCGTTTGTCCCACAGGGACAGATCCCGCAGTACTTTTTCGATATAGGCGTCGTTGCGAGGCTTGCCGAACAGGCCACGGGAAAAGGCGACCGTGTCGATCACCCGTTCGAACTGGTCAGTGGACAATTCCTGCGGCACAAGACCGATGGCCGAACGCGCGCCGCGATAGCTGCGAATGATGTCGTGGCCCGCGACCGTCACGCCGCCGCCGCTGGGCCGCACATTGCCGCAGACGATGGAGATAAGGGTCGTCTTGCCCGCGCCATTGGGGCCGAGGAGCGCGAATATCTCCCCTTCTTCAATCGAAAGATCGACGCCCTTCAATGCCTGAAAGCCCGACGCATAACTCTTCGTCAGGCCGGAAATCGTGATGATGGACGCCATATGCGGCAAGGCCCCTTTTTGCTCTGCTGGAACATAGGTGCCCGGTCCCGTCAGGCAAGCCCGCCCTCATTCTCCCCGGCGGGAAAAGCGAAATACCGTTGCGGGAGGGAAATTCCTGACCGTCTGCCCCACCCGGACGACATTCAGATTCAGGAAGTCAAGGATATCGCGGCTGACCGGGGGACGCATGGAATATGTGAACTGGATGAAAGCGCCGCCCGGATGCATCATGCGAAAGGCTTCCGTCAATATGTCCACATGCATGGCGCGGTCCATGGCGAGCAGCGGCAGGCCGCTGATGACCGTCTGATATTCGCCCGGTTCCCCGGCCGCGGCGGCCGACACGATCTGGGCGGGCGTTTCCAGAACCGCCACATGAGGGAAGTGCCGCCGCAACCCCCTCGCAAAGGCCGGGTTGATTTCCACCACCTCCAGCTTTTCGGCGGGAAGGCCGGTTTCCAATATGGCGCGCGTGAAGACGCCCGTGCCGCCCCCCAATTCCAGCACGCGTCCATCCGAAGGGTCGATATGCGACACCATGAGCCGGGCCAGATAACGGCTGCTGGGAACGACGGACGCGGTTTGGCGAGGCTTCTTCAACCAGGCGCCGAGAAAATCCAGATATTCGGATGCTCGGGTACGGAATTCGCTTTGGGGCATGGCAATCGCCCGGCTGCGCTTCGACTTATGCTGCATGGACGAAATATGACCGCTCCGTTTCCGTTGCGAGTCCTCTTAGCTGTGAGACGGGGCCGCGTCGATTATGTTTCGGCATAAAAGCCGTCCAATCACCGCTCTATGCGATAAAATGGCAGCCCGCATGATCTGCCCGTTTCCGATGGATCATGCGGGCCAATGGCGGATCAGCGCCCCTTCCACACGCCGGGACGCTTGTCCACGAAGGCGGTCATCCCTTCCCTCTTGTCTTCCGTCGCGGTCAGGATCTGGAACAGGCGGCGCTCGGTCAGCAATCCCTGCGCCAGCCCCGTTTCGAAGGCGATGTTGACCATCTCCTTGTTCACCATCGTTGCCATCGGAGGCATGGAAGCAATGGTCTCGGCGGTCTTCAGGGCATCGCCCAGCATGTCCGCAGCCGGAACGATCCGCGCAACCAGACCGGCGCGCTCGGCTTCCTGCGCGTCCATCATCCGGCCGGTCAGGCACATTTCCATCGCCTTTGCCTTGCCGACAGCGCGGGTCAGGCGCTGCGATCCGCCCATGCCGGGAGCCACGCCCAGCTTGATTTCGGGCTGACCGAATTTGGCCGTGTCGGCAGCAATGATGAAGTCGGCCATCATCGCCAGTTCGCATCCGCCACCCAAGGCGAAGCCCGCCACCGCCGCGATCCATGGCTTGCGGGTGGAGACAACATTCGACTGCCAGCCGGAGAAGAAATCCTCCAGAAAGAAGTCGGCGGCGGGTTTATCGACCATTTCCTTGATGTCGGCGCCCGCCGCGAAAGCCTTTTCACTGCCGGTCAGCACCGCGCAGCGTTGCGTCCGATCGGCGTCATAAGTGGCGAAAGCCGCGCTGAGATCGGCCAGAACCTGTGTATTCAGAGCGTTGAGCGCCTGCGGACGGTTCAACGTGATGAGCGTCACCGCTTCACGCTGTTCCACCAAAATCGTTTCATAGGCCATCACTGTCTCCCTTCGATCTGAAAAGCCGCGTTCCCAAATGTCTTCGCTCTAGATTCGCTCCGGGGCGGCCGCCACCGAAAAGGCTCTGCAAAGTCGCAGGCCTTACCGGCACAAATGCATGAAATCCCGGTCATAACCGCGCATATGCGCGCCTGCGTCGATATAGAGGGTCTGGTCCGTCACGGCCGTCGCCCGCGCCAGATACAACACGGCTTCGGCGATCTGTTCCGGCTGCGGCAGGCGATGGAGCGGCATCAGCGCCTCCAGCCGCTCCATCTGCGCCTCGTCATAATCGGTCGTCGGAATGGTGAGACCCGGCGCCACCGCATTCACCCTGATCCGGGGAGCCAGGTTGCTCGCGCTCAATCGGGTCAGGCCCGCCAGCGCCAGTTTGGACAGAGTATAGGCCAGTTGATCCTCATGCGGATGATCAATCCGCTGGTCGAGGATATTGACGATGCACCGGTCGGCCGTGCCGGCAGGCACCATGGCGAAGGCCTTTGTCAGCAGGGCGGGCGCGGCGCAGTTGACGGCATAATGCCGCATCAGATCGTCGGCCGTCACATCGCTCAGCCGGTCCTGACCGAACAGGGCCGCGCCGTTCACCAGCACGTCCGGCGGGCGGCCGAAGCGTTCCGCCACCTTACCGATCAATTCCTCCGCACCTTCGGGATCGGAAAAATCGGCGACGAAGCCTTCCCACTCGGTTCCATTCTCTTCCAGCGCCAGCGCCAGATGGGAATCGAGCCGCGTATCGTGGCTGCCATGGATGGCGAGCGAAAACCCCTCCCTGGCGAAGGCGGCGGCGATATGCGCGCCCAGCCGCCTGTGCCCGCCAGTGACCAGCGCCAGCCGCTTGCCCGCAAGAGGGGCGGCGCCCCCCTCCCCTTGGGATCGCGCGCGTCCCAGCGGACGGTAGGTCGGATCGCTCCCGCTCACGATGCGATGAGTTTCAGCACTTCCTCGCGACTCTTCTCATCGTCGCGGAAAACGCCGAGCATGCGGCTGGTCTTCATCAGGACATCGGGCGTCCGCACGCCACGGCCGGTCATGCAGCCATGCGTCGCTTCGATCACCACGGCGACCCCTTGCGGCTTCAGATTTTCCCAGATGCAGTTGGCGACTTCGGACGTCAGCCGCTCCTGAACCTGCAAACGGTGAGCGAAGGCATGAAGGACGCGCGCCAGCTTCGATATGCCCACGACATAGTCGCCCGGCAGATAGGCGATATGCGCCCGCCCGACGATCGGCGCCATATGATGTTCGCAATGCGACTGGAACGGAATGTCTTTGAGCAGCACGACATCGTCATAGCCGCCCACCTCGTGAAAGATGCGGGACAGATGATAGGCCGGATCGTCGCCATAGCCGCGGCAATATTCCCTCCAGGCGCGGGCGACGCGCTCGGGCGTTTCCATCAGCCCTTCGCGCCGCGGATCGTCGCCCGACCATCTGATCAGTGTGCGGATCGCTTCGGACACCTCGGCCGGAACCGGCTCCTTGACGGATTCTCCCACCGTTTCCGCGTCGGGATCATAGTCCATGAAAAACCACTCCTTGCTTTCGGCCCTGCATATGGCCTCTTGCCCCCGCGAAGGCCAGCCCCTTTCCGGCATGCTGGACTCAAGGCTGCCGCAATGGCAATCCGCCGCCCAAGGAGCCTTGATCAAGCACATGTCATCCCTTCCGGCCTTTCATGCGTACTGAACAGATCGCGGCGATATTGCTGGCGGCGGGCACATCGTCCCGGTTTGGCGAAGAGGACAAACTGATGGCCATGCTGCGCGGCAAGCCCGTGGTGCAGCATGCGATGGAGACGGTGGCTTCCATGGCCTTCGCGGAACTGGTGGCAGTGGTCCGGCCTGCCGTGCAGGCGCCCGTCATCCACCGGAAGCTGGAACGGCGCGGCTACACCATCCTCGTCAACGAACGACCCGAAGAAGGCATTTCCGGCAGCATCGTGCGCGCCATCGAGCACATCATGCCGATGAAGCGGGTTCGCGGCATCCTTATATGTCTGGCCGACATGCCTGACGTGCCGCAGACCCATTATAATCGCCTGTGCCTTGCGGCGACGGATATCCGGTCCGTCATTGCCAGCACCGACGGCTTCTCTTCATCCCCGCCTGCCTTCATCGGCCGCAAGCATTTCGGCGAGTTGCGGGCGCTGCGCGGCGATCAGGGCGCACGGGTGCTGTTGAGCCACGGTGTCCAGATCGAAACCCACGGCAATCTGCTGCGGGATATCGACACGCCGCAAGATCTGGCCGATTCGCAAACTCCTCCCGGAGGGTGATCAACTCGATCGGGTGGGGTCCGTCATCGGATCGCCCATTTCGCGCGGATCGGGCGCACGGCTCAGCGGCAACGACCCCGTCTGCCGCTCCAGCATGCGATGGACGACCGGCGGCCTGGGACCGCGGTGCAGAACGCGGATCGCTTCGCTATTGGCCAGATCCGCGACAGTGCGACGCTGATTATGCCGCACATAATCGAGCCAGGTCGACACATGATAGCGTTCCACCCACAATTGCGGATCGCCCAGATCGCGCAACAATGACCAGCCATGGGCGCCATCGCGCCGCCTGATCCGACGGCGCTCACTCATCGCCGTCAGGAACGGCACGATCGAACCAGGCGGGATGCGATATTCGATCGTCACCACCACCGGGCCGCTGCGCGCTTCCACCGGCACCGCCGTTTCCGGTTCGCGCCAGAGATTCTGGAGGTCCAGATTATCGTCGCCCGTCTGCGGCAAGGGGCGGATCAGCCCGATCAGCATCGTCAGCACCTGCGCCGCCGCCGCCCCATGGAGCGCCGCCACCACGCCATGGCTCTCCGCGATCACGCCGAATATCCATGCGCCTCCTGCCATCGCGCCGAAGGCGACCATCTGATAGAGCGCGACCGCGCGAGCGACGACCCAACGCGGGGCGGCCATCTGGACCGACGCATTGAAAGTGGCGAGCGCCAGCACCCAGCCTGCGCCACCCAGCAGATAGCCCGGCAGCGCCAGCACCAGCCAACCGCTCATGCTGATGATCGCGAGCCCCGCCGCCAGGCTGAAAGCGCCCAATTGCACGATCTGCTCGACGGAAAAGCGCCTCCTCAACTTGCTCGTCACGAGCGCGGCGCCCACCGCGCCAATGCCGAAGGCCCCGCTGAGCAGACCGAAGGTGAGCGCGCTGCCCGCCAGCAGATCCCGCGCCACCAGCGGCATCAGGGCCGACACCGCCGCCGCGCCGAAACCGAAGACCAGCGCGCGCAGCAGCACGCGCTGGATATTGGGCGACATCGCGACATAGCGCACCCCGGCGCGCATCGCGAGGCCAAGCCGCTCGCGGGGGAGGAGTTGCGGCGCCCTCTCCGGCCGCCAGCGCCACAGAACCGCGATCAGCGGGACATAACTGACCGCGTTGATCAGAAACGCCGCCGCTGCCCCCGCCGCAGCGACGATCACGCCGCCCAGCGCTGGCCCCGTGCTGCGCGCCAGGTTGAAACCCATGGCGTTGAAACTCACCGCATTGGGCAGCACCAGACGGGGCACCATATCCCCGACCGACGCCTGCCATGCGGGACCGTTCACCGCGGTCGCGCAGCCGATCAGGAAGGTGAGGCCCAGCAGGCTCCATGGCGTCAACAGGCCACGCCAGGCAACAAGGGCAAGGACCGTCGACACGACCAGCATGAAACACTGGCAGACCAGCATCACCTTGCGCCGTTCCAGATTGTCCGCGACCGCCCCGGCCCAGAGCGAGAGCAGCATGATGGGAAGCGTCGTCGCGGCGGGCACCAGCGCGACCATCATGGACGATCCGGAAAGCGAGGTCATCATCCATGCCGCGCCGACCGACTGTATCAGGCCCCCGAAATTCGATGAGAGGCTGGCGAGCCAGACCGCGCGGAAGATCGGGATGGAAAGGGGGGACGGAGCAGGTGGGGAATCGGCTTCGGACACAGGGGAGATGAAGCGGAAAATGACAGGGGCGTCAAATCGGCGAATCGGGCGGGATCGCGAATTCAGGAAAGGGAACGGGTTTTGCGTTAGACTGTTGCCCCTACGGCAGGCGGGACCGGGCATGTTCTGCTTGCACTTTACGTAAACGTAAATACATCTGGGGTGTGAGCGCAGCCGTGATCAGCGGAGAGGAATATCCATGGAAGCCTATATTTACGACGCCGTCAAGACGCCTCGCGGCAGGGGCAAGGCCGACGGATCGCTGCATGAGATCACCCCCATCCAGCTTGCGACGCAGATGCTGGAGGCGGTGCGCGACCGGAACCCCATCGACACCGCCGATGTCGATGACGTGATCCTGGGTTGCGTCAGTCCGGTGGGAGAGCAGGGCGCGGACATCGCGCGCGTCGCGGCGCTGAACGCCGATTATGACCAGACCGTCCCCGGAGTGCAGATCAACCGCTTCTGCGCGTCCGGCCTGGAAGCCGTGAACATGGCGGCGGCCAAGGTCGTGTCGGGCGAAGCGGGCTTTGCCGTCGCGGGCGGGGTCGAATCCATGAGCCGGGTGCCGATGGCTTCGGACGGCGGGGCATGGGCGATGGATCCTTCCGTCGCCTACAAGACCTATTTCGCGCCGCAGGGCATCGGCGCGGACGTGATCGCGACCAAATTCGGCTTTTCCCGCGACGATGTGGATGCCTATGCGGTCGAGAGCCAGAAGCGCGCCAAAATGGCGTGGGACGAAGGGCGCTTCGCCAAATCCATCGTGCCGGTGAAGGATGTGATCGGGCGCGTGGTGCTGGACCATGACGAACATATGCGGCCCGATGCGTCCATGCAGAGCCTCGCGGCGCTCAAGCCCAGCTTCGCGGCGCTGGGCGAGGAGATGCCGGGTTTCGATGCGGTGGCGCTGTTGCGTTACCCGGAACTGGAGAAAGTCAATCATGTCCACCATGCGGGCAACAGTTCCGGCATCGTGGACGGCGCGGCGGCGGTGCTGGTCGGCAGCAAGGCGATGGGCGAGAAATATGGCCTGAAACCCCGCGCCCGCATCCGGGCGGCGGCCTCCATCGGGTCAGAGCCGCTGATCATGCTGACCGGGCCGGAGTTCGTGGCGGGCAAGCTGCTCAAGCGCGCCGGGATGAGCGCGGCGGACATCGACCTTTGGGAACTCAACGAAGCCTTTGCCGCGGTCGTGCTGCGCTACATGCAGGCGATGAAGCTCGACCATGGCCAGATCAACGTCAATGGCGGCGCGATCGCCATGGGGCACCCACTGGGCGCGACCGGCGCGATGGTGCTGGGCACGGCGCTGGATGAACTGGAACGGTCGGGCAAGGGCACGGCGCTCATCAACCTGTGCGTGGGCGCGGGCATGGGCACCGGCACCATCATCGAGCGGCTGTAAGGCGGGATCAGGAGAGACGATATGAACAGCATCCGCTTCGACATTGACGGCGACGGCATCGCCACGCTGACCATCGACGTGCCGGGCCAGTCGATGAACGTCATCGGCCCGGACTTCATCGCCGATCTGGACGCTGCGATCACGCGCATCGCTTCGGAAGACGGCATCAAGGGCGCGGTGATCGCGTCGGGCAAGGACAGCGGCTTCATGGCCGGCATGGACCTGAAATTTTTCGGGGCGATGCTGGCCAGCGCGGAAGGGCAGCGCCCCTCCCCCGCCGATATTTTCGACAAGGTTTTCGTGCTGAACCAGTTGTTCCGCCGTCTGGAAACCTGCGGCAAGCCGGTTGCCTGCGCGATTGAGGGCACCTGCGTGGGCGGCGGTTTCGAACTGGCGATGGCCTGTCACCGACGCGTGGTGGGGGACAGCAGCAAGACGCAGCTTGGCCTGCCCGAAATACTGATCGGCCTGTTCCCCGGCGGCGGCGGGTCGCAGCGGCTGCCGCGCCTGATGGGGGTGCAAGCGGCGCTGATGTACATGTTGCAGGGCAAGCTGTTCCGCCCTGCCGAAGCCGCGATGCTGAAGGTGGTCGATGAGGTCGTGCCGCAGGGCACGGCGGTCGAAAAGGCGCGAGAATGGGTGAAGGCGAACCCGACCGCTTCGGTCCAGCCATGGGATGTGAAGGGCTTCAAATTCCCCGGCGGCGCGGGCGGTTTCAACCCCGGCTTCGTGCAGACCATGGCGGGCGCGGTGCCGATGACCGTCAAGCAGACGCAGCGCAACATGAATGCGCCCATCGCTTTGCTGTCGGCGGTCTATGAAGGCGCGATCCTGCCGATCGACCAGGCGATCAGGGTCGAGAGCAAATATTTCGCCAAGGTCGCCGCCGACCCGCAGGCGAGCAACATGATCCGCAGCCTGTTCGTCAACAAGCAGGCGGCCGAGCGCGGCGCGCGCCGTCCCAAGGACCAGCCCAAGGCGCCGACGAAGAAGCTCGCCATGCTGGGCGCGGGGATGATGGGCGCGGGGATCGCCACCGTCGCGGCGCAGGCGGGGATGGAAGTGATGCTGTTCGACCGCGATCTGGCCTATGCCGAAAAGGGCAAGGCGCATGTCGAGGAAGTGCTCAAGAAACGGCTGGGCAAGGGCATGACGCCCGAAAAGCTGGCCGAAACGCTGGCGCGGGTGACGCCGACGACCGACTATGCGGCGTTGGCCGGGGCGGACTTCGTGATCGAGGCGGTGTTCGAGGATGTCGCGATTAAGGCGGAAGTCACGAAAAAGGTCGAGGAAGCGCTGGGCGCGGATGTGATCTTCGGTTCCAACACATCGACCCTGCCGATCACCAGGCTGGCGAAGGCGTGGAGCAAGCCCGCGAATTTCATCGGCATCCACTTCTTTTCCCCGGTGGAAAAGATGCCGCTGGTGGAGATCATATTGGGCAAGGAAACCGGGCCTGCCGCCATCGCCAAGGCGCTCGATTTCGTGGCGCAGATCAGGAAGACGCCCATCGTCGTCAATGACTCGCGAGGCTTTTATACGTCGCGCTGCTTTGGCACCTATGTGCAGGAGGGCGTGGAGATGGTCGCGGAGGGCATCAATCCGGCGCTGATCGAAAATGGCGGGCGGCAATTGGGCATGCCCGTGGGGCCGTTGGCCGTGGGCGATGAGGTGTCGATCGAGCTGGGCAACAAGATCGTGCTCGCCGCGCAGAAGGAACTGGGCGACGCCTATGTCGCGCAGCGGTCCGACGAACTGATGGCGCAGATGGTCGAAATGGGCCGTCTGGGACGCAAGAGCGCCAAGGGATGGTATGACTATCCTGAAGGCGGGAAGAAGCATCTGTGGCCGGGGCTGGCGGAACTGTTCCCGGCGGCCGACCAGCCCGATGTGGAGGCGGTGAAGGAGCGGCTGCTCTATCGGCAACTCGTCGAATGCGCGCGCTGCTTCGAGGAAGGAGTGCTGGAGACGCCGGAGGATGGCGATATCGGCGCGATCTTCGGCTGGGGCTTCGCGCCTTATACCGGCGGGCCGTTCAGCCATATGGATACGGTGGGCATCGTGCATGTCGTGGCGGTGCTGGACCGGCTGGCGGCGGCGCATGGCGATCGTTTTGCCCCCACGAAACAGTTGCGGGAGATGGCGGCGAGCGGCGCGACCTTCTATCGCCCCGCCCCATCCCGCGCCGCGGCATAAACAGGCTGACAATCCCCCTCCCCCTCGGCTAGGTCTTCCCGGAACATATCCGGGAGGACCTTCTTTCTATGAGCGACAAGCCCACGATTCTGGTGACGGGCGGGGCCGGTTATATCGGCAGCCATGCGGTGTTGGCGCTGAAAGATGCGGGCTATGGCGTGGTGGTGATCGACAATCTCGTCACCGGGTTCGATTGGGCGGTGCCCGAAGGGGTGCCGCTGGTGCGGGGCGATATTGCCGATCAGCCGCTGGTGGAGGCGGCGCTGCGGGATCACGGAGTGAAGGCGATCATGCATTTCGCAGGTTCAGTCGTGGTGCCGGAGTCAGTCGATAATCCGCTGAAATATTATCATAATAACAGCGCCAAAACCCGCGACCTGATCGAGAGCGCGGTCCGGGTGGGCGTGCCGCATTTCATCTTCTCCTCGACTGCGGCGACCTATGGGATACCGGAGGAAAGCCCGGTCAGAGAGACGACGCCGCAGCGGCCGATCAACCCCTATGGCATGTCGAAGCTGATGACCGAATATATGCTGCGCGACGTCAGCGCGGCGCATCCCATGAACTTCTGCGCGCTGCGTTATTTCAATGTGGCGGGGGCCGATCCGCAGGGGCGCAGCGGGCAATCGACGGCGGGCGCGACGCACCTTATCAAGGTGGCGGTCGAGGCGGCGCTGGGCAAGCGCGATGGCGTCAGCGTGTTCGGCACGGATTTCGATACGCCCGACGGAACGGGGGTGCGCGACTATATCCATGTGACCGACCTTGCCGCGGCGCATGTGCTAGCGCTGGAGGCGTTGATGGGTGCGCCGGAGCGGAATTATCTGCTCAATTGCGGCTATGGGCGGGGCTTTTCCGTGCTGGAGGTACTGGACGCGGTGGATCGCGTGACGAATTTGACGATCGAGCGGCGGATGGAAGGACGGCGTGCGGGCGATCCTGACTCGCTGATTTCTGATAACCGGGCGATCATGAAGGAATTTCCGTGGGAGCCGCGTTATGCCGATCTGGAGCAGATCGTGACTCATGCGCTGGCGTGGGAGCGCAGGCTGACGGAGATACGCGGGACATGACGGCTCCATGCATGGCGGCGGCAACGGGAATATCGCAGCTTCCGAGAGAGGTCGCGGACTGATCGGAAGCAGGCTCGCCGCCGCTTGAACGAAATGTGGATAGCGCGTTACGAGGGCGTCATGCCGTCCAAGTCCTCTCCCTCATCGAGCCGCCGGTTCCGCTGGATCATGATTCCATTCCGGATCATGGCAGCTTTCGTGATCCTTTCCCTGCTGATGGTCGGGCTGTATCGCTTCGTCCCGCCGCCCGTGACATGGACGATGCTGTTCGATTCCCATGGCTTCACCAAGGACTGGATGAGCCTGGAGGATATGGACCCGAACATGCCGCGCGCCGCCATCGCGGCGGAGGACAGCCGTTTTTGTTCGCATCACGGCTTCGATGTCGACGCCATCACCCGAGCCATGCGGCACAATGCCAGCGGCGGAAAGATCCGGGGTGGATCGACGATCAGCCAGCAGACCGCGAAGAATGTATTCCTGATCCAGGGTGGCGGCTTTGTCCGCAAGGGGTTCGAGGCCTGGTTCACCCTGCTGATCGAGGGCATCTGGGGCAAGCGACGGATCATGGAAGTCTATCTGAACGTCGCGGAGACGGGGATCGGGACCTATGGCGCCAATGCCGGAGCGATGCGCTATTTCCATCATGACGCCAGCCGCCTGACGCGGGCGGAGGCGGCGCGGATCGCTGCCGTGCTGCCCTTGCCCAAGAAGCGGGCGGCGGTCGCGCCGAGCGGTTTCACCCGGCGCTATGGCAACAGCATCGCCACGCGGATCGGCGTGGTGCAGCGCGATGGGCTGGATGGCTGCCTGCGATGAGGGCATAACCGCCTTCCCTCTCCTGCTTTTTTGGGCCATATCCTCATAGCATGTCTTCGGCATTAACCTCGTTCGAACCGGCCACCGGCGCGCTTTTGTGGCAAGGGGTGGCGGGCGATGTGGAGGAAGAAGTCGCCCGCGCCCGCGCCGCATGGCCGCTCTGGGCCGCGCAGCCCATCGCCTATCGCATCGAAACGCTGCGCCGCTTCGTCAATGTGGTGCGCGCGCAGGAGGACAAGCTCGCCGACCTGATTGCGCGGGAAACGGGCAAGCCGCTGTGGGACGCGCAGACCGAAGTCGCCGCCGTGATGGGCAAGGTCGACATTTCCATATCCGCCTATGCCGAACGCACCGGGCAGCGCAGGCTGGACGCCGCCATGGGCGCGCGTCAGTCCGTCCGGCACAAGCCCCATGGCGTGATGGCGGTGCTGGGTCCATATAATTTCCCGGCGCACCTGCCCAACGGACATATCGTCCCGGCCCTGCTGGCGGGCAACAGCATCGTGTTCAAGCCTTCGGAAAAGACGCCCGCCGTGGGCGAGATGCTGGTGAAACTCTATCATGAGGCGGGGATTCCGCGCGATGCGGTCCGTCTGCTGCTGGGCGGCCCGGACGAAGGCAAGGCGCTGGCGGCGCACGCGGATGTGGGCGGCGTGCTGTTCACCGGATCGGCGCGGACCGGGATCGCGATCAACCGCCAGTTCGCGGAGGAGCCAGGCAAGATATTGGCGCTGGAGATGGGCGGCAACAATCCCGCGATCGTCTGGGACACGCCCGACATCAATGCTGCTGCCACGTTGGTGGTGCAATCGGCTTTCCTGTCGAGCGGGCAGCGCTGCACCGCCGCCAGCCGCCTGATCGTCAGGGACAGCATCGCCGACGCGGTGATCGCGGAGGTCAGGAAGATCGCCGACCGACTGATCGTCGATCATCCCCATGCCGCTCCCGCGCCCTTCATGGGTCCGGTGATCGACGAAGCGGCGGCGGACGGCCTGACCGAGAGCTTCCTCTATCTGATGAGCAATGGCGGCAAGCCGATCAAGCATATGGTCCGCCCGGTGAAGAGCCTCCCCTTCCTGACGCCCGCTATCATCGACGTGACGGCGATGACGGAACGGCCCGATGTGGAACTGTTCGGCCCGTTGCTTCAGGTCGTGCGCGTCACCGATTTCGACGCCGCCATCGCGGAGGCGAACAATACGCGCTTTGGCCTGTCCGCCGCGCTGATCGGGGGGACGCCGGAACAATATAACCAGTTCTGGACGCAGGTTCGCGCCGGGATCGTCAACTGGAACCGGCCGACCAACGGCGCTTCGTCCGCCGCGCCCTTTGGCGGAGTGGGGATTTCGGGCAATCACCGGCCCAGCGCCTATTATGCGGCGGACTATTGCGCCTATCCGGTGGTGTCGGCGGAGATCGAACAGCCGCGCGCCGCCATCGGCGTAGGATTGAAGGCCATCGACACCAGCACGATGGGGGATTGAAAAGGCCGGATTTTTGCGGCCGCAACTTTTCCTACGCTGCGGTAAAAGCATTCTGGATTGCAGTTCGGCGGCGCCTTCGCCATGTGGACCGGCATGGTTAAACATGCACCTTCCACCGTTTATCTCGTCGGGGCGGGACCGGGCGATCCGGAACTGCTGACGCTGCGCGCCGCCCGCCTGATCGGCGCGGCGAAGGTGATCGTGCATGACGGTCTCGTGTCCCGCGAGATATTGGCGATGGCCGCGCCGGAGGCAGAACTGATTTCCGTCGCCAAGCAGCGCAGCCGCCATTCCATGCCGCAGCAGGACATCAACGCGCTGCTGGTGCGGCTGGCGGCAGGCGGGCAATCGGTGGTCCGGCTGAAGGGCGGCGATCCCTTCATCTTCGGGCGCGGCGGCGAGGAAGTGGACGCCTGTCGCGAAGCCGGAGTACCGGTGGAAGTGGTGCCGGGCATCAGCGCGGCGATCGGCAGCGCGGCGCAGGCGCAGCTCCCCCTCACCCATCGCGCGGCGTCGAGCGCGGTCAGTTTCGTCGCGGGCCAGTGCAAGGGGCTGACGGATCAGGACTGGTCCGGCCTTGCGGGCAAGGGACGGACGCTCGTCATCTATATGGGCGTCGCGACGGCCGCGGACATCGCCGACAAGCTGATGGCCGACGGCCTTGCGCCGGACATTCCGGTCGCGGTGCTGGAAAACGGCACGCGCCATGATATGCGCACGCTCCGCACGCTGCTCGCCGATCTGGGCGACATGGTGGCGCGCGAACAGGTAAAGAGCCCGGCGCTGATCGTCGTCGGGGAAGTGGCGGCCCACGCGCTGGCCCGCGACGTTCTGACGGGATGGGGCGCGCAGGCGGAGATGATTTCGGAGATGCACAAGTGAAGATTCTGACCGGCAACGACCTTGGCACCGGCGACGTGATCTGGTGGGCGGGCGACGGCTGGTCGCGGCTGGTCGGCGATTCGGCCGATGTGGGCGACCGGGGCGACGAACTGGTCCGCGCCGAAGAGGCCGCGCAGCGGGTCGTGGGCGCCTATGTGATCGACGCGACCGTGACCGATGAAGGCATCCGCCCCGCCCATATCAAGGACCGCATCCGCGCCCTGGGGCCGACGGTGCGCCCCGACCTTTCACTGAAACCGAATGACGCCGATGCCGGCAACTGGGTGATTTGAACCATGTATCGTTACGACAGCTACGACCAGTCCATCGTCGACGCCCGCGTCGAGGAGTTCCGCGATCAGGTGCAGCGCCGTCTGGCCGGCCACCTGACCGAGGATCAGTTCAAGCCGCTGCGCCTGATGAACGGCCTGTATCTCCAGCTTCACGCCTATATGCTGCGCATCGCCATTCCCTATGGCACTTTGTCGGCGCGGCAGATGCGCAAGCTGGGGGAGGTCGCGCGCAAATATGACCGCGGCTATGGCCATTTCACAACCCGCACGAACATCCAGTTCAACTGGATCAAGCTGGCCGACGCGCCCGACATCCTCGCCGAACTGGCGACGGTCGAGATGCACGCCATCCAGACCAGCGGCAATTGCATACGCAATATCTCTTCGGATCAATATGCGGGCGTGGCCGCCGACGAGGTGACGGACCCGCGTCCCTGGGCCGAGTTGCTGCGGCAATGGTCGACATTCCATCCGGAATTCACCTATCTGCCGCGCAAGTTCAAGATTTGCGTGATCGCCACGGCAGAGGACCGCTCGGCCATGCGGCTGCACGATATCGGCCTCAAGCTGGTGAAGCGCGGGGATGAAATCGGCGCGGAAGTCTATGCCGGTGGCGGCATGGGGCGCACGCCGATGGTTGGCCCGCAAATCAGGGACTTCGTGCCCGAAGATGAGGTCATTCCTTATCTGGAAGCCTGCCTGCGCGTCTACAATCGCTATGGCCGCCGCGACAACAAGTTCAAGGCGCGGATCAAGATCCTCGTCCATGAACTGGGCGTCGAGGAATATAAGCGGCAGGTCGAGGAAGAATTCGCCCAGATGAAGGTGCTGGGGCTGAACCCGCCCCGCGAGGAACTGGACCGCATCCGTCCCTTCTTCGCCAATCCCGCCTATGAGCAGGGCCTTTCGGACGAGATCGACCGTGGCGATCCGGCCTTCGCGCTGTGGGTCGATCGGCAGGTCGCGACGCACCGGCAGCCAGGCTACGCCATCGTCAACATCAGCCTGAAGCCGGTGGGCGGCATCCCGGGCGACGCTTCGGCCGATCAAATCGACCTGATCGCAGACCTTGCCGAACACTATTCACTGGACGAACTGCGCGTCACCCACGCGCAGAACCTCGTCCTGCCGCATGTGAAGAAGGCGGACCTCTACGCCATCTGGCAGAAGCTGGACGAGGCGGGGCTGGCGGAAGCCAATCTGGACCTGATCGGCGACATCATCGCCTGCCCCGGCCTCGATTATTGCAGCCTCGCCAATGCGCGGTCGATCCCGCTGGCGCAGAAGCTGTCGGAACGCTTCGCTTCGCCGGACCGGCAGAAGGATCTGGGCGAACTGAAGCTCAAGATTTCGGGCTGCATCAACGCCTGCGGCCATCACCATGCCGGGCATATCGGCATTCTTGGCGTGGACCGGAAGGGCGTGGAGAATTTCCAGCTTCTGCTCGGCGGGTCCGGCGCCGAGGATGCGAGCCTCGGCCAGATCACCGGCCCCGGCTTTTCCGAGGACGGCGTGGTCGATGCGATCGAGAAGGTCACGGACATTTATCTGGCGGAGCGCGCGCAGGGCGAACGCTTCCTCGACACCTATCGCCGCATCGGCATGAAGCCCTTCAAGGAGGCGATCTATGGTTGAGTTCCTGTCCTTCCGCGACGGCGAGGCCTCTCAGGAACCCTCGGTCACGGTGGAATCCTTCACCGGCCAGTCCAATTCGACCGCGGTGCGGATCGAGGCGGGCGAGGATGCGCGGGAACTGCTGCCTTATCTCGACCGGCTGTCTCTGGTGGAGGTGAACTTCCCCGCCTACACCGACGGGCGGGGCTATTCCGCCGCGCGCATCCTGCGCGAAGCCGGCTATGCGGGCGAATTGCGCGCGGTGGGCGACGTGCTGGTCGACCAGATCGTCCCCATGCGCCGGTGCGGCTTCGACAGCTTTCATCCCGACAAGCCGCTGGATGACGCCGCCGTCGAACGCGCGCTCCATCGCTATGCCGACGTGTATCAAAAGACCGTAGACGGCCGCCGCCCGGTATGGGCAAAGCGGCATCCGGAGATCGTGAATGGCTAAAGCCGCCCGTGAAATAGACCTGATCGACGCCCGCCCCGCCTTTCGCCAGGCGGATGCCGACGCGCTGAACCAGCGTTTCGAAGGCGTCGACACGATGACAATGCTGCGGACCGTCTTTGCCGAAGGGCTGGCGGGCCATGTAGCCGTCGTCTCCTCCTTCGGCACGGAAAGCGCGGTGCTGCTGCATCTGGTGGCGCAGGCGGACCGCAACGTGCCGGTGATCTTCGTCGATACGCTCAAGATGTTCGACGAGACGCTGGACTATCGCGACACGCTGATCGGCGCGTTCGGCTTCACCGACAGCCGGGTCGTCGCACCCAGGCCCGAAGTGATCGCGGCGAAGGACGAGACGGGCCTGCGCTGGTCCTATGATCCCGATGGTTGCTGCGACATCCGCAAGGTCGAGCCGATGGCCCGCGCCAAGGACGGCCTTGACGCGTGGATTTCCGGGCGCAAGGCGTTCCAGTCGGTGACGCGGCAGAACCTGCCCCGCTTCGAGGTGGAGGACGGGCGGCTGAAGCTCAATCCGCTGGGCGACTGGACCAAGGACGATCTGGAAGCCTATTTCGCCGAGCATGACCTGCCCCGGCATCCGCTGGAGGCACAGGGCTATCTGTCCATCGGCTGCGAACCCTGCACGTCCAAGGTGCTGCCGGGCGAAGACCCGCGCGCGGGCCGCTGGCGCGGGTGGGACAAGATGGAATGCGGCATCCACTCGCCGATTTCAGCAGCGCCCGAAACGGGCGATTCCGACGAGCCGGCCAACCAGCCGGTATTCTGATCCTGCCTGCGCGCAAGGGGGAGGGTTTTCCTTTGCGCGCAAAAGGTTAGAATACCCCCTCTCATGAAAGGAGAGGGTCATGCCGGTCGAACTCAATATCCTGGCCTGGGGCGCGGTGCTACTGTTGGTGCATATCTTCGCCGCCGCGCACCTCAAGACCAGGCAATATGGCGCCCGATGGAATGTGGGCGCGCGGGATGAAACCCTGCCTCCGCTGCGCCCCATGGCCGGACGGATCGTGCGGGCGCAGGCCAATTTCCAGGAAACCTTCCCCATCGCCATCGTGGCGCTGATCGGGGTCGTCGTGGCGGACCGGACGAGCGAATGGACGACGCTGGGCGGCTGGATCTGGCTGGGCGCGCGCGTGCTGTATCTGCCGCTTTACGGGCTGGGCGTGCCGGTGGTGCGGACGCTTGTCTTCGCGGTCAGCCTCGCCGGGCTGGCGATGGTGCTGACACCGTTGTTTCGGGGTTAGAGCGCCGTGCGGACACGAAGTTCAGCGAACCAGGGGCGGGAACCGGGTTTTCTTAAAAAGGCATGGCAGCGCGCTTTAGGCGCGTTTGGTCCCGGCATTTGATGGTGCATCCATCAAGCCAATCGCGTAAGCGGCCAAGTCATCTTTTGGAACCGGCTCGCCTCTTCGAAAAGGACGCGGTGGTGCTATCCCGCCCGGAATAGACCTATCAAGCTTCCGTCCCCTTTACGGAAGAGCGTAGGCAATCACCTCGTCGCCGATCGGGGTTTCCATGAAATGATGACCGCCCGGCGCGATGACGAGATACTGCCTGCCGTTCGCCATATAGGTCATGGGCGATGCCTGCCCGCCCGCAGGCAGCACATCGGTCCACAGCGTCTTTCCGGTGCGAAGGTCGATAGCGCGCAGGAGATTGTCGGTCGCCGCCGCAATGAAGATCAATCCGCTGGCCGTCACCACCGCGCCGCCATTATTGGGCGTGCCGATGTCGAAGGGCAACATGGACGGAATGCCGAAAGGACCGTTGGTGCGCGCCTGACCGAAAGGCCGATCCCAGATCGTCCTGCCCGTAGCCATGTCGATCGCGCGGATGCCGCCATAGGGCGGGCGTTTGCACAACATGCCCGTTCCTGGCAACCGCCAGCCCGCGTTCACGTCGATGGCATAGGGGGTATGCGCCTGGGGGTCGCCCGCGCCCTCCGCACCGCCAATTTCTCCACGGGCCTGATCGCGGGGCGCCCACCCCCTGCGGTCCGCCTCCTTGCGCGGAACGAGCCGGACATAGTTGGGCATGTCGTTGTAATTGGCGACGATCACGCCCCGGCGCGGATCGACCGCTATCCCGCCCCAATCCGTCCCGCCATTATAGCCGGGATATTCGATCGAGCGCCGATCGCTTTCCGGCGGCGTGTAGAAGCCCTTGTAGCTCGCCTTGCGGAACTGGATGCGACAGATCATCTGGTCGATCGGCGACATGCCCCACATGTCCCGCTCGGTCAGGTCGCGCTTGCGTAGCGTGTGCCACAGGGAGACAGGTTGCGTCGGCGACCTTTGTTCAGGCTCGACGCCGCCGCCGGGCGCCCGAATCTCACCGACCGGCGTCAGCGGACGGCCCGTGCGCCGGTCGAGCACATAGATGTCGCCCTGCTTGGAAGGCAGAATGAGCGCGGGTGTACCGCGATAGTCCACCAGCGTCGCCTGCGCGCCGAAATCATAATCCCACACATCGTTGCGAACCGCCTGAAAGCGCCAGCGCGGTCGTCCCGTCGTTACGTCGAGCGCAACCAGCGACGTGGCGAACTTCTTCTCCAACGGTCGACGCAGGCTGGAATAATAGTCCGCCGCCGCATTGCCCATGGGCAGATAGACAAGACCCAACTGCTCGTCGCCTGAAGCGATGGTCCACATGTTCGGCGTGCCGCGCGTCCATGTCTGGCCCTGCGGCGGATAGCCCGTCCATTCGGGGCGCATCATGTCCCAGGCCCAGCGCAGACGGCCGGTCACCGCATCGAACCCGCGGATGACGCCGGAAGGCGCCCAGCGGTCCTGCCCATCCAGCACCTGATGCCCGGTGACCGCCACGCCCCGCACGATCGTCGGCGGCGAATTGATGGATACATAGCCAGGCGGCGTCGATCCCATTCCGATCTTGGTATCCACCTCGCCATTATAGCCGAAATCGCGACAGCGCGCGCCCGTCCGTGCGTCCAGCGCGAACAGGCGGGCGTCGAGCGTGCCGAAGATGATGCGCGTCGCGCAGGCCTGCCCCCCCGCCGCGCCGGGGACGGCGTAATAGCTCACGCCGCGACAGGCCGCCGTGTAGGGAATGGCATCGTCCGATACACGGGGATCGAAACGCCAACGCTGGCGGCCGGTGGTCGGATCGAGGGCGATCACGATATTCTTGGGCGTGCAGACATAGAGGCTGTCGCCGACCTTGAGCGGCGTGTTCTCGCCGCCATAGGTGTTCCGGATCCTCGCCGATGAAGGCATGTCCCCGGTATGGATCAGCCACGCCCGTTTCAGCGATCCGACATTGCCGGGCGTGATCTGGCCGAGCGGCGAAAAACGCCGGGCGCTGGTAGTGCCGCCATAGGCTGGCCAATCCTCGCCCGCTTTCATCATCGCCGGTTCCGCCATTTCGGCGGTCAGCGCCGGGAGACCGGACTGCGGTCGCGGCTCATTCATGCGGGCAAAAAGGAATGCCGCCACAGCCGTTATCAGCACCGCGCCCAACGATGCCGTGATCGCCAGATGCCAACGGCGGCTCGCGGATGTGAGCGTCGGAAGGACGAGAAATGTCGCGATCAAAAGGACAAGCGGCGCGATGATCCGGGGCACGAGCGCCCAGTTATCGGCCCCGACTTCGGCAAAGGCCCACAGGAGCGTAACGATAAAAATGCCGATATAGAGCCAGCCGCCCGCCATGCGCCCGCGCACGAGCAGAAAGCCCGACGCGATCAACGCGATGCCGATGACGAGATAGTAGAGCGATCCCCCCAAAAGGGCGAGCCATGCTCCGCCAACAAGCAGAACAAGACCGATCAGGCCGATCACAAGACCAAGGATGAGAGGCGCGATCCGCGCCCGGCGTGGGGAGGAAGAGGCGTTCACCGACAAACTCCTTCCGGCTATCCGCAGGAAATTGTTTAATTGCGGCGAAACGAAACAGTTCCCCTATCCGGCAGAAATAATTGCCGTAGTTCAGGAAGAAAGGGCGCTGTCGATAAGCGCGCTCGGGTGAAGGGGCCGGGATGAGCACTGCCGCCCTTCCCGATATCGGCCGGCTTCAGGCGCTGCATGCCCTTGAAACAGACATGCGTGCGGACGCCAGAAACAGCTCGACTTCCTCCATCGGCATGGCTTTGGCATAGAGGAAACCCTGCGCCGTGTCGCAGTTCATGCCGATCAGGTGCATTTCCTGATCTCTTGTTTCGACGCCTTCCGCCACGACTTCCAGACCGAGGCAATGCCCCAGATTGATGACGGTTGCGGAAATCGCTTCGGCATCCGCATTGGACCCGATCTTCTCGACGAAGGAACGGTCGATCTTGAGCAGGTTGACCGGGAACTGGTTCAAATGAGACGGCGAGGCATAGCCCGTGCCGAAATCGTCCAGCGCGATGCGGATGCCATGTTCGCTGAGCCGTCGCAGCGCGTCCTTGACGTCGTCGGCGCCCTGGCTCAGGAATACGGTTTCCGTCACTTCGATCTGGATGCAGCCTGTCGGAATGTCCCTGGCGTCCAGTCGGGCCAGGATCGTCTCAACAACCCCTCCCCTGCGGAAGTCGGCGGCGGTGACGTTGATCGCGACATGCCCGAATGCGATTCCGGTGCGAACCCAATGCTCGACATCGCCGAGAATCCTTTCCAGCATCCGGTCGCTCAGGGGACCGCTCAGAACCGGATCGTCGAAAGCCGCCATGATCAGATTCGGTCCCTGCAACGCGCCATCCCGGTCCCTCCAGCGCAGAAGCGCCTCAAAGCCTATGGCCTCGGACGTCCGCAGCGACATCTTGGGCTGATAATGAGGAACGATGGTTTCGTGCTGGAGGGCATAGCGCGCCGATGCGATCATGGCCTGATGCCTTTCGACCTCGACCATCATCGCGGATTCGAAAATGCGAAGCTGCGTCCTGCCCCCGGCCTTCGCCGCGTAGAGCGCGATATCGGCCGCTTTCATGATCTCCGAACGTAATTTTCCATCGCGCGGAATGAAGCTCGCGCCGATGCTGGCGCCGCAATCGAGCAGACGGCCGCCATGGGAGAAAGGTTCGCGCAACCGCTCGAATATCCGCTCCGCCGTGCGTTCGACTTCCGCTTCCGACCCCGTGGCCAGAATGAGCGCGAATTCGTCTCCTCCCGTCCTCGCGACGATATCCTCCTCGCCGACCGCCGCGCGAAGATGGCCCGCAAAAGCACAGAGCAGCGCATCGCCCGCGTCATGGCCGAAGGTGTCGTTGATGGATTTGAAGTTATCGACGTCAAGGATAAGGAGAGCGCCGGACATCGCATGATCGGCGTCATTGAGCATCCCATCCAGACGGTCCTGAAGCAACGCCCTGTTCGGCAGGCCGGTCAACGCATCATGCTGCGCCATCCAGATTGCTTGTTCTTCCGACTTCTTCTGGTGAGTGATGTCTCTCGCCACCACGATCAGGCGCCCGGAACCGTCGCAGATCTGCTTGACGATCACGTCGGCCCATCGTTTCTGCCCGCTGGCATCGAGATGATGGGTGATCAGATTGGCCGACCGGCCCGCCTTCGCATCTTCAAGCGCCTGGACGCCGACGGCCTGATCCGCATCGGGAAGCAGGCTGAGCCATTCCCGTCCGACCAGGGTATCCCGATCCGAATTGTCCGCCATGGGCTGATTATAGAAGGTCACCACATCCTCGGCGTCGAGGATGAGCGTGTGGTCCGGGCTGGCCTGAAGGATGGTGCGGTTGAGCGATTCGCTGCGCTCAAGATCGTTCAATGCCGTCATTTTCGACACCAGCATCCGGTGCAACGAGAAGGCCGCCGAAAAAATCGTCAGGAAGAATATCGGCAACTGCACGCTGATGATCGGCATGATCGGCTCGCCGGTCAGCAATCCCGCCACGGCGCAGGGCAGCAACGTCAGAAAGACCATGATCGCCGCCAGTCTCGGCGTGCCGAAATTCCTCAGGCATATGCCGCATACCATGGCCGCCGCCGACAGGCAGGCGATCGTAGCCAGGACCCAGTCGCCGCTGGTGAGGCAAAGATAGGTGCCGAACCCGACCGATCCCGCCCAGGCGCAGGAAAGCAGCGCCGCGAGCAGTCGTGGCGGGGTTCGTCCCACCTGGATGACCTGCCGGCCGTAGACCAGCACAGCCAGCCGGACCACGCCAAGCGCCATCTCGAACGACAGCCACAGGAAAAACGCCAAAGACGGATGGCGCGACACCGCGACGGCCGCGACCGCCGTGATATTCAGGATGCCGCCAAGAAAGATGGGTATCGACGCGAACAGCCCGTTCATCAACTGAGACGCGATGGATTTCGGCACGGCCAGCCGTGAGCCGAGCAGCCATAACGTCAGTCTGTCAACGGGCGGTCGTCGCAAATGCATTTTGATCCAGGCTCTTATACCAGTTTGAAAACCCTAGCCGCCAATAGTTAACAACCGCGATAAGAGGACAGGCAGAATATTGCCGTCCGGATTATTTTTCGAAATGGCGGCCCCCGGTTGCGGGAGTTCAGCAAAGAATCCGCCCCATCGGCTACCGCCCCGCATCCAGAGCCGCCTGCCGCACCGCCGCAAGCGTGGTGGTGGGAGAAATCGCATCCGGATCAAGCAGGCAATGGATGATCGCCGGTTTGCCCGAAGCGCTCGCGCGCTCGAACGCAGCGGCAAATTCACAAGTCTGCGTCACCGTTTCGCCATGTCCGCCAAAGGCCCGCGCATAAGCCGCGAAGTCGGGGTTGGTCAGCCCGGTTGCGATGGGCCGCCCGGGAAACTCCCGTTCCTGATGCATGCGGATGGTGCCATACATGCCATTGTCGATCAGGATGACGATGATCGCCAGGCCATATTGGACCGCCGTCGCGAATTCCTGCCCGTTCATCAGGAAGCAGCCGTCGCCCGCAAAGGCGACCACGGCGCGTTCAGGAAATATCCGCTTGGCCGCGACCGCCGCGGGCACGCCATAGCCCATCGACCCGGATGTCGGGGCCAGTTGCGTGCCGAACCTTTCAAAGCGATGGAAGCGATGCAGCCAGATCGCATAATTGCCCGCGCCGTTGCACAAGATCGCGTCCTGCGGCAGCCTCTCGCGCAGCCACGCCACCATCTGCGCGGGCTGGAAATCGCCGGGACCGGAGATCGGAAGCGGATCGTTCCATGCGAGAAAGTCCGCCCTTCCCGCGTCGCGACTGTCCGTGCGTGACGGCGACGGCGCAAGGCCGATGCCTCCCAGCGCCGCCGCGAACTCCTCTGGCGCGGCATTGATCGCCAGCGTCGGCCGATAGACCTTGCCCAGCTCGGATGGATCGGGATGCACATGGACGATCCGCTGCTCTGGTTCAGGTATGGCCATCATGCCATAGCCCTGGCTGGGCACTTCGGCCATGCGCGCGCCGATCAGGATGAGGAGGTCAGCGCCCTTGACGCGCTCGACCAGTTTGGGATTGGCCCCAAAGCCCAGATCGCCGACGAAACAATCATGACTGGCCGGAAACAGCATCTGCCGTCGGAACGAGACGGCCACCGGGACATCCCATCGCGCGGCGAACATCGCCACCTGATCGACGGCCGCCTGCGACCAGCGCGATCCGCCAAGGATGATCATGGGCCGCTTCGCCTCGCCCAGCAGGTGCTGGAGCCTTGCTATCTGAACGACGCCCGGATGCGCTTCCACGACGGAGGCGCGCACGGCATCTGTGGCATCGACGCTATCCCGCAACATATCTTCCGGCAGGGAGATAAGCACCGGCCCCGGACGTCCCGACATGGCGGCGTGAACGGCGCGGCTGACGAGTTCCGGAATACGCTCTCCATCGTCGATTTCGGCAACCCATTTGGCGATGGAGCCGAACACCGCGCGATAATCCAGTTCCTGAAACGCGCCCCTGTCGCGAACCTCCCGTTCGACCTGCCCGACAAAGACCAGCATCGGCGTCGAGTCATGCTGCGCGATATGCAGGCCGGGCATCGCATTGGTCGCACCCGGTCCTCTCGTCACGAAGCAGGCCGCCGGGCGCCCCGTCAGCTTGCCATGCGCTTCGGCCATCATCGCCGCGCCGCCTTCGGCGCGGCACACGGTCACGCGGATGGGACTGTCCACCAGCGCGTCGAGGACAGCCAGATAGCTCTCGCCGGGGACGCAGAAGACATGATCGACCCCATGGATTTCCAACTGGCGAACCAGACATTGCGCGGCGCTGCGTCCACCGGCGGCGTTCATGCCCGTTTCTCCGCCGCCATGCAGCCCACGGACGTCGCGCATTTCCGCTGCATTCCACGCTCCTCCCTCATGACCATGCCCGCCACGACGATGACCCATCGGAAATCTATCGCATGAGCCGAACACATGCCAGCATGTGCGGGACTCTCGGCTTGATTGACGCGGGATCATAACTTTCCTATCCCGCGTGGCGCGACAGGTTCCCCAAAAGGGATAAACGGGAATGAGGGGAAGAACCTCAGCTGCCCCTGCAACTGTAAGCGGATAGCCGCGCGTCACAAGCCATTGGAACCGAAAGGTTCTGAGAAGGCGGCGCATCCGGCCGAAACCCGCGAGCCAGGAGACCGGCCCGCCGCAGTCGTTCTCCGTGCGGGCAGGGTGCACCATGCGGACGGGGGAGCAACCCGCGTAGCGACAGTCCAGACCGCGCCGGGCGGCGGGCATGGCGCGGCCGCAAGGCCCGTCCCGCTCATGCCGGGCAGGTCTTTCGCTGCGGAAGGTTCATCATGCTCCTGGGACATATATCCCGAAACCCGATCACTTCGCGATGCCCCGAACCGGCGGAGTTGCGGCCTTGAAGGGCTTCCTCATCGCCATGCAGTTCCTGACGAGACTGCCCACGCCCCGGATCGCCTTCACATCGGCCGAGTTCGCATCGGCGATACGCTGGTTTCCCGCCATCGGCCTTATCCTGGGTTCGATCGTGACGCTGGGCATCCGGGCGGGCGGGCTGATCGACCCATGGGTCGGGGCGCTATCCGGATTGCTCCTGTGGGTCGCGGTGACGGGCGGGCTGCATCTCGACGGGCTGGCGGACATCGCCGACGCGCGCGGCGCAGCGCATGGGAATCGCGAAAGGATGATGGCGGCCCTGGCTGATCCGCATGTCGGCAGTTTCGGCGTCATCGCCATCGCCATGCTGCTTCTGGGCAAGCTGGTGCTGATCCATGCTCTTTCGCAGCAATCCGGCACGACCGGCCCGCCATGGATGGCGCTGGCCTGCATCCCCTTCATCGCCCGGATCGGTCCGCTGATCTGGACCTGCTGGCTCCCGCCGCTCCATGAAGGATTGGCGTCACGGTTCCGTGGAGCCGTTCGTCCGCTCGACCTGCTGGCATGGGCCGGCGCGGCGCTCATGGCCTCCTTCCTTTTCCCTGCCCTGCTCGCCGCCTTGCTCTTGATCCCGCTCTGGGGCTGGTGGGTCAGGCGTCATATCGGCGGCATTTCCGGCGACGGACATGGCGCGGGCATCGAATTGATCGAAACCGGACTTCTGATAGCGCTGCTGGTGGGGACAAGACTGCCATGAAAAGCCCATGGACCTGGCATGGCGGCGGCCTCGCTGCTGCGCGGGCGCGGTTCGGTGACAATGGCGATCCATGGATCGACCTGTCGACGGGCATCAATCCCCACGCCTGGCCCGGCGCGGCGGATATCATAGTCGACTGGCGGCGCCTGCCATCGACGAGCGAACTGCGGGAGATGGAAGGGATCGCCGCAGCCTGTTTCGGCGTGGACCCCAGGCATATCTGCGCGCTGCCGGGAACGGAAACGGGCCTTCGCATCGTGAGCGACCTGATCGGTCCCCGCGCGCACTATCTCACCCCCTGCTATCGCACGCATGAAGAAATGTTCCCGCTATCCTCGGCGACGGCATCGGGCGCGCGGGGAGAGCCGGACGGCGGCACGCTCATCCTCGCCAATCCCAATAATCCCGACGGTCAGATTTGGCCGCGCGACACGCTGCTCGATCTGGCCGGGCGCAGATCGGACAAGGGATGGCTGATCATTGACGAAGCCTTCGCCGACAGTGATCCGGCGAACAGCCTTTCTCAGGATATAGCGGATGACCAGCGATTGCTCATCTTTCGGTCCTTCGGCAAATTCTTCGGGCTGGCGGGCGTGCGGCTGGGTTTCCTTCTGGGGCCGCAAGCCGTCATCGACCGGATGCGGCAAAAGCTCGGCGCGTGGCCCATTTCCGCCGCAGCTATCGCCATCGGCGGGGCCGCCTATGCCGACCATGGCTGGATCGCCGCGATGCGGGAGCGCCTGTGCCGCGAAAGCCAGAGGCTGGATGATATGTTGATCGGCTGCGGATACCGGCCGCTAGGCGCATGTCCGCTGTTCCGGCTGATCGTGGCGGAAGACGCCATGGCCCTGTTCGAGCGCCTCGCGGAACGGGCCATACTGACACGCCCCTTCGATTACGATCCCCGCTGGCTGAGGATTGGCCTGCCCGAAACGGACGAAGCGTTCAGCCGTCTGCAAAAGGCGCTGCTCCTTGGCTGAGCCGGTCGCCATCGCCGCGCTGGCCCTCGATGCGGCAATCGGTTGGCCGCGATCCCTTTATGCCCGGATCGGCCATCCCGTCGGCCTCTTCGCCCGGATCATCGCATGGTGCGAGCGCTACGGAAATCGACCGCGGTGGAGCGATCGCCTGCGCCGCATCGCGGGTGTAGGAACCGTCGCCATGCTGCTGATCGCTGCGATCTGCGGCAGCCTTCTGCTTGAAGGTCTCGTCCACCGCTGGCTTGGCTCCTTTAGCTGGATCGGCATTGCGGTTCTGGCATGGCCCGCCATGGCGCAGCGGAGCCTGTTCGAACATGTCCTGCCCGTCGCCCGGCATCTGCGCGCAGGGCATATCGGGGAAGCGCGGCAGGCCGTGTCGCTGATCGTGGGGCGGGACACCGAAACGCTGGACGAACCGGCGATTGCGCGGGCCGCGATAGAAAGCCTGTCGGAGAGCTTCTGCGACGGTATTGCGGCACCGCTGTTCTGGCTGCTCATCGGCGGGCTGCCCGGCATATGGGCCTACAAAGCCATCAACACCGCCGACAGCCTGATCGGCCATAAGGAGGAACGATGGCGCGCCTTTGGCTGGGCGGCCGCGCGAACTGACGATGTGATGAATTTCGTGCCCGCCCGACTGGCCGGCGCGACACTCTGTCTGGCTGGTGGCGGAGGCTGGCGGATCATGCTGCGCGATGCCGGAAAACATGCCTCCCCCAATGCGGGCTGGACGGAAGCGGCCATGGCGGGGGCGCTGGGCCTGCGTCTCGCCGGTCCCATCAGCTATGACGGCATGGCGCATGACAAGCCCTGGATCGGCGAAGGCGACGGCCGGGCCTGCGCGCACGATATCCATCGGGCGTTACGGATCTATCTGCGCGCCTGCGCGATGCTCTGGATCGTCGCGGCGACCATCCAGTGGGCGGCTTAGTAGGACCGCCCCACCAGAACGCGCTCGACCGCAGCCTGCCCGGTGAAGATGCAAGCGCCATCGGCGGCTTCCGCATCCAGCGGCACGTTGCGCAGGGTCAGCTTCTCACCCTTCAGCCATGCGACGACCTTGTCGAGTTCGGTGCCGGTGGGCCTGCTCCACTGCACCAGCGCCCAGCCCGGTTTCGTGCTGCCCGCGAAAGAGGCTTTCAAGTCGTCCAGCGATGCAATCGTCTTGTCCACATTGCCATGCAACCGGCCATGCGCATCGGCGAACATCGACTGCTGGATGTCCTCCAGCATAGCGGTGGCCTGAGCGACGAAATCGCTTCTGGACAGGATCTGGCTGTCGAGCTTTCCATCCGCCCGATAAAGCCGGTCGCGGCGCAGCATCGACACATTCCCGCCAGCGACATCGCGACCCCCGACCTCGATCACGACCGGCGCGCCCTTCTTGACCCAACCCCACCGCTTGGCGGCGGCTTTGGCGGGACGTTTGTCGAGCAAGGCGCGAACCGGCTCGCGGAACACATCCTGCCCGTTGAGTTCGCTCACCAAAGCCGCGCAATAATCGAGAATGGCGGCATCCTCTTCCGTATCGCGCAGCATCGGCACGACGACGATCTGATAAGGCGCGACACGCGGCGGCACCCGCAGCCCGTCATCGTCGCCATGCACCATGATGAGCCCGCCGATCATGCGCGTCGACATGCCCCAGCTTGTCGTCTGGGCCAGTTCCTGCTGCCCCTCGGCATTCTGGAACCGGATGTTCTGCGCCTGGCTGAAGGTCGTGCCGAGAAAATGCGAAGTGCCCGCCTGAAGCGCCTTCCCATCCTGCATCATCGCTTCGATGGAATAGGTCGCGACTGCGCCCGGAAAACGCTCATTCTCCGGCTTTTCGCCCGCGATGACCGGAAGCGCGACGCATTCCTCCGCGAAGCTGCGATAGACTTCGAGCATCTTCATCGTCTCGTCCATCGCCTCATCGACGGTGGCATGCGCGGTATGCCCTTCCTGCCAGAGGAACTCGCTGGTGCGCAGGAACATGCGGGTCCGCATTTCCCAGCGCACCACATTGGCCCATTGGTTGATGAGCACGGGCAGGTCGCGCCAGCTCTGCACCCAACGGGAAAAGGCCGCGCCGATCACCGTTTCGGATGTCGGACGCACCACCAGCGGCTCTTCCAGCTTCGCTTCGGGGTCCGGCACCATCTTGCCGTCCTTCTGGATCAGGCGGTGATGGGTGACGACCGCCATTTCCTTGGCGAAACCGTCCACATGCTCCGCTTCCTTCTCAAAATAGGACAGCGGGATGAAGATCGGGAAATAGCAGTTTTCATGGCCCGTCGCCTTGATCCGTTCATCCAGCAGCTTCTGGATGCGCTCCCAGATGCCATAGCCCCAGGGACGGATCACCATGCAGCCGCGAACGCCGCTTTCCTCCGCCATATCGGCTTCAGAGACGACGGCCTGATACCAGGCGGCGAAATCCTGTTCACGGGTTACGGAAAGAGCGTGTTTCACGGGGGACGACCTTGGCTGGCTGAATGCGAATGATGGCGCGCCATAGGACAGGCGCGCCGTTTCTGTCGACCCCCGAAGCGTCGGGATTCGACTTTAGCTCAGCTTGTCGATCTTGGCGTTGAGCGCCGCAAGCTGGGCCTTGAGATCGGCGATCTCGTCATCCTTGCTTTCCTCGGAAGCGGCCGGCTTCGCAGCGGGGGGCGTGGCGCCCGCGCCAAAGGCATGGCTGGCGACGTTGAACATGTCCATGTTGCGCTTGGCGATCTCCGCGAAGGGGCCGCCGCCAAAAGCGCCCTTCATCGCTTCCTGAAACTGCTGCTGGTTCTTGCGGAAGGATTCCATGGACGCTTCGAGATATTGCGGCACCATGGACTGCATGGAATCGCCATACATGGCGATCAACTGGCGCAGGAAATTGACAGGCAGCATGTTCTTGCCCCGCTGCTCTTCCTCCATGATGATTTGCGTCAGCACATTATGCGTGATGTCCTCGCCGCTCTTGGCGTCGACGACGACGAACTCGCGCCCCTCACGAGTCATCTGCGACAACAGCTCCAAGGTGATGTAGCTGGAGGTTTCCGTATTATAGAGCCGCCGGTTCGCATATTTCTTGATAATCACCGGCTCGGATTCATTCGCCGCCTTGGACTTCGCCATGAAAATCTCTCCCACACCTGTTCCTTCCGCATTAGCACAAGCCCATGCCGCGCCGCAACATGGCCCCCGTCCCTTACCGCTTTTCCTGGATATTCTGTGGCGCGAAACGGAGGACGATCCGGACCTGCGCCGCCGCGCTTTTGCAGGGCTGCGCAAATATCAATCGGCGCAAAGGCCGCCGCCGGCCCCCTCCCGTCCCATCGCGGCGGCGGCGGGAAGCGCCAGATTGCTGCGCTACGGCATGGAAAACAGCGGCCCGCCGGTGATCTTCGTGCCTTCACTCATCAATCCGCCGACCGTGCTCGATCTATCGGAAAGCCGGTCCATGCTGCGCCACATGACTGCACAAGGGCATGACGCCTATCTGGTCGATTGGGGAACCCCTGCACCCGAAGATTCGATGCTGGGCCTGGAAGGTCATGTCGCACGGCGATTGGTCCCCATGCTGGAAGCCCTGCCAGAGCCGCCCATTCTCGTCGGCTATTGCCTGGGCGGCAGTCTGGTTCTGGGCGCGGCCATGCTGCATCCCGTCCGCGCCGTCGCCACCATCGCCGCGCCGTGGCATTTCGACGGCTTCCCGCCAGCCGATCTCGATCAGATCATCGCCCTGTGGAAAGGCGCCAAGGCCAGCTGCGAACGTCTTGGCTATGTCCCGATGGAGGTTCTGCAATCGGGTTTCTGGGCGCTTGATCCCACGCGCACCATCCGCAAGTTCGCGGCCTTTTCCGACATGACGGCCGGGACCGACGATGAGCACGCGTTCCTCGCCGTGGAGGATTGGGCGAATGGAGGACCGCCTTTGACCTTCGCCGCCGGACGCGATCTGTTCGAGGGCTTCTATCAGGAAAATCTCAGCGGACTGGGGCGATGGACGATCGGAGGCCGGGCGACGACACTCGAAGACCTGCCCTGCCCCAGCCTCTCCATTCGCTCCGCGACGGACCGGATCGTCCCGGCCAGCGCGGCTCCAAGGCTGGCTCAAATCCAGACCCTGCAAATGGGCCATGTGGGGATGATCGTGGGAAGGCAGGCGCCCGAACTGTTGTGGAATCCTTTGTCTCAATGGCTTTCCGGCCATGGCGGATGATGTTATGTGCATGCGCGAAATAATTCGTCAGCTTTTAAGGATCTGAATCGTGTCAGACATCGTCATCACCGCCGCCAAACGAACCGCCGTCGGCAGTTTTCTGGGCGCCTATGCCAACACCCCGGCGCATGAACTGGGGCGAACCGCGATCGTCGCGGCTCTGGCGCAGGCGGGACTCGCTCCCGAAGAGGTGGACGAAATCATTTTGGGCCAGGTCCTGGCCGCGGGCCAGGGGCAGAACCCAGCGCGACAGGCCGCCGTCAATGCGGGCATTCCCGTCGAGCGCACGGCCGTCGGCCTCAACCAGCTTTGCGGCTCTGGCCTGCGCGCCGTGGCGCTTGCCGCACAGGCGATCAAGGCGGGCGACGCCCGGATCATGATCGCAGGCGGTCAGGAGAACATGTCCATGGCCCCCCACGCCCAAAATCTGCGCGGCGGCGTGAAGATGGGCGCATTTTCCCTGGCGGACACGATGATCCTGGACGGCCTCACCGATGCGTTCCACAATTACCATATGGGCGTCACCGCGGAAAACCTGGCGGAAAAATATCAGATTTCCCGCGAGGTGCAGGACCAGTTCGCCGTGGCGAGCCAGAACAAGGCGGAGGCTGCTCGCGCCGCCGGCCGCTTCAAGGACGAAATCGTCCCCGTCACGATCAAGGGCCGCAAGGGCGACACCGTGATCGACAGCGACGAATATATCCGCACCGGCGCTACGCTCGAATCTTTGCAGGGACTGAAGCCCGCCTTCAAGAAAGACGGAACGGTCACGGCCGGCAACGCCAGCGGCATCAATGACGGCGCCGCCGCGCTGGTCGTCATGAGCGCAGCGGAAGCAGCGAAGCGCAGCGCGCCGATCCTGGGTCGCATCGCATCCTTTGCCACTTGCGGCGTCGATCCGGCGATCATGGGCATCGGCCCCGCTCCCGCCACCCGCATCGCGCTGGAAAAGGCGGGCTGGTCGGTCGACGATCTCGACCTGATCGAAGCCAATGAGGCTTTCGCGGCGCAGTCGCTCGCCGTGGGGCAGGAGCTGGGCTGGGACCCGGCCAAGGTGAATGTCAATGGCGGCGCTATCGCCATCGGCCATCCGATCGGCGCTTCGGGCGCGCGCGTGCTGACCACATTGCTTTACGAAATGCAGAAGCGCGACGCGCGGAAGGGCCTCGCGACATTGTGCGTCGGCGGCGGCATGGGCGTCACCATGTGCATCGAACGCTGAACCAACGCCCCAGACGGGGAGGCCGCCGGTCGATGCACCGGCGGCCTCTCTTCATATCCAGATGCGATCGAAACGGCTGCCAAGGCCGGTGAGCAATTCATATTGCGACAGGCCCGAGGCTTTGGCGGCTTCCGGCAATCCATAGTCGATGGCCAGCCATTGACCTTCGCCTATGTCCGCTCTGTCCGTCACATCCACGGCCAGTAGGTCCATCGACACCCGGCCCACGAGCGGCAGCGTCTCGCCATCGACGGACACGGCACCACGGTCGGAAAAACTGCGAAGATACCCGTCCGCATAGCCAAGATTGAGTATCGCGATCTCCATATCGGCCGGCGCATGGAAGGTCGCATTATATCCGATGCTATCGCCCGCCACGACCCGCCGGCGCTGAAGCACCTGCGCTTCGGGAAACACCACCTGCCGGATATGGGGAACGGCGACCTTCCGCGCGATGCCCCCATAAAGCGAAATCCCCGGCCGGGTCAGATCGAAGGCATAGTCACGGCCAAGGCAGATGCCCGCGCTATTGGCCAGACTATATCGCCGGGCGACGACTTTGCCCTTCACCGCGATGAAACGTCCCAACTGGGCCGCGTTCAGCGGCGAATCCTCATCCGCCGAAGCCAGGTGGCTGAACAGCGTGTCAACCGACAGCCCCTTCACCAAAGCAGCTACATCGCTCCGCCAATCGAGGCCCAAACGGTTCATGCCCGTATCGACCATCAGGTGACATTCGCCCCCACCCGCAGCCTTCCACCGTTCGATCTGGGCCGGTGAACAAAGGACCGGCCTGCTCCGCGACGTCAGGGCATGGCGCATATCCTCTTCGCGCACCCCGTGAAGGACCGAGAGATTGATCCCCTCTTCCAACAGAGGCTCCAGCCGTTCCGCCTCATGCCAGTTCGACACGAAGAAATCCCGGCAACCCGCAGCCATCAACCGGCGCATCACTTCTTCCGCGCCCAGCCCATAGCCGTCCGCCTTCACCGCCGCGCCACAAGCCGCCCCGCCGCCCCGCGTTTCAAGCCAATGCCAGTTCGAAACGAGCGCGTCGCTGTCGAGGCGCAAGCGGAGCGGAGCAGGGAAGGAATGCATCGCTCGCGGATAGCCGCATCCCGGCTTCAGGTCGAGCGTTCAGGCGCCTATGGCGTCAGAACAATCGCGACCCATCCGGCACTTTCCTGTCGGGCGCGAACAGCGTGACGGCCCCATCCGAATCCGCAAATCCCAATGTCAGCACCTCCGACATGAATTTGCCGATCTGGCGCGGAGGGAAATTGACCACGGCCGCCACCTGACGCCCGTGCAAATCCGTCAACGCATAATTGGCGGTGATCTGTGCGCTGGACGTCTTGCGCCCGATGGCCGGACCGAAATCAACAATCAGCTTATAGGCGGGCTTGCGCGCTTCGGGATAGGGTTCCGCCGATATGATGGTGCCGATCCGGATGTCCACTTTCAGGAAATCGTCGAATGATATCGGATCGGCGACAGGCGCTGCAGGATCATGGGAAAGATGCATGGCTCCACGATAGAGTATCGCGCGCCCAGATCAAAATCGCTTCACATCGGCGATATGGGCCGGGCAGGAAGGCAGGACTTCGCCCCCTCCCTGCCCGGCAAAGACGCTATTCCAGTTCCAAAATGATCGCGTCGACCGGCAGGCTTTCGCCCTGCGTCGCCGAGACGCTCTTCACCACGCCCGCCTTTTGCGCGCGCAGGATATTTTCCATCTTCATCGCCTCGATCACCGCAAGCGGCTGACCGATTTCGACCTTGTCCCCTTCCTTCACATGAAGGGCGACCAGCAGGCCCGGCATCGGGCAGATGAGGAAACGCGAAAGATCCGGCGGAATCTTCTCGATCATATGGCTGGCATAAGGCGCGGCATGAGCGGGCAGGATACGCAGCTTGTGGCTTGCGCCATGCGCAGTCAGCAGGAAGCCGGCGCGGACCGGCGCGATCTTGACCGCCAGCAATTCATCGCCGAACTCCGCTTCGATCAGCCGGTCGCCGGGCGTATATTCAAGGCTCATGTCCAGCGGCACGCCATCGACCGTCACGTCATCGCCCTTGATAACGACATCGTGGATCGCATCGCGGATCTTGACCTGCCAGCCGGTCGGAGCCTTCAGCTTCCTGCCGAGTTGGCCGTCGATCCGGCGCGCGCGATCTGCCTGCGCCATCGCGGCGAAGGCGCCGATGGCGGCCAGCCTGCCAAGCAGTTCGCCCGAAGCGGGCGCGCCGACGAAACCTTCGGGATATTCCTGCGCGATGAAGCCAGTGGTGATGTCGCCGGAACGGAAACGCTCATGCTGCATCAGCGCGGACAGGAAGTCGATATTATGCCCCGGTCCCTCGATCTCAAAACGGTCGAGCGCCTCGATCTGCTTGTCGATCGCTTCTTCGCGCGTCGGCGCCCAGGTGATGAGCTTGGCGATCATCGGGTCGTAGAACATGCTGACCTCGCCGCCTTCCTGCACGCCGTCATCGACGCGCACCAGAGCGCCGGTTTCGTCAGCCCCGGTTTCGGGCGGCGTATAACGGATCAGGCGGCCGGTGGAGGGCAGGAAGCCGCGATAGGGATCTTCGGCATAGACGCGGTTTTCGAGGGACCAGCCGTTGATCTTCACGTCGGCCTGCGTGAAGGCCAGTTTCTCGCCATTGGCGACGCGGATCATCTGCTCCACAAGGTCAAGGCCGGTGATCTCTTCTGTCACCGGATGTTCGACCTGAAGACGGGTGTTCATTTCGAGGAAGTAGAAGCCGTCGCCGGTCTTGTCCGCGCCCGACACGATCAGTTCCACCGTACCCGCGCTGAAATAACCGACCGCGCGCGACAGAGCGACGCACTGCTCGCCCATCTTCTTGCGCATTTCGGGGCTGACGAAGGGCGACGGTGCCTCTTCCACCACCTTCTGGTGACGGCGCTGGATCGAACATTCGCGCTCATTCAGATAAACGATGTTGCCGTGCTGGTCCCCCAGTATCTGGATTTCGATGTGACGCGGGCTTTCGATGAACTTCTCGATGAACACGCGATCGTCGCCGAAGCTGTTCAGCCCCTCGCGCTTGGTCGCCTCGAAGCCTTCGCGGACGTCCTGCTCGCTATAGGCAAGGCGCATCCCCTTGCCGCCGCCGCCAGCCGACGCCTTCATCATGACCGGATAGCCGATCTCGTTGGAGATCTTCACCGCATGTTCGGTATCCTCGATCACGCCGACATAGCCAGGGACGACGTTGACGCCCGCTTCCATGGCGAGCTTCTTGGATTCGATCTTGTCGCCCATCGCGGCGATCGCGTTGGCGGGCGGGCCGACGAAGATGATACCCGCTTCGTCCAGCGCCTTACGGAAACTCTCCCGCTCGGAAAGGAAGCCGTAGCCGGGATGAACGGCATCCGCGCCCGTAGCCTTGCACGCCTCGATGATCTTGTCGGCGAGGAGATAGGACTGCGCGGCGGGCGGCGGGCCAAGATGCACGGCCTCATCCGCCATCAGCACATGGGGGCTGCGCGCATCGGCGTCGGAATAGACCGCCACGGTCTTGATGCCCATCTTCCGCGCGGTACGGATCACGCGGCATGCGATTTCACCGCGGTTCGCGATCAGGATCTTGGTGATTGCCATCTTTATCCTTGCCCTAGTCTTATTCTGAGCCCGTTCGGGCTGAACCTGTCGAAGCCCCGTCCTTATTCTCGCAGAGAAGTGCAGCCCCTCGACATCTGAGCGAGCCGACCGGCTCGGTCAAACAGGGCGAACGGGAGTGAAATTATTCCGCCGCCTCCAGATGCCCGTGCGGCTGCGCCTGCATCGCGGTCATACCCAGCTTCGCCAGCAGCGCCGCATCCTTGTCGTCACCCGCATTGGCTGCCGTCAGCAGCTTGTCGCCCGTGAAGATGCTGTTCGCCCCCGCCATGAAGCAGAGTGCCTGACAGGCTTCGCTCATGCTTTCGCGCCCCGCCGAGAGACGCACCATCGACTGCGGCATGACGATCCGCGCCACGGCGACGGTGCGCACGAACTCGATCTCGTCGATCTGCGCGAGCGGCGTGTCGGCCAGCATATCACCCAGCACCGTGCCCTTGACCGGCACCAGCGCGTTGATCGGCACGCTTTCGGGATGCGGCATGGTCGCCAACGCGTGGAGGAAGCCGATGCGATCGCTGCGCGCCTCGCCCAGCCCGACAATGCCGCCGCAGCAGACGTTGATCCCTGCCGAGCGCACATTTTCCAGCGTCTCGATCCGGTCCTCGAAGGTCCGGGTGGTGATGACGTTGGCGTAATTTTCCGGCGAGGTGTCGATATTGTGATTGTAATAATCAAGGCCCGCATCGGCGAGCGTCTTCGCCTGCCCCTCGGTCAACATGCCCAGCGTCATGCAGGTTTCCATGCCCATGGCACGCACGCCCTGCACCATTTCGACCAGCCTGGGCATGTCCCGTTCCTTGGGATTGCGCCATGCCGCGCCCATGCAGAACCGGCCCGAACCATGGTCCTTCGCCTGCGCCGCCGCCTGAAGCACCGCCTGCACGTCCATCAGCTTGGTGGCTTTCAGGCCGCTTTCCGCCTCGGTCGACTGGCTGCAATAACCGCAATCCTCCGGGCAGCCGCCCGTCTTGATCGACAGCAGGGTCGAAAGCTGCACTTCATTGCGCGGAAAATGCGCGCGATGGATCGACTGCGCCTCGAACAACAGGTCGTTGAAAGGCAGGTCGAACAGCGCGGCGATCTCGTCGCGGGTCCAGTCGGTGCGGGGCATGATCTCGCTCAAGCGGCTTCCTCCAGCCCGGCGGGGGGCATGTTGTGGCCGAGGAGGCGCAGCACATCGGCGGCGCATTCCACGACGTTGGAGCCGGGGCCATAAATGCCCTGCACGCCCGCGTCACGAAGGAAATCATAGTCCTGCGGCGGAATGACGCCGCCCGCGATGACCTTGACATCATTGCGCCCGGCTTCGCGAAGCTGCTTGATGAGTTCGGGGATCAGCGTCTTGTGGCCCGCCGCAAGGGAGGACGCGCCCACCACGTCCACGCCATTGTCGAGCGCCAGGACCACCGTTTCCTCCGGCGTCTGGAACAACGGGCCGGACACGATGTCGAAGCCCATGTCGCCAAAGGCCGATGCGATAATGTTGGCGCCCCGGTCATGACCGTCCTGCCCCATCTTGGCGATGAGGATCTTCGGCTTGCGACCAAGGCGCCGCTCGACGGCCTGCACTCCGTCAAGAACCTGTTTCCAGCGACTGTCATCCTTGTAGGGAGCCGCATAAACGCCCTTCACCGGCGTCGGCACGGTGCCGTAGCGGTCGAAGCTCTCCTCCATGGCGGAGCTGATCTCGCCCAGCGTCGCGCGGGCGCGGGCACATTCCACCGCCAGGGCAAGAAGGTTGTTCTCGATGCTCGCCGGGCCGGCCGCGCCCTTGCGCAGCGCGTCGAGCGCGGCTTGGCACTTCGTTTCGTCGCGCTCCGCCTTCATCCTGTTGATGCGGGCGATCTGCGCTTCGCGGACCTTGGTGTTGTCGACCTCCAGCGTTTCGAGCAGGTCTTCATTGGCAAGGCGATATTTGTTGACGCCGACGATGACGTCCTCGCCCCGGTCGACGCGGGCCTGACGGGCGGCGGCGGCTTCCTCGATCATGGCCTTGGGCCAGCCCGCCGCCACGGCCTTCGCCATGCCGCCTTCGCTTTCCACGCGGTCGATGATCTCCTGCGCGCGGTCGACCAGTTCCTGCGTCAGCGCCTCGACATAATAGCTGCCGCCCAGCGGATCGACGACATTGCACATGCCGGTTTCTTCCTGGATGACGATCTGCGTATTGCGGGCGATACGCGCGGAGAAATCGGTCGGCAGCGCAATGGCTTCGTCCAGCGCATTGGTATGGAGCGACTGGGTACCGCCCAGCATCGCGGCCATCGCTTCGATGGTCGTGCGCATGACGTTGTTATAGGGGTCCTGCTCGGTCAGCGACACGCCGCTGGTCTGGCAGTGGGTGCGCAGCATCTTGGAGCGTTCGTCTTTCGCCTCCAGCTTCGTCATGGCCCGGTGCCAGAGGACGCGCGCGGCGCGCAGCTTCGACACTTCCATGAAGAAATTCATGCCGATGGCGAAGAAGAAGCTGAGGCGTCCCGCGAACTTGTCGATGTCGAGGCCCGACGCCACGCCATATTTCACATATTCGATACCATCCGCGATGGTGAAGGCCAGTTCCTGCACCTGCGTCGCGCCCGCTTCCTGCATATGATAGCCGGAAATGGAGATGCTGTTGAACTTCGGCATCTCGCGGCTGGTATAGCCGAAGATGTCGGAGATGATCCGCATCGAGGGTTCAGGCGGATAGATATAGGTGTTGCGGACCATGAACTCCTTCAGAATGTCATTCTGGATGGTTCCGTCCAGCAGCTTGCGGTCGACGCCCTGCTCCTCGCCCGCGACGATGAAAAAGGACAGGATCGGGATGACCGCGCCGTTCATGGTCATGCTGACCGACATCTGGTCGAGCGGGATGCCGTCGAACAGGATCTTCATGTCCTCGACGCTGTCGATGGCGACGCCCGCCTTGCCCACGTCGCCGACGACGCGGGGATGGTCGCTGTCATAGCCGCGATGAGTGGCGAGGTCGAAAGCGACCGAAAGCCCCTTCTGCCCGGCCGCCAGATTGCGGCGATAGAAGGCGTTGGATTCCTCGGCGGTGGAAAAGCCCGCATATTGGCGGATGGTCCAGGGCCGGCCCGCATACATCGACGCCCTGACGCCACGGGTAAACGGCGCGAAGCCGGGGACGCCCGGATCGACCTTCACATCTTCGGCGGTGTAGAGCGGCTTGACGTCGATCCCCTCCGGCGTGCGCCAGATGAGGTCCTTGCCCTTCACTTCCTTGCTCGCGGCGGCGGTCCATTGATCCAGCGTCGGCTTGTCAGTCACTTCATTCTCCGTTCGTCCCGAGTGCAGTCGAGAGACGTGTCTTGCGTTCAATGCGCCCCTTTGGGCGTTTCCATGATTTCAGTCAGGACACCGTTCATGTCCCTGGGATGGACGAAGAAGATCAGCGTGCCATGCGCGCCGATTCGCGGTTCGCCCAACACCCTTTTGCCCAGCCCCTCGAACCATTTCTTCGCTTCATGAATGTCGGGCACTTCGTAGCACATATGATGCTGCCCACCCGCCGGATTCTTCACGATGAAGCCGTGGATCGGGCTATCCTCGCCCAATGGCTCGATCAGTTCGATCTGCGTGCCGTCCGTGCCCTTTTCGCCCGGCGTATCGACGAAGCAGACCTTCACGCCCTGCGCGGGCAGATCGAAGGGTTCATGGGTCAGCGTCGCGCCCATGACGTCGCGATAATAAGCCAGCGAAGCCTCCAGCGAAGGCGTCGCGATGCCGATATGATTGAGCCGTCCGAGTTTCATGTCCATCCTCGCTTAGAGCGGAATATTGTCGTGCTTTTTCCAGGGATTTTCCAGGCTCTTGTTGCGGAGCTTGCGGAGGCCCAGGGCAATGCGCTTGCGGGTGGAATGCGGCTGGATCACCTCGTCGATGAAGCCCTTGCCCGCCGCCACGAAGGGGTTGGCGAAGCGGTCTTCATATTCCCTGGTGCGCTCGGCGATTTCTTCGGGCGTCTTGCCGCGGAAGATGATCTCCACCGCGCCCTTCGCGCCCATCACCGCGATCTCGGCGGTCGGCCACGCATAGTTGAGGTCGCCACGCAGATGCTTGGAGGACATGACGTCATAAGCGCCGCCATAAGCCTTGCGCGTGATGACGGTGATCTTCGGCACGGTCGCTTCGGCATAGGCGAAGAGCAGCTTCGCGCCATGCTTGATGATGCCGTTATGCTCCTGCGCGGTGCCCGGCAAAAAGCCCGGCACGTCGACGAAGGTCAGGATCGGAATATCGAACGCGTCGCAGAAGCGCACGAAACGCCCCGCCTTCTTCGACGAGTTGATGTCCAGCACGCCTGCCAGCACCATCGGCTGGTTGGCGACGATGCCGATCGTCTTGCCTTCGATCCGGCCGAAACCGCAGATGATGTTGCCCGCATGGGCTGGCTGCACTTCGAAGAAATCGCCTTCGTCCACGACCTTGCGGATCAGTTCATGCATGTCATAGGGCTGGTTGGCATTGGCCGGGATCAGCGTGTCGAGGCTTTCGTCCATCCTGTCCCACGCATCGGCGCTCGGACGCTCGGGCACCGGCTCCCGATTGGAAGCGGGCAGGAAATCGACGAAATCGCGCACCGCCAGCAGCGCCTCGATATCATTTTCGAAGGCCACGTCCGCGACGCCCGACTTGGTGGTGTGGGTGACGGCGCCGCCCAGTTCTTCCTGCGTCACGACCTCGTTGGTGACGGTCTTCACCACGTCCGGGCCGGTCACGAACATGAAGCTTGAATCCTTCACCATGAAGATGAAGTCGGTCATCGCGGGCGAATAGACCGCACCACCCGCGCACGGCCCCATGATGACGCTGATCTGCGGGACGACGCCCGACGCCAGCACGTTGCGCTGGAACACTTCGGCATAGCCTGCAAGGCTGGCCACGCCTTCCTGGATACGCGCGCCACCCGAATCGTTGAGGCCGATGACGGGCGCGCCGACCTTAAGCGCCATGTCCATGATCTTGCAGATCTTCATCGCATGCCGTTCGGACACCGCGCCGCCATAAACGGTGAAGTCCTGCGAAAAGACAAAGACCAGACGACCGTTGACCGTGCCCGATCCCGTGACGACGCCATCGCCCGGAATATGCTGTTCGTCCATGCCGAAGTCGATGCAGTTATGCTCGACATACATGTCGAGTTCTTCGAAGCTGCCTTCGTCCAGCAGCACCTCCAGCCTTTCGCGCGCGGTCAGCTTGCCCTTGGCGTGCTGCGCGTCGATGCGGCGCTGGCCACCGCCCAGACGGGCCGCTTCGCGCTTCGCTTCAAGCTGTTCGATGATGGCGAGCTTGGACATGATAAGGCTTCTCTCCAGTCGGTACGGACGGGTATGCCAGCCCCCTTTCCAGCCTTTCGCGCTTTTCGCAAATGTAAATTTGCTAATTTGCAAATCACGACTTTGCAAATTATGCCGATCGCCATGGCACGCGGCAATCGCATCTTCGCCGGTCAACGGCTCCGTCAGCTTCGGATCGACCATCGCATGGATCAGGCAGCGATGGCGCTGGCGCTGGGGATTTCCGTATCTTATCTCAGCCAGCTTGAAAATGACGACAGGCCGCTCACCGCCAAGGTGAAGGCCGCGCTCGCCAGCGCCTTCCCCACCGACTGGGCCAGTTTTGACAGCCGTGAGGAGGAACAGCTTCTAGGCGCGTTCACCTTCGCCCTCGCCCATCCCGAACTGCCCGGCACGGCGCTGGAGCCGGAGCGGATCGAGAAGCTGCACCTGCAATTCCCGGAATTCGCGGCGCGTTATGTCGATCTCTACAACGCCCATATGCGCGCCAATGAGCGGATCAACATGATCGAGGAAGCGATCGCCAACGATCACGCCGTGCAGGCCCGCCTGCCTTGGGAAGCCGCGCGGGACTGGTTCCACGAAGCCGGCAATTATGTCCATCCGCTCGATTGCCTGGCGGAGGATATGGCGGCGAGCTTCACGGCCGGACAGGCGCTGGACGAAGGGATGCTGGTAGAGGCGCTGGCGCGGCGGCACGGCATCGAAACGCTGATCGCCGACACGCCGGATTCCGCGCTGCGCACCTATAGCGCCAGCGCGCGGCGGCTGTTCGTCAACGCCGCCCTGCCGACCGAAAGCCGCAAGTTCATGCTGGGGCATCAACTCATGATGCTGGAGGGGCAGACGCTGATCGCGGACATTGTGGCGAAAGCGGCGCTCTCCGTCGCCGGGGCGGATCGGCTGCTCACCATCGGGCTTGGCAATTATGCGGCGGGGGCGCTGTTGATGCCCTATGCGCCGTTCCGGGAGGTCGCGCGGGAAAGCCGACATGACATCGACAGGCTGGCGCGGCGTTTCGGCGTGAGTTTCGAGCAAGCCTGCCATCGGCTCTCCACCTTGCAAAGGCCGGGGTTGCGCGGCATCCCCTTCTTCTTCTGCCGGGTCGACATGGCGGGCAACATCACGAAACGCCACAGCGCCACCCGGCTGCAATTCGCGCGCTTCGGCGGCGCCTGCCCTCTGTGGAACGTGCATGAAGCGGTCGCCATTCCCGACCGGATCAACGTGCAATTGGGCGAGACGCCGGATGGGGTCCGCTATGTCTCCATGGCGAAGGGACTGGTGAAGCCGTCGGGCAGCTATGCCCGCACGCCGCGCCGCTATGCCGTGGTGCTGGGGTGCGAGGTCGCTCATGCCGCGAACTTCGTCTATGCCGATGGACTGCAACTGGAGGATGAAGGCGCGGCGACGCCGATCGGCATCACCTGCCGCCTGTGCCCGCGCCAGAGCTGCGACCAGCGCGCCTTTCCGCCCGCCGACCGGCCAATCCATGTCGATCCCGACAACCGCCAGATCGTGCCTTACTGGATCGGCTGAGCCAGTTTGATTCGATTGGCCCTGCCACAAGGGCGGCGGCGGTCCTAAAGGTCATGGTTACGACATGGCTCCTGCTCTCCTTCCTTATTCCTTGCGCGATGATCTTGCCCGGCAGGGCTATGCGCGGCTGGCAAGCGCGCAGACATGGGCGTTGCTTGATGTGGCGCCGGGTGCATGGGCGGATTTCGCGCGGTGCTGGAACGATCTTGGCCCCGATCTCTACATGGCGGACGGGGGCCGCTATCGTCGGCGGCGTCATGCGGCCTTTCGCTGCGAAGGCGGGAAATTCACCCGCAAACCCCACCAGCCGCATTTCCAGAGCCGCGACTATAATCCACTGAACGGCGACGTGCAGCGCTGGTTCGATCCGGTGGCAGACGCGACGGTGAGCAATCCGGTGATGCAAGGCGTGTTCACCCTATGCGCCGAGGCTTTCGCCGACAGCGTGGCAAGCTGGCATGTCGAAACACACCAGTTCCGCATCGAAACCGGCAAGGGCGAAACCGGCCGACCGACGCCCGAAGGATTGCATCGGGACGGGGTGGACTGGGTCTTCGTCATGCTGGTCGAACGGCGCAATGTGCGCGAAGGCGAGACCCGCATCGGCGCGCCAGATGGCATGGCGCTGGGCGAATTCACGCTGGCCTTGCCCGGTGACGCAGTGCTGATCGACGATCATCGCATCCTGCATGGCGTCACCGAAATCCACGCCGTCGACCCCGAACGCCCCGCCTGGCGGGATGCACTGGTCATCACCTTCGCGGCGCAATAGCCCTATTTCAGCAGCACCAGTTCCTCGGCCATGCTGGGATGCAGGGCAACGGTATCGTCGAACTGCTGCTTGGTGAGGCCCGCCTTCACCGCGATGGCGGCGGCTTGCAGGATTTCGGGCGCGTCGGGACCGATCATGTGCAGGCCGACGACGCAGTCGGTCGTGGCATCGACCACCATCTTGTAGAGCGCCCGTTCCTCGCGGCCCGCAAGCACGTTCTTCATCGGACGGAAATCGGACGTATAGACCTTGACCGTGCCGAGCTTGTTCTTCGCCTGCGCTTCGGTCAGGCCCACCCCTGCCATCGGCGGATCGCTGAACACCGCGGAGGGCACGCAGTCATAATCGACCGTGCGCGGATTGTCGCCAAAGACGGTATCGGCAAATGCATGGCCTTCGCGAATAGCGACAGGCGTCAGTTGCAATCGGTCGGTCACGTCGCCCACCGCATAGATGCTTTCGCAACTGGTGCGGCTATATTCATCGACCTTGATCGCGCCCTTGCCGTCAACCTCCACGCCCGCATTTTCAAGGCCGAGGCCGCCGGTATGCGGCCGCCGCCCCGCCGCGAACAGCAGGACGTCGCAGGGGATCGGATCGCCTTCGCTGAAATGAACGCAGAGCGTATCGTCCTCATTCTTCACGATCCTGTCCAGTTGGGCGTTGAAACGGAACTGGATGCCCTTGGTCGTGGAAATCTGCATCAGCCGGTCACGGATGCTCTCATCATAGCCCCGCAGAAGCGTGGAGGAACGGTTCACCAGCGTCACCTGACTGCCGAACTGGTGAAAGATGCCCGCAAACTCATTGGCGATATAACCGCCGCCAATGATGACGAGGCGCCTGGGGGTTTCGTCCAGATGGAACATCTCGTTGGAGGTAAGGCCATGCTCCGCGCCCTCGACCTCCGGCACGACCGGCCATGCCCCGGTCGCGATCAGGACATGCCTGGCGCTGACCTCACGCCCGTTGGCGAGTTTCACCGAATGAGGGCCGGTAATGGTCGCGCGTTCGGGGATCAACTCGACACCATGGCTGTCGAGCGTATTCTTGTAGAGCCCTTCCAGCCGGTCGACATCGGCCAGCACATTGTCGCGCAGCACCGGCCATTCGAAGGCGCAGTCGGGCACCTTCCAGCCGAAACGGCGGGCGTCCTTCAGATCCCCGGCGAAATGCGCGCCATAGACGAGCAGCTTCTTGGGCACGCAACCGCGAATGACGCAGGTGCCGCCTACCCGATATTCCTCCGCCACCGCGACCTTCGCGCCATGGGCGGAAGCGACCCGCGAGGCGCGTACGCCACCCGATCCCGCGCCGATGACGAAAAGGTCGAAATCATAATCGCTCATGCCTGCCTCCGCTGGGTGTGCCGCGCATATGGCCGCACCCCGGCGGAGTTACAAACGGGTTTTTGATCGGCTCAAACGCCGCCCAGGGCAATGTCGATCAGCGCCATGGTGGACGGATCGAAGCCCTTCGGCCCATCCGCCTCGATGGATTTGGCGATTTCCTTGCCCAGTTCGACGCCGAACTGGTCGAAAGGGTTGATGCCCATCAGCACGGCATTGGCAAAGGTGCGATGCTCGTAAAAGGCGATCAGCGCGCCCAGAGCTTCCGGCGTCACGTCGTCCATCAAGATGGTGGCCGAGGGCCGGTTGCCCGGATAGGCCCGCGCCGGATCGTCCGCATTGTCCCGCCCGCGCATCAGCGCCGCGCCCTGCGCGAAACAGTTGACCAGCAGCGCCCGATGATGCGCGGGATCAAGGGTATGGCCCGGCTCGATGGAGGTGACGAACTCGACAGGGGCGAGGACCGTGCCCTGATGGAGAAGCTGGAACACCGCATGTTGCGCATCCGTGCCCACCCCGCCCCATGTGATCGGCGCGGTGGGGCCGTCCACCCGATCGCCGTCGCGGGTGACGCTCTTGCCGTTGCTCTCCATCTCCAACTGCTGAAGATAGGAGGGGAGGAGCCGCAGCCGCTCGTCATAGGCGAAGAGCGCGCGCGTCTGGCAGTTCATGACCCGCGCATAATATTGGTCGGCGAAGGCGGCGATCAGCGGCGCATTCTCGCGCGGGGCGGAGAGGCGGAAATGGCGGTCCATCGCGGCCGCTCCTTCCAGCAGGCTTTCGAACGCGTCCCAGCCCAGCGCCAGCGCGGCGGGGAAACCGATGGACGACCAGAGCGAATAACGCCCGCCCACATTTTCGGAAAAAGGCAGGATGCGCGTTTCATCGACGCCCCATTCGATGGCGCGGTCCGGCGCGGCGGTGAGCGCCACGACGCGGCCATAGGGATCGTCGACACCCGCTTCCACCATCCAGTTGATCGCGCTCGCCGCGTTCAGCATGGTTTCCGTGGTGGTGAAGGTCTTGGAGGCGACAGCGATCAGCGTCGTGTGCGGGTCAAAGCGGCTCATCGCCCGTTCCAGCGCGGTGCCGTCCACATTGGACACGATCGCGACATCGTAGCGAAGCTGATCTCCACCCAATGCATCCACGATCAGGTCCGGTCCCAGCGCCGACCCGCCGATGCCGATATGCAGGATATGGCGGATCGGCCCCAGCGCCTCCGCCTCGATGGCGTCGATCAGCGCGCGCATCCGGGCATGGAACATCCGCGCCCGCGCGACGCTGTCGGCTTTGCCTTCGCCCCGTTCGGCGGGATGCTCGGCGGCGCGGCCTTCGCTGTTATTGACAGGCTTGCCCGCGAACAGCGCCTCGCGCCAGCCGGTGAAATCCTGCTCCTGCGCCAGTTCGAGATAGGCGTCCAGCAACGCGTCTGTCAGATGCGTCTTCGACCAGTCGAAGCGGATCGGTCCCTGCGTCAGCACGAAGCGGGACAGCCGGTCCGGATCGACCGTGAAGATGGACTTGAGGTCGGCTTGCGGAAGGCGCGCGATGGCGGCCTGTGCAGGGGACGGCATGGGGAAATCCTTTTACGAAGTTGGTGGATATCGGCGCTGCGCCTGTCGATTCTTTCTCTCTTTAGCCAATGACGGAACGCTTTGCATCGGTCCCGTGCTTGACGCGGCTCATCCAAGCCCGCAAAAGCCGCGACAGGCCGCTTTGGCGGCGCGACGAAGGGACCAAACGAACGGCATGAAAGCAAAATCGGAAACGCGGGATTTCCTCTGGTTTCTCGCAAAGCTGGCGGTGTTCGTCTTTGTCCTGCGAAGCTTCATCGTTTCGCCGTTCAACATCCCGTCGGAATCCATGCAGCCCCGCCTGCTGATCGGCGATTATCTGCTGGTCGCCAAATGGCCCTATGGCTATTCGCGTTACTCCCTGCCCTTCGGCGTGCCGCTGATTCCCGGCCGCATCTTCGCCTCGACGCCCGAGCGCGGCGACGTGGCGGTGTTCAAGGCGCCGCCCAGCCAGAAGAACGACTATATCAAGCGCGTCATCGGCCTGCCCGGCGACATGGTTTCGGTGCGCGGCGGCACCGTCTATCTGAACGGGCAGGCGATCCCGAAGAAGCGCGTCGCCGATTTCGTCATTCCCGTGACGCCCAATATGGTGGACGCGGCGCAAAAGGAAGGCAGCCCTACCCCCTGCTACCGCTCCGATTTCGAGGAAGCCGCGCCCGGCGGCGGCCGCCAGTGTCGCTATCCGCAATATCGCGAGACGCTGCCCAACGGTAAAAGCTATAACGTCCTCGATCTGGTGCCCGACGGCGCGGCGGACGACCGTGACACGGTGCTGGTGCCCGAAGGCCATCTCTTCATGATGGGCGACAATCGCGACCGCTCCGCCGACAGCCGCTTCCCGGCCGTGGACGGCGGCGGCATCGGCCTCGTCCCGGAAGAAAATCTGGTGGGCAAGGCGGTGGTCTCCGTCTTCTCCACCGACGGCAGTTCCAACTGGCTTTTGCCCTGGACCTGGTTCACGGCGGCGCGGTGGAGCCGCATCGGGGAAGGCTTTTGAGCAAAGCCGACACGGCTGCCTGGCTAAAGGCGCTGATCGGACGCGCGCCGCGCGATCCGGCTGCCTTCACTCAGGCGCTGACTCATGGCAGCGCTCATGCCGCCAATTATGAACGGTTGGAATTTCTCGGCGACCGGGTGCTGGGCCTGCTGATCGCGGAGTGGGTCTACAAGCGCTTTTCGAGCGAACCAGAGGGCAAGCTTTCGCGCCGCTTCAACGCACTGGTATCCGGCGAGACCTGCGCCGATGTCGCACGAGCGGCAGGGGTTTCCGCCCATCTCATCCTGGGCAAGCAGGCGCGCGACGATGGCGCGAACGACAGCGACAATGTCCTGGGCGACGTGATGGAGGCGTTGATCGGCGCGCTCTATCTGGAAGGCGGGCTGGACGAAGCGCGGGCGCTGGTGCACCGTCTGTGGGGCGACCGGGTCGACACGCAGACCAGCGCGCCCCGCCATCCCAAATCCGCGCTTCAGGAATGGGCCGCCGCCAACAAGCGCAAGCCGCCCGAATATGTGACGACCGACCGCTCGGGACCGCATCATGCGCTGCGCTTCACCGTCAGCGTCTCCATCAAGGGTGCGGGCGAAGCCAGCGCCACGGGCGGGTCGAAGCAGGAAGCGGAAACATCGGCAGCCCAGGCGTTGCTGGAGAAGCTGACGGGCTAAAAAGCCACCTCGTCCCCCACGCGTGATGACTGGCCGTTCATTTCCACATTGGCGCAATCTTGCAAAGAACAGTAAAGCGCTTCGACAGGTTCAGCGCGAACGGAGTAGTTTTTGACCTCAGATATCCAAAACCAGCGCTGCGGCGTGGTCGCCATCGTGGGCGCTCCCAATGCGGGTAAATCCACGCTCGTCAACGCGCTGGTGGGGCAGAAGGTGGCGATCACCAGCCCCAAGGCGCAGACCACCCGCACCCGCGTCATGGGCGTCGCCATAGAGGGCGACGCACAGGTCGTTCTGGTCGACACGCCCGGCATTTTCCGGCCCCGCCGGCGGCTGGACCGCGCCATGGTGCAGGCGGCATGGGGCGGCGCGCAGGGGGCGGACCTCATCGCGCTGATCGTGGACGGCAAGGCGGGTCTGGGTCCGAAAGTGGAACCGATCATTGAAGCCCTGTCCGGCCGGTCGGAACGCAAATGGCTGATCCTCAACAAGGTCGACATCGCCGCCAAGGACAAACTGCTGGTCCACACGCAAAAGCTGAACGACGCTCTGGGCTTCGAGGAGATTTTCTTCGTGAGCGCGGCCACCGGCGACGGCCTGCCGGAACTGAAATCCGCCTTTGCCGCCGCCATGCCGGAAGGCCCGTGGCATTTCCCGGAAGATCAGGTGTCCGACGCCACCGACCGGATGCTCGCCGCTGAGATCACGCGCGAGCAGCTCTATCATCAGTTGCACGCCGAACTCCCTTACGCCGCCGCCGTCGACACAGAAAAATATACCGAGCGCGAGGATGGATCGGTCGAAATCCATCAGCAAATCCTCGTCGGGCGTCCCACCCAGCGCGCCATCGTTCTGGGCAAGGGCGGACAACGGCTCAAGGAAATCGGATCGAAGGCGCGCGCCGAACTGTCCACGCTGCTCGGATGCCGCGTCCACCTTTACCTTCACGTCAAGGTGAAGGAGGATTGGGAGGAAGATCGCGGCATTTACCGGGACATCGGGCTGGATTGGGTGGATTGACGCCCTGATCGCTGCACTATCGCAACAATCCCCCCGCCCAATCGTTGGGCGATCATGTTCAAGACCCTAGTCGTTGCCACCCGCGATCGTGAGCGCCTTGCCGAAATCAGCGCCGTTGCGGCCCGATATGGGCTGGACATGCTGCTGGCGCGGCTGGGATTGAGGCAGGATCGCGGCTCCGGAAATGAACCGCCCGACCTGCCCCGCCGGACGCGGCAAGCGCTCGAAGCGCTGGGGCCGACCTTCGTGAAGCTGGGCCAGATCCTCGCCACACGGCGCGACCTGCTGCCCGAACCGTGGATCGCCGAGTTCGAAAAGCTGCACAGCGAAGCGCCGACCCTGCCCTTCGCAACATTGAGGCCGCGGCTGGAGGAGGCGCTGGGCGAAACGCCCGAAACCGCCTTCGCCCGGTTCGATATGGAACCACTGGCGGCCGCATCCATGGCGCAGGTGCATCGCGCCACGCTGCATGACGGGCGCGAGGTGGTAGTGAAGATCCGCCGCCCCGGCATCCGGCAAAAGATGCAGGCCGACCTGCGCCTCATCACGCATCTCGCCGGGATCGTCGAAAGCAGCAGCCGGGAAGCCCGCCATTTCCAGCCCCGTGCACTGGTGCAGCAATTGTTCGACACGGTGCTGGAGGAACTGGATTTCACACAGGAAGGGCGCAATGCCGACCGGCTGCGGGAAGACCTGTCCGGCAATCCCGGCGTCGTTATTCCCGAAATCCACTGGGCCTTCAGCAGCGAGGCCGTGCTGGTGATGGATTATGTGGAAGGGATCGCCCCCAAGGACGAAAGCGTCCTGCGGGCGGAGGGCATTGATCCGGCCGCCATCGCCGATCTGGGCGCGGGACTGGTGCTGGACATGGTGCTGGTCAACGGGCGCTTCCATGGCGATCCGCATCCAGGTAATCTGCTCTGCCTGCCGGGCGACCGTCTGGCGCTGCTGGACCTGGGCCTGATCGGGCATGTCAGCGCGCGGCGGCAGCAGGAATTTCTGACCTTTTTGCTGTCGCTTCGTTCCGGCGACGCCCAGACGCTGGCGGACATGCTGGCGCTCTGGTCGGCCGGAAAGGGCGCGCCGCGCGAACGCATCCTGATCGTCGCGGAGTATCTGACGGCGCGACACAGCAACGGGCCGCTGGTACTGGGCAGGCTGGTGGCGGATTTCTTCCCCATGCTGCGCAAGGAAGGATTGGTGCTGCCGCCCGACCTTGCCCTCATCTTCAAGGCGCTCATCACCATGGACGGGGTGCTGAACGCCATCCAGCCGGGCTTCGACCTTGCGCGGGCGCTGGAGCGGGCACGCGCCAAGCTGGTGATAACCCGGATCGCCGCCAGCCAGTCGCAGGACAAGATCGTCGCCCTGCTGCTGGAACTGTCGCGCCTCGCCGACGATGCGCCGCGCCTGTTGAGAGCGCTCACGCGCAAGCTGGAGGCGGAGCCGGTTGAACGGCGAGCCGGTCCGTCGGATGCGGCGGTCATTACCGACGCGAAGTGGATCGCCGGCGCGGTCCTGCTGGCCGGAGTTTTGATTACGGCGTCACTCGGGTTGTGGTGAGGTCGAAGTAACCGACCGCCCAGGTCTCGAACCGGGATGGGCTATTCATAGTCATCCATATAGCTGCCCTCCGCAAGGTCGGAGAAGCGGGTGATCTTCGCGTCGAATTTCATGCGGATGCGGCCGGTGGAACCGTGGCGCTGCTTGGCCACGATCAACTCCGCAAGGCCGTAGATGCGCTCCATTTCCTGCGCCCATTCCAGATGCTCAGGGCCTTCCTTGTTTCCCGGCTCCTTGGCGGCGACATAATAATCCTCGCGGAAGACGAACCAGACCATATCGGCGTCCTGCTCGATCGAGCCGGATTCGCGCAGGTCCGATAGCTGCGGGCGCTTGTCCTCGCGCTGTTCGACGGCGCGGCTGAGCTGGGACAATGCCAGAACCGGGACGTGAAGTTCCTTCGCCAACGTCTTGAGACCACGGGAAATTTCAGAAATCTCCTGCACGCGATTGTCGCCGCCCTTGCCGGTGCCCTGCAAAAGCTGGAGATAGTCGACGATGACGAAACCGATGTCGTGCCGACGCTTCAACCGGCGGGCGCGGGTGCGGAGCGCCGCGATGGTGAGGCCGGGCGTGTCGTCGATGAAGAGCGGCAGTTCCTGCAAATCGCGAGCGGCGCGGGAAAGATTCTGGAAGTCGGCGCGGCTGATCTTGCCCATGCGGAGCGCTTCGCCGCTGATCCCGGACTGTTCGGCAAGGACGCGGGTGGCAAGCTGGTCCGCCGACATTTCGAGGCTGAAGAAGGCCGTCTTGGCGCCCATGTTTTTTTCCGGCGCGATGCCGTCGGAATGGTCGCGCAGCCAGCGGGAGGCAGCATTATAGGCAATGTTGGTGGCGAGCGAGGTCTTGCCCATGCCCGGACGGCCCGCCAGGATCATGAGGTCCGAATTGTGCAGGCCGCCGATCTTTTCATTGAGGCTGTTGATGCCGGTGGTGATGCCCGACACATGGCCGCCGCTGTTGAGCGCGCGTTCGGCCACCTGCACCGCCATGGTGGTGGCGGCGGCGAAGCTCTTGACCGAGCCGACTTCGCCCTCCCCCTCCGACACCTTGTAGAGTGAGACTTCGGCTTGCTCGATCTGTTCGCGGGGATTGACATCTTCGCTGGTATCCAGTGCATTTTCAACCAGTTCTCGACCGACATTCACAAGCTGTCGCAGCAAGGCGAGGTCGTAAATCTGCTGCGCGAAGTCGCGCGCGCCCAGCAAAGCCGCGCCATTGCCGGTCAATTGCGCCAGATAGCCAGCGCCGCCCAGTTCCTTGAGCGCAGGGTCCTGATCCAGCATGGGTTTCAGCGTCACGGGATTGGCGACCATGTCGCGCTCGACCAGTTTCATCACCGCTTCATAGATGCGGCCATGCAACGGCTCGAAAAAATGCTCGGACTTCAGTTTGAGCTGAACATCCTCGGCAAGGCGGTTGTCGATCATCAGCGCGCCCAGCAGCGCCGCCTCTGCTTCCACATTGCGCGGCAGCTCAGGCCCGCCCGCTTCCGGCGCGGCATTGATCTTCACCAGTTCAACCATTTGCCCCTCATCGCGCCGCCAGAGGCCCCGCGCAAGATGCCAGTTCGAAACGATCTGTGGATAAGTCCCGCTTGCATTTCGCCGTTCCTCGTCCCAGTGACGGAAACCTGCACCATGGCCGATCCACGCATCATAGACATAAAGCTCGACGAACGCACGATCCTGTGGCGCAACGCCGATGTCGAACAGGAACGGCGTATCGCGATTTTCGACCTGCTGGAAGACAATCATTTCACGCCGCAGCGGGTGCATGAGGACGGCTATGCCGGCCCCTACAAAGTGTTGCTGCGGGTCGAGGACGGGCGGTTGGTGATCGAAATGCGGCGGGAGGATGACAGCCCGCTGGAAGCCGTGATCCTCGGCCTTGGCCGGTTCCGTCGACCGATCCGGGAATATTTCGCGATCTGCGACAGCTATTATCAGGCGATCAGCAACGCCTCGCCCCAGCAGATCGAAACGGTGGACATGGCCCGGCGCGGCATCCACAATCAGGCGGCGGAAATGCTGATGGAGCGGCTGGAAGGCAAGATCGCGGTGGATTTCGACACCGCGCGGCGGCTTTTCACGCTGATCTGCGTGTTGCATATCAAGGGGTAAAGGCAATCGGGGGGCTGACTTCGCGGCAATGGCTGGCGCGCATGGGCTTTGCGCTGGGCATCAGCGCGGCGCTGGTGACAGGGCTATGGGTTTTCGCGCGCGGATGGGCGCCCGATCGCGCGCATTATCCGACACAAGGCGTATCGGTGGATGCGGACAATGGCGCCATCGACTGGGGCACGCTGGCGGCGCAAGGGGCGGATTTCGCCTATATCCGCGCGGCGAACGGCTGGGGCCAGCGCGATCCTGCCTTTGGCGCGAACTGGGCCGAAGCGCGCAAGGCCGGAATGCGCTATGGCGCGTTGCTGGAATTCAGCCTGTGTCGCAACGCCTCCGATCAGGCGACACCCTTCATCACTACGGTGCCGCGCGATAATGCGGCCCTGCCCCCGGTCATCAGGCTGGCGTTCACTCCCGCCTGCAAGGCGCGGCCGGGGCGGGACAAGGTGCTGTCGGAACTCAATACCCTCATCAACCTGATCGAAAGCCATTCCAGCAAGCCGGTCCTGCTGAATGTGACAAGAGATTTCGATGCCGATTACGACATCGGATCGGGCGTCAACCGAACGCTGTGGCTGGACGGCAATTTCTTCCCGCCCGACTATGCGACGCGGCCATGGGTCGTGTGGACCGCCAGCAACATGCGGCATATCGACGGGGTGGACGGCCCGGTGCGGTGGAATGTGGTCGCGCCATGAGGAAAGAGGCGTCGGTGGCGGCTCTGGTGGACGCGGCGCGCGGAGCCATGGCGCATGCCCATGCGCCCTATAGCGGCTTTGCCGTGGGCGCGGCGGTGCTGCTGACCGATGGTCAGATCGTCACCGGGGCGAATTTCGAGAATGCCAGCTATGGGCTGTCGCTCTGTGCCGAGACGGTGGTGCTGGCGACCGTCAATTCGCTGGGGCGGTTGGCCGATGTGGAGGCGATCGCCGTGGCGGGCGGTACACAGAGCGCCATCGTCGCGCCCTGCGGCCGGTGCCGCCAGGTCATGCACGAAGCGCAGGAGATTGCAGGTCGCCATCTCCCCGTCTATTGCGCTGCTGCAAGCGGCGATGCCATGACAGAATATAGCGTCGCCGCGCTGCTGCCTCGTGCCTTCGGTCCCGCGGACCTGGGCGTCACACGCAAGAAGAAAAGCTGAGGACCAATGGCTATCCTGTCGGACAAATGGATTCGCGCGCAGGCCCTGAACAGCGGCATGATCGAACCTTTCGTGGAAAACCAGCGGCGGGACGGCTGCATCAGCTATGGCCTGTCCTCCTATGGCTATGACGCGCGGGTGGCGGACGAGTTCAAGATCTTCACCAATGTCGACAGCGCGGTGGTGGACCCCAAGGATTTCGCGTCGAACAGCTTCGTCGACCGCAAGACCGATTGCTGCATCATCCCGCCCAACAGCTTTGCGCTCGCCCGCACGATCGAATATTTCCGGGTGCCGCGCGACGTGCTGGTGATCTGCCTTGGCAAGTCCACCTATGCGCGGTGCGGCATCATCGTGAACGTCACCCCGCTGGAGCCGGGCTGGGAGGGGCATGTGACGCTGGAATTTTCCAACACCACGCCGCTGCCCGCCAAGATCTATGCCAATGAAGGCGCGTGCCAGTTCCTGTTCCTGCAAGGCAATGAGCCGTGCGAGGTCAGCTATGCCGACCGGGCGGGAAAATATATGGGCCAGCAAGGCGTGACATTGCCGCGCCTCTGAAGCCGTGCAACAATCGCGACATGATCGCCTTGCCCGCATGGCTGCGCCGCAAAGCGCCGATGACAGCGCCGCTGTCGCCTAGCATCGGCGAGGGACGGCGAGTCTATGCCATTGGGGACATTCACGGGCGGGACGACCTTCTCGGCGATCTTCTGGAGATGATCGCGCTCGACAATGAGGCGCGGGGGGCCATGCCGGCGCATCTGATCCTGCTGGGCGATCTGGTCGACCGCGGTCCCTGCTCCGCGCAGGTGATCGAGCGCGCCATGGCACTGGCTCACACCGATCCCCTTGCCCGCTTCGTCAAGGGCAATCATGAGGAAGCCTTTCTGATGGCGGCGCGCGGCCATGTCCGCGCGACCCACTTCTTCCGGCAATATGGCGGCGCGGAAACGGCGGCGAGCTATGGGCTGGACCCGCGAGAGTGCCGCGCCATGGACGATGAGGAACTGGCGGACTGGATGGTCGATAACGTGCCGCAGGCGCATGTCGATTTCGTCGAGGCGTTCGAGGATGGCGTGGAGATGGGCGACTATTTCTTCGTCCATGCGGGGGTGAAGCCGGGCATCGCGCTCCACGCCCAGTCACCCGACGACCTCCGCTGGATCAGAGGAGAGTTTCTCGATTACCGTCACGGGCATGAAAAGATGATCGTCCACGGTCACAGCATCAGCGAGGATGTGGACGAACAGCCCAACCGCATCGGCATAGACACGGGCGCCTATCGGTCAGGGCGGCTGACAGCCATCGGATTGGAAGGGACGGCGCGGTGGTTTGTTCAGACGGGGGCGGAGAGCGGGGTTTAAAAGGGCTGCTGGCGTAAGTGGCCGCTTCCCCTCACCCAGCTACGACTAAGACAGCAAGCTGCCCAAGTCTTCGCAACCCTTTCCCCCCATGGGACGAGGGAGAGGTGGTGCCCGCTTTCTACCCAAAACCACCATCACCACAAACGAAAAAGGCCGGCGCCTCTCCACGGACCGCCGACCTTTCCACCCCCCGGTTTATCTCAGGAAATTCAGGCGACCTTGGCCTGAGCCTGCGCCTCTTCCTCGGCGTCGCGCAACACATAGCCGCGCCCCCATACCGTCTCGATATAATTTTCGCCGCCGCAGGCCAGCGCCAGTTTCTTGCGCAGCTTGCAGATGAAGACGTCGATGATCTTGAGTTCCGGCTCGTCCATGCCGCCATAAAGATGGTTCAGGAACATTTCCTTGGTCAGCGTGGTGCCCTTGCGGAGCGAGAGCAGCTCCAGCATGGCATATTCCTTGCCGGTCAGATGGACGCGGTTGCCGTCCACTTCCACGGTCTTGGCGTCGAGGTTGACGGCCAGCTTGCCGGTGCGGATGACCGATTGCGAATGTCCCTTGGAGCGGCGGACGACGGCGTGGATGCGCGCGATCAGTTCCTCACGATGGAAGGGCTTGGTCACATAATCGTCAGCGCCAAAGCCGAAGGAGCGGACCTTGCTGTCCATTTCCGCCACGCCCGACAGGATCAGCACCGGGGTCTGGACGCGGGCGGCGCGCAGCTTCTTGAGCACGTCATAACCGTGCATGTCCGGTAGGTTCAGGTCCAGGCAGATAATGTCGTAATCATACAGCTTGCCAAGATCGAGGCCCTCTTCCCCCAGGTCCGTCGTATAGACGTTGAACCCTTCGGTCGTGAGCATCAGTTCGATAGCCTTCGCCGTGGTCGGCTCATCTTCAATAAGCAGGACGCGCATGTGAAGCCCCTTTTGGTAACAGGTCCGTTCACCTCACCAGAACGGCATCTGCTGTAATTCATTAACTAAAAATCTTCTGAAGGACAAAGGTTAATTTTTCGCTAACCCGCAGGAATCCACGAGTCGCGGTAAAATGAATCATTTTACAAAGGGTTGAGGGCCATAACGGTCGGCCCGGAATCAAGCTGGATTCACCTGCGACACGACATGTCAGCAGCCATGATGACGCGACAGGAAATCGAGCAGCGCCTCGACCCGCGCGGGCCGCAGCCGCGATGGCGGCGTGACCAGATGAAGGCCCATCGCAGGCGGTCTCCAATCGGGCAGGATCTCTTCCAGATCGCCTGCCGCCAGCGCGTCATTGACGATGAAATCGGGAAGACGGGCGATGCCGATGCCGTTCCGCAGCGCGGGCAACATCGCCTCGCCGCTGTTGACGGTGATGCGGGCATGGACCTGCACCACGACACTCTGCTGCCCCGGTCCCGAAAAGCGCCAGACGTCAGGAGGCGGGGCGTTGGAATAGCACAGGCAGTCATGGCCGCTGAGGTCGGATGGATGGGCCGGCCTTCCCCGTTGGGCCAGATAGGCGGGCGACGCGACCATATGCAGCGTCACGTCCGCCAGCTTGCGCGCGCGCAGCGTGCTATCGGGCATGTCGGCGATGCGGATAGTCGCGTCCAGCCCCGTTTCGACAAGGTCGATGCGCCCATCGGACAGATGCAGGTCCACATCCACCAGCGGATATTCCTGACAGAATTGCGCGATCAGCGGCGCGATCCTGAGCAGCCCGAAGGTCATGGGGGCGCCCAGGCGTACCGTGCCGGAAAGCTCCGCCGTTTCATCGCGCGCCGCCTCTTCCGCCGCGACCCCCTCGGACAGGATGCGTTCGGCATGGGCGGCGAGCCGCTTGCCGCTTTCCGTCAGCGACAGGCGGCGGCTGGTGCGGTTGAACAGGCTGGTGTCCAGATGCTGCTCCAGCCGCGTCACCGCCTTGGAGACGGTGGCCTTGGAAACGCTGAGCGCTCTGGCCGCGTCGGTGAAGCTGCGATGCTCCACCACGGCGGCGAACATGGCCCAGGCTTCGAAATCGGGGAGACGCATAAGGGAAACAATCCGTTTCAATGTTGCCTGTTAAAGAAACGATCCTGATCGCTAGATTGTCGGAAAGCAAGCCGGAAACCACCTCCGGCGCGACAGTTGAAAGGCAAGCATATGAGCACGAACATTGCGAACCGCATCGAGCGGCGGCCGTTTGAATCGCTCGGCCATGCCGACCATGGCTGGCTGAACGCGCGGCATCATTTTTCCTTCGCGGATTACCATGATCCCGCCCGGATGCACTGGGGCGCGATCCGCGTGTGGAACGACGATGAAATCGCCGCGCGGTCGGGCTTCCCGCCGCACCCGCACGCTGACATGGAAATCATCACCTATGTCCGCAAGGGCGCGATCACGCATCAGGACAGCCTGGGCAACCAGGGCCGCACGGTGGCGGGCGACGTCCAGGTGATGAGCGCGGGCACCGGCATCCGCCACGCCGAATATAATCTGGAGGATGAGACGACCACACTCTTCCAGATCTGGGTCATCCCGCGGGCGCGGGGCGGTTCCCCAAGCTGGGGGACGAAGCCTTTTCCCAAGGGCGACCGTTCCGGCAAGCTGGCGGTGCTGGCCAGTGGTTATGAGGACGATGCCAAAGCGCTCCGCATCCGGGCCGACGCCCGCCTGCTGGGCGGGACGGTGAAAGCCGGGGACAGCGTGACTTATGAAAGCGCGCCCGGACGGCGCCTCTATCTCGTCCCCGCCACCGGGCGGATCGAGATTGATGGCGAAGTCTTCAAGGCGCGGGACGGCGCCGCGATCATCCCTGGCCAGCCGATCACCATCAAGGCGATCGAGGACAGCGAAATCGTCCTCGTCGACAGCGAATAAGGCCCGCCCTTCCACGGGCCGAAAGGCCGCCTGCGCACCTTCCCCCTCCCTAGCGCGGGCGGCCGACTTTTCCCTTCTTCATCCCCATCAAAGGAGCAGTCATATGGCTAAGGTTCTGGTTCTCTATTATTCTTCCTACGGTCATATCGAGACGATGGCGAAGGCCATCGCGGAAGGCGCGGCGAGCGCGGGCGCGCAGGTCGACATCAAGCGCGTGCCCGAAACCGTGCCGCTGGAAATCGCGCAAAACGCTCATTTCAAGCTGGATCAGGACGCGTCCGTCGCCACCGTCGCGGACCTTGCGGGTTATGATGCGATCATCGTCGGCACCGGCACCCGCTTTGGCCGGATGTCGAGCCAGATGGCGGCCTTCCTCGATCAGGCGGGCGGATTATGGGCGCAGGGCGCGCTGAACGGCAAGGTCGGCGGCGCCTTCACCTCGACCGCCAGCCAGCATGGCGGGCAGGAAACCACGCTCTTTTCGATCATTACCAACCTGCTGCATTTCGGCATGGTGATCGTGGGGCTGGACTATGGCTTTACCGCGCAGATGGGCGTCGACAAGGTGCGCGGCGGCGCGCCCTATGGCGCGACCACCATCGCAGACGGCGACGGCAGCCGTCAGCCGGGCGAGGAAGAACTGGCCGGGGCGCGCTATCAGGGCCGCCGGGTTGCGGAAACGGCGATCAAGCTGCACGGCTGAGGCGGCATCCTGTTGGAATGGCAAAGCCTTTGGGTCGCACTATCGGCTTTGCGGAAAAGGCCCGGCGCGCGGAAGTGCACGCCGGGCCTTTTTCCTTTCTCGCCCTCTTTTCCGGCAAGGCACAAGGTCAGAGGAAGAGGCGGTGCGCCCAGGGACTGCGACGGATGAGACGCCAGAGGATGTAGGGAACCAGCAGGGCGATGGCGAACAGCCATGGCTTGCTCAGATAGGGCGTCAGATAGTGGATGAACGCCACATGCAGATACATGATGACCAGCGACGCCTGACCCAGCCCGATCAGGGGCCGTGCGAACAGCCGGGGCACGGCTGGCGACAGGCGGAAGATCAGGATGGAAGTCGCAATGGCCGACAGGATCGACAGCAGCGGCCAGCCATAATCGCCCGCCTTCATGTTGAGCGTGGGAAAAAGTCCGCCAAGCCCGCCCATGGCGAATATCAGCAGCGGCACGGCCATCCATGGCCGCCACCGGGTCCGCTGCCACGCAGCCCCCGCCCATAGCAGGAAGAAAGCCATCGGCACGGTGAGCAGGCCCAGCGGTGAAATATCGGTCGCCCATCCCAATCCATAAGCCGCCAGCAGGCTCCCGCCCGCCACCATCGCCCAGCGTCCCTCGCGAGGCTCCGGCCATCGGCTGAGCAGCGCATTGAAGAGGATGCGCCCGGCCATCAAGCAAGGCACGAACCAGAAGATCGTATAGGGGCCGCGCAGCCATGTGCCGCCCAGCAGGATCGGGATCAGGTCATGGGGCCAATGGGTGAAGATAGGCCGGTTGCTCTTCAGCGGCTCGATGATCTGATCGGCGAGGATCAGGAGGATAAGGAAGGCGAAATAGGGCCGCATCTGCCCCGTCACCTGCCGCCATGCGAAGCGCGCGGCCGGTTGAGGCCGGGTGAGAGCGCCCGACAACAGGAAGAAGAGCGGCATGTGGAAACTGTAAAGCGCGTCGCGCACCGGCCCGCGCGTCCAGACATGCGCGGCGACAACCGCAATGATGCCGATGCCCCGCGCCACATCGACCCATTCGAGACGTTTACCCTTCATGCCGTGGACATAGCGCGGTTGTTCATCGACTCCACCCCCTGTAGGAAGGCCCGACCCTGCCCATGCCATAGTTTCCGATCGGATCACTATCTTGTCCCTGCTCAACGACAAAGTCCTCTTCATCGACGGCGAAGCCATCATCCTGAACAAGCCCGCCGGGCTGCCCGTCGATGCGCCCCGCGACGGATCGCTGAGCCTGGAAAATTACCTCTCCTCGCTGACCTTCGGCTTTCAGCGCTGGCCGCTGGCGGTGCACCGGCTGGACCGGGACACCAGCGGATGCCTGCTGCTCGCCCGCAATCCCAAGGCGCATAAACGCTTCGCCGCCGCGTTCGAGGCGGGAACCGTGACCAAGCGTTATGTCGCGGTGGTCGAAGGCGTGCCTGCGGAAGAAAGCGGCGTCATCGACCTGCCTCTGAAGAAAGTCAGCAGCGCGGAAAAGGGCTGGCGCATGGTGGCCAGTCCCTCCGGCAAGAGCGCCGTCACCCATTGGCGCAGGATCGCGGCAGAGGATGGTCGCGCGCTGATCGTCTTCACCCCGCGCACCGGCCGCACGCACCAGATCCGCGTCCACGCATTGCAGGGACTGGGCGCGGCGATCGTCGGCGATCCGGTCTATGGCAAGCCCGGGGAGCCGATGCTGCTCCATAGCCAGTTCCTGAGCATTCCGCGAAACGGCAAGCCCCCTGTCGAAGCCATTGCCCCCTTGCCCGACACCTTCGCGGCGGCGGGCTTTGGCATGGATGATCCGGGCGAAGGCGCATAAGTGCAAAATTTTTCGGTTTCTTATTGAAACGAAGAGGAGGCGGGCTATATCAGTCTGGTACGCCCCATGAGGGCATATTGACCCGGCAGCCTTCCCCTCCCCCTTGCTGCCGGGTCATTTTTTTCCGCTCCTTTTGCATCGGCCTGCTTTGCGCTACATCGCGGCCATGCCCGCCATCCCGATCACCCGGTCCATTGCCATCGACAGCGATGAGATTTCCGAAACGTTCGTCCGCGCGACGGGCGCGGGCGGCCAGCATGTCAACACGACGGACAGCGCCGTGCAGTTGCGTTTCGACGTCGCCAACAGCCCATCCCTTCCCGAAGCGGTCAAACATCGGCTGGCCGCGATCGCCGGGCGGCGGCTGACGGCGGACGGCATCCTGATCCTGCGGTCGGAAGGATCGCGCTCGCAACTCCTCAACCGGCAGGAAGTGACGGCGCGGCTGATCGACCTGATCCGCCAGGCCACCATCGTGCCCAAGAATCGCAAGCCCACCAAGCCCTCCAAGGCATCGAAAACGCGGCGCATGGACGGAAAATCGAAGCGCGGGACGATCAAGAGCCTGCGCCGCAAGCCGGTGGACTGATCCGGCGGGCGGGCCGCTCATGCGGTGGCGGTTCGTCCGGCCATCTCCTATATGGCCGCCATGTTCGATTTCACGCCCGCCCCCAACGCCGACAAGCCGACCCTCTATGCGGACCTGATCGCCGCCGCCGATGCCCTGACCGACGGAGAGGCGGACGCCATCGCCAATATGGCGAATGTCTCGGCGCTGATCTGGCAGTTCCTGCCCGATCTCAACTGGGCGGGATTCTATCGCATGGAGGATGAGGAACTGGTGCTGGGTCCGTTTCAGGGCAGAACCGCCTGCATCCGCATCCCGTTGGGCAAGGGCGTTTGCGGCACGGCGGCGCAGACGCGGCGGACGCAGTTGGTGGAGGATGTCCATGCCTTTCCCGGCCATATCGCCTGCGACGCCGCCAGCGCCTCTGAAATCGTGGTGCCCATCGTGCACCGGGACCGGCTGATCGGGGTGCTCGATCTGGATAGTCCGCTGGTCGGCCGGTTCGACGAAGCGGACGCGGCGGGGCTGGAGGCGCTGGTCGCGCGGATCGCCCCGCGCCTTGACTGAAATCCTTGGACAGGCCCATTCATCCCTGCCCCGTTTCGGGACAGGTCAGCGCTCCCAAACCCTTGGAAACGTGTGGATCACCATGCTAAACCGCCTGTTAACAAAGTGGCGGGCGACCCCTTGCGTCCGCTGGACAAACAGGGAGTATGGACATGCGGAACCGGAGCATCCTTATCCTCGGCGCGATCCTGTTGGGCGGCATGAGCGCGCCCGCCTTGGCATCGGGCAAGACCGGGAGCGCGACCGGCGCATCCCTGCCGGCCATGGGGAAAAGCTATTCCGGCGTTCGTTCCGGCCAGCGATGGAATAGCGACCACCGCTGGGGTCCGCGCCATGGCGGGCGCTGGCATGCAGGCTGGCGGGCGCCCGGCGGCTGGGCGGCCTATCGCCGTCCCGTCCATGGCTATATCCTGCCGCGCTACTGGATCAATCCGGCTTATTATATCAGCAATTACGGCGCATATGGATTGCCCGCCCCGGCTTCCGGCTATGGCTGGTCCCGCTATTATGACGATGCGGTGATGACCGACCGCTTCGGCCGGGTTTACGATCGGCGCGGCGACATCGACTGGGGGCGTTATGAAGGCGGCTATACGGACGATGATCGCTCGCCGCGCCGGGACAATGGCGTCGGCGGCGCAGTCGCGGGAGCCGTCGTTGGCGGCGTCGCGGGCCATATCATCGGGGGCAAGGACAACCGCACGGCAGACACGCTGATCGGCGCGGGGGCCGGGGCTGCGGCTGGCTATGCCATCGACAAGGCCGAGGATCGCGGCCGCGACGAACCTCCGCCACCGCGCGCGGGCGCGGATTATGACCCGGGCGCGCCGGACGATGCCGTCACCTATGCCTCTGATGACGCCATCCCCTATGACAATGCGTGGCAGGGCCGCTGGACCGGCACCTGGCGCGACAAGGACGGCAAGGCTTATAGCGGCGAATATGAAGGCCGCTTCGAGGGCGCGGCCGAAGGGAGACCGGGCGCAGATTATGCTGAGCCGCCCTATCATGGCCCGTCACACTGGTCGGACGGCGGCACACCCTATGGGGCGGGCACTATCTCCGGCGGCTATTATTATCCCGCGCCCACGGTGACGACGATCGTGGTCCATCCCGCGACGACCACTACGACAACGACCAGCTATGTGACCGAGAAGGCCCGCTAGGGCCGATCGACATTCAGGAGATGGCGTGACGAGCCGAAGGCCAGCACCAGCAAAAATGGTGGATTTCCGTGACCCTTGAAACGAGTCACGTGCCTCGTTTCAACGCAGCCTACTCAAAGTAGGTGAGCACAGGAAGCGCGGAGAGCCGCCATTTGCAGGCCGCCAGAACTGAATGTCGATCGGCCTTAGCGTAAAGCGACGCGCTATCCTATTTGCGGAATACCCGCGCCAGTTCCACCGGCAGGGGCGATTGTTCACGCAGGATGTCGCTGCGGATGGCATTGCTTTGTTCGGCCGGGTCGAAGCGCGCCCAGCCCGCGCGCGTCAGCTTTTCCAGCGGGCGATAGCGGATCTTATATTGCATCCGCTGCGATCCTTCGACCCAATAGCCCAGATACACATAAGACAGGTCCGCGCGGGCCGCGCTCAATATGTGATCCATGATGATGAAGTTGCCGAGCCCCTTGCGATGCTCCAGCGTCGTGTCGAAGAAGCTGTAGATCATCGACAGCCCGTCGCCCTGCCGGTCGGTCAGGCAGGCGCCGACCAGCCGGCCCGGCCGTCCATCTTCGCCCGGTTCGCGATATTCGATGACATGGCTGTCGACGGGGGTTTGCTCGACCATGTCGGCAAAGTCCATCTCATCCATTTCGGCCATGCCGCCGCCGGGATGCCGGGCGGAAAGATAGCGCCGCAACAGCGCGAACTGCTCTTCCGTCGACCATGGCTTGCAGGCCGTGACGATCAAATCCTCATTCTTCCGCAGCAATTTGCGCTGGGTCGCGTTCGGCTGAAATTCCTCCGCCACCACCCGCACCGACACGCAGGCCGAACAATCGGCGCAACTGGGGCGGTAAGCGACATTTTGGCTGCGGCGAAACCCGATTCGTCCCAGCGCGTCATTCAGTTCGGACGCGTTTTCGCCGGACAGTTCCGTGAACACCTTCCGTTCGCTCTTGCCCGGCAGATAAGGGCATGGCGAAGGATTGGTCACGAAAAAGCGGGGGAAACGGAACGGCGCGCTCACGCTCCTTCCTCCTTCTGCACCCTGTTTGCCGGACGATTCATGGGAAGACTATGCCGCTCCGCACCGCCTGTGAAAAGATCATTTACCACGAAAAAGGGATGAAGCGCGTCCCGTCACGCCACCTCGATCGGGGCGACTTCATACCCGGCCTCCCGCAGGGCGGCGATCAGGCGCTGAAGATGGGCGTTATCCCGCGTCTCGCACTCCACGTCGAGGCTGAGCCCCTTGGCGGGCAGGTTGGTGAAGATGCGCTGGTGCGACAGTTCCAGAATATTGACCGCTTCCTGATCGAAGATGCGGGCGACATGGAACAGCGCGCCCGGACGGTCCTGCAAACGGATACGCAGACGCGCGAGGCGGCCCGACCGCGCCAGATCGCGCAGCAGCACATTGGCGAGCAGCCGCGTGTCGATATTGCCGCCGGTCAGCACCAATCCGACATTGCGGCCCGCGAATATCTCCCGATGGGTGAGCAGCGCGGCGAGGCCAGCGGCCCCGGCCCCTTCCACCACCGTCTTTTCGATCTGGAGCAGCAGGCTGACCGCCTCTTCCAGATAGCGTTCGCTCACCAGCAGCACATCGTCCGCCAGCCGCTCGACGAAGCGACGGGTGAGTTCGCCCGGATGCTTGACGGCGATCCCTTCGGCCAGCGTATCGCCGTCGCAGACCAGATCCACGCCCTTGATATAGTCGTACATGGACGGATAGAGTTCCGACTGCACCGCGATCAGGCGGATGTCGGGCTTCATCGCCCGCGCCGCCGTGCCCATGCCGGAAAACAGGCCGCCGCCGCCGATGGGGATGACCAGCGTGTCGATCTCCGGCGCCTGCTCCAGCATTTCGAGCGCGATGGTGCCCTGTCCGGCGATGATGTCCGGCTCGTCAAAAGGATGGACGAAGGTCAGCCCTTCCTCCACTTCCAGCTTGCGGGCATGGGCATAGGCGTCGTCGAACTTCTCGCCGAACTGCACGACGCGCGCGCCATGGCCTTGCGTTTGGGTGATCTTTACCGTGGGCGTGGTGGTCGGCATGACGATGGTGACAGGCAGGCCCAGCCGCTTGCCATGATAGGCAAGACCCTGCGCGTGATTGCCCGCGGACGCGGCGATCACGCCTTTCTTCTTCGCTTCCTCATCCAGTTGCAGCAGGCAGTTGAGCGCCCCTCGCTCCTTATAGGCGGCGGTGAACTGGAGATTTTCGAACTTCAGGAACACCTTGCAACCCAGCATGTCGGACAGCGTCTGACTGACCAGCGTGGGCGTCTGAACGATCGAGCCGGAAATGCGCACCCGCGCCGCAAGGATGTCGTCAACGGAAACGGGCAGCGGCTGGACGCCTTCGATCTTGGTCAATGTGTTCATGGCCAGCCCCCTATACGAAAATTGCGACGGAAGAAACTGGCACCGGCTCCAAACTGGCCCTATGGCTATGGGGCACGCACATAAAGTACGGGATCTATGGCAAACATCGCGTTTATCGGCCTGGGCGTCATGGGCGGCCCGATTGCGGGACATCTGGCCCGGGCGGGACACAGGCTGACCGTCTACAACCGTTCCATCGGCAAGGCGAAAAGCTGGGCGGAAGCCTATGGCGGGGAGGTCGCGATCAGCCCGGCCAAGGCGGCGGAAGACGCGGAAATCGTCATAAGCTGCGTTGGCACCGACGATGACCTGTCGCAGATCACGCTGGGCCGCGACGGCGTTTTCCGGGCGATGAAATCGGGCAGCCTCTTCATCGACCATACGACGGTTTCGGCGCGCATCGCCCGGCAGCTTTATGTCGAGGGACAGAATCTGGGCCTTTATTGCGTGGACGCGCCCCTGACCGGCGGGCAGATCGGCGCAGAGAACGGCACCCTTTCGATCATGTGCGGCGGCGCGAAACCGGCGGTGGCGGCAGCGCGGATCGTGATGCAGGCCTATGCCGCGCGGATCGTCCATGTGGGCGGCGCGGGCGCGGGGCAGACGACCAAGATGGTGAACCAGATTTGCCTCGCGGGCACCTTGCAGGGCGTGGCCGAGGCGCTGCGTTTCGCGCAGGCCGCAAACCTCGACGTGGAGAAGATCCATGAAGCCATTTCCGGCGGCGCGGCGCAAAGCTGGGTGATGGACAATCAATGGAAGACGATGGCGCAGGACAGTTTCGATTTCGGCCTGTCGGTGGACTGGATGCGCAAGGATCTGGGGCTGGCGCTGGAAGAAGCGCGGGCCAATGGGGCGACGTTGCCGGTGACGGCGCTGGTCGACCAATTCTATGCCGATGTGCAGGCGATGGGCGGTCATCGGCAGGACATCAGCGCGCTGGTGCGGCGGATCACGCGGGCATGAGAGCTGGATTGCTGGCGGCGCTGGCCGCGATGGCCCTGCCGATCCCTGCATGGGCTTCGGGCGTGATCGACAATGTGAACGGCATCGCGCTCGACGCGCAGGGGCAGGTCGTGCGCTTCAACGCGCTGCTGATCGACGATGAGGGGAAGGTCGAGAAACTGCTCCCCGGCCGCTATCAGGAACCGCCGCCACCCAAACGCAAGAAGCGCAAGAGCGAGGACGGCCCCGCGCCCAAGCGGCTGGATTTCAAGCTGGATGCGGGCGGCAAGACGCTGATCCCCGGCCTGATCGACGCGCATGGGCATGTGATGGGGCTGGGCCTGTCGCTGGTGACGCTGGACCTGTCGGGCACGCGATCGCTGGCGGAGGCGCAGGCGAAGATACGGGCCTATGCCGCCGCCAATACGGGGCGCAAGTGGATCATCGGCACGGGTTGGAATCAGGAGCTTTGGGGGCTGGGCCGGTTCCCGACCACCGCCGAACTGGATGCCGCCGTGCCGGATATTCCGGTCTGGCTGGAGCGGGTGGATGGCCATGCGGGCTGGGCCAATAGTCTGGCGCTGAAGGCGGCGGGGATCACCGCCGCGACGAAGGCCCCTCCCGGCGGGCGGATCGAGGCGGGCGTGCTGGTGGACAGGGCGATGGACCTGATGACCCGCGTCATGCCGCCGCCCGCCCCCAAGGATCGCGACATCGCCCTCGAAAAGGCGCAGCAGGCATTGCTCGCCATCGGCGTCACCGCGATCGCCGACATGGGGACCAGCATCGAGGACTGGCAGGCCTTCCGCCGCTCCGCTGACCGGGGCGCGCTGCGGGTGCGGATCATGGCCTATGCGCGCGGCCTTGAAGATATGGTGCTGATCGCGGGGCCAGAGCCGACGCCATGGCTCTATGACGATCATCTGCGGATGGGCGGGGTCAAGCTGGCGCTGGACGGCGCTCTGGGATCGCGGGGGGCGTGGCTCAAGGCCGACTATGCCGACGCGCCGGGGCAGAAGGGGCTGGCGATGATCCCTTCGACCCAGCTTCGCAACATCATGAGCCGCGCGTCGATGGACAATTTCCAGATCGCCGCCCATGCCATCGGCGATGCGGCGAACAGCGAAGTGCTGGATGCGATCACGGAACTGGCCGAAACCTACAAGGGCGACCGGCGCTGGCGCATCGAACATGCGCAGATCGTCTCGCCGGGCGACCTGCCGCGTTTCGGGCAGTTCGGCATCGTCGCGTCGATGCAGCCAGGCCATGCCGCGTCCGACTGGCGCATGGCGATGGCCCGGCTGGGCGAGGCGCGGCTGAAGGGCGCCTATGCGTGGAAGGCGATGCTGGACAATCGCGTGCCGCTGGCCTTCGGGTCGGACGTGCCGGCCGAAAGCCCCAATCCCTTCCCCGGCATCGCCGCCGCCATGAGCCGCGAGGATGCGAAGGGCGAACCGCCGGGTGGCAGGATGCCGGAACAGCGCGTCAGCTTCGATGCGGCGCTGGACGGATTTACGCGGCAAGCGGCCTATGCCGGTTTCGCAGAGAAGCGGTTCGGCAGCCTGATCCCCGGACAGCGGGCGGATTTCCTGCTGATCGACCGCGATATTTCCGTCAGCCGCCCCGCCGATATCCGGGGAACGCAGGTGTTGGAGACGTGGATCGGCGGCAAGCGGGTCTATGTGAAGGGGCAGTGACGCCCCTTCCCTCCCGCATCACAGGACGTCGCCCGCAGCCTTGAAAGCACCCTCCAGCGTGGCGGGGAGCGGCGGCTGGACGGGCTTGTCGCAGCCCACCGCCTTCATATGCGCCCTCAGCGCATCCATCCGGCCCAGCTTCCAGCGCGCGAGCGGAACGCCGAGCGGACGGAACTCGGCGCGGTCGAACAGTTCCACCACATAATCGGCACAGAGCGTGTCGACCTGATCCAGCGTCAACATGCCAAGGTTCATCACCATCGGCCGCCCCGGCACGCCATTGCGCCCGCGCACCAGATCGGTGACAAAAAGGCCGCCGCGCGGATCGACCAGCACGACATCGGCCTTCGACGCGTCGATCATGCGATGGCTGGCGGCATAGGGCGCGACGAAGATATGCGTCCGCCATGCGAGGAATCCCCCCGTCACCAGCGTGATCGCGACAGCGATGAAGACCGGCCGCATCATCCCTGCCGGACGGAAACGCGCCCAGCCCAGCCCAGCCAGCAGGCAGAACGGCCCGATAAAGCCATGGGCATAGCGATAGCCCCAGCCATAGCCCTGCGCGAGCGCGAGGCCGCAACCCGCCAGACAGCCCAGAGCGAGGGGCAAGGCGATCTCCTGCCCCTTGAGCATCTTGCGCCAATGCATCGCCGCCACGCCCAGCACAGCGAGCGGCACCATCACTATATTGTTCCACGCGATGAACCGGGTGACGTTGACCAGCGGTTGCCAGCGGTCGCCCAGCCGCTCGAACAGGCTACCAACCTTGTCTGCCACGCCCGCCGATGGGCGCACGTCCATGGGCGGTCCCAGTATATGCGTCAGGAAACCCGGCCACAGCTTCGCCCAGACGATGACGATCAGGATCAGGATCAGGATATGGAAAGCCGCGACCGCCCACCGCCGCCCCAACAGCATCCAGAGGATGAAAGGCGCGATGAAGATCGGCGGGAAATGCCATTGGTGCAGACCCGCCGCGACAAGCGCCACCAGCCCCGCGATCAGATGCGACAGCCAGCCGCCCCGCAGCACCAGCGCCAGCCAGACCATGTTGAGCGCGAAATGCCCGGTCATGGCGTAAGGCGTCATCGCCGTGATCCAGAGTTGCGCCGAAGACAACGCCAGCAGCATCGTCACCCAGACGGCGTCCGGCCGGTCGGGAAAAAGGTGGAGCGCCACGCGCCACAATGCGATCAGTCCCGCCACCAGCAGCGCCGGTCCGGCCAGATTGGGATCGCCCAGATTCCAGAACAATGCCTGTATGGCGCTGTTCACCGGCAGATAGGCCGCTGTCCAATAATCCGCCGCGCCAAAGGGCGAGAAAAATTCCGGCATGATCGCCCGGCGATAGGCTTCCCATTCGGCCGGAATAGGGCGCGCGAACAATCCTTCGCGAATATAGGCCGCGGCAAAGCGGGCGACTTCCTCATCGCGGGAAATCGCATAATTCTGGAACAGCAGATAATGCCCCGCCCATGCGACGAGGCCGAACAGCATGACGAGAGGAATGATGACGCGCGCCCTGGGTGCGGGCAGGCTGAACCCCTTGCCCTCCGCGAAAGGCACCGCCAGCGCGAACAGCAATATGCCGACGAGGAGCGCGGGGAAATCCTGATCCAGAAACAGGATCACCGCCAGGCTGGCGCCCTGCCCGAACGTGATGTGCCACAGGAACGTCGCGATCAGCCAGCAGGCAAGCCCCAATGCGCCCACCTGAAACAGCATAGCCGCTCCGATCCGGGAAGGACCGCCGGGCTGCATCAATCCGCCGCCGCCAACAGCGCCTGATTGACGAAGATGCCATCCATTTCGACCAGCAGCGGAAAATGCCCCTTGTTATTGGCGAAAAAGGCCGAGGGGACGAAACCATGCTCCGCCAGCCAGTCGATCATGGCGCGATAGCCGGTCCCACCTTCATAGATCGGGCGCACGCCCAATTCCGTCTGAACCCCCGCCATGACGCCCAGCGCCCCTCCGGCCCCTTCGCATACGGAAAGGTCGTGGCCCTGCGTGTCCATCTTCAGGAAAGGGCGCGCGAAGCCGTGCGCGGCCTGCAATTCCGGCAGCAGGCTTTCGAGGCGGCGGCATTCCATTTCGACCGTGCGCGTGACCTTGTTACGCTCCGCGAAGATGACGTCTTGCCCCGCTGCGGGTTTTTTCAGCGAACTGAACTGATCGGCGGCCATGATGTTGAAACTGGCCGTGCCGTCGAAGTCGGACAAGGCCATGTTGAAGACGTGCCAGCGCCGGTCCGAAGCGGTATGGCGGGCAAGCTCCGCGAAAATATCCGGGTTCGGCTCAAAGGACAGGATCATGCCGCTGAAGGCCGCATCCTTCCGCAACATGGTCGCATATTGGCCGCGATTGGCGCCCACGTCGAACACGCAATCGACCTTGAAAGCATGGAGAAAACGCCGCAACGCCTGAATTTCGGGATATTGATGAACGCGCCCGCCCACGGCGAGCCGCATCGCGCGCCAGCGGTCGGACAATTCGCGCCGATAGCGGTTCATGACCGGGCGTCCATGGCTTTGCGATAGATGCCGATCGTCGCCAAGGCCATATCCTTCCAGTCGCCCATGTCTTTCCCATAGGCGCGCGCCTGCCCGCCCTTCGCCTGCCTGATGACGGGGCTTTGCAGGAGCGGCAAGAGGGCTTGTGCAAGGGCGGGCGCATTTCCCGCCGGGAAACGGATCGCTACCGGCTCTGGCAGGGCGGCGAACATGCCCGCGTCAGACGTCGCCATTGCCTTGCCGTGATGCAATGCGGACAGGAACGCGCCGCTCGAATCGATGTGGCGATAGGGGAAGACGAGGATGTCCGCCTTCGCCATATGCGCGTCCAGCCGCTGTTCGCGCAGGAAGCCGAGGTCGCAGACCAGCCGGTCCCCATAGCCCGCCCGGCGCACGGATTCGATCAGGGGCGTAACGTCCATGAAGGGCTTTCCCGCCAGGACCAGCTCGAAATCCTGTCCGGCGCGCCAAAGAGAGAGGCAGGCTTCGATCAGCAGGTCGACGCCCTTATAGGGACGGATCGTGCCGAAAAAGAGCAGGCGCGGGCGAACCGGATCGGCGATGGCGGCCAGATCTTCGGGCGCAGCCGGGGCGAGGCGCATGGGCGGATGCGGAGCGACATGGATGCGGCTGGCGGAGACGCCTTGCGCGATCAGCGCCTCTTGCGTCGTTTCGCCATGGACGATCAGCGCGTCGAACTGATCGAGCAGCGCGCGATAGCCCCTCCCCTGAACCCCCGCATCGGCATGATAGGCATCGGCATTATGAACCGTGTGGACCAGCGCCGCCCGGTTCCGCAAACGCCGCAGCATCATGCGGTCGGCGGGAGCCAGCGGGAGCCATTGGAAATGAAGCACATCGGCATCAGCCAGATCGCCAAGGCCGCCGAGCGCGCAGGCCCATCCATATTCGGCGGCTTTCAGGAGGCGAAAGGCGCGCCCTTCCCCCAGCCGGCCGCGCACGGCTTCACTGCGGCGGAAAAAGCGTGGGACATAGCGATAATGCCGCGGGGCAAAGGCGTCCGTCGCGCGCAGGGGACGGCCCAACAGCGTCACATCCTCTCCCGCCGCGCCCATCGCCGCGCAGAGGCTGTCATCATAGCGCCCGGCGAAAAGCGAGGGATCGACCATCGCGATCTTCACGGCCGCGCCTCTTTCACGAGGCGGCGCAGCGAAAAAGCGTGCAGCAACGCCACTCCCGCCAGCGTCGCGGCGTAGAGGGTCAGGAAAGCGGTGTCGAACTGCTGCGGCCATAGCAGGCGGGCCAGCGGAACGCTGAGCAGCGAGCCTGCGAGGAACGGCAACGACCGCCGCAACAGCAGCGAAAAACGCCCCAACGCCGCCTGCACATAGACCGACACGCAAATGACCGCGAGCGACAGCAGAGCAACGTCGATCAACAGCAGTTCAGGCAAGCCGATGACCGCCCGCCCATCGAACAGCCGGTCGAACAGCCAGCGCCCGACCAGCAGCAGCGCGGCCGACGCTCCCACCGCGAAGAACAGCGCGACGCCCAGCGCCCTCCCCATCAACTGCCGCAGACGCGGGCCGTCTCCGGCATGAAAGGCGCGGGTGATGCGGGGCAGCGCGGCTTCCACCGCCGCCCGCACCAGCATGGAAAGCGCCCGCGACATCTTGAAGAAGAAATCGAACAACAGCATCGGCCGCGCGTCATGGGTGGCGGCGGCGATGGTGAAATAGGGCGCGTTATAGGCGAGAATATCCGACATGGTGAACGCTGCCGACGCGCCGATGTCGCGCAGATAATGCCGCCGCACATGACCGCCGCCGACACGGAAGGCCAGCCAGTGCCGCGCGCCCATATCCAGCCGCCGATGCACCAGCGCGATGGCATAGCCGACGACCGCGATGCTGACGCCCAGTTGCAGCGCCACCGACAGTCGCGGGTCCATCCCGCGCAGGATCGCGAGCAGCAGCGCGATCGTCATGATCCGGCGCAGGCAGTCGAGCGCCTCCCATATGAAATTGCCGTCCACCGCCGCCAGCGCCCGCTTGGCCAGCAGTCCCGGCAGGTTGAGGCAGGCGGAGAGGAAGAAAAGGATGAAGAGCAGCGGCATCGCCGTCCTCAGCCCCCCCGCCGCCAGCGCGACCAGCAAGATCGCCACCCCGCCCGCGATCAGCAGGGCGAGGAAGAAGAACAGGACGCCCATTTCCTCCAGCCGGAACCCGCCGTCATCGGCCTCGGCTCCGCTTCCCAGCCAGTGCCGCCTCAGACGGGCATAGATGATGCTGGTGAGGCCGAACTCGGCCGAGATGGTGAAATTGCCGAACGCGACGAGCAGCAGGAATGCCTGAAACTCCGCCAGCGGCAGCACGCGGACGAAAACATAAGTGACGGCAAAGCCCCAGATCAGCACCAGTCCCACATTGGCGAGCTTCACCAGCGCCAGGATGCGCGCCGACCCTTCCATGCGGGCGAGCAGCCCCCCGGCTGCCTGCCTGCTCACCGGGGCGTGGCTCCGCCAGGCTTGCGGGCACGGAACAGCCGGTCGTCGAGCGCATGGAGACGGCGCGGGCCCGCGTCGATGGAAGCTGTGTCGATTTCCTCCAGATCGAAGCCCGCCTGCCGGATGCGGTCCGCGAAATCGGGGCCATATTGACGCACATGATCCCATTGGCCAAATCGCCGCTCACGCTCGCGCGGGGGGATGTCGAAACTGCCGTCCTCGGTCGGCTTGTCCCAGAGGGGCACGAGCAACCACGCCTCGCCGCCCGGCTTCAGCGCGCGCAGGATATTGCGGAGGACGGCGCGGTCGTCAGGCACATGCTCCATGACATGACTGGCGTAGAACAGGTCGTAGCGACCCTCTTCGCTCAGTTCCATGAGGTCGACGCGCCGCATGTCCGGCACGGTGTAGCGGACGGGATCGAGGTCGGCGGGGATATAATGTTTCGCGGCGGAAAAGTGGCGGACGAGGCTGGCTTCATTGGGCGCCATATGAAGGATCGCGCCATCCGTGGGGACGCTCAGCACGCCCTGCACGATCAGATGGTTCATCAGCCGTTCGCGCGGAGAAGCACCGCATTCGGGACAGCCCCATTCACCATTGTCGCCATAGCGGAAGAAACCGACGATCGCCTTGCCGCACGCCGGACACACCCGGTTCGCCCGCGCACCCAGCGCCTTGCGGAGTTTGAGGCCCGCCTTGGTCAGATGCTTGCCGGCGGCTTTCGCGACCCGCTGAACAGTAATCACGCCATTCTCCGCATGAGGACAGGGACCGGCCTATACAATATGCACCGGCTTTGGCGAGGGGGATCAGCGCGACTTGGCGGGATTCCAGACGGTGACGGTGCGCCCCCGCATGGCTTTGACGACGCCCTGCAAGGTGGCGGCATAGGCGATGAGGATATCGGCCAGCGCCGCGGCGGGGCCGGTCCTGGCGCGGATCGCGACCCCTGCCAGCAGAGCCGCGCTCCCTATCCCCGCGCCGAAAAGCCACGGTGAAACCCGCCACGCCAATGCCGCCGCCGCGACCGCGCCAGTCAGGATGAAGAGGCCGCCGAACCAGCGCACGATCTTGCGCGAGGCATATTTGAAGCGGTCGAGCGCCCCCATGCGGCGGAGTTGCGGCCGCAAATGGCTATGCGTGTGCCATGCGCGCGCGGCGATGCGGACCTTGCGCCGATATTCGTCCCCCCGCGCCGCGACCAGCCGTTCGCGTGCTATCACATCCTTCGCCTTGACCAACCGCTTGCCCGCGAAGACCACGGCCATCGAGACCGTGAGGTCGTCCAGCACGCTGTCGGGGAAATCAGGGTAAAGCCGCCGGCGAATGGAGAAAATCGAACCGTCCGCGCCCAGCACATTGCCGGTGCGCGATTCCTCGTCCTTGAGCCGCTCCTCCATCCGCCAATAGAGCGAACCGACCGAGGCCGTGGCGCTTTCATCCTCGCCCACATAATGCAGCGATCCCAGCACCCCGCCAATGCCCGGATCGGCATAGCGGGCGAGCAGATTGCCGATGGCGTCGGCGTCCAGCAGCACGTTGGCGTCGGTGAAGATCAGCACGTCCCCGCGCGCGCGCGCGGCGAGTTGCTTCATGCCGTGGGCCTTGCCGCTGCGGCCCGGCCCCCGGACCAGCGTGACGAGATCCCCCCTCCCTTCGATCAGCGCGGCGGTGGCGTCGGACGAGCCATCATCGAAGGCCAGGATTTCAAGGTCGGGATGCCGCGCCTTCAGCATCTCCAGATTGTCGAGCTTTTCGGGCATCGCCGCCGCTTCATTATAAGCGCAGAAAAGCAGCGAGGGGGAAGGACGCGGGCCGGGCGCGGGATGCTCTGGCCTTGTCGGCAAGGCGCGCAGGAGCAGCGGATAGAAAAGGAACGGCCACGCCACCACTGCCAGCGACCCAAGCAGCACCAGCGTCAGGATCAGATCGACCGTCGCCACCGGGTCAATAGGCCTTGTGATGCACGACCACGCCCAACGTCATCACGATGATGCGGATATCGCGCAGGATCGACCATTCGGTCACATATTCAAGGTCGGACTGAAGCCGGTCGATCAGGTCCTGATGATGATCGGTGGACCCGCGATGCCCCCGCACCTGCGCAAGGCCGGTCATGCCCGGCTTGATGCAATGCCGCTCCCAATAGCGGGCGTCGATTTCCCAATAGAGGCTGTCGCCCGCCTTCGCGGCGGCGGCGTGAGGGCGTGGCCCCACGATGCTCATGTCACCGCGCAGGACATTGAAAAGCTGGGGAAGTTCGTCGATGCTGGTGCGGCGCAGAAAGCGGCCCACCCGCGTCACGCGATCATCGTCGCGGGTGGTGAGCCTGTCGGCCTTGCGGTCGCTGGCCTCGGTTCGCATGGATCGGAACTTGTAGATGTTGAAGGGCCGCGCATCGCGCCCGATGCGGGGCTGACGGAAAAGGATGGGGCCGGGGCTGGCCAGCTTCACCGCCAGCGCGGCGGCGATCAGGATGGGCGACAGGATGATGGTCGCCACGCTCGCCACCGCCACGTCGAACAGACGCTTGACGATGCGGTCGCGGAACCGGAACGGGCCGCCCGCGACGACGATGGTGGGCTGACCCGCAAATTCGTCCACCCGCGCAGGGGCGAAGCGGAGCAGTTCGGGCACCACGATCTCGCCCCGCGCCGACAGCGACTTGAGCGCCGCCGACCAGTCGTCCATGCGTTCCAGCGGGCAGGCGACGATCACCCGCTCGGCCATGCCGACAAGGGCGGCGAGGCGGGCAGCCATGTCGGCGTCATGCCGTTCGGGGCGAAGATTGGCGGATTCGGCGGGTATGACCAGCATGTGCGGGCCGGTGTCGATCACGACGCTATCCATGATGACGGCGGTCAGATGCGGCACCTGGCCCAGCAGGCGCTCGCCAAGGCGGCCGATGGCAAGCCGGACCACCGCCACGCCCGCCGCCGACAGCAGCAGGCCGGTGAGGAAGGTCAGGCGCGATAACTGCTCGGCGATCTTGCCCAGATAGACGATCAGCAGCATCAGCAGCGCCGCCTGCGCCAGAGCCAGCAGCGCACGGAAAATACCGCGCTTCAGATCCTCCAGCATCTGCATGCCATAAGCGCCGCCCTGCACCGCGAGCAGCGCGTAAAGCGGCGCGATCATCGCAAACATGACGAGGCCATGAGGCTTGCCCGGTTCCCCGCCCCAGGCGCCCAGAACGAGGAAGTTGGCGACGAGGAAAGACAGGAACAGCGCCGCCATGTCGCCCAGCAGACACAGCAGATACAGGCGAAGCCGCACGATTTCCTTGGAGATTGTCACTGCTGCGCCCAATCACGTCTTTCGTTTGGCGCTCCGTGGCACTGGGGCGCTGCGGTTGCAAGGGGCTAAGCTGTCTGCGCCCGGTCTCCTAAAGAGCGAACAGCCGCCCCAGCGTCTTGTCCAGCATCACCAGTTGCCACAACAGGCGGCCATGGTCGGCCACCCCCGACCTGTGATCGGCGGCGATCCTGCCCAGCAGCTTCGTGTCGAACCAGCCGGTCTTCGCCAGCGCCGATCCACCTGCGACCGCCGTCGCCTCGCCCGCCAGCTCGCCGCGAAACCAGTCGCTGATCGGCGTCACGAAACCCATTTTCGGGCGATAGAGGATGTCCTGCGGCAGAAACGGCTCCATCGCCTTCTTCATCAGATATTTGCCGCTATTGCCCCGGATGCGAAGCGACACCGGCAGGCGGGCAGCAAATTCGACGAGGCGATGGTCGAGCAGCGGCTCTCGCGCTTCCAGGCTGACCGCCATGCTCATCCGGTCGGTCTTGGTCAGGATGTCGCCGGGAAGCCAGATGCGCATATCGGCATATTGCGCCCGGTCCAGAGCATCGCGCGCGGGCGCATTCGCCATCGCCGCGACATAGCGATCCTCGGCCCGGTATGCGCCCAGCGTCGTCTTCACATCCTGTGTGAAGAGGCGGCGGCGCAGGTCATAGGGCGTGACGCCGACCGAGGCGGCATAGGCTTCCCCGCCCTCCCCGGCCAGTTCGAGCAAGGTCGATTTGGCGCGAAGCGGGCGCGGCGCCCAGTCGGCTTTCGGATATAGGCGACCCAATGTGCCAAAGACGGATTGCCGCAATCCGGCGGGCAGCAGGGCGCGCACTCGCTCCCCCTGCATCTGGAAGCGATGGCGGCGGTATCCCGCGAAGGCTTCGTCCGCGCCATCGCCGGACAGGGCGACCGTCACCTGCTCCCGCGCCAGTTCGCAGACGCGATAGGTGGGGAGCGCGGAGGCATCGGCGAAAGGCTCGTCGAAATGAAAGGCCAGCGTGTCGATCAGGCCGTAATCGTCGGGCGACACGATGCGCGTCCGGTGGTCGGTGGCGAAGCGGCGGGCGATACGGTCGGCATAGGCCGTCTCGTCCAGCGAGGCGACATCGAAGCCGATGGTGCAGGTCTTGACCGCCTGTTTCGACGCTTCGGCCATCAGCGCGACGACGCTGGAACTGTCCACGCCGCCGGAAAGAAAAGCGCCCAGCGGCACGTCCGCCACCATGCGGGACCGGACGGCCTGCCGCATCAGGGCGACCAGTTCCTCTTCCAGTTCCGCCGGTCTGGACCTGGTGCGATCCGCGAAACTGATGTCCCAATAGCGTTGCGGCCGGGGCAGGGAACGACCGCGCACAAGGCGCAGCGTTTCGCCCGCCCCCAGCTTCTTCACGCCCGCGATGAGGCAGGCGTCGTCGGGCACATAGCCATAGGCCATATAGTCCTCGACCGCCGACAGGTCCGGCGCGCGGCGCAGCAGCGGGTGGGCGAGCAGGCTCTTGAGTTCCGACCCGAAGATCAGGCTGCCGTCCGACAACTGGGCATAATGCAGCGGCTTCACCCCCAGCCGGTCACGCGCCATCCAGAGCGACTGCGCCCGCGCATCGAACAGGGCGAAGGCGAACATGCCGTGGAAATGCTCGACGCAGGCTTCGCCCCATTGGCGATAGCCATGGAGGATGACTTCGGTGTCGCTATGGGTGCGGAAGACATGGCCCTTGTCCTCCAGTTCCGCGCGCAGTTCGACGAAATTATAAATTTCACCGTTGAAGACGACGGCAAGGCTTTCGTCCTCCGTCAGCATCGGCTGCGCCCCGGCGGCGAGGTCTATGATCGAAAGGCGCAAGTGGCTCAGACCCACGCCCGGCGCAGTCCAGACGCCGCTGCCGTCCGGTCCGCGATGGGGCATCGCGTCCAGCATGGTCCGAACCCGCGCCGGATCGACCGGCTTGGCCGTTTCAAGGTGGAAGATGCCCGCTATTCCGCACATGCGAAGGGCTTTAGCGGATACCGGCGCTGCGGTCAGCCAAATCCTTCACATCGCCCAGATCGGTGAGGAAAGCGGCAATCGCCTTGCTCGCGGGCTGGCCCTCCGCATTCTCCGCCGAGACGAGAATCGCCGACGCGCGCTGGTCGCGGCCGAACAGGCGGGCCTGCATGGTCGCCATCTTGACGCGGGGCTTGCTGCCCGTGGGACCGCCCTCGCCGACCGTGAAGAAACTGACGACTTCGCGCACGACCGGGCCGGGGGCCGTGATCTGCTCGCCCATCGCGTTCGTCGGCGCGGGCGCGGGCGAGGACCAGACCCATTTCCCATCGGGATCGACCGCGCCCTGCCCGAAGCCCACCAGTTCGCGCCCTTCCTCCTGCCGGTCATAGGTCGCGATGGAAAGGTCCACCACCTGCCCCGCCGCATTGCGATAGCGGGCCATGACGAAATGATCCGCGCCGTCGAAACGCGGCTTCCATGGAGCGCGTTGCGGCGTATCGGTGCGGGTCCACCCCTTGACTTCGGGCAATCGGAGCGCCGCCGGAAGGGGATCGCCCGCCGCCGCCGTGGCCGCGAGCCAGAGAGGAGCCGCGACGGTCAGGGCAAGGGCCGCTCCCGCGATGGTTCCGGCGGCGGCGCTATGGCGCGGGCGGCCTTGCAAGTCCTTGGGATCGAACCATGGATCACCCGGCTTGCGGTCGAAAAAGGGCCAGGCCGTTGCCATCACCACGGTCAGGATGATGGCGAAGAACACCCAGCCATAGACGACATGATCGAAACCGACCGCCGCGTCCACCGTCGTCATATGGGCGACAAGGATGGTCGCGAACGCCCGCACGCCATTGGCCAGCACGGACAGCGACAACGCGCCCGCCATGAAGATGATGCGGCGCGGCCAGGAACGGAAACAGACGTTGCAGACCAGCACGCCATAGGCCGTCATCGCAATCAGGAACTTCGCGCCGGAACAGGCCTCCGCCACTTCGAAATAGCCGGTGGGCGTGGTGATGAAGATGCCGTCCAGATGCGCGGGGACGCCCGCTCCCGCCAGAAACAGCATGGAAAGGCGCGCCGTCACCAGTTGGAGATGGGGAACCAGTTCCTCGCCGAAGGGCACCATGAAGAAGGCGTAGAAAAGCGGGAAGATGAGGGCGCGGGACAGGGCCGGGCCAAGCAGGGAAATGACCGCTCCCTGCAACATGACGACCAGCGCGCCATGGCGGATCAACGCCACGCCCGCCGCTTCGCCCACCAGCCATGCCGCCACGCCAGCGCCCAGCCAGAGCAGGCCCGGTGCCCATGCGACCGGCTGCAACTGTTTAAGGCCGGACATGCGCTGCTGCACCAGCCAGCCGACCAGCAAAGGCACGAACAGGCAATGGCCAAAGGTGGAACTGTTCCACCAGATCGCCACCATGCTTTCCACGTCGCCGAAGAACAATGTCAGGATGACGAGCGCCACGACGCCCAGAGCGGTCAGATGACCGCGCCAGCCGCCCAGCTCCATCCGGCGGGTTTCCTTGAAGGAAAGGGCCTGTTCGGTCATGCCGCGCGCACGTCCTTTTCCAGCTTGCCAAAGAGCAGGTCCGGCACGGCGCGAAGCGTCGCGGACCAGCGATAGCGTTGCTCCATGCGCGCGCGCGCCGCCTGCGCCAGTTGCGATGCTCTTAGCGGGTCAGCCAGCAAGGCAATGATTTTGGTAGATTCTTCGGCAGGATTGGCGGCGACCAGAAAATGCGTTTCGTCCTGCGCGTCGATCCCTTCGGCGGCTTGCGGCGACAGAAGGACCGGACGGGCCATGGCCATGGCTTCAAGCACCTTGTTCTGGATACCCCGCGCGATGCGGAGCGGCGCGACCACCACATTAGCCGCCGCGAGCCAGCCGCGCACATCGGGCACGCTCCCGGTCACGATGACGCCGGGGAGAGCAGCGAGCGCCTGCACGGATTTGACGGGATTGCGGCCGACTATGGCAAAACGGGCGTCGGGATGGACCGCGCGGACGGCGGGAAGGCTTTCGCGGGCGAAGCTCTCCACCGCCTCGACATTGGGGCGGTAGTCCATCTGGCCGGTGAAGACGAGCAACGGCCCCTCGCCCTTTTCGACGGCAGGGAAATCGGCCGCCGGATCGAACATGTCGAGCGCCACGCCATTTTCGATGGCCACCACCCTGTCGCGCCCCTGCCCGCTTGCCTGCCGGAACAGGGCGGCTTCCGCTTCGCTGACAAAGGCGCAGACATCGGCGCGAGCGGCGGTTGCCTTCTCGAAATCGAGCAGGACGCGCCCTTCGCGCCGGTTGATCCACGCCATCGGACCGGAGCCTTGCGCGCCATAAGCGGCATATTTGGCGGAATCGAAATCGACGAAATCCATCAGGAAGCGCACATGGTCCGGCAGGGCTGGCACGAAATGCGCCATCTGCGCGGAATAGGCGACGACGGCGGATATGGGCCGCTCCGCCATCACCTGCGCGACCCAGCGGTGCAGTTCGGGATGATCGAAAAGCGAGACGAGCAGCGGCTGTCCCTTGGCGAGGCCCATAAGCCCCGCCGCCACGCGTGAACGGTCCCGCATCAACACGCGCTGGCTGGCGGTGTGCGCGGCCATGTCGTCCACGAAGCCCATGTCGCGCGCATCGTCAGCGAAGCAGCCGACATGGACCGGCGCGACCTCCGCCAGCCGTTTCAGCAGGTGCCAGGAACGGATCTTGTCCCCCCGATCCGGCGGAAACGGGATGCGGTGGCAGAGGAAAAGGATTTCGCCCGTCATCCCAGCCCCCGCGAAATAAAGGGGCCGATCAGGTTGGCGAGGGGAAGCGGCAGCTTTTTCCAGAGGTCGATGCGGCGCTGATATTGGGCGCTTTGCGGACTGATGTCGCGCTTTTGCCCGGTGGGAGACCAGCCATGACAGGACATTGGCTGCGGCTCGAAACCGAAGCTCTTTTTCCACGCCGCCTGTCCGCTGCCCGCCTTGGACCGGCCGAAGTCGAACAGGCGCATCCCCCGTTCCCGGCCATGGCGCATCAGGCGATAATACATGAGTTCGTTGGAGCGCAGCCGCCGCGCATCCTGCACGCCGCCACCCCAATAAGGCATCACCCGGTCGCCATGATAGAGCGTCAGCACGGCGGAAACCGGGCGGTCGCCTTCATAAACGATGGTGAAATCCGCATCCTCGCCGAAGCGATCCAGTATTTCGCGGAACAGCCGCGCCGGAAAGACCGGCGTGCCGAGATTGCGGACGCTTTCGGCATAGACGCGGTAATGATCACGGATGTGGCGCGGCCGCCGCCCATGCTCGACCCGCAGCACCGGGTTGGCGAGCGCCTTGCGAAGTTCGGCGCGATGTTTGCGCGGCACGGCGAGCAGTTCCGCCTCATCATCGGCGGCGAGCGGACGGACGAAGCCGACATGCTCATTCTCGCGCAATTCCCAATGCGCGGCGGGCGTGGGACCGCCGCGCAGTTCAAGCGACATGCCGCCCTTCATCCGGGCAAGATCTTCCGCCGCCCGGACCAGTGCGGCGAGGCTGAACGGATCGTCCGCCAGCACGCCCCCGCCCACCGCGAAGGCAGAGGACACCAGCGCCGACCCGAACAGCCGGCTCTTCACATGATGCAGGGGGAGCAATCCCGCGATCCGACCCGATGGCGCAACCGCCGCGAACAGATGGCAGCGATGGCCAGTCGCCTCCTCCACGCCCAGCAGCCAGGCGGGACGATGGAAGGGCGTTCCCTCCCCCTGCCCCAGCACATAATCATCCACGGCCTGCGCCTGCGCCGGGTCGCGCAGGTCGAGCGTCGTCACCGCCAGATCAGCCTGATTGCCCGCCCTCATGCCGCGCGCTCCGCTTCGGCGTCGGCCAGCGCATCCACCCGCGTCCACGCGAAATCGCGCGTCAGGCGGCGCAGCTTGCCGGCCATCGCCGACAGCTTGCTATAATGCCGCACCCGCGACCGTAGCGGCGCAGCCGTCACGCGGGGCTGGCCAGGATCAATCTCCCACGGGTGGAAATAGATGACGGCGGGGCGTTGCTCCTGCCGGTTCACCTGCCGGATCGCCCAGCGGGAAAAACCATAGGGCAGCAACCGGAAAAAGCCCCCTCCTCCCGCCGCCAGCGTCCGCCCGGCAAGGCGCGCGGTCGTCACAGGAAGTTCCACCAGCGGCGCGTCCTTCACCGGCTTCCAGGCGAAGCGCGGGGAATCGGGCCAGCCATAATGATCGTGCCGGATCGGCGCGACGCTGCTGGAATAGCGATAGCCTTCCTCGGCCAGAACCATGTGCGCCCATGGCGCGCGCGGGTCGATGGAAAAGCTGGGCGCGCGATAGCCGGTGACGGCCTGCCCGCTGGCGTCCTCCAGGATCGCGCGGGATTTGCGCAGGTCGGCGCGGAACTCTTCCGCCGTGAAGGTAAAGACGCGGGCATGGTCATAGCCATGGCTCGCCACTTCATGCCCTGCCCCGGCGATACGGCGCATCAGCGCGGGATAGCGTTCCGCCACCCAGCCCAGCGTGAAGAAGGTCGCGGTCACGCCTGCCGCGTCGAACAGTTCCAGCACGGCGTCGGTGTTGCGCTCGACCCGGTGAGTCAGGCTGTCCCAGTCGTCGCGCCGGATCGTTCGCTCGAACGCGCCGACCTGGAACCAGTCCTCCACATCGACAGACAGGGCATTGCGCATCATGTCCTTTCCTCGCCGGTTCACGCCCCTGCCGCAAGCCGCGATCAGGCGGCCGCCGCCATGCGCTCTTCGCGCTCGACCCAGTCGATCAGCAGGGTCAGGACGCGGCGCAGGGCGGTGTCCTGCTCCTGCGCGCGGGCTTCAAGGCTGCTGAGCCGTTCCTCGATCAGCGTGAAGCAATCCTTGAGCGCTTCGGGATCGACCGATGGCGTCATCGCGACATGCGCCTGCGCCGCGCGGAGCGAAGCAATCTCGACGCGCAATGCCGCTATTTCCTCCAGCAGCGCGGGGGGTGCGATTTCATCGGCGGGCACGGCGGCGATCGCCTCCACATTGCGCGCCGGAACATCGACGACAGGCCGCGCTTCCGCCCCTTCGACAACCGCGTCGAGGGCGGATGGCGCGACCGCTTCCGGTTCGGCCTCGTCAATGCCCATGTCCGCCATCACCGCCTGCACGGCATGGCCATCAAGCGCGCCCAGTTGCTCGATCGCGCCCAGCAGCAGCAGGCGGCTGACCAGCGCATTGACGCGGCGCGGCACGCCGTCGGTCGCGGCATAGATGGCGGCGAAGGCATCGTCGGTGAAATGCGGGTTGCAGGTCCAGCCGACCAGCGACAGGCGATGGACGATATAAGGCTCGATCTCGCTAGCCATCATCGGTTCCAGATGATGGGTCGCAATGACGCGCTGACGCAGTTGTTCCAGTTCGGGAGACTTCAGCAGGTCGCGAAATTCCGGCTGGCCGAGCAGGAATATCTGGAGCAGCGATTGCCCGCCAAGCTGGAAATTGGAAAGCATCCGCAGTTCCTCGACCGCGGAAATCGGCAGGTTCTGCGCTTCGTCCACGATCAGGAGGGATCGGCGCCCCGCCCGCGCCTGGGCGTGGAGGAAGCCTTCGATCTGGCGCAATATCTGCGCCTTGGCGAGGCCATCGACGGCAAGGCCAAAGCTCTGCGCGGCGAGGCGGAGCATGTCATCAGCCTCCACCTGCGTCGACACGATCTTCACCGCTGTCAGCCGCTGCGGGTCGATGGTGTTCATCAGGTGGCCGACCAGCGTGGTCTTGCCCGCGCCGATGTCGCCGGTGATGACGATGAAACCTTCGCCCTGCGCCAATCCATAGCCCAGATAGGACAGCGCCTTGCGATGGGTCGCGCTCTCGAAATAGAAATGCGGGTCCGGCGTCAGTTGGAACGGCCGCCCCTGCAATCCATAGAACTGATCGTACATCTTGTCGTCTCCATCCGGCCGCCGCAATACTGGCCGGAAATCCTTTAGAAGCTGTAACGCAGGCCAAGCTGGCCCATGGCGGTGATGACCGTATCGAGATCGTCCCCCTTCGCGCCGTCCACGCCAAGGGCCGCCGATGCCGTCAGGCGGCGGGAAACGGTGCGGTAATAGCCGGTGAAGACGCCCGCGTTCAGCACGTCGGGACGGCCGCCGCTGGCGTTGAAATAATTGAGGTAGGCGCCCGCGCCGATACTGTCCCGCCCGCTCAACGCATAGTTGACCGACGTGTCGGCATACCAGTTCTCATCCTTCGAGCCGCGGATAGTGAGGGTGTCGCCCGACGGCGTGATGAACTTGCGCTGCGAATAGCCGCCGCCGATGCCGAAGGTCCACAGGCCGCGCTGCTTCGCATATTGCATGGCGACGCCGCGATAGCGGAAATTGGCGTCGGTGATCCCCGCCAGCGCATCGTTGAAGCACTGCCCGCCGCCGGTCGGCGAATAGGCGCAGCCCGTCAGGTCGCCGGTGAAGGGATTGCGCATCACGTCGAGATTGGTGCGCGCCAGCCCCGCCACGTCGGATGTGATCATCCGGCCGAAACTGTCGATCCCGTCGAAGACCACCACGGCGAAGGAACTGTCGCGCCCTTGCCATGTGAAGCTGCCCTGATAGGTCATGGAGCCATAGCGGCGGCCGACCCGCGCTTCCAGCGAGGTGCGATGGCTGGGCCGCCACAGCACGCCCACATCCCACATCATGCCGTCGAAATCATAGAGCAGCGCGCGCGGCGAGCTTTTGTCGGTCACCAATCGGCCATGGGAAATGACCGGCGCGCCATTGTTGTCCAGCAGCGGCGAACGCTGGCTGATCCGGATATTTTCATAGCCGACGCCAGCCACGACCGCGAGCGTCGGGGAAACCGGCAGCATGGCGTCCAGCCTGCCCCATTCATCCTCGAACCGCTGGTCAAGTTGGCTCGCATCCTCTCGGCTATAGCCGCCGCTCGCGACCAGGCCGACCGGCAGGACGACGCCCGGCGCGACACCCACTGATCCGGTGAGCATGTGCGACCAGCTATCGTCGAAAGACCGGCCGTCCTGCGCGCCGGGGAAATCATATCCGGAATTTTCCTCCACCCGCGCATAGCCGAGGCGATAGGCGGCGGTGACGTCGAAAATGCCGAGCCTGTCGGCATAGCTCGGCCCCGCATAGGCGGCATAGACCTGGCTGCTATAGCCGCCGCCGAAGCTGGACGCGCCGGAATAGCCATCCGTCCGCGCCCGCGTGCCGAGCGCCCCCGCATCGAAGGCAAGGCCGCGCGCGAGGTTGATCCGGCCGCTGACGATGCCGCTGATGATGTCCTGATCGGCGAAATCGCCGCCCCAGCCGAAGAGGTGGCTATATTGCACGTCTGCGACCGCTTCGACGCGACGGCTCTGGAATTGCGCCGTCACGCCCGCCGTGATGGCGGTGTAGGTCACGACGTCTCCCCCTCCTTTGAGCGGCGCGAGAACGACCTGATCTATCGCCAGATAGGGGGCCACATCGGTACGCTGCCCGTTGCCATCCGACCGGGCAAAAGCAGGCGCGGCACAAGCCATGGCAGCCGCCACGCCCCATGCGACCCATCGCCCGCATCCTGCAAGAAGCCTGACGGTCATGAGCCGCCGCCTTCCTTCGAATAATAGCCTCCGAAACGGCGCGCGCCCGCGCCGAAGCGGACGCCGTTGAGCAGCAACTGCACCTGCGTCCCGCCCTTCAGCAGGGCGACGGCTTCGCGCAGCGCGCTTTCGCTGGTCCTGTCGGCCCGCACGACGAGCAGGGAAATCGCGGCATGACCCGCCAGCACCGCCGCCGCCGAAGCCGCCAGCAAAGGCGGCGAATCGAACAGGATGATGCGTTCGGGCCGCCCTTCCGTCAGCCGCTTCAGCAGGGCGTCGGTGCGGGCGGAGGAGAGATATTCGGTGTCGTTGTTGCTCGGCTGGCCTGCGGGAAGCACCGACAGCGAGGGGATGTCGGTGCGGATCACGCAATCCTCGATCGCGATCGCCCGATCGCTGAGCGCGTCCATCAGGCCCGGACCGGGCTTCAGTCCCAGCGCCTCTGGAATGCCGGGCTTGCCGAAATCAGCGTCGACCAGCAGGATTTCGCGATCCTTCTCCGCCGCCAGGCTGAGCGCGAGGTTGATGGCGCAAAAGCTCTTGCCTTCCCCGCTATGCGCCGAACAGACAAGGATGCGATTGCCGCGCTCATTGTCCTGAAGCTGGGTCAGCAGGTCGCGCTTGAGCAGGCGGAACTCCTCGCTGATCGTGGTGACAGGGCCGCCGGGAAGCAGATAGTCCGCTTCCGCCAACATGTCCCGGTCCACCGGCTGCACCGGCCCGGTCCATGCCGGGGCGCGGAACCGCGGCTCCTCGAATGCGGGCGCGGCACATTCCGGCGCAATCTCGACCGCTGGCAAGGGCGCGTCGGCGGGCGCTTCGACCGCAGGAGCGGCGCGTCCTTTCAAGGCCGCGTCGAAATCGTAGATCTTCGTCGCGCGTTCGAACAGCGAACCGCTGGCCGACAGGGAGCTATGTTTATTCATGGATGCCGCCTCCTCACGCCATGCCGCGCTGAATGAATTCGACGGCGATCAGCAACAGGCAGACTGCCGCCAGCCCCCCGCTCGCGCCCGCGAACCATTTCAGCCGCTGCTTTTCGATGACGGCCTGCCCGGCGTTCAACGTCTGGCCGATCGACCCGATCACCGGGATGCCCGCCACGCGCTCCAGACGGGCAGCAGTCGGGAAGGTGCCTTTGAGCTGGCCGATGGCGAAGGCAACACCGACGCCCGCGCCGATGCCCAGCACCAGCACGCCGATCAGCAGGACCGGGCGATTGGGGGCGATGGGCGCGGTCGGGGCGCTGGGCGGCGCGAGCACGCGGAACTGCACCGCGCCGGTTTCGGTCTTCACCTCGCCGCGCAGGCGGATTTCCTCGCGGTCGGACAGCAGCTTGTCATATTGCGTCTTGAGCACATCATAGTCGCGGGCGAGCTTTTCCTGCTCGGCGGCGATGCCCGGTTCATTGGTCTGGCGGGATGTCATGACATTGAGGTCCGCCTGCAACTGCGCCTTGCGCGCATGGAGCGCCTGCACGGTTGCGGCGCGTTCGGCCTGCATGGACTTGAGTGAGAGCCAGGCCGGGTTGGGCGTGCCTCCCGCCCCCGCCGCGCCGCCGCCCTGCTTGCGGAGCGCGTCCACCTGCCGCTGCATGGCGATGACGTCGGGATGGTCGCTGGTCCAGCCGCGCGAGCGCATGGAGGCAAGGTCCGCCTGCGCCTGCGCCAGCGCGGAGGGACCGCCCGAAGCGCCGACGCCGGGCAGGCTCTGCGGCGTACCGGCAAGCTGGCCGTTCATGGCGCTGAGCGCGCTTTGCGCCTGCACGAGTTGCGAATCGATATTGCCGATTTCCTGCCGGGCCGCGTCCATGCGCTGACCGATGGACCCCGCGCCGGGGAGCAGGCCGATAAAGCGCTGCTCGAACTCCGCGCGACGTTGTTCGGCGGCGGCGAGTTGCTTGCCGCGCTGCCCGATCTGCTGGTCGAGGAAGGCGAGGCTCTGCTTTGTTTCCGTGCGGTCGCTCGTCAGGTTCGCTTCCTGGAAGATGTCGATCATCTTCTGCACCACCTGCTGCGCGATGCGGGCATTGGCGCCGTCCGACACGCTGCTGTCGGCGGATATCGCGCTGATGTCGATCATGCTGGGATCGGCCTGCGCCATGATGGAGATGTTCTCGCGCAGGGCGGCGATCTTCGCGGCGAGGTCGCGGGGACCGGCAATACCTTGCGACAGGTCGGTGCCGCGCACGACTTTCTCCAGATTCTCCGCGCTGGCGAGCGTCTGGCGCAAGCGGTCCAGATCCTGCTGCGACTGCATCTGGGTGATGCCGATCTTGTCCTCCAGCAGCGACTGCGTATTCACATAGACGCGCGCCCTGGATTCATAGCTGTTGGGGATAAGCGCCACCGCCAGCCAACCCAGCATGCACACGCCCCACGCCACCGCCAGCGCCAGCCAGCGCCGGTTCCAGATGCCGTGGAGGATGACCAGAAGCTCGTCGAGAAGACCTGCCATGTCAGAACATGCTTTCCGGGATGATGATGACGTCGCCGGGCGCGAGCATGACGTTCGCCTTGCTGTCGCCGCGCTTCAGCAGGTCGCCGATGCGGACCTGATATTCGGTCTGCTTGGCGTTCTCCCTGTTGAAGCGGACGAGGCGCGCCCTGTTGCCCGCCGCATATTCGTTCAGGCCCCCGACCGCGATCATCGCGTCCAGTAGCGTCATATTCGCGCGATAAGGAATGGAAGCGGGCTTTTCGGTCGCGCCGACAATCCGCACCTGCTGGCTGAACGTGCCGGAGAAATTGTTGACGATCACCGATACCAGCGGATTTTCGATATATTTGGTGAGCGCCTGCCTGATATCCTCCGACAGGTCCTTGGGCGTCTTGCCCACGGCGGACATGTCGGTGATGAGCGGCGTGGTGATGCGCCCGTCAGGTCGCACCTGAACCTTCGCCCCCAGTTCGGGATTGCGCCACACGAAGATGGTGAGTTCATCGAGCGGCCCGATGATATATTCCTCGCCCGGTTTTTCTTCCGTGGCGACGAAGGACGCGGGCGGCAGTTGCGGTCCGCTGACGCTCGACGCACAGCCCGACAGCAGCATGGCCGAAAGGGATGCGCCGATAATGAGCGTGGAAATCCGCTGAAAACCCATGATCTCACCTCTTTATGCGTCACGCGCCAGCGGCCGCCAAAGAGGGGAGGCAGGCCGGATCAGCGCATGGCTTCAGCCTCCCTCATGCCCGCAAAGGGTAAAGATACCGTTAGGTTTCAATCGGGTCCGGAACTCAGTCCAGCAAGCATTCCCGCGCCGCCGGATGGCCCAGAAAGGCGGCCGGGCTGGCCGACGCGCCATAGGCGCCCGCCAGAAAAATCGCGATCAGATCGCCTTCTTCCACCGGCGGCAGGGCAACCTTGTCCCCCAGTCGGTCGATGGGGGTGCAGAGGCAGCCGACGACCGTTACGGCTTCCCGATTCGGTTCGAGGCCGAAACGATTGGCGACGGCGATCGGATAATTGCGCCGGACCACGGTGCCGAAATTACCGCTCGCCGCGAGTTGATGATGCAGCCCGCCATCCACGACAACGAAGGTTTCGCCCATGCTCCGCTTCACATCGACCACGCGGGTCAGATAGACGCCCGCCTCCCCCACCAGCCAGCGGCCAAGTTCGATCGCAAAACCGCTATCGCACAGGATGTCGGCGCGCGCTTCCAACGCGCTTTCCAGCGCCGCGCCGATGGGACGGATGTCCAGCCGCTGGTCGCCGGGGAAGTAGGGCAGGCCAAAGCCGCCGCCCAGATTGACGAGCGGCGGCGGCGCGCCCGCTTCGTCCGACAGGCGCGCGGCAAGGCCCAGGGCCGCGCCCTGCATGTCGATGATCGCCTGCGGGTCGAGCGCCTGGCTGCCCGCGAAGATATGCCAGCCGCGCCATTCCGCGCCCGCCTCCATCACCGCGCGGGCGAGAGCGGCGGCGCGGTCGGCATCGACGCCGAAGGGCTTGGCCCCGCCGCCCATCCGCATCCCCGATCCCTTGAGGTCGAAGTCCGGATTCACGCGGACCGCGAGTTTCGGCGCGACCCCCAGCCGGTCGCCGATGGCAAGCGCCCTGCGCGCCTCCCCTTCCGACTCCAGATTGAGCGTCGCGCCGGACCGGATCGCAGCTTCCAGTTCATCGTCGCGCTTGCCGGGGCCGGCGAAGCTGATGTGCGCGGCGTCCATGCACGCCTCCAGCGCCAGCGCCAGTTCCCCGCCCGACGCCACGTCGAAGCCATCCACCAGCCCCGCCATGCGCGACAGCAGCGGCGGATAAGGATTGGCCTTCATCGCATAATGGATGGAAAGCGCATCGGGCATCGCCTGCCGCAAAGCGCGGACCTGCGCTTCCACGATGGCCATGTCGTAGACGAAGAGCGGCGTATCGCCCGCTTCGTCGACAAGGCTCGCCGCGCCGCAGCCGCCGATCAGCAACATGCCATTCTCCGCAGAGAAATGCGGCGGGATCGGTCCCATCGGCTTCATGCCCCATAATCCCGCGCCAGAGCCACCCGGTCGATCTTCCCATTGGGATTGCGCGGAAATTCCCGAAGCACCATGATCTCCCGAGGCTGCATGAAATTGGGCAGTTCGGCCTTGAGCCGCTCCTCCACCTGCGGCTTTACAGCCTCGTCGCCCGCGCGCAACAGCAGCAATACCGCCTGCCCCAGTCTTTCGTCCTTTACCCCCAGCGCGACGGCTTCGGCCACGCCTTCGACCGCGGCGGCGGCTTCCTCGATCTCGGTCGGGCTGATGCGGTTGCCCGCCGATTTGATCATCGCATCATCCCGCCCGACGAAAAAGAGCAGTCCGTCCTTGTCCCGCCGCACCGTATCGCCCGACCAGACCGCCATGCCGCCATAGCGCGACGCGGGTGGCGCGGGCCTGAACCGCTCCGCCGTCCGCCCCGCGTCCCGCCAATAGCCTTGCGCGACCAGCGGGCCGCAATGGACCAGTTCGCCCGGCTCCTCGTCATCGGTCAGGCTGCCGTCCGGGCGGACGATCAATATTTCGGCAAAGGGAATGGCCGACCCCATGCTGTCGGGATGACTCTCCACCAGAACGGGCGGCAGCCAGGTGGAGCGGAAAGCCTCCGTCAGGCCATACATGGGATAGAGGTCGGCCCGCATGAACCGTGCCCGCAACTTCGCGACCAACGGCCGGGTGAGCGCGCCGCCGCTGTTGGTCAGGCGCTTCAACTTAACGGCCACTTCGACGGGCCAGTCGAGTTCTGTGAGTTGCACCCAGAGCGGCGGCACCCCGGCCAGCGTCGTGATGTCGTGCCGGTCCACCGCCTTCATGACGTCGCGCGGCGTCAGATAGTCCAGCGGGATGGCGCACCCGCCCGCCATCCATGTCGAAAAAAGCTGGTTCTGCCCATAATCGAAGCTGAACGGCAGGACGCACAATGTGCGGTCTTCCGGCGACAGGCGTAGATAATCGGCCACCGCCACCGCGCCCAGCCAGAGATTCGCATGGCTCAGCATCACGCCCTTGGGCCGGCCGGTCGAACCGCTGGTATAGAGGATCGCGGCCAGATCTCCGGGCGCGGCGTCGGAGGGGTCGATCCCCGCGCCTTCGCTCATCGCGGCGACGGCGTCTCCCTCGCGGTGGAGGCGGCAGCCGGACGGCGTGTCTCCTTCCCCCAGCGTATCGAGCCGCGCCGCCGTGCCGATCAGCAGCGCCGCGCCGCTGTCAGCGAGGATATGCGCGACCTGCGCGTGCTTGAGCAGCGGATTGATCGGAACATGCACCAGCCCGGCGCGCGGCGCGGCGAGCGGCATCAGGGCAGCCACCGGCCCCTTGGCGATCCAGCTTGCCACCCGCGCGCCGCGCTCCAGCCCGAATCCGGCGAGCCAGCCCGCCAGACGCGCCAGCGCCTGTTCCAGTTCGGAGAAATCATATCGACCCGCCCGGCCATCCAGAGCGGGACGTGCGGGATCGCCGCGCAACAGCACATGGTCGATGGGCCGCAATTCCACGTCGCCAAAGAGGGGATCGCTTAACTTCATCTCCAGACTTTTCCTTTAGGCGTGGGACGTGACGGGGAGATAGTGGTTTGGCGGTCACAAGGGAATATCGGAGCTTCGCAGAGGTCCGTCCGGCGCTGGCCGGGCGCCTCGACCGTACCGCGACGCCTTGCCTGTTCGACCGGATAGACTGGTTCGAATCGCTCCACCATCATTGCTTTGCCGACCGATTCCCCCATGTCCTTCGCGTGACGGAAGGCGATGCGGAACTTTGGCTGTTTCTGCTTCCGTCCGATGCGCGCCGCCTGTCGGCCCTCGCAAACTGGTATAGTTTCGCCTGGCGGCCCATCTTCCTTGGCGCGCCCGCGTCTTCCTTGCAGGCGCAACTGCTGGAGGTGGCTGCGCGCCATCTTCTCGGCCGCCATGCCCAGATGGATTTCTATCCGGTGCAAGACGAATCCGGGCAAATGCTGGCCGCATTCCGCCGCGCCGGATGGTTCGCGGTGCGCCGTCCGATGGGCGGGCGGCATCTGTTGCAGGTAAATGGACGGGATTTCATGACCTACTGGGCGCAGCGCCCCGGCCACCTCCGCAGCCAGGTGCGGCGCAAGGGACGCGGCGCGCCCTTCGCCATCGAAATATCCGACCGCCTGACCGACGCCCTGTGGAACGATTATCAGCATGTCCATGCCCGTAGCTGGAAGGAGGCGGAGCCGGGCCTGTCCTTCCTGCGCGCGCTGGCCGATCGGGAAAGCGCGGCGGGCAGGTTGCGGATGAGCTTCGCGCGGCGCGAGGGAATGGCGGTGGCGACGCAGTTCTGGACGGTGGAGAACGGCGTCGCGCTGATCCACAAACTGTCCCACGATCAGGCTTTCGACCACGCCTCGCCCGGCACGTTGCTCAGTCATGCGATGTTCGCTCATGCGATCGACCTGGATCGCGTTTCGATGATCGACTATGGCACGGGCGACAACGCCTATAAGCGGGACTGGATGGACGAACGAGCGACACTGCATCGCATCGACTGCTTCAATCCGCGCCATGCCTCGACATGGTTTCCGGCGGCGCGCACCGCCATTTCCGCGCTTGTCGGATAGATCGCGAGCGATTAAGGCGGCGCGCCATGCAGGCAGAAGATTCCCAGCCGGTCGACCGGATGAACGATGTGGATGGCCTGACGCGCGCGCTGCTGCGCGACGTGTTGGGCCTGTCGCAGGACCGCGTCGATGCGTTCGACGCGGACACGCCGCTTTTCGGGGCGCTGCCGGAACTGGATTCCATGGCCGTCGCGGGCCTGCTCACGGAAATGGAAGACCGCTTCCACATCCTGATCGAGGATGACGATATCGACGGCGACACGTTCGAGACATTCGGCACGCTCGTGGCCTTCGCACGGGCGAAGATCGGCGGATAGGTTGCGGCCTGCCTGCGGCCAAAGGCGGATTTAGCTTCACCCCTCCCCCGAAGGAGAGGGGCTGATGACCACCTTCCACCCTTAACCGCCGTACAAGTGAGACGCGGCCCTACTCCGCCGCAAGCGCCTCGAAATCCGCTTCGGCAAGGAATTTCTCAACGTCCAGCGCGGCCATGCAGCCCATGCCCGCCGCCGTCACCGCCTGCCGGTAGATCTTGTCGGAGACATCGCCCGCCGCGAACACGCCGGGGACCGCCGTGCGGGTCGTGCCCTTTTCCACCAGCAAATAGCCCTCGTCCATCGGCAGCTTGCCAGCGAACAGCTCGGTCGCGGGCTGGTGTCCGATGGCGACGAACGCGCCGTCCGCTTCGATATGGCTGGCCTTGCCCGTCACGATGTCGATCAGGTCGACGCCGACCAGCCCTTCGGGAACGCCGCCGCCCACGAACCGTTCGACCTTCTGGTTCCAGACGACCTTGATGTTGGGGTGCGCGAACAGGCGTTCCTGCAGGATTTTCTCCGCCCGCAGCGAATCGCGGCGGTGGATCAGCGTCACGTCATGGCTGTGGTTGGTGAGGTAAAGCGCCTCCTCCACCGCCGTATTGCCGCCGCCGATCACAACCACCTTCTTGCCGCGATAGAAGAAGCCGTCGCAGGTGGCGCAAGCCGACACGCCCTTGCCCTGAAGCAGCTGCTCACCTTCCGCGCCCAGCCACTTGGCCTGCGCGCCGGTGCAGATCACGATGCTGTCGGCGACATAAACGGTGCCGCTGTCGCCCGTCAGCCGGAAAGGCCGTTGCGAAAGGTTCACGTCCACGATCATGTCATAGACCATCTGCGCGCCGACATGCTCGGCCTGCGCCTGCATCTGCTCCATCAGCCACGGACCCTGGATCACATCCTTGAAGCCCGGATAATTTTCCACGTCCGTCGTGATGGTAAGCTGCCCGCCCGGCTGCATCCCCTGCACCACGATCGGCGCCAGCCCCGCGCGCGCGCCGTAAATGGCGGCGGACAGGCCGGCAGGGCCGGAACCGAGGATGAGCATACGGGTGGAATGGGTAGCGGTCATGATGATCTTTCGGCTGCGATTCGTTGTCGGCAAGGAGATAAGCCCCCCCCGCCTCCGCGCAAGCATCAGTTGACCAAGGATTTCCCTCTGCCCCTGATAGGCGAGCGATCAGCGCCGTTCAATCGAGCACATTGGGCAGGGCCTGAAATCCCTGTCGCAGGGCAGCGGACCAGCTTTGCGAGATGTCGGCGAACTGCTCGTCATCCGCCTCGATCCGGGTGCGGACACGAAAGTCGAATGCATCCCGCTCGATCACCGCGAGGTCGAGCGGCATTCCCACCGACAGGTTGGAGCGCAGCGTCGAATCCATCGACACCAGCACCGCCTTCACCGCGTCCTCCAGGCTGGTTTCCGGCTGGACGATGCGATCGAGGATCGGCTTGCCATATTTATGCTCGCCAATCTGGAAGAAGGGCGTGTCCTCGGTCGCTTCGATGAAATTCCCGGCGGAATAGACGAGGTAGAGGCGCGGCCTTCGCCCTTGCGCTGCCCCGCGATCAGGATGCGGAATAGACGAGGTAGAGGCGCGGCCTTCCGCCCTTGCGCTGCCCCGCGATCAGGATGGAGGCGTCGGCCGCCGATCCCTGCATCTCGATCGTGCTGCGATATTGCCCCTGCATGGCGCACATGGCCTCGCCCACGATCTGCGCAACCCGATGCATGGTCGGACAATGAAGGATGGTTTCGATATCGGGATCGAGCGCGGCATCCCGGATCGCATGGTCCAGCATGGTCTTGACGCCCTGCGTGATCGACAGATTGCCCGAACACATCAGCACGATGGCGCGCTCTCCGGGGACGGAATAGGGAAAGCTTTTCCGGAAGCGGGCGATATTGTCCATGCCGGCATTGGTCCGGGTGTCGGACAGCATGACCAGCCCCTGATCGACCTGCACCGCCACGCAATATGTCATGTCCTGCGGCTCCCGAACGCTGCCTGTTTTACGGGCCGGGCCATGGCGCGCATTGTTGCCACGCGTGCCGCAACCGCGCGCCTCCGGCCCTTCCTTCGCCTGCGCGATCCGCGCGCCCGCGTCAATCCACATCTCGCCCGCCGGATTTACGCTCGCCATGCCTTTGAACATGGAAAGAGACGCCATCGGATAATTTCGCCGCCCACTTTCAAACCCCGTTGACCGGCCCGCCCCCGCTGCGTATAGCGCGCCCTCACCGCGAGGCGACACGCCGCGCGAGGCCCATGGGGCGGAGTAGCTCAGCTGGTTAGAGCAGCGGAATCATAATCCGCGTGTCGGGGGTTCAAGTCCCTCCTCCGCTACCAACGGCCATAACCCATTGAAATTACAGCATATTTTTGGGAATTGCGTAGCACTTCCTACGAAATGTAATTTCGTAAGACTCTGTTTTTATTAAATTATTTTTCTAGCTTGGCGACTAAGATCTGTGTTGTGTGGTCACCGCCGTCCCCCCCGATCGTGGTTAATGTGGTCAAAAAGTGGTCAAACTTGCGAGTGCGTGACCACACCGACAACAGTCGCTGTTGCGGCGAAGAATCGAGTTTTTCAATTTCAATAACTTGCTGGTTTCGTTGCTGTTTTCGGCACATCCCGATGTAATGGGTTCAAGTCCCCCTACGGCTACCACATTCAAAGGACGAAGACGCTGACATCCGCATCAGCGCCCCGCCCTTTGCTGCTGGAGGAGCGCTATTCGGCCTCAGCGCCCGACTTGTCTCGCGGCCAGTTCGCGAACATCTCAGGCCGACCAAAATCGCACTTGAAACAGGTGAATTCGTCATCTGTCACCAGCACCCGGCTTTTCTCAGGCAGAATGATGGTACAGCCGCACGACAGGTCGAGTGCCAGCGAGCCATCATCACCGGATTCCCGGCTTTCCAAAATCTTTGACATACAAACCCCCGTGTTCGCCCGGCCTGGCGCCGGGACGGTTGATTTGCGCGAACACGGGCACGCGCCCCCACGTATTTCCCGTGAGGGTGTTTTATTTCGTGGGCCGCCCGACATGGCGGGTGCCCGTGTTTCGACGCAACAATGCGATGCGCTGGGAAATCACGCCCGAACGCATGCATTGATCGTTAGATCGTTCCGCACATTCTGTCTATGGCGCCGATAACGACGGTGGACTGTTGGAGCCGCACCGTCCTAACAGCCCGTTGACGAAGTCGGGCTTGGCTGATTCAGTGTGAGGGTTGATTGATCATGCGGGTTTGCGACGATGGCGATGGGACGCGATAGCGAGGTTCAGCCCGATTTGATCGTGACGTGGGCGGAGATACCGCGCGCTCCCGGGCACATCTTTTACGACAGGCTCCAGAAGCTGCTGGCCGAGGCGGGCTTCGATGCCTTCGTCGAGGAGACGTGCAAGCCCTATTATGCGCCGCGGATGGGAGCCCCGTCGCTGCCGCCGGGCCGCTACTTCCGGATGCACATGATCGGCTATTTCGAAGGCATCGATAGCGAGCGTGGCATTGTCTGGCGCTGTTCGGATTCGCTGTCGCTGCGCGAGTTCCTGCGGCTGTCGAACCGTGACAAGGTCCCCGACCACAGCTGGATGTCGAAGACGCGGAGCCGTCTGCCGCATGAGGTGCATGACAAAATCTTCGGCTGGGTACTGGCCCTCGTGGCCGGACATGATCTGGTGAAGGGTGAGCGGATCGGCGTCGATGGCTCGACCATGGAGGCCAATGCGGCGCTGCGCACCATCGTGCGTCGCGACAATGGCGAGACCTATCGCGAGATGCTGACGCGGATGGCCCAGGAGAGCGGCATCGAGACGCCGACGATCGACGACCTCGTCCGGCTCGACCGCAAGCGCAAAGGCAAGAAGCTGTCGAACGCGGACTGGACAAGCCCGACAGATCCCGACGCGAAGGTCGCGCGGATGAAGAACGGCTCGACGCGCCTGGCGTATAAGCCCGAACACGCGGTCGATCTCGACACGGGCGTCATCGTGGCAGCGCCGATCCACCCGGCCGACAAGGGCGATACGACGACGCTCGAGCCCACGCTGGAGGCGGCCGCGCGCAACCTTACCGACCTTGGCCTGGCGCCGACATCTGCGGACCCTTGCGATCTTGTGACCGACAAGGGATATCACGCGCGCGAGATCCTCAAGGACCTCGACGGCGAGATCTGGAAGACCCGCATCGCTGAGCCGGCACCGCCCAATGGGTATCTGCGCTGGCACGGCGACGAGGCTGCCCAGAAGGCCGTCTACGCCAACCGGTCTCGCCTGAAATCCGCCGTCGGACGCAAGGCGATGCGCAAGCGTGGCGAGATGGTCGAGCGGAGCTTTGCCCATGTCCTCGATCGCGGCGGCATGCGCCGCGCGTGGCTGCGCGGGCGCGAGAATGTTCACAAGCGTTATCTGATCCACGTCGCCGGGTTCAACCTCGGCGTCCTCATGCGCGCCTTGTTCGGTTGTGGCACTCCGAGGGGTGCCAGTGGCGTCTCCAAGGCGTACTTGTTCGTCGTTCAGACCGATGTTGCGCTCGTCATCGCGCTCATCGCCGAGTTCGACGGCGAAAGCGCCATGCTCCTCATCGTTCTTGCCCCTGAAGGAGCCTGACGGCGCGCCACACAAACCCGGCTAAAAACCGACTTCGTCACCGAGCAGCTAAGCAGGCACAATCAGAAATTGAATCACGACGATTATCGCTGTGGGTAGAAGGGTCACGATGTCGGACGCAGACAACCGGTACAACATACAACCGTCAGAGCAAACCGGGCCGCTTCAATCATGCGGAGGAGCTTTTTGATGGCGCCCCGTCAGCTGTCACTATTTGATGAACCCTCTTTTTACGAAAGTGCAGATGTTGAACTGAAGTCAGCAAAGGGAGGGGTTCCGTCATCCCTTTGGGAAACCTATAGCGCGTTTGCGAATACCAACGGCGGTACGATCGTTCTTGGTGCTGCCGAGAAAGGTGACCGGCTTGACCTGCACGGTATTGAAGACACGAACAAGGTTATCGACGCAATTTGGAGCGTGCTAAATAACAGGGCCAAAGTAAGTTCAAATATTTTGCTAGCCGACGACGTAACTGTGATGTGCGTTAGCGATAAGAATTTTATACGAATACGTGTTCCTCGTGCCACACGATTCCAGCGCCCGATTTTTCTTAACAATGACCCTTTCGGGCACACATACCGGCGCGATCATACGGGCGATTACAGGTGCCCGCCCGATCAGGTTCGACGTATGTTCGCAGACCAGTCGACCGAATCTGCAGACAGCAGGATATTACCCCACTTCAGTCTCGACGACCTCCATCTACCGTCGCTGAATCAGTATCGGAACCGCTTTTCAGCTTCCAATCCCAATCACCCGTGGTTGCTCGAAGATGATCTGGGCCTCCTGAAGAAGCTCGGCGGCTGGAGAAAAGATCGATCCTCTAACGAGGAGGGGATAACCGTCGCCGGCCTCTTAATGTTTGGGTTGGAAGAAGCCATCAAAGATCCGAGCGCTGTTCCCAGATACCAAGTCGACTACCGAGAACGAATGAGCGACACACCTGACCAAAGGTGGTCAGATCGCATTACATTAGATGGCACTTGGGAAGGAAATTTATTTCAGTTTTATTATCGCGTTCTACCGCGAATAGTTTCTAGCCTGAAGGCGCCATTCCAAATTGACGCGAGCTTGTACCGTTTCGATGAAAGTTCTGTCGGGATCGCTGTGCGAGAAGCTCTCGTAAACTCGCTGATACATGCGGATTATTCCGGCCAGGGCGGAATAGTGATCGACAGGTATCCTGATCGAGTTCAGTTCTCCAACCCTGGCACGTTGCTAATCTCGCATGAGCAATTGCTGAAGGGAGGGATAAGTGAATGCCGCAATAAGTGCCTCCAAGGCATGTTTCAGCAAATGGGAGCCGGTGACAAGGCCGGTTCCGGTATGGATCGCATTAGAACCTCTTGGGAGGATGCTCGCTTTCGTCCGCCGAGCATCGCCGAGACGCAAAATCCTGATAGGGTCAACCTTTCACTGCCGATGATTTCTTTGCTTGACGGACAGTCAATCGAGCGACTGATCGCGATTTTCGGCGATCGAGTCCGCTCACAACATCCACAAGACGTCCAGATTCTGGTGATGGCTCTTGAGGAGGGTTCAATCACCAACGCTCGGCTGCAGGAGGTTCTGACAGTCCACCGGACAGAACTCACCAAAACGCTCCAAACCTTGGTTAAAGCAAATTTCCTAAAGCGTGCTGGGACGGGCCGTTGGACTAGCTACGTGCTGAAGTCTCCCTCCCCCCATTCAAGGGCCGAAGCTAGTCATCCGGAAGCGGATGTACCAACCTCTGTACCAACCTCTGTACCAACCTCTGTACCGACCTCTGTACCAGCTTCGAATTTGCCGCACTCAAATCGGTTTTCCGCATTCAGCGATGATAATAGTTGGGAGACCCTCACGAAGATCGGAGCGGTCGCCAAAGGCAATGCGTCACCCGAACTGGTTCGCGAAGTCATTGTAGAGTTGTGCGCTCGCGCGGGATGGCTGACCCGAGCAGAACTTGGCAGTTTACTGGGCAGAAATTCTAGTGGAATTCAGAAAAGGTATCTTGGAAATCTTGTAAATAGCCGCATACTGAAGCTAAGGTATTCGAAGATAAATCACCCTCAACAAGCTTACGGGCTCGCGAGCGCGCAGCGTACAGATGACGAGCCTGCCAGCTGAAATCAGCGTTTCCTAGGGTCAGGACTCACTGATCAGAGCCAGAAGATGACGGTGGCTGCCAGGGCGATGGCGGAGAAGAAAACCGTTGGACACCGGTCGTAGCGGGTCGCGACGCGGCGCCAGTCCTTGAGGCGCCCGAACATGATCTCGATACGGCTGCGGCGTCTGTACCGGCGCTTGTCGTATTTGACGGGCTTGTGTCGAGATTTTCGACCTGGGATGCAGGGTTCGATACCCTTCGCCTGCAAGGCATCCCTGAACCAGTCGGCGTCATAACCACGATCGCCGAGCAGCCATCGCGCCTTTGGCAGATCGTCCAGCAGCGCTGCCGCACCGGTGTAATCGCTGACCTGACCAGCGGTCATGAAGAAGCTGAGCGGGCGGCCGTTTGCGTCGGTGACTGCGTGAAGCTTCGTGTTCATGCCGCCTTTGGTGCGGCCGATCAGCCGCCCGAGATCCCCCTTTTAACCCGCAGGCTTGATGCCGTGCGGTGCGCCTTCAAATAGGTCGCATCGATCATGACGGTCTTCGGATCAGCACCCTCGGCGGCCAACCCTTCCATCATGCGGAGGAAGACACCCATCTCACCCCAGCGCTTCCACCGGTTGTACAGCGTCTTGTGCGGACCATAGTCCTTCGGCGCATCCCGCCATCGCAGCCCATTGCGATTGACGAAAACGATGCCGCTCAACACCCGCCTATCATCAACGCGCGGTTTGCCGTGGCTCTTGGGAAAATAGGGCCGCAGACGCGCCATCTGCTCTTCCGTCAGCCAGTACAGGTCGCTCATCCTCAGTCTCCTCACGGAGCCTGAATCAGATTGTGCGTCTCACATCAATGGGTCCTGAGCCTAG
>FMTU01000018.1 GCA_900100475.1 Sphingobium faniae | reverse complement strand
GATCCAGGACGTCGAATTCGATATGTTCCTCGGCGACAAGGCGTTCGACGCTGATTGGTTGCGTACCGAACTGAACGAAAGGGGCGCTGTAGTGGTGATCCCTCCCAAATCGAACCGGAAGCAAAAAATCGACTGCGACTTCCATGCCTATCGCTGGAGGCACCTCGTCGAGAACTTCTTCTGTAGCCTCAAAACATTCCGGCGCATCGCTACCCGATACGAGAAAACTGATCAGAGCTACCGCGCCATGATCAACCTTGCGGCCCTGAAGATCGCTATGCGCTAAATGTCCACACGCCTTAGTTCTCCAGACGCTAAACGGCTGATAGTCCCCTCTCTGAGGTAAGTTACACTTCTACGTCCAATCTGTTTTCGAAATTTGCCTATCCTGGCGAAGCCGTTCGCGAACAAGAAGCGGGCGTGATCCGGACTCGCTTGCCAGACGCCGTCAGTCTTGTTGGTTTTAATCGGCCAGAGTGCTTGGGTGCCTTGGGGGCAGGGAATGTCGTCGCGCGCCTGCCCTTGCTCCAGAGCCTCACCGACTGAATGAAATGTTCCTTGTCCGTCCACGAAAATTGGATAGTGACAACCGGGAGAATGAGTGCGTGTAGAGTTGCTTCCCGCTCGCATGAACGAAAACCAATGTGTCTCATCATGGCCTTCATCTAGCTCCGCCATCTCCTCGTCATTCTCGCGGGCTAATAAATTTCGGACGCTGTTAGGCCGTCCCAGCGACAAATTTCCTAACCGAACATAAAATACATACTCTTCGACACGAGAAAGTTCATTTTGGCGCGAAACACCGAACGGATTGATCACGCTAGTGACCATCTGGATGCCAGCTTCTGGAAAAACCTGCTCCAACAGCAATCCAAGTCGCAGATATTCTTTTTCATCAATAGTGATGATCAAGGCTGATTTATTAGGGTTTAGCAATTTACGTGCCACTAACAGCCGACGCTCGATCATCGCTAGCCATTTGGAGTGTCGATAAAGGTCATCTTTTTCGACGTAGTCATTGTTGTATTTCCAATCTCGAGCACCGCTGTTGTAAGGCGGGTCGATGTAGATGGCATCGATCTTGCCGCGATGGGTGAAGGTGAGTGCCTCCAACACATGGAAATTTTCGCCGTTGATCACGGTATGGAAGGGCTTGTCACCGCCGCGCTCGACCTTCCCCGTGCTGAAAAGGCCGGGATAGATGTAGTCCTTGAACTCCGCGACCACGATCAGGTCGGCAAGACTCGCGCTCTGCTGTTCTGGCTGGTCGTTGCCTAGCAGCTCCAGCCGAGCCTGCCGCCCTTCGCCCTGTCCTTCGAAGCCGCGCACCTTCCAGAGCCGCTGGTCGCCCTTTGCGGTCGATCCACGCTTCGGCAGAATGCGGACCTTGTCACCCTTGCGAATAGGGCGTCCGGGCAATTCGACCGATTCAGGCTTGTGCCGTTCGAAGTTCAGCCCGAAGGCGCGCCGCGCCGAAAGCGCCCTGAACTCGCGCTCCAACTCGTTTCCTAGCGCCGTATCCTTCGCCTTGGCCTGTGCAAGTAATTCAGTCAGCCGGGACATAGGCCACCAGCTTGACTACGCAATCCTTATCCTTGAACGGCAATTCCGGCACGCGCGCACCCCCCTGTATCCGCGTGCGTTCTGCCTTGCTGTGATGTGATGGGCAAGCGCGAGAGGCGGCATTATTGCAAACTTTTCATCTCGACAGCCGCCCAATCAACGCCATCATTTCAGCGGCGCAATCGGCATCCAGCTCCCAATACCGTTCGAGGTGTCGTTCGAACGTCCGCTGCCACATGCCCGTCGGGCGATGAATGCCCGCTTCCCAACCTTGGCCGCACCCCAGTTTCTTTTGCAGACGGAACAGCCGCTCAAATGGGCAATCCCGTGCCGCGTCGCGCTGGCATTGATAGCCGAGCCGCCATGCCTGACGGGAAGCGAAGCGGTCACCACCGGGCGGCAGGTAAAGCTTGCCGACACGGATTCCCCGGTAAGGGCAGATCATCCACCATCGCTTGCCGCCATAGTGCGGCACGGTGTGGCAGAGCCGCACTGTCTGACGCACTTGTTCCCGATCCTCGCCGCTGCCGCGCGAATAGGACAATTCCAGCCGTTCCTTGCCCGGCTCGTGCATGATTGCCTGATAGCCAATTGAGCCGACTTCCTCGCCGCCCCTGTTCCATGACAGGCTGCTATTGAGCCAAGCGCCATCTTTGGCCTGCCCCGTGCGCAGCATCCATGCCAGGTCGATCCGAAACGAGGCGTCCGCAGTGGGCCTGCCGCCATATCGGCCGGAGCCGAATCCGCCCATTTCAATCTCTCCGTTCAGCGACAGCGTCGCCAGATTTTCCTAAATCATCAACTTTCTTCACCCTCTCATGGGGTTTGCCCTTCATCCCGGGCTTCCCGTTACGAGCGGAGCGCCGTTTGCCCTTTGCCGTTCGTGGCCCAGTGGAAAGTCCGCCATGCAGCTTGCAGCGCCCGGAGCGAAACAGATCGCGCCGCTTGCACGGCGTCCCCGCTCGCGTTATCGCGTCACAGGTCAGGTCCGCGAGTATGGCTCGTCTCGCCACAGCACGGTTGCGGCACCAGCGACCACCACCACGCCCATGCAGAGTTTGCTAATCCGCCGACCGCCCTCAAACCAATTCACCGCCATGCGTTCCCCCCTCGCTAAAGCAGACGGACAATCTGCTATCAGCGGATGGGAAGCGTTGTCCATCCGTGTAAGGCATGCGGCCCCACGCGAGCGAGTGGCGCGGGTCCGGTAAGGGACGCGTCCGAACCCGTTCGCTCAAAGTTCAAACACAACGTGGGATCAAATGTGGGAACGCAAAAAATCAGCGGCGGTCAAGCCACTGTTATCCTTGGATAATTGAGGATGATAGTGGCTCCCCGAGTAGGATTCGAACCTACGGCCATTCGATTAACAGTCGAATGCTCTACCGCTGAGCTATCGGGGAGCAGCCCGGTTCTCACTGGGCAGGCCGCGCCTATAGCAGCGGGCTTCGCGGGATGGCAAGCGCTATTCCCGGGAAAATTTCAGGCTATGAATTGCTCGGCTGCGATGCGGTCATCCAGCGTGTGTTCCGGGTCGAAAAGCAGCGTCAGAGGGGTCGCTCGATCAATGCCGACCTCCACGCTCGCCACGTCGCGGACTTCGCGCTGGTCGGCCACCGCGCTGACCGGACGCTTGACGGGATCGAGTGCGGTGAAGCGGATGGTGGTGTTTTCCGGCAATATCGCTCCCCGCCAGCGACGGGGGCGAAAGGGACTGATCGGCGTCAGGGCGACAAGGCCCGAGCCAAGCGGAAGGATCGGTCCATGCGCCGACAGATTATAGGCCGTCGATCCGGCGGGGGTCGCGACCAGAACACCGTCGCACACCAGTTCCGGCAGGACCGTGCGGCCATCGACCTGCACTTCCAGCCTGGCGGTCTGACGGGTTTCACGCAGCAGCGACACTTCATTGATGGCGGGAATGGAAAAGCTTTCGCCATCCACCGTGTCCACGTTCATCCTGAGCGGCATGACCTTGAACGGCTTGGCGGACTGCATCCGCTGCTCCAGCCGCTCCAGCCGCCATTCGTTCATGAGAAAGCCGACCGTGCCCAGATTCATGCCGAAGATCGGCACGATGCGGCGACTTTCGAGCATGGAGTGGAGCGTTTGCAACATGAAACCGTCGCCGCCCAGAGCGACGATCATGTCCGCCTGCTCCGGCGGCACGAAGTCATAGGCGGCGCGTAGCCTTTCTTCCGCCGCCTTGGCCGCCGGGGTGGGGGACGCGACAAGGGCGCGCCGGACTTCGCCGTTCATCCGCCCGTGACGCTCATATGGCGGCGCACGGCGGCGGCGGGAGCGCCGGCTGCAATATGAAAATCATGTCGCGCGGGCTTCAGGCGCAGGGCGCGGTCAATCAGGGGCTGAACCGCCTCCAGCCCGCCTTCGCGCAGCGCGGCACGGAAATCGACATGATCCTCATGCCCCAGACACATGAAAATCCTGCCCTCGCAGGTCATGCGCATCCGGTTGCAGTCAGCGCAGAAATTGTTGGTGAGCGGCGTGATCAGGCCCAGCCGGACGCTCATCCCCCCGACGGTGTGATAGCGCGCGGGGCCGCCTGTGCGGTAGGGCAAGGGCGTCAGGGCATGATGTCGGCGAATATGTTCCGTCACCTGCGTCAACGGCAGATAATGATCCATGCGATCAGCGTCGATATCCCCCAGCGGCATGGTTTCGATCAGCGTCAGATCGAAGCCCCGGTCGTTGCACCAATGGAGCATGGGCAGGATTTCGTTTTCGTTCACATCCTTGAGGGCGACCATGTTGATCTTGACGGCAAGGCCCGCCTCATGCGCCGCCTCCAGGCCTTGCAGCACTTTGGAAATATCGCCGCCACGGGTAATATGCGCGAAGCGTTCAGGCAAAAGACTGTCCAGGCTGACATTGATCCGCCGTACGCCCGCATCGTGCAAGGCATCGGCGTTTTCGGCCAACCGCGTGCCGTTGGTGGTCAGCGTAAGCTCGTCCAGCCCCTTGCCCAGATGCCGTCCGATCCGCCGCACCAGATCGGGCAGGTCGCGGCGCACCAGTGGTTCGCCCCCCGTCAGCCTGATCTTCCGGATGCCCCGCGCGATAAAAAGATCGGCCAGCAAGGCGATTTCTTCCAGCGTCAGTACCTGGTTCCTGGGCAGGAATTTCATCCGCTCTGCCATGCAATAGCGGCAGCGCAGATCGCAGCGATCCGTAACGGATATCCGCAGATAATCAATCCGGCGGCCCAGGCCGTCGGTCATGGGCGCGCGGGTAAGATCGACCATGGCCATGCATCCTAGCTAGGCGATGCACCGGACGGGCGCAAGCACTGCCGGTTGCGGGACGGTCAAGAGGTCGGTAACCGATGGTGTCAAAGGGAGCGATGCCGTTCTCCAAGGAGTCGATTGTGTGAGCGGGACAGCCGCGCCCGAGGGGCAGCGCAGCGTTTTCATTCTTTCCCCGCGCGACCGGGACAGGCTGTGCCATGCCGTGCAGGCGGCCGGGTGGAATGCCATCGGCGCGCGGCGATCATCCGACGCATCCCAACGCTATTTGCGGAGCGAGGCGCAAATCGCGCTGATCGACATGCGCGACGGGCAGGACGCCGGGAACCTGTTGACGCCGTTGGCGCCTGCGACCGTGGCGGGCGGTGGCGCGCTGATCGTGCTGGTGGATGCTATTGATATGGCGTCGGTCCCCGCTTTGCTGACGGCGGGCGCCACGCATTTCCTGACCGAGCCGTTTACCCAGGCGGCGCTCAACGCGACTTTATGGTCGGCGGACCGGCTGGTCGAGCGACTGGGCGGCAACGCGATGCACAGCCGTCGCGCCCAGCGGATCAGGCGAGGCGATGCGCTATATTGGGAAATGGACCGCCAGCGCGGTGAGCTGCGGCTGAGCGAAAATCTGGCGCAGCAACTGGACCTGCCGAACCGGCATATGGCGCCATCGGAATTACTGCGTCGCCTGTCGAGGCCGGAGCGGCACGTGGCGTTGGCCGCCTTGCAGAAGTTGCGGCGATCCGGCAATTCCGCTGCCTTTGCCCATGACGTGCCAGGGCGCGCGGGTGAGAGGTTGGTTCATCATCTGCGCTATGCCGATGGCGTGCCGGTGGCAGATGTCGAATGGCTGCATGGTGGGCAGGAACAGGATGGCGTCGGCCGCGATTATCTGACGGGCTTGCGGTCGCGTCAGGCCGCGCTGGATTGGCTGGATGGCCGCGCAGGGTTGGCGACGACGGTGTTGCTCCTGTCGATCAGCCAGTTCGACCGGATGAACGCGGCCTATGGACAGATGGTCGGCGACGCGCTGCTGGGCCGCATAGCGCGCCGGATCGAGCGCGTGGTGGACGATGTGGCGCATGGCGCTACCGTGGCGCGTATCGCGGGGACGGAGTTCCTGATCGGGTTGACGGGCGAAACGGCGGAGCGCGAGCGGGCGACCTTTCTGGCGCGGCAGATTATCGGCGCGATCGGCAGGCCCTTCAGCGCGGGCGATCATCTGATCCGGTTGACGGCGCGTTGCGGCATCGCCCAGTCCAGGCCGGAAGATGACGCCACCCTGCTGCTCAAGCGCGCGGACACGGCGCTGGCCGACGCCCGGCGCACGGACGGGGAGGGGATACGCATCCTGTCCGCGGACAAGCGCAGCCGTCAGGTGGATTCCGATCAACTTGAAACGGACCTGCGGCTGGCGCTGAACCGGGGAGAGATCGGCATCGTTTTTCAGCCCCAATATCCGGTGAGGGAAGAACGGATCATCGGTGTGGAGGCGCTCGCCCGCTGGAACCATCCGCAATATGGGCCATTGGGGGCGGGGATCTTGTTCACCACGGCGGAACGCTCCGACTATATGCTGCCGCTCTCCGCCCATATCCAGGCGGAAGCCTTGCGGCAGGCCGCCGCATGGCCGCGCGCCTTGTCGGACCTGCGTCTTTCGCTCAATGTCACGGCGGCGGACATTGCCCAGCCCGGTTTCCTGTCGGAGTTTCTGAAACTGGTGGACCAGGCCGGTTTTCCCCGGTCTCGCCTGACGGTGGAGATCACCGAAAGCGGCCTCATCGAGGATGTGGCTGCCGCCGCCGCTCTTCTCACCGCGCTGCGGGCAGAGGGGCTGGCGGTGGCGATCGACGATTTCGGCACCGGCTATTCCAGCCTTGCCTATCTCAAGAACCTGCCGCTCGATTATCTGAAGATCGACAGCGGGCTGGCGCAGGATATTTCGGGCACGGCGCGCGATCGGATCATCGTGCGTGGCGTCATCCACATGGCGAAGTCGCTGGGCTTGCAGGTGATCGCGGAGGGCGTCGAAACGCAGCGGCAACTGGACCTGCTCGCCCATGAAGGCTGCGATTATTATCAGGGCTTCCTGCGTTCGGCAGGCGTGTCGTCGCAGGAGCTTCTGGCGCTGGTGCTACAGGCTTAGGCCGAAGCGGGCGATCAGGCTTGCGCCGGTGTGGGCGCTGTTGGGACCATCAATGCTGCTGTTGGCGTAGCGCAGCCCGGCGAACCAGCGACCTTGCAGATAGTCCACGCTGACGCCATGGTCCCAATAGGCGCCGTCGGGGCGCAGGCGCGCGGCGCGGGCGGGATTGTCGGTATCGCCGGACGAGCGCCCGATGCGCGCCGAGAGGGTGAGCGGCGTTCCGGGCACGCCCGCTGCCGCCGAGGCCGCCAGATAGAGATTGTCGCCGCCAATGGCCGACTGGCTGGGCGCATAATGGGCGCTGAGGTCGATGCTGGCGGGCCCGATCAGGAAGCCCGCGCCCGCGCCCAGTTCGCCATAGCCCTGATGCGATGCGCCGGGGAACAGATGATAGCGCCCCTCCGCCGAAAGGCGCCAGCCTCCGATCTGCCGCACATAGGTCGCGCCCAGATCGGCCACGGCGTCCGCTCCGCCGTGTCGGTCGCTGCTCCAGAGGGACACGGCGGCGGCGTCGAGACTCAGTCCCTCGGCGACCGGCAGCGACAATGTGCCGCGCACGACCGGATCGCCGTCGCTCCAGCTTATGCCCCGGCGGCGTTCGTCGCTGGCGACCTCCACCGTCGCGGACAGGCCGCTTGCATATTGGGCGTGGGCGGGGACAGCGCCCGTCGCGGCGAGTGCGCAGCAGGCGAGCGCCGCCCAGGTCGTCCGGTCAGTTCGAGGCAAGATTGCGAAGGTCATCAAGTTCCGCCAATAGCGGCGCCCGGTCCTGCTGCGCAACCGTCATGAGGTGAACCTGGATTTTCTCCTGATGCCGGTCCATGTCGCGCGCGCCAGTATCGCGGCCGGGAGTGCAGGCGCCCGCTTCGCTTCCGGAAAATTCGAGGCCGGTCGGGATGGAGCGCGTGAAGGACGGGCCATGCGTCAATCTCCGGTCGGCCACGACCGTCGCTGTCCAGTGGCAGCGGCGCATGTCGGCACGGTTAGGCGTATGCGCGCCCACGGTTCGCGTCTTGATGTCCGTGCGGGCGGTATAGGCCGCTTCGATCGGCGTGCCGTGATGGTCGATCTGAACAATGTGCGTCGCGGCGGCGGCAGCCAGCGCGATAAGGGTCAAACTCATGTCATTCTCCTGCTGCGAAGCCGGGCTATGTTGTCCGGTCATCGCAGCAGGATGTAGGTGGGCATTATTGCTGCATTTTTGCTCGCGGATAACAAATGGCGGCGATCATGGTCAGCCCGCCGCTTTCGCCAGCCCCTTCGACAATTGCAACGCGCCGTTCAGGCGCGCGCCGGAATCGGCCCATGCGCGGTTCACCACGACCTTGCTGTCCGGCCGCAGCCGCGCGACGCCGTTCAGCCGCTGGATATAGCTGACAAGGCCCGCCGGATTGGGGAAGCGGTCCTCGTGGAAGCTGACCAGCGCGCCCTTGGCCCCCACGTCGATCTTGGCGATGTTCGCCGCGAGGCAGTTCTGCTTGATCTCGATGATCTTGAGCAGGTTCTGCGTCGGCGCGGGCAGCTTGCCGAAACGGTCGATGAGTTCAGCGGCGAAGGATTCGAGGCCCTGCCGGTCCTCCAGTTCGTTGATCCGGCGATAGAGACCCATGCGAAGGTCGAGGTCGGGCACATAATCGTCGGGGATCATGATCGGCGCATCGACGGTGATCTGCGGCGAGAAGCTGTCGCGTGGGCGCTCCAGGCCGACGCCGCCCGCCTTCGCCTCCATGATCGCATCCTCCAGCATCGACTGGTAGAGTTCAAAGCCGACTTCCTTGATGTGGCCGGACTGTTCGTCGCCGACCAGATTGCCTGCGCCGCGAATGTCGAGATCGTGGCTCGCCAACTGGAACCCCGCGCCCAGCGTGTCGAGGTCGGACAGCACCTTCAGCCGCTTTTCCGCCGTTTCGGTGATGATGCGGTTGGCAGAGGTGGTGAAATAGGCATAAGCGCGCGTCTTGGACCGGCCCACGCGTCCGCGTAGCTGGTAAAGCTGGGCGAGGCCGAAGCGATCGGCGCGGTGGATGATGAGCGTGTTGGCGCTGGGGATGTCGAGGCCGCTTTCCACGATGGTGGTGGAAAGGAGCACATCGTAACGCTTATCGTAAAAGGCGGACATGCGTTCCTCCACCTCGCCTGCCGCCATCTGGCCATGGGCGACGACGGGGCGGACTTCGGGCACTTCGGTGCGGAGGAACTCCTCGATATCGGGCAGGTCCGATATGCGCGGCACGACGAAGAAACTCTGCCCGCCGCGATAATGTTCGCGCAGCAGCGCCTCGCGGATGACCACGCCGTCCCACGGCATGACATAGGTGCGGACGGCCAGCCGGTCGACCGGCGGCGTCTGGATGACGCTGAGTTCGCGCAGGCCCGACATCGCCATTTGCAGCGTGCGCGGAATGGGCGTCGCGGTCAGCGTCAGGACGTGGACGTCGGTCTTGAGGGTCTTGAGCCGTTCCTTGTGGGTGACGCCGAACCGCTGTTCCTCGTCCACGATGACGAGGCCGAGCCGCTTGAATTCCAGCCCCTTGGCGAGCAGCGCATGGGTGCCGATCACGATGTCGATGCTGCCATCGGCGAGGCCCGCCTTGACCGCTTTCGCCTCCTTGTCGGGGACGAGGCGGGAGAGGCGGCCTATGTCGATCGGGAAGCCGCGGAAGCGCTCGACGAAATTGATGTGATGCTGGCGGGCGAGCAGGGTGGTGGGGCAGATCAGCACGACCTGCATTCCCGCCATCGCCGCGACGAAGGCGGCGCGCAGGGCAACCTCGGTCTTGCCAAAGCCCACATCGCCGCAGACGAGGCGGTCCATGGGCTTGCCCGCGCCGAGATCCTCGATGACATCGCCGATGGCGCGGTCCTGATCGTCCGTCTCCTGATAGGGGAAGCGGTCGACGAAGGCGGGATAGCCTGCCGCGTCCGGCTCCGCGGCGGTGGCGGGGCGCAGGGCGCGTTCGGCAGCGGTCTTGAGAAGTTCGCCCGCAATCTCGCGGATGCGTTCCTTCATCCGGGACTTGCGGCGCTGCCATGCTTCGCCGCCGAGCCGGTCGAGCGCGACGCCTTCGCTTTCGGAGCCGTAACGGGAGAGGACTTCGAGATTTTCGACCGGAACGTAGAGCTTGTCGCCGCCCGCATATTCGAGCGCCACGCAGTCATGCGCGGCCTTGGCGACGGGGATTTGCATCAGCCCGTCATAGCGGCCGATGCCGTGGTCGCGGTGGACGACGAGGTCGCCGGGGGAGAGGGTCGCCAGTTCCTGAAGGAAGGCGTCCGCGCTTTTCTTGCGCCTGGCGCGGCGGACGAGGCGGTCGCCCAGCATGTCCTGTTCGGTAAGGACGGCGACGTCGGGCGCGTTGAACCCATGGTCTAGCGGCAGGACGGTCAGGACGACGCCACCGTTGGTCGCGATCCCCAATGCTTCCTGCCAGTCGTCGGCGGCGGCGAGCCTTTTGACGCCGTGTTCGGCGAGAAGGCCGGAGAGTCGTTCGCGCGCGCCGCCTGAGTAGCTGGCGATGACGACTTTCTTCTTCTCGCGTTGGAGGGCGGCGATATGCTTGCCGACCGCTTCATAAATATTGCTGTTCTGCGCGCGTTCGGGGGCGAAGTCGCGGGGGCCGTCCACGGCAAAGTCGAGGACGGTCGCGCTTTCCGGTTCGTGGAAGGGCGTGGTCGCGTGCATCGGCCAGTCGCGGGCGATGTCTTCCCATTCCTGCACTTCGAGATAGAGCGCTTTCGGTTCCAGCGGGCGGTAGGCGCCGGGATCGGAGGATTTCGCGGCGATGCGGTTGGCGTGATAGTCGCGGATTGCTTCGAACCGGGCTTCCGTCGCGCCGGAGACGCCATGGTCGAGGACGATGACGGTATCACCGCCGATATGATCGTTGAGGGGGACCAGACGTTCCTCGAACAGGGGAAGCCAATGTTCCATGCCCGCCAGACGCCGCCCTTCGCTCACCGCCTGATAGAGCGGGTCGCCGGTCGCGGTCGCGCCGAAGGTTTCGCGGTAGCGGCCGCGAAAACGCTTGATCGTCTCCTCGTCCAGCAAGGCTTCGGACGCGGGGAGGAGGGTGAAGCCCTCGACGCTTCCCGTGGTGCGCTGGTCGGCGGGATCGAAACGGCGGACCGTCTCGATCTCATCCCCGAAGAAATCGAGGCGCAGAGGCTGTTCCTCGCCGCCGGGGAACAGGTCGACGATGCCGCCGCGAATGGCGAACTCGCCCCGGTCGTGCACCGTGTCGGTGCGGACATAGCCATTCGCCTGGAGCATGTCGGCAAGGCGCTGGATCGTGATCCGCTCCTTGGGGGCGAGCTTGGCGACGAGTTGGCGGACGCGGAAGGGGGTGAGGGTGCGCTGCGTCAGCGCGTTGAGCGTGGTGACGACGAGTTGCGGCCCCTTGGGACTTGCCTGCAACGCGTGAAGCCCGGCGAGGCGCGCCGACGCGCTGCGGAGCGACGGACTGGCGCGGTCATAGGGCAGGCAGTCCCATGCCGGGATTTCGACGATCTCGATCTCCGGCGCGAAATAGAGCGCCGTGTCCGCGACCGCGCGCATCAGGGCGTCGTCGGGCGCGACGAACAGGGCGCGGCCTCCGTTGGAGCCGAAGGCGGCGCGCGCCATATCGGCCAGAAGCCAAGGCTGAAACCCCGCCGGAACGCCGGAGAGGGTGAGGGAGGCCTTGGCCTTCAGGATTTTGGGGAGGTCGGTCATATCTTGCTTCGTCATTCCCGGAACGGGTTAATTCTCGATCTTCACGAAATCGAGCTTGAGGAAGCGGTCCATCATCGACCCTTTCCATTCGTCCGGCAGGGGGATGGTGCCAAGCGCCCAGCCCATGATGTCGGCGTCCTGTTCCTCCATGAAGCGTTCGAACCAGTCGATTTCCTCTTCATTCCACGTCGCATGATGGCGGTCGAAGAAGCCGCCGACGGTATAATCCGCTTCCCGCGTGCCTCTATGCCATGCCCGGAATTGGATGCGGCGCATTCGGGGATTGTCGTTCATGATGTGTTCCTTTAACGGGCAAGCCGGATGCGCCGATCAGGTGTTTGTGCCACCGTCCCGGCTGAGGTAGAGGCAAGCAGATAGACATGCGACCCGATATTCTCAATCCGATCTTTGCCGAAATATCGGCCCTGAAAGGCGTCGGCCCGGCGTTGGCCAAGCCGTTGGAACGGCTAGGGCTGGCGCGGGCGGTGGATGCGGCCTTTCATCTGCCGGCAAGTTTCATCGACCGGCGGCTGACCGACGAACTTCGCATGGCGGATGCGGGGCGGGTGATCGGCCTGACGCTGACGCCGGTGGAGTATCGGGCGAGCGGGAGCACGCGGGCGCCTTTTCGGGTGCGGGCGGTGGATGGGCATGGCAATGCGGTGTCCCTCGTCTATTTCGGGCGGAACAGCGCCTGGCCGCGCAAGCTGCTGCCCCTCAACGAACCGCGATTCGTGTCGGGAAAGCTGGAAAGCTATGGCGACAACCTCCAGATGGTGCATCCCGATTATGTACTGCCGGTCGAGGAAGCCGGGACGGTGCCTGCGCGGGAGAGCGTCTATGGCCTCTCCGAAGGGCTGACCAACAACCGGATGCGCGATCTGGCGGGACAGGCGCTGGAGCGCGCGCCCGACCTGCCTGAATGGATCGAGCCGAGCCTGCTGGCCCGCAAGGGCTGGCCGGGGTGGCAGGAGGCGTTGACCCGCGCCCATGCCGATCCGTCCGATGCTCTGGCGCGCGAGCGGCTGGCCTATGACGAGATTTTCGCGGGACAACTGGCGCTGATGCTGGTGCGGCAAAGCTCGCGCAAGCGGCGGGGCGTGCCGATTGCGGGCGACGGGCGCTTGCGGGCGATGCTGAAGCTGCCCTTCGCGCCGACGGGCGCGCAGCGGCGGGCCTTTGGCGAGATTGAGGGCGACATGGCGCAGGGCGTGCCGATGCTGCGGCTGTTGCAGGGCGATGTGGGGTCGGGGAAGACCCTGGTCGCGCTGATGGCGCTGCTCAACGCCGTGGAGGCGGGCGCGCAGGGGGCATTGCTCGCGCCGACCGAAATCCTTGCGCGCCAGCATTATGAGGGGCTGCGCAGGATGGTCGCGGGCCTGCCGGTTGAAATCGCCATCCTGACAGGGCGGGAGAAGGGGAAGGTGCGCGAGGCCACGCTGATGGGATTGGCGGACGGCAGCATCGACATATTGGTCGGCACCCATGCGATCTTTCAGGAGGCGGTGCGATACCGCAATCTGGCGCTGGCGGTGATCGACGAGCAGCACCGTTTCGGCGTGGCGCAGCGCATGATGCTGGCGGCCAAGGCGGAGCGGACGCCGCATCTGCTGGTCATGACCGCGACGCCGATCCCGCGTACGCTGACGCTGACCTATTATGGCGAGATGGACGTGTCGCGGCTGGACGAGATGCCGCCGGGGCGCCAGCCGATCCAGACGCTCGTCATGTCATCGCAGCGGCTGGATGAAGTGGTGGAGGCGCTGGCCCGCCATGTCGAGGGTGGGGGGCAGGCCTATTGGGTATGCCCGCTGGTCGAGGAAAGCGAGAGCAGCGATCAGGCGGCGGCCGAAGCGCGGGCGGAGGCGTTGCGAATGCGCTTTGGCGAGCGGGTCGGTCTGGTCCATGGGCGGATGAAGGGCGTGGAGAAGGACGCCGCCATGGAAGATTTCGCGGGCAACCGGACGCAGATATTGGTGGCGACCACCGTGATCGAGGTGGGGGTGGACGTGCCCAATGCCAGCCTGATCATCATTGAAGGGGCGGATCGTTTCGGGTTGGCGCAATTGCACCAGTTGCGCGGGCGCGTGGGGCGCGGGGACAAGGCTTCGGTCTGCTTGCTGCTGCGGGGGAGTGCGCTTTCTGAAACGGCGAGGGCGCGGCTTGCCCTGATGCGTGAGACGAATGACGGGTTTCGAATCGCCGAGGAGGATTTGCGGCTGCGTGGCGCGGGCGAGATATTGGGCACGCGGCAATCGGGCGAGGCGCAGTTGAAGCTGGCCACGCCGGAGCATCTTTCTGCCCTCATCGACGCGGCGCGGGACGACGCGCATCTGCTGATGGAGCGGGACGGCGGCCTGACGCAGGCGCGGGGGGAGGCGGCGCGGACCTGTCTTTACCTGTTCGAACGGGATGCGGCGGTGGGATTGCTGCGGAGCGGGTGATAGGGGATTCGGGGCTTATCTCCCCCCTCCACCTAAAACCGTCATTCCCGCGGCCGCTTATTCCGCTTTGGGCAGTTCCGGTTCCAGCAGGCGGTGCAGGTGGACGATCACATAGCGCATTTCAGCATCGTCGACGGTCTGTTGGGCCGCGCCGCGCCATGCCTTTTCGGCGCTGGCATAATCAGGGAACACGCCAACGAGGTCGACGGCGTTCAAATCTTCAAATTCCAGCGTCTGGGGATTGGAGACGCGACCGCCCATCACAAGGTGCAGCTTGCTCATGACTTTCTCCTCATGGATTTGGGCGTGCTATTAGCAGCGCCCACCCGCGCTTCCAAGGCAAAGCCGACCGCTGTTGTTTGCGTTGAGGGCCGGGGCGATTACCGTTTTGGCAATCGCGCCTTGAGCGCGTCGCTGAAAGCGTCGGCCTTTGCGGCGATGAGGGCGATCGCGTCATCGGCGAGACGCGATGCCTTGCCCGGCAGATCGGCGGCGGATGCGCTCTCGCGGGCATGGGCGGCGAACTGCGCTGCGTTGTCCCTGGCTGCTTGGAGCGCCTCGCCCGCATTTTCCTTCGCCGCGTGGAAGGCTTCGCTGGCGTTGTCCCTTGCGGTCAGGAGGGCGCTGGTCGCATTGTCCTTTGCGCTGTCGGCATTGTCCGCAGTCGTCGCGCGGGCAGCCGCAGCCGCCTCCAGCACGCGGCTCCCGGCTGTGACGGCGAGGGCGGGGATGGTCTTCATCATCTTGCGGCTTTTCGGGAACATCCACGCGAGGACCGCGCCGACCGCGACCGCGCCAGCCACGGCGGTGACGGGATGGTCCTGAATGATCTGGTTGGCCCGGGTGGCGGCCTTTTGCGTACGGTCGCGGGCGTCGGCATAGACGACTTCCGCGCGTTCGCGCGAGGTCACATAGGCTTCGCTGGCGCTTTCCCGCGTTTCGCGCAGACGGTCCGTCGCGTTGCCGGCGATGTCGTTCGCCGCTTCGCGAACGCGGGTAAGTTGAGCGCGGATATCAGCCATCTTCATTCTCCGTGTTGCGGTTTGTCAGGCGAACGTGCAGGCGGCGGAAAAGTGCCGCCAGCGGACGCCGGGCGAGATAGAGCGTGAAGGCCGCCAGCCCAGCCCCCGCGGCGACCGGATGTTGCCGTACTTTGACGACGCCATCCATGACCGCCGATGTCACATGGTCCTTCGCATCCTGTTTGAGGCGGGCAGGGGTGACGCGAGCCTTCGCGGCCTGCGCGGACAGGAAGAAGCGCGCCTTCCTTTCTTCGGCCTGTTGGGCGGCGGCGCGATAGGCTGTTTCGCGGTTCATGGCTTCATCGCCCTTTTCATGTGCCCGATCCGCGCCTTCGCCAGCAGCAGCAGGATCAGGATCACCAGCAATGTTCCGCCCAGCACCGCGCCCGTCGCGCCCAAGGGGCCGAGCGCGGGCGTCAGGCCGAAGATCAGGCCGACCAACCCCGCGACGACCACCCCAAACAGCAGCAGCAACGCCAGACCGCCCAGAATGGCGGCGTCGCGAACGCCCGCCACGGCGATGCCTGCGCGCAGTTTTTGCCGCTCCACCTCCGCCTCGGCATAGGCGCGGCCATCGGCATAGAGGCGGGTGATGCTGTCGCGAATGGACTCGTCCTGCCCATCGGTCTGCGGCGCTTCCACCGTTTCCGCCGGTTCCTGGGTCAATGCTTTCTCCGCCCTGCTGCGCGTCCGATCAGGCGTTGTCGTCCGACGATCCCTTGGCAAGGCGCATCAGCACGAAGCCGACCACCGCCGCCGCGCCGATCGCGACCGCCGGGCTTTTCCGGACGAAATCGCGCGCTTCGGTCATGAGTTGATCGACATCCTTGCTGTCGAGCGAATGGGCGGCGCTGGCCACCGACTCGGCGGCCTGACGGGCATAGTCGCCATATTGCGGGCCGAGCTTCGCATCCACGGTCCCGGCCGTTTCGGAAATCAGCCTGGCAAGGCCCTGCATGGCCGATCCGGTCTGGTCCTTGGCCATGCCGGCGGCGGAGCGTGCGGTCTTGCCCGCCTGTTCCTTGAGCGGGTCGATATGCGCCTTCCAGTCCACGGCGTTCAGCTTGTCCTTGGCATTTTTTGCCGCTTTTTCCGCCTGCGCCTTGATGGGGGCAATCTGGGCGCTCAGTCCCTTGGATTTCGCGCTTTTGGCCTTGGCGGCGGGCGCCTTGCGCGTGGCGGCTTTCTTGACCGGCGCGGCCGCCTTTGCCGGCGCGGCGCGGGAGGACGGAGCTTTGGCCGCTTTCGCCTTGGGCGTCTTGGCGGCGGGTTTCGGGTTTGTCGTGGCAGGCGTTTCGGGGGTGTCGGCCATGGTCGATTGTCTCCCTTTGCATCAGGCTGTTGGACGTGTCCGGATCGTCAGGTGGAAAATGCCGTCTTCGTGCCAATGCGCGGCGGCCGCCTGTAGTTCCGTTGCCGTTACCTTTTCGAGCATCGGCATTTTTGCCGCCGTTGCAAGCCCCCGCATTGCAAAGATGACAGTCGCTGGCTAAGCGGAGCGCGAAAAGCCGTCGTACAGCATTTTCAGGAGCGACCATGACCGCCATTCTCGACATTCACGCCCGCCAGATTCTCGACAGCCGGGGCAATCCCACCGTTGAAGTCGACGTGATGCTGGAAGATGGCAGCTTCGGCCGCGCCGCTGTTCCCTCTGGCGCTTCGACCGGCGCTTATGAAGCCGTCGAAAAGCGCGATGGCGACGCCGCCAAATATCTGGGCAAGGGCGTCCTCGCCGCAGTCGCCGCGGTGAATGACGAGATCGCCGGGCAGGTCATCGGCCTCGACGCGGAGGATCAGGCCGAGGTCGACGCCGTGATGATCGCGCTCGACGGCACCGAAAACAAGAGTCGTCTGGGCGCGAACGCGATCCTGGGCGTCAGCCTTGCGACCGCCAAGGCGGCGGCGGATGCGCGCGGCCTGCCACTTTATCGCTATGTCGGCGGCGTCAACGCACATGTCCTGCCGGTGCCGATGATGAATATCATCAATGGCGGCGAACATGCCGACAATCCCATCGACTTCCAGGAGTTCATGGTGATGCCGGTCGGCGCGGAAAGCATTGCCGACGCGGTGCGGATCGGGTCGGAGATCTTCCATACGCTGAAGAAGGGCCTGCATGACAAAGGGCTGGCGACGGCGGTGGGCGATGAAGGCGGCTTCGCCCCCAATCTCGCCTCGACCCGCGACGCGCTCGATTTCATCATGCAGTCGGTGGAAAAGGCAGGCTACACGCCAGGTGACGACGTGGTGCTGGCGCTGGACTGCGCCGCGACCGAGTTCTTCAGGAACGGCAAATATGAGATTTCGGGCGAGGGCCTGTCGCTCAGCCCCACGGAAATGGCCGACTATCTGGCCGCGCTTTGCAACGACTATCCGATCAAGTCGATTGAGGACGGCATGGGCGAGGATGATTTCGAGGGCTGGAAAGCCTTGACCGACAAGATCGGCGGCAAGGTCCAGCTTGTCGGCGACGACCTGTTCGTGACCAATCCCGCTCGCCTTGAAATGGGCATCGGCAAGGGGCTGGCCAATTCGCTGCTGGTGAAGGTGAATCAGATCGGCACGCTGACCGAAACGCTGGCCGCCGTCGATATGGCGCACCGCGCGCGCTACACCGCCGTCATGTCGCACCGTTCGGGCGAGACGGAGGACGCGACCATAGCCGACCTCGCCGTCGCCACCAATTGCGGGCAGATCAAGACCGGATCGCTGGCCCGTTCGGACCGGCTCGCCAAATATAACCAGTTGATCCGCATCGAGGAGGAACTGGGCGACGTGGCGGTCTATGCGGGGCGTTCGATCTTCCGTTAAGGCGCTTTCAACCGGTTGGCCGCAAGCATAATGATTTTTCGCTTGCGGCCCGGTCGTTCCTGTGATTCATCAGGCTTATGGCGCACATCGCGAAACTTCGTCTTCTTCTCTTTTCGGCCTTCGGGCCGGCGATCGCCGTGCTGCTGCTCCTCCTGTTCGCGGGTTATGTCGTGCTGGGGTCCAATGGCGTGCTGGCCTGGGGGGATTATACCCGCCAGTTGCGCGACGCGCGCGTCCAGTTGAAGCAGGTCGAGGCGCACCGGCAGGAGCTTCGCAACCGCGTCGACCTGCTCGACCCGCGCCGGGTCGACCCGGACCTGAGCGACGAACTGATCCGTCGCCAGCTTGGCGTCATTCATCATGACGAAGTGATCGTTCCCCTGAACTGATCCACGGCGCTGCATGGCTTGCGACGTTGCAATCCGGCGCTTTCGGCGGCATATCTGGCTTTCCTTCCATATCCCCCACGCAAAAGGATAAAAGCCTTGGCGAAACCAACAACGCCGCGTCCTTCCCGCGCCAGAACGAAAAAAGCAGCGCCCCCCGTCGGCGCCGACCATAACCGGCCTCGCCCCGAAGCGCCGGCCGATTACAAGGCGAGCAGGGAGGACCTGCTGGAATTCTATCGGCAGATGGTCCTCATCCGCCGGTTCGAGGAGAAGGCCGGGCAGCTTTACGGCCTCGGTTTCATCGGCGGTTTCTGCCACCTCTACATCGGTCAGGAAGCGGTCGCCGTGGGCATCCAGTCGGCGCTGGAGCCGGGCAAGGACAGCGTCATCACCGGCTATCGCGACCATGGGCACATGCTGGCCTATGGCATCGACCCCAAGGTCATCATGGCCGAACTGACCGGCCGTGAGGCGGGCATCTCCAGGGGCAAGGGCGGGTCGATGCACATGTTCAGCGTCGATCACAAATTCTACGGCGGCCACGGCATCGTCGGCGCGCAGGTGTCGCTGGGCGCGGGGCTGGGCTTCGCGCATAAATATCGCGGTGACGGCGGCGTGTGTGTCGCCTATTTCGGCGACGGCGCGGCCAATCAGGGACAGGTCTATGAAAGCTTCAACATGGCCGAGCTATGGAAGCTGCCGATTATCTTCGTGATCGAGAACAATCAATATGCGATGGGCACCAGCGTCAATCGCTCGTCGGCCGAGGACCAGCTTTACCGCCGGGGCGAAAGCTTTCGCATTCCGGGGCTTCAGGTGAACGGCATGGACGTGCTGGCCGTTCGCGGCGCGGCCGAAGAGGCGATCAAATGGGTGAAGGAGGGCAATGGCCCGATCCTGCTGGAAATGAAGACCTATCGCTATCGCGGTCACTCCATGTCCGACCCCGCCAAATATCGCTCGCGCGAGGAAGTGCAGGAAGTGCGCGAGAAATCCGATCCCATCGAAGGCACGAAAAAATATCTGGAAGCCGCCGGCATCAGCGAGGAGGAACTCAAGAAGATCGACCAGGAAATCCGCAAGATCGTGAGCGATGCGGCGGATTTCGCGGAAAGCTCGCCCGAACCTGATCTCGACGAACTTTATACCGACGTGCTGGTGGAGCAATATTGATGGGTATCGAAATCAAGATGCCGGCGCTGTCGCCGACCATGGAGGAAGGCACGCTAGCCAAATGGCTGGTGAAGGCAGGCGACGAAGTGCGGTCCGGCGACATCCTGGCCGAGATCGAGACGGACAAGGCGACGATGGAATTCGAAGCGGTCGATGAAGGCAAGATCGGCAAGATCGTCGTGGCCGAAGGGACCGAAGGCGTGAAGGTCGGCACTGTGATCGCGACGATGGCCGGAGAGGGAGCGGACGCGGACGGCGAAAGCGAGGAGCCTGCTTCCAAGGCGAAAGAAAAAACGCCGCCCGCGAAACCCAGGGCTGCTTCCGAAGCGCCGAAAAAGGCGGAAAGCGGCACGGCGAACCTCGCATCCGGCGCCAAGGCGACCGTTGCTGATCCCGACCTGCCCGAAGGCACCGAATATGTGAAGACGACGGTACGCGAGGCGCTGCGCGACGCGATGGCGGAGGAAATGCGCGCGGACGACCGCGTGTTCGTGATGGGCGAGGAAGTCGCCGAATATCAGGGCGCCTACAAGGTGACGCAGGGCCTGCTCGACGAGTTTGGCGACAAGCGGGTCATCGACACGCCGATCACCGAATATGGCTTTGCCGGCATTGGCGCGGGTGCGGCCATGGGCGGCCTCAAGCCCATTGTCGAGTTCATGACCTTCAACTTCGCGATGCAGGCGATCGACCATATCATCAACTCGGCGGCCAAGACCAATTACATGTCCGGCGGCCAGATGCGCTGTCCCATCGTCTTCCGCGGTCCCAATGGCGCGGCGAGCCGGGTGGCGGCGCAGCACAGCCAGAATTACGGACCCTGGTATGCCGCGGTGCCGGGCCTGATCGTGATCGCGCCCTATGACGCGGCGGATGCCAAGGGCCTGCTCAAGGCCGCGATCCGTTCCGAAGATCCGGTGGTGTTCCTGGAGAATGAACTGGTCTACGGCCGCAGCTTCGATGTGCCCAAGGTGGATGATTATGTCCTGCCCATCGGCAAGGCGCGGATCGTGCGGGCGGGCAAGGACGTCACGCTGGTCAGCTATTCGATCGGCGTTGGCGTCGCGCTGGAAGCGGCGGAAACGCTGGCGGGCGAGGGGATCGACGCGGAAGTCATCGACCTGCGGACCTTGCGTCCTCTCGACACGGCGACGGTGTTGGAGAGCCTTGGGAAGACCAACCGCATGGTGGTGGTCGAGGAAGGCTGGCCGGTCTGTTCCATCTCCTCGGAAATCGCGGCGGTGGTGATGGAGCGGGGCTTTGACGACCTCGACGCGCCGGTGCTGCGCGTCACCAATGAAGACGTGCCGCTGCCCTATGCCGCAAACCTCGAAAAGGCCGCGCTGATCGACGCGGGCCGTGTGGTCGAGGCGGTGAAGAAGGTGTGCTACAGGGCTTGATGGTCATGGGAGCCGGGGAGTGATTGCGGTCCGCTCCCCGGCCTTCGTGAGGCATTTCTAGAGCATCGTGCGCAAAAGTGGGAACCGGTTTTGCGCTTAAAACGATGCGAAAAAAAACTAGAGCGCGCGTCCTGCGTCGGATTTAACGCAGCGCGCTCTAGGCGCAACTGGACACGGCGACATTCTCGCTATTGTAGATGCCGACGCCGCCGGTCGGTCCCGAATATTCGCGATTGTCGCGCACATACATGGTGGCTGTTTCGGTCATGGGGGAAAGCTGTATCCATCGGCCGCCGAACAGGGGCTGATAATCATAGGCGACCTCCGCGATGATGACTGCGCCGTCGTCCGGCGCTTTCACCAGATTGCCGTTGATGGTGACGCCAGCAAGATCGGTGTCGCCCTGACGGCCGAATTGGGATGTATAGCTCTTGCTTCCCCTGCAGCGCTGCCAGCGGATGCGATAGCGGTCGGTGGTGTTGGGACGAGCGATCGGCTCCAGGCTGGAAATGACGACCCGCCCATGGGTATACAGGTCCAGCTTGCTCGCTTCCAAACCGGAACCCAGCATCAGGTCGTTGATCTGGGCTTCCGAAATCTGCTTGGTCGACAGCAGATATCCGGTGCCGATGCGGCTGCCGTCATCGGCCAGATGCAATGCTGCCTGACTTATCCGCATCTTGGTGATCGTATAATGTGTGAGTTCGGTCGCCGCGAGCCCGGCCCCCAGAAAAAAGGGGAGGCACAGGCCGAATTCGACCATGGCGATCGCCCGATTGTCATGCAGCAATCGAAAGAGACGACGATGGGGGGCGAGAGAGGGATTCATCTTCATGGGCAATGCCCCAGGACTGGAACCGGCTCTCCGGGCTTTTGACCGTAGGGCTGATTGGTGAGGACCGTTTTCGCGTTCAATCGGACGGTGGAGGGCAGGCCGATCAGGCCGTGCACCGGAAAGAGGCGGGGGTAATCGACATCGACGGTGAGTATGACCGCATCCTGCGTGCCGCCCTGGCCACTATTGCCGCCATCGGCATCGCGAACGCCATTGGCGTTGTTGTCCTCAAAAGGTTCGCCGGCATCGCACCGACCGTTATCATTATTGTCCTGAAAGGCTTCGGCTCGCGCTTCGGCTGCTTTTGAATAGCTGTAGAAGCTGCGCCGCTGAATATCGACGCTCGCGTTGTTCGCCAGATGATGGACCTGCTGTGTGATCCGTTCGTCTATGGCGAGCTGGTTGGCCGCTTCGGTGCCGCTTTCCAGGCTGGAGTCGCGGGCCGCCTTTTGCAGGACGCCTTCCAGCACGCTTTGCATGTACAGGCTATGCGCCAGGTCAAGCGCGCCCAATATCATCGTCAGAAAGACAGGCGCGATCAGGGCGAATTCCATGATGGTCACGCCTGCGCGATCCACGCGCAGGCGATGGAAAAGCCGCCTCATTGCGTGAGCCTCAATTGCGAGATGTTGTCGGCAATGTCCCGGAAATTGTCTATGAGTGTGGTGGAATTCGATGCCGTAAAGGCATGTTGATCGTCGGTGGCGCAGTTCTTCAGCCGGGCGGCCGTGTCCTTCACCGCCTGAGAGGAACTGCTCGTCACCGTCACGCCGAAATAGATGGTCCAGACCGTGAACCCCTTGTTCTTCACCGCGGTGCACAGGGCGGTGAAGCGGGCATTGACCTGCGCGTCGATGTTATTGTCCGACGGCGCCGTCGACTCCGAGGTCTGTCGCCGGTCCCACCATGGCACGCCATAGGCATTATAGTTCGTGACGCTGGTCTGGGTGTCGCCATCGGTCATGAAGATGATGTGCCGCTCGATCTGCCCACCGGAGGGGGTCTGCGCATTCTCGCTGGCGAAGAGACCAGTGGGCGATGCAAGGCGCGCGCCCCACAGCAGTCCGATATCATGATAGGTGTTGCCGGTGGGCGACAGCGAATTGACATATTGTTCGAAAGTTTCCGTGTTGGCCGCAGAGGGCCAGACCTGCAATTTCCTCGCCGCGGTCGGGCAGGAGGAACTGGTGTTGCGGGACATATCCTCGGCCGTCACGGCATTGTAGGAATTATTCCCATTCTCGTTCCTGCGTCCCCACACGGCATTGGGCAGCAGCGGACCCCATTGGGTCGTGGGATCGCCTGCTACCGGCACCATATCAATGTTGAGATCCTTCGCATCGGAGGGGATGGGGTTGTAGTTTGTAGCGCGCACCGTCTGCCGTTCTTCGATGCAGCCTGCCCAGGCGACACTGGCATTGGCATTATTGGCGTTGAGTGGCAGGGAGACCGACGATTTCCATGCACTGCCTCCATTCTTCAACCCGCTGACGTTCAGGCTGCGGGGTTGATAGGTGTAAAGCGCGACTTTGCGTCGGATATCATAGGAGCATTTCGGATTCTTCTTGTTCCCGCGCTCCTCCTTGTTCCGATATTGTTCGGTATCGGTGTCGTTGAATGATGAGCAGCTACCGTTTTGCGAATCCGAAGCCCAGGAACCCCAGCCCTGACCGGCATATTCACGGCTTTGATAGGTCCAGCTATCCGCCATCCAGTCATTGTTCAGCAGCTTGCCCACATTGACATTCACGCTGTAGGGCACGAAGCCGAAGCGCAACTGCGCCGTGGAACTGTTGCCGCCGCTGGGCGTCGATCCGCAATCGGCGCTGGTGTCCAGCTTGGCCAATGCTTCGTAGAAACATTTGACCGCTTTCTTGAGACCGTCGATCTTGGTGAGGCTGTCCGAACTGTCAGCCTTGCTTGCCATGGACCCCGTGACATCGAGGACGAACATGACGTCGGTGTTGGGAATCCGCATTTCCGCGTCACAGGCGATGGCGATGGTTTTGGAATCGAAACCGAACACTTTCATGATGGCCATGGGCAGGGGAACGGACGCGGCGCCGGTCACGCGGCCGGAGGATTCCGTAAAGCTGCGCGTCAATGGTCCGGTGCCATAAGCGCCCTGCTGGAAATTGGCGTCGAACATGGCGAGTGCGGCTGTCCTGGCGCGATTATCGTTCGCTGCCCATGAACCGCCGCCCATGGTCTTGCGCCCCGCCAGCGCGCCCGCGTCGCAAGCCTGTTGCAATCGGGCGGTGGTCAGGTAGATGCGGCTCATGTCTATGCCGCCGCCGATCAGGCCCAGCAGGGGGAATATGCAGGCGGCCACCAGCATGAGCGCGTTGCCCCGGACGTCACGGGCCAGACGGCTCAATAGGCCACCGAATATCATGCTCTTGTTCCGCATGGGCTGTTTCACCGCTCTATGTCCAGGCGCGCCCCAATTCCCGCGCAATGTGCGCCTTCCACTGGCAGGATCGAAGGCAGATAGCCCCGTGCTGGTTAAAGTTGCGCTAATTTGGATGAAAAAGGCGCAAGGCGTTGATTGATCCGAAAGGAATATCGCCTTTGGCCCGCCTGCTCAGCGCTTATGCCGGGCGCGAAGCGGAGCGGCATCGGCTGCTCTGGGCGCTGGACGGGCGGATGGCGGAACTGGTGGCGACGACCAGCGAGCCGATGATCGGGCAGATTAGGCTGGCCTGGTGGCGGGAAGCATTGGGAGATGCCGCCGCCGCCAAGGGACGGGGCGAGCCGCTCGTCGATGCGATGCGGGCGAAGGGTATCGCGCCGCCGCCGGGACTTTCGCAATGGCTCGGCGGATGGGAAGCCTTGTTGGGGGATGTGGACCTGCCTGCTTTCGCTGCGGGGCGTGGCGGCGGGTTGTTCCGGGCGCTGGCGGGGCAGGAGGAGGGGCCGGACTGGCTGGCGCGGGCCGGTGCGGTCTGGGCGTTGTGGGATCTGTCGGGGCATAGCGGCGATCCGGCTCTGGCGGAGGAGGCGGTGCTGCTGGCGCGACGGCATCTGCCGGAGGATCGGCTGCCATGGCCCGCAGCGTGGAAGCCGTTGCGGATTGCGTTCGGGCTGGCGCGCGGCGATGTGGAGAAAGGGCGGCGCGCGCCTGCCGCATTGACGCCGGGGCTGTATTTGCGGCTGATGGGGCTTGCCTTGCGCGGGCGTTGACGGGGGGATGGAAAATATGGGGCGGTTATTGGCGGGCGGAATGGCGGCGCTGCTGCTGGTGGCGGGCGGGCTGTTCTGGTGGCAGGGACGGGCGGGGAACGCGCCCTTGCCGCAGGCGCTGGTCGGGCCTCCGCCGCCCCCCGCGATCGAGGAACTGCCGGAGGGTGATCCCAATGCGGTGGGCGAGGCGCCGCCCATGCCCGGCGAAGCCAGCCCGCGCAGTCGCGAGCAGAAACGTTTCGCCCGCTATGATCGCAACCGCGATGGCGTCATCACTCGCATCGAGATGATGGGCAGCCGGGTGAAGGCGTTCAAGACGCTGGACAAGGATGGCGACAACCTCCTGTCCTTCGAGGAATGGGCGGCGGCGACATCGGATCGCTTCGGCAAGGCTGATGCGAATGGCGACGGCAAGCTTACTCCCGCTGAATTCGCCACGACCGCGCCGAAAAAATCGCCGACGCCGCGATGCAAATGCTGACGGTTCAGGCGGGCTGGAGTTCCTCGCCCAGCCATTGCCCCAGCGAGGCGCGGGCGCGGGCGGTCATGGCTTCCTTGCGCTGTTTTTTCTTCACGACGTCAAGCGGCGGGAACAGGCCGAAATTGACGTTCATCGGCTGATAATCCGCTGTTTCCACATTACCCGTCACATGGCCGAGCAGCGCGCCCAGCGCCGTGTCGGCGGGCAGGGGGGCAAGCGGGCGATCCGTCAGCTCCGCCAGCGCGAATCGCCCGGCGAGCAGGCCGATGGCGCTGCTTTCGACATAGCCTTCGCAACCCGTGACCTGCCCGGCGAAGCGGATATGCGGCGCGCTCCGCAGGCGCAGGGTCGCGTCGAGCAGCCTGGGCGACTGGATGAAGGTGTTGCGGTGCAGGCCGCCCAGCCGCGCGAATTCCGCCTGCTTCAGGCCGGGGATGGTGCGGAACAATGCGATCTGCGCGCCATGCTTGAGCTTGGTCTGGAAGCCGACCATGTTCCACAGCGTGCCCGACGCATTGTCCTGCCTTAACTGCACCACCGCATAGGGCCAGCGGCCGGTGCGTGGATCGTCGAGGCCCATGGGCTTCATCGGGCCATGGCGCAGCGTTTCGGGACCGCGCGAGGCCATCACCTCGATCGGCATGCAGCCTTCAAAATAGGGGGTGTTCGTTTCCCATTCCTTGAAATCGGCCTTTTCGCCGTCGAGCAGGCCCTGCACGAAAGCCTGATATTGTTCCTTGTTCATCGGGCAGTTGATATAATCCTTGCCCTCGCCGCCACCGGGACCGATCTTGTCCCAGCGGTTGGCCATCCAGCATTTGTCCATGTCGATGCTGTCGAAATGAACGACCGGCGCGATGGCGTCGAAAAAGGCGAGGTGGTCCATGCCCGCCGCTGCGCCGATGCTTGTCGCCAATGTGGGGGCGGTGAGCGGGCCGGTGGCGACGATGGTCATGCCTTCCGCTGGAAGCGCGTCGATCCGTTCGCGCACGATCTCCACATGGGGATGGCCGGCGAGGGCGCGGGTCACGCCAGCCGAGAAGATGTCGCGGTCCACGGCGAGCGCCGATCCGGCGGGCACCTTGGCAAGGTCGGCCTGCGCCATGATGAGGGAGTTCAGGCGGCGCATCTCCTGATGCAGCAGCCCCACGGCATTCTTGTCCGCGTCGTCGGAACGGAAGCTGTTGGAACAGACCAGTTCAGCGAGGCCATCCGTCTGATGCGCCGGGGTCATGTCGCCCGAACCGCGCATTTCCGAAAGGCGCACCTTCACTCCCGCCTGCGCCAGTTGCCATGCCGCTTCCGATCCGGCGAGACCGCCGCCGATGATGTGAACCTGATGAGTCATGCCGGTCCCACTGGGCGATTTTCGCCTTTCCTGCAACGATCAAGACGGTCAGACGGCGTCCAGCGCGGGCTCTGTGGTTCCGTAATAGGCGCTCTCGTCCAATATCCCCTCCCGCTTGGCGACGACGGTGGCGACCAGCACCTGCCCTGCGACATTGATGGCGGTGCGACCCATGTCGAGGATCGGGTCGATGGCGAGCAGCAACCCCACGCCCTCCAGCGGCAGGCCGAGCGTGGAAAGGGTGAGCGTCAGCATCACGACCGCGCCGGTCAGTCCCGTCGTCGCCGCCGATCCGATCACCGAGACGATGGCGATCAGCGCATAATCCACGGCATGAAGGGGAATGCCGTAGAAACCCGCGACGAAGATCGCCGCCAGCGCGGGATAGATGGACGCGCATCCGTCCATCTTGGTGGTGGAGGCAAGCGGGATGGCGAAGGCGGCATAGGCTTTTTCGACGCCCATGCGTTCGGTGACGGCTTCGGTGACGGGCAACGTCCCGACCGAGGAGCGGGACACGAAGCCAAGCTGGATCGCGGGCCAAGCCTTCGCGAAGAAGGACAGGGGCTTGAGGCCGTTCGCTACGAGCAGCGCCGGATAGACCACCAACAGCACCAGCGCGAGGCCGATATAGACGGCGGCGGCGAATGTGCCCAGTTGCGCCAGCGCATCCCAGCCATAGGTCGCGATGGCCGTGCCGATCAGCGCGGCCGAGCCTATGGGCGTCAGGCGGATGATCCAGCCCAGGATCGCGCGGATCACCGCCAGCAAGGATCGGTTGAAGGCCAGGAACGGTTCGGCCTTGTCCCCGATCTTGAGCGTCGCGAGGCCGACCGCGATGGAGATGACCAGCAGTTGCAGGATGTTGAAGGAAAGAGTGGTGGTGACGGCGCCGTCCGCGCTCTTGCTGTCGGCGGAGAGAGCGAGGCTGTTGGTGGGGATCAGGCCCTTGAGGAAGTCCAGCCAACTGCCTTGCGTGCTGGTGTGGCCGATGGGCAGGGCCGCGCCGTGCAGGCTCGCGCCGGGCTGAATGAGCAGGCCGAGGGCAAGGCCGATGACGACCGCGATCAGGGCGGTGATCGCGAACCAGAGCAGCGTCTGCCCCGCCAACCGCGCCGCATTGTCGAGCGCGCGAAGATTGGCGATGGACGCGACGATGGCGGCAAAGACCAGCGGCGGCACCACGGCCTTCAGCAAGGCGACGAAGATCGACCCGACGGTCTGGAGCGCCTGCGCCAATCCGTTGAGGCCGCCGTCCGGTCCCGCGCCGATCTGACGCGCGATCAGGCCAAGGGCGAGGCCCACGACCATGCCGGCCAGCACCTGAAAACCGAAGCTACGATAGGGAAGGATCATGCGCGTTTATATTGGCATGGCTTTGGCGATTGCGCGCAAACAATTCTTTCAGGGAGCGCAAAGGGCATTGGCCTGTACGCCCGGCTGTGACACATCGGTGGACGAGGGAGGCGGGGATGATCGGCAAGAAGCGCGTGGGGAAAGCTTTGTTGGTGCTGGCGGGCGGCGCGCTGGCCGTGCCGCAGGGCGCGATGGCGGCGCCCGATCCTGTGCTTGCGAAGGCGGTGCTGATGAAATCGGTCGCGTTCCGCACGGTGGCGGGCGCGGGCGAGGTGCCGAAGCTGGCGGCCTATTATGCCTCCATCCTCCAGGATGCCGGATTCGGGGACAAGGATATCGAGATCACGCCGGTCGGGGAAACGGCGACATTCGCGGTGACCATGCGGGGAACGGACCCGAATCTGAAACCGCTGCTGATGATCGGCCATATGGATGTGGTCGCGGCGAACCGGGCCGACTGGGCACGCGATCCGTTCGTGCCGGTGGAGGAGAATGGCTATGTTTTCGGGCGGGGCGCGGAGGACAATAAATATGACGTCGCCATGATGGTGGCGACGCTCGCCGGGCTGAAGCAGGAAGGATGGAAACCGCGCCGGACGATCATCCTGCTGCTGTCGGGGGACGAAGAAACCGACATGCGGACGACGCGGGCGCTGGCGGCGAAATATAAGGACGCCGAATTGCTGCTGAACGGCGACAGCGGCGGCGGGTTGCTGGACGAGGCGGGAAGGCCGGTCCTGTATCAGTTGCAGGCGGCCGAAAAGACCTATGCCGATTTCGAAATCGGCTTCACCGATCCGGGCGGTCATTCCAGCGCGCCGACGCTGGGCAATCCGATCTACCGGCTGGCGAAGGCGATCGACCGGATCGCGGCCTATCGCTTCGCGCCGATGCGGAACGAACTGACACAGGCGTCGATGCGGCTGTCGGCGGACCGGATTGGCGGCGATATCGGCGCGGCGATGAAACGCTATGCCGAGACGGGGGACAGGGACGCGGCGGACCTGCTTTCGGCGCGGCCGGAGTTCGTGGGGCAGGTGCGGACCACCTGTGTCGCGACCATGGCGCAGGCCGGGCACGCCCTCAACGCCCTGCCGCAAAGCGCGAAGGTCAGCGTCAATTGCCGCATCTTTCCGGGCGTCAGCGTGGAGGCGGTGAAGGCGGAACTGGTGAAGGCGGTGGACGATTCAGGCGCGAGTTTCACGACACTGGGCGATCCGGTGACGAGCGACGCCTCGCCCTTGCGGACCGATGTGATGGAGGCGGTGACGGCGGCGGTCGCGGCGCGCTATCCGGGGATTCCGGTGGTGCCGAGCATGTCGGCGGGCGCGACGGACAGCCTGTATTTCCGGGCGCTGGGCGTGCCGAGCTATGGCGTCGGGAGCCTGTTCATGCGGGCGGAGGACGGCTTTGCCCATGGATTGAACGAGCGGGCGCCGGTGGACGGGATCCCGGGGGCGCTCAGGCAATGGGAGAGCATCGTCAAGGCGCTGGCGCGATGAAATTATGAATGACATGGCGAGGGGAAAGGATTTTCCCGCCCCTCGCCATGTTGTTTCGATTTCGTAATGATCAGGCGCGGGCCGCCGCCACGCTGTTGGCGGCGGAGAGGACGGCCTGGACCGAGGCAGTCGCGACGTCCGTGTCCGTGCCGATGCCGAAGACTGTGCGGCCATCGGAGGTACGGCATTCGACATAGGCCGCCGCCGCCACGTCCGTGCCCGCGCCGATGGCGTGCTCGCTATAGTCGGCGATGTCCAGATCAACGCCGAACTCGTCGCGCAGCGCCGCCAGCACCGAGGAGAGCAGGCCGTTGCCGCGCCCGGAAATGGAACGCTCGCCGCCCTGATAGGCGATCTTGCCGGTGAAGATGCGGTCGCCCGCCGCGCCGCCTTCATGATAGTCGATCAGGCGATAGGATTGCTCGCCCGACAGGCGGTAATGATCTTCGAACGCGATCCAGATATCGGCGGCGTTGAGTTCGCGGCTGCTTTCGTCGGCCAGCGACTGCACGACCTTCGAGAAATCGGCCTGCATCCGCTTGGGCAGTTTGAGGCCCTTGTCCTGCTGCAAGACCCAGGCGACGCCGCCCTTGCCGGACTGCGAGTTGACGCGGATGACCGCTTCATAATTGCGGCCCAGATCGGCGGGGTCGATGGGCAGATAGGGCACGTCCCAGATTTCGTCGTTGCGCGCTTCCTGCGCGGCGAACCCCTTCTTGATCGCATCCTGATGACTGCCAGAAAAGGCCGTGAAGACCAGTTCGCCGCCATAGGGATGGCGCGGATGGACCGGCAACTGGTTGCAATATTCGACCGTCTGGATCACCTCGTCGATGTCGGAAAAGTCGAGGCCGGGGTTGATCCCCTGCGAATACATGTTGAGCGCGACGGTCACGATGTCGCAATTGCCGGTGCGCTCGCCATTGCCGAACAGGCAGCCTTCGACGCGATCCGCGCCCGCCATCATGCCCAGTTCCGCCGCCGCGACGCCGGTGCCCCGGTCATTATGGGTATGCAGCGAGATGACGACGCTGTCGCGCCGGGAAATATGGCGGCAAAACCATTCGATCTGGTCGGCGTAGATATTGGGCGTCGCCGCTTCGACCGTCGCGGGCAGGTTCAGGATCAGCGGCCGCTCCGGCGTCGGCTGGAGGATGTCGATCACCGCTTCGCAGCATTCCAGGCTGAAATCCAGTTCGGCGGTGGAAAAGGTTTCGGGGCTATATTCGAAATGCCAGTCGGTGTCGGGTTGCTTCGCCGCATTGTCGCGCAGCAGCTTGGCGGCGTGGACGGCGATCGCCTTGATTTCGGGCTGTTCCATGCCGAAGACGATACGGCGCCATGCGGGCGAGATCGCGTTGTAAACATGGACGATGGCCCGCTCCGCCCCGCGCAGCGATTCGAACGTCGTCGCGATCAGGTCGTCGCGCGCCTGCGTCAGCACCTGCGGAGTCACGTCCGCCGGGATGCGGCCCGAACGGACCAGATCCTGGATGAAGTCGAACTCGGTCGCGCCCGCCGAGGGGAAGCCGACCTCGATCTCCTTGACGCCGACCTTCACGAGCAGGTCGAAGAAGCGCGTTTTCTTTTCCGCGTTCATCGGGTCGATCAGCGACTGGTTGCCGTCGCGCAGATCGGTCGAGAGCCAGCGCGGCGGCGCGGTGATGACGCGGCTGGGCCACTGGCGGTCGGGCAGGTCGACTTGCGGGAAGGCGCGATATTTGGCGGAAGGATCGGTCAGCATCATCGGAAAGCTACTTTTCTGCATACGGACGCGATTGCCGCGCGCCCGGTGGAACGACTGGATCTGTGAAGGTGCCCTTAGGCGTCTTGATGCGCCCTGCAAATGGCGGGCAGCACAAATATCACGCCTAAGGGCGTGTAAGTCGTAGCAGGGAAAGGAGCGCGCGCTGCTTCATGGGGAAAGCCATAACCCGATTTGTCCCGTTCCGTCCAGCCGATTCTTGCGGGGCGACTCAAAGCTGGCGGAATGTCGCGTCGATGGAAAGGTCCACGCGGTTCGCGACGAAGGGACGGCCAAAGCCCATGCCGAACTGGCTGCGCTTGACGGACGCCGCGCCGATGAAGCGTAAGGTCGGCCTTGCGTCGGAAAGGATATCGGGATCAAGCCCGGCCAGGCGCGCGGCGATGGCGATGGTTCGCGTCCTGCCATGCATGGTGAGCTGGCCGTTGACCGTCAGCAGATCGCTCTGCCCGATGAGCGCGTCGTTCGCGGCGAAACGGATGGCGGGATAATGCTCCATGTCGAAGAAGCTGCCGCCCTTTAGCATCTGGTCGGTGGAGGCGTCCCCGGTGGTGAGGCTGCTGACCGGGAAGCTGATGTCGATGTCCGCACGATTCGGGCGGCGCGGGTCGATGGTGACGGTGCCGGTCGGCTCAAGGAAATCGCCCTGATAGCCGCCGAACAGCGACTTTACCTGAAAGTGGACCCTGGTGCGCCGGGAGTCGACTTCATAGGCGCCAGGCGGATAGGGGGGCTGGCCCAGCCCGGCCGTGGGAGCGGACGCCGCCGGGACGAGCAGCAGCATGGAGAGACATGCCGCCACGCGCGCCGGGAGCGTCCACATGGCCCCTATTGCTTTTCGAATGCGGCGATGATTTTCAGTTCGATCGTGTCGCCGACCATCGGCACGCCGTAGGTCATGCCGAAGTCGCTGCGCTTGACGGTGGTCGTCGCGTTGAAGCCGATATTTTCCTTCTTCGACATCGGTTGTATGCCCGCGCCGTAGAAATCCGCGTCCAGCGTCACGGGCTTGGTGATGCCCTTGATGGTGAGGTTGCCGGTGATCTCGGCATCGTCGCCATCAATCTTCACGCCGGTCGACACGAAGGTCGCCTTCGGGAATTTCGCGCTGTCGAAAAATTCCGGCTTCATGAGGTGCGTGTCGAGATCGGCGACGCCGGTCTTGAGGTGGGCGATGGGGATTTCCACCGAAACCTTCGCGGCGGACGGATTTTTGGGATCGAGCGTCAGCGTGCCGGTGGGTTGGGCGATGATGCCCAGATTATTGCTGAAGCCCATATGATCATAGGCGAAAACGATCTGGGTGTGTCCGGGGTCGATCGCATAGGTGCCGCCGGTGACTTTCGACACGTCTTCCGTACCGGGGGCGGCGGGCATCTGCTGCGCGACGACGACGGTGCCTCCGGCCAGCGCAACCAGCGCGGCGGCAGGGATCAGATATTTCCGCATTTCGCAAGCTCTCCAAATGTTCAAGGGGCGCGGCCAGAATAGGCCGCGCCCCCTGCGAGTCCAGTAGAGAAAGCGGAAACGGATCGTTCCTGCAAACCGGCTTAGTTCTTGTCCTTGTCCACCAGCTTGTTCGCGCCGATCCAGGGCATCATCGCGCGGAGCTGTTCGCCTGTCTTTTCAATTGGATGCTGGGCCTGAAGCTTCCGCTTCGCCTTCATTTCCGGGTAGCCGGTCTTGATGTCGGTCATGAAGCGCTGGACGAATTTGCCCTGCTGGATGTCGTTGAGGACGCGCTTCATTTCAGCCTTCGTCTCATCCGTGATGATGCGCGGGCCGGTATGATAGTCGCCATATTCTGCGGTGTTGCTGATCGAATAGCGCATGTTGGCGATGCCGCCTTCATACATCAGGTCGACGATCAGCTTCACTTCGTGGAGGCATTCGAAATAGGCCATTTCCGGCGCATAGCCGGCTTCGGTCAGCGTTTCGAAACCCGCCATGATGAGGTGGGTGAGGCCGCCGCACAGCACCGCCTGCTCGCCGAACAGATCGGTTTCGCACTCTTCCTTGAAATCGGTCTGGATGATGCCCGAACGGCCGCCGCCGACGCCCGACGCATAGGACAGGGCAATGTCGTGCGCGTTGCCGGTCGCGTCCTGATGGATGGCGATCAGGCAGGGGACGCCGCCGCCGCGCTGATATTCGCTGCGGACGGTGTGGCCGGGGCCTTTGGGCGCGATCATGATGACGTCGACATCGGCACGCGGCTCGATCAGGCCGAAATGGACGTTGAGGCCGTGGGCGAAGGCGAGCGCCGCGCCGGGCTTCAGATTGGCGTGGATGTCGGCGGCGTAGATTTCCGCCTGAAACTCGTCGGGGGCAAGGATCATGAGGACGTCGGCCCATGCGGCGGCATCCGCGTTGGCGAGAACCTTGAAGCCCGCGCCTTCCGCCTTCTTGGCGCTGGCCGAGCCGGGGCGAAGCGCGATGGCGACTTCGGCGACGCCCGAATCGCGCAGGTTCTGGGCATGGGCGTGGCCCTGGCTGCCATAGCCGAGGATGGCGACCTTCTTGCCTTTGATCAGGCCGATGTCCGCATCGCGATCGTAATAAACCTTCATGGGAGTTCCTTCTTCTGTCCTTCTGCTCCCTGGGGGAGCGGTGATAGCTGTGGTGAGGGGGGAGGGGGCTTTGCCGTTATGCCGAATCCTTGCCGCGAGTGAGGCCCACCACGCCGGTGCGGCCGACCTCGACCAGCCCGATCTGGCGCATCAGGGCGACGAAATTGTCGATCTTGTCCGTGGTGCCGGTGATTTCGAAGATGAAGCTGCCGATGGTCGTGTCGACGACCTTGGCGCGAAACACATCGGCAAGGCGCAGGGCCTCGATCCGGTCCTCGCCCGTGCCCGCGACCTTCACCAGCGCCAGTTCCCGTTCGACGAAGGGGCCGGCTTCGGTGAGGTCCGTCACCTTGTGAACGGGGACCAGCCGTTCGAGCTGGGCGATGATCTGGTCGATCACCTTGGGCGGACCGCTGGTGACGATGGTGATGCGGCTGATCGCATGGTCGGTGGTGATGTCCGCCACGGTCAGGCTGTCGATATTATAGCCGCGCGCGGTGAACAGTCCCGCGATGCGCGCCAATATGCCCGCCTCGTTCGCGACCGTCAGCGACAGGACGTGCCGTTCGGTGAGTTCTTCCTGAATATGCATCAGATGGTTGCCCCGTTGTCCGGTTCTTCTTGCTTGCGCTCATGGCGCTGCGAGATCATGCCCGCGAAGGCATATTGCCATGCCCCGTCGCTGCGATAGGCGAGGCGGACCGGGAAGCCCGCCACCGCGTCGAACATCCGCGTCAGATGCTCGCCCACATAGCGCGGCCCGGCCAGAAGGCGGGCGATGCGGCGTCCGTGGAAATCGAACCCTTCGTCCAGATGCACTTCCCATTCCTCATTTTCCGGGTCGGCATGATCGACGGTCCAGCCGCTGAGGTCGGCCGATTGCGCGATCCTTTCGAAATCCCACGGTTCGCTCACATGGATGCGGAGCTTGAGATGCCCGGTCACATCAGGCCTTTCACACCAGCGCCTTCGCCTCGTCCGACAGGCTGCCCGACACCTGGCTGGGATCAAGCAGCATATCGGTATGGGCCGCGCCCGACGGAATCATCGGGAAGCAGTTGGACAGCTTCGCCACGCGGCAGTCCACCATCACCGGGCCGGGCGTGTCGATCATCTGGCGGATGCCCGCTTCCAGTTCCTGTGGCCCTTCGATGCGGATGCCGGTCCAGCCATAAGCCTCCGCCAGCTTCACGAAATCGGGAAGACTGTCCGAATAGCTGTTGGAATAGCGGCTTTCATAGGTCAGTTCCTGCCACTGGCGGACCATGCCCATATATTCATTGTTGAGGATGAAGAGCTTGACCGGCGTGCGATACTGGCTGGCGGTGCCCATTTCCTGAATGTTCATCTGCACCGACGCGTCGCCCGCCACGCAGATGACGAGGCTGTCGGGATTGCCGATCTGCGCGCCGATGGCGGCCGGGAAGCCATAGCCCATGGTGCCCAGGCCCCCGGAGGTCAGCCATTTGTTCGGCGCGTCGAAGCCGAAATGCTGCGCCGCCCACATCTGGTGCTGGCCGACTTCGGTGGTGATGATGACATCCTTCGCGCCGCGGGTCGCCTTGTAGAGCTGGGCGATCGCTTCCTGCGGCATGATCTCCTCCCGACTGTCGGGATAGGCGAGGCTCTGCTTTTCGCGCCAGCCGTCGATGCGCTTCCACCATGCGGACAGGTCCGCCTTGCGGTGGTTGCGCGACTTCCACAGCGCGATCATGTCGGCCATGGCGCTGCCCACGTCCGCGACGATGGGCAGGTCGACCTCCACCGTCTTGTTGATCGAACTGCGGTCGATGTCGATATGGACCTTGCGGCTGTTGGGCGCGAACGCGTCGAGCCGGCCGGTCACGCGGTCGTCGAAGCGCGCGCCGATGCAGACGATCAGGTCCGCCTGATTCATCGCCCAGTTGGATTCATAGGTGCCGTGCATCCCCACCATCCCCAGCCATTGCGGCGAGGAAGCGGGAAAGGCGCCAAGGCCCATCAGCGTCGAGGTGACAGGCGCGCCGGTGATCTCCGCCAGTTCGCGCAGCAGGCGCGTGGCTTCGGGCCCCGAATTGATGACGCCGCCGCCGCTATAGAGGATCGGGCGCTCCGCCGCCGCCAGCATTTCGACGGCCATGTCGATGGCCTGCGCGTCCGCCTTGATCTGCGGGCGGTAGCTGGCATGTTCGAACGCTTCGGGCTTTTTATAAGGCGCGGTCGCGACCTGGACATTCTTGGGAATGTCGACGACGACCGGGCCGGGGCGGCCGGTGGTGGCGATATGGAACGCCTCATGGATGACGCCCGCCAGCTTCGCGGGGTCTTTCACCAGATAATTATGCTTGGTGCAGTGGCGCGTGATGCCGATGGTGTCGGCTTCCTGAAAGGCGTCGGTGCCGATCAACTGCGTCGCGACCTGACCCGTCAGGACGACCAGGGGGATCGAATCCATCAGCGCGTCGGTGATGCCGGTGACGGCGTTGGTCGCGCCGGGGCCGGAGGTAACGAGCACGACGCCGGGCTTGCCGGTGGAACGCGCATAGCCTTCCGCCATATGCGTCGCGCCCTGTTCGTGGCGGACGAGGACGTGACGGATCTTTGGATGGTCGAAGAGCGCGTCATAGATAGGCAGCACCGCGCCGCCCGGATAGCCGAACACGACTTCGACGCCCAGATCAATGAGGCATTCAACCAGAATGTCCGCGCCGCTCTTTTCGGCCACGATGAAATCCTTCCCTTGCGTGCAGGCCATGCCCTTTGCGCCGGGTGGGCGGCAAAGGCAAGATGGGGCCTCTATTGGATATAAAATGGCAAGTCAACAGTCAGTGTTGTAATATTCTTATCAATTCTGCGATTATTTCGGTATTAATCTGTCTCGTTTCGCGGCGCCAGTCTGCGGGAGGCTGGCGGGAGAACCAGGTATATTGGCGTTTGGCATATTGGCGGGTGGCGATGCGACCCCGTTCGAGCATGGTGTCGCGGTCGATCTGTCCGGCGAGCCATGCGCCGATTTCGGGGACGCCGATGGCGCGCATGACGGGGAGGTCGGGGGAGAGGTCGCGGGCAAGGAGGACCTGCACTTCGTCGACCGCGCCGGTTTCCACCATCTGCCCGAAACGCAGGTCGCAGCGGGCGATGAGCCAGTCGCGCGGAGGCAGGAGGATGAGGGGGGACAGGCGGATGCTGTCGCCGATGCCGCCGCTCTTGTGCTTCTGCCATTGGGAGAGGGGCTTGCCGGTCGAGCGGACCACTTCCAGCGCGCGGGCGACGCGGGTGGCGTCGGCGGGCGCGAGGCGGGCGGCGGCCCGCGGGTCTTCGCGGGTCAAGGCGGCGTGCGCTGCTGCCACCGGGAGCGCGCGGACGACCTGCCGGATGGCGGGGTCTATGTCGGGCACCGGAGCGATGCCGTCGAGCAGGGTGCGGATATAAAGGCCCGTGCCGCCGACGAGGATGGGCAGGCGGCCTTCCGCATGGGCGCGGCCGATCTCCGCGCGCGCTTCGACGGCCCAGCGGGCGGCGGTGCAGGCCTGTGCGCCGTCGATGTAGCCGAACAGGCGGTGGGGGGCCTGCGCCATCTCCTGCGCGCCGGGGCGAGCGGAGAGGATTTGCAGGTCGGCATAGACCTGGCTCGCGTCGGCATTGATGACGGTGCCGTTCGCCGCTTGCGCCAGCGCGATGGCAAGCGCGCTCTTGCCGCTGGCGGTAGGCCCGGCAATAAGCGCGACGCGGGGGCGGGATTCGCCCTGATCGGGATCGGGAGTGTTCATGTTCGTCGCGACCTTAGTGGCAAGTGCGTCCTTGAGTCAGGGGGATATTGCGGAAGCCGTCGGGCGGCTCGCGACGGCGGGCTGCGCGCCGGTCGATAGCGTCTGGCTGGATGAGGGCAAGGCGGCGGACATCTTCTTCGGCAGCGATCCGGTGGCGGCGCGGGCGGCCCTTTCCGATCTGGGCGCGGTGGACGCGATCGTCCAGCCGGTCGCGGGGCGCGAGAAGAAGCTGCTGATCGCGGACATGGATTCGACCATGATCACCGTCGAATGCATCGACGAGCTGGCCGATTATGCCGGGATCAAGCCGCAGATCGCCGAGATCACCGAGCGGGCGATGCGCGGCGAACTGGATTTCGCGGGGGCGCTGCATGAACGGGTCGCGCTGCTCAAGGGGCTGGAGGATGCGGCCATCGACCGTTGCCGCGAGGAACGCGTCGTCATCATGGGCGGGGCCAGAGCGCTGGTCCGCACGATGAAGGCGCGGGGGGCCAGGACGTTGCTGGTGTCGGGCGGCTTCACGCGCTTCACCGGGCCGGTGGCGCAAGAGATCGGCTTCGACAGCGCGGTCGCCAATGTGCTGGAGATCGCGGACGGGGCGTTGCTCGGCACGGTGACGGTGCCGATCGTCGATGCGGCGCGCAAGCGGGCGGAACTGGAAGCGGCGATCGCGGGCGGGGTCGACCGGGCGCTGACGCTGGCGGTCGGCGACGGGGCGAACGACATTCCGATGATCGAGGCGGCGGGGCTGGGCGTCGCCTATCACGCCAAGCCGAAAACGCGGGCGGCGGCGGATGCGGAGGTCGTGCATGGCGATCTGTCCGTGCTGCTCTATGCGCAGGGGATCGCGTCGGCGGATTGGGCGCGTGACTGAGTTTCAACGGTTGATCGTGGTTAAGGCTCCGTTCGCCGTCATTGCGCTGGAGTAATGGAATCCTTTTCTACTGACGCACGTTAAGAAACGGCTGCTTTTCTGCAGCATCCAATAGTGCAGGGCATCCGCCATTTCGCGCGGGCGCCACAGGGAGATGCTATGAATATACGGCAAATGGCTCTGGCCGCCGCAGGGGTGCTCGTTCTGAGCGCCTGTGCCTCCACCAAGGATGAACCCGTCGCGCCAGCGCCGCCGCTGGGGCCGGGCGCAATTGCCGGAACGGTCGCGGCGGACCGGGATGGAGACGGTATCATCGACGGTTATTACACCGCCGACGGCATCTATAATGCGATCCAGGGTCCGCCTTGCCCGCCGCCTCCGCCGCCCATGCCTTCGCGGCGAGGAGAACGCGGCTGATCACCCGATCTTTCCGGGCGCGGCACATTCGCCGCGCCCCTTCCTTTGTCTCCATCCTCATTTCGGGCCTGATTGCGAGTGCTGGCGTCGCGCCGGTCGCAAACGCGCAGGAAGCCGCCGCCAAGGAAGCGCCCGCCCGGTCGAGCGTGGCGGCGGAAATCCGCGCGCAGGTCGGCGGCAAGCTGCGCGATTTTTACGGGCCGCGCGGCTTCTGGCCGGTCTGGGTCGAGAAAGACGCCATCGGGCCGCAGGCCGACGCACTGCTCGACCTGATCGACAGCGCGGACGCCGATGGGCTGAAGCCGAACAGCTACGATCCCAGGGGGTTGCGGAAAGCGATCAGGGACGCGAACGCCAGCGGCGATCCCAAGGCGCTGGCGAGCGCGGAACTGGCGCTGTCGAAGAGTTTCGCGAAGCTGGTCGCGGACATGCGCGCGCCGTCGAAGGCGGTGAAGATGCGCTATCTGGACCCGGAGGTGGAGCCGCGCGATTCCGGTCCGGCGGACATATTGCGCGCGGCGGCGGTGACGTCTTCCTTCGAGGAATATGTCGGGAAGGCGGGCTGGATGAGCCCCTTCTACATGCAGTTGCGCAAGGCGCGGGCGGGCTATGCGAAGGCATGGGCGGACCTGCCCGATGTGGCGGTGCCGATGGGCCTCAAGCTGAAACCCGGCGCGAAAGGGCCGGGCGTGGCCGCGCTGCGGGAGCGGCTGGGCCTTTCGGCGGGCGGCAGCTATGACAAGGCGCTGGCCGCGAAGGTGAAGGCGTTTCAGGGCGATCATGGCCTGACGCCCGACGGCATCGCGGGGACACAGACGGTGACGGCGCTCAATCGTGGTCCCGCATATTATCCGCGCGCGCTGGCGCTCAACATGGAGCGGACGCGGCTGCTGCCGGGGCCATGGGTGCGGCATGTGGTGGTGGACGCGGCTTCGGCGCGGCTCTGGTATTATAGCGACGGCAAGCTGGACGGCACGATGAAGGTGGTGGTCGGCGCGAAGGAAAGCCAGACGCCGATGATGGCGGGCATGATCCGCTATGCGACGCTGAACCCCTATTGGAACGTGCCGCCCGATCTGGTCGAGCGCAAGATCGCGCCCAGGATTCTGGACGGCGCTTCGCTCCAGAAGATGAATTATGAGGCGCTGTCGGACTGGAGCGCCCATCCGCAAAAGCTCAACCAGAGCAGCATCGACTGGCAGGCGGTGGCGGACGGGCGGCAGGAACTGCGCGTGCGGGAGTTGCCGGGGCGGGGCAATGCCATGGGGCGAATGAAATTCATGTTCCCCAACGACCTTGGCATCTATCTGCACGACACGCCTTCGCGCAACCTGTTCGCCAAGCCCGCGCGGCAGTTCAGCAATGGCTGCGTCCGGCTGGAGGACGCGCCGAGGCTGGGCAAATGGTTCTTCGGCAAGACATTGTCGACCGATTCCGACAAGCCGGAACAACATCAGCCGCTGCCTCAGCCAGTGCCGGTCTATCTTACCTATCTGACCGCGACGCCGGGGAAGGAGGGGGTCGGGTTCCTGCCTGATGTCTATGAGCGGGACGGGGGCAAATAGGCTTCCTCAGAAACCCGCCATCAGCCCGTCGATCGCGCCTTGCAGGATGTAGCTGGCGGCGAGTTTGTCGACCAGTTCGTCGCGGCGGGCGCGGCTGGCGTCGGCTTCCAGCAGGGTGCGGGTGACTGCCTGCGTCGACCAGCGTTCGTCCCACAGCAGGATCGGGCGGCCAAGATCGGCGATATTGCGGCCGAAGGCGCGGCTCGACTGGCTGCGCGGGCTTTCGCTGCCGTCGAGGTTGAGGGGAAGGCCGATGACCACGCCCTTCACCTGCTGCTGGTCCATGAAGGCGGCGAGCGCGACCTTGTCCTTGCTGAACTTCCCGCGCGAGACGGTATGCGCGGGGCTGGCAATGGACCAGCCCGCGTCGCACAGCGCCAGGCCGATGGTCTTGGTCCCCACGTCCATGCCGATCAGGCGGCCCCCTTGCGGCAGCGCCTCGCGGAAGGCGGCGCGGTCGGCGGTGAGAAGGGGGGCGCTCATTTCAGATAGGCGGACAGGCGGGCGCGGGCATCCTCGCGCAGGTTCGACCAGAACAGATTATAGTCATAGACGTGGTAATTATTGCCCGGCAGGGTGAACGGCCCCATGTCCACCGGCTCCCCGATCAGCAGGAAGCCATTGTCGGCGCAGCGGGCGGGAACCACGCCAGCCACCAGCGTGGCGGGCTTGCCTTCCTCCTTGCTTTGCAGCGTGCCGCGATTGGCGCTCGCCGGCGCCGTGCCGTTCCGGGCGCCGGTCAGCGGATTGGTGCAGAGCATGTGGGTGCCCTTGCGCGGCTTGCCGGTGAACCCGTCATGGGCTTCGAACACGGCGGCGACGGCGGACGGATCGGCCGGTTCGGCATAGCTCTGCCAACTCAGGATGCAGCGCGCCTGATCCGCCCTTTCGCAGGCGTCGAGGCCAAGGGCGGGGATGTCCGCTTCGACCGACACGGGCCAGCCCGCGACATAGGCCGCGACGATCCTGTCCGCGAGAGGCTTGCCCGCGACCTCATCGTGCATCAGGCGAAGCAGGTGGAGCGAACCCTGACTATGCGCGGCGAGGATGATGGGACCGTCCGGATTGGCCTTCAGGAAAGCGGCGAAGGCGGCGGTCACGTCGCGATAGGCGGCGTCGATGGCTTGCTGTCCATCGGGCTTGTCGGTCAGGAACGCGCCATAATTGGCCTGGCGGTAGCGCGGCGCCCAGATCGCGCCGACCGCGTTGAAGGCGCTCGCCTGCCCCTTCACGAAGCGGCGGGCGGTATCGAGCGAATCCTGATCGTCAAGGCGCATGTTCCAATGCGCGTCGCCCAGCGCCGTGATATAGGAGGTGGGGTGGATGAAGAAGACCGCCGCCTTCTGTGCGGCGGGCGCGTCCTTCACCCCCTCCGGCGTCCAGAGCGCGGGATTGTCCTGCGCGATGTCGGGCCGCGCGATCCACATCTTCGGATCGTCATAAGCGTTGGCGGGCAAAGGCGGGAGCGCGGCGAAGGCTTCGCGCGGGACCATGACCGTGCGGATCATCTCCATGCCCCAGATGCGGTAGGCCAGCAGGGCCGCGATCACCAGCACGATCAGGGCCGCGACGATGTAGAGGAACTTGCGTGCCAACTCTTGCTCTCCCATTCTGCAAGGCGCCTGTCTGGCGCATGGGCGGGGCGCTGGCAAGAGGCGCGAAACCGGCTTGAAGCGGGCAGGCGCGGGTGCTAGCGGCGAGCCATGTCCATAGACCTTCAGACCGTCAAGAAGATCGCCAGCCTTTCGCGCATTTCGGTGACCGATGCCGAAGCGGAAGCCATGGTGCCCGAACTCAACAATATCCTTGGATGGGTGGAGCAACTGGGCGAGGTGGACGTGACCGGCGTCCAGCCGATGACCGCCGTCATCCCCAACCATCAACGCCTGCGCGACGATGCCGTCACTGACGGCAATGTCCGCGACAAGGTGCTGGCCAACGCGCCGCAGGCCGAACATGGCTTTTTCGCGGTGCCCAAGGTGATCGAATAATGAGCGATTTGACCGACCTCACGGTCGCGGAAATCCGCGACGGCTTCCGCGCGGGCGATTTTTCGGCGCGTGACGTGGCGGAAGCCTTCAACGCCAATGTGGCGGCGGCCAAGGCCCTGAACACCTTCATCGTGGAGACGCCGGAAAAGGCGCTGGCGGCCGCCGACGCCGCCGATAGGGCGAAGGCGGCGGGCGAGGCTTTGAAGCCGCTGGCGGGCGTGCCCATCGGCATGAAGGATCTGTTCTGCACGCAAGGCGTGCAGACGACCGCTGCGAGCCACATGCTGGAAGGCTTCACGCCGACCTATGAGTCCACCGTCTCCGCGAAGCTGTGGGACGCGGGCGCGGGGATGCTGGGGAAGCTGAACCTCGACCAGTTCGCCATGGGATCGTCCAATGAGACGAGCTATTTCGGCAATGTGATCTCGCCATGGAAGCGCAAGGGCGGGGATAATGCCGCGCTGGCTCCGGGCGGATCGTCAGGCGGGTCGTCGGCGGCGATCGCGGCGCGGCTCTGCCCGGCGGCGACCGGGACCGACACCGGCGGGTCGATCCGCCAGCCTGCGGCCTTCACCGGCATTTCGGGGATCAAGCCGACCTATGGACGCTGTTCGCGCTGGGGGATCGTGGCGTTCGCTTCCTCGCTCGATCAGGCGGGGCCGATGGCGCGGACGGTGCGCGACAATGCGATCATGCTGGAAAACATGGCCGGGTTCGATCCCAGGGATTCGACTTCGCTCGATCTGGAAGTGCCCAAATGGGAAGCGGGGCTTTCCAGCGACCTGCGCGGCAAGAAGGTGGGTATCCCGAAGGAATATCGCCCGGACGGCCTGAATGCCGAGATCGCCGCGCTATGGGATCGCGGCATCGAGTGGCTGAAGGATGCGGGCGCGGAAGTGGTCGAGGTTTCGCTGCCGCATACCAAATATGCGCTGCCGACCTATTATATCATCGCGCCGGCGGAGGCTTCCTCCAACCTCGCGCGCTATGACGGGGTGCGGTACGGGCAGCGTGACCTGCCCGATGGGGCGGGATTGCAGGACATGTATGCCGCCACCCGTGCCATGGGGTTCGGGCCGGAGGTCAAGCGCCGCATCATGATCGGCACCTATGTGCTGTCGGCGGGCTTCTACGACGCCTATTATACGCAGGCGCAGAAGGTCCGGGCGCTGATCGCGCGCGATTTCGAGCAGGCTTTCGAGAAATGCGACCTGCTGCTGACGCCGACCGCGCCAAGCGCGTCCTTCGCGCTGGGCGAGAAGCAGGCCGATCCGCTGGCGATGTATCTGAACGACGTGTTCACGGTGCCCGCATCGCTGGCGGGGCTGCCTGCGATGGCGGTGCCGGGCGGGCTGGACGGGCAAGGGCTGCCGCTGGGCTTGCAGATCATCGGCAAGGCGCTTGACGAGCAGACCGTGCTCAACGCGGGCCTCGCCATCGAGGAACGCGCGGGCTTTGCGGCGCGGCCGGAGAAGTGGTGGTGATTTTCATGCTCCGTTCGTCCCGAGCGAAGGCGAGGGGCGGGGGGCTTGGCGCAGCGTGTCTCGACTGCGCTCGACACGAACGGAAGTTGAAATGACTGAATCAACCTATCGCATCCAGGGCGCAACCGGCGAATGGGAGGTCGTGATCGGCCTGGAAGTCCATGCGCAGGTGACGAGCAAGGCGAAGCTCTTTTCCGGGGCGGCGACCGCTTTCGGGGCGGAGCCCAATACGCAGGTGAGCCTCGTCGACGCGGCGATGCCCGGCATGTTGCCCGTGCCCAACCGCGAATGCATCCGGCAGGCGGTGCGGACCGGCATGGCGATCAATGCGCAGATCAACAAATGGTCGCGCTTTGACCGCAAGAATTATTTCTACGCCGATCTGCCGCAGGGATATCAGATCAGCCAGCTTTATCATCCGATCGTGGGCGAGGGCGAGATCGAGATCAATCTCGATGAAAAGAACCCCGATGCTGAAACCAAGGTGATCGGCATCGAGCGCATCCATGTCGAACAGGATGCGGGCAAGCTGATGCATGATCAGCATCCGACGCGCTCCTATGTGGACCTCAACCGTTCGGGCGTGGCGCTGATGGAGATCGTGTCGAAGCCGGACATGCGTTCTCCCGCCGAAGCAGGGGCTTATCTGTCGAAGCTCAGGACGATTCTGCGCTATGTCGGGTCGTGCGACGGCAATATGGATCAGGGCTCGATGCGCGCCGACGTCAATGTTTCGGTGCGCAAACCCGGCGCGGAATTCGGCACCCGGACTGAAACGAAAAACGTCAATTCCGTCCGCTTCGTCATGGCGGTGGTGGAATATGAGGCCAGCCGTCAGGTCGATGTGCTGGAGGCTGGCGGCAAGGTGGTGCAGGAAACGCGCCTCTATGACCCGGACAAGAATGAAACGCGCTCCATGCGGTCGAAGGAAGACGCGCATGACTATCGCTATTTCCCCGACCCGGACCTGCTGCCGCTGGAACTGGACGACGCGTTTCTGGAGGAATGCCGCCAGTCGCTGCCCGAACTGCCGGACGCCAAGCGGCTTCGTTATGAGAAGGATCTGGGGCTGTCAGCCTATAACGCCGCCGTGCTGACGGCAGAGGCCGACACGGCGCGCTGGTTCGAGGCGCTGCTGGCCGAAGGCGCGCGGGTCCAGAAGAAGAGCGAGGGAGAGGTCGCCAAGGCTTCGGCCAACTGGCTGCTGTCGGAACTTTATGGCGCGCTCAATCGCCTGGGCAAGACGCTGGACGACAGCCCGGTGACGCCGGAGGACGGCGCGGAACTGCTGGCGCTGATCGCGGACGGCACGATTTCGGGCACCATCGCCAAGCAGGTGTTCGAGATCATGCTGGAAACCGGCGGCAAGCCGGGCGCGATCGTCGAGGAAAAGGGCCTCAGGCAGACCAGCGACACCGGCGCGATCGAGGCGGTGGTGGCCGAGGTGCTTGCCCGGAATGCCGACAAGGTCGAGCAATATAAGGGCGGCAAGGACGCGCTGTTCGGTTTCTTCGTGGGGCAGACCATGAAGGCGATGCAGGGCAAGGCCAATCCGCAGGTGGTCAATGAATTGCTCAAGAAGGCGCTGGGTTGAACCAGCGCCTTCGCGATCCCTATCGGGAATTGAAATTCGCCAGGATGATGTAGCGGATTTTCTGGTTGTTGGCCTGGATCACCTTGATCCGGGCGCCGCGATAGGCGATCTCGTTCGAGGTCGAAAGATCATATTCGGCCTCGTTGGAAAAGGCTGGCCGGGCATAGCTTCCGCTGCTTTCACGATAGTCGATCCTGATCCGGTTCCCCACCCGGCCGCTGTAGATCAATGTCTGCTGAAGGTCGCGATCCGACTGGACCATCCGGCGGGTGCGCGCGAAGGCATGTTCCGTGTCGCAAATAGCGCCGCTCAATCCGCCCGCGATGACGTGGGCGTCATCTGGCAGGAATGATAGCTGTTGTTCCTGTCTTCCGAAATCTGCGGATAGAAGCCGGGGCTTAATTTATAGCCCCTGATATTGTTTCCCGCGGAAATCTCGATCCCGTCTTCCTCTATGTAATAGCCCTGGCGGAGCATGTCTTCGCCCAGCGAAATCTGGATTTCCTTGCCCAGCTCCGGAAAGCTGAAAAGAAAGGGCGCCGCCATGGGGGGACGGCGCCCTTTCCCTTTCAAGGCCATGATCCCGGGGAGGGAGGCATGGCAGGATCGGCGAGCCTGGAGGGTCTGTGGGGTATGGCCTGCCGATCCATGGTCAAGACGTCACAGGACGAAGTTTACCGTCGCGCGAAATGCAATGGCGACGTGGCTTTGCTGTTCCTCCGCGCTGAACTCCCCGCCGACGCGGAAGCTGTCATTGCCGCCGACCAGCCGCGCGCGCCCGGTCCAGCCGTTGGTGCGTTCGTCCGCGACCAGCGTGAACTGCTCGCCGCCCTTGAAAGCGGCCACGGTGTCGCCCAGCGATCCGCCGATGATCTGGCGGCGCCCGCCTTCCAGTTCAAAGCGGACCCAACCGTCCTGCGGATCGAGGCTGCCGAAATCATAGCCCGCCGTGACGGTGCCGTTGGCTGTCAGTTCGTCGCTGGTGCGGCCCAGCACGGTGAGGTTGAAGGCGTCGCCGCCGCCGCTTTCGGCATAACCCTTTTCCTTGAGGCGGTAATAGTCGATCCCCGCCGCCGGGCGCAGCGACAGGCGGCCCATGCGCTTTTCATAAGAAACGCCCGCCGTGGCGGAATAGAGCTTGCCAGACCAGTCGCCTTCGGCCGTGCGGGTGACGGTGCCGCTGGCGAAATGCCGCGTGCCGGAAAAGTCGACATGCGCGGCGGATATACGGGCGAAGCCCTGAAGCGGGCCGAAATCGCCGCGCCAGTGGGCCGCAAGCTCGAACTGGTCGGAATCGACCGCCAGACTATTGCCGCCCTTGGAATCGCTGCCGTGGATATAGGCGAAGGAGCCGCCGAACGCGCCGATGCCGGTCAGATATTCGACGCCCGCGCTCGCGCCCCAGCCGTTGATGTCGTAGGAGGCGGTGCTGCCCACGCTTTTCGAACCGCCGAACGCGACCTGTTGCAGCCAGAAGCCCAGCCGCCCGTCCTTGGCGCGGTAGATGCCGCCCGGATCGGACAGGATGCGCGCGGTGGCGCGGGAGCCGGAGGTGACGGCTTCGAAGGTGCCGCCCGCATGGTCGGGCAGCATCTGTTGCAGGGTCGCCTTCAGCGTATCGCCGTCCGCGATGCCCAGATAGGCGTTGGCGACCGCGCCGTCATTGTCGAGCGCGTCGAAGATCGCGCCATAGGCCCGCGCCTGCGACCCGGCGAGGCCGAGTTCCGCGACGCTCTTCGCCCCGACCGACAGGGTGACTTCGCCGGTGCCGCTGTCGGAGGTCACGCTGCCCTTGAACATATAGGGGAGCAGCGTGGCGCCGGAGAGGGAGGGCGAACCGCTGAGCGATCCGGCGCGCACGATCACATAGTCGCCCGCCGCGCCCTTGACGTTGGTCATCGTCGCCTTGACCTGCGATCCTTCGGCGAAGCTGGCCGCGCCCGCCACGTCATAGACGGTGTGCGTGCCGTTCGCGCCGTCGATGGTGACGCCGATGACCGAGCCGGACCCGGCCTGAAGCGAGGCCAGCGCCACTGATCCGCTATTGGTCGCGTTCAGCGTGCCGCCGTTCAGCACCAGCGCCGTGTTGCCGCTGCCCGCGAGCTTTCCGGTGAAGCTGGACGTGCCGGACAGGGTCATGCTGCTGTTCTGGCCCGCGAAATCGACATCGCCGGTGACGGACGCCTTGTCGGCGAGTGAGAGCGTCCCGGTTCCGGCGCCGAAAGCGATATTGCCGCTGTGGCTGGCGGTGCCGGACAGGGCGAGGCTGTCATCGCCCGCGCCCATGGCGATGTCGCCGGTGATGGTTCCGGCCGAGACGGTCATGACGTCATGGCCTGACCCCAGCCGGACGTCGCCGATAATGGACGGCGCGCTGGCGGTTTCGGACGCGAGCGACTGGCCGATTGTTACCCCGGAGGTGTTGGCGCTGAAGTCGATGGCGATGTTCGACCCGGCCTTGGCCCCGGTCGCGCTGATCTTGCCGGTGTTGGCGAGCGCGGAGACGGTGCCGGAAGAATCGACGATGGCGACCGCCGTGCCTTTTTCATTGCTGCCCGCGGCGGCCTGCACCGTGCCGCTGACGGCGATGGCGCTGGCGTGCGCGCCCGCGTCGATCACGATGGCGCGGGCGGAGGTGCCGTCCTTGCTGGAGCCGCTCGCGCCCACCGTGCCGGAAATCTCCAGCCTGTCGGCAGTCGCGCCCGAACCCAGGCGCAGGGCCGTCGCGTTGCTGTCATAGGAGACGGCGGAAACATTGCCCGCGACCAGCACGCCCTTTGTCACGGTGACGTCGCCGCCAAGCCCGCCGATGACGAGGCCGTTGGCGTCCACCCCGTCATAGACGCCGTTGCCGCTGATCGCCCCCTTGACGATCAGGCCATAGCCGGAGCTTTCGGCGGCGACCGCGCCGATGCTGGTGTCGCGATCCTCCGCGCCGATCCGGACGGCGGCGGCCGAACCGTAGGTGACGATGGCCGCGCTGCCTTCGCTGCTGTCGGTCAGGCCGTCATCGTCGATGTCGGTGTCGTCTTCATCATCCTCGTCCGTGCGCGTGGGCGGGACGTCGAAGATGATGCCGCCGGTCACATTGCCCGCGATGCGGACCGCCGATCCGCCTTGCAGCAGGTCGTCGGCGTCGAGCTTGCTGATGTCGCCGGGGCGACTGGTGGAGCGATAGCCGGTGCTGGCGATGGTCCCCTGAATCTTGACCGCGCCATCGACATCGCCCAGCAGCGCCGCGCCCACGCTGTTCGCGCCCTGCACGCTGGTCGTGCCCCGCAGCGTGACATTGCCGGTCACGTCATGCGCCAGCACGCCATAGCTGTCGTCGCCCACCATGTTGATGGCGCCGCTGGTGGAAAGATGGCCGGTCAGCGGAGCGTCGACGCGGATGCCCGACGACTGATTGCCTTCGATGGTGATGGTGCCGCTATGGTCGATGGCGCCCGCATGGGCCGCGCCGGACTGGACCCAGATGCCTTTCTTGTTCGTGCCCTTGGCGAAAGGGCCGTCGATGTCGCCATCATCATCTTCGTCCTTGGCGGTGTAATCTTCCGTCAGGGTGATGGTGCCGCTGTTGGCGATGGCGCCTGTCGTGCCGGACGTCACCAGGATGCCGGTGACATTATTGGCGTCGTCGATCGTCAGCTTGCCCGCGTTGGCGACCTTGTTGTTGCTGTCGAGCGTGATGGCCGCGCCGCTGGTGAGCGTGATGGAGCCATTGGACGTGACGGTGAGGTCGTCCGCCGCGCCATTGGCGGCAGTCGATGTCCGGACCGCCGTGGTGGTGCTGGAATCGATCTTGGTTTCAGCGAAGGCGGGCGCAGCGGCAAGAGCCGCCAGAACGGGCGAGATGGCCGTGCAGGCCAAGAGATGTCGCATGATGTCTCCTCTGCGTGGGCGCTGTCATGATGCGCGCCTATGCGGTTGAGACGGCCTTGCGGATGAAATCCCGTGCCGGAATATTCACTTATCGTTCAAAAGGCGAAATCCAGCCCGAGGCGGATGGTGCGGGGACGCAGCGGCGTGACATAATCCGTCCGCAGATCGAAGGGCGTTCCCAGCGAAAAGCGGTTGCCGTTGCTGTCGAGCAGGTTGGTGAGGGACAGGGACCATTGGAACGGGCCGCGCGTCAGGCTGGCGGAAAGGGCGGTGTCGACATAATCGCCCTGTTCGCGGCCGAGGATCGGGCCGACGCCCAGACGCGACTTGCCGACATAGCGCGCCGAGGCCGACAGGTGGAGCGACAGGAGATCGCTGACCGGCGCGCGATAATCGACCGCCAGCCGCCCGGATATGTCTGCTACATTGGGCAAAGAGAGCTTGCGCCCGTCATAGCTGAGCGTCCGCAGGAACTGCGCGGGCTGATCGAGGCGGCTGTCATTATAGATCAGGCTGCCGTCGATGGTGAGCTTTGCCATGGGGCGCAGCACGATGCGGCCCTCGACCGTATAGATGCGGCCGTCCCCGATATTGGCGGTGGAGGGCAGGCCGATGCGGTCGGTCACGTCCGCCTGGATGTCGCGCCAGTCCGTCCAGGCGACATTGGCGGAAATCGCGACGGGATCGCGGCCCGGCACGCCCTTGCGGAAACCGGCTTCCAGCGTCGACACGCGATCGTTGCGGAAGCGTTGGATGCGCTGGTCGTCCATGGCGAGGCCGCCGGGGCGGAACCCCCGCTGGAACTTGAGATAGAGCGTGACGCCGGGCAGCGCGTCGGACAGCAGGGAGGCGGACGGCAGGAAGATGGTCTCACTGCGATCGGCCTGTGCTTCGGCATAGGCGATGTCGGCCGCGGCGAGCAGGGAGATGGGATCGTTCGCCTCGCCCGACAGGCGGCTGTTGGTCAGCCGTCCGCCCAGCGTGGCGATCAACCCTTTGACCGGCTCGAACGATGCTTCGGCGAAGATCGTCGCTTCCCTGATCCGGTTGCGGACGCCCGTCGCGGTGGCGGGCATCCCCCGGCCCAGCATCGGGACGCCGGGAATGATCTGCGGCTGGAACGCCGCCATGCCGTAGGAGGTCAGCGAGCGATGGATGTCGGACGTGCTTTCCAGCCAGGACGCGCCCAATATCCAGCCAAGGCCATTGTCCAGATCGCGCACCAGCCGGTTTTCGGTCGAGAATATCTCCACCTTGTTCCTCTGGCGGAACAGGGCGGGCGGGCCGCCGGGCTGGGTCGCGTCATAGCTTTCGGCGAGGATGTTGCGGACATAGCCGGTGGACGACACGAAGCGCATATCGTCCCATTGCCGCTCTACCCGCGCGTTCAGCAACAGATAGTCGGAATGATAGGGCTGGGCTACGCTCGATTCCCGGGTCAGCCGTCCGGCGTCGCGGGCCGCATATTGCGCGTCCCTGCCATTGATGCGCTGGTAAAGGCCGCTCAGGTCGATGGTCCAGCCATCATCGGGGGCAAAGCGCAGCGCCGCGCGCGTACCGTAGATGCGCGTGCGGTTGACATCGTCAAGGCCCCGCCGCCGGTCGTCGATTGTGCCGCCCTCCTGCACGCCATAGCCGACGACGCGCAGGGCCATCTTTTCCGGCACGATGGGCAGGTTCACCACGGCGGACAGGTCGCCGCCCGGATCGCCATGCTGCGTGGCGGAGACGCCCGCCGAAACCTGGCCGCCCGCTTCCCCCAGATTGGGCGGGTTGGGGATCATGCGGACGATGCCGCCCAGTGATCCGGCGCCGTAAAGTGTGCCCTGCGGTCCTTCCAGCACCTCCACCCCGCGCATGTCGTAGAGGCGCAGGTCCGGATCGGGCGCGGCATAGTTGAGGCGCATGTCGCCCAGATATTGCCCCGTCGTCGCCTGCGTCGGCCCGGCCACGCCTGAATCCGCCATGGCGCGGATGAAGAGCTTGTTGCGGCCCGATCCGGCATGGGTCGAACTGAGGCTCGCCACGCGGGACAGCAGCGCGGCCGATCCGCCTGCCGCTTCGCCACTGCCGAACAGGTCGCCATTCACCATGTTCACCATGCCCGCATAGCGCGGCAGCGGCACATCGCGTTTGGAGGCGGTAACGACGATCTCCGCCGGCGGTGGAGCTGTGGCGAATGCGCCGGGGGCAGCGGCGGGCGGTTTGGGCATGGAGCGCGGGGGAGGGGGAGAGCGCACGATGCGGAACGTCCGCCCGTCGATTCGCCGGATGGAAGCGCCGCTGCCCTTGAGCAGGCGTTTGAGCGCCGCCTCGGCCGACATGCGGCCGCGCACGGCGGGGGTCGCTATGCCCGCGAGCGATTGGTCCGACATGCCGATGCTGGCCCCTGTCTGACGGCCGAGCGCGATCGCCGCCTCGCCCAGCCTGCCGGGGGCGAGATCGATAGCCTGTCTGTCCGCCGCCCGCGCTGGCATCGCGGCCGCTATGGCGAGGGCGGTGACGAAAAGGACGTCAGCTTTGCGGACCATCCCCTTCCTTCAGCAGCCATCCGTCGCCTTGACGAACGGCGGTCAATCCCATGAGGGGCGCGGCTCCGGCAAAGAAGCGCGCCGGGTCGCGATCCAGCGCGATGGTGCCGGTGAAGCGCATCGCCGCCGCGCCCGGCGTGGTGGACAGGCGCACGCCGATGGAGCGGGCGATATCCTCGCCGACCTCGCCGATGGGGGCGTTGGCATAGACCAGCCGCCCGTTGCGCCAGCTCGCCACGGCTTCGGGCGCGATGTTCATGACCTTCACGCCGGTGGCATCTTCGGTCAGGGCGCGGCCAGCGGGAAGGGCGATGGCTTCGGCGCGGGGATTGTAGATCACCTTGCCTTCCGACACGCCGATGCGGGTCGAGGCATCGCTGCGGACGATGTTGAAGACGGTCCCGGCATCCTCGAACAGATCGTCGCCCACGGTCACGCGAAAGGGATGGGCTTCGTCATGCCGCACGGTGAAGGCCGCTTCGCCGCTGTCGAGCGCGGCGAATCGCAGGTTCTTGCGGTCAAGCCGGAGCGTCGTGCCGCCGTTCACGTCGATCTTCGTGCCGTCGTCCAGCGCGATGGTGCGTATTTCGCCGGGCGCGGTCGTGACCGTGTAGATGTCGCTCCGGTTCATGACGCTGAGCGACACCGCCGCCACCAGCGCCGCCGCGACCGCGCCGCCGCCGATCCAGCGCATCGACCGCCAGCGCCGCTCGGCGGGATGGCCCGCGTCATTGGCGGGCGCGAGCATGGGGACCGGATCGGCGGGAATGATCCCGGCCAGTTCCGCATCCTGCGCCATCAGCGCGTCATAGGCCGTCCCATGGGCCGGATCGACCTCCAGCCATGCGGTAAAGCCTTCCCAGTCGACAAATTCCGGATCGCGCGTGCGGACCATCCACAGCAGCGCATCCTCATGGATCATGGCATCGGCCCTGTTCATTGTGCACCCCTTGCAGGCTTTGACGCCGCCGCCGCGCTCATTCCGTATCCAGTCTTTGCTTGAGGGCGATCATGGCGCGATAGGCCTTTTGCAGATCCTTCTCCACCGTGGTGAGGCTGACGCCCAGTTCCTGCGCGATCAGGCGTTGGCCCACGCCTTCGATGCGGAAGCGGCGGAATACCAGTTCGACGCGCGGGCCAAGCTCGCGCAGCACGGCGCGGGCTTCCTCCAGCCGCTGCGTCAGGATCATGCGTTCGTCGATGGCGATGTTCTCGCTCGCGTCGGCCATCACGCCGCCCGCGCCGCCCGCCCAGTCATGCTCGCGTTTTTCGCGGCGGATACTGGAACGGTAACGGTCCAGCATCAGATTATTGGCCATGCGATAGAGATAGGGCAGCGGATCGGCCACCGGCCCCAGATCCTTCGCCTCCAGCTTCATCCACATGTCCTGCAACATGTCCTCCGCATCCTCGCCCGCGCCGCGCGCACGCAGGAAGCGCAGCAGGACGGGGCGGTTTTGCAGGAAGATTGCGGAAAGGCCCGTCGCCATGTCCATTCAGGGTCCAGTGCTTGCCGTTCAGCCGATGCAATAGAGGCGCGGGCAGGGTCTTGGCAATCGGGAAGGCGAGAACGGCAGAGGTTTACCTCCGCGCCTCGCTGCTTTAGCGCTTCGGGAATGGCGGGAGCGCATATGGCAGGATGGACGGATCGGGAAGCGGCGCGGGATGTGGGCATCGACCCGGATCGGCTGGACGCTCTTGTCGAGCATCTGGACCGCAGCTATGTGGCGAGCGGGAAATTGCCGCACATGCAGATGCTCCTTTCGCGGGACGAGCGCACAGTCCTGTCGGTGAGCCGGGGCAGCGCGCGCGCGACGGGCGAGCCGCTGCGCGAGGACGCGCTGTTCCGCATCGCTTCCATGACCAAGCCGGTGACGTCGGTCGCGTTCATGATGCTGGTGGAACAGGGGCTGGTGACGCTCGACGATCCGGTGACGGATGTCATCCCTGAATTTTCTCGGCTGCGGGTAGGGTTGGAAGGCAAGGCGCTCGAAAGGCCGATGCGGATGATTGACCTGCTGCGCCACACTTCCGGCCTGACCTATGGCTTGCAGGGCCGCACGCCGATCGACGCGCGCTATCGGGCGGCGGGGCTGGACGAGTTTCAGCAAAAACGGTCGTCCGACGACTTCATCGCCGCGCTCGCCGACATTCCGCTGGAATTTCAACCGGGAGAGAACTGGAATTATTCGGTCTCGACCGATGTGCTCGGGGTGGTGGTCGAGCGGCTGACGGACATGGATCTGGAGAGCCTGTTCCGGGCGCGGATATTCGATCCTTTGGGGATGCCCGACAGCTTCTTCACCGTGCCCCCCGACCGGGTGGACCGGCTGACCGACGCATGGCGGTTCACCGGCACGGGCATCGCGCTCAGCGACCGGGGGGCGTGGAGCAGTTGGAGCCGCCCGCTGCAATTCCGGTCGGGCGGGGGAGGGCTGGTGTCCTCGACGGCGGATTATCATCGCTTCGCGAGGATGTTGCTGCGCGGGGGAGAACTGGACGGTGCGCGGCTGTTGCGGCCCGAAACGGTCGAGGCCATGCGGACCAACCGCCTGCCGGGCGGCCGCGACCTTGCAAGCATGTCGACGGGGATGTTCAGCGAAGTCGACTATGCCGGAATGGGCTTTGGCCTCGGCTTTGCCATGGGGCTGGAAAGCCGGGATTATAGCTGGGGCGGCATTTTCTCGACCTGGTTCCTCGTCGATCCGGTCGAGCGGATGATCGCGATCTTCATGACCCAGCATCTGCCGTCCAGCACCCATCCCGTCCGCGCCGAAATTCGCGCAGGGGCAAGGGAAGCGCTGGCGAAGCGATATGGCGGCGGCGCTGGTTGAAAGAGGACGCCCCGTGCTTCTGCCAAAGCCGGGGCGAGCGATGTTTATTTTCGCGAACTGGCCTGTTCGTCGGCGGTTTCGAAATTAAGTGCGTCGGCGGAACCGATATTCCCCTCACCTGCAAACAACTGGTCCAGCCGGTTCCGGATATCCTGCCGATAGTTTTGCGAAATGATCGCGCGCGGGGCGGATATTTCGATTTCATGGGCGATGGCGACCTTGATCCGTTCCACCGCTTCCTCATCGAGTATATTCGCGCGCTGCAATTCCCTGCAAAGTTGCAGCAGGCCCGTCGCCGTAGCCTGCGCCCGCAGGCCGACATTGGTCAGGTCGAAGTGTCGCTTCTTGTCCTTGTCAGAGATCGTCGTCATTCCAGTGGCTCCTCTCCACTTATCCAATAACGCGACATACAACGATTGACGAGCCAATCCCGCTCCGCTCCGCAGGCGGAATGCTGCAAATGAGAAATGTGGAATGGTAGCGGAGGAGGGATCTTCTACCCCTCCTAAGCGGTTGTTTTAACAACGATATTGTGGGGTGGTGCAGATTTTGACCCCATTTTGACCACACCCACTTGGAACCGAATGGCCTCTAGGCTCAGGACCCATTGATGTGAGACGCACAATCTGATTCAGGCTCCGTGAGGAGACTGAGGATGAGCGACCTGTACTGGCTGACGGAAGAGCAGATGGCGCGTCTGCGGCCCTATTTTCCCAAGAGCCACGGCAAACCGCGCGTTGATGATAGGCGGGTGTTGAGCGGCATCGTTTTCGTCAATCGCAATGGGCTGCGATGGCGGGATGCGCCGAAGGACTATGGTCCGCACAAGACGCTGTACAACCGGTGGAAGCGCTGGGGTGAGATGGGTGTCTTCCTCCGCATGATGGAAGGGTTGGCCGCCGAGGGTGCTGATCCGAAGACCGTCATGATCGATGCGACCTATTTGAAGGCGCACCGCACGGCATCAAGCCTGCGGGTTAAAAGGGGGATCTCGGGCGGCTGATCGGCCGCACCAAAGGCGGCATGAACACGAAGCTTCACGCAGTCACCGACGCAAACGGCCGCCCGCTCAGCTTCTTCATGACCGCTGGTCAGGTCAGCGATTACACCGGTGCGGCAGCGCTGCTGGACGATCTGCCAAAGGCGCGATGGCTGCTCGGCGATCGTGGTTATGACGCCGACTGGTTCAGGGATGCCTTGCAGGCGAAGGGTATCGAACCCTGCATCCCAGGTCGAAAATCTCGACACAAGCCCGTCAAATACGACAAGCGCCGGTACAGACGCCGCAGCCGTATCGAGATCATGTTCGGGCGCCTCAAGGACTGGCGCCGCGTCGCGACCCGCTACGACCGGTGTCCAACGGTTTTCTTCTCCGCCATCGCCCTGGCAGCCACCGTCATCTTCTGGCTCTGATCAGTGAGTCCTGACCCTA
>FMTU01000054.1 GCA_900100475.1 Sphingobium faniae | reverse complement strand
CAGCGCCCCACACCTTGAATTTCCCGTCACTAAGCTGGGTGACGGAAACGGCTTCCTCGAAGCCTTCCGCGAGGCGCAGAACATCGCCGGTTGGCTGGCCGCCGATCCGCATGGCGGCGTGTCGGACCAGGCCGAGCGTCAATTTCGCCTCGCGCAGCGCCGCATGGTAGCGTTTCTCGCCGGTTGCTGGATCGAGCAAGATCCGCTGCACGGCGATTATGCCTTCGTCGGCCTCGAACGGCACGAGAAGGGCAGGATGCTCTTCGCGGGCGTCGGGCGGACCAACGATGCAGCGCGGAGCGAAGCGGAGCTTGAGGCCGGTCGGGTCGATTGCGCGCGAACGCAGATAGCGTTCAGCCGCGGTGCCTGCGATCGGCACGGCGGAATCCCATAGTTGGAGGGCGAGCTTCCGGCGCGAGGGTTCGGGCGCGCGATCGACCGTTTCACCGCTCGTGTGGCGATTGATTTTGCGGCTGTTGAGCGCGGACCAGACGGCTTCCTGACTGCAACCGGCCCAACATTTGAATAGGACGGCCTTCTTGCCGGGGGTGACTTGGAGCGACGGATTGCGGTCGTTGTGGGCTGGACAGCAAACCATGCCATATGAGCCGCGCCAGTGGCCGCCCATATCCGCTACGATCTGACGTGCGCGTGCTTCGACGTCCATCTGCATCGAACTTCTTTCGTCAACGGTATCCCGACATTGGGATTTATACACATTTCACGATGGCGGGCAAACGGTCGGGATACATGCCAATATCGCGCATGGCCCGACTAGGGCCATTCAATATAAATATCTCCGCCGGTTATCTTCACTTGCGGATGACTCACGTTCTTTCGCCTCAATCGCTTGGCCCAGGCTGGCGAGAATGTCCGCCAGCTCGCGCTTGTCCCGCTCTTCGCGGGTTAGCTCCCATAGGGGCAGCTGATCCCTCATGCGCTCCATGTCGCGCGCCGCCTCGATCTGGCGATATTGTTCGCAAGCGGGGGCTGGATCGGCCGCGACGCCGCGACGGCGGCGAGCAGCGAAGATTTTCGAGAGGAAGGCGGGGAAGAGGAAGCGATAGGCGTTCGTGGCCTGCTTGATGCGCGGGCCAGCGCCTTGCGTTTCGTGGTCGGGAACCGGCTCGTAGCGCCTGAACCAGTCGATAATTCGCGCGTCTTTGAGACGCGAAAGCGCCTGAACGACGCAATTCTTGCTGAGGCCGGTTCCATCCATGATCGTGTGAAGACTGGGGAACAGCGCGCCAGTGCTATAGTCGATGACGCGGGCCAGGAACTCGATGATCTGGATGCCGGCCTGTCCGATAGCTCCGTTGCGAATGCGCGGTGTGGTTGTCCGCCGCTGCGCGAGCGTTTGCCGCTCGTAGAGCTTTGCGGCTTCGATCATCTCGCGCATCTGGCGAGCATTGCGGATCGGTGTGTAAGCCTTGGCCCGCTTTTCGTGGCCTACGGCGATGCTGCCGGCCCAGACTTTGACGCGCGGTTTTTCGGCACGCGCAAGCAAGGCGCGGTCGATCGTGGCGAGGCCGGTGCTACGCAGCACGGCGCCTATGGAAGTGGTCATGCGGACCTCCCTTCGTCGGTCCCGCGAGGCCAAGCACCATCGCTCCCGAAAGCACGCTTTCGAGATTGACTTTCGCCGCAGCACCACCGATAAAGAGAGCCAAGTTAGAAGCGCTCACTTCGGTGGCACAAACAGCCCTCGCTCAGCCAAGCGAGGGTTTTTTGTTGTCCTGTCGCCTCGGGGAGCCACCCCGCACGCAACAGATGAATCGCCGACTCCAAGGCGGAATCAGCGCGTCATAACTGGCTCAAGTTTAAGGGGTTGGCAAGAATAAGCGTGCGCGCACGCTTATAACGCGCTCGTCACGCCAATTTGCGGTAGTGGCGCAGATAGTCGGGATATTCGATCCCGCGTGCCTTCAAGAGATTGATCGTCGCCTCTTCGACCAGGGCAGCAACGGACGTTTGTTCGCGCTCAGCGAGGTTCTTGATCTCGGCCGCCAGCTCGGGTTTCACCGATGCTGCGAGATTTCGCGTGTTGGCGCGGCTCGGCCGACGCCGGGGCAAAGGAACCGGGAGAAGAGGGTCTTCCTGTCTTTTCGGGCGCGCCATAGGTCTAGAACACAAGAGGTTGGTGTGGTGCCGGAATAAGCGTGTTGACACGCTTAATGGCTGTAATGTGGTTGCGCGGCAAGAGACGACAAGCCGGGTTGCCCTCGCCGTCAAAGCGAGGATAGACATATCCTAATCGGTAAAAGGGAATAAATCACGATGCCGCATAGCGACGATTGGCAGTATGATCCGATCCTTGAGCGCGAACTAACCACCCGCCGCCCTGCTGGGGGAATGATCCAAGCGGTCGAAATTGCGCAACTGCCGTCGAGTGAATGGATCATCAATGTCAAAGTATCGTGGCGTGGCGATAAGTGGCTGAATGTCTGCCTATTCGAGCAACCAACGCTTAAAACCTACAAGCGACTGTCAAGCGCTGTGCGGCATGTCGTGCTCGATTACGGATATGAGGATGACCATATCCGATTGGTTCCCGACAAACAATGCAGCAACAAATTGGCGTTTTAGGCTTCCCTTTCCCCCTCATCGTGATATGTGCATAAATCTCGATGACGAGGGAGAAAGCGATGAAAGCTTTTAATTTCGCGCTCGCGACGGCCCTGGTGGGGGCTGCGGTGCAATCGACCCCTGCTGTAGCATCGGATAATACCTGGGCATGTGAGGTTGTGCTGTGCATCTCCAATCCGGGTGGTCCGACGCAATATCCAGCCTGTGTTCCACCGATAACGAAACTGTGGCGCGTGCTGGCTCTCGGCGGCAGCTTCCCGACATGCACGGGCGGAGGCATCGCCAAGACCAAATACAAGAAGCCGGATGATGGGAGGCCTGGGCGCTTGACGGTCACTTGGACTGACGGGCGGCAACAGACCTACTATCAGCCGCGCAACTGACCGGGAACGGGAGCGTGTTCCTCGAAACCGGAGCCGTTCTGTCGCTGGCGGCGCAATGCGCCCCAGCAGTAGCACCGCATACGATCGCCGCGATCGTGGATGCGGAATCTTCGAACTATGTTTTTGCGATCAACGTCAACGGCGTGGCCAGTCAGCCGCGCCGTCCGCGTAATGAGGCTGAGGCCATCGCAACCGCGCGCTCCTATGTCGCGCGCGGCTACAGCGTGGATCTCGGCCTCGGCCAAATCAATTCACGCAACATGGGCTGGCTCGGCCTGACGTGGGACACTGTTTTCAAGCAGTGCGCCAATATCGAAGCGGCAGGCCGTGTGCTCCTGTCCAATTTCCGTTCGGCCAAGACGGGTCGCACCCCGCAAGAGGCCCTTCGGGTCGCACTCAGCATGTATAACACAGGCTCTCAATCGAGAGGTTTCCGCAACGGCTATGTCGCCCGCGTGGAGAATGCAGGCCGCCGCGTTAGCGGTCGGCCTGCGACCGCAATCCCGACTGTCATCGTGGGCGATCAGCCCGCCAGCGCCGCCATGAGCGACACTGGCGCCGGTCGTGTGCCGGTGGAGCTGGCGGAAATCGCAGCGGAGAACATGGAGGCGGCTCCACCGCCTGCACCGCCTGCACCGCCTGCGTGGGATGTTTTCGGCCGCGCCCAACACGCGCGGATTGGTTCGTAAGGCGAAGATAGGAGTTGTCGAATGTTTCGTATCTGGAAGATCAAGGCTGAATCCCGGCTCGATGCGCTGCTCGCGCGTCTCAAGCCCTCGCCGCTCATGGCGCGCGCGCTGCCCCTGTCGCTGCTGGCAAGCCTGCTCGTAGCGGAGCCGGCTTTTGCGCAGGCAAACTTTGAAGGCCTGGCCGACAACATTCTCGGCCTGCTGAGCAACGGTTTGCTCCGCACGCTGGCGATCATCGCGATCATCGTCGTCGGCCTTCTGTGGTTCCTCGGCCGCGCTTCGGTGCAGATGCTCGTCACGGTCGTAGTTGGCGTGGTGATCGTGTTCTCCGCGCCGTGGATCGTCGACACGATTACGGGGTGATCGGGGATGGACGGTCAGGAAGAAATGACAAAAGACCCGCTGTTCTTGGCCGTCACCCGCCCCGCTTTGTGGGCGGGTGTTCCCATTGAAGCGGGCGCGCTCATCATCATGGCGGGCGCAATCACGTTGGTTGGTTCGGGCAATCCTCTCTACGGCGGCGCGGCCGCCGTCGCGCTTTATGCGATGGCGCGGCTTATCGTTCGGCATGACGTGAACGCGTTCCGGCTGATCTTCCTGTGGGGCCGGACCAAAGCGGCGAACCGGAACCGCGTCTTTTGGGGTGGGTCAAGCTACACGCCGCTGCCGCTCTACGGAATCAAGCGAAAGGGATTTGGTCGTGGTGTTCGGTAAGAGCGCGCTCGCGGAGAAGGTGCCTTTTGACAAGGCCAGGCGGGAGGAAATGCCCGAGAAATTCTTGCCGTATTCGCGGCATGTCAATGAGCATGTGGTCGCCCTCGATAATGGCGATCTGATGCTCATGCTCGAACTGGATGGGCGGCCCTTCGAGACTTCGGACGTGCGCGATCTGAACGATTGGCACACGCGCCTCAACGGGGTCTGGCGCAATATCCATGACGAGCGGCTTTCGATCTGGACGCACATGCTGCGGATGCGCGTGCGCGACTATCCAGGCGGCACGTTCCGCTCCCATTTCGCCGCGAAGCTCGATCAAAAATATTATGAGCGGATGACGGCCGAACGCATGTTCCGCAACCGCTTCTTCATGACGGTCGTGATCCGCCCAACAGCAAACGCGACCGACAAGCTGATGGATTTCCTGCGCAAGAAGCAGGAGGACAAGAACGCCAATATCGCGGAAGCCCTAGAGCTGCTGGAAGACAAGGTGCGCGATCTGGAAAAGCTGCTGCTGCGCGTTCGTCCGCGCCGTGTCGGCATCTATGAGCACCGCGGCCTCCTGTTCTCCGAACCGCTGGAAATCTTAAACCAGGTGATGACAGGGCGCTATCGGCGCTGCCCTCTGGTCCGTGGCCGTCTCGGTTCGGCGCTCTATGCGAGCCGCGCGATCATCGGCGCTGAGACATTTGAGGTCCGCGACGCCGATCATTCGATGTTCGGCGGCATTTTCGGCATTCGCGAGTATCCGTCATCGACAACGCCGCGCCAGTTTGAATCGTTGCTGTCGGTCGATTTCAGCCTCGCCATAACG
>FMTU01000066.1 GCA_900100475.1 Sphingobium faniae | reverse complement strand
GGCGCGGGGCTGACATGTTGCTGCGCTCGCTGAGTTCTAGGCGGGCAGGCCAGGGCGGGAGCACCCGGGCGCGGCTTGCCCGCGTTGTCAGCCGTGCTCCGGAGGTCATGGTCAAGGTTACGGGCAGGCCGAAGGGCAAGAACCATGCGGCTGCGCATTTCGACTATATCGGTCGAAAAGGCGATGTGCCGCTTGAAACGCGTGATGGCGACATTCTGACTGACAAGGAAGATCGGGCGGAGCTGGCGCGCGATTGGGGCGATCCTGTCTATTGGCGCGACAATTCTACCGTAGCCGCCGTGAGCATGGTTTTTTCGATGCCGTCAGGGACAGACCCCGACAAGGTTCTTTCAGCGGTGCGCGAGGTCGCGCGGAGCGAGATCGGGCATGAGTGGGATTACGTCCTGGCGCTGCATACGGACACACCGCGGCCCCACGTTCATGTGACGGTTGCGGCGCGCGGTGATACGGGAAGACGCTTCAACCCGCGACCTCAAACGCTGCATCATTACCGAGAGCGCTTTGCCGAGGAATTGCGGGCGAGGGGGGTTACAGCGGAGGCAACGCCTCGCGCAGCGCGTGGTGTCGGCCGAGCCGGTCAAAGCATGGCCCTGAACCGGATGCGGCAGCGCTACATGGCCGGCACCGCACCTGCGCCGTTTGCCAATCAGAAAATCACTTCCGCCGCACGCGACCAGCTGGCGGGGCGGTCTACCGCTCCGGATTTCGTGGTGCGCGGGCGGCAGGCATGGAATGAGACGCATCGCCGCTATCTAGCCGCCGCCAAGCGGCTTGAGGCAAGCAGCGATCCAGCTGATCGCCAGCTTGCCGACCAGGTGCGGGAGTTTGTGGGGGCAGGGCGAACGCCTACAATCCATGAGCGATCGGTTGCCGCGATCGAGCGGAAGCGGCAGAACGAACGATCTAGGGACCGCGATCGTTCGCGTGAAGGGCCAGAACGCTAGCTACTTGCCGTGCTTGGTCCAACCAACGCTGTTTGCACGTTCCAAGGCCATCAAGGCGTCTGATACCGCCTTCTGCGCGACTAGAAGATATCCTTCGGCAATGCTGGGCCATGTTAGCTCATCGAACGGATTTGTGACGTTGCCGTTGAAATAATCGAGAGCTTCATGGGCGCGTGCAGCCGCCTCGATTACCTTGGCGGTATGTTTCTTTGCCCTGTCAGATTTCTTCATCGTGCCTCATGAGGCCATAGCCCATCAAGAGATCGAGGGCATAGCGTGAAAGGTACGCCAGACAACGCTAAGGGAGAACAGTGCAGGAACGGCAGTGTGATGGCGGTCAACAGCGGAGATCGATGATACCCAGTTCGTTCCACATCCAGGGGTGACGACACGAAAGTGTGTTTTGCGTACGCCAGCGAAGAACGCGAAGTGAACGGCGGAAGGTGGGTCAGCGTGAAGGCCAAACCCAACGGAGGTAATGGTCTTCGTCACTGTGTAGGAATGTCTCGCCGCAGTCCTTCTCCAACCGGTATGTTCTGGTGTCGGGATCACCCGCCAAGGCGGTAAGCAGCCGTTCGCTGTGCGAGACTACGACGATCTGGCAGGTCTTTACCGCTGTGGTCAGGAGCCGGGCCAGCGGGTCCAGCAGGGTTGGGTGGAGACTGGATTCCGGTTCGTTGAGGATAAGGATCTCCGGCTTGCTCGGCGCGAGCAGGGCGGCGCACAGCATGATGTAGCGCAAGGTCCCGTCCGACAGTTCGCTGGCACGCAACGACCGGAGCAGACCGCGCTGCCGCGTGGCGATGCTGCCGTCCTCGCCACTGCCGACCGTCGATCCCGGAAAGGCGTCCTCGATCGCGTCATTGAACGCTCCGCCGTCGCCGATCGCATGGATCGTCGCGATCGCCGCGGCCAGGTCGGCACCGTCATTGGCCAATGCCGGCGTGTAGGTGACGATCTGGGCCTTTCGTGCTGGTGCGTCCACGTCGGGGTCGGTTCCGGCTCAGGGCGAAATGACACCCTAAGCCGATTGAGCCGCATACGCCTCATTTGAGACCATGCACCGCCAGATCATTGGCAATGAGCCCATTCCATTGCGTTGGCTGAGAGGGTTCGACCGGACTGCCGATGACACGCTCATCGCGCCAAGCCCAGTGCGTTGGCGATGCCGTGTCAAAAGTGAATCCTGGCGACAGCCACAACGGCGCTGCCAAGCGTGCATATCGGACCTCCGTGCGGCGCATAAGCCGAACCAAGCCTGAAGGTGTGCGTCGGAACACCTCTCGGCGTTTGAATGGCACGATGGGGTGCAGCGAAAGGCGATAACCTTTGCCTTCGAAATGGAAGCCTCGAAATGCGGGATCGTAATTCCACCGCTCGACGACGAGGACGTCGGATCTCACATCCCGTACTGCATCGTCATGCAAACACAGGCCCTCCCGCGCGAAATCCTCCAGTTTGTCCGAGAGTGGCGGAGGTGGGGGTGGAACTTCACGCCCAATTTCTGCGCTCGTGGCATACGTCGTCTGTAACCGCGTATTGTTGCATCCTGGTCCAATCGGCCCGAGCGAAAAGCGCCGTGCTGGGGTCGGGAGCGAGGCTTGCCTCGGCAGCACATCAAGCGGCACTTCAATAAAGCTTTTTGCCGTGCGCGAGAATAGGAGCCGCTGGCAGGTGTCCCAGCACTTGCCGGACGAACCCAAGCCTTTGTCGATTGCATAGGTGATGGAAAGACCTGCGGGCAATATTGGAGGGGTGCCGTGATCTTGAGCGATCAGCGCTTGTACGCGTCGTTCAGTGATTCCATTGGCTCTGTTGCAAAAATCGTGAAGCTTGAGCATGCTTGGCGGAGATTGGACGGACGGAACGATGACGGATTTCAAGTGGCGCCATTTCCAGGGTG
>FMTU01000040.1 GCA_900100475.1 Sphingobium faniae | reverse complement strand
TGGGCGTGAACACGATCTCCAGTCCGCAATTGGCGATGATCTCGTCGGTGACGTCAACGCCATAGATACCGCGGGGCTGCGATCGGCTCTGGATGACCGGCAACAGGCGAAGCCCGTAACCTGCCACGTAGGAAAAGGCCGACGCGATGACCGGGGCCTTGCCGAGGCGGGCGAACTCGTCGAGCAGAATGAGCACCGGCACGCGGCCCCCATTCTCAGGCAGCTCCCGCGTATTCAAATCGATCAGCTGCTGGAGGAAGAGATTATAGACCGGCGCGATGCGGTCGATATTGTCGGGCGAGACCCCAAGATAGATCGATATCCGTTCGCGCCGGACCTGACGCAGATCAAAATCGGTCTCCGACGTCGCGGCATCGACATAGGGGTTGAGCCAGAGATTGAGCTTCGAGGTGATCGTCTGCTTGATGCCCGAAAATGTGTTGTCCGACGCGGAGGTGAAGTCACTCAGCGCCGACACGCAGGCCTGGCTCAGCCGCTGGCCGCGGCGCTGGGCCTCTTCGACCACCTTCGGCAGTTCGACCTTGGGGTCGCCCGTCGTCAGCCGCCGATAGATTTCACCAATCGTGAAGGGGAGGGCGGGGTTAGCCGCAACAAGGGCACCGACGCCGACAAAGGCCGCCCGCGCGGCTTCGGCCCAGAACGGATCGGCCTTCTCAGGGGCCGGGAACAGCATCCCGCCGATCTTCTGGAGTTCATTGATCACATCGGTGTCGTCGAGCCGATCGATGAAGCTCAAGGGATTGTAGCGGGCGCTTCGCCCTTCAGGATCGAGCGGATCGAACAGATAGACCGCCTGACCATGCCGTGCGCGAAAACCAGCGGTGATGTCCCAATTCTCGCGCTTCACGTCGAGCACCACCACCGAGTCTGGCCAACTCAGAAGATTGGGGATCACCACGCCGACGCCCTTGCCGGCGCGTGTCGGTGCTTCGAGCAACACATGCTCGGTGCCGCCGAAAACGAGATAGCGGCCGCCTTTCTGCCCGACGATGATCCCACTTTTGCTGCGCAGATGTTCGCGGCGGATTTCGCTTTCACGCGCGAACCGCGCCTCGCCATGGAGCGTGCGCCCTCGCTTCAGGATGATAAGCAGGATGACGAAAGCGATGGCGCCGCTGACCAGCGCGCCTCGCTCCAGCCACAAATGCAGGAGCGGATCGCCGCGATAGTACCAAAGCCATCCGGGTATCGCCGAGACCTGCATGCGCGGGCCGATCTGGTTCAGGCCGACCAGCGCGACCAGGACCACGCACATGGCGCATGCCAAAAAGATTGCCGCGAGCATCCCCGCGACGATGGCGACCCTAGTGAGCGGTCGTGCGTCCGACAGCCGGATCAAAATACACCTCCTCGACTTCGAATTTTCCGGCGCGCTTGCGGGTCTGGACGACGACATCGACGAGCATGTGCAACAGCCCACGGATATCGTCGCGGGCCAGATCGCGTCCGCCTTCGGATTCCTTCACCAGCAACGTCAGCTGCTCGAACGCGCCCATCGCCGAGCCGGCATGGACGGTCGTGATCGAACCTGGATGGCCCGAGTTGACGTTGCGCAGATAAAAGAAGGCCGTGCCGTCCCGCAGCTCCTGCAAAAGGATGCGATCGGGCCGCATGCGCAGCGCACTCTCGAGCAATTGCTTGGGGCCGACCTTCGCGAGCCCCTGTCGCTCGCTCGAATAGACCATATGCACGACATTGCGATGCTCGACGACAAGCTCGCGCGTATCCTCGATCGTCAGCAGCCGCTCGTCCGGCGGGATCAGTTGAATCAGCGCCTTGGCGAAAGTGGTCTTGCCCGAGCCGGTCGCGCCGCTCACCAGGATGTTCTTGCGGGCGGCAACGGCCGTTCGGAAGAAAGCCGGCCAATCGCCGACATCGCGCTGCGCAATCAGCTGCGCATCGACTTCGCCAAGGCCTTGCGCGGCGGCGCGGGTGCCCGTGAACAGCCCAGAATCTGCGAGCTGGTCGATTGCGAGGGTTACGCGCGAAGGCTTGCGGACGGTGAAGGACGGCGCGCCAGTTGGTGTCACTGACGGAATGACGATCTGACAGCGCTCGCCCCCTGGCAAGATGGTCGAGCAGATCGGGGTCTCGGCATTGACGTCCTGCCGAGTGAAGCTTGCCGCTGCGACGGCCAGCGTCGCCAGCCAGTCGCTGTCGAGCTCGTCGACATTGTGCCAATGCCAGCCCAGATGGTCCTCAATGCCGACCTCGCCGGGCTTGTTGATGACAAGCTCCGTCACCTCGACCGGCTCCAGCAGCGGAAGGATCGGTGCGAGATAATGGCGCAGGACAGCGGTATCGCTCATGCTCAGCGCCGCAATTCTAGGTTGTAAACGTCGGCGAAGTTGAAGTCCTTGGCGACGAAGATCCCGACCTCCTCGCCCTGGTTCTTCTTCAGCACCGGACGAATGTTGATGCTGTTCTGGAGAGCGATGCTTGCCCCCTCGCTCGGCGTGCGCGTGGTGTTGTTGAAATTGTTGCTGCCGCCGGAGACGGACTGCCCGGCGATATAGGCGGCGTCGTCGACCAGCGAGAGCAGCAGTGCGCTACCGAAGCGCGCCCAGAAGAAGGTGTCCACGGACCCGGCGATGCCTGCGCGGCCAAGGGCGTCCGACCCCGGCGAAGCCAGGTCGATGCGCACGCCCTGCGGCGTGACGGCGCGCGTCCACAGCACGAACAGGCGGTTCTGCCCTTGCTGGATGCCGCCATGATATTCGCCAAGGACTTTGGTGCCTTTCTCCATCAGCACGACGCGGCCATTGTCCGAATAGACGTCGCGCGGGATCAGGCAGGAGGTGTAACCGGGCTGCGCCGAATTCATGGCGGTTTGAAGAATGCAGGGGATCAACGTGCCGGCGGTGACGAGGTAGTTGCGATTGGGCAGCATCGAGGCGCGTGCCTCGCCAACGGCCGAACTCTGACGAAGCGCATCGAGCGCATTGGGCGCGCTGCGGGCGGCCGGATCGGTCGAGCCGTCGCCAGCTGTGCCCGCATTGCCGGTGTCGGAGCCAGCCCCGTTGGAACCCGCTGGAGCTTGGAGCGCATCCCGGCCGCCATAGGCGATCAAGGTCGAACGACGTGCCTGATCGGCCAGGTTCTGACGCGTGTTCTGCGGTGCCGCCGCTGGCTGCGCTCCGGGTTGTAGTGCCGGCACGATCTGTCCATCGGGGCCAACGGTCGGCGGAGGATTGAGGACAGGCGCGTTGGGATCGGCGCTCACGGTGCCGAGCGGCTTGGGTTTCGCTGCGACAGCATCATATGCGACCGTTTCGCGCGCCGCGAGATCCGGCCGTTTGGCCATTGCCTCGGGCTTTCCCATCAAACTCGAGTCGGGCTTGCTCGGTCCCGAGTTCACCCACAAAATGCCGAGCACCATCGCCGTCCCGGCGAAAATCAGGGCGGTATTCCGCTTTGCCGCTGTCATTCCCCCGATCGGGTCGATGCCGCGCTCGCGGATAATCTCGTCGCGTTCAGGTGTTGGATCACCTTGCGGGCGACGAGGGGCCTCGGCCGAAGTCTCGTCCATCGCACTCACTCCTTTGGGTCTTGTATGGTGCGCTCGACATGCGGCGATGCGGTATTGGTGCCGTGATCGACGCCGTAAGGTGTCGGCGCGAGGTTATAGATACACAGCACCTCCCGGTTCCGGCGCAGGCGCAGTTGAGCCGCCACGGCGTGGACGACCACAAACTCGTCGCGGACATCAAATGGGACCAAGGACTCCGAGCCGTCCGGTCGCACGAGATAGATCGCCGGGATTTCATGGTTGCCGGGGAAACGCAGGACCGTGAACTGGCCATTGTCGGAGATTTCCGACGGCTGAAGGTCGCTCGCACCCTGGACCTTGTAGTTCAAATTGCGCGGTCCATCGATGACGCCGTGGTCAAGCGCGCCCCGGACGGCGCTCGCCTGCAGCGCAGCGACGCGCTGCGCCTCCTGCGTGGCGCGCATGCGAGCGGCACGATCGGCTTCATCACGCGGATAGCGAAACCGAACCTGGAAGAATGTGTCACGGCTCCCGCTGCCGATCGGTCCCCGGCGCGCGGTCAGCTCGAAGGCGTAGTTGCGCAGCTCGCCCCCGCGATTGGTCGTGACGATGAGGTTGGTCGGTCCCGCCCGCTCGCGGGGTTTCAGGAACAGAATATGACCGGCAACCGCCACTTCCCATGAGACGGTGTCGCCGAGCGCGACATGTTCGATCGTCTCATCGGCGCCGAGCACCACCTGGGTCGCCGTCCGAAATGTGCCGACGATGCGGTAGACCTGGGTCTCCTGATATTCGACGAACTTCACGCGCGGATCCGCCGGCCCACCACGCGGGGTGTCCTCCGCGAGGGCGGGTGCCGCCATTATGGTGAGAAGGCTCGCGATGGAGAGAAGGCGCTTCACCGCACCACCTCTGGGTCCGCGCGGTAATTCTCGACCTGGAAGCCCAACGGGTTGCGATAGCGGTCGCCTTCCGCCATCGGCGCATTCGTGTACCGGAAGGTGACGGTCGCGATCCAGTCGCTGCTCTGCGTATCGGTGTCGGTCTGCACCGTCCGCGTGAAGCGAACGTTGGCCACACGGTCGTTGATGAAGGCGATATTGCGCACGCGGGCCTGGACGACCGCGCCCTTGCCCCAGACGACCTGTGGGCTCGCGGCATTGTTCGAGCTGAAAAATCGGCCCCAGCGGTGCTGCTCGCCTGGTTCGGACAAGATGGTGACCGCCCGGAAATTCTCCTCGGCCGCTGCGGGCAACCAGCTTTCCCGCGTCCGGACATATTGCGCGAGGAAGAATTTCGTGACCGCTTCGTCATAGCGCATCGGCTTCTGGGTGAGGGTGGTCTGTACATCGACCGCGCCCGTCGTCTGATTGACGCGAATAATGTACGGCATGACCGTCTTCAGCGGGGCCAGGCCCGCGAGTGCGATGCCCTCCGCGGTCGCGGCAAGCAGCCCAAGGCCGGCCACGACCCAGGCGATGCGTTCGGATCGTAACGATTTGCGCTGACGGTCCTGATCCCAGGATCGGGCATGCCCGAAATAGAGCTCAGCGTCCTTTGCCGGCACGCCCTCGGTCTGGTTCCGCATGATCAGCAACTCCCAAAGGTGCCGGGAATCGCGCGCGCGGACGTTTTCTCGAGAAGCGGGGCGGGAACAGGCGGGGGCGGAGTGCCGGCATCAACTGGCTGTTTGATCTGCGGCACGGGCGGCGGGGCAGGGGGTGCGACGATTGCCGGGAGCGGCGAACCCGGCAGCACGCTCCCGTAGATGTTCACCTCGCGCAGATGTTTGCCGTTGCAGACGGGTAGTTTCTTTGGCCCCGATGCCCCTTGGGCGAGTGACGGGATCAGTGCGATGACGACGGCTGATCGCCGGAGCGCGCGGACTATCGTGGTTGGTCTCGTCAAAGGGTCTTCCTTCCTCATGCGCGGCTCACCGAACCACCGCGCTGGGCGGCACGTTCGAGATTGCGACTGTTGCGAGCGCTGCGGCGTTGCTGGAACGGTGCCGCCATGGTCCCCCAGGCCGAGCCGGCAAAAGCGCCGACGCCGGCCGCAGCGCCCCCCGCAATGCCGGTCGCGATCGACGGGGCCTGAAAGAAGAATATCGTCCCAAGGAAGATGTAGACCGCAAACAAGACAGCGCCGATCGTCACGTCCGGCGTGCCTTCGGCCGCAGTCAGCGCCGTGGCACCAAGATCGGTGATCAGAGCTGTGATGGCGATGATCACCGCCATTAGGACGATGTAGTTGAATACCTGCCCGAGCCATCCGTAGAAGAAGCGACGCGTAGTTTCGAAGAGCGATAACGCTATGAAGATCGGACCAAGCGCGATCACGACGGCGAGCGCCACCTTCGCGAACACGGTTATCGCAAATCCGATTGCTGCGGAGAGCCCCGCCAACCCGTAAATCGCCACCGCCAGCGTGAGCAGAACGAGCTTCCACGGATTAATGTCGAGGTAGGTCGCGGCTTCGGTTCGGATTATCAAAACGAGGGAATCTACCTGACCAAAATAATCGTCGAACACCGAACCGACGCTAGTGATGGTCTTGCCCGCCAGCGCCTGTGAGATGGCGTCCGGCATCCCATGAAAGAGCGGATTCGTAATCCACTCGGAGTAGGCGACGGTTGTGGCTGCAACATAGAGGAGGCAGAGCTTCACCATCCGGTACACCAGCTCGCCCCAAGGCTCGCTGACGATACCGCGCATCACCATATAGCCGAACAGCGCGATGTAGATGACCAAGCCAAGCGCCAGCGGTCCCCGCACGACATCGATGACGTTGTTGAGACGCTCGTTCAGGAAGAGATCGAGCTTCCCGTCGATGTTGGTGTAGATATCCGCGAAGAGTGTGGACGCCATGGCCAATTCCCCGCCTATTTGTGACCCAGCGAACGCTCGAGCTTGTCGGCGTTCTCGACGTCCTTTGCGTTGCTGCATTCCTGGGCATCGGTGTGGGTGCCGTTGGCGCACGCGGCGAGGATTTCTGCGCGTAACTTGGGATCGGACTTCAGGTCCGCCTTGCCGATCGGCTGCCCGCAACCACTCAGGAACGTGGCCGCCAGAACTGGGAGGGCCGCGGCGATCCCCTTCACGGCCGGCCACTCAGACTCTGCTGAAGTTTGGCGAGGCCGGTCTCGTCATCTCGCTGCGAACGCAGTCTCGCCTCGGCGGTCTGCCGCATCTGAAGCGCCTGAAGCTGGACCGCATCGTTCTGGATATGTGCATTTTCCACGCCAACACGGGCCTGGATATCCATCACGTCCTTCGCGTCCGACGCGGTGTCCAGCGACGAACGCAGTTCCTCGAGACCCGTCGTTCTCTGGGCGGTGACGCCATATGCTGCCTCGGCAATGGCCGCGTCGCGCGCCGCCATGTCGCCATTGCGAGAAATGGCATCGCGGTTCGAGCGCTCGAAAGCGGTCGCGTCAGGGCGGAGCGCGGGAAGATCTACCCGGTAGTTACTGCGAATCCGATCTGCTGAAGATCCAAGACTGCCGAGGCTTGTCGTGTCCGAAGACATAAGGCGCTGAATGTCCCGTGCTTCGCTTGGCAAGAGGTGGCGAACGGCGTCGGTGTTCAGAGACGCGGCAATCTGATTGACGTTCGTCAGCTTGTTGACGCTGTTGAACATTTCGGTGGCTTGAGAGATTTGCTGCTTCCCCTGTTCGATCATCGACAGAGTGTTCTTCACCGTCGAGAGGGTTTGCAGGAACGTGCTGGAATCATAGACCGGGATGCCCTGCGCGAACGCCGGCACCGAGATCGCCAATCCGCCGAGAACCGCAAGCGCTCGTAATGCTCTCATGACCTTATCCTTTCCTTCTGGTGGTGGCACGGCGGCGCTCGTGAAAGACGGGCAGCCAGTGGCTGGGATCGTCGCCATGCTCGCGGCGAACCTGATCGAGAATTCCGACGGTTTCGGTGGTGCCGGAGAGGACGGCCAGCTCGTCGGACAGGCCGCCGAGATCCAATTCGACCACGATGGAATCGTGACCCTGCTTGACCAGAAACCGCCGGCTTTCGGGGATTAGATCGTTTCTGATGAGCTTGAACTCGGCGCGGGTGAGGCCGAGTCCATCGATATAATCGACCTCCCGGCCGTGGGGGTTCGGCAAGAGGATCTTAGTGGCGACCTGCTCCATTATGCTGTGCGAGATGTCCGATCGCAGAGCGTCAGCCGGGCTTTGCGTCCCGAACACCAGAAAGGCATTCTGCTTCCGGTAGGTCTTCAGGCCGTCCTGCGCGAAGGCGCGGAAGGCATCATCGCCCAGCGCCTTCCAGAACTCGTCGATGTCGATCACGAGGCGACGGCCATCGAGCAGGGCATCGATCCGGTGGAACATGTACATCATGAGCGGCGTGCGGATCTCGGGATTGTCGAGGAAATCCGTCATGTCGAAACCGATGAACCGGGCCTCGAGGGTCAACTCATCCCGGTCATTGTCGAACACCCAGCCGAGAGCACCGCCGCGCGACCATTTCTCAAGCCGCGCGCCTATCCCTTCCGGATCGCGCTGTCCGAGCAATTGACGAAGCGCGAGGATGGACCGCTCCTCCGGGGGAAGGCGTCCAATCGAGAGGATGCCCTCGTCGATCATCCGCTCCTGCGTGACGCCGAGCTGGATGCCCGAGGGGGTCACCAGATGCCGGATCAGTCGGCCGAGGAAGACGATGTTGCCTGGAGTCTGCTCAAGCGCGCGAAGCGGCGCAAACCCGGTCGGCACGCCGTTGCGCAGCGCCAGATACGTGCCACCGGATGACCGCACATAGATCTCGGCCCCTCGGTCCTTGTCGATGAAGATCTGCTGCGCGCCGGTTTTCTCCAGCTGCGCCATCAGGAAATTCTGGACGACGGTTTTGCCGCCGCCCGACGGCCCGATGATCAGCGTGTGGCCAAGATCGTTCACATGGAAGTTGAAATAGAAGGGAGACTGGGCCGCGGTCTTCATCAACGCGATCGCGGCGCCCCAGTGATTGCCATCGGGCTTACCGGCGGGGAAAGTGTGGAACGGCGAGAGCGCGGCAAAATTGCGTGACGTGATCGCCGCTGGCCGCGCACGCCACGCGAAGTTGCCGGGAAGCTGCGACCAGAAGGCGGCCTCCAGCGCCGGACCCTCCCGGGCGGCCACCAGACCCGCGTCGGCGAGCGCCGCCCGGGCGGTCGAGAGATTTTCGGCCAGGCGCTTCTGATTTTCACCGAAGACCGCAAGCGAGAAATGATGCTCGCCCAGGACAAAGCGATTGCTCTGCAGATCGTCGGCCGCGTCGGCCAGTTCAAGCGCCTGGCTTGCAGCGGCATCCTCGGTCGAGGCCATCTGGTTCTGCCGACGGCGCAAGCGCTCCGAGGCCCGCGCTTTGCCCATGAACGCGAAGGACTGCGTTACGACGAATGCGAAATCTTGGCTGAGGAGCGCGTTCATCTGCCCTGGCCGCGTCATGGCCGGATATTCGCGGATGCCGAAAAGGCCGACGAACCGGCTCGTGTCATGCGCCCGTACCTCGACCGTCTCCCGGCCGAAGATCACCCGTTCCCCATAGATGGCGGAGCCGAGATGGCCGCGGACCAAGGGCACCCTGCCAGCGCGGCCCATCATCACCAGTTCAAGCACCTCGAGCGGCTGCGAGAACATCAGGCCATTGTGCTCGTACAGGTGCAGGCGTTGGGGCCGGCAGCGTGCGAGGAGCTTCTCAATGTCACGCGCCTTATCCTCAAAGCGCGCAAGCTCGTCCTCATCGACTTCGGTCCCCTCTTTGCGCGCCGATGCCAGGCGTCGAAGCAGTACGCCGGCACGATCAGCCGATCCGACCGACGGCCGCATGATGAGGGTCAGGTAGAGTTCGTTGACGAACATCCGCTTGGCGGTCACCCGCGCGCGGTATTTTGCATCGAGATCGGCCGCAAAGGCCGAGCGAAACTCGCCTTCGGGATAGTCCGTGATCGGCCGGCGGACGATATGCGTCCAGATCGCCAGACGGTCGTCAGCGATATTGCGCAACGTGCCGTTGAGCTTTTCGTGCCAGTCGTTGAGATGGATTGGGTCGGCGGTCTCGAATGCGAGGCCGTCGAGCTTGAACATCATCATGAGGTCGCGCCCGTCGAGCGCAATGACGCTGTCGTCGATATGCCGCGCATAAGGGAGATAGCGCGCGGGGTCGGCCTCTTGTCTGAGGATCCGCCACGGCGTCCGGGCGGCAGCGCCGCCCAACGAGTTGGCCCGGCTAGCCATGAGCAAAGCCCCGGCGTTTCGCCCCATCGATCGGCAGGGGGGAGTAGGAGCTGCCGCCCCACCATCCCCGGTTGCGGCAGCGTGCCTTTGTCGTTGTCCAGAGCCACAGGAGGCGAAAGGCGTTTGCGTCGTGCCGCACGATCAGCCTGGCTATGGCCAGAAATGCTCCGGCTAGGGCGAAGGCGTAAAGCGGGTTGCCGGTGATGATTAGCGTCAGGCACGCCGCCAGCGCGATCGGTAGCGACGCTTCGATCGGAACACCCAGCCACATTGTCGGCCGGGTCACGGCCAGGAAGAGCGTTTCTTCCCTAAGCTTTTCGTCGTCCATCCCAGCGCACTCACGCGCCGCCAGTGATGGTATCGACGATCCACTGTGCGCTGAACACGATGAAGATGCCGACGATGACGGTGACCAGGAGCCCCAGGCTCGCCCGTCCGGTAAAGAACATGAAACCCACGATGACGACCGCGATCACCGCGATCGTTTTTGCAAAAGTACCGGTCAGCCAGGTCTTGATGTTCTCGGCCATCGAGGTGACGCCGTCGGCCGCTTGGGCATGGGCCGGATCGGTGAGCAGGAGCGACACCGCAATGACCGCGATAAACAGTGCCAGATATTGCGCGAAAGTGCGCCGCCGCGGCGTCAACCATATCTTGGAATTGGTCACTAAGGCAGTCATTCGGCTTGTCCTTTCGGTGAACTGTTGGATGCTCCCCCAAAGACCATCAATGATGCCGTCTGCGCCCCCGCAGTCGTGTCCCATTCCTCTTGGACGCGCGGCGAACGAACCTCCGCCGAAGGCTGTGTAACTGTGGGTTCCGGCGTCACTGGCGCGGGCAAAGCGGCGGGTTCTGGCATCGCTCGACGCCTGATCGCTGGCACGACGACATTCGACGACGCATAGACGCGGCCGACATAGCCATTTCCAAACCCGCGGGAACGACTACCCGTGTTGTACATCGACATGGCGGTCGCGATGGCGACCTCTGTAGAAGGGCTGGAGCGAACAACGTTCAGATAGTTGGAAGCCAGCACGCGTGCGGCTGCGGCGAGATTACGGCAGGGATCGAAAGCGTCATCGACCGACAGGCCAAGCCACCTCAGATTTGCGCTGTTGATTTGCCCCAGGCCAAGATCGATGTTGTAGCCGCGGGCAATGAGCGATCGCGCGGCTGCGGCGGCCGACACCCGATCGCTGGGATTGGGTGCGGCAACGCCCTTCGCATTCACGCCGATGGCATAGGGGTTGAAATGACTCTCGGTGTGGACGACCGACACAAGCGTTTCGACCGCAACCGATGGTGCGCATTGCTGCGCCAGTCCGACCACGGTTGCGAGCTCGAGGATCACTGTGGTGTGGTCCCTTGTTCGCTGGGAGATGCTGGCAAGCTTTCAATATTCGCAAGCGAATAGGATTGCTGCCGCCCGTCGGTGAACGTCATCACCACCCGGCGCCGCGAAGCGGAATCGCGATCATAGACCTTGGTCTTCGCAACGCCGCCACCGGAGCAGCCGGGGAATGAACCGCCTAATGCCAGACGCTCCCTGAGCTTCACCATAGGCGGCACGCAGGCGGGGTACTGGGTCGCACCGCCCGGGTTCGAGAGGCAAGGCAAAACCTGGCAACCCAGATCGTTGGCGGACGCAGGAGCCGCCTGGGCAGACATCCCTATGATCGGAACGGCAAGGGCAAGGCGCAGGCGCTGCATCTGATTTCTCCGCTTTTCAGCGCCGCTGCATTAAAAATGCGCCGACCACTCTCCGTTGAAAATCACCTCTCTTTTGAACCCGGCCCGGCGTTTTCGGGCAATCCCCCCACAAGGGGGGAGCGCGCTGGAATCAGTCTTCGCTCGATGCGGCGCGGACGTGGCGCTGCCCTGCAATGAATGCCTCAAGTGCTGCCGTTTGATCTGGACGTAAGGCATCTATCGCGCCGAGATGCTCGGAGCGTTCCTCGGCGAGCAAAAGAGATGGGCATCGCCCCTCGTAGTTCCCCAAATTGGGCCGGTGTTGCTGGTATCCGACCAAAGCTGCCAAATCTGGAGAGAACGTCCGTGCTACCTCGGGTGGATAGACCAACCACTGATTTTCATATGGTTTCAGCCATCCGAGGCAATAGCTCACGATCATGCCTTGGCGCACACCCGGCGACTGGTTGCCGCCTGCACCATGAAGGGTCGAGCCGAGGAAAATGATCGCAGATCCTGGACTGCATTCCACGGCCACCGGATCCTCGGGAGGTTCAGGTGTAAGCGCATTTCCGGCGTGACTATGCGGCCAGATCAGGGTCGTACCATTATTCGCCCGATACTCGGTGAACGGCCACATGACGTTGATGAGATATTCGACCTCGCCAGTTTGGCCCCGCCACATGTCCTGATCGCGGTGGGGAAATTGCGGCAGCGCGCCGGGATGCAGTTCGAGAGCTTGAGCGAGATTGAGTTGTATGGTGTCGCACCAAGGGCCGAGCACAGCTTGCGCGATCGCCATGATCTGAGGATGCTGGATGAACGCCGGTGCATGGTTCGATCGTTTGAGCAGACCGCCGAACCTCTTGGTGCGGCTGCCGTAGAATCCACCTTCGCAAAATGGCGTTGCCTCGAAGTGCGGAGCCAGATCTCTCGCCAGCAGCTGGACAATAGCAAGGGGCATGAGGTCTTGAATCACGCAGAAGCCCTCGCGTATCAGTGTTTCGTAAATTGACCCGTGGGGCTCGATCTCGGCTGCAGGCAGCGGTTTGGTAGCCATGCGATGTCTCCCGAATTTCATGCCGCGTCGCGATCAAGATCCATCAAATGAATCTGCGCGAAGATGCCGGATTGACGCAGGAGGTGCGGGGTATCCGGGGCAATATTGATCCGCATGGCCGACAGGCCGCGGGGATCGTTGTGGTCCGGCAATCCCAGCGGCAGGCATTCCCATCCAAAGGCGAGGATCTGTTGGAACCAAGCCCATTCGGCCACGCCGGTATAGGTCATGATGCCATTGCTGAGGGCGTATTCGACCAAAGCCGAGACGAGGCGATTGCGCGTGGCGAGCCGCTCGCGAGCCTTCAATCGGCGCGCCAGGCAGAAGCGGGTTATTTCGCGAACTGTTGGGCCGGTGGGCGGTACGCCATCGCACAGATTGGGGAAGATGGTATCAAGGATGTGCGGCCGGTCGGTCTGGAGCAGACGAGCGGAGCCGGCATGCTCGCCGGTTTCATCGGTGATGACGATATAGACGGCTTCATCATCATCGAACTGATCAATCTCGTAGCGACGGGCTAGAACGGGAATGTCCCAGCCAAGTAGATCGACGAACACGCGCTTGCGCTCTTCAAACATTGATCTGAATACACGGCCGCTCAGCGCCTGTTCAATCCCATTTCCTGTAACAACCATGATCACCTCCATTTGTGAGGCGATCATTCGATCAGCTTGTCATGATCTGTGTTATCCCCAGAACTGGGGAGGGATCGTCAGCGCAGGATATCGGTGAAGCTAATGGCGCCGTCGAAGAGCGCGCGAATGGCGAGCATCGTGCGTTTGGTTACACCGTAGCGATCGCGTGCATCCTTGAGATGCTGCGTTACGGTTTCGGCGCCGACTCCGAGAATTTTGGCGATTTCCCAGTCGGTCTTACCCCGCGCGACCAGCGCAACGCATTCGATTTGGCGATCGGTGAGTTGCGGCGCGGCCGCGATGGGGGCGATCGTGGCGCGCGCTATCTTGCGGGCGGCCTCGAATGCGAAGCTGCCGACAAGCTGGACGAGCGGTAATTGCTCTTCGTCGAGTTCCTCCCCGTCGCGCATGGCAAAG
>FMTU01000028.1 GCA_900100475.1 Sphingobium faniae | reverse complement strand
CCCGCGATCCTTGACGGCCGCCAATCTCCCAGGCGTCATGCTATGGCGATGCTGATTTCGCTCAGCCACCGAGATGAGAGATAGATTACGGTTTTGCCCCCGAACCCCATTTGGGCGTTCGGGGTTAACCGCAAAACGCCATGTCCTCTGCGCCCCGCTTGATTGCCGTGGCCGAAGGATGTCTGTGGGTTGTCGCGGGGCGCGCTGGCTGCGCCGTGGTCGGCGGAGCCCGCAACAAATGACGGAGCCCTTGCCAGAGCAAGTCAGTCGGCGCGTGGCCCGGTGCATCGCACGGGCGCGGGACGGCGACGGAGCCGGAGGCAAGAGTGCCGGCGGCCCAATGCAGGAAACCCCGCACCCGCAGGAGCGCGCCAGCAAGGCGCGCGGGACCGAGTGCGGCAATCTTGACGGGGCCGCTCCTTATTTTCGGACCTGCGATGTCTGGCACCCTGCTGATCGTCGTCATCACCGAATGCCGTCGCCGGTGATGGTGATGGTGGTGATGACCAACAGGCATGCGCTGACCATGATCATGATGACCATCGAAGGGCCTTTCGCGGTGGTATGGCTTGTTAGAAATATGTGTGCTAGTTTCTAACGAAAGGAGCATACGAATCATGTCCGCCATGGCCGACAAGATCATGAAGCGCGTTCGCGCGAAGGGGCGGGGGTGGGTATTCACCCCCAAGCATTTCATCGACTTCGGCACACGCGGCTCGGTCGATATGGCACTGTCGCGCCTGACGCAGAATGGAGAGATACGCCGGATCGGGCGCGGCCTCTACGACTATCCGCAGTTGCACGACAAGCTGGGCGCGCTGACACCAGATGCCGAGATGATCGCGCAGGCCGTATCGACGCAAAGCGGCGACCGGCTCGCGCCCTCGGCAGCAGCAGCGGCCAACAAGCTTGGCCTGTCGACACAAGTCCCTGCCAGGGCGAGCTATGCGACGACAGGACGAACCCGCGTGCGCCAGGCCGCTGGCCGAAGCGTCACGCTCAAGCACAGCCGCGCACCAGTGCTGGGCAATGCCTCTGAGGCTGCCAACGGCGTGGTCCAGTTCCTGGCCGGGCTCGGGCGAGACAAGGTCGATGCCGATGCGATTTCGCAGCTCGCCGCGCGGCTCGACGACAAGGACGTGCAGGCGCTGATCAAGGGCCGCGCGCAGATGCCGGGTTGGATGGGCGATGTCGTGCTGAAGATCGGGGCGGCGCACCATGGATGAATTTGCAAGGCGGCCTGCCGAAGATCGGCGGGCGTTCTTTGCCGAAGCAGCCGCACGCCGCGATCTCACGCCGCTCATCGTCGAGAAGGACTTCTGGGTGTGCTGGACCCTGCGCCGACTGATGGGCGTGCCCGAGTTGGCCAAGGTCCTGACCTTCAAGGGCGGGACCTCGCTCTCGAAAGCATTCGGGATCATCAAGCGATTTTCAGAGGACATCGATCTCACCATCAATCGCGCAGCGCCGTTGCTCGGCGAAGTCGCTTCGCCGATGGCGAGCGACATCAGCGGCAAGGAACGCGAACGGCGCGCCACGGCGCTCGGCGCTGCCGCGCAAGAATGGGTTGGGACGATCCTCCTGCCGGCACTCGCGCAAGCGATCGCGGAAGCCCTGGACACGCGTGATGGTTGGAGCATCGAGACGGATCCCGAAGACAAGGATCGGCAGACTGTCCTGTTCAACTACCCGGCATCCTCGGGCTACGGCTTCGACTATGGCAACGCTTATGGCGGGCGTACCGGCTACGTGCAGCCGCGGATCAAGCTCGAATTTGGGGCAAGGGGCGATCCCGAGCCATTCGAGCTACGGGACATCCTGCCCTATGTCGCCGAGGACTTTCCGGACGAAGTGCCCGATGCGGTGACCGCCGTGCCAACGCTTGCACTCGAAAGGACCTACTGGGAAAAGGCGACGATCCTGCATGCGCTGCACCACAGCGGCAAATTGCGGCCAGGTCTGTCGCGGCACTTCTATGATGTGTTCATGCTCGATGCTGCCGGCATCACGGAACGGGCGCTGGCCGAGCGTGTGCTTCTGGAGCACGTCGTCAGGAACAAGAGTCTGCTCTTCGCAGATTCCAAGGCCTCCTACGGAACGGCGCAGCTCGGCACACTGCGGCTTTCGGTCACTGACGCGATGCGCGAAGAACTTGCGGCGGATTACGCGGCCATGGCGGAAATGTTCATGGAGGAGCCCCCGGCTTTCGAAGAACTCGTGTCCCGCCTTGGGGATATCGAGCGGCGGATCAATGCGGTCGACTAGCCCTCACGGGCACCGGCAACGCAATAACAGAGGTCAGGAGACGCCTCGGATGGAATTCGACGACCAGATACGGCGCTTTTTCGGAACCGATGATCTCGGTGCGGTTTCGCCCGAAGGGCTTGCCAGCGGGATCGAGCGCATGCGGGTCGAGTTCGGGCTCGAGACCGACAAGGGACGCAGGTTCGCGATGTGGTCGCTGCTCTACATGCTCGGTTCCGCGCCGGACCTTGACGTTGCGTTCAAGGACCCTGCCGACCGCGAAGCGGCGCGGACATTCATGGACCTGCTCGATAAGGCAAATGCCCGGGAGGACGGCTAATTGCAGCCTGTCCAGAAAGGCCGTCACTCCCCAGCGTGCAACACATGGAGGTGTTGCTAGGCTACCTCGGGTGCAAGCATGGCGCAGAGCCTTTCGAGCGCCGCGAAAGCCTGCTCGAAATCGGGGATGTCGCCGGCCCCAGCGAAAGCCATGCTTTCGACAAATTGCCGGTACTCGGCGGGATATTCCGGATCGCGCTTCACGCGATCAAGCATCGTCATGAGCCGTTCTTGCGGCGGCAGGTCTTGCACCGCGCCCTGGCCGCGCATCGTGTCTGCGCGCAACGCTTCCAGCAGCAGCGCCGGAAAATCCGCGCTGGCGGTGGCGACAGCTTCAAGCGCTGAAAGATCGTGGAGATGGCGCACGATGGTGGGATCGTCGTCGGGGTGGCGGCGATCACGCGCGATCGAGCGCCAGGCAAAGGCGCTCAGCTTGTCCGCGGCGGTCTCGACCGGATCAACACAGAGGATGGCAGGCACCTCGGGTTCCGCGGCACGGAACTGCGCGACGAACGAGGCAATCGATCGAGAGACCGGCTGCAGGGCAGACGGCTTGGCAGACAGTTCGGCAAGGATGTGCGGGCGCAGCGCCGCATGTCCGCCGAGCTTGGTCGGGTAGCTCATTTCGAACTGCAGGAAGGAGTTGCCGCTGCGGGCCTCGACTTCCATATCCGTGAAGCCCAGCTCGGACCACAGCGCCGTCAGCCGGTCGCGATAGTCGCCAAGGCGCCGGCGCTGCTGATGGTGCGACAGGGCCAGGAATTCTTCCGACAGGCTCAGCTTGAAGTCGATGTCTTCGGAAAAGCGCTTGATCAGGCCGTGGCCCTTGAGCAGCGAGGTTCCTCCGGAAAACACAGGCGTGAAATCAGCGTCGCCGAGCGCCAGCAGCGCCCGGATCGCCTGGACGACATACCAGTCCTTTTCGACAAAGGCTTCGTCGACGGCGAGGGCACCCGCAACCCGGCCCAGCGTCCTACGGTCAGGCGGGTTGGAGAACGACATAATTGCCATCGTATCCGATCCGGCGACGGATCCGGGCATTGACCGTCAAGGTGCGCCCCGTGGGGACCTGGGTCGAGCGTCCGCTGTTATAGGCCTTGTCGAAGCTTGAGGGCTCGACCGACTTCCCGAGCCGCTTGATGGCTTCGCTCGCCAGCGTGCGAATGCCGACAACGGGCGCCGGCTTGCCGGTCAGCGGCGATGGCTCGGCTTTAGCGTAGAGGCCATAGCCGATCTGGACTAGGCGGCCGGCCTGGACCTGTTGACGCAGCGCGCGCCCGACACCGTCATAGCTTCCGAATTCGTCGAAATCGGCACGCAAGAACACGTTGCGCCGCGAGCGGCGGACCCGCTGCGCGATGAGGTCGGCAATCGACGAAGCCGAACGGGTCGCCGGACCGCCAGATTTGCGGTAACGGCCGCGGCCAACGCGCACCAGCTTGCGGGTCTCGACGAGCTGCTTGAGGGCGCGCCCGACCGAATCGTAGTCAGCCGCCAGCGCCAACGTGCCGCGATCGACGGTCGCATTCTCCGGGATGGAGTCCAGAATCTGGTTCACAAGGCTCGGCATCGTTCAACCAACATACGACGTTTACGGCATCCAGATAGGCCCAAGTCGTAAAGATTTCAAGCAATGCGTCCGCGCCAGCGGCGTGCGCAATCAGGAACGTTACCCTGCAATCAGGCCACTTTGACAAAATGCAGGGTAAATCTTGTCTCTTGGAGAGGCGGGCCCCATGCTCACCGTCTGGCTCTGCGTGGTGGCTCCGCACGAGGTATGGTCAGTTTTATCCCACAAACCGGCGAAAGGTGAAAATGTGGGATAATCCGCTACGAGCTAGCCCGGCAGTGACATCTCTACTTGGCGCGAAATTCAAGATTGATAATAATGATTATGTTAATAGCGACACCGCAACTGTCCATGTAAACTGTGTCCAGTGTGACCGGAAATCGGCGCATTTCCGGTCAGTCCAACCCGGATCATCATGGCGCGCCGCGCCACGATGACTGGTCGCGCGGCAGGCGCTGCTCATCATCGACGACTGCGAGGCGATGCGGCGCCTCGCGACACCACGACCACAGCACAAGGTTGCGGTCCTCGGGGGTCGCACGCGAGGCAAAGCTCGGCACGATGATGCCCGCGCAGCCGGCGGCGATCAGCCGGTCGGCAAGCTCCCAGGTCGGAACGGGCTTACGGTCGCCGGCAAGCCGCTCCCACGCGCAGCCCAGCTGCGCCAGGGTAACGTCGGCGCGCTCGCGCACCGCGGGATCGGTCAGGTCGAGCATATCGGTAAGTTCTGCGCGGTAGCTGCAGATGGTCAGCGGCTGCGCCTTGAAGGCAAAGCCTTGCTGGGCCTCCAGCCAGGCGGTCTCAAGGCTCAGCGCCGCGTAGAAACAGGCGGTACCGATGCGATTGAAGCGCCCACCGTGCAGCTTCGCGCCCTCGCCAGATTCTGGATCATAGGCCCAGGCCGGATGGTGGGCACGGTAGACAAGACCATCGAACCGGCTGAAGGACGGTGTCACCTTTAGGGTGCCTGCCGATCAGGCAAACCCGCCGGCGGCGATCCGGCCGAGATAGGCGCGGACCTTCTCGCCGAGGCCTTGGCGCACGAGCTCTTCGGCGGTGGCGTCACCGAACGAAGGCAGCGGCTGCGAGCGATACCAGGCATAGGCGGCCAGTTCGCTACCTGCCCAGGGGATGACCCGGTTGATGATTTCGCTCACCTCGCGCAGCCGCGCCTGGGTGACCACGCTTTGGCTGCGAGCAGCCTTGGAGACCGCATCGCGCGACAGCCCGGCCGCGAGCGCCAGCTCAGACTTGGTGATGTGCAAGGCCGCCGACAGCCGATCGGGCGAAACGCCCTTCTCGCCGGTGACTTCGCTCAGAAATGCCGCGCTTGCCATGTGCCTCACCAATTGCCGAATTACGAGGCAATATATGCGGCAAAGGGCGCGAACTGTCAAGGTCGGCCCGAGGACCGTGCCGCGAGCTTAGCCGAAGGCGACGCCGAGCTTCTTGCGTTTCGCCGGGGCAGGATCGGCCTTTGGTAAAGCCGTAGCTTTGGCTTTTGGGCTTTGGCCCGGCTTGCGGCCAAGGCCGATCCTGACCGCGAGCTCCTTGCGCTTGGCGGCATAGTCGGGCGCGACCATCGGGTAGTCGGCAGGCAGGCTCCACCGCGTACGGTACTCGGCGGGCGTCAGCCCGTGCTCGGTGCCGAGATGGCGCTTGAGCATCTTCATTTTCTCGCCGCATTCAAGACAAGTGACGGCGTCGGGCTTGACCGAGGCGCGCACCGAGACGGCAGGCTTCAGCTCTGCCACCGCCGGTTCCGGCGCCTGTCCAAGCGCGGCAAGCGAAGCGTAGACCGCCTGGATCAGGCCCGGCAGGTCCGCGGCTGCCACCGCATTGTTGCTGACATGGGCAGAAACGATATCGGCGGCATGATCCAGCAGTGCTTCGTTTTCCATGCGGGCGAGACCCTTTTCAATCCACGGATCGGGGGTTCCTAGGCGATAGTTCGCCACCACGCCAGAGGAGCGTCGACGCAGCGCGCGCGAGGCGTCGCTTGCCGCTCGACGAAGGATTCAGGCCGCGAAGAGTTCGCCCTGTGGGTTGGTAACACCCTGGCCCTGCCGCCGCTGCTGCGCGGGCTTGCGCAGCAGCGCTAGCACGCCCGGCTTGACCACATAGACCGCATGGCGTCCGCCGCCGCGGTTCTTGTGGTTGGTGGCGTAGCCCGCATAGTGCCGGGTCATCAGGCCGGCGCGGACCAGATCGGAGATCGCGCGGCTGACATTGGCGCGACCGACAGCCTGGACCTGCTCCTCGACCGCCGCGTCGATCCGCGCCGCATCGCGCATGGCGTCACCGGTGAGCCCGTCCTTCAGTGAAGCGGCCACGCGCGCGCGCAGCGCAGCGCGGCGGGCGGGCTGTTCGCTCATCGGCAAGAGCTGGGAACAGAGCCATTCGCGCAGGAGTACCGGCACGCCGCCTTGCGCCACGAACGGCCCGGCCTGCCCTCGCCCGTCGGCAATTTCTGCAACCAGCTGGAGGACGAGAAACGCGTAGCGCGGGCGGTTCGAGGCTTCGACCAGGACCGCGTAGATCCCACCGACGCCAGTGATTTCTTGGGCTCGTTCCATCGAACAGTATTGAGCACAAAAGGTGAATCCTGTGAATCCCCTTTGTGCCTTGCGCTGTCGTTTGTCGCCCGTGACACTTCGCCCAGCGGCGCCGCCGGACTTGCACGGCTAGTCGCGTCAAACCTTGTCTCTCGGCCAATCTAGGACCCAGGCTGGCAACATCGACGGGCCGCCCTCAGCGCTTGTCACGCGCGCCATGCAACATGACACTCCGCCCGAGGGCAAAGTGTCACAGATGCCATGCCTGGAGGGGCGCAAGCCCAGACCCGGCGGGCAAAAAAATGGGGCCAGCGTGAGCCAGCCCCTTGGAAAGTTTTGGGAGAGGATGCCTGAAAGGCACCCTCCATATGGGTTTGCACGCTCCATGCTGCAAGTGCGAAATAGACGCCGCGCGTTGCCTTTTTCGCAACCGGTGTTTCGCCCGTCGCAGCGTCTACATGAGTGATGGGGGGCTGGCCTCGGCCCAATGGGAGGCGGCAAGGCCGCCTCCCGGGCCCGACGTCAGAGGAAGAGGACTTCCTCGGCGACGATCTCGACCGCGTAGCGTTCGACGCCCTCGCGGTCGGTCCACTTCGAGTAGTGGAGGCGGCCCTGCACCTCGACCAGGTCGCCCTTCTTCTTGTGCTTGGCGACCGAGGTGCCGAGGCCGTTGAAGGCAGTGACCCGGTGGAATTCGGCGAGGGTTTCGGTGTAGCCGGCCTCGTTCTTGACCGTCTTGCCGTCGACCAGCTTGGGGCGGTCGGTGACGAGGGTGAAAGAGGTGATCGCGGTCTCGCCGGCGTGGCGGGTTTCGGGAGCAGCAGCGATGCGGCCGATTAGGATGACGAGGTTCTTCATGGGGTATTCTCCGTGGCTTGAACTCGGCGGAACCGCCCGCCGATGAACACCACAGGCAGGGCCAAAGGCCCGGGCCCGCACCGAACGCATGTGAGGGGAACCCAAAAGCGAGGAGTGGTGCGGCAAGCCCAAAGGGCTTCACGGTCCGCTGCTTCTGGGTTGCGGCCAGGGACTGGCCCTGCAGGGTTCATCGGCAAACGAAGGGCGGTTTCGTCAGGTCAGGCCCAGCGGATGCCCGCAAAGGCAAGACCCGTCAGCCTCGGCCATTTCGCCGGAACCTGCTCCCACCCGCCAGCGCCCGCGGCAGCGGGCATTGCCTTCCTCGCCACCGACTCCATGCCGGTCAAAGACGCGTCGGGTCACAGAAGGGCCGCCCTCCGGCCCTCCCCGTTCAGCGTTTCGGCTACGGCTAGGCCCCCCGGTCTGTCGCAAAAGGAGGCGTCCGCAGGCGAGCAAAGCTCGCCACCTTCGATAGGGACCATCAGCGCCAGGGCCTCGCGAGGCCTTGCGCGACCAGATAGTCGCCGGCGTCCACGCCGTTCACCGTGACCGTGGCGAGCGTCCGCCCATAAGGGTCGGTGCCGAGCCGCGTGATCATGACCCGTCCGCGCGACAGCAGCCGCGCGAGTTCGACCCGCGAGGCTTCACCCGCTGCAAAGTCGCACCAGGCGTAAGAGCGCCTTCGGTCCTGACACTTGGGGCTGTCGGGAAGCTCGGGTGCATCGATATTGGCGATGCGGACCCGCTCGCGGCCGCAGCGGATCGTGTCGCCGTCGTGGACAGAAGGTGCGAGGCAAAGGGCGGCGGCGGCAAGAATAATCGGCATGGACCGGAGCCTAGCGCCCTCGCCCGCCCGCGCCAACCAGCCTTGCCGACTCCCCCACTGGCCCCGATCGTCACCCGCAGGGCCGGCATCCATGCCGGCGAGCTTGGGTGGGCGGCGGTGCGACAGCGCCGACGTGCGCCTTAGCGAGTAGAGCGGGTTGCCCCCAGCCCGCGCGGGGCGCGGGCGCCGGGGTGCCCCTCCCCTTTACCACCTCGCCAAATCCCGCCAAAATCGGTATGCTCGCCCCCCAGCTCAACCTGTCCGGCCCCGCTGCCGCAGGCAGAGCCACCCGAAGGGAAGGATCCCGGCCCATGGCTGATCCACAGCAGATGCCCAGCGCCCTGCAAGTCGCGCGCGCGATGACGCAGGTCCTGCGCACGAAGCTTGCCGTGTACGGTGCGGAAGAGATCACCCTCACCCGCGAGGAAGCGGCTCTGTGCCTCGGCCTGGCCGAGGGCATAAGCGAACACCTGGAACTGGAAGAGGGCGGCGCACGCTGAGGCGGGCGGTCCCCGCCCCTAACGGACGTTGAGCCCGAGTTCGCCCAGCAATTGCCCGGCCTGCTCGCGCGAGATCGTCGCTCCGCGAAACAGCCCACCATCGACCAGGCGAAGCCCGCCAAGATCGGCGCCGCGCAGGTCCGAGCCTTCGAAGCGCGACCCGGCGACCAGCGCCTCGCGCAGCGAGCAGGCCTCGAACACCGTCATGCGGAAATCGCCCTTGCGCAGGTCTGCACCCGACATATCGACCCGGCGCAGGGTCTCCTTGCGGAACGAGAACCCGGGCAGCTTGGCAGAGACCAGCAGCACTTCCTCGAAATGGATGTGCATGGCGCGTGCTTCGGTGAAGTCGGCGCCAGTGAGCTTCGATCCCACGAAACGCGTCGCGGTCAGGCCCGCGCGGCGCATCACGCAATTGTTCCAGTCGCCGCCGATGAACTCGGCTTCGCTGAGGTTAGCACCGGCGAAGTTGGCGAACGGTCCCCGGCAGGACTGCCAGACCGTGCCTTCGAGCTTTGCCCCCGACAGGTCGCTGCGCCGCAGGTTGCAGCGTTCGAAGCGCCAGCGGGTGAGATCGAGGCAGGAAAGGTCCGCTTCCTGGAGGTCGCAGTCGATGAGCGTGCGCGGCGCCGCGCCGATCAGGCGCTTGATGTCGCTGCGAGTCAGCACGGCGCCGGTAATGGGCTGCGAGGCGAAAAGGTCGTCCATCCAGGGACCGGTAGCGCCAGTCATGCGCCCGCACCAGCAAGCCGCGGACGGCCTCCACGGTTGCGCAGCCGCCGGTGCGAGGCGCGTCCCCGGCGAGCTTGCCGCGATCTCACGGCTATCATAGACTGACCCCAGCGCGCCCACCCGGGGCCGCGAAAACCTGAAGGAGATGCGCGAGAGGTCGAACGGGCAGCGTCGATCGCGAGAAATTGGAGCAGACCCCAATGATCCAGCGATACCGTGTGCTCGGCCGCAGCGTGGCCGAAGGCGATGAACTTCAGCCCGTCTTGCGCGAAGCCTACGAGCGCAAAGTCCCGGTCCATTGCGAATGCCGTAAGGGCTCCCCCTCTACATCTCGCACCGGCAGACCGGCTACGTGCTCGCGCGCTGGCCGGGCTCGGGCGCGCGCCATGCGACCGCCTGCGATCACTACGAGGCGCCCGATTACCTCACCGGCATGGGCCAGGTGCGCGGGAGCGCCGTTCTGGACGATGAGACGAGCGGCGAGACCAGCCTGAAGCTCGGCTTCCCCCTCTCGCGCGGGGCGGCCCGGCTCGCGCCCGCGGCGCTCACCAACGACAAGCCGACGGTAAAATCGTCGGGTCAGAAGCTCTCGATGCGCGGGCTGCTGCACGTCCTCTGGGACCGGGCCGAGCTGACGCATTGGCATCCGAAGATGGCGGGCAAACGAACCTGGTTCGTGGTGCGCCGCGCGCTGCTCGAGGCGGCAGCCAGCTGCCGGGCCAAGCAGGAAGCCCTGTCCCACGTGCTGTTCGTACCCGAGAGCTTTAGGCAAGAGGAGAAGGAGGAAATCCGGGCCCGCCGCCGCGCGGCCCTCGCCCGGGTCTATGCCTCACGCGACGAAATGATGGTGGTCGTGGGCGAGATCAAGGAGATCGTGGCCGCGCACGGCGCCGAAAGGATCGTCCTGCGCCATGTCGGCGACATGCCGTTCGTGATGGACCAGGACATGGCGCGGCGCTTCCACAAGCGGTTCGCGGGCGAGCTCGCATTATGGCAGGCGCAGGATGGCCCGAACGGCAAGAGCGGGCACCTGATTCTCGGCGGTTCGTTCGCGCGGCGGCGCGAGGGCACGTTCGATCTCATCGAGGTCGCGCTGATGCCGGTGACGGCGGAATGGCTGCCCTATGAGACCAGCGATGAACGCTATCTCGTCGGCAAAGCAGTCGCGGAGAAACGGCGGTTCATGAAGGGCCTGCGCGTCAATCTCGACCTCGACACGCCGATCGCCAGCCTGGTGCTCAAGGACACCGGCGAGGAAGCAAGCGCCATCCACATCCACGACCGCGACGACGAGGTGGCAGAGCCGCTGGAAGCGCTGCTCGCCGGGCAAGGCGTCGCGCACCTGCTGTGGAAGGAAGGCGAGCCGCTCCCGGCCCGCGTCAGCCGCGCGCCGCGGCGAAACTGGGACGCGCAGCAGGCTGCCTGAACAGGGTCAGTCGCTCTCGCGCGGCAGCGGCCTCAACGGCAGCAGATCGAGACGCCGGGACGTGTCGCAGGCCGCGCGCAGGGCTTGGAGGCGCGCCGCGACTTCGCCCTCGTGCTGGGTGATCTCGATGCGATTGAGGCCAACGATCGTCCAGACCGGCAACTCGGGCCGCTCGGTCACGTGGACCGAGTAGGCGATGGGCAGCTTGTCGGGATAGAGCCACAGCAGCAGCACGGGCAGCGCGGCGAGGTTGGGCTTGCCGCCCGACGCAGCGAGTGTCATCACGCCCCGGTCCTGGTCATACCGGCAGGTGATCCCGAGGGGTTGCGGGTGCCCGGCAAGGCCGAGGATCGTCTCGCCTGGCCGAGCCCCGAAAACCGCCTCGAGCTCGGCGGGCGGCGCGGCCTCGGCGTTCTCAGCCACCTCGGCGAGGAACAGTTCGACCGCGGCAAAGCGCGCGGCCTCCTCGCGGGTGCAGGCAAGTTCGAGCGTGAGCGTGATCGAGGACATGGCTGGGACTTTCGTGTTGCCGCGCGCCGACGCGTCCCGTTGCCAAGGCAAGGGACAGAACGGCGGACAGGCGTGGAATTGAACGGGTCAGAGCACGAGGTGGCGCTCGACGTGCGAGCGTTCGCGCGGCCTCTGGAGGTTAAAGACGGGGACGCCGTGGCTGGCGGCGATGCGCAGCGCCTGGCCGGTGCCGCCCGAGGCCTCACCGTCGGCGGTCCAGCACAGCACGAATTCCGCGGGGCTATCGAGGCTCACTCCCAGCACCTGGAACACGTTGCGGGTGTGGAGCGCCTGGACGAAAGCCGAGAGCCCGGCAAAGGCCGGATGGTGCGCGGCAGCGATCAAGCGCGCCCTCCCCCAGAGCTCGGCCCCGAGCGTCCCGGGATGAAGCGCACTTGCCGACCCGCGCCAGCCCACCGCCGGCAGGAAGATCTGCGCAGAGGGGCCTGCCCCGCGTTCGAAGGCGCTGTCGGCGCCGATCGCGTGGCCCGAGCGCAGGACATAGCCGCGCTTGGTGAGCGCGAAGGCGGCGTGGGTCATCAGGCTGAGGATTGCGGGCGGCGTCGCGCGCGCACCGATCCCGGCATAGAAGCGAGGCATGGGCTTGGACTCCTTTACGGAACGCCCAGCCCCAAGCCCCCTCCCCTTACCCCGTGTCGGCGGCGGCCAGAGTGGCAGGCCCGTAGGCGGCGAGCAGGTTGCGGTGGAGCACCGCGTTCTGCGCCGGGAAGAAGCTGCCGTCGGCGTTCGCCCGGGTGATCTGGAGCGCAGCGGCGACCACCTCGCGAAACGGCCGCATCACCGCACGCGATCCCTCGTAGGTCACCGGCTGCGGAAATCCCGCCGCGATCCAGGTGGCCGGTTCGACAAGGTTTTCGAGCCAGGCCTGCGCGTCGTCGGGCAAGGGCGATTCCGCCGAGACCAGCCAGAGCGTCCGGTATGTCCCGAAATCATGGGTATTGGCGACCATGGCAAAGCCGAGCGGCAGGGGCGGCTCGCCGTTGAGGGCAATGATCGCGGCCTTGTAGGCGAGCAGTTCGAGGGTGTTGGCCGCGGCAAAGTCGGCGCATTGCCCAAGCTGCGCGCAGGGCTCGTCGGCGGGACCGGCGCCGAGTTCGAGAATCCAGTGCCGGCTCATGACGCGGCCCCCTCGAGGCTGTCGGGATACCAGGCGAGTTCCACCGCGTCCGGATGGGCGGCTTCGAACTCGGCGATGCGCGCATGGGTGATGAGGCCCGCACGGTCCCTCACCCCGACGTAGCCGCCGTAAAAGCGGCCGCCTGCAGCAACGAACTGGGCGTGGATGTCCTCGCACACCGCCTCGGAGACGAAGAAGCCCGGCACGCCGGCGATGTGCGCCGGCGGCAGGACGCCAAGCATGTCGTCGAAGAAGGCCTCGCTCACCCGCGAGAGCGGGAAGCGGGCGAGCACGACTTCGCGTGAGGAGGCCAGCAGGGCGGCGTCAATTGCGGTCATCGCTCGACCCTCCAGCGATCACGAAGGCCGGGATGGTCTGTTCGGCGCGGGCAATTTCGCGCTTGAGATCGCGCAGCCGGGTGAAGTTGTTGATCCATGAAGGAGGGAAGAGGACGTATTCGTCTTCGCTCGCCGTGTAGTCGCGCATCGGACCTTGCCCATCGAACAGGATGATTTCGGGGAGATAGGCGCCGAGACAGCCACCCGACCAGCGGCGGAACGGCAGGCCGTGCTCGGCGCAGAAAGCGTCGATCTCGGGGATCTGCCCGCCGTTGAGCTCGGTGCCGTAGAGCTCGAGCGGCTCAGCCTCGGGCAGCACTGCCGGATCGAAGGGTTCGCCGTCCCACTCCGTGCGCAGGTCATAGTCGGCGGCGTGCGACGCGAAGGCTTCGAGATGTTCTCGCGGCAGTGCGCCGCCGATGGTGATGTGGACGGGGGCTCGGTCGCCCATGGGCTTGGGTCCTTTCGCTTGGGTCTGATCCGACCGGCGAAGCCCCCCTCCCCTCAGCCTGACGTCGCCGCGGACCTCCCGGCACCCCAGCGCTCGGCTCTGCGATCGACGGCGAGTTCATTGGAACAGGTCTGGCACAGCGCGAAGGCTTCGGCGGGTGTGCCTGCGAGCCATTGCTCCCACTTTTCTCGGGCGAGGACGACGGGCATGCGGTCGTGTACGTCGGCCATCTGCGGGCAGCCATCCACCATTATCATCGAATAGGCCGCGCCCCACTCCTCGGTCGCTCGCCACAGGCCGGCGACGGCAACGACCTCCTCGCCCGCCAGCGAATACCAGGTCCGGGTCATCTGGCCCTTGATGCCCTCGGCCTCGGCCCAGGCGGTCACCGGGATCAGGCAGCGGCGGCGCTCGAAGCTCGGCCGCCAGAACGAGGTGCCGAGCTTGTCCTCGCGCGCGTTGTTGACGGGCTTGGGCTTGAGTGGCTGACCGTTCTTGCCCTTCAGGACAAGCGGAAAACCCCAGGTCATCACCCGCGTCTCGCCTTCGGCGACGACGAGGCCGGGATAGCCCGGGTAGACCTCGGCGGCGAAGTTCGCGCCTGCGCCGCTGCTCGCGCCGAACAGTCGGGCGATTTCTGCAGGGGCCTTGGTCATGCGGTACAAGTTGCACATGCCTTGATGCTCGGCGGACCGCCCTGCCCTGTCAATCAGGACAAACAGCGGCGCCCGCTGTCTTGCAAATATGTTCTTCCTATGTGCTCTTACCAGCATGGAACGAATCGATACGTCTGCTGTCGCTCATGCGATCCTGGACGCTCCGGGCTGGGCGCGGGTCGGCATCACAGCCCCAAGCTCCTGCATACGCGAGGATGCCGCGCTCGAACTCGGGCGCGTGATTGCCGATGCGGTCGACGCGCCGGCGAGTGCGCCGTCATCGGAACAGTCGATCCTGCCGCTCTGAAGCCCGCCAACTCAGCCCGCCGGGCGAGGGAGCAGCGCCTCGATCTGCGGGTCGAGCGGAAATCCGAAACGCCGGGCGATCTCGGCAGCGTGTTCGAAGTCGGCCGCGCTGACGTGGAGTGAGCGGGCGAGATCCGCGAGCGTGTCGCCCTCGCGTGGCGCAGAGAGGGCATGGAGATTCCCATGCGCCAGTGTCACCGCGAACGGTCAGGTCATGGCGATGCCGATAACCTCCTCGGTGAGGACGACCATCGTATCGCCGGTGTGGATGGCCTCATCGCACTGGACCGCGTCGTAGGCGTTGCCGGTGCTCGCAAAGGCGTGGTGGCGCCGGGTGGTGAAAGCGAAGCGTTCGCTATCGGTCAGCATTGTGGATCTCCGGGTAACTCCAGGCAAATGAAGAGGCGGAACGCCGGGCGGGGGGGGCAGTGCCGGCGTTCCGCCTCAGGCCGCGCGGCGGGCTTATCCGCGGCCTTTGCACGGGAACGGGGACCCGCTTGGAGTCCCCGCCGGTTGGAGTTGGACTTGCCGATCAGGCGTCGACGAGCGGCGGCAGCGCGCCATCGTGTTCGGCGCCGTCCTTGGCATTGGCCCGGACGCGCTTGGCGGGCGGGGTCGCGGTGCTGTCACCCAGACCGTCGTCGTTTCGGCCATCGCCAGCCTGTTCGCCGCCGCGGTCGCTGCCACCGGCATCGTCGGCCGGGAACATGTCGCTCTCGCCGTATTCTGCCGAACCGAGCTGCGTATTGCGGCGGCGCGGACGCTGCCAGGCGATCGCCATGGTGCCGTCCTCGCGCGGGAAAGCGGCGATATAGAGCGGCTGCGCCATCGACGGATCGTCGATCTTGCCCTGGTAGAAGCTCTCGCCGGTCGAGTTCGAGGAGAGTTCGAAGAGCGCACCGACGATCACCCAGCGGCGCTGGTCGTTGAGCGCAACGATCTCGTAGCGGGGTGCGCGGGGGTTGCTGGAGGTCACTGGCCTGAGGCCGATGGTGCGGGTGATGGTGAGCGTTTCGACAGAGCCGATCAGCTGGCCGTTGGCGTTCTTGCGGATTTCACCGATGTTCATGGACGTTCTCCTGGATGGATCGATTGCGACCGAACCCCTTGTTCGATCACTCTCTTCCCACCCCCCTTCCCTCCCGGCCGTCAGGCCGAAGCTGCGGGCGCTGCCCGCAGAGGTGTCCAGGACCGCTCAAGCGGTGTTTTCAGACAACGCTATGACCGAAGAACCAGAGACGAGGACGTTCAATGACAACGATGAGTGTAATACGGATTCTACCTTCCAAAGATCGATTTAATCTGATCAGCCAATGCCAGTGCTGCCTTCCACAGACGGGCAATCCAGGATTTTGGCTTGGCGTCGTTGGCGACATGGCGCAAAATCTGTTTCTGCATGAGCGATTTCGCCGCTTCGGTGCTAAATGCATCCAGCCATTCGACCTGTCCGGCTGAGATGACATAATGAGATTTGCAGGGACCATCGCACACTGCGATGGAAGGGCGGATCGTGGCAAACCCGTCGTCGCAATAGACTTGGTGGCTATCGGGAACGAGAAGCGTGATCCGATGGCCGCAGCCGCAAGCACAGAGAAGTCCGGCGAGCTCGAATTCCTCGCTGTGATAGACAGTTTCAGGCTCCAGCTGCTTAGGGATCCGATCTACCGCTTGATAGGCAAACTTCATTCTAACCCCCCAAAGCGATCAAGATCAAAAGATGCCGTCTCAAAAGTGTAGGCGATGGCATCGCTTAATCGGTCATAAAACTCAAAATGCTGCTTGAACCGGATCACGGCGAATATCGCGTTGAGCGCATTGAGTTCGGCGACTTGCGCCTGCTTCCGATACTCTCCATTTTCTGGATTCGTCGTTGGCAGATAGGGTGTATTTACCGATTGCTCAAATGCAGCGCGATCCGCTCCGGTGATCCGAACGACGCCATTCAACCCAATGAGTGAGCGATTGAGGCCCATGCCACAATCAACGAAGGGAATGGCATTTGCACTCAACCAGTCGACGATGGCGAGCCGCGACGGCCCGTCGTCAATCGACACAAAGACAAAATCGAACTCACGCAGGCTCTCGATATTCTCGGAGGTGATGCGCTCCGGGATCGGGACGATGCCACAATGCCAATTGGCATAATGTTGCGCCAGCGCGTCAACCTTCTTCATCCCGACCGCCCGATGGATGAAGCCGGGGATCCTAAAGAGCGTGTGAATATGAACCTTATCGTCGTCGAAAAGCCCGATCTTTTCGAGATGCGTGCGGGCGATGAAATCGAGGATGTAAGCTCCTGTGCCGCCGAGGCCAATGATTGCTACCTTTATGCCCCTCAACCGCGAAGCCACGTCGTTGAGGTGGTAGCGTGACGACATTGAGTCTGGAATGCGCAACGGACTGTTCTGCGCCGCGGCTTTGATTTCTATGCCCCGCAGCGGACTAGCATCGGGGAAAGCTGCCATCGCGGGTGCAACGATCACATCGAGATAAGTGCGCACCTTTTCTTCAAACGACCGATATGGGCGCATTGCGCCAGACTCGAGCAATTTGAACGAAAAGGAATGGTTGCAAACAAAGCCGTCAGCCACCAGGACGGTAGCCGCGCCACCGCCCAATCGCAGCGCCCGCCCGTTCTGGTCGTGCGGACGGCATCCCTTGAACCAGGCCTGATGGTCGCTTGGGGCATCGATGACCCAGTTATTCAGATCGACTGGACTTGCCCAATCGCCATATTCGAGCTCACCGGCGCTGTTGAGGCACGGTAACCCGTAGATGACGAAATAGGCGTTGACGAAGTCGAGGTGATAGCCCTGTTCCTCCAAGTCCCGGATGAAAGGATTATGACTCGCCAGTTCCTGAAACTCTGAAGCGCATTCCATCTTTAACCATTACCTCCTGACCTGGCGCGAGGGTGCCGCTGATGTTAGCGGAGTGGCCGCGTGAATATTTGATGAGATACTCGGTTGAAGAGGCGCCGCCGTCCTGAAGGTAGTAGGCGACGACCTCGTCATATGAGATTTTCGTCTTGACCACTTCGTGGTCGTCTTGGTTGACGATGATGGTGACGGTCTTTTCCGACTTTTCAGACATGTTTTGAATCCAATGCAAGGGTTGGGTGTTGCGGCTTCGGAATCGGACCAAGGCTCCAAAGCACTTTGGCCGGAATGGGGATGAATCGTCGGTTCATCAGGAATTCGGGCTATCGCGCCCGTCGGGTTCACGGGCGACGCCTTTGAACGGCTTGCCGTCCTGCTTCACCTCCATGAAGTGTCCGGTGCGCTCGTTCCGTTTCTGATAGTTGCCGTCGGTCCGCTGAAATTGGGTGCGAGCGGTAACAGCGCCGCGACGGAAGTCATTTCCTGTGTTCTTGGCCATGAGAACGATTCCCTTGTTCAAGCCTGCGATTTAACCCGGCTTGAGATTGATCGCCGGATGGCGTGGATATGATAGCTAGTTTTTAGCTAGTCAAGGGCTATTTTTTGATTGACATTTGCGCAGATGTTGTGTAGCCCTACTCCCGCTGAAGGAGGCGTAATGGCTGCCAAGAAGACGATGACGCTCAACCTTACGGATGCGGAAATGCACGCACTCGAAGGCCTTTGCGACAAGAAGGATTTGAGCAAGACGGCTGTGCTGCGTCAGGCATTACGGCTCTATCAGCTTGTTGAAGCTCGTGTTGAAAAGGGCGACAAGCTGTTTTTCGAAGACGAAAAGAGCAAAGAAAAAGCGGAAGTCATGATGCTATGACCGCCGTGATCAGTCCGATCGCACTCTTGAACGCGACGAACGGCAAGCTTGAAGAAGCCGAGCTCTGGGATGCGATAACCGAAAAGCAGCTGGGTGACTGGGAAGCCGAATGGATCCCGGAGCTCTTCAAGGCGATCCAGAAACTGCACCGCGCCGGTGTCGAGCGGGTGCATTGGCCGCAAAGTCGGCATTGGAACTGGCGTCAGAAGACCCGGGCTTTGCAGGGCATGTTGGCGCATCCCGGCTTCAGCATCGTGTGCAACGGAACCACCCAGGGCATGATGATCGTGGACATCACAACGCATCGTTGCCGGGTTGAGAGCCAAAAAGGAAAGGACCTGGTTTATGTCGAATATGTTGAAAACGCGCCGTGGAACCGCCCCGAGCTCGCCGATCCGCCGCTCTATCGCGGTATCGGCAGTATTTTGATCAGGGCTGCTATCGCACTCAGTATCGAGGAGGAGTTTAAGGGAAGGATTGGCTTACACGCTTTACCGCAGTCGAATGGCTTCTATGCCAACACCTGCGGCATGACCGATCTTGGCATCGACGCAAGCTATCATGGTTTGCGCTATTTTGAGATGACGCCGGAGCAAGCCGAATCCTTCATCGCCAAAGGAAATTAGCCATGAAGATCGAGATCTCCAAGGATTGGTGTCTCAAGATGGCATCGTTAGAAGGTGACACCGAAATTGGTGCCGGCGTCACCGCCGCCGATCCGCTTTTTGATGGTGAGGCAGAAACGCAGAATGTTGGCGAAGATGAGCCGAGCATTGCTTTTGGTCGCTTTGTCCGTCTCATGCGGCGCAACAAAGGATTGACGCTCGAGGAACTTGCCGAGCAAGCCGACATTGACGTCGCCGAACTCGTAGAGATTGAGGACGACGTTCGTCACAAGGCTGAATTGCGGTCCGTTTATCAGCTGGCCAATTATTTTCAGGTTCCGCGTGGGAACCTGATGCAGGTGGCCGGTCTGACGACACCCAAGAATGACAACCTCATTCATGAAGCCGTTCGCTTTGCTGCGCGATCTGAGCCTGTGGCAGCGCTTAGCCAGGCTGAACGTGCTGCATTGGAGGCGTTCGTCACAGTTTTGAGCGAACGGGACTGAACGTCAAGGAGCAGGCGGTTGAGCAGAAATCGACTTTTATCTGAGAGAACCGCCCATGATATCGACGCCCGCGTCGAACGGGTGTTGAAGGGGCTCGGGAATCCCGAGCCCCCGCTCCGGCTCGAAGACGTGCGGCATTTGCTCAAGCTCGATCTCAAATTCTACACGGCGAAGGATCCGAGCGTCGCGCAGGAGGCGATCAGCCGGATCAGAGTCGCCACGCTTCAGGTTTTCAATCGTCCGGCACTCATCCTGGACGCCATCCACAAGTGGTCCTTGAAGGCGCTGTATCTGCCCGATCGCAAGCGTATCCTGCTTGATGGCGACCTGCCGATCAAAAAGCATCGGTGGAACGAAGCGCATGAAATCGGTCACAGCCTATTGCCGTGGCACGAGGATGCGATGCTTGGCGATAACAGCCACACCCTCTCGCCCGAATGCCATGAGCAGGTCGAAGCCGAAGCCAATTTTGCCGCAGGCCGCCTGCTGTTCCTGCGCGATCGATTTACGCAAGAAGCCCTATCGATGTCGCCGACCATCGAAACCGTGAAGAGCCTCCACGGCGTTTTCGGCAACACGCTGTCGACGACGCTATACCGATTCGTCGAGACTGCGGGCGTTCAAACTCCACTGGTCGGGATAATGTCCGGCCATCCACACGTTTCTCGCCGCAAGCCGGACTTCGATCCAGCGAATCCCTGTCGGCATTTCATCCGGTCATCGGCCTTTGCCAAACACTTCGGAAAAGTAGACGAGTTAGAGCTTTTCAAGGCTGTCGCTGGATATTGCGGAGCACAGAGCGGCGGGCCACTCGGCAGTTGCGAACTGGTGCTAATCGACGACAATGGCGATCAACATCGCTTCTATTTCGAGACATTCTTCGCCTATTGGGACGCACTGACGTTAGGGGTGTACGTTAAGCCTGAAATTCAAATGGTTGCTGCTGCATAGCTGGAATATCAACTATCCAGTCGTTTGGCAGGCGGGGAGAAGGATGATCAGACGCAGCCATTCCCGAGCAGCCCTGAAATCAATCGACTCAACCGCTGTGGAGGGCTCGCGCCGCCGTTGCTTTGGTCGCCTCGAAGCCGACTGACCAGTTCCATCGGAAGTTCAGCGTATGGCGATACCTCAGTCTGAAGCTCCTCGACCGTAACAATCTGTCTGGGCTGGCCACCACGCCAGTGCCTCACATCAGGATCGCGGCCAACCTCGGCGACGCCGAATACCATCACAAAAAACGTCCCCAGCCCCAGGTCCCACCCGACCGCGACCTCGAAAATGTCCGAGCGCTCCGGCAGCGGTCTTAGCGAATACCGGCTCATCGCCTCACCAGTCGCTTGCCAACATAATCGTGACGACGCGGAAGCTCTGCTGCGCGTCCCACAGTGTCTCCGACCCCCCAGGCGAACGTCCCGTCGTTGGCATAGACATCGATCTTCCAGAAGATCTTGTACCCCTGGAACTCGACCGCGCCGAAGTCGCGCTCGCCATGAGGATCGTTCCCCGGCTCGATCGGCGTTTCGTTGATAAGACGGCGCAGCGCTGCCTGACCCAGCATCAGGCTGGCCTGGCGTGCGCCGGGGTCTTCGGCGTCGCCAGCACGAATGTCGGCCAGCGCCCGCGTGAACACAGTGCGCGAAGTGGGCAGTGAACCCGCGCGGGCCGCGTCGTTGAGCCGGGCGATCTCAGCAGTGTGGTCGACGCCGGCAGGTGTGGATGAAGCAAGTGCGGTCATGGGTTCTACCTTTCATGATTGATCCCCCGCTGAGTTCCCCCTCCCCTCCGCTGTCCGGTTGACGGGGCCTGAACGTTCACGCTACGTTCTTTTGGAAAGGATCTCGCCATGCCCGCTCCCAGCCACCTCGACCATTTCGATCTCGACATTGGCCTGCGCGATGCGTCGTGCGACGAGAACCTGCCGCCAGTGCGCCGGGCGATCGCCGCGCTTTGCATCGGGGTCGGCGTGGACGATGCCTACCTGTCAGTCCGGGAACTGCGCGAGGCAGTGTCGCTGGTGCATGAGAACGCCCCCGGCGGGCGGGCAAAGCTCGCGGGCATCCTCAGCACCCAGTGCGACGACTTCCAGCGGGCGATCTATTACTGCCTCGCCGGGCGCGGCGTGGTCGAGATGGCCGAGGCGATGGATTGGCTGCTGACGGTCCTCAAAGCGCGCGGCCGCACCGCGGCCTGGCTCAGCCGGATGCGGGTGCGGCGCAAGGACCTCGTTTCGCCCTACGTGGCTGAAGCACCTGACGGGCCGCTCGTGTCGCCAAGTCCCGATTTCGAGCTCGGGCAATCGTGGTTCGTCGAGCGCGGACCCGAGCCCTACTGATCCTCGGGCTCGTCATCGTTGCAGGTGACGACCCGCGAGACGGTGCGCCCCGGCGCTGCCTTGCTTGCCAGAACCACGCGGAAGGGCTGCAGCGGATTGCCGGTCTTTACCACGGCGGTGTCGCCCTGGACGTGCTCGGCGACCCGGGTGGCGATCCGGTTGGCGTTCTCGATGCTGCAAAGGCGCGCTCGCTTGGACGAGCGCTGCGGTGGGGCGGGATCGGTCATGGCGCTACTCGCTTGGGTGCCGGGTCACGAAGTTGACGGGGCACCGGGTGGCGGCACGATCGTCCACGCCCGGCTCATCAGCTTGCTGATCTTCACCCCAACCCCGTCGCTGACCCGGCGCAGGATCGTCTTGCGGCCCGACTGGACCACGCGGAAGCTGCGCTCGCTCTGCCCGTCGGTGAAGGTCAGCGGCTCGGCCAGCACCAGCATATCGCCCGGTGCGGGCTTGCGGCGCGTGGTCAGGGCGAGGCGCTGGCGGCAATGCTCGCGCCACTGCGCGGCATATTCGTTGCCGGGCGGTCCCAAGAGGTCGAGGATCGAGGCCGGGCAGTCGTAACTGTAGGGGCCCATCGTTTCGGTCATATCCTTGTAGCCAAACTCCTCGCCGCTCTTCGCGCCGGGGTTCCATTTGACGAGGCAGATGATCGCGAAAGTTTCGTGCGGGGCTTCAAGATCGTAGCTCTGGCAGGCGGCATAGTAGGCGCCCGAACGGACGGTGGATTTGAGGACACGCAGGCCGGTCGCCCGGCCCTTGTCAGGGTCGGGCGGATAGGTGCACTGGTTGTCGAGATAGGCCTTCGGCGTGGCGAACGGAGCCATGCCGCCGCGAGACATGAACAGCCAACCCATGGCGGTTCTCCTAGACGAGCGCCTGTTGGCGCGGATTGATGGAAAGGCCGGTCTCGCGGACGACGAGCGCGCGGAAGCTGTGCGGCGCGGCAAGGACCGCGATGTCGCAAAAGTGATTTCGATCGCCGAGGTAGTCCTGGCGGCCTTTGCACCGGCGGAACATGACCTCGCGGCCCGGATGGATGCAGGGGATCGAGACCTGGATGTAGATCTCGTCGCCGTGGAGCGTGATCTCGCCCGAGACCGCAGGGCCGGCGAAGTTGCTGCGCAGATCGTACTGATCTGGCTCGAGACCGAGATGGCGCGCCGCCACCCGCAATGCCGAGCGGGCTTCGCGGTGGAAGGCGCGCTTGGCTTCGGGATCGTAACCGATGCCGCGGCGGGCGAGCGCGACCAGCGCGGGCTTCAATTTCAGCTCGTCGATCTTGGCCAGGCACTGCCGGCGCAGCGGCAGGTCTTCGGCAAAGGTTTCGTCGGGCGCGTGGCCCAATGCGATGCGCCCGACGTGACGCGCGAGCAGGATCGTCGCGGGATCGCGCGCTGGGTCGATCCCGGCGTTGCGCGCGTCCTGCATTGCATCGACCACGGCCTGGGTGGCGGTGGCAATGGTTGCGAGCGCGTCGGGCTGCAGGGCACGGCGATAGCGGAAGTCGAGATCGTAGTTCATCGGTGAAATCTCCCTTTGCGCCCCCTGGCGCATCGGGCTCCCACCCCCTCCCCTTCCCGCTCGCGCTGCGAGCGGGCCAAGTGCCTCGGCTTCCCGGACACCGTCAGGCTGCCTCCTTGAGTTCGTCCGGCAGGGTCGAACCGAGCGCCGGATCGAACTGGCGAAGCCACTTGACCGCCTGCTCGGCCTTGGCCGCCGCGTGGAGGATCGCGGTCTTGTCGCCGCGCAGGATCTTCATCCAGTGGTGGATGTAGGAGGCGTGGCTGTCGTGGAGTTCGTTGGGAAGGCCGTATTCGGCGCAGAGGGTGGCCTGGCAGAGCGAGGCTACATATCCTGACAGTCCAGCCCCAATCTGACTTCCGACGCCAATTTTCCGGACGCGCGTCATGCCGCCAGCTCCTCGGGCTGGGGTTGCTGGGCG
>FMTU01000048.1 GCA_900100475.1 Sphingobium faniae | reverse complement strand
TTCATCAAACTGTTCCAGTAAGACAAAGGGAGGCTTCGGCCTCCCTTTTTTTGCAGAACCGCACGATTATCAGGAGACGCCAATTGGCCGACTTCGCACAAGCACGGCTCGATATGTTCGAGAGCGGTTTATTCGGCCAGGGCAATGCTTTCTGGCGCTGGATCGCCACGGACGAGGCGCGGCCCTATCTGGCCGCTTTCGCCGCCGATCGCGCGCCTCCCCGCGACGGGGAATTTTTCGCGCTCGATTTTGCCGCAGAGGATCTACTTGATTCCGATCACCTGGCCGAGCTTGCCCAGAAGATCGAAGCGGCTCACGGCTAGCGCCGTGCGCGCCGGGGCTATTTGCGAGCAGATGTGCGCTGTTGCTCCGCCACGTCGCGGATCATAGCTGCCCAGCATCCCAAGATCATGCCCTCTTCATTATCGACTTCGCTTGTGGCGACCGCATAGATACCCAGCAAGTTTGCAACCTCGCTCGCCTCGACAATGCCTTGACGCGCAAGCAGCGTGGCAAACATCGAGAGTGCTCCCCCCATTGCCCGCACCAGCGGCGCATCTTGTAGCAGTCGGTCAAATTCGCGGGGCGGGTTACTGGACATAGATTGTTCCGATCAAATAAAGCGACTGCCTTTCAGGACTTGTCGCGGGAAGTGCTATCCGCTGCCAATAATTCGACAGCCGATAATCCGAAAGCATCGGCAAGGCTCTCCAAGGTAGCAAGCGTTGGATTACCATGTCCGCGCACCATGTATGAAATATGTGACGCCGCAACGCCCGAGCGTTCGGACAACTCCCCTTGAGTTATGCCTAGTTTCTTTAGTTCGCGAGCGATGTTGGCCCCGAGCTGGGCCATCAACGGCGATGTTCGTTTCAGGTATATGGTTGGCATCGTGTTCGCGTCCTTCTGGCTAGGCGCAGAATGTCGGCACGGGCAGCATGGCGCAATAGGGTTGCTCTAGAAGCTATTTGCGCCATGGCTTTCGCGCCTAGCGCAGATGGTATAGATTGTGCGCCATATTAGCACGAGCAAGGTTCAAACCCGGCATGAACGGTCAGGACGACGCGATGAAATCGGCCATGGAGCTGTTTGCAGCCCGGCTTGCAAAGCGCGATGTGGCGAGGTCGATCACCGACCATCGAACCGTCGAGCGGTTGATTGCGATGCTGGAACCGCATGAGCAACAGGTTGTCCGCTTGCGGATCGGGCTTGGCCCCTCTCCCGCGCTCACTCTTGCCGCGACTGCAAAGATCGTCGGCGTGTCGCCAAGCCGCATCGGCCAAATCGAGGACAAGGCATTCCGAAGGATAAGATGGGTCTGCAACAACATAGACATTCACGATCGTTCGGCGCTGGATGCTTTGATCGCGCGCAGGCGTGATGAAGCGGCTGAGGCCGAGCGAATCAGGAAACGCGATGCCTTGCAAAAGGCGCTAGATCAGGAGCGGAAGCGCAAGGCCAAGCAAGACCGGGATGAGGTCAGGCGAGCGAAGGCGCGCGATTCCGCTTGGAACCGCAAACTACGCGTGGCGCAGGCTGAGCTTGATCGGATGAAATCCGACGCTCAGTTTTTTGCCGAACAGATCGCTCAAATCGAGCAGCGCGCTAATTGGCTGAGGGCAATTTTGCCGCGCGACCGCCAATTGGCGGCGCTGCGCGAACAGGCCGATGAAATCCGCGATGCAATCGCGAGCGCAGAAGCCAGCATATCCAACATGCTGGCTTCTCCCCCGGATGGTCCCCAGCTAGGCAAGGAAGCTTCAACAAACGATGGCCACTGATATTGAGCCGTCCCCTGCCCTCGCGCCGCAGATCGCCCGCGTTTATTTGCGCGTCAGCACCGATGCGCAGGACTTACGCCGGCAGGATGCCATCGTGGCCGAGGCGAAGGCAGCGGGCTATTATGTCGCGGCAGTCTATCGGGAGAAGGCATCGGGTGCCCGTGCCGACCGCCCCGAGTTGCTGCGCATGATTGCCGATCTTCAACCCGGTGAAGTGGTGATTGCCGAGAAGATCGACCGGATTAGTCGTCTTCCCTTGGCCGAGGCCGAGCAGCTGGTTGAGACAATTCGTGCGCGAGGCGCGCGACTTGCCATCCCCGGCGTCGTGGACCTGTCCGACCTCGCGGCCGACGCCGAGGGCATCGCCCGCATCGTGCTCGAATCTGTTCAGGCGATGCTCTTGAAGATCGCCCTGCAGATGGCCCACGACGATTACACCGATCGCCGCGAGCGACAGCGCCAAGGTATCGCCTTGGCAAAGGCCGCAGGGCGCAGCGGAGGGCGCAAAGGCGATCGGGCAACGCACGCCCGCATTGTGGCATTGCGCGAAGCGGGAAAGAGCATCGCCAAAACCGCAGAGCTGGCCGATTGCGACCGCAGCACCGTCAAGCGGGTGTGGGCGGCCCATCGTGCCGCCCAGGTGCAAGAACCCAGCCCTCAACGAAATCACCATGAGCGGAATCGCTGATCGCCCTTTCTGTTCGGCTTCAAGCCGGTGGCAGCTGCCACCGGCAGTCCCCTGCCCGCGTCATCGGACTACCAGGCAGGGAAAGAGCGGCGGAACCGCGACAGGGTTTTCCAATCGCCGCCGCGCCGATCGAGCGCAGCGATCTATGGGAGCCAATGGCCGGTGGCAGCTGCCACCGCCGCCAGTCCAAATTGCTGCATCTACTCGCGCCGTTTCCTTTGGGCGTTGCTGTCTGACGGATACGAACTCCGCATCGCCACTAATGCGGGCAAGCAGAAAACCGGCCTTCGGCCTTGGGTTTCCGCAAGCGGACCCTCCCATTTTCAGCTTGCCCGCGTGGCTCAGCTCCGCCGCAAAAAATCCGTCAGCAACGCTTATCCAAAGGAGACTACCATGCAGAACATCGCTGAATTTCGGATCATCGGCCGCGTTGGCAGTGTCGATACGACCGATAAAGTCACCCATGTTTCCGTCGCCGCGAACTACAACCGCAAGGACGGCGATGAATGGAAGACCGATACGCACTGGAATCGCGTGACGTTCTTCCGCCAGCTGGCAGAGCGCGCCGCTGACTTGGGCAAGGGCGACCTGGTTCACATCACCGGACGGGTCCGCCAGAACAGCTACGAGAGCAATGGCGAAACCCGCTACTCGGTGGACCTGATTGCTGAGGGGCTGGGTATCTTGGTTCGGGGCGGGGCTGACTAAGCCCCCTCCCCTTTCTCCTAAAACGGGCGGCCTGGTGGCCGCCCTTTTTTGTGGACAATGCCTTTCATAGACCCTAACAAGAATAGGGTCTAACTATGCGAGGCATCTGTGGCGGCCAAACTGTTCAATCGTGTAGCGAGCTTGCGCGTCGCTTCCGGACTTACGCAATCCGAGCTGGCAGCAAGGATTCAAGTCTCACCTGAAACAGTCGCGGCCATCGAGAACGGCAGGCAGGACGCCACTTTGCTGACGGCGCTCCGTATGTCGCGTGCCCTGCGAACCGAGGTGCCGAACATCTTCAGGGAGCAGCCTTTCCCTAAGTTGATCGGCTCCGAGCGAGGCGAGAGCCGAACAGCTTAGGAGGCCGCTATGCGCCGTGAGATTGCCAGCAAACTTCGGCGCGCAGCCAGCGTGCTACGGACCGTCATGATTTGGGCATCGCTTGCCCTGTGGCTTGCGATCGCGGCAATTGCGCTGATCGTCGTCCTTGCAGTCGGTCTCGCGGCCTATTTCGCTTTTGGCTGGCTTGGAGTGGGAGCCGTCGCCGTCTTCGTGATGATCGTTCTCTTCGGCAAAGACCCACCAACCGAACAGACCGGCCCGCGCCGCAAGCGCAAGGGCCTCAACCTGAATGACGATCCGAACCCTTGGTATATGCAGTCGCAGTATCGCTTCGGATCGGGAAACAGCGCCGCCCACAACCGCTGGCACAAGTAGCCCGTGGCGCAGCCATTGAAGGGATTCTCAATGCGAACAATCGTAGTGACCAATGAGCGCGGCGGCATCGGCAAGACCACGCTTACCTGTCATATCGCGTGGCATCTGGCCGAGCAGGGCAAGCGTGTCGTGGTCCTGGACCTGGACAAGCAATGCCACAGTGCCGGGATGCTGAAAGCGGAGTTCGAGCAGATCGGCCCGGTTCAGTCGATTCTTGACTTCGAACCGAACGAAGAACCTCCGGCGCTGGCCTGTTTCAAGAACACACGGCAGATCGTCGAGTTGACGACTGACAGCCCGCAGCAAGGCCAGCACATCGGCGCTTATGTCCGCGCCATTCGTGCCGGCCTTGCCAAGCACTACGACTACTGCGTGATCGACACTGCGCCCGCGTGGGATGGCCGGAACCTCATGGCCCTGATTGCGTCCGATTATGTCGCGGTCCCACTGGACCCCGACAAAACCGCGCGTCAGTCGCTCAACGAAATCTCGCAAAGCATCAGCCTTGCAAACAAGGTGCGCGGGGAGGGGAACGCGACCCGGTTCGGGATCGTGTTCAACCGCGTTCAGACAACGAGCGAAGTTTCAAAAATGCTGATGGACCGCATTGGGCAGGCGCTTCCTGCCAATGTGGTGCCGCACACCATTCCGCACCGCGAGCACATGCGCGAGGCGGCGCTACTCGAAATTCCCGTTTGGCGCTTGGCAAAGGACACGCGGCGTAGCGCGCCGATCGTGCGCGAAGTCGTCTCCTACATTGTCGATCAAGCTGAGAGGGAAGCCGCATGAGCAAGGCAGCTGTCAAACCGGCGAAGAAGAGCTTTGCCGACTTCGATATGGACGCGATGGACTTTTCGGCCGTCCCCGCGAATACCGAGTTCAAGGCAGCTGGACGGTTTCAGCGCCTTCCGCTCGATGACATTGATCCAGACCCCACGCAGGTTCGCCGGGAGTTCGACCAGGCCGAGATTGATGCACTGGCCGCGACCATCAAGGACCGCGGCTTGCTGCAACCCATCGTTGTCGCGCCAACGTCGAACGGCCGCTACATCATCCGCTACGGCGAGCGGCGCTACCGCGCGTGCCGCCAGCTTGGTTTCGATCAGATCGACACCGTTCTGGATCAGGCGGACGCCGAACGCGATATTGGCCTCGACCAGTTTCTTGAGAACGAGCAACGCCAGGCCCTGAGTCTGGCCGAGCGCGTCAGTTTTATCGCGAGCCGCGTCAGTGACACGCTCTCGACAAAGGATCTAGCCGTGCGCATCGCCAAGCCGCATTCGGAAGTGAAGCGGCTCTACTCGCTGCGCACCTTGCCCGAGGACATTCTCGCCGCGTTGAAGAATTGTTCTCCGCGTGCCGCCGTCGCGATCAAACACGCGATCGAGCTGGACGAGCAGGCCACGCGCAATTTCGTGGTCGCAAACGAAAATCCAACAGCCGCCGCCTGTGAGCAGTTCCTTGCTACGCTCCAAGGCATTCCCGAGGAAGAGAGTGCGCAGGCCGGTGCCGCTAAAGCGATTGACGATCCAGCGCCGCCCCAAGGTTCGCGCGCGCCGGTGGCAGTTGCCACCAGTGCGACGGATGAACGTCAGGAGCGGCCCGAACCGGATGCCCGCGACGACGAGCGGGAAGGGGAGGGCGCAACGCTTGCCGATCCTTCCGATCACAAGCCGCGCACCCCCCGTCAGCCGAAAGAGGCCACCGACGCACCGGCCATCATCATTCAGGGCCGTCGCGGGATTGTTCTAGGCGGCCAGGTCACGGTTCGGTTCGACGGCGAGGCCGCGCCCCAAACCTTCGACTTCTGATAGCTTTTACCGTCCACGTTCACTCAGCATCGAGGCGATGTGGAATTTAGAGCGGTGGCAGTTGCCACCGCTTTTTGTTTGTGGGGTAGGTATCTACTGTATGGCAGGATAAGCCTTGCGGCGGCTAATGTTAACCGTTACGCTCAATCCCATTGGATCGCGCTTCACGGTTGGGAGATACCTACCCCCACATGGAAAAGACGCTGGGCTTCAAGATCGAGGCGACCAAACTCGCAAAGATCGACGCGCTCGCGCAGACAAGGGGAGGGCGCGGCCCCTTCATGCGTCAGCTGGTTGACGCCGTGCTCCGGCAGTCCGGGGCGGCCAGCGAGGCCGCGCCTGTTGCCGACCGCGAGGCCGCTGGCGAGCATCGCCTTTATCTTCGTCCGACCGAAACCGAACTGGCCGTGATCCGCCATCGCGCAAAAGAGCGCCGCATGACCCCGGCGACCTGGGCCATGGCTCTTGTGCGGCGACACATCGGCATCGCCGCGCCTGTCGATCGCGAATTGCGCGAGGAGCTGTTGAATTGCCGTCAGGCGTTGCAGCGCATTGGGCGCAACGTGAATCAGATCGCCCGAGCCGCGAACAAGATGGCGCTGGCGGACAATGCAGCGGAGATCGCCGGCGAGCTGCAAAAGGTCAACGATCTGCGCGCGGCGATCGGCGCGGCCGTCGAAGGTATCGGCGCTGCTACGAAAGCTGACCTGTCCTATTGGGAGGTTTCCAGTGAGCGACTTTGACAGCAGCTTTGAGGCGGGACAGCTCGCCGCGCTGTTCAAACCAAAGCTGACCAGCGACCCGAATAGGCGCGGGG
>FMTU01000055.1 GCA_900100475.1 Sphingobium faniae | reverse complement strand
AGATTGGAGGACAAGAGCGAGCCTGGTAGATCGCCATGTTCAATCTTTGTTCTTCAACATGGCCAAAATCGCAGCTTCGGGCCGACTGGGCCAAGATGGGAGAACGAAGGAATGAAAGGTCTTCAGGACAAGTCGATCGTCGTCACCGGCGGTGGCAGCGGGATCGGCGAAGCGGTGGCGCTCGCGCTGGGCGAGGCGGGCTGCCGGGTCACCGTGGCGGACCTCGATGGCGGCAAGGCGCAGGCCGTCGCCGCCGCGATCGGGCAGGCGGGCGGCACCGCGCAGGGCATCGCGGCGGACGTGGCGGATGAAAGCTCGGTCATCGCGATGATCGGGGCAGCGGTGAGCACTTACGGCCGCCTCGACGGCGCCTGCAACGCCGCCGGTGTCCCCCAGCGTGGCAAGCTGCTGCACGAGATTGAACTCGGCGAATGGGATCGCTGCCACGCGGTGAACCTGCGCGGGCTGTTCCTCTGCAACAAGCACGAGATCCGCACGATGCTCGACAAGGGCGGGGCGATCGTCAACATCGTCTCCACGTCCGCCATGGTCGGTTTCCCGAACGGCAGCGAGTATTGCGCCAGCAAGGCCGGGGCGATGGGCCTGACGCGCGGCGGCGCGATCGACTATGCGACGAAGGGCATCCGCATCAATGCCGTGCTGCCGGGCGGTACGCTCACGCCGATGCTGAAGGGCGCGATGGAAGTGGATGCCGGGCTGGAACAGGCGCTGGCCGCCGTCCATCCGATGAACCGCTTCGGCCAGCCTTCCGAGATCGCGGGCGCGGTGCGCTGGCTGCTGTCGGACGAAGCCTCGTTCGCCACCGGCGCCTCGTTCGCGATCGATGGCGGGCATACCAGCATCTGATCTTCATCCGTCATAACGGGAAAAAAGTGGCCCGGAAACCTCGCGGTTTCCGGGCCTTTTCAGGAGGGTAGGTTGCTTCGTCAGAAGTTCATGCCGACCGTGATGCCGTATTCCGCCGGCCGGCCAGTGTAGCGCACGAAGGTGTCGTAAGCCTGCGTGGCGTTGCTCCAGTAATAGGTGTTGAAGATGTTCTTGCCCCAGACCGACGCCGTCCACTTGCCGTCCGAGGAACGGATGCCGAGGTTGGCGTTGACCAGCGTATAGGCCTTGATGTCGTAGAGGTCCGAGGTCGCCCCGAAGGTGGCCGAACCCGGCACGACCAGCGCCGACACCGAACTGCTCTGCCCGTTGAGGCCCGCGCCCACGAAGCCGTCCAGCGCCGAACTGACCGGGAACGTGTAGTCCGCGCGCAGCGAGTATTGCCACTTGGGCGAGAACGGCAGGTCGACGCCCTTGAACGAGGCGTTCACCGGCACCAGCACGCCGCTCACCGCCGTCTGGCCCACGGCGCCGAGGTACTTGTCCACCTTGGCGTCGAGGTACGTCACCGAGGCGCTGAGCGACAGGCCCTGCATCGGGCGCGCGGTGACTTCCAGTTCGGCGCCCTTGATGGTGGACTTGGGCACGTTCAGCAGCTTGTCGAGCGCGCTGAAGATCGGATCGACGAATTTCGCGCGGGTCTGCTTGTTCTTGTAGTCGTAGTAGAACGCGGCGCCGTTGATGGTGAGCAGGCGGTCCATCAGCTGGGCCTTGAAGCCCGCCTCGTAGGCCATGATCGATTCCTGCTTCACCGGCGCATAGGAATCGAAGAGCGAGCCCAACAAGTGCGGGAAGCTGCCCGCCTTGTAGCCCTTCGACACGTTGGCGTAGAGCAGCAGGCCGTCCACCGGCTTGAAGTCCGCACCGACCATCCACGAGGTGCTGTTCTCGCGGATTCGGGTATTGACGGTGGTGGCGGTGAGGAAAGTATCGGGATCGACCGGATCGTTCGCCGAAGGATCGCCCAGCACCAGCCCGCGCGTGTCGAGGATGATCGAGCCGCCCGGTGCGATCGTCGGGATCTGGTAGCCCGGGCCGCCGTAGAGCGGGCCGAGCGAGCCGTATACCGCGTTGAAGAAGTCGGTCAGCGTGACCCCCGGGGTGCCGCCGAAAGTGGTGTCGGTCGGCAGGATCGGGAACTGCGGCAGATCGCCGTTGAAGGCATAGGCATCGCGCTTGGCACGGGTCTGGCGGATGCCGGCCTTGAGCGTGATCTGGTCGTTGACGTCGAACTCCAGGTTTCCGAAGGCGGCGTAGTTCGTCATCTTCTGGCGGGTTTCATACGCGTTGCTGACGAAGCCGTGGACGTAAGTGTTGCTGTTGTCGGCGTAGGCCAGCCAGGTGACTTCGTTGACCTTGGTGCGCTCGTAGTTCGCGCCTACCACCCAGCGCAGCGCGTTGTGGGAATCGTTGGCGATGCGCACTTCCTGCGTGAAGCTCTTGATGTGGCCGCTGTCGCTGCGCAAGTCGGGGTCGCGCAGCGCGGTGCCGCCGCCTTCGGTGGTGTTGTCGAACTTGAGGTCGGTATAGCCGGTCAGCGAGGTGACGGTGATGCCGCTGAAGTCGTAGTCCATGCGGAACAGGCCCTGCAGCATGCGGTTGTCCTGCCGCGGGCGATAGTCGGTGGACCAGTCGGCGGCGCGGGCATTGTGCGGTGCGTTGGGGTAGGTCGCCTGCGGAAAGGGCACGGGGCCGTCGGCATACGTGAACGGCGCGATGGCGGGGGCGCCGGACACGTCGTTCTGCGGCACGAAGGCGATGCGCTGCGGGGCCTGCGGCTCACTCTGGTCGCGCCAGCCGTTGAGGTTGAGCGAGGCCTTGAAGTCGCTGCTCGGCTCGAATTCGAGGATCATGCGCCCGGCGATCGTATCGGCGCGGCCGTTGCGATCGTCGCGGGTATAGCTCTTCTGCCAGGGATCGCCGTTGACCGCCTTCACCGCGATGCGTCCGCCCAGGGTATCGGTGATCGGGCCGCTGATGAAGCCGTTGGCTTCGATCGTGTTGAAGCGGCCGTAGCTGAAGGTGGCGCCGCCCTCCAGCGTCGGTGTGGGCGTGTTGGCGACGAAGTTGATCGCGCCGCCGGTGGCGTTGTTCCCGAACAGGGTGCCCTGCGGACCCTTCAGCACTTCGACGCGCTGGAGGTCGAAACCGGTCTGTGCGGACATCACCGGCAGCGCCAGCGGGAACTGGTCCATGTAGACGGCGACGTCGGGGTAGGACGCCAGCGAACTGTCGTAGAAGCCGACGCCGCGGATGGTGTAGACCGGCGTGGCGTTCGGCGTCGGCGCGAAAGTGAGGCCCGGCGTCACTTTCGCCAGGTCCGCGATGTTGGAGATGTTCTGGACCTTCAGCGCCTCGCCGCTGACCGCGCTGACGGACGAGCCGACTTCGCTGAGGTTCTGTTCGCGCTTGTTGGCGGTGACGACGATCTCGTTCGTGCTGGCGGACGAGGGCGGCGATGTGGTTTGGGGCGCTGTTTCTGCGGTCTGCGCGTTCGCATATGTCGCCGAAAGGCCCAGTGACAGCAGCGATCCGCCTGCAAAAAGCACAGCGCGTGCATGCATTTTCATCGATTATCCTCCCCATGGTGCGGCGCTTTGCGCTCGCCGGTTGCATTTGCTTAACCTGACCAATTGGAATTCTAATGAGCGCATTTGGCGCGTCAAGCCATTATTCGAACTTGTGGCCTGCTGCTGATCTACAGGTTGCCAAAGGCTTTGAAGTTGGGCGTGATCATCGACTTATGTACTGTAATACATAGATAAATATCGCAGTTATGGCGAACATGACCGATGCGGTTGGCGCCTGCCTTCCGGCATTCCCGTGCCGTTTTTGCTCGGTGGGCTATTAGTCATATGGTCAGATAATTCGTGACGGGGAATAAAGGCGTGAGCTGGATTCGCCGATTTTGACGACTTTGCCTGCGATCTCTGTGTCCGGTCGTGCTCCGCGGCAAGAATCATATTGACCGTTTGGACAGTTTAAATCACATCGACATTCACAACGAATGCCTCGGCAGAGATCGGCAGCGAAAAACGGAGGGCGAGATGCCGAAGTCCAAGACCATCATCAGCTGCGCCGTGACGGGCTCGATCCACACCCCGTCGATGTCGCCGCATCTGCCGGTGACGGCGGACGAGATCGCGCAGGCCGCGCTGGAAGCGGCAGAGGCAGGCGCGGCGATCGTTCACCTGCACGCGCGCGATCCCAAAAACCGGCAAGCCGGTACATGAGCCGGAAGACTTCGCGCCGTTCCTCAAGGTCATCAAGCAGGCGAGCGACGTAGTGGTGAACATCACCACCGGCGCCTCGCCCTACATGCCTGTCGAATATCGCGTGAAACCCGCCGAGACGTGGCAACCCGAAGTGGCCAGCCTCAACATGGGGAGCATGAACTTCGGCCTGTTCCCGATGCTGAAGAAGGACCGGGAGTGGAAGCACGCCTGGGAGCCCGAAATGCTGGAGGCCAGCCACGACCTGGTGTTCCGCAACAGCTTCAAGGACATCCGCTATGCGCTGGAAACGCTGAACAAGACCGGCACTCGCTATGAGTTCGAGTGCTACGATACCGCGCACCTCTACAACCTGCACTACTTCTGGAAGGAGGGCCTGGTCGAAGGTCCGCTGTTCATCCAGACCTGCTT
>FMTU01000049.1 GCA_900100475.1 Sphingobium faniae | reverse complement strand
GCGGGCGCGAGGCCGATGACTGCGAGGACGAAACCGACGCTGCCGATGACCCAAGTTTGCGCCGTCAGCTTGCTTTCGATTCCTTTGTTCGCCTCCTGAACCTTCACGGCGATATACTCCTCAATAGCCTCTACAACTTCCGCTGCGGCGTCGTCTGACAGATTAGCCGCTTTCAGTGCTCTAAACAATTTGATGTGCATCCGGTTCTCCTTCTCGTTGGTGACGGGAGACACCCGGCATGGGCAACGGCGGCGGCTGTCAGGGACCGCGAAGCGGCCGCGATAGCGGGCGGTGGGGGAGCCGAAATGCGAAGCATTTGGGGGGTGCCACCGATCCTTGAAAGCCGGCGCGCACCCATGCCAAAATGCCACGACACACAGAGAGAAGAGATTGCGCGGGACGGGGTTCGATGCCCCGTCCCGCGCTCTGCATGGCACCGAGATTCGGTTTCGCCCAAGGGGCGAAAGGGGCGGGCCAGGTCCGCCCTCCGGCGTTAGCCGGATTGCTCTAGCGTTCCCGGTCCTCGTCGCGACGGGGAGGGACAGGCGGTTTTGTGCGATCAGCCTCGGCGCTGCGGTTCGGATCGCGCGTTGGGATGACGCCATGCTTTTGCAGGATCGGGGTCAACCGCTCAATTTCTCGTTGCTTGTAAGCGGCTTCCTGCGGGGTCAGCGGGCGATTGCGCTCGCGCTCGACCACCTCGCGCGCGCGCGGCTGATCGGCGCGCGCTGGGCCGGATAGATCGAAACGATGGATGGCATCGCCGCCGCGCCGGTAGATGGTGAGGCTATCGGCAAGGCGCTGATCCTGAATCCGGTCAAGCGTGTCGAGCATCCCGCGCAAGGCATTCTGGTGGGCCTCGGTAGTGGTCATGCGACCAACGCCACGGCTCTCCTTCTGCTCGGCATATCGTTGCAAGATGCCAAGGCTCGACATTTCCGGGCTGACGGCCAGGGCGCGCGCGTCGGTCCTGAAACCGGCCTCCCTGAACTGCTGCAATGTTGCGGCGACTGTCTCCGGGTTCCGCATCGTGCCTTCCACCAGCACATTGACGCGGCGCTGAGCCGCCTCGGCAATGGCTTTCTCGACCAAGCGGCCTGAATCGCGGTCGGTGTAGAATGCCGCACTCTTATCGTCGGCACGCTGCAAGCTCTTATAGTGTGGCAGATAGGCGCGAAGATCATCCCCGATGATCTTCACCATTCCGCCGCTTCGAGCGAACTCGCGGGCGGCATCATTCTGCATCGGGGTTTTCCCCGATCCGGGTTGGCCGCCTAAAATTATCGCGGTCGGATGCTCCACGCTTTGCGCTCCCCTGAACAGGCGGGGCGCAACGCGGGTTTCATAGATTTTCTGGAGGGCGTCGGGGGAGAGGCTATGCCGTTCGGGGTCGCGAGCCATGCCGCCTCTTAGGCAGCAATGGCGATGGCTTCGGCGGCGTCACGCGCGCGCACCATGGCGCTATATTCGGTCAGGACTTGGCGGACATTGGCGGTATCCTCGACGTTGAGCGAGTGCATGATTTCGGTGGCCTGATCGGTTCGCATTTCGAGCCAAGCGATCCGCGCCGCGTTCGGCGTGGCGCTGTCCTGCTCAAGCGCAATCTGTTCGCTGTAACCGGCGATCACGTCATTGATGGCCTCTAGCGCCGCCTCATAGGCAATCGCCTGATCTTGGGACCATTTGGGGCCAGTGGTTGCGCTCGTCGTCATGCTGACTCCTATAGCATCAAGTGCTGAACGAATAAAGAACAGGGCGAGGGTGGCGGTTGCGCGTTGGTCTTTCGGCAAGCGCGATCTACGCCAATCGCGCTTGCCGAAAGTGGCGGCTTGATGCTCATCGCATGGCCGTGCGTCCGGATATCATCTTGGGAATCGGAAGAACAATCCTCGTCGGATGACCGGAACGGGCCGCACGGCGGATTGAAACCTTCCGGGTCGATCTTGGGAAGGGGGCCGGTGGAGCGGAATGCTCCACCGGCCAGCACAGCAAGCAAACAGGGACATTTCGCCTTCGTCCCCGGATGCTCGACAACCATTATAGGCCGCGATCCGCGCGGCTCAAGTCACGCGCCAAACCTCGACAAGATCGGCCATTGCATCACGGTAGCCGAAAGCGTCGGCATAGATCGCGCCGGGATGCTGGCCCAGGAACGCGAAGATTGTCGCCATGTCGGCGGCAATCGGGCGGTCCACGCCGAACAGGTCGGCAATCGGGAAGTGGCCCCAATCGTCGCCGTTCCACCATGCCAAGAGGAAATTGGCGACACGGGCAGATTGGCCGGTATCGGATCGCGCAATATCAATGAGGCGATCCAGCGCGGCTTTGACTTCGGGGTCTGCGAGAATTTCAACGGGCATCGGTCGATCTCCTAGCGCCATCATAGCAGGGAAGGGGGCCGGTGGAACGATGATGCTCCACCGGCCAGCACATCAAGCAACCTCGGACATTTCGCCTTCGTCCGTGGGCTGCTCGGCAACAGGTGCAAAGCGGCGCGCCGGTTCCGGCAACCAGCCTGCGGGCAGGCGTTCGTTGACGGTCACGGCAATCTCGCCCTTCTTCTTCTTTGTGCAATTGCTGGCGGCTTCCTCGCCACATTCATCGGCAAGAATGGTCAGCAAGGCCGACTTTTTCAGCCGGTCAAAGAACGGCTGCGAAGGCGTCCACACGGCCCCAAGGTCCAGCCCTGCGGCCTCTGCATATTCGTCGGCGCTCTGCTGGCGCGATCCGGTCCCGCCATTGTTGAAAACGGTGCCGTTCAAGGTGATGGCGACAAGCCCCGCAAGCAATTGCATCTTGTCGGCCTGCTCCATTGCGCGAATTGTCGCAAAGCGGGCCTCGGCGGGAATGTCGCCAAACCGCTCGACAAGCTGCGGCTCCACGCGCTCGATGCTGCTGCCGCTCAACAGTTCATCCTCAACATTGATGACGGCACGGGTCGGCTTAATGTCGGCGCCGATGGTGTAGCTATACTGTCCGTGGATGAATTGGGCGGTCAGGCTGTCTAGCAGAATGTCCAAAGCAAGATCGGGCTGCGCGGCAACGGCCTGTTGCAAGGCGAGGGTGCGAATGCCGGTCAGCCGTTCGATCATGCTGGCCGCATAGGGTCCGCTCTCGGTCGGTTCGCCCTCGGCCTCCTGCTCGACAACTGCGCGCCAGTGGCGGGTCTGCAACTCGCCGCGATAGCCGACATAGGCGCAAACGCCGCCTGTCGCCTTCTGCTCGTCCGTGTAGGAGGTTAGCGCCGCGTCCAGCGTCTCGCGCTGGTCGAACAGGTCGGCCAGTTCTTCGCTGTCGCCCTCCTGCTCCATTTCCTCGATCTTGGCATCAAGCACGGCCATCGCCTCGGCCTCGGCTTCGGTCGGCTCGCGCGTGACGGGGTGCAGATAGCCGCGGTTGTAAATGTCGTGCGGCGCTTCTTCGCAAACCTCGACAACATGCCAGCCCTCGGCCTTCAATTCCGCCTTGATCGCGTCCAGCTTGGCGCAAAGCAATTCGTCCAGAATATCGGGGCAGTCGGCAAAACCTTGATCGCCAAACAGGTTGCGCGTGATGGTGCCCCCTGCGGCCTGATAGGCTTCCTCTCCGACAAAGACGAAAGCCGATGACGTGGTTTCGATCTTTTCGGCGGTCAGCGCGCGCCGGATCGCATTCGCGTTGTTCCCGCAACGCTCCATCGCCTCGATCTGCGCGGTATGGTCATCGCTGATTGTCAGCGCCTTGGCTGCATCCATGCCGATCTGGTCGGCGGCGAAAGCATCCAGAATTGCCGGGGCGAGACTGCCAAGGCGTAGCAACTTGGCAACGTGGCCGGTGCTATGGCCGAACCGTGCGGCAATGTCCTCGGCGCTCATTCCGCCTTCATCGCGCAACGCGACATAGGCCCGGACTGCATCGGCGGGGTGCATGTTCTCGCGCTGCTCGTTCTCGATCAGAGAGAGTTCCACGGCCTCGGCCTTGTCCTTGATAATGACGGGGACGGGGAAGGTTGCCGGGATGGCCTTGCGCTTGCGTAGGAGGTCAAGGCCGCGCAAGCGACGCCCCCCGGCGAACACCATATATTTGCCGCCTTCCTCATAGACGGCGAGGCTCTGCGCGATGCCATGAGCCAGGATCGACGTTGCCATTTGCTCGATCCCCTTCGGCTCGACCTTGCGGACATTGAGGGGGGAAAGGCGAAGCTGCGAAAACTTAACAGTGGTGACGGTCATGATGGAAATCCTTGAATGGGGAGGGTGAGGGCGGGCGGTGCCGCCCTCGATGCTGCCGATCAGTATTCGTCGGCGCGAAGGATGGTCAGGACGCGGCAAGTCTGCGCGGCATCTGACGGGTCGGGCGATCCCCATTCGGTCGCGTGGTCGTAATAGTCGATCTTCCAGAAACAGCGGGTATCGGCCCAAGTGAAGGTGCCGAAATCGCGCTCTCCGTGCGGGTTGTTGTCCTCGCTAAAATCGTCATAGCTGGCGACGATCCCCATAAGTTCGATCTGCTTGGCAATCGCCGTTTCGTGGTCGGCATCCACCAGCGCGAGAATGCCCGCTGTCATCACGACGATGTTAGGCGCGGGGCTGTCCAGCTTGGCGCGCATCTGGTCATTGAGCGCGGCAACGGCGGCATGATAGGCCGCGATCTGCTCGGCGGTCATCGTGTCGAAATTCTTCATGTGCTTTTCCCTTCTTAAAATGGAGCCGAAGGCGATGGCCCCATCGACTTCTGCCCACTGGCGAAGTGGGTCGGTGAATGCCGCAAATCAGGGCCGATCATGGGGGAGGGGGATCGCCCGTCCTGCACGGAGCGCAGCGAAGGAAGGACGGGGAAACCCCCATGATCGCCAAGCGAGGGAGCGCAGCGAGCGAGACGGTCCAGCCCTTGCGGCAGAGGGCCGGAACAGGCCCTTGAACGGGCAAATGACGTGGCGGCTATGCCGCTTCGCTTCTGTGCTGAAGGAGAAAAATGCCATGGCCCGCTATCGGCGGGGCATGTCGATCTTCCCGCGTGACGGGATGCCGGCGATCGGCGTCCTGGCGCGTGCGAACAGGCAAAGCCGCTGAATCTCGGAAACGAGATCTAGCGTCCTCATGTGGACGGCCTAGCGGCGGGTTGATATGGATCGGGGATGAGCGATATCGACCGAATTTTCCCGCGCTGGGCGGCGTCGTGGGGGCTTCTCGCCCGCTCGAATGCGCTGGTGCGCTCGCAATGCAAATGCTGCGGCCTGCAACAGCGGGTCGATGCCTCGGTGCAGGCGCTCCGGTTCGGCGGCAACGCCTCGCCGGTGGACCAGCTCGACAAGTGCAACGTGGTCGGCTGTCACGGCACTATCTATTTCATGGTTGCGCGGACCTATGGCCGGGACTGGATCACGATGCTTTCGCGCGACGATCTGCGCGACACGCTGGCAAGCGCGGCTCCGGCGGTAAATGCGGTTTCGCTCGATCTGGTTCGCCTCGGCCAGCAACGCGGCTGATCCTGACGATAGGCGCGCCCGCACCTGGGCGGGCGCGCCGGAATTTTCGGCCTGGCTCTCGTCAGCCGGGAGCGGGCAAGCATTCGATGATGCCGCGCCCTTCGCGCGTGACGGGTCGGCCCCAATCGTCGCGCTCGCTTTTGCGCCAGTGATAGCGGAAGCGGCTCGGATCGCCCTCGATGGGCGCAACGCTGTAGCGGAATCGCCCTGAATGTCCCTCGGTCCATCCTTGCGCGATGATTTCGGCAAGGTGGCGCTTTTGGGTTGCGGTGAGGTGCAAGCCTTCGATCAGGCGGATAGACATGCTCGATCCTTTCAATTCCGGGTGAGCCAAGCGAGTTGCTGGCCGATGCCAAGCCCTTCCATCGGGGCCGATGCGCGCCGCTCGATCTGCGGCCAAAGGGGATCGCGATAGTTGCGGCCTGCGAGAACGATCAGCGGCGCGGCGGCGTCGATCTGCTCGGCCATCGCTTCGATCAGGCGCGCGCCCCAAAGGCGGCGCGCGCCTGCCTTCATCGCGCTTAGCGTCTCGTCATAGGGTGCGATCACGGTTTCCGGGGCGATCAGGCCATGCTTTGCGGAAAGGATGAACCATGCGCCGCCCTGTCGTTCGACGTAGGCACGGGCCTTCTGAAACCATGGCGATGCGTAAAGATCGCGCGCCGGGGCGGGGCGGTCCAGCTTGGCGGCAACGCAAGCGACAAGGAAAACCGGAGACGGGGACGGGGCAGGGTCGATGACAGGCGACGGCGCGGCCTCAAGATCGGCAATGACGGTGCAGCGGCCCCATTTCTGCAACTGGCGCTGCCATCCCTTCGGCGGTCCTTGGCACTCGGCAACGTGGGTAAGGGTCGGTCCACCGAACAGGTCGGGTTGCTCCCCGATGCGCTGCACCGGGGGAACGTAGCGAGGTTCGCGGATGCAATGGCGGGCCATGCTCGATCCCCTCAAAAGGCGAAAGC
>FMTU01000051.1 GCA_900100475.1 Sphingobium faniae | reverse complement strand
CAGCGCCAGACAATGCCACGCTCGCTATCGATGCCTTCGAAATAGCCGATCATGTGCATCCGGAAGTAGCGGCCCGGCGGCAGCGACGGGGCTCCCATCCGCGGCGCATAATAGGGCTTGCACGTCTCCTCGACGAAGGCATCGAAGCCCGCCTCGGCCAGCAGCTTCTGGAGCCTGTCGTAAAAGATGTGCCCGGGAGCGCGCGGTATCTCCGCCCACGTCACGATCAAATCGGGCTGAACCTCGCTATCGCGTCCCATCGCCATCGTCGCAAACCCGCATGATCAATCAACCCTCACACTGAATCAGCCAAGCCCGACTTCGTCAACGGGCTGTTAGAACCTGAAATCGCGTCGCTCAATATGGGTTCGATGAATTTTGGGCTCTACGAAATGCTCAATCGTTACAAGGATTTCAAATATGACTGGGAGCGCCCTTATCTGGAAAACAGCGACGATCTGATCTTCTGCAATACCTTCCGTGATATCGAACATATCCTGCGTTCATGCAGCGCCACCGGCACGCGCTTCGAGATCGAATGCTATGACATCGGGCATCTCTATACCGCCGCCCATTTCCTCGACCGTGGTTTGCTCGAACCGCCAATCTTCATCCAGTCCGTGTTCGGCATCCGAGGCGGCATTGGTGCGCATTTCGAAGATGTGGTGAACATGCGCCGCACCGCCGACCGTCTGTTCGGCAAGGATTACTTCTGGTCGGTTTTGGGCAGCGGAAAATCGCAGATGCGGATCGCTGCCATGTCTGCGGTCATGGGCGGAAACGTCCGCGTAGGGCTTGAGGACTCGCTGTGGGACGGGAAGGGCAAGCTTGCCGATAGCAATGCTGCCCAGGTGCGTCGGATTCGCGCGATCCTCGAAGGCTTGTCCCTTGAAGTGGCAACGCCCGACGAAACGCGCGAAATGCTCAAACTCAAGGGTCGTTCCAACATGAGGATTGCCGTCTGATGGTCGCGATCCTCCAAGCCCGAGGCCCTAATCCGCTTATCGGATGGACCGTGGATCGCGCCGCGATCCGCTATGTCGGCCATGATCTGCAACGGCCGGAGAGCATCCTGGCCGAACCCGATGGGACGCTGTGGAGCGCGGATGCCCGCGGCGGGGTGATGCGCATCAATCCGGACGGCTCGCAGCAATTGATAACGCAATCGGCGGATCAGCACTTCGATCTGTCTGCTGACGCCAGTACCAGTCTGCTTTACGGCACCTTGCCCAACGGACTGGCCTTTGATGCGAAGGGCGACATACTAATCTCCAATTTCGGGACCGATCGGCTCGAATTGATGACACGCACTGGTAGCACCAAAATCCTGCTCGACGAAATCGACGGTCAGGCAATCGGCAAGGTCAATTTCGTGATGCGGGACCGCAAGGATCGCATCTGGGTCACCGTTTCCACCAAGGTGAACCCCTGGAGTGATGCGATCCGACCGGATATTTCCGATGGCTATATCATCCTGATCGATCAGAAAGGCTCCCGCATAGTTGCGGACGGTTTTGCCTTCACCAATGAAGTTAAGCTCGATGCCAATGAGGAATGGCTTTACATCGCCGAAACCTCTGGCAACCGTGTCAGTCGGATGCGGGTTGGCCCGGACGGCTCACTAAGCGATCGTCAGGTTCATGGGCCTTCCAACCTAGGGCGAGGCCTGATCGATGGTATCACCTTCGATGCCTATGGTAATCTCTGGGGCGCCATGGTCTTCGCCGACCGGTTGATCGCGATTACCCCCGAAGGGGAACTGCTGGAACTCCTCGACGATGGAATCAAGGAGACAACCGACCAGTTTGAGGCCGAATTTGCAACCGGAAAGCCCGTCAGAATCGAAACGCTTGCCGCCACCGGTGGAACTATCGCACCTTGGTTCGCCAGCATCACCTTCGGTGGGCCGGATGTCGACACGGCCTATATCGGTGGACTCAAGGCGACCTCGATCCCCTATTTCAAATCCCCAGTCGCGGGGCTTCCGCTTGCGCATTGGAGGAGTTGATGGTGGAGGCCGATCACTCTTCTCCAGTGACGGTTGATATACTGGCTCAGCATATCGCCTTGGTGACGCTGGCAAGGCCCGAGGCGCACAATGCAATCAACCGCGAAACCGCCGAAGCCCTAGGTCAGGCTGTCGATCAGATAGAAGCAAATCCGGCAATCCGCGTCGTCATCATAACTGGATCTGGCGGCCGGTCATTCTGTGCGGGCGCCGACCTCAAGGAAGTCGCCGCTGGCGGGATGCAGTCGCTTTTCATCCAAGGGAAGGGCTTCGCCGGATTTGTCGACACGCTGCGTTCCAAACCTTGGATAGCGGCAGTGGATGGTAATGCCCTGGCCGGTGGATGTGAGATCGCGCTGGCCTGCGACATGATTGTTGCAACGCCCAAGTCACAGTTCGGACTGCCGGAAGTGAAGCGCGGACTAATCGCGGGAGCGGGGGGCGCTTATCGCCTTATCCGGCGCTTGCCTGCGAATATCGCGACGGAATTGATTGTCAGCGGCAGGAGCGTGAATGCCGCCGATGCCGTCCGCTTCGGCTTGGTTAATCGTCTGGCTGAAGGAGAGACCGCATTGGATGTCGCTATCGGACTGGCAAAGGAGATCGCCGACAACGCGCCCCTTGCCGTCCAGCATAGCCTGGAAATCGCCAAACGAAGCTTTGACGAGGTTGACGAGCGCTTGGCAGAGATCAGCAAATATACCTTGAACCTGCTGTCCAAGTCCGCCGACTATCGCGAAGGTGTGAACGCATTCATCGAAAAAAGGCCCGCAATCTGGCAAGCAAAGTGATTTCCTCCAATTAACCCGACGAGCATGTCCACCCTGCCCCCCGCTCCATGGCGGGGATGTTTTTGCGGTCTCTGTTTTGTCTGTCGGCACGCGCTTATATTCTGCTAGGGTCAGGACTCACTGATCAGAGCCAGAAGATGAGGATTGCACGGTTTGATGCCCTTTTCCTGTAAGGCATCGTGGAACCAGTCGGGCATCATAACCATGATCGGCGAGCAGCCATTGCGCCTTGGGCAGTTCGTCCAGCAGAGCGGCCGCGCCAATATAATCGCTGACTTGCCCAGCAGTCATGAAGAAACTCAGAGGACGGCCGTTTGCATCGGTGATAGCGTGAAGCTTGGGGTTCATGCCGCCCTTGGTGCGGCCGATCAGGCGGCCCACATCCCCTTTTTTACCCGCAGGCTCGATGCCGTGCGGTGGGCCTTGAGATAGGTCGCGTCGATCATGACGGTTTTGCGTTCGGCACGCGCTGAAGCCAGGCCCTCCATCATCGCCAGGAAAATGCCTCGCTCGCTCCATCGCTTCCAGCGATTATACAATGTCTTGTGTGGCCCATAATCCTTCGGCGCATCCCGCCAGCGCAGCCCGTTCCGGTTGACGAAGATGATCCCACTCAGCACTCGCATGTCATCAACACGCGGCTTGCCGTGGCTCTTGGGAAAATACGGCGCAAGCCGAGCCATTTGCTAGTCCATCAGCCAATACAGGTCGCTCATCTTCTATCTCCTCGCGGAGCCTGAATCAGATTACGTCAATCATATCAATGGGCCCTGACCTTAAGGACTACTCCGCAGTGGCCAGATCTAGGATCATTTCCCGAAACCATTTGTGACCAGGTTCAGCATCGTTACGTGAATGCCATAGTAAGGTTTCATTCAAGTCCGAGACTTCAAATGGGACGTCATAAATCCGAACAAATTTCTTCATCCGATCATTGATCATGCGCGAAGGAACAATTGCGACACAGGCTGTTCCGATAACATTTTCAACAGTCAAATGAAAATCCGGCGTGTAGACGACGGATCGTGGCGTTATTCCTAACTGTCTCATAGCATCATCTGCGATAGTCACTGTATGTGGGCCGATATGAGTCTCGACATATGGCAAGGATATAAAATCAGATGTGCATATCGGTGTTTCTAGCTTATTTAAAATATCAGATATCAATACAAACTTATCATTGAAAAATGGAGATAAACTAAGGTCATCAAGGTTTTCTTTAGGATTTAGAAGATTTATCTGATCTGCTGATACGCAGATATCAACATCCCCATTTTTTACCCTTTTAATGGAGTCGACGGAAAGTGGTTCCACAAAATATCTTATGTTCGGAAAATTTTCGATAACTGCCTTGGTAAGCTTAGGAGAAATATACTGGCAAGCAAATGATGACATTGCTATCTTAAAAGTTCTATCCGATTGATTCGGATTAAAGGAATATTCCTCAGAAAAGGTTGATCTAATCTTGTAAAGAATATCCTTAACGGGGGAAATCATTTGCTCACCGCGAGGGGTAAGTTGAACCGTTTTTCCAACCTTGTGCAATATATCATCGTTGACATGCCAACGTAACTTGGCGAGTGCCGCACTTATTGCGGGCTGCGACACATTGAGTTTGACGGAAGCCTTGGTTACGCTTTTCTCGTCCAGCAAAGCGTCAAGAACCACCAGAAGATTAAGGTCCAGGCCCTCAAAGCGCACCTTCGTCTCCTCTCTCTAACCTTATTGAATGCAACCGGGTGCCGCTTGAAATAAAAGAGCGCATATTCCGAATGCCTCCACGGATCTGTAGGTTATCAACCGGTGATGTTCAACGTGCATCGGCTCCTAGTCCATTACGCAAATAATATCAGTAAGCATTTCAAATCGATGAAATGACAAGCGTTTGCCCGACGGCATCGACGCAATGGCCCGCTTCTGCCATCGGACGGGGGCGAGGTTGCCGACCAACGGGTGATAATCGGCCATATTTTGAAGGGATGATGTGGATCGCGCGGACGGGATGGCGCCGCCGACATGATCGACAGCACAGTCGTCCGGGCGCACCATTGCGCGGTCGGCATAAAAAGGGGACTCAGCAAACCGAGGCGCTTGGTCGATCGCGCGGCGGCTTCACCACCAAGCTCCATGCCCGATGCGATGCGAAAGGTCGTCCGCTCGGCTTCGTGCTGACGCCGGGGCAGGCGCATGATGTGCAGGGCTTCGGCCCACTGTTCCGCATGATCTCCGATCGGGTCCACGCGCTTCTCGCCGATCGCGGCTATGATGCCGATGCCATCCGAGCGGAGATCGCCATCGCCGGAACCCAGGCTGTGATCCCGGCAAAGAAAGGCCGATGCTCCCCCGCGCTACGCTGCTCCAGTAGTTGTTTGCCCTGAAGGTAGTGGATCTGCCGCACCTTTATGACCGATAGGACGGAGGGGGTTGCCGGGAAACATGCGTAGCCGAACGCGTGACCGCTCCCTCAATGATTTTATTTTTAAGCAGGCTTCGGAGGCTGTCGGCATCCCTGCCATCAAGCAGGACCACTCTTGAGCCGCCGGACGCCAATGTTTCTATCGTCGAAATGCGGAAATTATGTGCCACGCACAGCTTTTCGATCTCGGCGATATTCACCGACAGGTTGATGGCCCGGCTCATGAATGCAAACCCTCGCTGCCGAAAGGATAGGGGGCGAAGACCGTCCTGCTTTTGATCGAGCCAGACCTGTAAGGGTGGCTATGTCCCGAAATGCGCCGGGCATATTCCCTGGCAAGAAAACGATGAGCGGAACGTGCCAGATCACAGGATGATTCCTGCGCCTTCCGCAACTCTATCTGCTCACTTTTCAGTAAATATTTGAGGTCTTCCACAGATACACTCCTGCAGGCAAGCGGGAGCGCGATGGTCTCTCTGTCGGAGTGAAGGCTTGCGGGCTGGTTTCACTCGATAATGCTTCTTAGCACAGACTTATTACATTGTCTCATGAATTGCCTGTCATGGCAGAAGGTCCCTTTCGAACGGCGCACGCCTGGATCGAAAAAATGGAGTTCATGTTCTCTCAAAAGAGGGTGCTCACAAGATTCCAAGCCCTAATGAACGCCGTGGGGAAACGGTGCCTCATCCACGACGGGAAGCAGCCCATGGCGTGGATTTTCCGTCTGCGATGGACGCGGTGGCCCCTGTGACCTTCCAGATCCGGCACTCCGCGCCGCCATTTTCGCCTTGCGGGGCGCCATGGGAGGGCGTTATGACGGCTGCGACCTGCTAA
>FMTU01000093.1 GCA_900100475.1 Sphingobium faniae | reverse complement strand
ACCCACATTCCCCAAGTAAATCGCTGATTTTGCTGTCAGGATCTCAATATTTCCGATATAAATCATGGTGTTGATGGCCGTGAGGGGCGCGTTTGATGGATCACCCAGAGGGTGCGGGTTCGAAGCGGGCAGATCGGGTCGAGTTCGACCGCCGGGTGCATGTGGAGTTCCGAGGTGCGCAGCTCAGTTCCGACGGCGGCCTGCTGGTGATGCGCGAGCTGGATGACGCGCTCGGGCTGTCCGATCTGGCGGCAAAAGCATTGCGCGACACCCGGCGCGGCAAGAACACGGTCCACCGGCTTGACGGGTTGTTCCGGCAATCGGTGTTCGGGCGACTGGCCGGATACGAGGATGTGAACGACGCCGACCGCCTGGCCCTCGATCCGGTGATGCGCCAGGTCGTGGGTGGAAGGGCTGTCGATGCGCAAGCGGCCTCGGCCTCGCAGATGGGACGGTTCGAGACCGAGACACTGGCACAGCCCGAGAACCGTGCCGCGCTGGCCGACCTGAATGGCCAATGGATCGACCGGTTCCATGACCGTAACGGGCTGAAGTACATCGTTCTGGACATGGACAGTTCGGTCAGCCCCACCCATGGCGATCAGGAGGGCGCGGCCTGGAACGGGCATTTCGACTGCACCTGCTATCACCCGAACTTTTTGTTCAACCAGTTCGGCATGCTGGAGCGCTGCGCCTTGCGCCATGGCAACGTCCACAGCGCCGATGGCTGGCGGGACGTTCTCGACCCCGTCATCGCCCGCTACGCGGAGCGCGACCTTTGCGGCCGGTTCTTCCGGGCTGACGCCGCCTACGCGATCCCCGCGATCTATGAGCGGCTGGAAGAAGCCCGATTCTTCTACGCCATCCGGCTGCCTGCGAACAACGTCCTGCGCGAGAAGATCGCGCATCGGCTGACGCGCCCTGTCGGGCGACCTTCGCTGACCAAGGTCAAGCGCTTCTACGAAGACTTCGAGTATCAGGCGGCATCCTGGGACAAGGAACGCCGGGTGATCGCCAAGATCGAATGGCATCCGGGCGAACTGT
>FMTU01000053.1 GCA_900100475.1 Sphingobium faniae | reverse complement strand
CATGGGCATGCTCAACCACCATTTCGCAGCAGCCGCCTGATCGGCGCAGAGCGACAGCCTACCTCTGACTGCCGCCAATCTTTGCAACAGAGCCAAGCGGCGGAACGCCGGAGCTTGAAAGATCGCGCCAACCTAAAACATCGATAAAATGAATTTTTACATTGACTCATCGATATGTTTGCCTATTCCTCATTGCTGTCGAGAGGCGAGGCCGTTGGCCCACGCCATAAAAGAAAGGCAAGGAGGAGGGGGAGATGCGAAAACAACTACATGTGCGAGCGGAGATTCCATGCTGGTCGTTGCGGCGTTCGGCGCCGGTGCGGCGGCGGCTCAAACTGCCGATACGCAGACAGTCGAAGCACTGGCTGAGTCGCAGAACGCGCAGTCCGAAAGTGGGCTCCAGGACATCGTCGTGACGGCGCAAAGGCGCTCGGAATCAGCTCAAACGGTACCGATCTCGGTGGCGGCATTCAGCGCAGAGTCGCTAGCTGCGAGTGGCACGAAGGCGACAACCGACCTTTCAAGTCTCGTTACAGGCTTGACCGTGACGCCAGTTGGTGCTCGGCAGCCGCTCTATCTTCGCGGCGTTGGGAATTCGAACATCGCGGCCTCGCCCGCAGTGTTGCTGTTCGTAGATGGCGTATATCAACCTTTCAACATCGGTTCGCAATCGTTCAGCGATATCGCGAGCATAGAAGTTGCCAAGGGGCCGCAGGGCACTTTGTTCGGCCGCAATGCTACCGGTGGTGTCATTCAAGTTGCGACCAGGGATCCGTCGTCCGATCCTACCGGAGAATTTCAAATCGGATATGGCAATTACGATACGCTGTCAGGCAAAGCCTATCTTGCAGGGGCTCTGACATCATCTGTCCGTGCAAGCCTGGCTGGCTTCTACGAGAACCAGAGTGACGGTTGGGGCAGGAGTATTGCCACGGGCGAGGATATCTTCAAAAGCAAGAGCGTAGGGGTGCGCGGTAAGGTGGTTATCGACGTGTCGGACCTGACGTCGATAACCCTGGCGGCCGACTACACCTACAGTCGGGGCAACTCCGGGTCAGCGGTAGCTCAAGCTATCGGTGGAACCGGTTTTCTCTTCGACTACGTATCTGGAACAAAATACAGTTTGAGCCCGTACGACGTCAATGCCAATTATACGCCGCTTTATACCAGTAAAGAAGGTGGCGCGAGCATAACCGTCAAATCAGAAGTTGGTGCAGTTGATCTTCTTTCGATCACCTCGTGGCGGAAAAATCGTTCGTATACACAGGTCGACTATGATGGATCAGCGGCGCCCTTCTTCGATCTTTCACGCCATGATGAATCTACGGCGGTAACCCAGGAATTCCAGGCAAAGTCTCAAGGTGACTCTAAACTGAGCTGGGTTGCAGGGTTATTCTACTATCACAATGATAGTACGCTCACACCATTTCGTTTTGGGGGTGTCGGTGCGACTGCCGTGTTCGGCGCGCCTCTAGGCTCTCCCTATGACATTTTTGCGTTCGACACTGTCAACGCCTATGCCGCCTATGCCCAGGCTACGGCGGAAATTTTCCCCGATACACGTCTCACGCTCGGCGCACGCTACACCATCGAGAAGCACGAGCAGAACGGTTATGTTGAGGCGGGATCAGTAGTTCCCGGAACAACGGGGCGACAGTCGAAAACCTTCAGGAAGCCGTCGTTCCGAGCGTCGCTCGATCACCGTTTCGGACGCGATCTTATGATCTATGCGTCCTATAATCGGAGCTTCAATGCCGGATATTTCAACACGGCAAGTGTTGGAGGTTTTACTGCAGCCGCCAATCCGGGAGTCAAGCCGGAGACAATCGATGCATATGAGGTCGGCTTTAAGAGCGAGTTGTTCGACCGGCATGTGCGATTTAATTTGTCTGCTTTCCGTTATGATTACGCGAACCTTCAGCAGCAGATTTTTCGCAACGGCGCGCTGGCCACAGTCAATGCGGCCTCCGCCCGCATTCAGGGCGTAGATGCCGAAGTGCAGGTACGACTCCTGGGCAAACTGGATATCGCCTTGTCTGCCGAGTATCTGGATCCAAAGTATGAATCGTATCCTGACGGGCCCATGTATAGTTACGCGCCTATAGGAGCGCTTATTCTGTCATCGGGAGATGCCAAAGGTTACTCTACGCCAAATGCTCCTCATTTCAGTTTTAACGCGAGCGTAAACTACGCGATATTGTCGGATATCGGCCGATTCAATGCGTCGGCATCCCTTAATTATCGTGGAGATACCTATGGGGATTCATTTGAACGATTCAAGTTGAAGAACCGCTACCTGGCTAACGCGAGCCTGAAGTGGACGTCATTGGATGACAAGACGTCGGTCACACTCTGGGGGAAGAACCTCTTCAACGAGATATATGATGAGGCTTACTCCATGCTGGACCCTGTGGGGCCAGCAGGTACGCCAGGTGCGCCCAGGACTTACGGAGTGACGATCGGGCGGAATTTCTGACCGGGATGGTCCGACGCGTTTCTCGTTTGTCACGCGACGGCAAGCAGTAATTAAAATGGAGAACCTGAATGCGCTTTGCAAATGTCAACGGTCGCAGTGCGCTGATTACCGATGGTGGAGCATTGGACGTTGAAAAGGCCAGCAATGGCCGCTTTTCGTCCGATCCTGCAAAAATATTCTTGGCGTGGGAAGAATTCCGCCAATGGGCTGGAGCAGCAACTGGCGATCCGATATCATTCGATATCGCCGATTTGCGATCCCCCTCGCCAGAGCCAACACAGATATTTGCCATAGGGCTTAATTACCTCGACCACGCTATGGAAGCCGGCGTCAAGGAAGAGCCGTTAACTCCTGCTGTGTTCACCAAGTTTCGCAGCTGTCTCTCGGGGCCGGAACCCTATCTGAAGCTGCCCTCGGCCAATGTCGACTGGGAGGTCGAACTTGTGGCGGTTATCGGGAAGCCGGCTCATGCCGTCTCGATAGAAAATGGGCTGGACCATGTCGCCGGCCTTGCGGTCGGGCAGGATTATTCCGAACGTCTTGTCCAGCTCGAAGGTGCGATGCCTCAGTTTTCTTTCGGGAAATCCTTTCCCGGTTTTGGTCCCATTGGTCCGTGGCTGGTTTCGCTGGATGAATTTTCTAATCCCAACGATCTCGCCATCAGTTGCACGCTCAATGGCGAAACCATGCAAAGTTCGCGCACTTCCAAGCTGATCTTCTCACTGCCTGAATTGATCAACAGGCTTTCGCATGTTTGCGCGCTCCAGCCGGGCGATATTATCTTTACTGGTACTCCCAGTGGAGTTGGCGGTGCTCGTGATCCCAAAATATTTCTCAGGCCCGGCGATGAAATCATCAGCAGAATAGAAGGCATCGGCGAAATTCGGCAGATTTGTCGATAATATAATAGAAAGTCTGCCGTACGGCTATTTTTGTATAGGAGATGGACATGGCAAATCGAACGCAAGATTTGAATATCATTGATTTGTTTGATCGCGAAAACGGTATAGTCAAAGCCAGCATATATTCCGATCCGGATGTTTATAAGCTGGAGATGGAACGGATATTCTCCCGTTCATGGCTCTTTTTGGGCCATGAGGGTCAGATCCCCAAATTTGGGGACTTCTTGGTCACTACGATGGCGGAGGACTCCGTCATCGTGAGCCGGCAGGGCGACGGCACGATCACCGCCATTCTGAATCAATGCCGCCACCGCGGCAACCGTCTGTGTCTCGCGGATATGGGCAATAGCAAGTCGTTTCGCTGCACTTACCATGGCTGGGTCTATAACAGCGCTGGTGGTCTTGTCGGCATGCCCCATGAGACGGACGGCTACCACAACAAGCTCAACAAGGCGGAATGGGGCGCTATCCGCGTTCCGCGCGTTGAAATCCACAAGGGCCTGATTTTTGGCAACTGGGATGCGGAGGCCCCCGCCCTGTCTGCTGCGCTTGGTGACGTTGCCTGGTATCTGGACGCGTTCCTCGATGGCGCCGAAGGCGGTATCGAATTGAGCGGACCCCATCGGCATCATGTCAAATGCAACTGGAAATGGCAGGCCGAGCAACACGGCACGGATTTTTACCACGCCGCCATTTCGCATAACTCCGCGCTCACCGCGCTGAACCCGCCCGGCGCGCCACCGACATCGTTCGAATATACCCAGACGCCGGACGAAACCGGTTATCAGTTTGGTATGCCCGAACTGGGCCACGGTGCTGCGGGCTGGTTTCCCGCTCGAAACGACGGGCTGGTCCGGTTCGCACCAGCGCCGGCGCCCGCCTATCTTGGCGGGCCGGCGAGGGAAGAGATGCGAGCCCGGTTAGGCGATATCCGCACGGACGAAATGGGTTCGCTGGTGATGACCGTGTTCCCCAACCTGTCCCTGAATCGGGCGGCGCGATATCTGCGAGTGTGGCAACCGCGAGGCCCTAACCGGACCGAGGTGGTGCATTACATCATCCTCGACAAGAAAATGCCGGAGGAGGTCAAAGACGCTATAGTGAGGGGGACCAGTTTTTCCTTCAATGCCTCCGGACTTTTCGAACAGGACGATAGCGAAAATGTCGCCCTCTGTCACCGAGGAGCCAGCGAAGGTCACATTTCGAGGCAAACCCCGCTGAATGTTCAAATGGGGTTGGGCTTCGGTGGGCCGCATCCCGATTTTCCGGGCCAGATCAATCATGTTTACGCCGAAGAAGGAGCCCGCGCTTTCTATTCTCATTGGCAGGATCTGTTGATGGGAGGGGCGAAATAATGGACACTCGGACCAATGACGCCTTGCGGCTGCAATGGAGCATCGAGCAGTTTCTTTATGAAGAGACGGGATTGCTTGAGGAACGCCGCTTTGCCGAATGGCTTGCGCTGACAACCGACGACATCGTTTATGCCATGCCAGTTCGGACAACCCGCACTTTAAGGGATTTCGACAAACGGTTCCTGCCGATCGAGCGGGCCGGGCATTTTCGCGAGGATAAACAGACCTTGTCGATCAGGGTCAAAAAGCTGGCCGATCCGAAATCCTGGTCAGAAAATCCGCCAAGCGTGCCGCGAATATTCGTCACGAATGTCAGGGTGCGTGAGACGGAAATCGATGATGAATTTCTGGTGATTTCCAGTTTCATGTTCACCCGTACCCGCATGGAACAGAGTTATGCGCCGATCACGGGACGAAGGGAGGATATCCTCCGTCGTGCGGAGACACCTTACGGCTTCATGCTCGCACGCCGCATGATCTACATCGACCACGCCGCTTTGCCTGGCTCGGGCATTAACACTCTCATTTGATCAAGAAACGGCCAAAGATAGATGGTTACAATCACATATATC
>FMTU01000056.1 GCA_900100475.1 Sphingobium faniae | reverse complement strand
GAGCCGGTCCCGCCGGCGAGGCCGGTGACCTTGCCGTGATAGACGACATCGCCGCCGTAGAGATCGGACTTGAGGGTCACAGCCATGCCGGGGCGAACGCGCCCCAGTTGAACTTCTTTGAAGTTAGCATCGACGTAGAGCTTGTCGATCGGAACGATGGTCATGATCGTCTGGCCGGGGCTCAGGCGCTGGCCGACCTGGATTTGCAGGCGGCTCACCACCCCGGAGACCGGTGCTCGGATCTCGGTACGCTGGAGATCGAGCAAGGCCGCGTCAAGCCGGGCCCTGGCCGCCTGAACCGCTGGATCGGTGTCCACGCTGGAGCCGCGCACCAGGGCATCGTTGGCCGCGAGTTGCCCTTGCGCAACCCGGCGGGCTGAAGCGACTTCCGAGATGCCGCCACGTGCTGCTTCGAGCGCAGAACTTGCCGCGGAATAGGCTTTGCGCGCCTGTGTCAGTTCCTCGCCCGAGATCGCGCCGCTGGCAATGACTGCCTCCCGGCGCTGCAAATCGATCCTTGCCTTTTCGAATTCCGCCTGCGCGGTGCGAAGCCGCGCCTGGGCCTGGACGAGACCGGCGCTTGAGGTATCGATCTGGGCCGATAGCGCGCTGTTGGTCGCAACGGTCTGGCCGAATTTGCGGCGAGCAGCGGCAAGATCGGCCTCGGCCTGCGCGACGGCGATCCTGGCGTTGGCGTGATCGAGCCTGACCAGGACGTCCCCGGCCTTCACCTGCTGCGTATCTTCGACGAGCACCTCGATGGCCGATCCTGCAATCAGCGGGGTGACCTGCGCCATACGCGCGTTCACATAGGCGTTGTCGGTGCTGACATAGTTGCGAGCGACCAGCACATACCACGCACCCCAGGCAAGCGCCGCGATTGCCAGCGCGATGGCCAGGCGCTTGAGCCACATCGTCCGGCGGGTCTTGCGAAAGGCGGACAGTTCCGGATCGACTTCGGCAGCTTGTGTCGCGGTATCGCTCATTGGTCGGTCTGTCCTGATGGTTGGGTAGTGGCCGCGTCGAACCCGCCGCCCAGCGCGCGGATCAACGCCAGCGTCGCGCCGCGCTGATATGTCTCAAGGCCGATAACGGCGAGGCGAAGGTCCTGCACGCCGCGTTCGCTCGCGAGCACGTCGAGATAGCTGGCAAGCCCGGCCTCGTAGCGTGTGCGCACCAGACCGAGTGCATCTTCGTTGGCGGCCAGTGCGGTGCGGGCCGCGCGAAGCCGCTTGTCCGCCGCGTCGCGTTGGGTCACCGCGTCGGCAACTTGCTGGTAGGCGGTGACCACAGTCTGGTTGTAGTTTGCGACGGCCTCGTCATAGGCTGCCTCGGCGCTGCCATATTGCGCCTTGAGCGCGCCGCCCTGAAAGATCGGCAGACTGATTGCCGGGCCGACGCTTCCAAACAGCGAGCCGGAATCGACAAGATTGCCGAGACCCAGGGCCTGCAGGCCAATCAGCGCCCTGAGGTTGATCGAGGGAAAGAACCCGGCCCGCGCGACCTTGACCCGGCTTGCCGCCGCTTCGACCCGCTCGCGCGCGGCGACGATATCGGGACGCCGGCCGAGCAGGTCGGTGGTGACACCAGCGGGAACCCCGCCGGGCGTTGAAGGCGCCAGTGGCGGACGGGTGATCGACTGCCCCCGATCGGGGCCAGCACCCAGGAGCGCGGCCAGCTGATTGCGCCGGATGCCGATGTTCTCGTCAACTGCGGCTAGATCCTGCTCTGCTCCGGCGACCTCGGCATCGGCGCGGCGCAGACTGGCGAGGTTGTCGAGCCCGTTGCGCTGGCGCTGGGCGACAATGTCGCGCATCGCCTGGCGGTTGGCGAGCATGGCTGCGGCGTTGTCGCGCTCGCGATAATGGCGACCGAGTTCGGCATAAGCGGCGGTTATCGCAACCGACAGCACCAGGCGGGCCTGCGCCGCATCGACCGCCGCCGCTCGGGCATCCGAAGTCGCTGCCGCAAGGGCCGCCCGGTTGCGCCCCCACAGGTCGAGGTCGAAGCCGAAGCTCAGCGAAGTTTGCCCGTAATCCTTCCAGCCATCGGGCAGAAACTGCGCGGGAATGCCGTTGTTGCCGCTCTGGCGGCGCAGGCCGCCTTCGGCCTCGGCCCCAATCGAGGGGAGCCGTGCGGCCCCGACCCGCTGCGCCTCGGCTTCCGCGCGCCTGACCCGCGCCACCGCCACCGCGACCTGCGGTGAATTGGCGAGGCCTTCCTCGATCAGCGCGGTCAGTTGCGGATCGCCCGCCAAGCGCCACCATTGGTCCGGCGGCCAGGCCGTGTTGCCGCGCGCGGCGAGGGTCTGCCCCGCCTCGGTCGTCTCGGCAGTGCGCAACGCGGGCCGTGCTCCGGGATGGGAAACCGGGACGCACGCGGCCAGAGCCAGCACCAACGCTGCGCCGCCGTAGATTCGGAACCTAGCCGACATAGGCACCCCGCCCGCTGGCCAGCAATCGCCCTTCGGCATCCTCGATGCGGGTCTCCGCGACACTGATCTGCTTGCCCAGCTTGACCACCCGCCCAATCGCGCGCAGCGGACCTGAGGTCGCAGGGCGATGGAAATCGACCCGCATATCGGCGGTGGCGCGCGCCGATCCGCCGAGCGCGTTGATCGTGTAAAGCCCGGTCAGGTCGATCAGCGCCGAGAGGATGCCGCCATGCGCCGATCCGATCATCGGGTTGGAGACGATCTCGTCGCGCCACGGCATTTCAAGGATCAGCGCGTCGTCTGTCAGTTCGGCGATATCCAGCCCCAGCCATTGGTGGAACGGCGCAATGAGCAACATCGAACGGAGCTGGTCGAGGTCCATGCTTGCTGCCGGATCGTTCATGCCGCGACCGCCTTTCCGTGCGTGCGGACAAGGAAATCGAGGATCGCGTCGCCAAAGGCATCGTTCTGGTCGCCGACCACCATATGCGTCGCATCGGCGATGTCACTGTAAGCGGCATGCGGCACGAGCGCGCGGAAATGCGCCACGGCTTCCGGTGACACCAGATCGCTCGATCCGCCCCTGATCAGGTGGACCGGAAGCGCAAGCCGCGATGCGGCTTCGCCCAATTCTGTGCGCCCAAAGTCGCTGCTGTCGCCGCGCTCGGCATGGCGCCGCATGATGCCGTCGATGAATGCCGGGTCCCAATGCCAGTAATAGCGCCCGTCGCCCTTCTGCCGCAGATAGTGGGCGAGGCCGGACGACGCCTTGCGGCTTGGACGATGGGGGAGATACTCGGAGATCACGCGCGCCGCTTCCTCGGGCGAGGCAAAGCCTTCGCGGGCATGGGCAGCCATGAACCCGACTACGCGCGTAACACCGCCCGCCTCCATTTGCGGTGTGATGTCCACCAAGGTCAGCGAGGCGAAGCTGCCGGGAGCGACCTCGCCTTCGGCCATGATCCCGGCAAGTCCGCCTAACGACGCCCCGATCAGTGCGGGCTTGCGGTCGAGCGACCCGGCAATCGCGATCAGGTCGCCCGCGAAATCGACAATGTCATAGGCTCCGTCATCGGCCCAAGCGCTGTCGCCATGACCGCGCAAATCGAGCGCGATAGCGCGAAAGCCGCAGTCGGCCAGCATCGCCGTCACCCGCTTCCACGCCCGCTTGGTCTGCCCGCCGCCGTGGGCGAGCAGCACCGGCATACCCTGCTCAGGGCCTTCGATCAGGGCGGCGATAGCATGGCCGGAATGGCCGGAGAGCGTGACGGGCGGATTCGACATGCTTTTATCTTACTGTATGATGCCTTACAGTAAAGGCTGTCCTTTTGGTCAATCGGAAGCTATGAGCTGTGGCATGGCGAACACGTCCGACCAGCAGAGCTACCTCACCGAGGCCGATGGGCTGGTGTTCCTGGTTGAGGAGGTTCCGCGCAAGCTGCGCCGCGTGTTCGATTCCTCGACCGCGAAGTTCGGGCTGACCCGAACCCAATGGCGCGCTCTCGCCTATATCTTCCGCACGCCCGGTCTGACCCAGACCGAGCTGGCCAAATGCCTCGAACTGGAACGCGCCAGCGTCGGTCACGTCATCGACCAACTCGAAAAGGCGGATTACGTCGAGCGCCGGGCTGTGGAAGGCAATCGGCGGG
>FMTU01000058.1 GCA_900100475.1 Sphingobium faniae | reverse complement strand
CTGACGCGCTCTCGCCGCGCGAGGCGATCGCGCTCGCCGGCCAGCTGGCGAGCGTTGCGGAACAGCACGGCGAAAGCACCTGGCCGCTTGCGGCCATCGACGACCTCCATACGCAGGCTGCGGCATCGGCCCACTTCGCCCCCGCCGAACCCGAGCACCGGCTGCTCGAGTTTCCGGGCGGGCCGATGGCCTTCGCGCAGCCGCGCGCCAGACCGCCGCTCTGGGCAATCGATCTTGCGGCAGGCCAGGCCCTATCCGCCGCCACCCCCGGGATGGTCCCCCTCCCCTGCCCCGGCGCGCTGCGCGCCGAGGCACTGGCGCCCTGGCTCTGGCCGCGCGAGCGCGACATTCTGGTGGCCGACGCGCTCACGGCCTGCGCCGACCGGCTCGCCAAGCTGGTCGAACAGGCCCGGACGCGCCATTCCCACATGACCCGCGCGCTCGCCGCCCTGCGCTCGAATTCGCGCGCGCCCCTGCTCTACACCCTGCTCGCCGGGTTCGGGCCCTTGCGTCCGGGCCAGATCGAACGCGCGCTGCACCTGTCCAAGAACGGCGTGCGCGAACTGGTCAAATCGCTGAAATCCGCTAGTCTTGCCGATATCGAGCGGCATCGTGGTCAGATTCTGATCCGTGCGAGCTTGGCTGACGGCAAGGCGAGCGAGTCCGGTCCTGGACCGGGCCCGTCTCCCGTGCTCTCGGCCGAAAGCCTCGCCGAATTTGATGCAGCGATGGCCGCCATCGACCGGCTGCTCGCGCGCTCGAATGCGTCGCCATCGAACGAGTGACCCGGCAGGTCGAGAACAGTGCGAAACGCGGGATGGGCGAAGCGCCGGCTCAACCGCTCGTGCAACAGTCTCGGATTTCCCAGGCAATCCTCCCAAGGATCGGGGCGCCCGGTCGCCGGGGGAACGGCATCATCCGCCATTCCGCACTGTTTCAGGAAAAACAGCGCATCCTGGAACCCGCGTAAGCAGGTCAGCGGGGATTTCGCAGCACCGACAATCTCGGCCGCATAGCGGCGGCGCACCTCGCTCGCCAGCACCGCGCGCCGTCGGCGTAGCATTTGCGCCGCATGCACCGCAGGGTAGTTCCGCCAGGCCTGCTCAAGCTTCTGTCCGGCTACTTCCAGCACGTGGCGCTTGCGGCCAAGCTGACGCAGGCCCACCGCTGTGATCGCAGCCGCGAGATCCGCTAGCCCGGGCACGGAGCCGCTGGAGCCACGCCTCGCCGGACTATACACCGGCTGCGCATCGAAGCGGAATAGTCGCTCCACCCGTTCGGCTTGTTCCACATTGCTGCTGTGCAGCGCCGCCAGCAAGAGGTGGCGCGACGGCGCAAAATGAAACCGGTTGCCGACCAACGCCGCCATGTATCGCCTTGAAAACGCGTAGGAGTTGGGCTCACTGCCGCGCAGGTGGGCACGGGAAATGACGCGATTCCAGGCGAGGCGCGTGGCGACCAGGGTAAACCGCGCCATCTGCTCGCCTGTCCGGTCCACCGTCTCCTCCAGCAGCCGCTTCGCCGCCATCGTGCGCCCCAGCACCACGATGCTGCGAAGGTCGGTCAGCAGCAGATCGTGGTGCTCGCAGCGCAGGGCAACCCGCAGGATCCAGTTGCGTTCGATCCGCCACGGCGCGCCGCTTTCCAGCCAGTCGAGCCAACATTGCGGGCACCCGATCGAGCGCAGCGCCGGCGGCAGCAGGTCACCGCGTGTGCAGCCCACCAAAGTCCTCGAAATCGCCTTCTCGGGCAGGGCCGTCGCCCAGGCCAACCGCTCGACCATGACCCGGTGCCGCTGCGCGGTGCCATAGGCTGACGAGGCCAGATCGCAGGCGGCCAGCACTGTCTCGATGCCGAGATGCGCGAACAGCGCCTTGCGCGTCGTTTCGTGCCGCGCGGCGAGGCGCTGCAGCCAGGATTCGAAGCATTCCCCGGCCATCGGCCTGACCCGGTAGGCCAGCGGCTCTATCTCGCTCCTTCCCGCTCCAGCGCTCATCCCGGCACTCAATCCGGGCTATAGGGGGTAAAGAGCTGCAAGGCCTGGCTGATATCGTCATGCGTCACCAGCGCCCGATCGTGCCGTTTCGCAACCTTGGCCGACCAGTGCAGGATCCGCTTGAAATTGCCGGTTACCCCGCCGCTTTCGCGCCAAATCCGCTCGGCAAATGCGGGCGCGGCGAGATGCTCGGGCACCGCCATCCCCATTCCGCGCGCCAGTGCCCTGATCAGCCGCTGCGAGGGCTCGCCCGGCTCCCACAGGGGCAATTTGAGCATGATCGAACGATAGGCCAGCTCGACATCGTCGGCGAATATCTGACGGGCGACATCCAGCCCGGCCACGACCAGCGGCACATTGCCTGCGCTCATCAGGAAGCGCAAGGCATCGAGCGTGTCGCGCCGCGCGACCCCGCTCGCGGTCAGGATCACATGGACATTGTCGATCGCGACCAGCCTCGTCCCCTGCGCGGCCAACAGATCGACAACCTTGAAATCGGCGGTTTTGTGCGTGTTGGCCCGGATCGGCCAGCCCTGCTGCCAGAGCAGGGCCAGGTTGATCTTGAGCGAGGTCGGGCTCGAGGGAATGACCGTGCGCAGGACCGGTTGGTAGCGGGCTTCGCCCCAATCGGCAGGTTCGGGGAAAGCCTCGGTCAGACGCCGCTGCGCTTCGCGCAGGATCGAGGTCTTGCCCATGCCGGACTGGCCTGTGAGCACGATGCAGGTCGGTCGCTCTTCCGGATCGTCATGCGCGACCTCGACGATGGTTTCGACGGCGTTGCGCGCTTCCTTGAAATCGATCCAGAATGAGGCTGCCTGGACCGGTAATCGCGTCAGCGCCGCGGTGCTCACGATTGCACCTTCAACCAGGAATCCTCGCCAAGTTCCGCGACCGGTCTCCACTGAACGGGCGGCTTTTCAGGCCTTTCGGGTGACCGCAGATCCGCGAGCGTCGTCCCCTCCCCTTCCCGCCGTTTCGCCCGGCGCCGGGCCTCCTTGGTGCGCAGGCGAGCCTGATGGATTTCCTGGTTGGCGGCAGCAATCGCGCGGGCCGTCGCCGTCCGCCCGCCATCGGCCTGGTAAGCCCGGCCCATGGCCCTCACCCTGGCTCTGGCAGCTTCCCAGTCCGCCTCCCAGACATCGGGATATTGACCGATAACCGCCAGTTGCACGAAACTGCCATCGAGCTCGGCATAGACATGCTGGATCGTCCGCTCGTCCCAGCTGACCTCGATCTTCTGGCCGATTCGCTGGCCAAGCGCCGGGTGCCAGTAATGGCGGTGTTTGATCTGGATCCCCCGGGAATGGACCGTCAGCGATTTCGACGGCAGAAATTGGCGGAAAAGCTCATCAGTATTGCACGAAACCGGAAGCAAGGGGCCATGTCGCGCCGCCTCGCGTTCCCACACCTGCACCGGGCACAGGCCGCCAAGCGCGGAATGCGGCGCGTGATGATAAACCGCGATCTGGCACAGCAGCCAGCGCTCGAATTCTGCCAGGGTCATCGCCGCGTCGGCTTCGGCATCGTAGCCATCGCGTGCCGACACGTTCGATCCCGTCGCACCCGGTAAAAGCCGCAGTTTTCCGACCATTGTTCCGATCAGCCGCTCGATATGGCCGCCCAGATGGGCCGGGCCGGGTTTGCGGACATCCGGGTCGATGCCATTGCGCACGCAGGCCCGCCGGAACGACTCCGAGCGATGCGGCTTGGCCTGATCGGCATGCAGGCGCCGG
>FMTU01000084.1 GCA_900100475.1 Sphingobium faniae | reverse complement strand
CCCCGCCTGCGCCTCACGCACCCTCTGCGCGCGCATATGAGGCGCGAAAACGGGATGTCGATCGGGCAGGCCAGGGTCGGTCACCTCCCCTGATGTTCGGCATCAGCCCGGTGTCGGCACCTCCGCCTTTCGGAAGCCGCCTGCGGCCGGAAGACCCCACGCTCGATCATTCTTGAGCGAGCGCTCGCTTCGGCCGATCGGGCACCCGCCGAGTGGCGTCGTCAGCCTGTCTCTCGGACGCCCATGTGCCATGCCGTTACGCCACCGGTCGGACGAACGGTGGCCAATTCCGTCAGTAGCGCATCGCACGGCTGGCTGGGACGCCTGACAATCGCGCGGACGCATCGAACTTGTGAATCCAGCCATAGCGTTCGGGGAAGCGATGCATCGCACGGTGCCGGGTCGCATCGGGAAGGCCCGCATCGGTATGGAGCGCGCGATTGGCGTCCCATGAGCTGCGCTGGATCAAACGTGTGCGCAGCGCGCGCTCCTTCTGATAGGCGGCAAAGCGTGCGTCGCGGTTGGATGACGTCAGTCCGTCGAGCATGGTCGCCAGCGTGATGGCATCCTCGATCGTCGTATTCGCGCCCTGCCCGTGATGCGGCAGCATCGCATGGACGGCATCGCCGATCAGCACGACCGGCCCGCGATGCCAGTGGCGAAGCGGCGGCGCGACAAACAGGCCCCAGCGACGCTCCACATCGCCCGCCGCGACCATCTGTCGGACGGCCGGGTGCCAGTCGGCGAAGGCCGCCACCGCCTCCCCCGGTTTGATCGGCACCGTCCCGCCGCTACCGGACCAGGCGGTGGGGCCCTCCACCACCGCGAAGAAGTTGACGTGCCCGCCATCGCTGCCGATCGCATAATGCAGCAGATGGGCGTCCTGGCCGATCCAGAACTGAATCGCCTGGGGATCGGGCAAAGCGTCCAGCCGCTCGACCGGCACGATGCCGCGAAACGCGCTCGTCCCGGAATAACGCAGCGGCTGCCCGCCCACCCATTGCCGGGTGATGGAGCGAACACCGTCGGCACCCACGACGATATCGGCCTCGACGGGATCGCGTCCCACGAAGTGGAGCGCCACCCGTTCGCCCACCGTCTCGATCCGCTCCAGCCGGTGCGCCAGATGAATATGCTCCGCCCCGACCGCGCGGCCCAGCGTCGTCTGCAGATCGGCACGGTGGATGCCGAGATAGGGCGCGCCGAACCGATCGCGATAGGCACCGCCCTTGCGCACCGCATGGGCCGCCAGGCGATCACCGGACAGCCCGTCACGGTAGATCAGCTCGGTCGGCTCGACCCCCGTCCGCTCCAGCTGGTCGATCAGGCCCAGCCTTCGTCGCCGTCTGGCGATACTCGGCCGGGGCATCGGCGAAATCGGCGATCGCCTCGGCCAGCCGTTCGGGCATCGAGTAATAGGGCGCATGGCTGGCCGGCAGCGACACGACCGCGACCGGACCGGGGAACTCCTTCTGCATCTGACGCTGCACGGCGATCGGAAGCACGACATCGTCCAGCGCCTCGATATAGAGGCGTGGGATTTCCAGCGCGCGCCCCTCCATCGGATTGGGCGTGCCAAAGGGCACGGTCGACTGGGTCTGGATG
>FMTU01000085.1 GCA_900100475.1 Sphingobium faniae | reverse complement strand
CCTGCCGCACCTGGTCAGGCGGGAAGCCGAGTCCCGCAAGGCTTGCCTGCGCCGCTTCCGGCTGCAGGACTGCGACCGCGTCGCTACGCGCGAGGCGCTGGGTATCACCCCAGTAGGAAAGTGTGATCGAGGTCGCCACGGCGGTCGCAATCGTGCGCATGAAGCTTTGAAGGCCGGCAGCCGATGCCACCTCGTTCTCATCAACCGTGTTGAGCGTCAAGGTCATGAGCGGGAGCATCATGAAGGTGACGCCGAGTCCCTGAACGAACTGCGGCAGACTGAGGGTCCAGAAGTCCGAATCCGTCGTCCAGGTCGTGCGCAGAAGGGCCATCGCTGCGATCCAGGCAACGCCGCCTGAAACGAGGAGGCGCGGGTCGTGACGGCTCATCAGATAGGCCACAAGCGGCGCGGTGATCAGTCCGCCCATGGCCGAAAACGATGAGGACAGACCGGCGGCGGTCGCCGGAAATCCGAGCCAGGCCTGCTGCCATTGGGGAACAATGACAAATCCCGCAAAGTATCCTGCGAAGGCGAGCGACAGCACCGTTAGGGCAACGCTGAACCCCCGGTGCCTGAGGACTCGAAGATCGACGATCGGGTGATCCTCGCCCAACTCCCAGATCACGAACACAACGAAGCCGACACATGATGCAATCGACAGCGCCACGATCATCGGGTCGGCAAACCAGTCGTGGTTGCGACCAAGGTCGAGCACCAGTTGCAGGCAGCCGACCCAGAGTATCAGCAAGGCGAGGCCGACAAAGTCGATGGGTAGTATCTGCCGCTCGGTCTCGATCGGCCTGAGCAGAGAAAATCCTACGACGATGCACAAAATTGCAACAGGGATGTTGATCAGGAATATCCAATGCCAGGAATAATTTTCGGTGAGATAGCCGCCGATCATCGGGCCAAGAGCAGGTCCCATCAGCAGTGTAACAGCCCATAGTCCCATCGCCATATTGCGCTTCTCGGGCGGGAACACGCTGAGCAGCAGGGTTTGCGACATCGGCATCAAGAAAGCGCCGAAGATTCCCTGACCGATCCGGCTTGCCACGAGCATGCCCAAGGTCACCGAAATGCCGCAGAGAAAGGAGCAGATGCCAAACCCGACCATGCTGAACAGGAAGGTGCGCACCGACCCGAAGCGACCGGCGATCCATCCGGTCAAGGGGACGCAGATCGCCTCGGCGACCGCATAGGAGGTGATGATCCAGGCGCCTTGTTCGAGCGTGATACCGAGATTGCCCGCGACGTGCGGAATCGAGACGTTGGCGATGGTCAGGTCGAGGATGACCATGAAATTGGCCAAAGCCAGCACCAGGCCTGCGACCATTTGCCGCGACGGGGAGATCCCCGCGCTTGGGGGTGAGGGTTCGCTCATTGCAGGTCACTGGCCCGAGACATCGATCTCGACTTCCACCGACAGCCCGACGCGCAAAGGGTGCTGACGCAGTTCGGCAGGATCGAGTTCGATCCGCACCGGCAGGCGCTGAACGGTCTTGATCCAGTTCCCGGTCGCGTTCTGCGCGGGAATGATCGCCATCG
>FMTU01000060.1 GCA_900100475.1 Sphingobium faniae | reverse complement strand
CCATGATTATGCTCAATAAGCATTTCGCCAATGCTGCCTAATCCCCCAACTGGGTGACGCCGCGCGGCCGTGCCCCATGTTTGCAACAGAGCCATATGGCGTGCCTGCGCCAGCTTCATCACCTCAGCCCGCGCCGAACGGTTGGCCTTCATGCCCGACGCGGTTTCGCGGAAGACCTCGACCACTTCATAGCCGCCACGCTCAGCAAAGCCGGCCAGGTCGCGGAGCTGCCGTTCGCACGACTGGTCGGCTGTCGAAACCCTGGCGTAGATGGCGGCGCGCTGTCCCAATTGAACCCTTCTGGAATTAGGCCTCGAAAAGCCTTGATTTGCGTGGGGTCAGTGTTGTCCAAAACAGACTTCTGTTCAATGGGGACAAGCCGTGCATGCCGAGACGCCATATCCTCAGCGCCCGACAGCGTTCGGCCCTACTCGACCTACCGACTGACGAAGCGGCGCTGCTGCGCCATTATATTCTGGCAGACGATGACCTGATTCATATCGACCGGCGTCGCCGACCGGAGAACCGCATCGGGTTCGCCCTGCAGTTGTGCGCGCTGCGATATCCAGGCCGGACCCTTGCTCCCGGCGAACTGATCCCCCACACCGTATCTGCCTTTCTAGGCGCCCAGCTTGGCATCGCTGGCGAGACGCTCGCGGCCTATGCCGTTCGACGCCAAACCCGCCACCAGCACATGGAGGCGCTGCGCCGTATCTACGGATACAGAATGTTCCCCGGACGGGGACCGTATGCCAGGGCTTTCCGCGACTGGCTTCTCGCCGAAGCCGAGCAGGCACGCTCAAACGACGACCTTGCCCGGCGCTTCATTGCCCGCTGCCGTGAAACCATGACCATCCTGCCGGCGATCACGACAATCGAGCGTTTGTGCGCGGACGCGCTCGTCGCCGCCGAACGTCGGATCGAGAAGCGGATCGCGGCCCGTCTCGATCCCGTCGCCTGTGATGGGCTCGACAGACTGACTACCGAGATGCTGCCGGGGGCGATCAGCCGCTTCATCTGGCTGCGCCGGATTGAGCCGGGCAACAACTCCGCCGCGGCGAACCGGCTGCTCGACCGACTCGAGTTCCTGCGCGCGATGAACCTCAATGATGGTTTACTTGCCGGTGTTCCACCGCATCGCGTCGCCCGGCTACGCCGGCAGGGCGAGCGCTACTTCGCCGATGGCCTGCGCGACCTCGGCGCCGATCGGCGCCGCGCTATCATGGCGGTCTGTGTCATTGAATGGGCCACTGCGATGGCGGATGCGGTGATTGAAACACATGACCGGATCGTTGGCCGCACCTGGCGCGACGCGAAGCAACTGCATGACGCGCGGGTCGTAGAAACCAGAGGCGCTACCACTGCGACTTTGAACGGCTTCACTGCACTCGGTCAATCATTGCTCGAAGCGCATGGCGACGGCGCGTCGCTGGAAGATGCGGTCGCGCGCGGGGCGGGATGGGAACGGCTCACGAGCCTCGTCGCTACGGCCAAGACGTTGACGGACACCTTGGGCGACGATCCGCTGGCCCATGTTGATCAGGGGTATCACCGCTTCCGTCGGTATGCCCCGCGCATGCTGCGATGCCTCGACCTCAAAGCTGCGGCGGTTGCACGGCCTTTGCTGGACGCGGCTACCGTCATCGCTACCAAGGGCGCAGTTCCGGCGGCCGACGATTTCTTGCGCCCAAATTCCAAATGGCGGCGACAATTGCGGGCGAAGGGCGATGATGATGCCCGCCTCCGGGAAGTCGCGGTCATGTTCCACTTGCGCGACGCGCTGCGCTCGGGCGACATATGGCTCGATCGCTCGCATCGGTATGGTGACCTGCGCCACGTCTTCGTGCCGACGGCGGTCGCGCATGCCGCGAAGCTAGCGGTCCCGTCCGACCCGTATGTCTGGCTGGCTGACCGCAAGGTGCGTCTCGCCGATGGCCTTGCCCGGCTCGGTCGCGCCGCGCGCAGCGGTACAATTCCGAAAGGCAGCATCGAGGACGGCACGCTGCGCATTGATCGCCTCACCGCTGACGCGCCGGATGGGATCGAGGATCTGGTGCTCGATTTGTATCGCCGGCTGCCGCCCATCCGCATCACCGATCTCCTGCTCGAAGTCGATACCGCGCTGGGTTTCACCGATGCCTTCACGCATCTGCGCACCGGCGTGCCGTGCGGAGACCGGATCGGCCTGCTCAACGTCCTGCTCGCCGAGGGCCTGAATTTGGGCCTGCGTAAGATGGCAGAGGCTTCCAACACTCACGACTATTGGCAACTCTCCCGTCTCGCTCGCTGGCACGTCGAAAGCGAGGCGATCGACCAGGCGCTGGCCAACGTGGTCGCGGCGCAAGGGGCGCTGCCGATGGCCCAGGTCTGGGGTATGGGCAGATCCGCATCGGCCGATGGCCAGTTCTTCCCCGCCGCACGGCAGGGCGAGGCGATGAATACGATCAACGCCCGCTACGGCAACGATCCCGGCATCAAGGCCTATACCCACGTCAACGACCGCTTCGCGCCGTTTGCATCGCGGACCATTCCAGCCACGGTCAGCGAAGCACCTTATCTACTCGACGGGCTGACGATGAATGAGGCAGGGCGACGGATCGAAGAGCAGTACGCCGACACTGGCGGGTTCACCGATCATCTGTTCGGGATCAGCGCGATGCTCGGCTACCGCCTTGTACTGCGCATCCGCGACCTCCCATCCAAACGACTGTACGTGTTCGACCCTGCCGCGACGCCGAGCGAATTGCGCCCGCTGGTGGGCGGCAAGGCGCGTGAGGCGCTGATCGTTTCCAACTGGCCCGATCTGTTCCGCTGCGCCGCCACCATGAGCGCTGGACAGGTCGCGCCGAGCAGCATCTTGCGCAAGCTCGCCTCCTATCCGCGCCAGAACGATCTTGCCTCTGCGCTGCGCGAGGTGGGCCGGATCGAGCGGACGCTGTTCATCATCGAATGGATACTCGACGTCGGCATGCAGCGCCGTGCACAGGTCGGCCTCAACAAAGGCGAGGCACATCATGCGCTGAAAAATGCCCTGCGCATCGGCCGTCAGGGCGAAATCCGCGACCGCACGACGGAGGGTCAGCATTACCGGATCGCCGGCCTCAACCTGCTCACCGCCATCATCGTCTACTGGAACACCCTGCACCTTGGCCATGCCGTTGAGGCCCGGCGCCGCGAAGGGCTCGATACCCCCGACCATCTTCTCGCCCATATTTCGC
>FMTU01000062.1 GCA_900100475.1 Sphingobium faniae | reverse complement strand
CCCGCCGACCCGGTCGATCCGCCATGCCGGGGTGATGGTCAGCCAGCGCACCGGGGTCACGATCGCCTGCACATAGCCTCCGCCCACGGTCAGGTCGAAATTCTGGTCGCGCGTGGCGGCCGTGATGATCCGCCGGTTGGTGGTCCAGCGCAGGCTCCGGTTATGCTGCCACTGCACGTCGCCGCCCGCCTCGGCCATCAGCCAGTCGGCCGCATGCCAGTGCAGGCCGGTCATCACGCCATAATGGCCTTCGTCGGTCAGACGCTGCTGCTGCGGGACATTCGCCGAGAAGCGGACATAGCGATTGTCGTGGTTGGTCGTCGCATAGCCGATTGCGGTCAGCGACAGGTCCCGCGCCAGATCGGCATCGAGATGCAGGCTGTACTGGCCCAGTTCGCGCCTGCCACCGTCGGTTGCGGACACGTCGTAGGAACGCTGTCGGTCTGTATAGGCATCGGCATCGGTCAGATAGCCGGGCTCATCCGCCTCGCTACGGCTGTGACGCGCGATCAGGCCGAGCTTGGCGGGGCCGAAGTCGTAGAACCACTTGCCCGCGAAGTTCAGCCGGTCGAGATCGGCATGGTCGCGGAAACCATCGCTCCGCCGATAGGACAGCAGATAATTCTGGCTCAGCCGTCCGGCCTCGACCCCGGCCGACATCTGCGCATCATAGGTGCCGAAAGCGCCGACGATGCCGCGCGCGTCGAGATAGTTGCCGCCGATCCGCGTCTTGATATCGGCGCTACCAGCGATCGCGTGCAGCCCCCAGCGCGGATCGGACGTGCCGCGCACCAGCTCGACCGAGGCGATGTCGAGCGGGGAGATGAAGTCGATAAAGTCCATCCGCCCGGCATTGTCGTTGGACGGCACGCCATCGATCAGCAGCTTGACCGCATTGATCTCGCCCTCGCCGTTGAACCCGCGGATCGAGAAGCGGCCCGAGGTCGTGCCCTGGTTGAAGTCGGTCAGGACAACGCCGGGCACCCGGGCGAACAGCTCCCAGGCATTGTCGACATTCTGGCGCTGCGCGACGTCACCGCTCAGCACGTCGACCGAGGTCAGGACGTTGGCGGTCGAGCGCGCCATGGACTTCGCGGTAACGACAACCTCGTCTCCGCCGATCGTGACCTGGGTATCGGCGCGGGCGGGTGCATCGTCGCGCTGCTGCGCGGTGGACGGCGCAGCGATCAGGAAACAGGAGGTGGCGGCCGCCACCATCAAACCGGTCTTCGGCATAGTATCCCCCAAGACCCGCTTCGTCACGGGCCGAATGTGTTCGTTATGGTTGTGAACGGATGCGTCAGGCCATGCAGAGCCGGGCCAAAGCCTCGGCCCTTGCGCAAAAGCCCGCGGTCAGTCCGATCCGCATGATGTGGTTGCCGCCGGGGGCGGCGTCGCCTCGCTACCCGCCGGGATGTCGACGCCTCCGGCGAGCGGACGCATCCGCACGTTGCCGCCTTCGAGCGACATCGTGTGGATCTCGACCTTGGCCGCACGAGGCGCCGTGGCCGACAGCAGGCGCGGTCAGCGCGGCGACAAGCTTCGACGCGACACGAAAGGTCATGATCGATCCTTCGGCGTTCGGCGGCGGATCAGCGCGTGAGCGTCACGGCGTAGCGATCGGACACCGTTTTCCAGTCGACCACCTGCCACCAGCCATCGAGATAATCGGCCCGTCGGTTCTGGTATTTGAGGTAGTAGGCGTGTTCCCACACATCGTTGCCAAGGATCGGCGTGCCTTTGACCTCCGCCACATCCATCAACGGATTGTCCTGATTGGGCGTCGAAGTGATGGCGAGCGTGCCGTCGGCCTTCGCCACCAGCCAGACCCAGCCAGAGCCGAACCGCTTGGTCCCGGCTTCCTTGAACGCCGCCTTGAACGCGGCGAGCGAGCCGAATTGGCGATCGATCGCGGCGGCAAGCGCCGGCGACGGCTGTCCTGCCTGCGCGGGCGGGGCCATCGTCTTCCAGAAGAAGCTGTGATTCCAGTGGCCGCCAGCATTGTTGCGCACAGCGACGGGCAGCGTCCCGGCCTTTGCGACCAGCGCGTCAAGCGACTGGCCCTTCAGCGCCGGATCGGCTGCGACGGCCTTGTTGAGCGCGTCGACATAGGCCTGGTGGTGGCGATCGTGATGAAGCGTCATCGTCTGGGCGTCGATCACCGGCTCCAGCGCAGCGGCGGCATAGGGAAGCGGTGGCAGGCTGAAGGGAGCGGGCGCGACTTGCGCGACCGCCGAGGTCGCAACACACAGCGCGGCGACACCGAATATGGTGCTTTGGAACATGGGATTTGCTTTCGAGCTGGCTCTAGGCCCCGCATCGTCGATCGCGCGCGACCGAACAACGACAGGAGACATGGTTCGCGCGGCAGCCGACAGGACTGCGCGACGACGGTTTAGCTGGCCGGTTTCCCGGTCAATTCGTCAGACCGAAAGCGGAGGACCGCGAAGGGGTGGTCGCAGATAGGGGGCGGCAAGCGGTGCGATGCGTGGCGTCGAACGCAGCGCCATGATCGCGACGCTGGCAAGCGCGACGGCCAGCAGCACGACGTCGACGGCCCCCATAACCTGGGCGGACAGACCCGCAAAGGCACAGGGCATTTCAGGCTTGCCGTGATCTGTCGACTTGCCTTTGTCGCGCATGGTGCCCTGCGCCATGGCCATGGGCTGATCCATGCCTGGCATGACCATCGCCTCAGGCTGAGCCGCCATACCGGAACAGATCGTGAGGGTGATCCGCTCGTGATCGGACGCGATCATGTAGCCGGTGGGCACTAGCAGCTTCAACAGCATCGCGGCGGCACAAATCAGCACCGCGAGGTGGCGTTGCGCCAGGATATGCCGGAAAGCCTGCACGATCGGGTCGTTATCGTGAACGCCGTGTCATGTCACTTGGACAATCTGTCAGTGGCATCATGGGTTGGCCTGTTGCAATCGGGAGAAGAGATGGCCGCGCGTGACAAGCAGCCTCAATCGTCCCGTCATTCAAGCACGCAGAGAGGGTGACCCGCTCCCCGGACATCATT
>FMTU01000063.1 GCA_900100475.1 Sphingobium faniae | reverse complement strand
CCTTCGCCGAATGGCTGCACCGCGCCGATGACGTTCGCGGCGTGGTCGTCCGTTCCGGCAAGGCCAACGGCTTCTGCGCGGGCGCGGACCTGACGGAACTGGGCGTCGCCTACGAGATGATCGTCGCCGCGCCCAGGGCCGACCGTTTCGATATCGCCTTCGACCACTTCTTCCCCCTCAGCCATGCGATCCGCCGGCTTGAGACCGCAGGAAAGCCGATTGCCGCCGCCGTGGCGGGTGTCGCACTCGGCGGCGGATGCGAGTTGGCGCTCGGCGCCCACTACCGTGTCCTGACCCGTTCCCGCCGTGCGATGCTGGGCCTGCCCGAATATGCCGTGGGGTTGCTTCCCGGCGCCGGCGGAACCCAGCGCATGCCGCGCGTCGTCGGCGTCGAGGCCGGGCTGGAAGTCCTGCTTCTCGGCCGTACCTACCAGGGCGAAGATGCCGTGGCTGCCGGCCTTGCCGGCGAGGTCGTGAATGAAGGCGAAGAGATCGCTGCCGCCGAACGCTGGCTGCTGTCCGAGGCGGCCCAATGCGTGCAGCCCTGGGACCGCACTGACAGTGCTCCTTTGCCGCATGCCGAGATTTCCGGCGCCATCGAGCGCCATCGCGAACGCGAACTGGCAAGGATGCTCGGCCATGAACCAGCCCCTCTCGCCATTCTGGACTGCGTCGAGTTCGGCATCATCCAGCCGATCGATGGCGCCATCCGCGCGGAAATGTCAGTATTCGCCGCGTTGATCCAGCGCCCCGAACCCCGCAACATGATCCGCACGATGTTCCTCGGCAAACAGGCCTACGACAAGGCGGCAAAGGACGGCTCCCTGCCGGACAGCATCGAAGCCGCGCGGGAGGCGATCTCCACGAAGGTATCGCAGGCGTCTTCGCAATGCCCCGAATTGGCCAGCGCCCTGTTCGGAGCCCCTACCGCCGGATCTGCACCGGTCCAGCGGAGGGTCGGCACGGACTTCTGGCTTCGCGGTCGCCCGGCGGCGATGGCAGCCCTGATGGAACTGTCGCAGGACTGCAGCGGCATAGTCGCCGACATGGACGACATCACCCGCCTGCAACTCGATCACGCACTTGCTCGCACGCTTGTCGTGCCTGCCTATATCGGCGGCCTCGCCGGCATGGCCGAACTGGTCTAGGACGTCCTCTTGCGGGAGAGTTCAGAACTCTCCCGCAAGAATTGTCTCAGGCAATCAGCAGCATAGGCGCCTCGATCGCCTCACGGAACGCGGCCATGAATTGCGCGGCCAAGGCGCCGTCGATCGCGCGATGGTCGAAGCTGCCAGTCGCGGCCATGATCGTGGCCAGCGCGATATCGCCGTCGATTTTCCACGGCTGTTCCACCCCTGCACCGATACCCAGGATCATGGCTTGCGGCGGATTGATGACCGGCACCATCTCATCAATGCCGAACATCCCCAGATTCGAGATGGTCGCGGTCCCGCCCTCGTAGTCGCCGGGCGTCAGGCGGCCTTCCCTCGCCTTCGCAGCCAGCGACCGGCTCGCTTCGGAAACAGCGCCAAGGGAAAGGGCCGCCACATCCCGGATGACCGGCGTGACGAGGCCGCCTTCGATGGCCACCGCCATGGCGATGTCGACGCGTTCGAAGCGATGAATCCGGTCCCCGGCGAACTGCACATTGGCTTCTGGAACCTGCTCCAGCGCCCAAGCCATCGCCTTGATAACACAGTCATTTACCGAAACCCGGGCACCGCGATGCGAGACGGCACCGTTCAATTCCCGGCGCAGTTCGAGCAATCCGTCAAGACGGCAACGGGCGGTGAGATAGAAGTGCGGGACGGTCTGCTTGCTCTCGGTCAGGCGCCGGGCGATGGTCCTGCGCATGGTGGACAGGCTCTCGCTGCGCATCGGTATTCCCCGATGCGCGGGCAGCGGCCGATCTTCCGCCGGGATCAGGGCAACCGATGCCGCCGTCGCAAGTCCCAGATCTGCCGCCATTATCCTGCCGCGCGGCCCCGAGCCCGCGATCGTGTCCAGCCCGATGCCGCGTGCCGTGGCAAGGCGCCGGGCGAGCGATGTCGAGCTAACATCCGGGACCGCTTCATCCGGAACTGGCAGTGCCTGAACCGGCTCGGCGTAGATTTCGGCAGCAGCGAGAGGGACAGGATCGGTGTCCTCACCGGCACTCAACAGTGCCACAACGGCACCTACGGGTACATCAACGCTACCTGCAGGCACCACCAGGCGCGCTATACGGCCATCTTCGGCGGCTTCCATTTCCATCGTCGCCTTGTCGGTTTCGATCTCGGCGATCAGGTCGCCCGCCTTGACGGTATCGCCGGCGCCGACCAGCCAGCGGGCGAGCGTGCCCTTCTCCATCGTCGGGGACAGCGCCGGCATTTTGAGTTCAATGGCCATTTCAGTTTCTCCGGAAACAGTTGCGTCGCCGCATTGGCGTCGGCATCGAAGCGCAGCTGGCCCGATGCCCGCCAATCTTCAGCCCAGGGCCGCGCGCGTCTCGGCGATCGTAGCGGCCATCATTGTCATCCCGATTGCTGCGAAAAGGATCGCTTCAGAACCCCACTTTGTCCCCGCCCTTGAGGCTGAGGATTTCGCGGGCTTCGGCAGGCGTGGCGATCTCGCCGCCGAGGCCCTCGATGATCTGGCGCACTTTCGTCACCTGCTGCGCGTTGCTGGTCGCAAGCTGGCCCTTGCCGATCCACAGCGAGTCCTCCAGCCCCACGCGCACGTGGCCGCCCATGCTGGCCGCCATCGCCGCGACCGGCATCTGGTTTGCGCCCGCTGCCAGCACCGACCAGCGGTAGTTATCGCCGAACAGGCGGTCGGCGGTGCGCCTCATGTGCATCACGTCCTCGGGGTGAGCACCGATGCCGCCGAGGAGGCCGAAGCAGGTCTGGATGAACAGCGGACCTTCGACCAGGCCCTCCTTCCAGAAGTAGTGCAGGTTGTAGAGGTGCGCGGTATCGTAGCACTC
>FMTU01000064.1 GCA_900100475.1 Sphingobium faniae | reverse complement strand
AATCTGTTCCACGGACGGCCTCCTCGATTGAGATCTTCAACAACCTCATTCTGGCACACTTCGATGCCGTTCGGGGGTCGTCCACCCCAACAGAAAATAGGCGACGGCCATCTGGCCGGATAGCAGAAACGCGACGGGCCGTGTGAAGAGGCCGAGAATGACGAGTGCACCGCACACGAACTCAATCAGCGCTGCGGCGCCGTAGAGGCCGAGAATCGGAACTTGCCCCGGCGGTTCACCCGGAGGAAATCCGAAGAGTTTCACCAGGCTGTGGGAGAAGAACAGAAGGCCGGTCATGACCCGCAAGACGGATAATAAGCGACCGGACCAAGGCGAACGATCGGTCGTATCGAACATCGCGGCATTCCTCTCTGCCTGCGCTATAGCGCATTCTGTCTAAGCCATTTTCACATTTTTGCATGATTGCCGCGATGAATCCATTCTCCTTTGGTTGGGGGAGCGCGATCAAGCCGGAAGGGCCTGCGACCATGATCATCGCTTCTTTTGAAGCGGCTTGCGTCGTCCAGTCCTGTTCTGCTGCCAGTCTTACTTCTGATAGCCCTATTTCTGATGGCTCTCCACCGCATCGAGCACGCGCCCGGAATAGACCAGCGCGGCCCCGGCATTAAGCGCCACCGCCACGCCCAGCGCCTCGGCGATCTCCTCCTTTGTCGCGCCTTCATCCAGCGCCGCTTTGCTATGCACGGTGATGCAGCCATCGCAGCGCGTCGTCACAGCCACCGCGAGCGCGATCAGTTCGCGCGTCCTGGCATCGAGATGCCCGGTCCTGGCGCCCGCGCCGGAAAGCGCCTGATATCCCCGGACCGTATCCGGGCTGAGATGGCCCATCTCCCCGATCCGTGCGAGAATCTCGTTTCGATATTCCACCCAGTCCAGCATCGCTTCTCTCCTTCAAATTCCTGAGGCCATCGCGCTCAGCCTCTAATCGCCGGTGACGCTCGGACCCCGCTCGATTTCGACCCTGCGCCTCCTCGCCATGTTCCTGTGTTCGCATTGGCGTGAAACGGGGAATCGGCAGAACCGTTCCGCTGGCCGGTGCGGACAAAGGCCTTTTCGTCGAGTTCGATGTCCCAGGCTTTCGCCGGGATTGGCTCAATAGGTCAGGCCCAGACAGAAATCCTTGAGCGCGCGCGCGTCATGCAGGGCGTTGTGCGGCGTCCGGCTGTTCGCGGCGGAACTGAAACCCGCGCAGTTGAGCAGTTCCAGCCGCAGCCCGTCAATGGTGATCATCTCGCCCGGCCCCGTCACCAGAAGATGGCAGAAATAGCCCAGATCATCCGGCCAGTCCGCCACGATCACCGGATCGGGATCGTTCGCCAGATAGGCTTCGATATGCTGCGCGGCTTCCACGCGGTTCAGCACATGATCGACTCCGGGCGGAACGGAGCGGAGATAGGGGATGACATTGCGCTGGACCCAGCCATGGATATGATCGGGCAGCGGCAACGAAACATAGAAATCCTGATCGCCATATTCGGGAACGAGCGCGAGACTGATCAACTCGCCGCCAAAGCCGTTGAACTCTGTATCGAGGAAGTATCGCAATCTAGGGGGCGCTTTTCACAAATGGGCGGGCTCCGGCTGCTATGACGCCGCGTTCGCCAGCCGTAAACCCCTCCTCCGCAGCTTTGCCTGGAGCATTACGGCCATATGCCATAGGAGGAGGGCGAAGCGACGCCCCACCAAGAAGGATGCCATGCAGCCACGCGAATATATCGGATCGGCCATCGTGCCGGGTGGAACGGAACTGACGCTCTATCGGCGCGGCGGGGATTTCATGATCGTGCTGGACCGCAATGAATTGATGAGCAGCCGCATGAGCGGATCGGAGGAGGCGCTCGCCAACATGACCTGCGAGCGGCTGCGCGGGCGCAAGTCGCTGCATTTCCTGATCGGCGGCTATGGCATGGGGTTCACCCTGCGCGCCGCACTCGCCGCGCTGGACGGGAGCGCGCGGATCACCGTCGCCGAACTGGTGCCGGAAATCATCGAATGGGCGCGCGGTCCGATGGCGGAACTGGCGGCGGGCTGCCTGGACGATCCGCGCGTGGAACTGATGGGCAAGGATGTGGCGGACGTGATCGCCGCCGCGAAGGGCCGATATGACGCGATCCTGCTGGACGTGGACAATGGGCCGGACGGGCTGGTGCGTCCGGAGAATGACCGGCTTTATTCGGCGCAGGGCCTCTCGGCGGCCATCGCGGCGCTGAAGCCCGGCGGTGTGCTGGCGATCTGGTCGGCCGGGCCGGACGCCGCCTTTACCCGCCGCCTGTCGCAGAGCGGCCTTGCCGTCGATGAAGTCCGTGTCCGCGCCCGCAGCAATGGCAAGGGGCCGCAACATGTCATCTGGTTCGGCGAGAAGCGGGCGCGGTGAGGGTCAGCCCCGCGCCCGCAGCAGCAGGTCGTCCGTGACCGTCATGGTGAAGATGGGATCGGCGTCGGGCGGCACTTCGGCGACGGCATCGAGGAAGGCGGCACGAGTTTCCGGATCGTCATAAACCATCTTCTGATCGAAGGCCGCGCGCCATGTCTTCTCGTCCGGCCATTCGGCATAGCCGACGAAGCGCCCATCCGCGTCGCGGTGCAGACGGGAACCATAGCTGCCATATTTCTCGCGGATGAGATCGGTGCCTTTGCGCCATGCTGCACGGAACTGGTCTTCCTTGCCCGGGTGGGCGCGCCACCAGTAGACCGCGACGAACATGGCTTTACTCTCCCTCGTTACACAGGGAGAATGATCGGGGGCCGGACAAGTTTCCAGAGCTTCTCACTTTTAATAGAAAGCTCCGGCCTTTTTTTCCGACCCCGGACAATCAATTCAGAGCAGGGACTGTCCGGTCTTTTCCCAATCGGCCAGGAAGCCGGCGATGCCCTTGTCGGTCAGGACATGGTTGAACAACGCCTTGATGACGGCGGGGGGAGCGG
>FMTU01000065.1 GCA_900100475.1 Sphingobium faniae | reverse complement strand
CGAGATTGGAGGACAAGAGCGAGCCTGGTAGATCGCCATGTTCAATCTTTGTTCTTCAACATGGCCAAAATCGCAGCTTCGGGCCGACTGGGCCAGCTATCGAGCCAGCGGGCCACTTCCTCGCCGGTCAGATGCAGCCCGGTTTCCTGATATTCGGCCCATGAGGCGAGGGCTTCGGCCTTGAAGCTCTCGCGGGCTTCCACGTGGCCCACGATCAGATTTGTCCCGTCGCCACAAGCTGGCCGAGCAGGGCGTTTACACGGGTTTGCCATCCGGGGCCGCTGTCGCGCAGATGCTCCACCGTCTTTGCATCCAAGCGGATTTTCACCTCGACCTTGGGAGCATCCAGCTTGGGCCGCCCGCGCTTGCGGCCCATCTTGGCGTCAACCCAGTCAACACCATGGACCTCACGCGCCGGACGCATACCCTGCATGAACTCCTCGGATAGCGGAGCATCTTCGCTGTGAATTTCGGGATCAAACTTGGGACGCATAGTAGAACCTCACCTCGTGTTTCTCCGCTCTGCGGAGGCTGATGGCGCGTATTGCATCGTCCGTTGAACCATCGGCATAGGCCAAAAAATAGAGGCGGTCGCCGATGAAGCCGATGGATACGAAGCGAACTTCGCCATAGTCGAACCGTGTGTCTTCACGGTCGAGCGATGTTGTAAAATCGAAGTCCGCCGCAGCCTGCAATGATACGCCGTGCTTGGCGAGATTAGCCTCGTCCTTGGCCGGATCGAACTCGACTTCCATAGCAATCTCGTACACCCATTAAATGTTAAGAGCAAGAATTTACGTGCACCCGATAATGGGCTGGCCTATTGCGCCTGCAAGGGCACCCAATCGCCCTTGCAGCGTTGGGTTTTGGCGTCCCATCGTGCGGTGCAGCCGTATAGCCGCTGTTCAATCTTGGGTTCCTTCGCCCACTGGTAGGCGAGGGCCGCGGCGAAGATCAGGCCCAGCCCGATCATGGCCGCGTAGAGCCATCCCTTCAGATGCTCCCACCCGATGGCTGCGCTGACGCGCTGAAGCTGCGTAGCGGCCCGCAGGAGTTCGTTGAGCGCGTTCTGCGTCTGCTGCCCCGCTTCGGCGCGCTGGCGGGCGTCCTGCTCGATCTGGCGGGACAGGGCGGCGACCTGCTGGGCGACCCCTTCGGCCCCGGCCTTCCGCATGGCGTCGAGCAGGATGCGATAGTCCGCGCCGGGATCGGAGGGAGGGGGCGCGTCGAACTCGGCAGGGTCGAAGGGATCAGGCATCGGCAGGGCCTCCCTTGAAGGTCCAGCCCTCGAACGCCTTGCGGTCCTGATCGCGGCTGATGCGGTTCATCAGGTCATTGAGGCGGGATTCCCATGCGGGGTCTTTCATGGCGGCATCGAGGAGCAGGCCGCCGAGGATGATCTTGCGGCGCGCATCGGCCTTGCGGTTCATGGTGGCGGCGCGGGCTTCCAGTGCCTGCAACCGGGCCTTGGCCTGCTGGACCTTGCGACGTGCGGTTTCGATAGCCTCTGGCGTGGGAGCGGCCATGGTCAATCCTTTCGCTGCGCGATATTGATAGCACCGGACCCGACCGAGCGAAAGGGAGGAAGGGCGCACTTATGCAAACTTGCGTTTGCGTGCGTCAGGGGATACCCCTGAACCCCAGCGGGCTATCGCCCGCGCCATGCTCCCGCATGGCTAGTAAGGGCGCGGCGATGGCGAGCTTCCATCTTGCGGTTAAGACGATCAGCCGTTCCGCCGGTCGCAGTGCGACGGCGGCAGCGGCTTATCGTGCGGGCGTCGAAATCACGGACGAGCGAACCGGCCTCGTCCACGATTACACCCGCAAGCAAGGCGTCGAGCATAACGCGCTTGTTGTGCCCGCCGACGCCCCGGCGTGGGCCAACAACCGGGCCGCGCTCTGGAACGCCGCCGAGCAGGCCGAGACGCGCAAGAACTCCACCGTCGCCCGTGAATATGAAATCGCGCTTCCGGCCGAGTTGTCGGCCGAGGCGCGGCGCGAGCTTGCGCTGGGCCTCGCGCGGGAGATCAGCGAGCGGCATGGGGTGGCGGTGGACGTGGCGATCCACGCACCAGGTCGCGAGGGCGACCAGCGCAACCATCATGCCCATCTGCTGACGACGACGCGGCGGATCGGCCCGGAAGGGCTGGGCGAGAAGACCCGCGAACTGGACCAGAAGACGAGCGGGGAGGTCGAGCGCTGGCGTGGCCGGTGGGCCGAGATGCAGAATGTTGCCCTTGAGCGCGCCGGTAGCGTGGAGCGGGTGGACCATCGCAGCCACCAGCGGCAGGGGATCGAGCAGGAGGCGACCGTGCATATGGGGCCGAGCGCGACGGCGATGGAGCGCCGCGCCGAGCATCAGGCGATGCGGGAGGGGCGGGCCTATGAGCCGGTGACGATGGTGGGCCAGCACAACGCCGGCGTCATCGAGCGGCGGGGCCTGCGCCAGTATATCGAGCGGGGGACCGAGTGGCTACGCGATGCGGGGCAGCGCATATCGGGCAGACTCCATGCGTTCGCGGCGACCTTGAGCGGCGCGGTCGATCGCGATCGGCGCGATGCCGCCGAGGCGCAGCGTCAGGAGCAGCTTGCCGCCGAGCGCGCCCGTGAGCAGGCACAGGAGCGCCAGCAGGCGCAGGAACGGGAGAAGGTGGCGGAGAAGTTCAGGACCATAGCCGGGAAGCGCGAGGCGGGCGCCCACGGCTATGGCGACCATAACAGCGACTGGAAGGCGACCCCGGAGGCGCTCCGCAAGGCGGTGGATGCCTATAACGGGGCGAACCAGCACACCAAGGATCTCTACTCGTCATTTCCCAATATCCGGCGCGGATCACGGCCGATCGCGGGCCTCCCATGCGGCTTCGAGTTCTGCGAGGCTGGCGAAATAGTCCTGCGCCG
>FMTU01000068.1 GCA_900100475.1 Sphingobium faniae | reverse complement strand
GGCGGGTGCCCTTGGTGTTCCCCCGGTGGCAGCTGCCACCACTGACGGAGCGCGGCCCTGGGCCGCTCGATCCTATGTGGCAGCTGACAGACTACGAAGCGCGCGGCCCTGGCCGCTCATTTTCAGCGCTCGCGGTCCTTTGATTTCTCGGCGGTCGGCGTCGGTGATTTGCCTTCGCGCAATGTTGCGGCGACATGGGCCTTTGCGCTTTCGACGATCTGCGCCAGCTGTTCCTTCGATGCGCCGCGCTCGGTAGCTGTCGCGACGCGCTTATCAATGGCGAGCTGGAATTGCGCGAACCTGGCATCGGCGCGGTTCTGCTCAGGCGAGTTTTTCTCGAATTGCGCGGCAAGGCGTAGATCAACCTGACTGACGCCGGGAGGCATGACTTGCAGACGTAGCGCGCGATCGGCGGCCTGAATGTCGCGGTCGGTCATTTTCGAAAGGAAATCTGCGGCGCCCGCGCTGATGGCGCGGACTCTTTGCAGCGGGTCCATACCCTCGGACCAATTGACTTCGATCTGATGATAGCGGCGTTGCTCAATCAGCTGAAGGTGGTGCATCGGCCCTTTGGGATCGCGGAAAAAGGCAAGCTCCTGCGCTGAACGCGCGGCCAGCTGGCGCATGTCAGCGGACGTTTCCGCGATCCGATTAAGCTGCTCATGCTGCCGCGACGCAACGGTTTGCGCAGTAGGTAGGTAACGGCTGATTTGATCCTTGGCCTGCTCGATACTCATTGCGCGTCGTTCGCCAACTGGCATGAGAGATTCCATCGAGGGTGGAAACGCGATGCCCGCTGGCCCACGCGCTGGCTCGACGCGGTTCTGTTCGAGGGGCATGGCATCACGGATGACTTTGGCGAGGGAGGCGTGATTTCCAGTATGGAAGCTGTCGCGGCTCGCCTCCATCCAGTCCTTCGGCCCCATTGCCTGGATCGAGACGAATTTCTCGGCCGCAAGGGAATGTAGCTGCAAGTGCAGCCGCATGGTGCGACCATTGCCCTCACGGAACGGATGAACGGCATTTAATTCGGAAATATGCCGCCCCATGGTATCCGCAAAGCGATCACGATCCATCGACTTGAGGGTTTGGAGGTCGGGCAGCTGCTTAAATTCGTGCTCCATGCTGCGGGCAATGAAGTGCGCTCGGGCAAAAGTGCTGCCGGGTTTGCTTATGTCCACAGTCCGAAAGCGCCCCGCCCAATCATATACGTCCTGAAACAGATGATTGTGCAGTTCGCGATACTCGCGCGCGTTCGTCGCCGGCGCGGCGCGCTGCACAACCAGCTCGCCATGTCGGACAACCGAGAAGAAAGCTTCTCGCTCCTTGAGGATATTATCGTCGCGGATTCCCAGCTTGTTCCGAAGAACGTCGCTGTTACGCCAGGTGTAAGGGTCGCTCACCTGTCATGCAGCGAGTTTCTGGCGGGACAGAACATCACGGTTGTAGTCCTGCGCCAGACCAATCGCCACATCGACGGGAATTTGGGTTTCGACCAACAGCAAACAAAAAGAGTGGTCATCCGAAACCAATTCAAGTCCTTCAATCTTGCAATTTGCGATTGCTTCGCAATAAGCTGCCATCACGTCAGGAATCTCTTCCTGCCGACGCGGCTCATACCCCATCGCCTTGATGCGATTCCTGTAGGTGTCGATGATATTTTCCATTTTGCACCTAAAAACGACCTGCTCCCGCCCATAGTTAACATGTCGGGATTTGTATATAAACCACATTGAGTAGCCCCCATATTTCACTTTCCTGAAATGGGACGCCGCGCTTGCGCGGCGTCTCGTGCATTTAGCAGGGCGGGTCATTCAATCCGCTTGGTCGGTCATCATCGCCAACAGGTAGTCGGCGGCGTTCTGAGCCTCACGGGCAGCCTCGAAAATCGCGCGCTTGTCGTTGCGGAGCGCGGTCAACCAGTGCTCGATATACGCGGCATGGTCTTCGCGTTCCTCGACCTTGAAACCGACAATCGCGCCGATGAAGGATGCGCCCAGCTCGGCTACGAGCTCGTCCCTCGCATAGTCGGCGCGGCTCGTTGAAATCAGGGTTTTCCGGTTGAGGCGGCTTTCATGCCCTGCATGATGCACGGCCTCGTGCGCAAGCGTGGCATAGTAGTCGTCGGCGGAATGGAACGCTTCAAAAGCAGGCATTTGGATATAGTCGTCGCGGGTGTGGTAATAGGCTTGCGATCCGCCGATGCGAACGGTTGCGTCGATGCGAGAGAACATCACTTCAAGCTCAACGTCGCGGGTTTCGGGATTGGTAATGATCGGGGCGGGCGCGGGATATTTGCCGTCCAGTCCCTCGACCTGATCGGCATTGAAAACCGTGTATCGTTTCAGAAACGGAATGGCGCGCTCGTCGTCCGTCTCGGAGTCCTTCACGACAAGCTTGTTAGCATAGACAACGGTGGTCCCCTTGCTGCCCTTCCGGACATTGCCGCCAAGCTCCAATGCCTGTTTGAAGGTCAGCCAATAGGGGGAGGCGAAGCCCTGACGCATGGCGCTGGCCCAAAGGCTGAGGACGTTGATCCCACGATAGGCGACCCCATTGTGCCGGAGCGGAATGGTCGGCCCACCGCTCCACGGCTTCACCCAAGGCTTGGTGCCCGCTTCGAGCATCGCAAGAATGTCGTCGGTGACGGCCTGATAAATGTCGATCCGGTTCGTTTCCTTAGCCATTTTCCTCACTCCTTTAGGCGAAGCCGCTGCCTGCGGCCTGCGGCTCTGACCCGCTGGCGAAGCGCGGGATGGGGAGGGGGGAGCAAAATCG
>FMTU01000069.1 GCA_900100475.1 Sphingobium faniae | reverse complement strand
CCGCGCACCCCCGCCGGCTCAAGCCGTGAACGGTGCCCGGGTAGATCGACATTGAGACGCGCATGAAGAATCTGGCGCAGGGCATCGGCGATGGATGGGTCGTCGATACCATCGAAATGTACCGTGATATGGCAGCGCCGGGCGTTGTCGCGAAACACGCCGGGAGCCAGATCCCAGACCGGATCGCCGTATCGCGAGATATGCGCGCGATCGACCCCAGGGCGGAGCGGTGCGGAGATGAGCACCGGGAGGGCGTCACGTTCATTGCAGCTGTCGGCGAGCAGCTGGAGAGGGGTCATGCGCGGGCCTCGGGTGGCAGATAGACCGTGGGAGGTTCGACCGCGACCTGCGCCCGGGCCTTTGCCACGACGTCGTCGCCGAAGGCGGGCAGGATCTGCTGAACAATGCGGTCACGGGCATGGCCGAACTTGGCTGCCCACTCGGCCGCGCTCAAACCGGCTCGCTGATCATCGACGAAGGTGAGGAACGCGAGGATGGCGGGCAGCTTGCGCGCGGTGATGACCGCGTTGCGACAATCGAGGCAACCCCAGAACGGCGTGGGGCACGCGGTACCGGCAGATGCAAAGGGACTGGAATAGAAGTTACCGCAGTTGGCAAGCCAGACGTCCTGTTCGCCGTCGAGAAGTGCGCGCGAGACGCCTTCAACATCCGGAGCGGGGCTCGCCAACTCCCTGCGCAGCCGCTCCTCGTCCGAGGGAGGAAGTATCCTTGGACCGGTCAGCGCTTCTTCGAGGGCATCCGCCACGGCCTGCTCGTGCAGCGGTCTGAGTGCCGGAATATCGGCGTAGTGCCGTGCCGCGATCTCGGCGGTATGGCCGACGGCGAAGCGGGCCATGTGCCCTTCGGTCTTAAGGTACCACAAGGCCTTGTGCGTCTTGCGTAGCTGCGAGAGGCGCAGGAATAGCGGTCGACCGGCGTCATCGACAATGCCGTGACGCTGCGTCCAGGCGTCGATCGTCATGCGCGGTTGGCGGATACCAGCGGTGATCTCGTTGGTCTGATAATAGACCCAGAGGTTGTCGCTGGAATTATGCACCCTGGCCTTGGCGGAGAGTGCGATGATCCGCCGGATCAGGCCGCCCGGTGTCGATGAGCCGCCATCACGGACCCGGATGGTCTTGTGCTCGGCGCCGTGGGCGCGAAGCTTGGTATAGGCGACATCGACGGTACCGCCCGAAGCATTGCGCAAACAATCGATGGTGAGCGACTTGCAACACTCCAGCTCGAGCCCCGTCTCCAGCGAGAGCAGAACGAGAAGCGGCACGACGTCGTGTGCAGTAAGGTAGTGGGCAGCATGGAGGCTCAGGTTGAACCTTGCGCCGCTCAGTTCGCGAATCCACCGCAGCTTATACAGGCTCTGATATGCGGGGTCACGGTAGTGCAGCACACCGCGCGCGTCGATCGCAGCGTGGGCTTCGCGGTAAGCACCTTCTGTCTCCGGCACCTCATCGAAACGCGGCCCCGACCGCAAGCGCGCCTCGATCGCAACAAGATCGGCGCGGGCCGCATCGCGGAGTTGGCGAGCGACATACGGACTGTAGGCATCGCGTGGACGGGGGCGAACGTGGGGGTGCGAGCTGACGTAGCGCAGCCGTTCCCGCAAGCCAGGATCGACAAGCTCGGGACCATCGGCCGCAATGCGGCGAAGGACCGAGACGACCTTGGCGACATAGGTCGGCGCGTGTGTCCGCGACTTGCCCTGCGCGGCGAGCCACCTCTCGAACCCGTCGATATGGTCGGTGCGAAGGTCTGCCGGCCCGTTGATCCGGTCGCCTGTCCCGGCAAGATAGGCAAAGAAGCTCGGTAACTGCGTCACGTATGTCTTGATCGACGAACGCACCAAAATGGGGCCGCGCGGGGCAACCAGCATGAACAGGCCCCGTGCAAAGGCGAGAGCCAGGCCTCGTGGCCGCAAGCTGGTGAAATCCACGAGCAACTCGCCGCCGTATGGCGGATCGATCATGAAGCGCAGCGTGCTGATCTGCGACCATGGATCGGCCTCGGGCGCAGTCGCGGCGGCCTCGAAACTGACCTTGCGCCCTTTGCGTGGAGCAGCGGTCATGATGGAAGATAGTCCGGTACGAGTGCCAACAGCTCTTCGACCGCCGCATCGACGGTATCGGCACGCGTGGCGAGGTGATCGAGATAGATCGAGGTCGTGGCGAGGCTTGAATGGCCAAGCAATCGCTGAACCTGTTGAAGCGGATCGCCGACCAACTGGCGATACCCTTCCATGGCACCCACCGGTGCCGCCGCCTCGGCAAGGCGGCGCTGGATCAGCATCGCCAGCATGTGGACCGCAAAGGAATGCCTGAGTTGATGGGGGCTGACCCGGACCGGGATGCCGGCATCCGTGCAACGGCGGCTCGCCCGCGCGAAGATCGCTTCCCACGAGTTGGGGAGCACCGGATGCCCGACCTCGGTCAGCCAGAGCACCGCCGCTTCGCCAGGCGTTCCATCGTCGGCGCAAATTACAAGCCTTGCGCGTTCATCCGGTGTGACGACCTCCATATCCATCGTGCCACCGCCAACCAGCTGCAATGCGCGCAGCCTGAATGAGGGGCGGTGTATGAAGATCGGGCGGTCAATGGCTTCCCAGCCACGGCGCCTTGCGAACTTGGCGACGGCTGCGGCTCGCTCCACGGCGATATAGGCGTCAAACATCGGCAACAAACGGCGCGGCAGCAATATGCCACGCCCCCTATCCCCCTTGGTAAGTGCCGCCGGAAGTTCG
>FMTU01000071.1 GCA_900100475.1 Sphingobium faniae | reverse complement strand
CTTAATCCGTGTCGATCCAAGATGGCGCTCCCTTCGCCAGTCTTGAATCCGATCCGCGCGGAAAAAGGAATCCCTTAAATGTCCACACGCCTTAGCAACCGCCGTGACAGTTTCAATGGTGGGATCGAGGCCCGGTGACCCGGCAGGGTTGCCGCGCAGCATCCAGGGCATCGGCTGGATGAGCCGCGCCCAGTCGACAAAGGATGGAATGCGTCCCAGATCTTCGGTGACATGCGCCTCCCCGATCAGACGGACCGGCACTTGGCGTCCGTCACTGTTGCGAATGGTCACGCCGAAAAGCGTCTCGAGCAGAAAGATGCCTTCGGCATGATGCCGAAGTGCCCGATGGCGCGGGTCGGCGATAATCTTCTTGGACTCATCGAACCATTGGTGAAGTGCGATATAGTCGTCCGGCACCCCACCCCAGCGGCGCACAGAGATGAGCGCATGATAATAGCAGTGGGACATGGGATCAAAGCTCCGTCTCGGTGGTGTCATAGTCGATGAACCGGGCATTATGCGTGATGGTCACGCGTCCCGAGGCGACATCGATGACAATTCCGCCATGGGCGCCCTCGCCATTTTCCCAGCCACCATGATGGTCGCAGACGGCGTTTTCGGCGAAGGCGGACAGGGCGTCCTCAAGCGGCAACGCGGAGCTGCGAACATTTCCGCCATAGTCGACGGCGTAATGGTCGCACAGCACCGATGGCAATTCGCAGACGACATCACCGCGATACGCAGTGATATCACCCATCATGCCCTCATCGCCGCCGCCATCGTAGGTGATGTCGACGCGTGTGATGCCATGCTTCTTGAGGAGGGGCAGGAACGCGGCCTTGCAGCGCGCTTCGACGTCGCGGACTGCCGCGATATGCTCTGCGATCTCGGCCTCGATACGGGCTTGAATGGCCGCATGTTCGGGCGTGAGTTGCGTCGTGGTCATGCTGGCATCTCCTGCAAAAAGGTGCGCGCGGCCTCGGCGCTGGCGGGATAGGCGGCCGCGAGATTGCGGTGGAGGATCTCGAAATCCGGAACCGGGAACCGTCCCGACGGGTCAGGCCGCGTCGCGATCAGCGCGCCCGTGACGATGTCGTCGATCCGGTCGCGATCGACCGCTGGCGCGCGGCCGTCGTCATAGCGAACGGGCGGGGCAAAGCCGGCCTCGACCCAGCTGCCCAGACCGTCCTGGACGGCCTCCGCATAGGCCGCGACCGACGGATCGCGGCGGAAAGCGCCGGCATCGATCCTGAGGCCGAGCGTGCGATAGATGCCGAAGTCGTGCCGGTTGGTGATTGAAATGAGGGCACACCCGTCCGGCGGCGGGCCGCAGCGGGCGATAACGGCGGCCCGATAGGTAGCGACCTCGAGTCGGTTGAGGCGCTCGAAGTCGGGGGTGTGGCCGATCTGCGCGCAATCCTCATTCGCAGGCGTACCACCGAGGTCAATGATGTTGGACATGGCCTTCTCCTGTGCAATGAACACAAAGGCACACCCCCTCCTCTCCCCGGCCATGGAGGCAGCGGGAGGCAAAAGGCCCCGATCCGCTGTGGGAGCGAGGACCATCTCGAGAGTTTGGATCGATCGCGAGGCGTGCGGTGCGAGCCGCAGCCGCGGGTACGAGACGACGCTCTAGGCGAACGCTATGCGACAATTGCCCGGCATGAGATCAATGAAGGTCGGCGATCCAGTTCTCGACCTTGAGTGCGCGAATCCGGGAGAACTCTGCGATATTCGCGGTCACGAGCACCGCGTCCAAGGCATAGGCATGGGCAGCGATGAACAGGTCATTCGGCCCGATGGGTTTTCCGGCTGCTTCCAGCTCTGCGCGAATGCCGCCATATTCGGTGTCGGCGGGAACATCGAGGGCGAGGATCTGGAGGCTGTCCAGGATGGCCTCGATCTGCGCCAGCAGCCGCGCCGAGCCCTTCCTGGCACAGCCATAGCGGAGTTCCGCCGCGGTGATGATGCTGACACAGATCGCATCCGGACCCACTTCGGCGATACGTGCGGCGACGGAGCCTTGCGGATTTCGGGCAAGCTCGGAGACGATATTGGTGTCGAGCATATAGAGCCCGCTCACAGGTCTATGGCCTTCGCCGGGAGCAATGTGTCATCGACATCGGGAAACTGGTCCTCGGGCCCGAGCGGCTGCAAGGATGCGAGGACTTCCAGAAGATTCTTGCGGCGCACCGGTTCGATAATGAGGCGCTCGCCATCGCGATGGATCATCACGCGGTCACCGGGAAACTCGAAATCGGCAGGGATGCGCAGCGCCTGGCTCTTGTTGTTCCGGAACAGTTTGGCTTCTCGCGGAGGAGTGGAATCGGACTTCTTCCGGGCCATATCGACCTCCTTTGCATATACATGAGCATATGCATCACGCCGGAAGAATGTCAAGATTTTTGCCTGTGGAGAGGCTGCGGCGGTGAGCATCAGAGCCTGGCGCGTTGACGGCCCCCAGGCATGGGAAAATGCAAAAGGCCCCCGCTTCGCGGGTGGAAGCGAGGACCTTTTGGCAGCGATGGCTGAGCAGTGATCAGCCGACGAAGGCATGCTCTGCCGACGACTGGCCGAGGCCGGCCTCGGCCCCTTGCGCGGGCGCGCC
>FMTU01000073.1 GCA_900100475.1 Sphingobium faniae | reverse complement strand
AGATTGGAGGACAAGAGCGAGCCTGGTAGATCGCCATGTTCAATCTTTGTTCTTCAACATGGCCAAAATCGCAGCTTCGGGCCGACTGGGCCAAGGTTGGTGGCGGCGTCTATGCGTTCGGCATCCCGCGAGCAGAGACACCGCGCGATGGCGGCATGGAGTTGCCCGTGGCGATGGGATCGGCCGTCGCGATCAATTTCCAGCCGACCGGCGGCGGCAAGGCGGCGATCACCGGCGACTTTGTGCTCACCGCCTCGGAGGACAATCCAGTGCTGCACGCGTTGCGCGCGAACGGCATCGAGGTGACGGCGCTGCACAACCATATGCTCGACGACGAGCCGCGTCTGTTCTTCATGCACTTCTGGGCCAATGACGATGCGCAGAAGCTGGCGCGCGGACTGGCTGCAGCGCTCAGCCACGTCGCCGTGGCGGCCAGTTGAGGTGACGCACTGGAGGGGATTGGCAGCGGCCCTGATGCTGACGCTGCCGGGGCGTGGTCGGTCCTCATTCCCCACTGCTGCTCGAACGGACGATCATGCCGCCCAGTCGCTTGTCGGGCGATTTCTCGTGCTCGCTCATACAGTGCCCCGCATCAGACATCCCAACCGGGGCGGTGTGCGTCATAGCCATTCCGCCCGACATGGCCAACGGCATGAATAGCAGAGTCAGGGCCAAGAACATGGCGCCGACGAAGCGCGGCAAGGCATGCCGCCCGGATCGCTGACAGCGATCGGTCTTGCCTGCCTCGGCCTTGGTCAGCCTTGTCTGCACTATTGGTTCACTTTCTTCGAGTCGCCGCAAGTATCGCATTTGACACCATGTCAATGTCAAGCAGCTATTGACTCTACCATAGTGTCAGACTTCAGATAGGGATGCGGTTGAAGGAGACGGTTGATGGCCGAGTCGAAACAGGGTGCGCATACGCAGGCCCATGCCTGCTGTGGAAGCCATGGGAAGTCCGGGAGCAATGGAGCGGGCACGCTTCTTGATCCCGTCTGCGGCATGGCGGTCGACCCGCACAAGGCAGCGCATCATGTAACCCATGCCGGCCATGATTATCATTTTTGCAGCGCCGGTTGCCGTGAGAAATTCGTCGGTGATCCCGAGCACTATCTGAACAAGTCAGCCGATCGGGTGATGGATGCCCCGCCGGGCACGATGTGGACCTGCCCGATGCATCCCGAGATCCGGCAGGACCACCCCGGCACCTGCCCGATTTGCGGCATGGGCCTGGAACCGGAAATGGTTACCGCCGACGCCGGGCCGAGTGCCGAACTGACCGACATGACGCGCCGCTTCTGGATCGCGCTGGTGCTTACGATTCCCATCTTTGTGCTTGAAATGGGCGTCCATCTGGTCCCGGCTCTGCACAATCTCGTGCCGATGAGGCTTTCGGGGTGGATCCAGTTCGCGCTGGGGACGCCGGTGGTGCTGTGGGCGGGCTGGCCCTTCTTCGAGCGTGGCTGGGCCTCGCTGAAGACCCGCAACCTCAACATGTTCACACTGATCGCCATGGGGACGGGCGTGGCCTGGCTCTATAGCGTCATCGCAACGCTGGTGCCCGGTATTTTTCCGGATGCTTTCCGCGCCGCCGATGGGTCGGTCGCGGTCTATTTCGAAGCGGCCGCCGTGATCGTCACGCTGGTGTTGCTGGGGCAGGTGCTGGAACTGCGGGCGCGCGAACGGACGTCGGGCGCAATCAAGGCACTGCTCAACCTCGCGCCCAAAACCGCGCGGCGTATCGCGCCGGATGGCAGCGAAGAGGAAGTGTCGCTCGACCTGATCGCGGTCGGGGACCGGCTGCGGGTGCGGCCGGGTGAAAAAGTGCCGGTCGATGGCGTGGTCGAGGAAGGCCGTTCAGCGCTGGATGAATCGATGGTGACAGGGGAATCCATGCCGGTCACCAAAACGACTGGCGACGTGGTGATCGGCGGCACGATGAACCAGAGCGGCGCGCTGGTAATCCGCGCCGACAAGGTCGGGCGTGACACCATGCTTTCGCGCATCGTGCAGATGGTCGCCGATGCCCAGCGGTCGCGGGCGCCGATCCAGCGCCTCGTCGATCAGGTGTCCGGCTGGTTCGTGCCGGCCGTCATATTGGTGGCCATTCTCGCCTTCATCGCCTGGGGTATCTGGGGGCCGGAGCCGCGTTTTGCTTACGGGTTGCTGGCGGCGGTGGCGGTGCTGATCATCGCCTGTCCCTGCGCGCTCGGGCTGGCGACGCCGATGTCGATCATGGTCGGCGTCGGGCGCGGCGCGGGGCTTGGCGTGCTTATCAAGAACGCCGAGGCGCTCGAACGGATGGAGAAGGTCGATACGCTGGTTGTCGACAAGACCGGAACGCTAACCGAGGGCAAGCCCGCCGTTACCAGCATTGTCGCGGCCGATGGTTTTACGGAAACGGAGCTGCTGCGGATCGCCGCTGGCGTCGAGCGTGCATCAGAACATCCTCTGGCGCTGGCGATCGTCGAT
>FMTU01000076.1 GCA_900100475.1 Sphingobium faniae | reverse complement strand
GTGGACCTTGCACCTGCGTCCTAAGGCGATCGGCATCCTGCCCGCGCTCAGAGCGGAAGCCGATGTGGTCTATGAACGGTTGCTCGCCGGCATATCGGGCGATGAAGTTGCCGTGTTCAAGCGACTTCTGGCCACCATGTCCGCCAATCTGTAGCCTTCACGCTGGCTGCGGCCGCCAGCTGGAATGTCGACGCCGCAAGACCAGGACGGCTTCCCCTGGACGCTTGCGGGGGATTATCAGCCTTACTTCGCTTCGGGACCGATCTGCGACAGGATCCTCTCGATCCTTGCCACCTCGGCCTGAAGCGTCACCCGTTGCGGTTCTGGAAGCCGCTTCTCGCGCAGCAACAGCCGCGCCTCGTCAGCTCCGCACTGCCAGGCCGGGCGATGCCGTTCGACAATACAGGCATTGGGGCAGCGGACCGGCTCGCACATGGCGATCATTGGTCCGGTGGCACCCGGTTCCGAAATGCGGTTGAGGCACAGGGCAGTTGCCGGATCAAAGAAGCAATCGGCCAGCGGGCCGACATGCAATGTCCGCGCGAGACTGCCGAGCATCGTGCGCAGGCGGGGCCGGTCGGCAATCATGGCAGGTAGCGGCGCCAACTCGTGGCCAACAGTATCGAGTGCGGCTCCGATCCTGTTCGCGGCAGGTCCGCCAAGGCGCGCACCACCTTGCCGCTCGTCGAAGTAGACGAGGATATCGTCGATCTGGCCAAGCGCGCGCTGGGCTTCGATCTCTCCGCGAAATCCGGACCGGCTGCTGCCGGCATAGCCTTCAAACGCCGCAACGCTGGCGTGCTTGTACTGGATCATGCCGGCAATCGTCCCAAAGGGCCGGTTGGCGATGTGCCAGGCAATGGTCCGGCGAAACTGGCGTGTGGTCAGCCGCCAGGGCGCGCCATTGGGTCCGGCAGGAATGATCGGTGCCTCAGCCGTACCGAACCGGTCGTTGAGATGATCGCGAAACCGGTTGAGTTGCCGGACGATCTCGGCAGAAATGTGCGTCTTGGTGTTGGCCCGAAGCGCGAGGACCGGCCACAAAGTCGTTGTCCCGCGCGCTTGCCCCGCCCGCGCGGACAGGCGTTCGAGGACAGCGATGGCTTCGGCGACCGGCGCGATCGTGACCCACTCGGTCTCCTCGCCGCCGCCGCGCTTGCCCTTGTAAGCGGTGGACTTGATGCCATGCCGCAAGATCGCACCGTCTTCTGATCTGGTGATGGACAGGCATCCCTGCTTCATCGCCTGGATCTCGCTGTCCCGCATGCCTGAGAGGTAGGCGCAGACGACGTAGGCTGCCGACTGCAGCATGACCTCTTCGAGAGCCAGGACCTTGGCATCGAAGCGGGTACGCCAGAGCAGGCCGGTATCGGGATCGGCCGAAATGGCCGTATCCATCCCGCCAATCTCGGTGCCGAGTTCTGCTACGGCGGCGGCGATGAGGTCCGGCGCGCCGGTGGTCAGGCCAAGGTGCATGGCCGGTTCGGCCTGCGCGTCGATGCCGGCATGGAGGTGGATCAGGTGGTAGTTGATGGGCGGCGTGACTTCCCCGGTGTGCGGATCTGTCCGCGTTGTGCCGTTGTGTGGGGTGGTCCAGATCGGAATCCCGCGACCTTGTCGCTGCAAAGCTGCCACATAGGCGATGAGGCGTTGGCGTTGCCGAAAACGGCGAGCAGCGGGATCAAGCCCTTCCTCAGCGGTGATCAGACAGTTGCGCGTTGCTTCGAGGCGGTCGAGTTCCGCCCGCGCGGCGAGGATGTCATCTGCATAGCAGGTCACGTAGCGCAGCGACCAGGCGAGCAGCGGGGTGATGATCGCTTCCGGAATGCGCGGCGTCCGGTTCTCTCCGGCGACGTACTTTGCTCCCGCAACCGAGAAAGGGCTGCGCCCCGGCCACGGTTCAAAGGACAGGCGCGCAGTCGGCAGATGGTGCCGCAACTCATGCAGGTCGAAGATTATCCGCAGCAGCGCTGCCGCCGCAACCGGACGCAGTCCGGCAAGGCGCAAAGAGCGGGCGTAGCGATCAGCCAACGACTGATCGACCCGGCCGAGATCGAAACGACCCAGCTGAGCCTTCACGAAGTCGAAAAAGCGCAAGGTCCGGTTG
>FMTU01000092.1 GCA_900100475.1 Sphingobium faniae | reverse complement strand
TTTTCTGGTTCCCCGAACGGTCGCTCATGAACCATGGCGCGACGGCGGAAAACGACGTCACCTATCTCTTCATTTCGAACAAGGCGTTCGACCTGCATTTCGCGCACGAGGAAGGTGATCCGCCCGCGAAGGCTTGAGGGTCGCGCCCAACGTCTCAGGAGGCTGTCATCAGGATTGTCGGATATGCATCGCGCTGGAGCGCGTGGGCGGGGGAACGCATCGGTTTCTTCGTGAGTTGCGGCGCGCCGGAATATCGCGTGGAGCTGCGGCGGCTGATCCATGCCGACCAGAACCCGCAAGGCCCCGGCCGCAAGGAAGAGGTGGTCGATCATCCGGTCAACCGCGAGGTTTTCCGGGGCGAGGAGCAGCATATCCGCGCCGGTTCCTGCATGGTGGTGGAAACGCCGCCGCCCCTTGGCGAGATGGTGCTGACGGGGGCGTTTCGTCCGACACTGGCCAAGGCCGGACCGCAGACCCTGTTCGCGCTGACGGATTCGGCGGGGCGCGTTTTCCGGGCGACGCTCGGGCCGGAGGGGCTGGTGCTGTCCGGACCGGATGGAGCCGCGAGTAAGGCTGTCCCGGTGCCGGTCAACCAGTGGCGCAGGTTCCGGTTGCATCTGGACCTGCGCGGCGGCGCGATGCGGCTCTCGTGGGAAAGCCCCCGTTTCAATCCGCTCGGTGGCGGGGGGACACTGAGCCTCGCGTTCGATCCGTCGGGCGACGCGGTACTCGCGGGCCTCGTCTTCGCCGCGAGCGGGGTCGGGTGCGCGGGTCGCCAGTCCATCGTCCATGACCCGTTCAACGGACGCCTCGCCGATCTTCGGCTTTCGGACGGCGCGGGCAGGCCCGTTGCCGCCTGGGATTTCGTCGCGGAGGCGGCGAGCGAGATCGTGCCCGATGTCGCGGGGGGCAATGCGCCGGGGCGGACGATCAATCGCCCGACCCGCCTTGTCGCCGGACCCGATCTGGAAGGGCAGGCGCGCTGGGCGACCGATGCACCCGGACTGTTCAACGCCGCCCACTTCCACGACGATGACCTCGCCGATGCCGGATGGACCGAAAGCTTCGCCTTC
>FMTU01000078.1 GCA_900100475.1 Sphingobium faniae | reverse complement strand
TGCGCAGCCATGAGAGCCAGGTCGCGCCTTTGTCGTCGCGTCGCGACAGGAGGGCGTCGAGCGTCGCGCGTTCGGGTTTGCTGAGATCCCCGGCGAGCACGTCGTGGACCAGATCCCCGGCCTGCTGCCGCGCCCGCCGCACGATCGCCTCGACCACCGTCACGGGCGGCAGCAGCAATCGCCGGCGGCGCATCTCGTCGATGACGATACCGGCAAGCCGCGAGGGCTGGGTGGTGGTCTGCGCGATCGGCATGGCGAATGCGACCAGCGCGTGAAAATCCGCGCGACTGAAAACGCGATGACCGAAACGCCGCGACAGGTCGGCGAGGTGCGTCCGCCGCGTTTCGTCGCGGCGGGCATAGTCGCGCCATGACGCGGGCGACACATCCAACTGACGGGCCACGAACGCGAGGATCGGCATGGGCGGCGCTTCGCCGGCTTCCAGCGCGCGCCCGGGCCAGCGGAGATACAGAATCAGCATCGCATAGCCGAGGCGGGTGGCGTCGCCGCGCCGGGATGCGATCAGTTCAAGGTCGTCACGGGTCAAGGTGAAGTGGCGGGCGATTTCGCGTTCATCGAGCGACGGATCATAATGCTCCGCAAGCATCTCGCGGGTCAGCAGGTGTCTTCTGGCCAAGCTCGAACCCCTCCATGTCACTGTCCGTCAGACGTCCGTTGGACGGCCACTCGGAATATGTCCGTCAACTCTGGACCTTCGATGGCGATTCGGACAAGATCGCATGATGATGGGAAAACGGACACTTCGGGGCAGCACGTGGCGCTGATCGGCTATGCGCGGGTCTCCACCCCCGACCAGCAGCTCTCGCTCCAGCATGACGCTCTGCAGCGGGCAGGATGCGATCGTGTTTTCGACGATCAGGCGTCGGGTGCTAGGACCGACAGGCCCGGTCTTGCCGAGGCGCTGGCCTATCTGCGCGCCGGCGACACGCTGGTGGTGTGGAAGCTCGATCGGCTCGGCCGCTCGATGAGCCACCTTATCGAGAAGATCGGTGAGTTGGCGGCGCGAGGCATCGGCTTCCGCTCGCTCACTGAGAATATCGACACCACCACGCCGGGAGGCATGCTGATTTTCAACATCTTCGGCTCCCTCGCGCAGTTCGAGCGTGACCTGATCCGTGAGCGCACCCAAGCGGGTCTGCGAGCCGCCCGCGAGCGTGGCAGCAAGGGTGGCCGTCGCCCTGTTGTTACACCTGACAAGCTACGCAAAGCGCGGGCGCACATCGCAGCAGGCCTTACTGTGCGCGAAGCGGCCGCCCGGCTGAAAATCGGGAAAACCGCCCTTTATAAAGCTTTGGAAGGCGCAACGGCGTAATAGCTATGGCCCCAAATATCGATCCGATCCGTCATCCTGTTACACAATACCGCCTAGACGCACGCATTCGGGTTATCATCGGAATCTACATAACCTGTTTTGGGATTGGCTTCTTCAATCATGCGCGAGACTTTGCAGCATACGGGTGGAGACCTTATGATTGGGGTCCGTTCCTACTCGAGATATTCTGGACCTCACTGATATTCTTAGACGCGCTTGCTATTATGCTACTTCTTTCGCGTTTCAGGCGGGCTGGATTGGTTCTGGCCGCGTCAATTATGATCGGTGATGTCGCTGCAAACACCTACGCTCTGGTAGCCTTGAGCATTCCGGCATTTGGTTTTTCGGTTCCGCTTCAGGCAACTTTCCTGGGCTTTGTCCTTGGCTCGCTACCGTTCGTTTGGCCCATAAAACCTTCTGGGTTCGGTCAGCGATAGCCACTGCGGCAGCCTTAGCCCAAGTCGTACTGCATTCGTTCGTCTCTCGCGTACGTAAAATTCACTTTCGTGTAGTCACCCCAAGTGGCATGCCGTCTGACGTGAGTTTCGCCTGAATCCGACCGCAGGACAATCATTTTCCGTCCCGAGCGGCGTCGTCGGGCGCGCAAGGC
>FMTU01000079.1 GCA_900100475.1 Sphingobium faniae | reverse complement strand
CCAATCACGATAAATGTTCGTCCAAGCCGAACAAATGTGCGGGTTCTTAAACCAGGAGGCGATCGCCGGACCCATTTGTCGCAGAGGAGCTATGGCACAAAAGACCGATTCCCAGTCACCGAGAGCGGCTGCGCTCCTGAGGTTTGGGCTCACGACCGGGACGAGGGATGGGCGGCGTAGCTGGGTCACGGCCGCGGACCACATCCTGCCTGACGCTGGGGGCGGCATCCCTGACCATTGCCGGGCGGATGTTCCGGCCCGCCGCAATATGCGCATCGAGCTGCGTGCGGGCGACTGTCATCACCCGCGCAACCGCCTCGGGATTGTCGAACAACGTCCGTCGTATTACCGCTTCCATCACTCGCATCTGGCTGTCGGCGGCACGATCATTCGGCGTGTTGCGACGATCGCCGCGCCGGGCATCCGGTCTTTCCAAACCGCTGACATCGCTTTGGCGGCTCCTCGCGGGTGACCCACGGGCGGCATCGACGTCACGGGCAGCTGCCATAGGCGCAATCGTATTACGGCTCGTCTCCCCTCGCAGCCGGTCAAGCTCCTGGAGGTCGCGATCGTTGGGCTTGTAGCCACGTACCTCAAGGCCTTTTTGACTGGCCTCGATCCAGACCGATCGCCGAAATTCATCCGATCCCGTGACGTGAATCCGGTCCCAATTGCGGTGTTGTGCGATCGCCACCAGATCCTTGACGACCTCCTGGCTCTCCGTCGCCGTGACCAGCCGCCGGCCCTGATCGCGAAACGCGGGATCCTTTGCTTGCGCCGTCGTGAAAAAGGCGGGTTCGCCCGACCATTTCGCCTTGTCGGCGTAATAGCGCTTCCGCACGCTCTCCGGCACGTCGCCCGCCTCGATCGAATGCACCTTGGGCGCACTTCGTGACGCACCGATATGACCAGGTGCTTCGGTAGGACCATTCTTTGGTCCCCCGGGCGAGGACTTTTCGGGCGCAGCCGCCCCCGGCAGCTGAGCCTTGCGCTGTTTTGCGTCGTCAAGGCCAACGCTGTTGGCACTAGTCCGCGCCGTACCGGGTTGCTTGGAATCATTCTCTGCCATGGTCATGCCTCTTGGTCACAAATTCTGGAGATGGGTCGCCGGCGCCAACGGGCTCGAGAACGGCCCGGGCCGTCATCGCCGTGACAAAGGCGATAGCGGCCTGTTCGTCACCGGGCGGTGGTAGATCCACCATGTCGCCCAGCACCAACATGTCATCGGTGATTTCGGCAAAGCCCGACAACTCGTCACCGGTGAGGGTGCGCATGACAGGGTCCGCCCGCTCTGCCGGCGCGGTCGCTTGACCGTCGTGCAACAAGGCGGCCTTCCTCGCGCTAAGGGCCTGTGCCAAAGGATCACTGCTGCTCGCCTCGCCTGCCAATTTGGTGGCCGACGACATGGCGTTGATCGCGATCGGACGGGGCGCGACCTTGGGTGGGTCACTGATCCGGCTCGTGAAGCGCTTCGAGCGAAAATACTCGATCTTGCGACCTCGAACCGGCGGAATGCCGCCGCGCATCAGCAGAAGCTCGCCCTTGGGCATCTGCATCAGTTCCTGCGGCATCATCAGCGCACGGCGCTGGTCTGATTCTGATATGCTGCGATTGGCGAGCAGGCCATGAATCGTGCGGCTCTTCGATTTGACGTTCATCGTGAAATAGCCAAGCCGCTCGGAGAGTTCGTTGGCGACCTTCAACTCCTTGGGCGTGAACACGATCTCCAGTCCGCAATTGGCGATGATCTCGTCGGTGACGTCAACGCCATAGATACCGCGGGGCTGCGATCGGCTCTGGATG
>FMTU01000081.1 GCA_900100475.1 Sphingobium faniae | reverse complement strand
TTGGTGTCGATCATGTGCGTGCCGGGCGCTTCCTGCATTGTCCGTCTCCCGTTGGTGGTGGCGCATCAGTCCTTGAGCATACATTCCCCAAGTGGGGCTGACTACACGAAAGTGCATTTTACGTACGCTAGGAGAGAACCTTTGGCGAACGCGGGTGAATGACATCATGCGGCCAAGAGCGATGAAGGCGTGCGCAACGGGCGGAGCTGGCCGGGATCGGGGCGGCTTTCGACATTCCAACGATAGTCACCGGTGAGCGAGATATGCTCCCATCCCAGCGGGGCGATATGGCGCGCAACGTCTTCGGGGATCGACAGCGCCCCGACCGCCTGTTCGAGATAACGAGTGTTCCACAGGATGATGGCGGCGACGAGCAGGTTGAGGCCGGAGGCGCGATAGGTCTGGTTCTCGAACCGCCGGTCGCGCAGCTCGCCGAGCTGGTTGAAGAAGAGCGCGCGAGCGAGCGCGTTGCGGGCTTCTCCCTTGTTGAGACCAGCCTGGGTGCGTCGGCGCAGGTCGAGATCGCGCAGCCAGTCGAGCATGAAGATCGAGCGTTCGATCCGCCCGACCTCGCGCAAGGCCAGCGCCAGCCCGTTCTGGCGTGGGTAAGCGGACAATCTGCGGAGCATCGCCGATGCGGTGGTGGTGCCGCTGCGGACAGAGGTGGTGAGGCGCAGTAGTTCGTCCCAATGGGCGGCGACATGCCCGATGGCGACCGGATCGCCGGTCATGCCGGCCAACAGTGGCCCCGCTTCCTGGCCCGGCAGCAGATGCAGGCGGCGGTCCTTCAGGTCTCGCAGGCGCGGCGCGAAGCGGTAGCCGAAGAAGGGCATCAGGCCGAACACATGATCGGATGCGCCACCGGTATCGGTGTAGTGCTCTTCGATCGACAGGCCAGTGGCATGGTAGAGCAGCCCGTCGAGAACATAGGGGGCCTCGCCGGCGGTCGCCGCGATCACCCGGCTCGCAAACGGATCATATTGGTCCGACACATGGGTGTAGAAGCTGACACCCGGCTCGTTGCCGTTGCGCGCGTTGATGTCGCCGATCGCGGCGCCGCGCCCGCCGGCATGAAAGAGCTGGCCGTCGCTCGAAGAGGTAGTGCCGTCGCCCCACAGCGCGGACAGCGGCACAGTGCGGTGAACATCGATCAACCGCCCCAGCGCCTCGCCATAGGCGGCTTCGCTGATATGCCAGTCGTGGAGATGGGCGAGCTGACGCAAGGTCGCGCCCTGACAGGTCTCGGCCATGCGCGTCAGGCCGAGATTGATGCCGTCGGCCAGGATCACGGTCAGGAGCGCGTTGCGGTCATCCGCCACCCGACAGGAGCGGCGATGGGTGAAGCACTCGGAAAAGCCGGTCCAACTATCGACCTCCAAAAGAAGGTCGGTAATCTTCACGCGCGGCAGCCGATCATAGGCTACGCGGCGCATATCTGCTGCGTCGGACGGCGTGATTGCCTTGAGCGGCGATATGACAAGGCCGTTGCCGTCAAGGCGCACCTGGGGCAGCTCTCCCTGCCGGGCGAGGATCGTCACCCGCTCGATCGCGGTGTCGAGGCTGGCGCGGCGCCCAGCGATGAAGTTTTCGAAATCGGTATCGATCGCCAGCGGCAGCGGTCCCCGCGCGCGCATCGCGTCAAAGGTGGCGGACGGCAGAAGATAGCTATCGAAGGCG
>FMTU01000080.1 GCA_900100475.1 Sphingobium faniae | reverse complement strand
CGTTCTTCAACCTGGCCAAAATCGCAGCTTCGGGCCGACTGGGCCAGATTGGCCGGCATGGTGCGGACCTCATCGGGCGTGAGTAGGGGCCGCGCGACATGCTGCGACCCGAACGATATGCCGGTTTCCTCCGCGTCGATCGCGCGGCTCATGGTCTCGAACACGACCGTCTCCTGGCCGAGCAGATCGGAGACGAGCTTGGCGCTGTCGTGATCGTTGACCCCGAATATCTGCAAGACGCCGGCGTTGGACAGGAAGGTGCCGGCGCGGCGCTCGTAGAGCGCGCGGAGCTGGTGAACGTCCTGCAAGATCGGCCAGAGCTGGATGCCGTAACCGGCCATCAGGCCCATAGCGCGCTCGACAGGTTCGAGGCGGCCGAGCGCGGCAAATTCATCGAGCAGGAACAGGACGGGGCGGGCAGGGGAGGCGGGTGCGCGCGCCAGATCGGTCAGCCCTTGCGCCAGCATCAGGCGCAGCCAGCGGGCATAGGTGGCGAGCCGATCGGGCGGCAGCACCAGATAAACGGTTGTGGGCTGCGCCTTCACATCGGCGAAGGTGAAATCCGAGCGGCCCAGCACGGCCGACATGCGCGGGGAATCGAGAAAATGGGTATGGCGCTGCGCGGCCGACAGCACGCCGGCTGCCTCGCGGTCGGACTTGCCCAGGTGGCGGTTGGCGGCACGCGCGATCAGGCCCCGCGCCTGCGTGCTGCGCGACATTTCCCGCAGCATCCGCTGGAAATTATCAGGGGCGAAGGTGAGGCAGTCGCGCAGGGCTTCCAGCGTGCGATCCTGGCCTTGCGCTTGCGGGTCACAGGCCACCCACAGGAGGATGCCGGCGATCAGCGCCTTGGCTTCCTCGTTCCAATGCGCCTCGCCGGCTTCGCCGGGAGCGTCATAGACCAGCGCATCGGCCAGAGTCATCGCGTCGTCGGCGAGATCGAGGCCGGCAGGGTCGAGGCGATCGAGCGGGTTGAACGCGGCCGAGGCGATGCCCGTCACCCCGAAGGGATCGAGGACATGGACCGGGCCGAACCTGGCGCGATGGCGGGCGGTGATGCGGGCGTTCTCGCCCTTGGGGTCGATGCAGATGACCGAACCGGGATAGTCGAGCAGATTGGGAATGATGGTCCCCACGCCCTTGCCGGTGCGCGTCGGCGCGATCGTCAGCAGATGGGAGGGGCCGGCGTAGCGCAGCAGCTTGCCCGACTTGCGATCACGACCGATCAGCAGGCCGTCGCCATTTTGGGCGAGGGGCTTTGTCTCGCGATCGGTGGCGAAACGGGCCGAGCCGTGCGTGTCGTCGCCGGCAGGACCGCCATAACGCAGGATCAGCGGTTGGAAGAGGGCGCGCAGCGTGACGAGGAAGATGACCAGGCCCGTCAGCATCATCACGATCTGGTAGATATTGGAATCGCGGGGCAGGCCGAGCAGCTTGCCGAGGATGAGCGGCACCCCAAGCCCCAGCACCAGGGCGGTGATGAGGAACAGCACCAGGACGCCGAACAGATGGCGGATGAGGGCGACCGGGCTGACCACAAGGGCGGTGATCGCCCATATCGGGTTGGTCCGCGCGATGCGCGCAAGGTTACGGATCGCGCGGCCGAGCTGGCGGAACCATTCCATCATCAGGACTCCCTCCCATCGTCATTTCCCAATATCCGGCGCGGATCACGGCCGATCGCGGGCCTCCCATGCGGCTTCGAGTTCTGCGAGGCTGGCGAAATAGTCCTGCGCCG
>FMTU01000086.1 GCA_900100475.1 Sphingobium faniae | reverse complement strand
CGTCCAGCGCCTCGATATAGAGGCGTGGGATTTCCAGCGCGCGCCCCTCCATCGGATTGGGCGTGCCAAAGGGCACGGTCGACTGGGTCTGGATGAAATGTTCGGCAGGCGGCATTCCCTCGCCGGGATAATCGCCCATGAAAACTTCGCGGAGCCGTTCCAGTCGCGAGAAATCCGCCTGTAGCCCACGTCCCTCGTCGACCGGCTGGATCAGGTCCAGCGCGTGCGGCGTGCCCCGGTTGGGCTCGCCGGGCAGGACGAAGGTTTCCGGCGTTACACCGGGCGCGGTGAGGACCGCGGTCAGGTAGATCAGCCCGGCCACCTTGTCGGGATGGTGCTGCGCCAGCCACGAGATGGATGCACCGCCCAAGCTGTGCCCCAGAAGGATCGACTGCCCCTCGGCCCGTGCCAGGATGTCAGCGACTGGGCGGGTATAATGCTCCATGTCGACGACCGACAAATGGCCGCCATCGCCGGGCGTATGGCCGGTCAGGTCGGGCGCATGGACGCGGTAGCCGCGCGCTTCGAGAAGCGGGACGACCGCGTCATAGCAGGCGCCGCGGTTCAAGGCGCCGTGGATCAGGATGATATCGGTGACGGTCATGACATGTCTTCCTGTTCGAGCCGGGGGGATCAGAAGCGATATTGCAGGCCGACCTGCGCGATGAGGGGATTGAGCTGGACGCGCGCCGTACCCGGCACGAAGCCGTTCGGCGTGCCGAGCCGGAAGCGGGCGTTGGTGCTGGTCCAGACCTTGCTGGCCGCGCCGAACACACCGATCCGCTCGTTGAGCGGCACATCGATGCCGCCCGTGATCGCAGGACCGACGGTATTGCTGGTGCGGAAATCCTTCAGCACGCCGTCTTCGGTCTTGAAGATGATCGTCCAGTTCAGGCCGCCGCCGATATAAGGCCGCACCCCGCCCTTTCGCAAGGCTCGCGTATATCCATATGGTATTGAAGCCATTTTCCGCTTCCTCTCCATCTGCCGTCGCTATCTGTCGTGCGACTTGTCCCGAAGCGATTTCGCTTTCGTGGGGGCAGAATGTCGGGAGGTGCATCATGCGTCCAACACCAATTCCATATGATGGCCATACCCAAAAGGTTGGCCGGATCACGCCTCTTCGCCACCCCCGGTCATCCGCAGGATCGCGTCGGGGATGGGATAATCCCAGGCGCCGTACCGCTCGCGGATCACCGCCGCCATGGCGACCAGTTCGGGCGAGCGGTCATCCTTGCGAAAGCTCATGATGATCGGCGATGCGACCGGTTCGACCAGCGGGCGATAGCGGACGCCGTCGACCCGCGACCGGCGAACCGAGGCCGGGACGATGCAGACCCCCTCCCCAGCCGCGACCAGCCCGATCGCGATCTGCAACTCGCTGACCTCGTGCGCGATCACCGGGGTCACGCCAAGGTCGCGGAAATGGCCGACGACCTGATCGGCATAGCTGGGCCGCGGTGCATTGGGATACAGGATCAGCGGGTCGGTCGCCAGCGACGCCAGGGAC
>FMTU01000089.1 GCA_900100475.1 Sphingobium faniae | reverse complement strand
TCTACATCGACCACGCCGCTTTGCCTGGCTCGGGCATTAACACTCTCATTTGATCAAGAAACGGCCAAAGATAGATGGTTACAATCACATATATCACGTCGGACGGACGTGAATTTACGGTCAATGCCGAGATCGGCGATACGGTAATGCGCGCGGCCCAAGCGCATGGTGTTCCGGGGATCGAGGCCGAGTGCGGGGGCGGCCTCACCTGCGCGACGTGCCGGGTGGGCATTCCCCCGGAATGGCAGGGGCGCCTTTCTCCAGCCAGCGCGGACGAACAGACCATGCTGGAATATTGCGAGGATCCGGCCCCAGCCACTCGCCTCAGTTGCCAGATCGAGATCGACCAGTCGCTGGATGGCCTGCGCGTCACCATCCCTGAGACGCAACACTAGAGAGGATCAAAATGTCGGGTCATCAGATATTAGTCATCGGGCGGTACGAAATTGCCGAAAAGGACATCGTTGACTTTCAGGCGGCCGCTGTGGCGACCGCCCGCGCCGCACGGCAGATCGACGGGAATATCCACTACAGTTTCTCCATCGATCTGGAGAATCCTGGCCTTTTCCACGTCGTTGAACTGTGGCGGGATCAGTCTGCTCTGGATGCCAGACTGGCGAGCGAAGAATTTCGGGAGACTGGTCGAAAGGTGGCCCAGATGACGGTGCTTAGCCGGTCTGTCACGCATTATGCCGGTGCGACCGCCACCATCCTTTGAACTTATACTGAAAAGACACGTCAACGGCGTGGGGAGAACATATGGATAAAGTGATAATCAGCTGTGCGGTCACCGGATCGGCTCATACGCCGACGATGAGCCCCTATCTGCCGATCACTCCCGCCCAAATCGCCGAACAGGCCATCGCCGCGGCAGAGGCGGGAGCGGCTGTGCTGCATCTCCACGCTCGTGATCCGAAGGACGGACGCCCGACACTCGATCCCGATGTGTATATGCAGTTCCTGCCCCGTATTAAGCAGTCGACGAAGGCGATCGTGAACATCACCACGGGCGGGAGTACCAGCATGACTCTGGATGAGCGGCTGGCGGGAGCGGAGCGCGCTTCGCCCGAACTGTGCTCGCTGAACATGGGTTCGATGAATTTCGGGCTTTATCCTATGGCCGCGCGCTACGACCGGTTCAACCACGACTGGGAAAAGCCCTTTTTGGAAGCGACCAAGGATCTCATCTTCCGCAAGGCTCTGTTGCAAACATGGGGCACGGCCGCGCGGCGTCACCCAGTTGGGGGATTAGGCAGCATTGGCGAAATGCTTATTGAGCATAATCATG
>FMTU01000090.1 GCA_900100475.1 Sphingobium faniae | reverse complement strand
ACATATCCTGACAGTCCAGCCCCAATCTGACTTCCGACGCCAATTTTCCGGACGCGCGTCATGCCGCCAGCTCCTCGGGCTGGGGTTGCTGGGCGTGCATCCAGTCGGCTGCGGCCTGTGCCTTGCTGGCGGCGGTGAAGATGGCGCGAGGGTCGTCCTTCAGCACGCGCAACCACGATGCCACGTATGCGGCATGATCGGCGCGCGGATGGTGGGCGATCCCGAGGTCGGCGAGCACGAACGAAGCTGTCAGTTCGGCGCAGATCTCCTCGATCGCCAGACTGTCGCGCTTGAACCTCTCGGCAAAATTGCGGTCGAGCCTGTGCTTTGCGCCCGTAGCGTGGCCGGCTTCGTGCAGAAGGGTGCCCATCTGCGCCGATGGATCCCGAAACGAGGCAAAGATCGGCATGAAGATGTGATCAAGATCGATCCGGTAGTGCGCATCGTAGGCGCCTTCGGTGATCGGAATCTTCAGAGCCGCGACGAATGCCTCGGCATGTTCGAACCGCTCGCTCTCGGGCAATACCGCGACAGGAGCGGGCTCATAGCCCTCGACCTGTGCGAGGTTGAACACGGTGAAGGCCCGGGCGAACATGCGGCCGGGGCCGGCTTCGCCGTCGTCATGATCGTCATCGGCGCGCGATGCGGCCTGCTTCCAGAACACGACGGTGGTTCCGCGCTCACCCTTGCGGACCTGTCCGCCAAGAGCTGCCCACTGGCGATAGGTCCCCCAAAGACCACTGGAATAGCTGCTGGCTTCAGCGGCAATCCAGAGCGCCAGCACATTGACACCGCGATAGCGACGGCGGGAGGTGACGTTCTGCGGCCTCGTCGTGGCAGCGCCATCATGGTGCCAAGGCATGCGCCAGTCGCCGGCACCGGCTTCGATGGCAGAGACAATCTCGGTGGTGATGCGCGAATAGACGTCGGCTCGCGGCGTCGCAGGGTGGGATCGGGACATGGCGGGTCTCCATGGCGGGCGGAGGGAAACTCTCTTCCGCTCCTTCAGCCCGTCACCCGCTACACGCCTCCTCTACCTCTCCCGCCCCGCCTGAGGCGGGGCGAATGCTGCTTGGATGAACCAGCGCTCATGAATGGCGGCGCGTCAATGCCCGATCGGCATCCCGCCAGTCTTCGCGGGCCGCGGGGCAAGCCAGATAAGACACGCGGCAAAGATAAGGATTGCGGTGGTCGCCCAAAAAGTGTGGATGAGCGCCATGGTTGTCGCTTCCAGGTCAACCATATTGCTGAGC